>JAUZVC010000001.1:0-1767498 GCA_031844405.1 Rothia sp. ARF10
CCAGACCCAGCAGACACGTCAGACCCACTGTGGCGACGTCCGTGCCGCGTCCAGCCCCGCAGCCGACGGCACCGGCTGCGCGACCGCCCACAGCAACACAGCGTCCGGATCCGCGCCCAGCGCGGCGACCGGCTCAGCGTTCGGCACCCCCGGCGCCGGAACCCTGCTCGGCGCGCTCACCACCGGCGACCTCATCACCCCCGACACCGTCCGCCGCTGGACCTGCGACGCCACCATCATCCCCACCGCCCTCGACACCACCGGCGACGTCGTCACCCTCGGCCGCGCCACCCGACTCTTCACCCCCGCCCAGATCAAACGGCTCTGGCTACGCGACCGGCACTGCACCTACCCCCGCTGCGACGCCCCCGCCGCCTGGACCGACGCCCACCACCTCACCCACTGGGCCGACGGCGGCCCCTCCGACCTCACCAACGCAGCCCTGCTCTGCCCACGCCACCACACCACCGTCCACAGCAGACGCCTCCACGGACACCTCACCACTGACACCCACGGCCGACAGCACGTCACCTGGGACCTCACCAGAGGCTCCTACGACGACGCACTCGCCACACGTCCGCACGCCCCGCCCGACGCGGACCACCACCGCCCCGCCGCCGGCGAACACGAACGACGACACCGACCATGACCCCGCCCACACCCGACGCCACACAGGCGCCGGGCGCACCGGCATGCCTGGGGGCTTCTGCAGTCCGGCAGCGCGGCATCAGCGTCGAGCCAGCGCAGCAACCCTCTCCACGTCGCGCGCTCCTGCCAGGTCCGGCAGCGCCAGGAACACCGTTCCGACCCCGGCCTCGAAGAGCCGGTCATGCCGCTCGCGGTGCGCGGCGACCTCCGCGGCGTGGTGTCTGGCGGCATACACCGCCGCCTTGGTGCGTCCGCGACGTCGCTCGACCCTCGCCCAGGTGTCGTCCCGGTCAGAGCCGACGACGGCAACGTCGAGGACCGTGACCTCGACCTCGTCGTGGGGGCGCCCCACCTCGTCGCAGTGCCGGCGCAGGACGTCGGTTTTGTGCGTCACCACCTCCAGATCGCCTTGGACGTTGCAGGCGTCGCCCCATGTGGCCGCGACGCGCAATGTTCGCCGCTCGCCACCCCCGCCGATGATGAGTGGCAGCGAGCCGACGGGGCGTGGGTAGCAGGTGGTCTCGGGCAGCGACACCCGCTGGCCCTCGTAGGCCTTGGTGCCGGGCGCCCACAGAGCCCGCAGAGTCTCTGCGGCCGCATCGAGCTCGTCGAGCCGACCGGCCGTGGCAGGGAAGGCCATGCCGTACGCCGAGTGTTCTCGCTCCCACCAGCCCGCTCCCAGCCCACAGAAGGCGCGCCCTCCGCTCAGGACGTCGAGCGTGGCGGCCGCCTTCGCGATGACCCCCGCAGGGCGGAAGGTGGCCGGCGTGCACAGCGTGCCGAGCATGAGGTCGGTGGGCAGGGCGGCGAGCGCGCCCAACGTCACCCAAGGCTCCGGGATCGGCTCCCACGCGCGCCCGACCTGCGGGATCTGGATGAGGTGGTCCATCAGGGCAAGCCCCGCGAACCCGGCCTCGTCCGCCGCGAGTGCGACGCCACGCAGCCAGTCGAGAGGGTCTTCACCCCACGGGAAGCGCGAGATCTGAAGCATCACCCGCGGTCCGTCACTCCTCGACGTCACCCTCGGCAAGGGCCTGGCCGCTGACCTCACCGTGACCGACGAGGCCGTCGGTGACGAGGCCTTCGGCGCCGAGGCCGTCGGTGACCCGGTCGGCAGCGCCGCGGCCTCCTCGCCTCCGACGACGTGGACCTCCCACCCCTCGCCCTCGAGCTCGGTTCGGATGTTGCGCATGCGTTGCAGCTGCATGTCGAGCACCGACGCAGGCACCGGTCGGTCGCGGGCGGCGTTGCGGGCTCGGCACGTGGCACCCGGGGTGTCGAACACGACCGCCACGGTCGCGAGCCCGGCGCTGCGGGCCAAGGCCGCCCATCCTGCACGCCGTTCGGGGTCGAGACCCAGCGTGTCGACGACGACGGTGAGACCTCGGCGGGTTCGTCCGCTCACGACCTGGTCGAGGATCCGGAAGGCGTCGTTCGAGGCGTCGAGATCGGCTGTTCCGCTCCCGACCAGCGCACGGAGGGCGTCGGACGAGACGACCTCGGTGGGTCGGTAGTGCGCCGCGGCCCAGGTCGACTTCCCGGAACCGGCCGCGCCGACGAGGACGACCAGCGCTGGGTCGGGGATCCGCATCTTCGCAGTGTGGCACCCGTCAAGGTCGCCTCACCGCAGACCGAGCGAAGGCGCATGAACACGCCGAAGGGGTGTCGGGAGCGTCGATCTGACGCCCCTGACACCCCTTCGGCGGGTGACTGCGGGTCGCGCGCGAGCCGGTCAGCCGAGGTTGTTCTCCTTGAGGAACTCGGCGGCGACGTCCTTGGCGTCCTGCTTGTCGGTGACCGTCTTCTTGAGCAGACCCGAGATGACCTCGGTGGTCAGGGCCTTGGAGACCGCGTTGAGCGCCGGAGCCAGCTGCTCCTGCTTGTCCTTGGCCACGAGCGGGACGATGTTCTGCGACCCGAAGAGCTTCTCGGTGTCCTCGAGCGAGACGAAGCCGTTCTCGGCGATCGACGGGTCGGTCGTGAAGATGTTGGCCGCGTCGACCTGGCCGTTCTTGAGCGCCTGGACAAGGCCCTGTCCGGTGAGCGGGCGGAACGACTTGAACGTCACGCCATAGGTCGCCTGCAGGCCGGGGATGCCCTGCGGGCGCTTCTGGAACTCCGGCGGCGCCCCGAGCGACATCTCGCCGGCCGACGCCTTGAGGTCACCGATGCTCTTGAGGTTCTTGGAGTCGGCGGTCTCCTTGGTGACGACGATCGAGTCGTTGTCCTCGGCGGCCGACTTCTCGAGCATGGCGAACGTGTCGGGGAGCAGGCCCTCCACCGCGGTGTAGACCTTGTCGGGGTCGGTCTCCTTGAAGTTCTTGTCGTAGAAGAACCCGAGGGCGCCGGTGTACTCGGGAATGGCCTGGATCGAACCGTCCTCGAGCGCCTTGAGGTAGATCTCGCGCGAACCGATGCGCGGCTTGGTCGTCGCGTCGACACCCTTGGCCTTGAGCGCGCCGGCGTAGATCTCCGCGAGCAGCTCGGACTCGGGGAAGTCGGCGGAGCCGATGACGACGCTGCCGCCACCGCCTGACGAGCCCGAGGCCGAGGGCGAGTCGGACGAGAGGGGGTCACCTCCACCGCCACAGGCCGACAGACCGAGGATCGCGGAGGTGGTGAGGGCGAGTACGGCGGTCATGCGCTTCATGAGGAATCCTTCGGTTGCGATCGATCTGACGTCAGAGGATGGAACGGGGGAAGCGGCCCACGTGGTCGCGCGCGCGACATCGGCCGAGGCGTTCACGTCGCATCGGGGTCAACTTCACCATCGGCCCCCGACATTCCGGCCCGGGAGGGTGAGCTCGCGAGCTCCGGGTTCCGGCGACCCCGTCGCGTGCGCCCGGACCGGCCCCCCGTGAGGCCGGGCGAGACGACGAGCCTCTGCACGACAGCCAGGACGCCGTCGACGAGCAGGGCGAGCACCGAGACGACGAGCGCGCCGCCCGCGGTCGACACGTAGTCACCGGTCTTGATCCCGTCGACGAGGTAGCGACCCAGCCCACCGAGGCCGATGTATGCCGCGACCGTCGCCGTCGCGATGACCTGGAGGAAGGCCGAGCGCAGGCCCGAGAGGATGAGGGGCAGCGCGTTCGGGATCTCGACCTGCCGGACGACCTCCATCCCCCTCATCCCCATGCCGCGCGCGGCGTCCCTGGTGGCCGGGTCGACGGCCTCGACGCCGGCATACACGCCGGAGAGGATCGGCGGGATCACGAGGATGACGAGGACGACGATGCTCGGGACGAGGAAGGCGAGGTCGCCGGAGATCTTCGGTCCCAGCCACAGCGCCACCGCGAAGAGCAGACCGAGCGTCGGCACGGCGCGCAGCGAGTTGGCCAGCGACACGAGCCAGCGCGCCCGACCGGTGTGACCGACCCACAGCCCCAACGGGACCGCGATGGCAGCGGCGATGACGACGGCCAGGAGCGAGTACCAGAGGTGCTCGGCGATCCGTGCGCCCAGCCCGGCCTCCCCCGACCACGTGGCCGAGGACGTCAGCCACTCGAGGATGCTGGCGATCATGCCCGGCCTCCCTGCGCCCGGAGCCACGGCGTGAGCAGTCGCTGGCCCAGCAGGATCACCCCGTCGAAGAGGAGTGCGAGCACGACGCACGCCACGATCCCCGCGACGATCTCAGCGGTGATGTACCGGTCGTAGCCGTCGGTGAGGAGGTTGCCGAGCTGCGAGACGCCGATGAGCGAGGCGACCGAGACGATGCTGACGTTCGACACCGCCGCGACCCGCAGGCCCGCGGCGATGACCGGCACCGCGAGCGGCAGCTCGACCCCGAAGAACCGTCGGAACCCCTTGTAGCCCATGGCCCGCGCCGCCTGGAGCGTCGCCTCCGGCACCGAGCCCAGCCCGTCGGCGACCGTCCGCACGAGCAGCGCGACGGTGTAGATCGTCATCGCCACGACGACGTTGGCCCGGTCGAGGACCCGCGTCCCGAGGATGAGCGGCATGAGGACGAACAGCGCCAGGGACGGGATCGTGTAGAGCAACCCGGACGCCGAGATGAGCACGGGATAGAGCCGCGACCAGCGCCGCGCCGCCCACCCGAGCGGCAGCGCGATGACCAACCCCAAGATGAGAGGCAGCCCGGCGAGCCAGACGTGGCTGCGGGCGAGCGCGAAGATGTCGCCCCAGTGGTCGTTGACCCACTCCATCTCAGGCGCCCTCCTCCGCGAAGGCGTCGGCGCGGTCCTCGTCGGGTCGGTCGGTCGCCTCGATGAGCGAGAGGACCTCGTGGGCACGCACCGTGCCGACGAGCACACCCTCGTCGTCGACGACGACACCACGTCGCGAGGGCGAGGACAGGGCCGCGTCGAGGGCACCGCGCAGCGACCCCGACTCCCGCGCCACGGTCCCACCCCGGTGCAGGTGCTCACTCCGCACCTCACCCGAGATGCGCTTCGGCTCGACCCACCCGAGCGGCCGGTGCGAGTCGTCGACGACGAGCACCCAGTCGCCGGTCATCCCCGCGGCAGACTCGCCGAGGAGGAGCGTGCGCTCGCGCGTCAGCGGCAGCTTGGGCGCCGGCTGGAACTGCAGCGACCGGTAGCCCCGGTCCCGTCCCAGGAAGTCCGCCACGAAGTCGTCGACCGGGTGGGCGAGGAGGTATGCCGGGTCGGAGATCTGCGCGAGCTTGCCTCCCACGCGCAGAACCGCCACCTGGTCACCGAGCTTGATCGCCTCGTCGATGTCGTGGGTGACGAAGACGATCGTCTTGCCGAGCTCGGACTGGAGGTCGAGGAAGACGTCCTGGAGCTGGTCGCGCACGACCGGGTCGACCGCACTGAACGGCTCGTCCATGAGCATGACGGGCGGGTCGGCCGCGAGCGCCCGGGCGACACCGACGCGCTGCTGCTGCCCGCCGGACAGCTGCGACGGGTAGCGGTCGGCGAGCTCAGGCGCCAGCCCCACCCGGGCGAGCAGCTCGCGTGAGCGCTCGAGCGTCTCCTTCTTGTCCCAGCCGAGCAGGCGGGGGACGGTGCCGACGTTGTCGACGACGGTGCGGTGCGGGAAGAGCCCGGCGTGCTGGATGACGTAGCCGATGCCGCGGCGCAGCTGCGCCTCGTTCATCCGGCCGGTGTCCTGCCCGTCGAGCGAGATGAGCCCGCTCGTCGGCTCGATCATCCGGTTGATCATGCGCAGCGAGGTCGTCTTGCCACAGCCCGAGGGACCCACGAGCACGGTGATCTTGCCCGTCGGCGCCGTGAGGGAGAGGTCGTCGACGGCGACCGTCCCGTCCGGGTACTGCTTCGTCACGCCCTCGAACCGGATCATGCTGTGCCCCTCGCAGAACGGATGGTGACCCCCAAACTAACCGGGGCACCCGGCATACACGCTGTTCCGGAGGGCGCGAATCGCCGGGAAGAAAACCCCCCTGTAGTCATCCCGGAGCGACAGAAACTGGAGGAACCCGCCTAGCATGACGCCGACCACCCACAACGACGAGGGACGAGGTGTGACGTGACGACGACGACCGGTGAACCGGTGCTCGCCGAGCACGAACCCGACCAGCCGAACCAGCCACCGCAGTCGCCCTCGAGCAGCCCCGCGGGCAACGAGGCCAAGCGGGAGCGGTGGGTGGCGCTGGGGTACCTGCTGCCGGCACTCGTGATCTTCGGGCTCTTCATCTTCTGGCCGCTCGTGAAGTCGATCCTGCTCTCGGTGCAGGGCACGGACATCCTCGGCAACCCCAGCGGGTTCGTCGGGTTCGTCAACTACACGCGGCTCTTCGGCGACCCTGACTTCCTCCAGGTGCTGTGGGTGACGTTCGCGTTCACCGTGCTCACCGTCATCCCGAGCATCGCCATCGCCCTGCTCATCGCCCTGCTGCTCCAGTCGCGCATCCGTGGGGTCCGCTTCTTCCGCACCGCCTTCGCGCTCCCCTTCGCCTTCTCGGTGGCGACGGCGTCGGTGATCTTCGGTGTTCTCTTCAACCCGGCGAGCGGTGTCCTCAACGGCATCCTCAACACCTTCGGCGTCGACAAGGTCCAGTGGCTCACCAACCCCGACCTCGCGCTCTGGTCGGTCTCGGGCGCGACCGTGTGGATGCAGATCGGCTACAACCTGCTCGTCCTCTCCGCCGGTCTCGGCGCCCTCCCCGAGGACGTCCTCGAGGCGGCCCGTCTCGACGGCGCGAGTGGCCTGCGGCTCCAGCGCAGCATCGTCATGCCGCTGCTCACGCCGCAGCTGTTCTTCCTCGTCGTCGTCGGGACGATCCACTCGCTGCAGAGCTTCGGGCAGATCAAGATCCTCACCGTCGGCGGGCCCGAGGACCGCACGACGACCCTCGTCTACTCGATCTACGAGCAGGCCTTCGCCAACAACAACAGCAAC
Source organism: Rothia sp. ARF10 (assembly GCA_031844405.1). Lineage (GTDB taxonomy): Bacteria > Actinomycetota > Actinomycetes > Actinomycetales > Dermatophilaceae > Knoellia. The sequence continues at coordinate 6,997 of JAUZVC010000001.1, forward strand.
TACGGCTACGCCTCGGCCCAGGCGATGGTGCTGCTCATCATCGTCCTCATCATCACCGCGCTGCAGTTCGGCGTCCTCGAGAGGAAGGTGTTCTACCGGTGACCACCGCCTCGCAGACGACCGACGAGCGCCCCGCCGGCGAGCGCCCCACCCCGGGTGCCACCACCAAGCGCTCCGGCAGGCGCTCCGCCGCAAAGCCGTCCAACATCGGCACCTACCTCATCCTCGGGGTGCTCTTTCTCGTCGTGCTCTTCCCGGTCTACTACGGCCTCGTCGGGTCGTTCATGGGCGAGCGCGACACCAACAGCTTCCCGCCGGCGCTGTGGCCCAAGAACGGCCTCCACCCCGAGAACTACTCCAACGCGCTCGACATCATCCCGCTTGGCAACCAGTACCTCACGAGCGTTTTGCAGACCCTCGGCATCACGCTCGGCCAGATGGTGACGAGCGCGCTCGCGGCCTACGCGTTCGTCTTCCTCAACCTGCGCTGGCGGGCGTTCTGGTTCGGGGTGTTCCTGTCGACGATGATGATCCCGTTCGAGTCGATCATCATCCCGAACTACCTGCTCATCTCGCAGTGGGGCCTCAAGGACACGATCGCCGGGCTCACCCTGCCGTTCCTCGCGACCGGCTTCGGGACCTTCCTGCTGCGGCAGTCGTTCCTGTCGTTCCCCATGGAGCTGCGCGACGCGGCGCGCGTCGACGGCGCCGGACACTTCCGCTTCCTCTTCTCGATCCTGCTGCCGCTGTCGCGTCCCAGCCTCGCCGCCCTCGGCATCTGGTCGGCGCTCTCGGCTTGGAACATGTACTTCTGGCCGCTGCTCGCCACCGAGGACCCGAGGCACCAGACGATCCAGATCGGCATCAGCCAGCTCCAGAGCTCTGACTCCGACTCCCCCGGCATGGTGCTGGCGGGCGTCATGCTCGCGCTCTTCCCCACCCTCCTGCTCGTCATCTTCGGGCAGCGCTTCATCGTCCGCGGGCTCACCGCTGGCGCCGTCAAGTGAGCACCGCTCAGAGAACAAAGGAGTTCCACGTGAGAACGACGACTTCCAGCGCCCCAAGGCGCACCCGGCTCCGGTATGCCGTCCCGGCGGCCGTGGCGTCCGCGTCACTGTTCCTCGCCGCCTGCGGCGGCGGCTCGGCCGACGACGGGGGTGACGGCGGCGACGGGGGCAGCGGGGGAGCTCCCGCAGCCGACGTCCTCGACAAGGCCAGTGGTGTGACGACGGTGGCCTTCTGGCACGCGATGGACGGCACCAACGCCGAGGCCCTCACCAAGCTCGTCGCCGACTTCAACTCGCAGAACAGCGGGAAGATCGAGGTCAAGGCGACCTACGCGGGCAAGTACGACGACGCCATCACGAAGTACAAGGCGGCGATCCAGAGCAAGTCCACGCCCGACGTCATCCAGATCTACGACATCGGTACCCGCTTCATGATCGACGCCAAGCAGACGATCCCGATGCAGGCGTTCATCGACCGCGACAAACTCGACGTGAGCGACCTCCAGCCCAACATCACCGGCTACTACAGCATCGACGACAAGCTCAACTCGATGCCGTTCAACACCTCGATGCCGGTGCTCTACTACAACAAGTCGCTCTTCGCGAAGGCCGGACTCGACCCCGAGAAGCCGCCGCAGGACCTCGCCGCGATCCGCACCGCCGCCGAGAAGCTCTCGAAGAAGGGCGGGGGCCCCGCCGACTACGGTTTCGGCGCGGCGATCTACGGCTGGCTCCTCGAGCAGTTCATCGCCACCGACGGCAAGGAGTACTGCGACCAAGGCAACGGCCGTGACGGCAAGGCCACCAAGGTCCAGTTCGACTCGCCCGAGGCGGTCGAGGTCGTGAAGTGGTGGCAGACGATGGTCAAGGACGGCCTCGCCGCCAACACCGGTCGTGACACCAAGGCGGCGCAGGCGGCCTTCAAGTCCGGCCAGCTCGCGATCACCCTCGAGTCGACCGGACAGCTCGGTGGCTTCAGCAAGGCCGCCAAGGAGGGCGGCTGGGAGCTCGGCGCCGCCAACTACCCGCACATCAAGGCGGGCACCGAGGGCGGCCCCATCATCGGTGGCGCGTCGCTGTGGATCAACGGCGAGAACCACGAGGACGCCAACAAGGAGGCGGCGTGGCGCTTCGTGAAGTTCCTCGCCGACAAGAAGAGCCAGGCCCAGTGGCACATCGGCACCGGCTACTTCCCGATCAGCAAGGGCGCGCTCGAGGAGCCGTCGGACGTCGAGTACCGCAAGGCCAACCCGCTCTTCGACGTCGCCGTCAAGCAGCTCGAGAACACCAAGCTGAGCAAGGCCACGCAGGGGTGCCTCCTCGGCGTCATGCCGCAGGCGCGCAAGGCCAGCGAGGACGGTCTCGAGGCCGCACTCAACGGCACCGACCCCCAGCAGGCCATGACGAAGGCCGCCGAGTCGCTCAAGAGCCAGATCGACCAGTACAACAGCTCGGTGGGGTGACCCTGGCCCCCGACTCTCGACTTATTGCCCTTTCCAGCGCCTCGCGGACGGCGTAGCGCTCGGCGAAGGCGCTGGAAAGGGCAATAAGTCGCAGGGGTCAGTCGGACAGGGATGGGAACGGTGACGCCTCCTCGAGATCCAGCGAGATCTCGAGGAGGCGGCGCTCGTCGCCGAGGCGGGCGGACAGCATGACCCCGACTGGGCGGCCGTCCTCGGTCCGGCCCAGCGGCAGCGAGATCGCCGGCGCGCCCGTCGCGTTGGCGAGCGGGGTGAAGGCGGCGTAGGCGACGAGCTTCTCGAAGTGCTCCTCGAACGACTGGTCCGCCCCGAGGTGCCCGATCCGCGGTGGGGTGTGGGCCAGGACGGGCGTGAGGACGAGGTCGACGTCGCCGAAGGTCCGTTCCTGGACCCGGCCCGACGCGGCGAGCCGGGCGACGACGAGCGGCGCACGGTGCGCCCGGCGCCGGAACCGCTTCGCGAGCCCGAGGGTGAGCGGGTCGAGCGCGGACGGGTCGAAGTCGGGCCCGAACATGCCGCCTCGGTTCTTGGCGACCGCCCACGCGAGCATTGACCAGTAGTCCTCGAAGTCGGACTTGAAGAACCTCGGGATCGGCGGTGCGTACTCGACGACGGTGTGCCCCAGCGACTCCAGCAGGTCCCGGGTCCGCTCGACGGCGGCGCGGGTGTCGGCGTCGGACGGCGGCGCGAAGGGCGAGTCGGTCAAGACGCCGATCCGCAGCGGACGCGCCGGTCCGTCCTCGACCCGGCCGACGGGCTGGAGCCGCGGGTTGCGCCAGCTCCGCTCCGCCGCCTCGTAGAAGCGGGCGGTGTCACGCACCGAGCGGGTGAGCACGCCGTCGACGACGACCTTGACCGGCATCGCCGCGTTGCCCTCGTCGAGCCGCAGCCGGCCACGCGAGGGCTTGAGCCCGACGAGACCGCACGCGGCCGCCGGGATCCGGATCGAGCCGCCGCCGTCGTTCCCATGGGCGATCGGCAGCGCCCCCGAGGCGACGAGCGCGGCCGAGCCTCCCGACGAGCCACCGCTGCTGTATGCCGTGTCCCACGGGTTGCGCGTGACGTCGCCTCCCACGCGCTCCGTCGTCGCGGTCCACCCGAACTCGGGCATCGTCGTCGAGCAGACCGGGATGACGCCGGTGTCGAGGAGCTGGCGGGTGAAGGCGCCGTCGACCTCGCCGGGCGCGGACGGGACGGCCCGCGAACCCATGGCGGACGGCATACCGGCGACGGCGATGTTCTCCTTCGTCGCGGACGGGACGCCTGCGAAGGCACCGCGGCCCCGTCCGGTCGAGGCACGCCGGCGGGCCCGGTCGCGGTCCCACGCGGCGACGGCGTTGAGCTCGCCGTTCACGGCCTCGACCCGCGCGATGGCCGCGTCGACCGCCTCGAGGGCCGAGATCTCTCCGGCGGCGATGCGGGTGGCGACGCCGGTGGCGTCGTCGGCGCCGAGGGCGTCGTCGGTGAACGCGCTGATCCGCGTCGCAGCACTCATGCCCCAGTCCTACCGGACGGTAGCCAGTGACAATGGCGGGTGTGACCGAACTCCTCGCCCGGGACGAGACCCGCGGCCGCCTCACCCTCACGGCCGTGACCCTCGGGTCGGGCATCGCGATCCTCGACGGCTCGGTCGTCAACGTCGCGCTGCGCACGATCGGCACCGAGCTCGACGCCTCGCTCGAGCAGCTCCAGTGGGTCATCAACGGCTACATGCTCGCCCTCGCCTCGCTCGTCCTCGTCGGCGGCGCGCTCGGCGACCGGCTCGGGCGGCGCCGGGTCTACCTCGTCGGGATGGTGTGGTTCCTCGTCGCGAGCGCGCTCTGCGCCGTCGCGCAGAGCCCGGGCCAGCTCGTCGCCACCCGTGTCCTCCAGGGCATCGGCGCAGCCCTGCTCACCCCGGGCGGGCTCGCGATCATCCAGTCGGCCTTCCGGCGCGAGGACCGCGCCGCCGCGATCGGCACGTGGGCGGGGCTGTCCGGCATCGCGGCCGCCATCGGCCCGTTCGTCGGCGGCTGGCTCGTCGACAACGGCGGCTGGCGCTGGATCTTCGGCATCAACGTGCCGCTGTGCCTCGCCGTCATCGCGCTTACGCTCTATGCCACGCCGGAGTCCCGCGACACCGAGGCGACCGGACGCGGGTTCGACGTCCTCGGGGCCGCGCTCACCGTGCTCGCGCTCGGCGGCCTCACCTACGCGCTCACCGCGTCGGCGACGATGAGCCGGCCGCTGCTCGTCGCCGTGTCCGTCCTCGCCGTCGTCGCGGCCGTGGCGTTCGTCGTCGTCGAGTCGCGGGCGCACACACCGCTCGTCCAGCTCTCGCTCTTCGGCGACCGGGTCTTCTCCGCGGCCAACGCGATGACCTTCGTCGTCTACGGCGCGCTCGGCGTCGTCTTCTTCATCCTCGTCCTCCAGCTCCAGGTCTCCGCCGGCTGGTCGGCCCTGTCGGCCGGGCTCACCGGCCTGCCCGTGACGATCGCGCTCATGCTGCTGTCGTCCCGGGCCTCCCAGCTCTCCGAGCGGATCGGGCCGCGGATCCCCATGTCGGTCGGTCCGGTCGTCTGCGCGGTCGGCGCCCTCCTGCTGCTGCCCGCCGGACGGGGGGCGACGTGGTGGACCGTGCTTCCCGGCCTCGTCGTCTTCGCCCTCGGGCTGGCGCTCCTCGTCTCCCCGCTCACCTCGACCGTCCTCGCGGCCGCGCCGGACCGGTATGCCGGTGTCGCCAGCGGCGTCAACAACGCCGTGGCCCGTGCGGGGTCCCTCCTCGCCGTCGCCGCCCTGCCGGCCCTCGTCGGGCTCTCGGGTGACGACTACCAGGAGGCGTCGGCGATGACGTCGGGCTTCCGGGCGGCCATGGTCGTGTGCGCGGTGCTCCTCACGACCGGTGGGGTCGTCAGCTGGTTCGGGCTCGCGGGCACGTCGCCGCGGAAGGCGCCCGACGACGAGATGGCGATGTAGGAATCTTCCGCTGAAGGAGGAGCGACTGTAGGGTTTCTCCGGTCGCCCGTCCCTGCGACAGCACCCGAAGGCACAGGAGATCGACGATGATCCGCATCGCCCGCCCGTCCGCACCCGGAAGCCTCGCGACCCTCGCGGCCGCCTCCCTCGCCCTCGTCACGGCGTGCTCGAGCGGCGCCACGAACGGCACCGGCTCCGGCCCCGAGGCCAACGCCGAGCCCGGCAAGCCCGGTGGCACGGCCGTCTTCGCGATGACGAGCGACCCCGACACCCTCATGCCGTGGAAGGCAACCCAGTTCCAGGCGGTCAACGTCCTCGGCACGATCTACGGCACCCTCACCGAGTACGACAAGGACCTCGGCACGGTTCCGGGCCTCGCCGAGAAGTGGGAGCCGTCCGCGGACGGCAGGACGCTCACCCTCACGCTGCGCAAGGGCGTGACGTTCGCCGACGGCAGTGACTTCGACTCGGCCGACGTGAAGTTCTCGCTCGACGCGATCCGCGACGAGAAGACCGCCGCCGTCGCCCGAAGCGCGCTCGCCAACGTCACGGAGGTCACCGCGACCGACCCGTCGACCGTCACCCTCACGCTGTCCGCGCCCGACGCCGCTCTCCCTGCCGGCCTCGCCAGTGTCAACGTCGCCATGCTGCCGTCCGAGTCCGCCGACGCGGCGGCGATGAGCGCACTGGAGACCAAGCCCAACGGCACCGGCCCGTTCACCTTCGAGAGCCGCACGCCGTCCCAGTCGGTGAAGCTCAAGCGCAACGACGCCTACTGGGGAGAGAAGGCCCTGCTCGACGGCATCGAGTTCCGCGTCGTTCCCGACGAGAACGCCATCGTCACGGCCCTCAAGTCCGGCAACGTCCACCTCGCCGCGGTCAACGACCCGCTCGTCGCACGCACCGCCGAGGGCGGTGAGCTCACCGTCACCAAGACGCCGCAGCTGAGCTACCACGCGCTCCAGCTCAAGGCCACGAGCACGACCCAGCCCGCCCTCGCGGACCTCGACGTCCGGCTCGCGATCTCCTGCGCGATCGACCGGCAGCAGGTCCTCGACACCGCGGCATACGGGGAGGGCGAGGTGACCGGGCCGATCACGGCACCGGAGTACAAGTCGGACCCGGCCAAGCGTCCCTGCCCCAAGCGCGACGTCGCCAGGGCCAAGGAGCTGCTCGCCAAGGCCGGCAAGCCGACCCTGACCATCAGGACGATCGTCAGCCAGGGCGAGTACGCCACCTCCGTCAACGAGGCCCAGAACCTCAAGAGCCAGCTCGCCGAGGCCGGGATCACCCTCGACCTCGAGGTGCTCGACATCGCGGCCTTCGTCGACCGCTGGGTCGCCGGTGACTTCGAGGCCGCTGTCGCGCTCAACGGCGGCCGCCCTGACCCCGACACGATGTACGGCCGCTACTTCACGAGCACGGGAAACCTGCAGAAGGTCGCCGGCTACTCCTCGCCCGAGCTCGACGCGCTCTTCGCCGAGGGCAAGGCCACGCAGGACGAGGCGAAGCGCAAGGACGTCTACGCGAAGGTCTCGCAGCATCTCGAGGACAACGCGGCGTGGGTCTGGCTCTTCACCGGCAACTCCTACACCGTCGCCTCGTCGAAGGTGGGCGGCTTCGTGCCGATGAGCAACGGCAGCCTGCAGTCGCTGCGCACGACGACCATCCAGTGAGCTCGGAGGCCGGGACGGCGCAGACCCTGAGGGGGTTCGCCTGGCGTGCCGTCGCCGTCGCGTCGACGCTGCTCGGGGTGGCGCTGCTCGTCTTCGTCATGCTCCGGGCGATCCCGGGCGACCAGATCACGGCGTCGCTCGGGACGGAGGCGGCCGCGCTCACCCCGGCGCAGCAGGCCGCGCTGCGCGAGTACTACGGCATCGACCAGCCGCTCGTCACCCAGTTCTTCTCCTGGCTGGGCGAGCTGCTCTCGGGCAACCTCGGCTGGTCGGTGCGCTCACGCACGAGCGTCGCGTCGCTCACCGTCGCCGCGCTGCCGGTGACGCTCGAGCTCGCGGTGCTGTCGATCCTCGTCGCGCTGCTCCTCGGCATTCCGGTCGGCATGCTCGCCGCCGGCGCCCCGAACACGTGGCGCGACGGCGTGGGACAGGTCCTCGCCCTCATCGGGCTGTCCGTGCCGGCCTTCCTCCTCGCGAGCTTCCTGCTCACCTATGCCGCGTCCGGACTCGGCTTCAACCCCAACGGACAGCCGTATGCCGTCCCGTGGCAGTCGGTCTCGTCGCTCGCCCTCAACCTGCAGCAGATGCTCCTGCCCGCGCTCACCCTCGGGTTCGGGATCGCGGCGCCCATCGCCCGCACGACCCGGACCGCCGTGCTGTCCGTGCGGGGCGAGGACTTCGTCCGCACGGCCCGCGCCAAGGGCGTCGGCGAGCGGAGGCTGCGTCGCCGCCACGTCCTGCGCAACGCGCTGCTGCCGGTGACGACGATGACCGGCCTCCAGCTCGGCTACCTCCTGGGCGGTGCCGTCGTCGTCGAGCAGATCTTCTCGCTGCCGGGCATCGGGCGGCAGGTGCTGCTCGGCATCCAGCAGAAGGACTACGCCGTCGTGCAGAGCACCGTGCTCGTCATCGCCCTCGCCTTCGTGCTCGTCAACATCGCCACCGACCTGGCCTACCGGGTCGTCGACCCCCGGGTGCGTGCGTCATGAGCGGCGAGGCGACCGGGGCAGCCGGCGACGCGGCCGGCGAGCTCACCGTCGACGTCGGGTCGGCGCCGACCCGGCCGTGGCACCGCCTGCGCCGGTCGGTCCCGGGCGTGCTCGGACTCGTCGTCATGGGCGTGCTCCTCGTCGTCGCGGTGCTCGCCTGGCTGGGGGTCCTCCCCCACGACCCCATCGCGCAGGACGCGCCGAACCGGCTCCAGCGTCCTTCGGGCGCCCACTGGTTCGGCACCGACCAGTTCGGACGCGACGTCTTCTCCCGCGTCGCCGCGGGCCTGGCGAACTCGGTGCTGATCGCGTCCGTCGCCGTCGCCCTCTCGGCCGTCGTCGGCACCCTCGCCGGCGTCGTCGCGGGCTACCTGCGGGGTGCGGTCGACGCCGTCACCGGCGGCGTGGCCAACGTCCTCTTCGCGTTCCCGCCGCTGCTCCTCGCCCTCACCCTCGTGTCCGTGCTCGACCGGACGTGGTTCACGGTCGCGCTCGCCATCGCGGTCGTCTACGTCCCGATCTTCTTCCGGGTGGCCCGCGGGCCGGTGCTCTCCCTGCGGGAGCAGGACTTCGTGCGCGCTGCCGTGAGCACGGGCCAGAACCCGTGGGCGACGATGGCGCTGCACGTGCTGCCCAACATCAGTGGGCTCGTCATCGTCCAGACGGCGCTCTCGCTGTCGTGGGCCGTGCTCACCGAGGCGTCGCTGTCGTTCCTCGGCCTCGGCACACCGCCGCCGGCACCGTCACTCGGCTCCATGATCTTCGAGTCGCGCAACGTCGTGTCGATCGCGAACTGGACGATGATCGCGCCCGGCATCGTCGTCGTGCTCCTCGTCGCGGGGCTCAACCTCCTCGGTGACGGACTCCGCGACGCCTTCGACGTCAAGGGACGGGACTGACGCATGACGACACCCACGACATCCATGCGCTGGCTGGGCCTCATCTCCGGCACCTCACTCGACGCGGTCGACGCGGTCGTCGTCGAGCTCGGGCTGCGCGACGACGTGCTCGAGGCCCGGGTCGTCAGTGGGCGCTCGACGCCCTACCCGTCGGAGCTCCGGGCCCGCCTCCTGGCCGCACTCCCGCCCGGCCCGTGCACCGCGCACGAGCTCACCCAGCTCGACACCCTCGTGGGGCAGCACTTCGCGGCGGTGGCGGCGGAGGTCGCCGACGAGGTCGGTGGCGTCGACGCGGTCTCGAGCCACGGCCAGACCGTCTACCACTGGGTCGAGGGTGGCCACGCGCTCGGAACGATGCAGATCGGCCAGCCGGCGTGGATCGCCGAACGGCTCGGCGTCCCCGTCGTCAGCGACCTGCGCGCGAGGGACGTCGCGGCACAGGGGCATGGCGCGCCCCTCGTTCCCCTGCTGGACGTGCTCGCCCTCGCCGGTGCCGCGGCCGACCCGGCCCGGGGCGCGGGCCCGGAGGTCGTCGCCGCGCTCAACCTCGGCGGGATCTCCAACATGACCCGCGTCGAACGCGACGCGGGCGGCCAGGTGCGCATCACGGCATACGACATCGGTCCGGCCAACGGGCTCGTCGACGCGGTCGTCACGGCTCGCGGGCTCACGGAGGTGGGCTACGACGTCGGCGGCGAGATCGCGGCGAGCGGCAGGGTCGACGAGGACCTGCTGGCCGACCTCATGTCCGACCCCTACTACGACCTGCCCGCGCCGAAGTCGACCGGCAAGGAGTACTTCCACCTCGACCACGTGCGAGCAGCACTGGGCGACAGGCAGATCGGCAACGCCGACCTCGTCGCGACGCTCACCCGCCTCACCGGTGAGGTCGTCGGTCGCGAGCTGCTCCGCGCGCGCGTCACCCGCGTCCTCGCGTCGGGCGGCGGGTGCGACAACCCGGTGCTCATGGCGGCCCTCGCCGACGCCGCGATGGGCGTGCGCATCGACACGACCGAGGACCTCGGGATCCCGACCGACCTCAAGGAGGCGTTCGCCTTCGCCCTGATGGGGTGGGCGACGTGGCACGGGCTGCCCGGCAACGTCCCCGCCGCCACCGGCGCCTCGGGGCCGCGGGTCCTCGGCTCGGTCACCCCCGGCGCCGAGCCCCTGCGCCTGCCCGAGCCGCTGGTCGAGCTGCCGCGAGCCCTGGTGGTCGTGAGGTGACGCTCGTCCGCCCCGCCACCGCCGACGACCTGGCGGCGGTCCAGGACGTCTTCTGGCAGTGCTGGACCCGCTCGCATGCCCGCTTCGCTCCCCCCTCGGCCCTTGAGGAGTTGTCGCGCGCCGACGCGGACGCGCTCTGGGCCGACGCGCTCGGGCGCGACGAGACGCTCGTCGCCGTGGATGACGAGGACGCGGTCGTGGGCGTCGTCCGGTTCACCGCCTCGGACGACCGGCTCGCCGTCCACTCGCTCTACGTCGCCCCCGAGGCGCAGGGGCACGGCATCGGCGGGCTCCTGCTGGACGCTGCCGACCGGGCAGCGCCCGGCGTCGCGGGCTCGGACCTCTGGGTCTTCGCCGACAACTCCCCGGCCCGGCGCTTCTACGCCTCTCGCGGGTGGCTGCCTGACGGTGCCACACGCGTCGACGACCGCTTCCGTATGCCGGAGGCCCACCTCACCCGGACCGCTCCCGGAGGGGCGGCCCGGGTGCTGGTGGGCCGAGGGGTCTGCGCCGACGAGTCCGAGAAGCCGCCTCGCGGCGCCGTCGTGGGCACGTGGACGCCGGACCGCGAGGCGGTCGCCGTGGCCGGGGAGCGTGACACCTCCGGTGCGCCGATGACGGCGGACACCGTGCACGACCTCGCGTCCGTGACGAAGCTCGTGACGACGTGCGCGGTCATGGCGCTCGTCTCTGCCGGTCGGCTCGACCTCGACGCAGCGGTGTCCTCGCACCTCGCGTGGTCGGGGCCGGACCCCACACTGCGCGACCTGCTGCGCCACCGCGGCGGGCTGCTGCCGTGGCAGCCGCTGCACCAGGTGGCGCGCTCCCGGGACGAGGTGCTCGCGCTCCTGCCGCGGCTGCCTCGGGGGGCGGGGGTCGACGAGGCGTTCGCCTACTCGGATTTGTCGTTCATCGCGCTCGGCGCGGTCGTCGAGGAAGTGACCGGGATGCGGCTCGACGAGGCCGTCCGGGCACTCGTCACGCAGCCGCTCGGGCTCGGGCTCCACTACCGCCCAGTGGCGGCAGCCGCTGCGGCGATCGGCATCGACGCTCCCCAACGTGACGTGACCGGCTCTGCCACTGACGAGGGGTCGGCCGCCGGCGACGTTGCCGCGTCGGCGCTCGACGAGGGCTGGGAGGAGCGGATGATCGCGACCGGCGAGCCCTATCCCGTCCACCTCCAACCCGACCCCGCGCTTCCACCGGTCGTGAGACGGGCGCCCGTCCACGCGGGCGTGCACGACGCCAACGCCTTCCACGCGATGGGCGGCGTCTCCGGTCACGCCGGGCTCTTCGGGTCCGTCCCCGACCTCCTCGCCCTCGGCCGCGCACTCCACGACACGAGCCACGGCCTGTGGAGCGACGCCGTCGTCGAGGAGTTCACCAGCCCCGGACCGGACCCCCTCCAGGGACTCGGCTTCCGCCTCCGCCCGCTGAGAGGCGTCGAGCGCCTGGCGTGGCACCCCGGCTTCACCGGGATGGCCTTGGGGGTCCGGCTCGGCGGGGAGCCCGCGGTCCTCGCCATGGCGACGAACCGGCACCTGCACGACGGCACGCCCGTCCCGACCGACCGGCTGTGGGAGCGCGTGCTCCAGGCCGAGCTGCCCCTCGAGGAGGCGCACCGATGACCGATCCGACCCGTACCGACCCGGCCCGGTCGCCCGCCGACAGCGACCGGGCGCTGAGCGTCAGCGACCTGCACATCGGCTTCCGGTCCCGACGCGGCCTCACCCCGGCCGTGCGTGGCGTCTCGTTCGACATCGCACGCGGCGAGACGCTGGCCCTCGTCGGCGAGTCCGGGTCCGGCAAGTCGACCACCGCGGCGGCGGTCAACCGGCTCCTCCCGGATACGGCCGAGGTCAGCAGCGGACGCATCCTCGTCGGTGGGCGCGACGTCGCGGCCCTCGACCCACGTGAGCTGCAGGCCCTGCGCGGAGCCGGCATCGGCCTCGTCCCGCAGGACCCGATGACCAACCTCAACCCGGTGATGCGGGTCGGCGACCAGATCGCCGAGGCCTTCGAGGTCCACGACGTGGCGACCGGCGCGCAGGCCCGGGACCGTGCCGTCGAGCTGCTCACCGCCGTCGGCATCGAGGACGCGAAGGAGCGCGCACGTCGGTACCCCCACGAGTTCTCCGGCGGCATGCGCCAGCGCGTCCTCATCGCCATGGGGCTGGCCTGCAGGCCCGCGCTCCTCATCGCCGACGAGCCCACCTCCGCCCTCGACGTCACCGTGCAACGACGGGTGCTCGACCTGCTCGACGAGCTCACCGACGACCTGGGCACGGCAGTCCTTCTCATCACGCACGACCTCACCCTCGCCGCCGAGCGCGCCGACCGCGTGGCGGTGATGCAGGCGGGTGAGATCGTCGAGATCGGCGCCGCCCACGACGTCATGCACGCGCCGCAGCACGACTACACCACGCGCCTGCTCGCGGCCATCCCCGGCACGACGGCCACACCCCGCCGACCGGTCGCCGCGCCCGGCGGTCTCGATGCTGCACACACAGCGGGACCGGGCGGCTCCCCGCTCGTCGAGGTCCGGGACCTCGTCAAGGTCTACGGAGGTGGGCGCGGGTCCCACGCTCTGGGTGGGCCGGCATACGCGGCGGTCGACGGGGTGAGCCTGACGATCCCGGCGGGCAGGACCGTCTCCGTCGTCGGCGAGTCCGGGTCGGGCAAGTCGACGGTCGCCAACATGCTCCTCGGGCTCGTCGAGCCGACCTCGGGCACCGTGCTCGTCGACGGGCAGGAGCGCGGCAGCGGCCGACGGGCGCTCAAGGCGGTCCGTCGGCGGATCCAGCCGGTCTTCCAGAACCCCTTTGCGTCGCTCGACCCGCGGTTCACGGTCGGGCGCAGCGTGGCCGAGCCGATGGCCGTGCACGGCATCGGCGACCGCACCAGCCGCGGCAGGCGCGTGGCGGAGCTTCTCGAGCAGGTCGCCCTGCCCGCGGACGCCGCCGACCGCCACCCCCACCAGCTCTCCGGCGGTCAGCGCCAGCGGGTCGCCATCGCGCGCGCCCTGTCGCTCGAGCCGGATCTCGTCGTCCTCGACGAGGCGGTCTCCGCGCTCGACGTGCTCGTGCAGCAGCAGATCCTCGAGCTGCTCGCGCGGCTCCAGTCCGAGCTCGGCCTCGCCTACCTCTTCATCAGCCACGACCTCGCCGTCGTGCGGATGATCTCGGACGAGGTGCACGTCATGCAGCGTGGTCGGATCGTCGAGTCCGGTTCTCCTGAGGCACTGTTCGGCCACCCGCAGGAGGACTACACACGAGAGCTGCTGTCGGCGATCCCGAAGGGCGCCTAGCCCGGACGCGAGCCGTCGAGGAGCGACTCCGTCACGAACTCGGCGACCTCGCGGTGCCACGTCGGTGCGTGCCGCAGCATCGAGTGGCCCTCACCCTCCACGGGCCGCCAGGTGACGTCGGCCCCCTGGGCGCGCAGCTCCTCGCCGAGGCGGACGCTGCGTGCGGGGTCCGTCGTCCGGTCGTCGACGCCGTGCATGAGCAGCACGCGCAGTCCCGGCCGTCCCGGTCGCGGGTCACCCGCCTCGACCCAGGGCGCCAGTCCGACGAGGGCCGTGACGTCGGGCTCGGTGGCCAGGTGGGTCGCGACCCGGCCACCCATCGAGTGGCCGACGAGCGCAACGGGGAGGCCGGCATACCTCTCGCGGAGGCGCTCGAGCGCCCAGCGGGCGTCGGTGAGCGGCGTCTGCTCGGCGCCGTTCCAGCCGAAATAGCGGTTCTTGAGGCGGACGACGGCCAGCCGGTCGCCCGCCCGGCGCTCGATCGCCTTCGCGAACGGCCACATGCGCAGCACCGGGCCCTCCCACCACGGCATCGGGCCGAAGCCCTTCTCACCCCCGCCGTGGAGGACGAGGACGACACCCTCGGGGGCGGGCGGCATCGTGCCGCGCAGGTCGTGGGCGACGAGCCGGCCGAGGGGGTCCTTCACGGGCGCTCGGCCGCGGAGACCTCGGCGACGAGCCACGCGGCATACGCGGCACTCGCCTCGACGATCGGCACGGCGATGATCTCGGGCGTCGCGTAGGGGTGGACATCTCCGACGCGGTCGAGGATGGCGTCGAAGCGGGAGATGTGGGTCTTGGCGAGGACGAGGTGCTCCTGCGCGGTCGTCACCTCGCCGTTCCAGCGGAAGGTCGACGTCATGGCGGGCAGGACCTGCGCGCAGGCGGCGAGGCGCTCCTCGACGAGCAGGCGCGCGATGCGCGCGGCGTCCTCGGCCGGAGCCGCGATGCGGACCTCGAGCAGGCTGCTGCCGCCGGACATGTCAGACCTGGGTGCGGTGGAAGTTCTTGAAGCTGCGGCTGGCGGTCGGACCGCGCTGGCCCTGGTAGTGCGAGCCGTACTTCGAGGAGCCGTAGGGGTTCTCGACCGAGCTCGAGAGTCGGAAGAAGCACAGCTGGCCGACCTTCATGCCGGGCCACAGCTTGATCGGCAGCGTGGCGACGTTGCTCAGCTCGAGGGTGACGTGACCACTGAAGCCCGGGTCGACGAAGCCCGCCGTCGCGTGGGTGAGGAGGCCGAGACGGCCGAGACTCGACTTGCCCTCGACGCGGGCGGCGACGTCGTCGGGGAGGGTGACGGTCTCGAAGATCGAGCCGAGGACGAACTCGCCCGGGTGGAGGACGAACGGCTCGTCGGGGTCGACCTCGACGAGGCGGGTGAGGTCGGGCTGGTCCTCGGACGGGTCGATGTAGGGGTACTTGTGGTTGTCGAAGAGCCGGAAGTAGCGGTCGAGCCGCACGTCGATGCTGCTCGGCTGGATCATCTCGGGGTCCCACGGGTCGAGGACGACCCGCCCGTTGTCGATCTCGGTCCTGATGTCACGGTCGCTCAGCAGCACGACGCCACAGTAGTCGGCGATGGCGCCGCTCGTCCGGTGGGCAGCCGGGCTGCCCACCGGACGTCGGGTCGCTGCGTGTCAGTGCGTCTGCGTGGGGTCCGTGCCGACGTGCGCGTCCGCCGGGATGATCCGGGTCGCCACTGCGGTGACGAGCGAGAGTGCCGCCACGACCACGAGCACGACGACGTATGCCGGCCCCAGCAGGTCCGTGGGGACCGACCCGCTCTGCCGGCCGGCCACCTCGAAGAAGAGCGTGCCGAGCGCGGCCGCGCCGACGGCGTTGGAGAGCTGCCCGGTGGTGTTGAACTGTCCCGAGGCCGCGCCGGCGTGACGTCCCTCGACGTGCATGAGCCCGAGCGGTGCGGTCGAGGAGACGACGAAGCCGAAGCCGGCGCCGATGACGATGACGCCCGGGACGAAGACCCAGAAGGTCGTGCTGCTCGTCGCGCCGACGACCGCGACGGCGGTGAGCCCGGCGCCGAGCGCCATGACGACCGCACCGAGACTGAGGACGGCCCGGCCGATCCTCGGCATGAGCACGGCGGCGCCCAGACCCGCGGTGACGGTGCAGACGACGGCGAACGGGATGCCGACGAGCCCGGCCTTGAGGACGCTCCAGCCGAGCCCGAGCTGGAAGTAGAGCGTGTTGGCGAGGAAGTATCCGGCGCTGGCGACGAAGAGGAGGGCGCCGACGACGGTCCCGCCGGTGAAGGCCCGGCCGGCGTAGAGCTCGGTGGCGATCATCGGGTCGCCCCCACGACGGCCCTGCTGGTGCTGGGAGCGCACGAGCGCAGCGAGGACGACGACCCCGGTCGCCATGACGGCATACGTCCAGGTCGGCCAGCCGAGCTCGTGACCCATGACGAGCGGGTAGAGCACGGCGAGCAGGCCCGCCGAGAGGATCGCTGCGCTGCGCAGGTCGATGCGCGGGGCGCGGGCGGCGCGCGACTCGGGGACGAAGCGCAGCGCGGCGAGGAGGGCGAGGACGCCGATCGGGACGTTGACGAGGAAGACCCAGCGCCAGCCGGCCGCCTCGGTGAGGACGGCGCCGAGGATCGGGCCGAGGACGGCGGAGATGCCGGCGAGGCCGGAGAAGATGCCCATGGCGGTGCCGCGCTCGTGCGGGGCGTACATCACCTGGATGCTCGTGAGGACCTGCGGCACCATCGCGGCGGCCGCGACGCCCTGGAGGACGCGGAAGGCGACGAGCGCCTCGATGCCCGGGGCGAACCCGCACGCGGCCGAGGCGACGGTGAACCCGACGAGTCCGGCGAGGAAGAGGCGCCGGCGACCGAACCGATCACCGAGCCGCGCGCCCGTGATGAGCGAGACGCCGAACGAGAGCGGGTAGGCCGCGACGACCCACTGGAGCATGCCCGCGCTCGCGCTGAGGGCCGACTCGATCGTCGGGAGGGCGACGTTGACGATCGTGATGTCGATGAGCTCCATCATCGAGGCGAGGAGGAGGCTGACGAGGGCCAGGGTGCGTGCGCGCCCGCTGATCGGGGTCTCGACGGTGGCTGCGGTCTGGGTGTCAGCCGCTGCGGTGTGGGTGTCTGCGGCGGGCGCGCCGGCGACGGGCGAGGTGACTGCTTCCGGTGCTGTTGCTGTGGTCATGAGACCGACGCTAGGGAGCATTCCGGCCACTTTCTGTCCGCTGTGTCTGCGACTCTGGATCCATGGCCAACACGAGCTCTCGCACCCTCCGGCTGCTGTCGCTCCTCCAGACCCACCGGTTCTGGCCGGGTGGCGAGCTCGCGTCCCGGCTCGAGGTCTCCGAGCGCACCCTGCGCCGCGACATCGACCGGCTGCGCGAGCTCGGCTACCCCGTCTCGTCCTCACGTGGCGTCGAGGGCGGCTACCAGCTCGGGGCGGGCGGGTCGATGCCGCCGCTCGTCGTCGACGAGGACGAGGCGATCGCGATGGTCGTCGCGCTGGGCCAGACCGCCTCGGCGCAGTCAGGTGCGTTGGCCGACTCGACGCTCTCCGCCCTGTCCAAGGTCGTGCAGGTGCTGCCCGCGCGACTGCGTCGTCGCGCCGAGGCACTGCGCTCGGTGACCGTCGACGCGCCGTTCGCCGAGGCGCCCGAGGTGGAGGCATCGGTGCTTGGGGCCGTCGCTCAGGCCATCCGCGACTCGGAGCGAATCCGGTTCTCCTACACCGCTCGTGGCGGGGCCGCGGCCGGCGAGGAAGCGCGACGCCACGTCGAGCCGCACCAGCTCGTCACGGTCGGGCGCCGCTGGTACCTCCTGGCGTTCGACCTCGAGCGCGCCGACTGGCGCTCGTTCCGGCTCGACCGACTCGCCGAGCCGCAGGGGACGAAGTCGCTCTTCCGCCGCCGCGAGATCCCGGGTGGCGACGCGGCGGCATACGTGCGAGCGGGGTTGGAGGGGCGCACCGAGACGCACCGCCTGGTCACGGTCGTGTCCGCGCCGGCCGCCGAGGTCGAGCAGCGGATCGGGCGGTGGACGACGGTGACGGACCTCGGTGACGGACGCTGCCGGGTCGAGGCCGAGACCCGCGAGATTGGGTTCCTGCTGCTGGGGATGGGGCTCGCCGGGGCGCCGTTCACCGTCGAGGAGGCGGACGCGGAGGTACGCGAGGCGATGACGTCGTGGGCGACGAACTTCGCGGCGGCGGTTGCCGACGGTGGTCGCGAGACGGCCGGGACGGTGGGTTAAACTCTCGTCCGCGCCCTCGAACGGGGGCGCTTGCCGGTGTAGCTCAATGGTAGAGCGCCAGCTTCCCAAGCTGGACACGCGGGTTCGATTCCCGTCACCGGCTCCACCACGGCTCGAGCGAGTGCCGCTCGACGCACGCCGGCTGGGGAGGTGGCAGGGCTACTCCCGGTCCAGCCCGCCCGAGCGGGCCTCGTCCATGAGTCGGCGCGCGGAGACCCCGAGAGGCTCACTGCGCCCACGCGCGAGCGCCAAGAGGGCGTCGTAGGCGTCCGCCATGTCGAGGGAGCGCGTCTCGGCGAGGACTCCCTTGGCCTGCTCCACGACCGCCCGGTCCCGCAGCGCCACCCGCAGCCCTTCGATGACGTGGTCGGGGCCGAGGTCACGGGCGGCGAGGACCAGCGTGAGCGCGTCACCCAGGGCGCGACAGTCGCGGAGGTCGTCACCGAAACCCACCGGCTCGTTCCTGAAGACGTTGAGCGCACCGAAGGTGGCGCCCTGCCACTGAAGGGGGACCGCGGCCACCGCCGAGAAGCCGGCACGCACGATGGTCGGACCCGTGACCGGCCACCGCCCCACGAGCAGCTCTCGCCCGCACGCCTCGTCGACGCGCCCACTGCGGATCGCGTCCAGGCACGGGCCCTGGTCCACCTGCGCCTGGTAGCCCTCGAGCTCCTCGGCCCGGTGTGACGTGGCAGCAAGCACCTCGAGGTGCCCGTCGACGTCCACGAGCACCGCCGCCGCGTCGGCGGGAAGCGCCTCGAGGGTCCCGGCGAGCAACGAGGCGAGCGCGCCGGTCACGTCGAGGTCGGCTGTCACCATGTCGGCGTTGGCCCTCGCCAGCACGTGGGACACACTCATGCGGCTCATGACGTCTCGATCTCCTGGTCGGACGAGGCGGCGAAGCGCAGCCTCCGTGTGACGACGGCATGCGCACTGGCGCCGACGCTCTGGTCGTTGGAGTAGGCATGGCCGCGGATCAGGGCGAGGGCATCGGCTTCGGGGACGTGGAGCTGGGCGACGACCATACCCGTCGCCTGGTGCACCTCTGCACGCTCCGACCACGGGCCGTGGTCGATGAACGACTGCGTCGGCACGTCGGCCAACAGCGCAGCCGTGACCGCCCGCGAGACGATGCCGGCCACCTCGAGGTCGATGCTGCGCCCGAGGCCGCGCTGGTAGAGCGTGAGGACACCCACCGCCTCTCCCGTCGGTCCGAGGGGCAGCGCGTGCACGACGAGCGGAGCCAGGTCGGGGACAGAGTCGAAGCGGAGCAGTGGCCAGGAGCGGGGACGGTCGTCAGCCTCGACGAGCTGGAGATGCTGATAGGCACCCGTGGTGAACGCGTCGGGTCCCGGACCCTGGCCTGTGACGTCCTGGGCCTCCTCGAGGATGAGCGCCGTGTCGTCCGTGGTGCACAGCGTCACGCGCTCGGGCTGGGTGTAGGCCATGGTGATGGCGGCGCCGTCGCAGTCGAGCACTCGCGCCGCCGAGCGACCGAGGCGCAAGGGGAGGGCGACGCCCCGGTCGGCCCCCTCGACGAGGCCGCGGGCGAGGGAGGTGAGGATGTCGTCGACGTCCACGCGCCGGTCACCTCCTCGAGTCGGGACCGGTTGCGGTCACGATGCACCCGCAACGTTACGCCGGTGCGCACCGGTTCGGTGTCCAGCCTCCCGGCGAGCCCGGAACGCGACCCCCCTCACCAGCCTCGGGCCGTCGGGTCGTGCACGGCGGCCTCCGCCAGGACGTCGAGCCGGGCGTAGGGCCCGTGGGTCACCACGCGTGCGGCGAGGTCGGCCACCTTGACGTTCGAGCTTTGGCTCACGCTTCGGAGGAGGTCCCACGCACCGTCGAGGTCGACGTCCTCCGTCGCCATGATGATTCCCAGCGCCGCCCCGATGCGCCGGCTGGTTCGCAGGGCGCTCTCGAGCTGGTCCGCGCGACGCCGTTCGT
This sequence comes from Rothia sp. ARF10, assembly GCA_031844405.1. Lineage (GTDB taxonomy): Bacteria > Actinomycetota > Actinomycetes > Actinomycetales > Dermatophilaceae > Knoellia. Next base: position 26,725 of record JAUZVC010000001.1, read on the forward strand.
CCAGTCCCCTCACGGACGCGGCCGCCACGGCACCGAGCAGGGCTGCCACGGGCTCGTGCTCCGCAAGGAAGGCCGACCGCCTCCGGGAGTACCCCGTGACGACGACGCTCACACCGTCGCCCAGCTGCACGACGTGCGTGAGCATGCTGTGCAGATCCAGCTCACGGCAGGCACGGCGGCCGAACTCCGGCCACGGACCGTCGCCGTCACCGTCGAGCACATCGACCCGAATGGTGCCCCTCGCCGATCCGACGCCCGAGGCTGGCCCTTCGCCCGTCTCCTGTTGCAGACGGTCCGCGGACCCGGACGTGTCGTCCGTCGTGGCGAGGGTGGTCACCGTGGCGCCCCGGACGACGGAGAGGGATGCGTGGTCGGCATCGACCGCGCGACGGACCACCGAGCAGAGCACGTCGGCATCCGCCTCGTCCCCGGCCACGTGCTGGAGGGACCCGGTCACCGCGCAGAGGCCCTCGACGACGCGGCGGCCGATCTCGTTGTCCCCGTCAGCCATGGCCCACCTCCTCTCGCGGTGGCAAGGAGGCCGAACGCAGACCTGCGGCTACTCGTCTCATTCAACCCACACGGCGGCGGCCGCACAACCCATCACATGGGCCATCACCGCGTCGGCGGGAACCGGCCACCCGAGTCGGACGCGTGCTGCCGGACCGCAGCGACCGTGCCCGGACCGAGCCCTGCCGACCCGACCGGTCCCCGACCTACCCGGCCCAGGACCAATAACGGGTCAGGCGCCCTCGGCGCGCTGCGGCGGGTAGGGCGTGAACATCCCGTCCGGAAGCCCGGCCACGACCGGTCCGACTGCGGACTCGGCACCCTCGACGAGCTCGTCGGGCACCGTCCCCGCGGGCAGCCGCAGGGCGTCGGCGAACGCCGCGGCGTCCTTCGGCCGCTTCTCCGGAAGCTTGGCCAGACCGGCGAGCACGGTGGTGCGCAGCGGCTCGGGCACGGAGTCCGGCAGCTCGGGCGCCGGCTGGCCCACGTGCGCGAGGGCGGTGACGATCATCGACTCGCCGGCGAACGGCCTGCTGCCCGTGATCATCTCGAAGCCGACGACCGCGAGCGCATAGATGTCGCTGGCCGGCGTCGCGGGACGACCCTGCACCTGCTCCGGCGAGAGGTAGTGGGCGGTGCCGAGCATCTCGCCCGTCTGGGTGAGCGCGGAACCCGCCATCGCCTTGGAGATGCCGAAGTCCGTCAGCCGTGCGTAGCCCTCGTCGTCGACGAGGATGTTGGCCGGCTTGACGTCGCGGTGGACGACTCCGGCGTCGTGGGCGGCCTGGAGCGCAGAGGCGGACTGCTGGAGGATGTCGCTGACGTCGTCGGGGGGCAGCGTGCCCCGCTCGCGGATGATCGTCGACAGCGGCTTGCCCTCGATGAGCTCCATGACGAGGAACGCCGAGGTCTCGCCCTCGCCGAAGTCGTGCACCGTGACGATGTTGGGGTGCTGGAGGGCGGCGGAGTTGACGGCCTCGATGCGGAAGCGCTCGATGAACGTGTCGTCGCCCCCGGAGTCGGGGCGCAGAACCTTGACGGCGACGGGCCGCTGCAGCCGCTCGTCGACGGCGCGCCAGATCTGACCCATCCCACCCTCGGCGATGACCTCCTCGAGGCGGTAGCGGTCGGTGAGCAGGAGTCCCGGTACGTAGTTCACGAGGGGGAACCGGCGACGCCGGCGCGGAACGCGCCATGCATCGGGAAGCAGGGGAGAGCGGAGTTCACGGAAGTCCTGGCAGGTGGGCGCCCTCCACAACGGAGGGACGACTGCCTCCATTGTCGCAGGTCGAGGCCCGTTCGCGGGACATGGAGGACCACGGACTGGGCGATCCGTCAACCCGCCGCCGCTCGCCAGCGGCGGCGGTCGGACGGCATACGAGCACGAAGAACCCGTATGCCGTGCGGCAGCGAGTCGCCCTCCCGCACCCGGGTGCCCTGCGCGTCCGCGACGATCACACCGGAAGGGCGAGGGGCTCGACGGCCGCACGCGCCTCGCCGAGCAGGATCCGCTCCGCACGGTCGTAGACCTCCTGTGCGTGCCGGGCGGAGTCGCCGATGGCGGTCATGCCGACGCGGCCGGCCTCCGTGACCGAGCTGATCATGTGGAAGACCACGCCGGTCTCCGTCGTCGGGTCGAAGTGCAGCCCGGTCCGGGCGACGACGTCGAAGAGGTCGCCCACCCGCAGCCCGCGCAGGCTGGGGTCCTCGAGGTGGTCCGTGGCCACGAGGTGCTTCGGGTCGCCGGTCGGCGTCGTGAAGAGACCGGTGTCACCGTGGTAGCGCCCGTTGGTGAGGAACTGGAGCGTGAGGAACGGGTGGGTCGTCCCGCCCTTGCGCAGGTTGACCTCGATGGCGTGGGCGGTCCAGGCGTCGCCGTTGCGGACCACGACGAAGTCGACGGCGAAGCGACCGAGGACGCCGAGCTCGGCCAGCCGGTGCCCGATCGCCTCAGCCTCGCGCGTGATGAGCGCGGCGTAACCGGGGTCGGCCGGGAAGGTGCACCCGAGGTAGGACTGCCCCGTGGGGCCCCCGAGGACCTGGTCGTGCGACGAGAGGACCTCGAGCTCCCCCAGCGGCGTCACCCGCAGCTGCACGCTGGGGCTCAGCACCTCGTCGCCGACGATGCGCTCCTCGACGATGCCGCCCTTCTGCTCGAACTTCGCGAAGTAGGTCTCGTGCGTCACCGACTTCCCCTCGAGCTGCATGACCCGCACCCGGTCGGCGAGGAGCGACCGCTCGTCGGACGACCCGGGAGCCGGCAGGTCCGCGAGCTCGACGACGGCGTTGCCCGCGCCCGACACTCCCTCGTTGAGCTTGACCATCGCGACGGAGGCGTCGGGCCGGCGCGCACGCAGCCGCGCCAGGGCATCGACGATGTCGTCGAACGAGCCGAGGTCCTCGAAGCCGACGGGGTGGGAGACGCCGGACTCGTCGAAGAGCCGCCGGCAGCCCGACTTCGTCCCGAGGACGAGGTGGCGGGGGTCCGCGCCGTACATCGGGATCCCGAGCTCCAGCGCGAGGTCCCGCTCGAGCGACGTCGTCGTGTAGGGCACGAGGTGGGACCGCAGCGGGTTCGCGATGAGCGCGCGGAGGTCGGCGAGCAGCCGTGGCCGCTCGAGGAGCTTCTCCGACAGTGGTCGTGGCGTGAGGTCGCCCACCGACACCATCGACAGCCGGGCGAGGGCGTGGCTCGGGATGACGCCCGGCAGCAGGGCGAGGTAGTACTCGACGATCGCCGGGTCCACCGGTCCCGAGGTCACGTAGACCATGCGCAGCCGCGGTTGGCGCAGGAGCAGCAGCAGGAAGAGGTAGCGCTCCTCCATCGCCTGGTTGACCGCCCCCGGCTTCGGGTTGGCGCGGTCGAGCGAGACCGACGGCACGACGACGACCGACTCGTCCGGCTCGTCGCGCCGCATCGACCGCCACACGTCCGGCAGCCGGGTCTGGAGGCGGTCGAAGGCCACGTTGCGCGCGTCCTCGTCGAGGTCGGCGAGCCGGGCGCCGGACCGCTGCTGCTCGTTCCCACTCATGACGGGCTCCTCGCCGGGTCGAGGCCGAGGACCTCGAAGGTCTCGACCGGTTTGCTGATGCCGCGCAGCCCGACCGGCCCCAGGGACCGCGTGACGACGTCCTCCCCCGCCCTGGCCGCCACCTTCTGGCTGATGAGGATCTGCCCGGCCTGGGCCACCGCGGACAACCGGGCGCTCATGTTGGTCACCGTGCCGATCGCGGCGTAGTCGTAGCGCCCCTCGAACCCAACCCGGCCGAGCGTCGCGTAGCCCTGCGCGATGCCGACGCCGAAACCGAGGTCGTGCCCGTGCCGCCGCCACCCCTCGGCGAGGTGGCCGACCCGGCTCCGCATGGCGACCGCCATCCGGACCGCCCTGTCCGGCGCGTCGGGGCACGGGATGGGGTCGTTGAAGAAGACGAGCAGCCCGTCCCCGGCGAAGTGCTCGAGGGTGCCCTCGAAGCGGAAGACGAGCTCGCCGAGCGCTTCGTGGTACTCAGCGAGCACGGCCATGACCTCCTCGGGCTCGGACGTCTCGGCGAACGACGTGAACCCGCGCAGGTCGCAGTAGGTGGCGGTGATCTCGGCGCGGTGGCTCGCGAGGAACCCCTCGTCGCCGCTCTCCATGACGATCCCCGCGACCTGCGGCGAGAGGAAGCGTCGCAGCCGCCCCACCCGCTCGAGCTCCTCGACCTGCGCCGACACCTTGCTCTCCAGCTCGCGGTTCCACGCGGTGAGCTCGGCCGCCTGGCGCACGATCGTGTCGTGGTAGCGCTTGACCCGCACGAGCGAGCGCACCCGCGCCAGCAGCTCGGCCTGGTCGAACGGCTTCGTCACGAAGTCGTCCGCCCCCGCCTCGATGGCGCGCAGCTTCTGCTCGCTTCCCGACGCGGTCACCATGACGACCGGCACGTATGCCGTCCGCTCGTCCGCGCGGAGCCTGCGGCAGACGTCGTAACCGTCCAGGCCGGGCATGAGGATGTCGAGCAGGACGAGGTCCGGGACCGTGCCCGCCAGCCACTCCAGCGCCTCCTCGCCCGACCCGGACAGGTGCACCGAGTAGCCGCGGGGCGACAGCACCGCCTCGAGGAGCCGGCGGTTGGCCTCGAGGTCGTCGACGACGAGGACCACCGCGGCGCCTCCGGCGCCGTCGTCGGCCCCGTCCGTGTGAAGCGCGGCTCCGGCCGCCCGGTGGCGACCCTCCGGCTGGACGCTCACGACGGGCCGCCGCGGAGGTGGCGTCGCACCTGCTCCGGGAAGTGCCGGACGCTGATCGGCTTCTCGAGGTAGCCGTCGAACCCGGCCTCGCGGGCCCGCTCGCGGTCCTGGCGCATCGCGAAGGCGGTGAGCGCGACGACGGGGATGTCGGCGGTGCGCCGGTCGTCCCGCAGGCGGGCGAGGGCCGTGTGACCGTCGATGCCCGGCAGCTGGAGGTCCATGAGGACGAGGTCCGGCGGGGCCTCCTGCGCCCGGGTCACGGCCTCCTCGCCGGTGACCGCCGTGTGGACGACGAACCCCGCGTGCTCCAGGACGTCCCGGGCGAGCTTGAGGTTCTTCTCGTTGTCCTCGACGAGAAGCACGACGTGGCCGTGGCCGGGAACGGGGGTCACGACCGCTCACCACCGGCCGGCCCGGGATCGGCGCCCTCATGCGCAGCGCCCTCATGCGCAGCACCCTCATGCGGCGCGGCGCCCTCGTGCGGCACGGTGATCTCGCCGAGCCGGTCGGCGAGGAGCCCGAGGTCGACCGCGTTCTTCGACGTGACGAACTCGATGCGCCCCTCGAGGGTCTCGCGGTCGCGCTGGGTCAGCGTCTTGGACGTGAGCACCACGACCGGGACGGCCGCCGTCACGGGGTCGCTGCGGATGCGGTCGATGACCTGGAAGCCGTCCATCTCGGGCATGAGGAGGTCGACGAGGACGACCGACGGCCGCGTCCGCCGGATGAGGTCGAAGACCTCGGCCGGCCGGGTGCAGTTCTCGAGCGTCCACCCGGCGGGGTCGAGGGCCAGCCGGGCGAGCTCGTACGCGCGAGGGTCGTCGTCGACGATGAGGGCCGATCTGCGCCTCTCGGTGTCACCCCGAGCGGGCACGACCCTCCGGAGCGCGGCCAGGAGGTCGTCGCGCGCCACCGGCTTGACGAGGTACTCGGAGGCACCCAGGGCCATGCCCCGGGTCCGGTCCGGCAGCACCGACACGACGACGACCGGGGTGGACGCGAGGCGCGGGTCGCTCTTGATCTCGGTGAGCACGTCCCAGCCGTCCATGCCCGGCAGGTGGATGTCGAGCACGACGACGTCGGGTTCGGTGTCCCGCACCATCTGCAGCCCCGAGACGCCCTCCGGAACCACGGTCGTTCGCATCCCCGCCGTGCCGAGGTGGACCGAGAGGAGCTCGGCGGAGCTGGGGTCGTCCTCGATGATGACCGCGACCGGTCGCGGGTCCGGCCCGGGCGCACGGACCTCGTCCGGCTCGTCGGCCCCGGGGGCCCCGCCGACCAGCTCGTCGCCCCGCCCCGTCGTCGGCCCAGCACTGCCTCGTCCTCGGTCCGCCGCATCGGCCCCCTGCGTCCCGCCCGCCCCCGGCGCACGCCCGGAGGGCACGGTGAACCCGAAGGTGCTCCCCCGCCCGGGCTCACTGCGGAGCCAGACGTGGCCGCCGTGCAGCTCGACGATGCGCCGCGTGAGGGTCAGCCCGAGCCCTGTCCCCTCGACCTTGCGCGCCGCCCGGGTTCCCTGCTGGAACGAGTCGAAGATCCGGTGCTGGTCGTCCGGCTCGATGCCGATGCCGGTGTCGGTGACCGTCACCTCGAGGTCGTCCCGGCGCCGCTGGGCGGCGACGACGACCGTTCCCCCGTCGGGGGTGAACTTCACGGCGTTGCTGAGGAGGTTGAGGAGCACCTGCTTGATCCGCAGCTCGTCGGCGTGGACGAGCAGCGACTGCGACCTGATCTCCGTCCGCAGGGCGATCCGGTGGTCGAGCGCCCGCTCGCGCACCATGGACAGCGCGTAGGCGACGGCGTCGACGATGTCGAAGTCGGCCCGTTCGAGCACCATCTGCCCGGCCTCGACCTTGCTGAGGTCGAGGACGTCGTTGAGCAGGTCGAGGAGGTGGCGCCCCGACGTGAGGATGTCGCGCAGGTACTCCTCCTGCTTCTCGTTGAGGTCGCCGAACATCCGCTCGAGGAGCACCTCCGAGAACCCGATGACGGCGTTGAGCGGGGTGCGCAGCTCGTGCGACATGCTCGCGAGGAACTCCGACTTGTGCAGGCTGGCCTCGGCGAGCTCGGCGCTCTGGACCTCGAGCTGTCGGTGGATGCGGGCGTTGGTGAGGGCGATCGCGGACTGGCTGGCGAACGCCTCGAGCAGCTCGCACGTCTCCTCGCTGAACGCCCCCGGAGTCTTGCGACGCACGACGAGCGCACCCACGATGGTGTTCGACCGGATGAGGGGCACGGCGACGACGGACCGCCAGCCCGCGGCATACAGGATCGACAGGTGCGGGTCGAGGTCGTCGACCGTCGACAGGTCCGCGACCTGGACGGGTGCGCGGGCACGACAGGCCCGGCCGATGAGGGTCTCGTCGATGTGGATCCTGCTGGCGCGCAACGCCTCGAGCACCTCCGGGCTGGTCCCGGTCGCGGTGCGCACGCTGAAGAGACCCGACTCCGCGTCGAGGTCGACGAGCGAGCCGCCGCTCGTCCCGGACAGCTGGACGGCGACGTTGACGATGGTCGCGAGCACCTCGTCGGCGTCCAGGCTCGAGCTCACCGCGGCTCCGACCTCCGACAGGGCCTCCAGTTGCTCGACCCGTCGGGCGAGCTCGGTCGAGCGAGCCTCGAGCGCATGCACGAGCTCGACGTTGCGCACGGCGAGCGCCCCCTGCGCGGCGAAGGTCGTGAGGAGGGAGCAGATCCGGTCGTCGAAGGGCGAGACGCTGGTCCGCCACACGGACAGCACCCCGACGACCACCCCGTCGACGATCATCGGCGCCCCCAGGATCGTCCGGTAACCCTCGATCCGCTGGAAGTCCGGCCGGTCGTACTCCGGGTCCGCCAGGACGTCCTCGATCTGCTGCGTGGTGTGGTCGAGGCTGACCCGGCCGATGAGCGAGTCACGGTCCCGCTGGACCGGATCGACCTCCGACAGGTTGACGAACTCCGCACTCACCCCCACGGCACGCGCCAGGCGGTAGGCGCCGTCGCGCAGGAGGTGAATGTGGGCTGCGTCGGCGTGGCAGAGCACTCGTGCGCGCTCAACGATGGCGCCGAAGACGTCCTGCGGCGCGTCCGACGACGCGGCCAGGATCGCGAGGATCTCGCTCGTCGCGGCCAGCTGCCGACGGGTCTCTTGGTGGTCCTCGGCCGCGGGGTCGCGCTGCGGCTCGGCAGTCGCTCTCCCCCCGTCGCGCTTCGTGTCCACTGGTGTCTCCGTCCCACCCCGGCCGTGGCGTCGAGGCTTGCCTTCGAGTGTGCTCCTCGCCGTCTCGGGGTCTCCATGGATTCGGTGAGAACCACCCGTCCCGGCTGGTCAGTGCGTCAAACGGAGGCGCAAGAGGTGCCAGCGCGGCGGGGCGGACGGTGCGCCCCCGGCGACCGCAAGAGGGCGGGCGCCGGGGGCCGGGGCGGACGGTCGGGGTCAGCGGCAGTAGACCTCGACCCGGTAGGTGGTGTCGTCGCCCGGCAGCCAGGGGTCGACCGCCACGGACACGCGGTACCTGCCATTGCCGTTGCGGTAGGACTCACCGCGGGGACCGGTGACGTAGTCGATCGTGCAACCGGCCTGGCTCGCCACGTCGATGGTGTGGGTGCCTTCCTCGGCAGCCTCGACGTGCGCCTCGTTGTAGGCGAGGATCGCCGGGTTGTACTCGGAGAACTTGACGTTCGAGGCACCGACGGTGTCGGTCCACCCGGCGGCCATGCCGAGGATGGCGTTGCCGTTCTTCCAGAACCGGGTGTCGATCTCGACGATCGCGTCGTGCTTGACCTTGAAGTTGTCGGTCTTGGAGTAGCGCGGGACGAAGCAGCCGAACTTGGCGAAGCGGCCACAGTCGAGCCTGCTCGTCGGCGTCACCCATGCCTTGTAGACCCCACCGGGGTTCGGGGTGTCGGCGTAGGGGAAGAGCTGGACCGTGATCCCGCCGTCCTCACCGGGTCCACCGGTGGCGTGCGCGCACGCACCGCCCGGCGCGACCGACCTGATGACGCCCGAGGCGTCGACGGTGAACTGCCGGCAGGCCAGCGGGTCGCTGCTCAGCAGCTGCGTGGGCTTCGGGCCGGTCACCTGGAACGTGTAGGTCCCCGCGGGGAGGCCGGCGGCACTGTCGGGAGCGTTGATCCCGGGTCCGCCGTTGAGGTAGACGTCGGGCTTGGCGTCGTAGTGGTTGAGGTTGACCGGCACGCCCGAGACGTCGGTCGTGAAGATGGCCCCCGAGAGCTGGGAGCCGGTCGGCGCGGCCGAGGTGGCGGTCGGACCGAGCATGAGGGCGAGAGGCACTGCCAGCGCGAGCGCGACGGATTTGCGACCCATGGTGAGAGTCCTTTCACTGCGACTCAGGAGGCGACCGCGCCGTGCGTGGATCGCACGAAGGGGCTCCGGCTCGCGCCCTCTCCTGCATCAGGCCGCCTTCGCCGAATGTTCCTCTCGCCCGCACGGGCCGGAAAGGACCCACCGGGGTGGCGCCCACCTGTGCCCATTCACCCTGTCGGCCGTGGTGACGATGGGCTGGGCATGGCCACCCGGAGCCGGCGCCGATGACCGGGCCGATGACCGGCCGGCGACCGGACACAGGGTCAGCCCCCGGGGACCATCCAGCGCAGGATCTGGACGAGACCGACGACCGCGCACACGACGACGAACGCCGCGATGACCCAGGCGATGATCTGCGCCGCGTCGATGCCCCCGGAGCCGGACGAGTCGCCCGTGCCGGACGGGACCACGGCACCCGACGACGTCGAGGCCGCGGCGTCCGAGGCGTCACGCGCCTCGAGCGCCTTGGCGCGCAGCGCCTCGACCTTCCTCGACCGCGGCTCCTGGCGGACCGAGCGCGGCAGCGAGCGCCACATCGCCGCGAAGTCGTCACCGTACGACGCACGCCAGGCCTCGACCGCGGCGTCGACCTCCGGGCCCTTGACGCCGGCGCCGAACCACGCGGCCCCGGCGGCGGGCAGGTCACCCATCCCGTGGTGCACCTCGCCGAGCAGGCGCAGGGCCTCGACGTCGCGCTCCTCGCGCACGTGCGCGGCGAGCAGGTCACGGGCCACCCAGAGCTCCCGGCGCTCGACCGCGGCGGTCGCCTCGGTCACCGCGGCGCTGCTCGACGGAGCCGCGTCGGTCCCCACCGAGTCGGACGTCGCGTCCTCGTCCTGCGTCGGGCGTGCAGGGTCGCTGGATGCGTCGGGCATGAGAGCCAGCGAACCACACGCGCGCGCCCGAGGTGAGGACCGGCACACACGGCATACGCAGCACATTCCCGGTATGCCGGCCGTCACCATGACGTGACCCAGCCCACTAAGCGTGCGCTTAGTCACAAACCGGCCGCTCATCTTGCCGCTCGCTACTCGTCGGTAGCACCATGGCTGCATGGGCCACTACAAGAGCAACCTGCGCGACATCGAGTTCAACCTCTTCGAGGTGTTCGGTCGCGGTGACGTCCTGGGGCAGGGCCCCTACGCCGACGTCGACTCCGACACCGCGCGCGAGATGCTCAAGGAGATGGCGCGCCTCTCCGAGAACGAGATCGCCGAGTCCTTCCAGGACGCCGACCGCAACCCGCCGGTCTACGACCCGCAGACGCAGGTCGTGACGATGCCCGACTCCTTCACAAAGTCCTACCGGGCCTACCGCGAGAGCGGCTTCTGGAACGTCGACGTCCCCGGCGAACTCGACGGGACGGTTGCACCGCCGAGCCTGCGCTGGGCGATGAACGAGCTCGTCCTCGGCGCCAACCCGGCGCTCGCGATGTTCAACGCGTCCTACTCCTTCGCCAAGCTCCTCTACCTGCTCGGCACCGACGACCAGAAGAAGCTCGCGCGCTGGATCATCGAGAAGGACTGGCACTGCACCATGGTCCTCACCGAGCCCGACGCCGGCTCGGACGTCGGCGCCGGCCGGACCAGGGCCACGCAGAACGAGGACGGCACCTGGGACATCACCGGGGTCAAGCGCTTCATCACGAGCGCCGAGTCCGACATGGTCGACAACGTCGTGCACTTCGTCCTCGCCCGCCCCGAGGGCGCCGGCCCCGGCACCAAGGGCCTGTCGCTCTTCATCCTCACGAAGTACGCCGTCGACCTCGAGACGGGCGAGCTCGGCGAGCGCAACGGCGTCTACGTCACCAACGTCGAGAAGAAGATGGGTCTCAAGGTCTCGACGACCTGCGAGCTCACCTTCGGCGGCGAGAAGCCCGCCACCGGAACGCTCTTCGGCGACGTCCACGACGGCATTGCCCAGATGTTCCGCGTCATCGAGAACGCCCGCATGCTCGTCGGCACCAAGGCCATCGCGACCCTCTCGACCGGCTACCTCAACGCTCTCGAGTACGCCAAGGAGCGCGTCCAGGGCGCCGACCTCACCCAGCAGACCGACAAGTCCGCCCCGCGCGTGACGATCACCCACCACCCCGACGTGCGCCGCAGCCTCATGCTGCAGAAGGCCTACGCCGAGGGCCTGCGCGCGCTCGTCCTCTTCACCGCGAGCCAGCAGGACGTCGTCGACACCGAGCAGCTGCGCACGGGCGCCGAGGCGGTCGACCACGACTCCGCGGCCGGGCTCGCCAACCGCGTCAACGACCTGCTGCTGCCCATCGTCAAGGGCCTGGGCTCCGAGCGTGCCTGGGTGCTGCTCGGCACCGAGTCGCTCCAGACGTTCGGCGGCTCCGGCTTCCTGCAGGACTACCCCGTCGAGCAGTACGTCCGCGACGCCAAGATCGACACCCTCTACGAGGGCACGACCGCCATCCAGGGCCTCGACTTCTTCTTCCGCAAGATCATCAAGGACAAGGCCCAGGCCCTCACGACGATCGCCATGCAGATCCAGGAGTTCGCCAAGGACCTCGGCGGCCACGGCGGCCGCATCGACCGCGAGCGCGAGCTCCTCGGCGAGGCCCTCGAGAACGTCCAGGGCATCCTCGGCTACATGGTCGGCGAGCTCATGAAGTCCGACCCTCGTCAGGGCGGCGACGTCGCCAACCTCTACAAGGTCGGCCAGAACACCACCCGTCTCCTCCTCGGTGCCGGCGACCTCGTCGTCGGCTGGCTGCTCCTGCGCCAGGCCGACGTCGCGCTCAAGGCCCTCGAGGGCGAGGTGTCGGAGAAGGACAAGGACTTCTACACCGGCAAGGTCGCGGCCGCGCAGTTCTACGCCCGCCAGGTCCTTCCCCGGCTCGCCGCCGAGCGCACCATGGCCGAGGCGACCGACAACGAGCTCATGGACGTGCCCGAGTCGGCCTTCTGACCGAGCCGGCCCGAAAGACCCCGGTATGCCGGCCGCCCACCTTGCGCGGCCGGCATACCGGCCTTTTCGAGCCAGGTTCGTCGAGGATGGGTGTCGAAACCCTCCCGGTCCGACCGTCATGGGGGTGGGACGGGCACGGGGCCCGTCGACGACGAAGGAGCACGACATGGCGCAGTACCTCATCTACTTCAACCAGCAGTGGGTCGGGGACCACTCGCAGGAGTGGTTCCTCTCACGCGTGCGGCCGTCGATGGCCGTCGTCGAGGAGATGAAGGCGGCGGGGGTCTACGTCTTCGCCGGCGGGCTCGAGGAGGGCGGCCCGGTCTACGCTGCCGACGCCACGAGCGGTGAGGTGACGATCACCGACGGACCGTTCGCGGAGACGACCGAGCAGCTCGGCGGGTTCACCGTCGTCGAGGTGCCCGACGACGAGACCGCGAAGATGTGGGCGGGCAAGGTGGCCGTGGGCTGCGGCTGGCCGCAGGAGGTGCGCAAGTTCGGACCCGTGCCGGAGCTGTGACCGACCTGCCCTGAGTCGGCGGCCCGGCGATCACCGCCAGACCGGCGCGACCTCACGCTGGTAGCCCCGCCCGACGACCTTGGCCAGGACGAACCGCACCGGGGCCGGGACCGTGCGGGCCAGCGCCGCCCGGGTCGACGGGTCTCCGCCATCCTGGAGCCATGCGAAGAGCTCGCCCGCCATCGCCGGGCTGCCCTTGCGCAGCTGACGCTCGACCGCCTTCCACTCGGGTGTCTCCAGGCGCTCGTTGATGATCGGCATGACGTCGGACTCCTCGTGCGCGAGGTGGCCGTTGGTCACCCGCGCCGTCTCGGCGACGGTGTCCGCGGCGGCCAGGGCGCGCTCGGAGGTCGGCTCCGCGACGAGGCCGTCGAGCGCGGCCGAGACGGCGCCGAGTCCCTGTGCCATGGCCCGGTGCTCGCCCTCCATGTCGTCGAGCAGCGCGGGGTCGGCGACGTCGAGGCTGCGGACGTAGGGCCAGACGTAGGCGTCCTCGGTCTCGTGGTGGTGGTGCAGCTGCCGGTCGAGGGTGGCCCACGCGCGGCGGAGCTGACGAGCGCGGCCGAGGTCGCCGGCAGGGAACGAGCGCAGGGCCGACTCGAACCGCTCGAGGTCGCGCCGCACCGCCGCGTGGATGATCTCGTTCATGCTCATCTCGGCCATCGTCCGAAGGTAACGGCGACCGCAACGCCGCGAGTACCCCTCGTGCGGATGACGCCGTCTGGCACGGACGGGCGAGACCCCGGCGACCGTGGTCGCCGGGGTCTCGGGTGCGCGCTCCGTGCGCTCGCGTCAGAGGCGCGAGTCCGGGTCGACGCGGGTCTCCTCGATGCGCGAACCCGAGGCCGGGTCGACCTGCGAGGAGCGGGTCGTCGTGTAGCCCGCGGGGCGGGTGCGACCGCGCATCGCGAACGAGAGGAGGATGGCGAGGACGCCGGCGGCGATGAGGATCCAGCCGAGCATGCCGTCATCCATGCCGGGGATGTCCACCTGAAGGACGAACGCGAGGATCGCGCCGATGACGATGAGGACGATTCCGAGTCCGATGTACATGGTCACTCCTTGTGGCCGTGTCCGGGCGCAGGGTGCCCGGATCGGGTCTGAACTCTACCGCTGACCTGCGGGAACAACGGGGAGGAGAGCACCCGGATTCAGCAGTCCCTCGGGGTCCAGGGCGGCCTTGATCCGGAGGTTGAGCTCCATGACGTCGGGGCCGAGCATCGCGGGGAGGGCGTCGCGCTTGAGCCGCCCGACGCCGTGCTCGCCGGTGATCGTCCCGTCGAGCGCGATCGCCGCCGCGAGGATGTCCTCGAAGGCCGCCCGGGCCCGGGCTGTCGAGTCCTCGTCGGCGGCGTCGTACATGACGATCGGGTGGGTGTTGCCGTCGCCCGCGTGGGCGACGCAGACGACGTCGACCCCTCGTTCGAGACCGATCTGCTCGACGCGGGCGACGAGGTCGGGCAGCTGCGGCACGGGCACCCCGACGTCCTCGAGCAGCAGCGAGCCGGCCGCCTCCGCCGCGGGGAAGGCGAGCCGACGTGCCCGGACGAAGGACTCGCCCTCGATCGGGTCGTGCGTCGCGAAGACGTCGACGGCCCCGGCCTCGACGCAGGCCTTCTCGATGACCGCCATCTCCTGCTCGCGGGCGCCCTCGGGCGCGTCGGACTGGACGAGGAGGAGTGCGCGGTCGCGGTCGAGCCCCATCGGCGCGTGGTCCTCGACCTGGTTGACCGTCGGCCGGTCCATGAGCTCGACCATCGAGGCCCGCACGACGCGACCCATCGCGACGACTGCGTCGGCGGCGGCGCGCACGGTGTCGAAGGTCGCGACGAGGGTCGAGGGAGCGAGCTGTGCGGGGACGAGGCGCAGCGTGACGCGGGTGACGATGCCGAGCGTGCCCTCGCTGCCGACGAAGAGCTTGAGCAGCGAGAGGCCGGCGACGTCCTTGATCCGCTTGCCGCCGAGCGTGACGAGGCGCCCGTCGGCGAGGACGACGTCGAGTCCGAGGACGTAGTCGGTCGTCACGCCGTACTTGACGCAGCAGAGTCCGCCCGCGTTGGTCGCGACGTTGCCGCCGATGGAGCAGATCTCGAACGAGCTCGGGTCCGGCGGGTACCAGAGGCCGTGCTCCGCGGCCGCCTTCTTGACGGCGGCGTTGAACGCCCCCGGCTCGACGACGGCGCACCGAGCCGCCGGGTCGATCTCGATCGCGGTCATCCGCTCGAGGCTGACGACGAGCCCGCCCTCGACGGCCGAGGCTCCCCCGCTCAGCCCAGACCCCGCTCCGCGCGGCACGACCGGTATGCCGTGGCTCGCGGCCCAGCGCACCGCCACCTGGACGTGTTCAGCGGTCTCGGCACGGACGGCCGCACACGGCATACCGGCTTCGGGGTCCTTGGCCCAGTCGAAGCGGTACTTCTCGAGCGCTTCGGGACGGGTGGCGACGACCCCCTCGGGCAGGGAGGAGGCGAGCTCTGCGACGGCGGCGCTGCGATCGGTCACGCGGCCATCCTAGGAACGGGGACACTGGGAGTGCCCGTCGGAGCCCGACCAGGAGGTGAGTGCGTGCGCCGGCTCGTCGTCGCCGTCGTCGTGGGATGCCTGCTGCTCGTGGGTGGATGTACGGCAGGGCAGGATGACGAGGTGACCAGCCCAGCGACAGACCTCCTCGCCGCGGCCTCGTCCGGAGACGTCGCGGGGGTGCGGGCCGCGCTGGAGTCCGGCGCCGACCTCGAGACCCGCGACGAGCAAGGGCGCACCGCACTGCTGCTCGCCGCGACCCACGACCACGTCGCGGTGGCCGAGGAGCTCGTGTCGCGGGGCGCGTCGGCGGACGCCCTCGACGACCGCCACGACACCCCGTGGCTCGTCACCGGCGTCACCGGCAGCGTCGCCATGCTCGAGGCTCTGCTGCCCGCCGATCCCGACCTCACGATCCGCAACCGCTACGGCGGCGTCTCGGTCATCCCGGCGAGCGAGCGCGGCCACGTCGACTACGTCCGCCGGGTCGTCGAGACCGACATCGACGTCGACCACGTCAACGACCTCGGGTGGACCGCGCTGCTCGAGGCGGTCATCCTCGGGGACGGCGGGCCGCGCCATCAGGAGATCGTGCGGATCCTTCTCGCGGCCGGCGCCGACCGGTCGATCGCCGACCGTGACGGGGTCACCGCGCTCGAGCACGCCCGCGACCGGGGCCAGACCGAGGTCGCGGCGATCCTCGAGGGCTGAGCGGGTTCGCTGAGGGCGCATCGCGGCGGGTTCGTCCTGTCCGAGGCGCGGGGCAGGATGGGCGCATGGCCACGATCGTCTTCCTCCACGCCCACCCCGACGACGAGGCATCCGGCACCGCGGGCACGATGACCCGGCTGTCGCGCGAGGGTCACCGTGTGGTCGTCGTCTACGGCACCGGCGGCGAGCTCGGCACCTCACCCGAGGACCTCGCGGAGGGCACCACCCTCGCCGACTTCCGTCGCGGCGAGGCCGAGGCGTCGGCCCGGGTCACCGGTGCCGAGCGGATCGTCTGGCTGGGCTACCGGGACTCCGGCATGCACGGCTGGGAGCAGAACGGGCACGACGGCTCGTTCCACGGCGCCGACCTCGACGAGGCCGCCGGCCTTCTGGTCGAGGTGCTCGACGAGGAGGATGCCGACGTCCTCGTCGGCTACGACTGGCACGGCGGCTACGGCCATCCCGACCACGTCAAGGTCCACCACGTCGCCCACCGCGCCGCCGACCTGGCGGCCCAGAGGCCGCGGCTGCTCGAGTCGACGATGAACCGCGACGAGATGCGCAAGGGCTACCAGCGCGCCGTCGAGGCCGGGCAGGCCGACCAGAGCTGGGACCCCGACGAGCCGATCGACGGCGGCGAGCCCCTCGGCACGCCCGAGGCGCAGATCTCGTGGCGTGTCGACGTCACCCCGGACATCGAGTCCAAGCGTGCGGCGCTCGCCTGCCACGCGAGCCAGACGAGCGACGTCGGGATGATGCTCCAGATGCCCGAGGACGTCTTCCGCGAGTGGTTCGGCACCGAGTTCTACATCGAGCCCGGGCGTGCGCCCGGCATGGTCGAGGGTTGGCCCTTCGAGGACCTCGACGCCGGCTGACGGGCCGCTCGCGCCGGGCTCGGTCCGCGGGCCCGCCGTGGAGGCGTCCGCTGTCAGGCGCGGGTCGTCAGGGAGCCGCGCACGAGGCTGTCGCCGGAGTGCTGCGGCTTGTCGTCGAACTGCTCGCGCGACAGGTCGACGATGACGTAGCCCTCGTCGAGCAGCCGCCGCGAGATCGGGAACGCCTGGTCGGCCCTTCCTTCGTCGAGGACCCCGACCGAGACCATCCGCTGGAGGTCGCGGTTGATGAGCCACACCTCCACGTAGCCGCCGTCGGCAGGACGCAGGTCGCGGGCCGAGACCTCGAGCGTCACGGCGTCCGCGCGCTCGCTCACCGTCGCGGTGCCGAGACGCTGCGCGGTGTCGAGCGTGTCGAGCTCCGCGGTCGCCACCGTGCGCGACGGGTCGACCGCCGGCTCCCTGAGGCGGTCGGCGGCGATGATGCCGCCCGCGCCGACGAGGATGCCGGCGGCACAGGCGGCTGCGAGCCACCCGAGGGCGGGGCGACGACGTCCCGACCCGTGCCCTCCGTCCGCCGGACGCAGGGGTACGACGACCTCGGGGGACGTGGAGGCCCCGGTCGGAGCCGGGGGCAGGACGGCGACGTCCGGCGCCGCCTCGGAGCGGAGCGCCGCCGGCACCGAGGCCTGGTCCGGCACCGGCACCTGGTCCGGCGAGCCGGCCGGGTCGTCCGCCTCGGAGTCGTCGAGGTCTGCCGTGATCCGCGACCAGAGCTCGGGTCCGGGCGTGACGAGCTCGACCGACGCGGCTTCGCGGGTCAGGTCCGCGGTGCGGCTCAGCGAGGTGACCGCGTCGCGGCAGACGGTGCAGGCAACCAGGTGCTCACGCTCGTGGGCCAGCGCGACGTCGTCGAGAGCGAGGTCGACGAGGCGCTCGTCGGCGAGGTGCTCCGTGGGCACGACGTCCTCCTGGATGTGGGCGGGCGGGCGGGTCATGCCGTCACCTCCTCGAGTCGGGCACGCAGGTCGAGCAGACCACGGCGGATGTGGCTCTTCACGGTCCCCAGCGGCAGGTCGAGCGCGTCGGCGATGTCCTGCTGCCGCCGGTCCTCGACGACCGCCATCCGGATGATCGTGCGGCGCGGCTCCCCGAGGGCGTCGAGCTCCCGGGCCAGCACGACCCGCTCGGCAGCATCCTCCGGATGTGCTCCGGTGGCCACCTCGGACGGGGCCGAGAGCGCGCGCTCGTCACGTTCGCGCCGGCTCCTCTGCGCGTGGTGGTCGGCGCACCGACGACGGGTCACCGTGGCCAGCCACCCAGCCAGGGAGCCCGCCGTGGGGTCGAGCGACCCACGGCTGCGCCACAGCGCCACGAAGACCTGCTGGGTGACGTCCTCGGCGTCGTGGTGGCTGCCGACCGACCGCAGGGCGATGGTGTGGACGAGCGGCCCGAACCGCCGGTAGACCTCGGCGAGCGCGTCCCGGTCCTCGTCGGCGACGCGCTGCATGAGCTCCGCGTCGCTCGTCTCGGGGGGCGCATCACTTCGCACCCGCCTCACGATAGGCGACACCTCACGCGGCGGAGGCGCGGCGGGCGATCGCAACGACGTTGTCGTCATAGTGGCGGGTCCTCGGGTTCCACTCGCCGCCGCAGCTCACGAGGTGCAGCCGGGCGGGGCCGGATCGGGCGAAGAGCGCGTCGACGTCGAGCGCCTTCTTGGCGTACTGGTCGACCCGTTCGACGACGTACTCGACCCGGGTTCCGTCGACCGTGACGACGATCCGCGCCCCCACGTCGAGCCTCGGGAGCTTCGCGAGGGGGCCGACCTCGTCCCGGGAGTCGACGTGCGCCGAGATGACGTTGGCGCCCCGGGACGAGGTGGGCGACGGCCCGAAGCGGTACCAGCCCGCCACGTCGGGGTCGTCCGGCAGGGCCATCTGCCCGTCCTTCGCGACACCGACGGGCACGACGGGCATCCGCACGTCGAGCGACGGGATCGCGAGCTCGAACCTCCCCACCGCCGGTCGCTGGGCCCGTGGGGTGGGCACCGCCGGGCGGGTCGGCACCGTGGCCGGTCCGCCGGAGGCCGTCGCCGACGGTGAGGGGCGTCCCGTCGGCGACGGCTCGGCGGACGGCGACTCCGTCGTCCCCGACGTGGTGGGCGTCGGGTCGAGGGCGGCCGTCACGTCGGCGGGGTCGGTGAGCCGGTGAGGGGAGACGACGGCATACGCGCCCCAGGCGAGCAACCCGGCGAGGAGTGCGGCCGCCGCGACGACGACCGCCCTCCTCGGACCGGAGCTCCACGCGGGACTCACGTCAGGCGCGCACTTCCTGGCGGCGGCGGGTCGCGAGGAACGCGAGACCACCGGCGAGGAGGGCGGCACCGCCGGCGAGGGTCAGCGGCTGCCACGTGTTCGTGTCCGCCTTGCCACCGGTGCCGCTCGGGACACCGCTCGGCGCGCTGTGCAGGCCGTCGATCGTCTGGACCGCGAGCTCGAGGTTGTCGTCGGCCGCCGAGCCCCAGGCATAGACGATGGTGTTGGTGCCCTCCTTGAGGTCGACGTCGGCCGGGCCGATCGCCACCGTGTCGGTGCCGGCGAGCACGACGTCGGCCTCGACGGCACCGGCGGGCAGGTCCGCCTTGGCCTCGTTGGGGTTCGTGAGGCCCTCGAAGGCCGCCTCGCCGTTGGCCCGGACGTCCACGGCGGGCGCGGCAGCGGTGTGGCGCACCGTGATCCGCGCCTGCCCGGCCTTCGTCGGCGCCGTGTCGTTGACGAAGGGCGTGAGCACGGGGGTGCCGCTCGCGTTGAGGTGGGCCACGACGGTGACGTTGGCACCGCCCGGGACGGCGACGTCGTTGGCCTCGATGACGGCGGCGCCGTCGGCACCCGCGCCCGCAGCCGTGACCTTGAGGTCGTAGCTGCCCTCGGGGAGGGTGAGCGGGTCGGTGAGGGTGCCGGGCGTGAAGTCCTCGAGGATGGCGTCGCCGTTGGCATAGACGTCGACGGTCGCTCCGGGCACGGCGTGCAGGATCGACACCGTGGCGTCGGCGGCATGGGCCGGGACGGCGAGGGCGGTGCCGAGACCGGCGGAGACGGCGAGGACGGCGAGGGTTCGGGTGGTGCGCATGGCGTTCTCCTGTCGGGTTTTCGCGGTGGGAAGGGTCAGAGGTCGACCGGACGCAGGACGTCCGTGATGCCGTGGGCGATCTGCTTGTTGCCCTTGTTGCGGTCGAGGGCGAACGGGTTGACGAAGGGGTTGCGGTCGTCGGTGTCCTGGTCGCGCAGCTCGATGACCGGGAGGTAGCGGCTGTACGAGCGGACCGTGACGGTCCCGCCCTGGGCGGTCGTGAGGACCGCGCCGTTGGAGGCGATCGCCTGCTTCGCGGTGATCGTCGTGCCGGGCACGACGTGGTAGAGCAGGACGGTCTCGACCGTGTCGATCCCGAGCCCGGCGACGGCGTCGAAGACGGCCTTCTCGGACCACAGCCGCGAGCCCGCGACATCGGCGACGAGCGACTGGAAGGCCCGGTCGTTGGGCAGGAAGGCGGTGAGCGGCACCGTGCCGTCGGCGAGGACACGGACCTTGCTCGTCGGCTTGGCGTCGAGGACCGCGAGAACCGCCTCGGTGACGATGTCGTAGTCGTACCAGCTGCGGTCGAACTGGTTGCCGTCGGCGGCGAGGACGGCAGCGAGGCTACGCGTGCCCGTCGGTGTGGTCACCGCGCTCGCGGAGCCCGTCGGGCCCGCGGCGGCGCTCGGGGCGACGAGCACGCCGGCGACCCCGGCGGCGGTGAGGGCGGAGAGGATCCTGCGAGGTGTCATCGGTCGGTCTCCCTGGGTTCGGGGACGCCGTGGGGGCGTCCATGCCCCTACTTCCGGGCCGACCCCACTCAGGGATGCACCTTGGACAAACTTTGTACAAGAATTCTTCGCGCAGCCTCAGAGACGGCGGTCGGCGAGCACCGGGAAGCCGTCACGCGTGCTCGCGACGAGCCCCGGGTCGACGTCGACGACGAGGACCTCCTCGCCGCTGCCGGCCTCGGCCAGCACCTCGCCGGTCGGCGCGACGACCTGGCTGCGCCCGCCCATCTCGGTGCGCGCGTGCGTGCCGGCGGTGTTGCACTGCACGACGAACGCCTGGTC
The DNA here is from genome assembly GCA_031844405.1 of Rothia sp. ARF10. GTDB lineage: Bacteria > Actinomycetota > Actinomycetes > Actinomycetales > Dermatophilaceae > Knoellia. The sequence goes on from JAUZVC010000001.1 coordinate 47,429, forward strand.
CTCGACCGCACGGGCCCGGCCCAGCAGCGACCAGTGCCCGACCCGGGCCGCCGGCCACGCAGCGGGCACGAGGAAGAGCTGCGCACCGGCGTCGACCTGCCGGCGGTAGAGCTCGGGGAAGCGCAGGTCGTAGCAGGTCGACAGGCCCGCGGTGACGCTCGCGCCGTCGCCGGACGGCACCTCGGCCGTGACGACGTCGGTGCCGGCCTCGAGCAGCTTGGGCTCACCGGCCCCGAACCCGAACCGGTGGATCTTGCGGTATGCCGTCCGCTTCCCGTCCGCGGTGACGAGCAGCGAGGTGTTGGCGAGGGTGCGCCCGTCGGCCCCGGGCTCGGGCAGCCGCTCGACGAAGGAGCCGGCGTGCAGCGTCACCCCGGTCTCGGCCGCGAGCGCTGTCATCGCCTTGGCCCACGGCCCGTCGAGAGGCTCGGCCGCGTCCTCCCAGCGTCGGTAGCCGAACCCGGTGGGAGCCCAGAGCTCCGGCAGGACGACGAGGTCCGGCTTCCCCGGGACTTCTTGCGTCCGGCGACCTGACGGCATACCCCCCACATCTGCGGACGCAAGGGAAGTGGGCGCTTCTTGCGTCCGGCGACCTGACGGCATACCCCCCACATCTGCGGACGCAAGGGAGCGCACGAGGTCGGAGACGCGCTCGACGCGGGCGTCGAGGGTCTCGTCGTCGTCGTAGGCCACCTGGACCAGGGCGATGCGCATCGTCAGTCGACCTCCTTGGCCTGCCAGCCCAGCCGCTGGAGGCGCTCGTTGTAGGCCCTCAGCGCGGCCTCGTCGTCGCGGTCGGCCTGCCGGTCGAGCCGCACGCTCTCCTGCTTCTCGCGGCGGAACCACTGCCGGGCGACGAGGATCGCGAGGACGAGGGTCGGCGCCTCGCCGAAGCCCCACGCGATCTCGCCGGCCCGCTGCTGGTCGGCGAGCGGGTCGGGCCCCCACGGCAGGTTGATCTGCTCGAAGAAGTCGGGCGCGAGGACGAAGGACGTGCCGGTGAGCGCGACCCCGAAGAAGGCGTGGAAGGTGATCGTCGCGAAGAGGATGAGGAGCAGGATCGCCGGCGACCACTTCGGCGGGCCGGGGTCGATGCCGATGAGCACCCAGGTGAAGAGGTAGCCGGTGAGGAGGAAGTGGGCGAGCATGAGGAGGTGCCCGGTGTGCGTCGTCAGGGCGAGCTCGAAGAGCGGTGACCAGTAGAACGCGGCGAGGCTGCCGAAGAAGAGCACCGCGGCGACCACCGGGTTGGCGAGCACCTGCATGGCCCGCGAGTGGACGACCTGGAGGACGACCTCGCGCGGGCCCCACGTCCGGTCCGGGCGTGACGGGAGCGCGCGCAGGGCGAGGGTGAGCGGAGCCGCGGGCACGAGCAGGAGCGGCACGATCATCGCGACGACCATGTGCATGACCATGTGCACCGAGAACTGCACGCGACCCCAGATGTCGGGCGCACCGCTCGTCGCCCAGACGAAGGCGAGCCAGCCGAGGGTCCACAGCACGACCCGGTGGACCGGCCAGGCGTCGCCGCGACGGGCGAGACGCCGCGCGCCGGCGACATAGAGCCCGACCGCGACGGCGGCGATCGCGAGCATGAGCCAGTTCGGCCGCCACTGCGTGAGCCAGTCGGACGTCGACATCGGACCCGGATCGGGGAAGCCGGTGATCGAGAGCACCGCGCTCGGCGACTCCTCCGAGTCGGGAACGGGCGGGGGCGTGCGGCTGAGGACGGCACCCAGCCCGAAGGCCGCGCCCATGAGCCCGAGCTCGACGAGGACGAGCCGCGCGAACCCGCTGCCGTCGCGGCCGATCGAGGCGATGACCCGGCGCCGCTGCTGCCAGCCGATGACGCCCAGCGTCACGAGGATGACGGTCTTGGCGACGACCATCGCGCCGTAGGCGGACGCGACCCCCGAGGGCCCGCCGAGCCGGATGAAGGCCTGCTGCAGACCGGTGACCGCGACTGCCGCGTAGGCCCAGCCGGCGAGCACCGAGTAGCGCGAGACGGTCGCCGCGAGGTCCTGACCGATCCGCGGCTGCATGAGGGCGATGGCAAGGAGGCCGCCCACCCAGACGGTGACGCCGAGGAGGTGCACGCCGAGGGAGTTGACGGCGTCCTCGTGGCTCGCGCTGCCTGCGGAGTGCCCGGTGAGCGCGACGACGACGATGCCCGCGAGCGCGACGGCCGCCAGCCAGGCGTATGCCGTCCGCGTGCGTGCGAGGAGCGCGCCGGTCGTGACGACGAGGGCGACTCCGGTCGAGATCGAGAGGACGCGGGTCACCTCCAGCGACCACACGAAGGTGAGGAACTGCCGGCCGAGCTCCGGGTCGCCGAGACGGAGGCCGGCGAGCGAGGCGAAGGTGAGGAAGACGCCGAGCCCGGCAGCGACGCACCAGACGACGCCGGTGACGGCCGCGAGGCGCGACGCCTGCACCCGGCGCTCGGTCGTGCGCCGCTCCGGCACGAGGAACGCGGCGAGGAGGAGGAGGCCGAAGGTCGCCGCCGAGGACAGGTCGCTCACGACGCGCACGAGCGGCAGCGCCCAGCGCACGAGCGGGCCCGGGTCGTCGAGGACGAGCGGCGCGAGCACCCCCGCGAGGGACGCCGCCACGAGGGCGACGACGAGGCCACTCACACCCACGACGGCCGCGGGGCCGATCGGCGTGCGGGCGGTGGCGGGCGCGGTGCTCATGGCTCCCAGCGTAGGCAGCGCGCGGAGTCCCCGGACCGCCGCCCGTCGGTCGGCCCGGCACCCGTCCCCCCGCTCGCCGCCCAACGGCCCTCCCGCGCTGCGAGACTCGGTGCCGTGAAACCTCCGACAGCCTCCCTCACCCTGGGCCTCGACGTCGAGGCGCCCGCCGACGTCGCGTGGGACCTGCTCGTCCGGCTCGCCGAGTGGCCGACGTGGGGGCCGACCGTGCGCGCGGCCACGCTCGACGACGGGAGCGGCGTCCTCACCGCCCGCGCGACCGGGCGCGTCCGGACCGTGGCCGGTCCCACACTTCCCTTCCGGGTCGAGGACTGGGTCCCCGAGGGAGCGGTGCGGCACTGGTCGTGGCGCGTGGCCGGCATACCGGCCACGGGACACACCGTGAGGGAGCGCGGGTCCGGGTGCCGCGTGGAGCTGTCGGCCCCGTGGTGGGCGAGCGCCTACGCGCCCGTCCTGTGGCTGGGCCTGCGGCGGATCAGAGCTCGGGCGGAAGGACGTCGAGCTGGAGCAGGCACCACGGGCTGACGTCGCGCCGCCCGGCGAGGGCGTCGGCGCGGAACGTCGCCCAGTCGACCCACTCGTGCTCGGCCACCTCGTCGGGGTCCGGGTCGACCGACCCCGGGTCGCTGCACCGGGCGACGAAGACCGGGCACACCTCGTTCTCGACGACACCGTCGGGCATGACCGCGCGGTAGCGGAAGTCGGGCAGGACCGCGTGCAGCCCCTCGACCTCGAGCCCGAGCTCCTGCCGCAGCCGTCGGCGCACGGCGTCCTCGACGTCCTCGCCCGGGGCGGGGTGCCCGCAGCAGCTGTTGGTCCAGGCGCCCGGCCACGTGCGCTTCGACCACGCCCGGCGGGTGACGAGCAGGCGACCGGCGTCGTCGAGGACGTAGCAGGAGAACGCGAGGTGCAGCGGCGTGTCCGCGTGGTGCACCTCGCTCTTGAGCGCCTCGCCGATGGGTCGCGCGTCCTCGGACAGCAGGACGACGCGCTCCTCGGTCGCCGGGGGCACGCTCATGCCGGCCGGGCGAGCTGGTTGACCGCGGCACGGAAGACGCCCGGCGCCACGCGGGCCGCGGGGACGACGGCCCGCCGCACCGGACGCAGCCGGGTCGCCGACACGAGACCGAGCGTGAGGAGGTCGTGGGTCCGCCCGAGGCGGCGCCACGCAGACTCGTATGCCGTCGGGCTCCCGGCCGCGACCGCGCGGACCGCCTCGCGCGCCTGGGCGAGGCCGAGGGCCAGGCCCTCGCCTGTGAGGGCGTCGACGTAGCCGGCGGCGTCGCCGACGAGGAGCACCCGACCCTCGACCCGCCGCCGCGAGCGCTGCCGCAGTGGGCCCGCACCGAGGACCGGCGACCGCGGATGGCCCGTGACCCGGTCGCGCACGGCGGGGAAGGCGTGGAGGAGCTCCTCGAACGGCCGGCGCTCGGCGCTGAGGACCGCGACCCCGACCTCGTCCGGGCCGACCGGGGTCACGTAGGCCTCGCCCACGGGCGACCAGTGCACCTCGACCATCGACGACCACGGCGCGGTGTCGACGTGCACGCGCAGCCCGTAGCGGCGCAACCCGGTCCTCGGCCTCTCGGTGTCGAGCCCGAGCATCCGCCGGACCGGAGAGTGCAGCCCGTCGGCGGCGACGACGTGGCGCACGGACTCGCCGTCGACGACGACGTGGTCGGTGCGCTGCTCGACCTCACGGACGCCCTGCGGCACGACCTCGACCCCCGCAGCGCGAACCGCGTCGAGGAGCGCCGCGTGGAGACGCGTCCGCCTCACTCCGAGCCCGGGTCCGGACCGGAAGGGCGCGTCGACCGCGTGCCGGCCGTCGAGGTAGCGGATGCCGTCGATCGGCCGGCCCTCGACCTGCACGCCGAGGTCGCGCAGGGCTGCGAGCGCGCCGGGCATGAGGCCCTCGCCGCACGCCTTGTCGATGACCCCGACGCGCGGCTCGCGCACGGTGACCGCGAGACCGGAGCGGACGGCATACAGGGCGGTCGCGAGACCCACGGGACCGCCGCCGACGACGAGGAGGTCACGCACCGCGGGCCGCCTCGACGGCCGGCAGGGTGGCGAGGGCAGCGTTCTCGGTGCGCAGCCGGACGGCGAGCAGGGCGGCGTTGGCGACGGTGAAGACGAGCGCGGTGACCCAGCTCGCGTGCACGAGCGGCAGCGCGACCCCCTCCGCGACGACCGCGACGTAGTTGGGGTGCGAGAACCAGCGGTACGGACCCGAGCGCACGGGGGCGAGGCCGGGGACGACGATGACGCGGGTGTTCCAGCGGCGGCCGAGGGTGGCGATGCACCACCAGCGCAGCGCCTGGGCGGCGACGACGACCGCGAGCATCGACCACGCGAGCGCCGCGGGGACGACGGGCCGGCGGACGAACGCCTCGACGAGCATGGCGACCAGGAAGCCGGTGTGGAGGACGACCATGACGGGGTAGTGGCCCTGACCGGTCTCCACTCCCCCGCGCGACAGGCTCCACGCCGCGTTGCGCTTGGAGACCACGAGCTCGGCGAGGCGCTCGAGCCCGACGAGCAGGACGACGACGACGAACGCGGTGAGGGACGTCATCGCGCCCCGTCCCGCTCGTCGACGTCGAGGGCGCGCAGCAGGACGAGCTCGGAGCAGAAGCCCGGGCCCATGGCCATGAGGAGGCCGTGCGTGCCCGGTGCCGGCGGCCGGTCGGCGAGGGTGTCGGCGAGGACGTGGAGTACCGAGACCGACGAGAGGTTGCCGATGCGCGAGAGGCTGTCGCGGGTGAGCGAGACGTCGTCGTCGCTGAGGCCGAGTGTGTCGCGCAGGGCGTCGATGACCTTGGGCCCGCCGGGGTGGCAGACCCACCAGCCGATGTCCCGACGGGAGAGGCCGTGGTCGGCGAGGAAGCGGTCGACGTCGCCGCCGAGGTGGCGCGAGACGATCGCCGGGACCTGGGCGTCGAGGACGATGCGCAGCCCGGAGGCGCCGACGTCGAAGCCCATCGTCCGTTCGCTGTCGGGATAGAGACGGCTGCGGGAGTCGAGCACCTCGACGAGGCTCTCGCGCTCGGGCCCGCCGAGGACGACGGCCGCGGCGCCGTCGCCGAAGAGCCCGCTGGCGACGAGGTTCGCGGTGCTCGTGTCGTCTGGCTGGACGGTCAGCGAGCAGAGCTCCACGGCGACGAGGACGGCGACGTCGTCGGGGTGCCCGAGCAGGTGGTCGTGGACCCGGGCGATGCCGGCAGCCCCGGCGACGCAGCCGAGGCCGAAGAGCGGGATGCGCTTGACGTCCTCGCGCAACCCGACAACTCCGGCGATCCGGGCGTCGAGGGAGGGGACGGCCAGCCCGGTCACCGTCGTCGACACGATGAGGTCGACGTCGGTCGGGGTGAGGCCGGCGGCCTTGAGCGCGTCCTGGAGGGCGCGGGCGCCGAGGGCGACGGCGTGCTCGAGGAACAGGTCGTTGGCCTCGTCGAACCCGCCGAGCCCTTCGTAGGCGTCGAGCGGGAGGGCGAGGTGGCGCTGCGCGACGCCGGCGTTGCCGTGGATCGAGCGGAGAAGGCGCGAGCTCACCGCGCCGCGCGCCCCGACGACCCTCTCGAACATGTCGGTGATCTCGCCCTGGGTGTGGCGGTGCGGGGGCAGCGCTGTCCCCACGGACAGCAGGCGGGTGCGCACAGAGGCCTCGCTTCGCGCCGATCGGCTCATCGGGCCACCAGGAGGACGACGTCGGTGAGGGCGATTCCGACGGCGGAGTAGAACGGTGCCCGGCCGCGGCCGACGAGGGCGAGCCCTGCCAAGCCTGCCACGACGAGCGCCCCGACAGCGGTCCCGGCGAGGCCGACCGTGCCCGTGACGAGAAGGGCAGCGGTCGCGGCGACGAGCAGCACGACGGCGAGCAGGGTGCTGCGGCGCGCACCCAGCCGGTGCGGCAGCCCGCGCACGCCCGTCGCCTCGTCGTCGGCGAGGTCGGGCACGACGTTGAGCAGGTGGGCGCCGACGCCGAGCAGCGCACCGCCCGCGACGACCTCCGCCGGGGGCGCCCCGCCGCCGGCCAGGTGGACGAAGACGGGCAGCCCGCCGAACGACACGGCGTACGGCAGCCACGACGCGGCGGTCGCCTTGAGCCAGAGGTTGTAGGTCCACGCCGACGCGACGCAGAACAGGTGCACGAGCCCGGGCAGCACGCCGCAGGCGAGCGAGAGCACGACGGTTGCGACGACTGCGAAGGCGCAGGCTCGTTGGACGAGAGCCACAGAGAGCTCGCCGGTCGCGAGCGGCTTGTCGGCCCGTCCGACGGCGGCGTCGCGCGACCGGTCGCGCAGGTCGTTGGACCAGCCGACCGAGAGCTGCCCGGCGAGGACGGCGGCGGTGACGAGGGCACCGCGCGCGGAACCGAGACTCGCGGAGACGGCGAGCAGGGCGGTGAGCACGGTGACCGCGAGCGCCGGGCCGGCATGCGCCGCACGCAGCAGGGCACCCGCGCCGGTCGTCACCACCCCCTCACCCTAGGCACTCACTAGGGTGACGGCATGACGCTCCACCCGGCCGCCCCCGAGGACCTGCCCGCGCTCACCGCGGCCTACGCCCAGACCGTCCAGGCGATCAGCGACCTCGGGCACTCCCTGCGCCCGGGCGACGCCGAGCGCGACACGGCCTGCCCGGGGTGGACCGTCCTGGACCAGTTCGCTCACGTCGTGAGCCTGGAGGCGTGGGTCCAGGGCGAGGACCCGCCCGGCCTTCCGGCCGAGGAGCAGGTGGAGACGCCGCCCATCAACGACGTCGTCGACCGCTTCCTCACCTCGCGCCGCGGCCGCTCACTTGAGGAGCTGCTCGAGGAGCTCGACGCCCTCGTCTCCAGCCGGGTCCGCCACCTCGAGGCCGAGACGACCTCGCCCGACGACCCCGCGACGGGCCCGTTCGGCCCGACGACGCTGCTCGGGCTCATGTCGAGCCGGCTCTTCGACCTCTGGGTGCACGAGCAGGACATCCGCGAGGCCATCGGGCGACCGGGCAACCTCGACTCCGCGGCGGCCGCCCACACCGTCAACCTCGTCTTCCGCGCCCTCCCGCGCATCGTCGCCCGCACCGCCGCGGTCCCGCACGACCACGCCGTCATCCTCGACCTCACCGGTCCGGTCGTGGGCCGGGCGGGTGCCCGGGTCGAGGAGCGTGACGGCAAGGCGCACGGCATACCGCTCTTCACCGGCGGGGTCGAGCAGCACCCGGACGTCGTCACGACGACCCTGACGATGTCGACCCAGGCCGCCACGCGGCGAGCGGCCGGACGGGTGAGCACCGCCGACACCCACGTCACGGTCACCGGCGACGAGGAGATCGCGCGGCGCGTCCTCGACGCGCTCGTCATCACGCCCTGAGGACCGGACCGCTGCGGCGGCAGGCGCCCTTCGCCACGACACTCGGTTGTGTGATGCAACCATCGGGTGCACACTTGCTTGTATGCCGCAACCACCTGACAGCGCGTCGGTGCGCTCCTCGTTCGGGGACTCCCTCGTCCGAGCGATGAAGCTCATGGGCGCCGTGAAGCAGCGCGCGCCCCGGGTCCACCCCCAGGTCGACCCCGTCGGCTACCCGCTGATGTTCAACCTCACCGGCGACCCGCGCCGCGTCTCGGAGATCGCCGAGCGCGTCCACCTCGACATCTCGACGGTGAGCCGTCAGGTGAGCGCGCTCGTCGCACAGGGCTACGTCTCCCGGGTCGCCGACCCGCGCGACGGACGCGCCCACATGCTCACGCTCACCGACGCGGGCCGCGAGCTGCTCACGACGATCCGCGACCGGCGCAACGCGTGGCTCGACGAGGTCACCGCCGACTGGAGCGAGGACGACATCGCCACCTTCGACTCGCTCCTGCGCCGGTTCGCCGAGGACGTCGAGGCGCACCCGCTCTTCAGCCCCCGCGACCCCTCCGCCAGGGACGCGACTCCCCAGGACCTCTCACCCAAGGACCCCGCATGACCGTCGCCACCGACCAGCCGCTCACCCACCGGCAGATCGTCACGATCCTCGTCGGGCTCATGTCCGGCATGTTCCTCGCCGCGCTCGACCAGACGATCGTCGCGACGGCGATCCGCACGATCGCCGACGACCTCAAGGGGCTCGAGCACCAGGCCTGGGCGACGACCGCCTACCTCATCACCTCGACGATCGTCACGCCGCTCTACGGCAAGCTCTCCGACATCTACGGCCGCAAGAAGTTCTTCACCGCGGCCATCACGATCTTCGTCATCGGGTCGGTTCTCTGCACGTTCGCGACGTCGATGTTCGAGCTCGCCGCCTTCCGCGCGGTGCAGGGGCTCGGCGCCGGCGGCCTCTTCTCGCTGGCCCTGGCGATCATCGGCGACATCGTGCCGCCGCGTGAGCGCGCGAAGTACCAGGGCTACTTCCTCGCGGTCTTCGGGACCTCGTCGGTGCTCGGCCCGGTCATCGGCGGCTTCTTCGCCGGTGCCGACTCGATCCTCGGCATCACCGGCTGGCGCTGGGTCTTCCTCGTCAACGTGCCGATCGGCATCGCCGCGCTCGCGCTCGTCTCCAAGACCCTCCACCTGCGTCACCAGCGGCTCGACCACCGGATCGACTGGACCGGGGCCGCATTGCTCTCGGTGTCGCTCGTGCCGCTGCTGCTCGTCGCCGAGCAGGGCCGCGAGTGGGGCTGGGGCTCGACCAACGCCATCGTCTGCTACGCCGTCGGCGCCGTCGCCGGTGTTCTCTTCTTCTGGCAGGAGCACCGGATGGGCGACGAGGCGATCCTCCCGCTGTCGCTCTTCCGCAACCGCACCGTGGCGGTCTCGTCCGCCGCCTCGATCCTCATCGGCATCGCGATGTTCGGCGGGCTCGCCTCGCTGCCGCTCTACCTCCAGATCGTCAAGGGCGCCTCGCCCACCGAGGCCGGCCTGCTCCTCGTGCCGATGACGCTCGGCATCATGTCGGGCTCGATCATCTCGGGTCAGGTCATCAGCCGCACCGGGCGCTACCGCTGGTTCCCCATCGTCGGTGTCGGCCTGCTCATGGTCTCGCTGTTCGTCTTCCACTACGTCGAGTTCGACACGCCGCTCTGGCAGACGATGGTCGTCATGGTCTTCTTCGGCCTCGGCCTCGGCTTCAACTTCCAGCCGCTCACGCTCGCCGTCCAGAACGCCGTGCCCCCGCAGCAGATCGGCGTGGCCACCTCGACCGCGACCTTCACCCGTCAGATCGGCGGCACCATCGGGACCGCGGTCTTCCTCACGATCCTCTTCTCGCTCGTCCCCGAGAAGATCTCTGCGGCGATGCGCACCGTCGCGCCGACACCTGATTTCCAGGCGGCCCTGCGCGACCCCGCCAACGCCGAGTTCGCCCGCCAGATGGCACAGTCGCAGGCCTCGGGCGATGCCTCCGCAGCCGCGAGCAGCGGTGTGCTGCAGGACAGCTCGTTCCTCAGCACGCTCGACGACCGGCTCGCCAGGCCGTTCCTCATGGGCTTCTCCGAGGCGATGGACCACGTCTTCCTCGTCGGCTCGGCCGTCATGGTGGTCGGCTTCGTCATCATGTGGTTCCTGCCCGAGGTCGAGCTGCGCAAGGGCTCTGCCTACCAGGAGCGCAACGAGGCCGACGCGGAGACCGCAGCGAGCCACTGAGACGGGCGGGGCCCGAGGACACAGGGCTCGCGAGCCGAGTTGCCGCTCCCGAGCCCCGTCGACGGGGCTCGCGAGCGGACAACAGGCTCGCGAGCCGCCTGTCCACAGACGACCGAGCGTGTCCCACTCGGGTGCGCTCAGCCCCGGAGTGCGGTCCCGGAGCGGCCGAGCCGGAAGCCCGCAGAGAACCTCGAGCGGACCTGGAGGGCGTCGAGGACCCCGGCGATGTCGGACCGCACGGTGCGTACGCTGACGTCGAGGCTGCGCGCGATCGCCTCGTCGGTGAGTCCGGACCTCATGAGCCCGACGACCCTCGACTGACGGTCGGTGAGCACGCTCTCGCTCGCCCGTTCCTGCCCGCAGTCGAAGGCGGAGAGCATGACGGCGTTCCAGTAGCGCATCGCCAGGTCGAGGACCTGGGGCGAACGAACGACCATGACGGAGTAGTCGCCGTCGACCTCCGGACCGAGCAGCAGCAGGTCCTCTCGGTCGATGATCTTGATCTGGACCTCGGCGACGCCGAAGAGGTACTGCCCGACGGGCTCGTCGGCGATGAGCTGACGGCAGTCGGTGTCGAGTCGCTCGTAGTCGAAGATGCTCACCATCTCCAGGCCCCGCCGGACCATGGCGCGGTTGTGGGGCATGCTGAGCCGCATCTCGGCCACGGTCGCGGTCGGACGCACCGACAGCAGGTGGTCCCAGTGCCGCGACTCCTCCAGGAGCCACGGGTTGACCTCGTCGCCGACGGCGCCGATGTGGCACTCGGTCGCCGTGCCGTCCTCGAGCGACCGGCACAGGCGGCCGCGCGCGGCCCACAGGGCCATGCCGCTGTCCATGACGGCCGCCCGCTGGGACGCCGCGAAGCGGCTGCGAGGCCATGGCTGCGCGCTCCCCACGTGACCCTCCCTCCTGTGGATCCCTGCCCGCACCGACTCTAGGAGGTCGCCGGGCTCGCCGCTCGCCGGACGGACCGGCCGAGGAGGCGACCCCGGGACGCGGCAATGAGGGCCGCGAGCAGCGCGGCGCCGACGGGCAGCGCGAAGGTCTCGTGGGCTCCCCACGAGTCGACGAGCACGCCGCTGAGCGCCGTGCCTGACGCCAGGCCGATGAGCAGCCCGGTGATGACGACGGCCATGCCCTCGGTGAGGAAGGCGCGCGGCACGAGGTGCTGGACGAGCGTCATGCCGGTGATGAGCGTGGGCGCAGTGGCCGAGCCGGCGACGAACATCAGGCCGGCGAGGCCCCACAGGTCGTCGACGAGCAGCACCGGGACCTCGAGGACGAACATCGCCAGCGCGCACCAGACGAACCGCCGGGCGATCGAGCCGGAGAACCGGCGGGTGCCGAAGACGACCGCCGAGATCGCCGAGCCGAGCGCGAAGGCCCCGAGGATGACCGAGCTCATGCCGGTGCGCCCGGCCTCGTCCGCGACCGCGACCGCGACGACCTCGTTGCCACCGAAGACGCCACCGACCATGAACATCGCCGCCGCGACCGCCGCGACCCCGGGCCGGGCGATGGCGAGCCCGTGAGGACGCTCGTCGTGCGGGACGACCGGCGGCTCGGACCGCCGCTGCGAGAGGAAGAGCACCGACCCCGCGGTGAAGACGACGTAGGCGAGCAGCAACCCGGCCTCCGGGAAGAGCACGGTCGCAGCGAGCACGCCGAGCACCGGCCCGAGGACGAACGCTGCCTCCTCGACGACCTGCTCGAGCGACATCGCCGCGTGCAGGGCGTCGGGCTGGTCGCGCAGCAGCCAGGCCCATCTCGCCCGCGACATCGGCCCCATCTCGGGGAGGAAGGCCGAGACGGCATACCCGACGAAGAGGGTCCACGCGGGTGCGCCGACCGCGGACAGCACCACGGTGACGAGCCCGGCCGCGAAGGTCAGGAGGATGAACGGCATCGAGGCGCGACGCTGGCCGTGCTTGTCGACGAGGCGGCCGATGACGGGTCCGGCGACCGCGAGGACGACGATGCCACCGGCCGAGACCGCCCCGGCGAGCCCGTAGGAGTCGCGCCGCGTCGCGATCATGACGATGATCGCGACACCGAACATCGCGCCGCCCACCCTCGACAGCGCTCCCGCGGCGAGGAACCGCCACGCTCCCGGGATGGCGAAGAGGGGCCGGTACGTCGAGAGCACCCGCCAACTCTGTCACGCGTCGGCGGGTGCTCTCGACCGAGTTCGGTCGCTCGGGGTGGTGCGGGGTCAGCCCCAGACGAGGGCGCGGGCGGGGTCCTCGAGGATCGCGGCGACGTCGGCGAGGTAGCGCGACCCGAGCTCGCCGTCGACGAGGCGGTGGTCGAAGCTCAGCGCGAGCGTCGTCACCGACCGCGGCGCGATCGTCTCGTTGCCGGCCTCGTCGGTGACGACCCACGGGCGGCGGTTGATCGTGCCGAACGCGAGGATCGCGGCCTCACCCGGGTTGAGGATCGGCGTGCCCGCGTCGATCCCGAAGACCCCGATGTTGGTGATCGTGATCGTGCCGCCGGACATGTCGGCCGGCTGCGTGCGCCCCTCGCGGGCGGTCGCGGTGAGCTGCCCGATGGCCTCGGCGAGACCACGCAGGTCGAGCCGGTCGGCGTCCTTGATGTTGGGGACGACGAGCCCCCGCGGGGTGGCCGCGGCGATGCCGAGGTTGACATAGCTCTTGAGGACGATCTCCTGCGCCTGCTCGTCCCACGCCGCGTTGATCTCGGGGTTGCGGCGCGCCGCGAGGACCATCGCCTTGGCGAGGATGAGCAGCGGCGTGACCTTGACGTCCTTGAAGTCCTTGTCGCGCCTGAGCCTGGCGACGAGGTCCATCGTGGCGGTGACGTCGACGGTGACCCACTCGGTGACGTGCGGCGCCGTGAACGCGCTGCCGACCATCGCCTGCGCGGTCATCTTGCGCACGCCCTTGATGGGGACGCGCACCTCCCGCTCACCCGACCCGAACGGCCCGTATGCCGGTGCGCCCGAACCGACTCCGGCCACCGGTGCCGTCGTGGTCCCGGCCGGAGCAGCGGGCGAGCCGGCGGCGCCAGGTGCGCTCGCGGCATACGCCTCGACGTCGGCGCGGGTGACGATGCCGCCGGCGCCGGTGGCGGGGACGGAGGTGAGGTCGACGCCGAGGTCCTTGGCGAGCTTGCGGACCGGCGGCTTCGCGAGCACCTTGCCGCCGCCGGCGCCCTGCGGAGCGGCGACCGGCGCGGCAGCGGGCGACGGCTCGGGAGCCGGAGCGGCGGGGGCAGGAGTCGCCGAAGCGGAGGCCGCCGACGGGGCCGCGGCCTTGCGGGCGCGACGGGTCGTGCCACCGGCCTTGGGGCCGTAGCCGACGAGCGTCTTGACCGGCTCCTCCTCGGCGGCGCCGTCGCCGGCCTCGTCGAGCGTCGGGACCGCACCCTCGGGCGCGGCCGACTCCACGGGCGCAGCCGGCGCCGCGTCGGCCGAGCCGCCCTGGCCGTCGTCGATGGTGATGATCGGCGTGCCGACCTCGACCTCGTCACCGACGTTCACCAGGAGCGCCGAGACCGTGCCGGCCCACGGGATGGGCAGCTCGACGAGCGACTTGGCGGTCTCGATCTCGACGACGATGTCGTTGACCTTGACGGTGTCGCCGACGGCGACCTTCCACTCGACGATCTCGGCCTCGAGCAGGCCCTCACCGGGGTCGGGGAGGTTGAAGTGCTTCGCACCCATGGGTGTGGTCTCTCCTCAGCGTCGGGTCAGTGGGCGAGCGCGCGGTCGACGCCGTCGAGCACGCGGTCGAGGTCGGGCAGGTAGTGCTCCTCCAGCTTCGAGGCCGGGTAGGGCGTGTTCCAGCCCGCGACCCGGATGACCGGCGCCTCGAGCGAGTAGAAGCAGCGTTCGGTGACGAGCGCCGCGATCTCCGAGCCCACCGACACGAACGACGGCGCCTCCTGGGCGACGACGAGCCGGCCGGTCTTCTCGACCGAGCGGGTGATGGCGTCGATGTCGAGCGGGCTCACCGAGCGCAGGTCGAGAACCTCGAGCGAGGTGCCCTCCTCGGCCGCGACCTTGGCGGCGTCGAGGCAGGTGCGGACCATCGGGCCCCAGCAGGCAACGGTGACGTCGGTGCCCTCGCGCACGGTGTGCGCGGAGAACAGGTCGCGCGAGGGTGCGGGTGCGTCGAAGTCGACCTCGCCCTTCTCGTGGTAGCGCCGCTTGGGCTCGTAGAAGATCACCGGGTCGTCGCACTCGATGGCCTGCTGGATCATCCAGTAGGCGTCCTCGGGGTTGGAGCAGAAGACGACGCGCAGCCCGAGGGTGTGCGCGAAGTAGGCCTCGTTGGACTCGCTGTGGTGCTCGACCGCGCCGATGCCGCCACCCATGGGGATGCGGACCACGACGGGCACCTTGACGGCGCCGCGCGAGCGCGAGTGCAGCTTGGACAGCTGCGAGACGATCTGGTCGAACGCCGGGTAGACGAACCCGTCGAACTGGATCTCGACGACCGGGCGGTAGCCCCGCAGCGCGAGGCCGATGCCGGTGCCCATGATCCCGGACTCGGCGAGCGGCGTGTCGATGACGCGGTCCTCACCGAAGTCCTTCTGGAGGTGCTCGGTGATGCGGAAGACGCCGCCGAGCTTGCCGATGTCCTCGCCCTGGAGGATGACCTTGGGGTCCTTCTCCATGGCCTTGCGCAGCCCGGCGTTGAGCGCCTTGGCGATCGTGGTCTTCTGCACGCTCATGCCTGCGCTCCTTCCGTCTCGAACGACTCGTGGTAGGCGGTGAACGTCGCCTTGTCGTCCTGCACCTGTCGGTGCGGCTCCACGTAGACCTGGTCGAAGATGTCGGACACGTCCGGGTCCTGCATCGACACGGTCGCGCTGCGGACGTGCTCGCCGAGCGCGTCGGCCTCGCGGTCGACGCCGTCGAAGAAGTCGGCGTCGGCGATGCCCTCGGAGGTGAGCCAGCGGCGGTAGCGGGCGATCGGGTCGCGCAGCTTCCAGATCTCGACCTCGGCGGACACGCGGTACTTCGTCGGGTCGTCCGAGGTCGTGTGCGCGGCCATGCGGTAGGTGAACGCCTCGATGAGCGAGGGCCCCTGGCCGGAGCGGGCGCGGTCGAGCATCGCCGTCGTCACGGCATACACCGCGAGGACGTCGTTGCCGTCGACCCGGATGCCCGGGAAGCCGAAGCCGTCGGCGCGCTTGTAGATCGGGGCGCGGGTCTGGCGCTCGTTGGGCTCGGAGATGGCCCACTGGTTGTTCTGGCAGAAGAAGACGACCGGGCTGTTGTAGACGCCGGCGAAGACGAACGACTCGTTGTTGTCGCCCTGCGCGGTCGCGCCGTCGCCCATGCAGGCGATGACGGCGGCGTCGCGCTCGGGGTCGTCGGTGCCGACGGCGCCGTCGCGCTGGATGCCCATGGCGTAGCCGGTGCCGAGCAGGCTCTGGTTGCCGATGACGATCGTGTAGGGGTGGAAGCCGAACTCGGCCGGGTCCCACGCGCCCTTGTCGACGCCGCGGTACATCGCGATGAGGCGCATCGGGTCGACGCCGCGCGCCCAGGCGATGCCGTGCTCGCGGTAGCCGGGGAAGCAGTGGTCCTGCCTGCGCATGGCGCGGCCGGCGCCGATCTGGGCAGCCTCCTGGCCGAGGAGCGAGGCCCACAGGCCGAGCTCGCCCTGGCGCTGGAGGGCGGTCGCCTCCTGGTCGACGCGGCGGATGAGGACGAGGTCGCGGTAGAGGCCGCGCAGGTCCTCGTGGCTCAGCGCATCGATGACGGCGTCGTAGTCCGCGTTCGCGAGGCGCTCACCCTCGGGGGTGAGCAGCTGGACCATGTCGGGGCCGCCGTCGGCCGCCGCACGGGGCTCGGTCTGTGCTGCCGGGTCCACCGAGACGTGGTGGTCGATGCCGCCGGTCGGCGGCGTGGCAGCGACGTCGGTGTCGCTCACGGGGGCTCCTGTTCCCTGGGACACCCGCTCGTGGCGGTCGTCCGGTTCGGGCCGCCGGCTCCCCGCGCTCGTGCGCGCGCGGCCCGGACGGCGGTGTCTGGGGAGGGGCGTTCGGGGTGTGAACGACGCTTCCCAAGCCTGCTGGGCCAAACGTACCGCGAGGGTGGCGAGACCTCCCAAACGTGCTGGCCGCCGCGGCACGGAACCGCGGGCCGCCCCGCTGCGTCGTAGGTTCATGACCATGTCGCCGCGCCTGCCCCGCCCCACGATCCCGTATGCCGTGACCGCGGCCTGCGTGGTAGGCCTCCTCACGGCGTGCGGCTCGGGAGCGGGCGGCGACGGAGGGTCCGTGGGACCCTCGAGCATGCCGTCGTCGCCCTCGTCGTCCCAGTCCTCCGGTGGGCCCGGGTCGACGACGCCGAGCATGCCCCCGTCGGGGCGCGCCCGCCCCACGACGATGAACGGCCGGGTGACGAGCGCCGAGGGCGGCTGCACCGTCTTCAAGAACGACCGCGACGCGACGGTGTGGGTCCTCATCGGCGAGACGGGCACCCTCCGGGCCGGGACGGCATACCGGGTCGACGGGGTCGCGATGGACGCGATGGACCCCGCGTGTCCGCAAGGGCTGCCCTTCCAGGTGACCCGGGCGATCGAGGTCGGGTTCGCCGAGGACCTGCCCGTGCTGCCCCCGCCGCGGCCCTCCGGACAGACCGAGACGCTCACGGGCGTCGTGTCGGCGGGCGTCGAGGCCGGGTGCCGCGTGCTGCAGACCGACGGGGGCGCCTTCGTCCTCGTCGGGACGGTCACGGTCCCCGAGGGTCAGCGGGTCAGCGTGCGCGGCGTGCGACGGGACGACGTCATGACGACGTGCCAGCAGGGCCCCGTCTTCGAGGTGCAGACGGTCCTGCCCGTGCAGTGAGCGGCTCGGTCCCGCTGGGGCCGGGTGATGGTGGTGCGGACGGCGAAGGGCCCCGCGGCGAAGTCTCGCCGCGGGGCCCTCTGCGTGGGGTCAGACCCGGGTCACGGGGTGACCGAGCCGATGAGGACCTCACCGGTGCCGAGCAGCGCGCCGGCGGCCGAGAGGACCTGCATCTCGCCGGAGACCTGGCGGCCCGAGGCGGGGACCGCCGCGACCGTCAGCTCGCCGGTGACCGGCGTGGACGCACCCGTCGCCAGCTCGGTCGTCGTCGCGGGCACCGTGAGGGTGCCGAGACCGGCCGAGTAGAAGACGTCGAGGTAGTCGTACTCGGTGGAGCCGGCCGGGACCGCATAGCCGTCGACCTCGACGGTGTAGGTGCCCGCAGCGGGGTTGGTGAGCGTCACGGCCTCCTCGCTGTCACCGTCGGCCTGCTGGGCCACGACCTTGCCGGCCGCGTCGCGGACGAAGAGGTCGAGGTCGGCACCCTTGTCGGACGTGTTGCCGATCTTGGCGACGAACTTGGTCGAACCCGCGGGGATCGTCACCGTGAACTTCTGGAGCTCGTGGTTGGCGATCGTCTTGCGCTCCGACACGGCCGAGCCGAGCGGCCCGCCCTTCGGGGCGACGGTGACGGGTGCGAGGTCGTTCGTCACGGTCCACGAGACCGGGGAGGCCACGCCGACCTTGGCCGACGGGACCGTCTGGGTCGCCGGGTTCACGGTGACGCCCTGGACGCCGGCCGTGATCTCGAACGGGTTGACCGTCGGGCCGGTGGTGCGACGCGCCTCGACCTGGAGCTCCCAGATGCCCGGGAGCGGGTTCGAGTAGCTGCGCGAGGTGGGGTTGCAGCCGCCGCCGTTGTTGTAGTTGGTGAAGCAGACGAGCGACGACGTCGACTCGACCGGGTTGCCGTACGGGTTGTAGGCGATCCAGCGGACCTGCGACCCGTCGGCGTACTTGCCGAGGTTGACCTGGAGCGCCTTGGCGCCCTCGGGCACGGTCACGAAGAACTTCTGGAAGAGGTTCCGCTCGACCGTGTCGGTCTTCGACACGGAGTAGGTCGGCGCCTTGACGTCCTGGGCGAGGACGACCGTGAGGAGGACGCGCTTGTCGACGACGGAGGTCGCCGGGTCGTCGATCTCGAGGATCGCCGAGTGGACGCCCGGCGTCGAGGTCTTGACCGTGACCGGGATGTCGACCGTGCCGTTCAGCGGCTGCGGACGCGAGGTGACGGGCAGCGTGAAGGTGCCGTCGTTGCCCACGAGCCGCAGCTTGTGGAAGACGTTGCCCTTGGCGCCGGAGGTGCGCGTGGACTTCACGACGTAGTTCTTCTCGACACCCGCGGTGAGGCCACCGGCGTCGGCGGCGCAGCGGTTGTAGAGGCCCGTGCCCTGGCCCGGCGTCGCGAGGAAGCCGGAGAGCGGCGTGCAGACCGGAGCGGTGACGGTGTAGTCCTGCGACTTCGGCGACGTCTTGAGCAGCGTCCACGCCTCGGGGACGTCGACGAGACCGGCACCCTGGCCGATGGCCTCGACGTTGTCCTTGTAGTCCGCGGTCGTGTAGAGCGAGTCACGCAGCTGACGCGGGGTCACCTTGACGTTCGTCGCCTTGGCGGCCGAGAGGAGCAGGGCAGCGGCACCCGCGGTCTGCGGAGCGGCCATCGAGGTGCCGTTGAAGTGGGCGTAACCCGCAGGCAGGGCGTAGCCGGCCTCGGGGACGGGGCCGCCGGGCTGCCACGTCGGGATCGACGAGACGGCCGAGCCGGGGGCCATGACGTTGGGCTTGAAGCCGCCGTCCTCACGCGGGCCGCGCGAGGAGTAGTTGTGCAGGGCGATCGCCGAGCTCACGTCGGCGCCGTAGTTCGACTTCCACGTCTCCTTGGTGATCGAGGAGGCGACGGAGACGACGTCACCGGCGACCGACGGGTCACCGATCGAGTTGATGCCCGGGCCGCTGTTGCCGGCCGAGATGACGATCTGGACGCCGTACTCCTTGATGAGGGAGTCGTAGAGGCGGGCGCGGGCGTTGTTGCCGTCGTTGAGGGCCGGCAGGCCGCCGATCGACATGTTGACGACGTCGACGCCGCGGTTGGCGACGAGGTCGACCATGCCGTCGGTCAGGGCGACCGCGGTGCAGCCACCGCCCCACGAGCAGGCGCGGGTCGAGACGAGCTTGGCGCCGGGCGCCTGGCCGTTCATCGTCCCGCCGAAGAGGCCGTTGGCCGCCGTGATGCCGGCGACGTGCGTCCCGTGCGCGGACTCGACGACGCCGATGTTGACGAAGTCACGCTTCTGGCCGACCCACGAGCCGCCGTAGGGGCTCATGTCGACGTCCTCGCGGAACTCGACGACGAAGGGCATCGACTCGGAGATGTCGGTGGCCGGGTTGTCGACACCGAAGTGGCCGATGTCGAACTTCTCCTTGTAGGGGCGCATCTTCTCGCTGTCGGAGAACGTGCGGTCCTGGTTGGCGTCGACCCAGATGTCGTTGGTCGCCTCGTCGTAGAGGATGCCCCAGGTGTCGGTCTTGTCACCGTCGCGGTTGAAGTCACCCGCGGCGTCCGACGCGTTCGAGATGGACTCCGCGACCGTGGCGAACTTGAAGTTGCCCGCGGGCGCCGTCCACGTGCCGAACTTCGGGCCGGTGACGTCGGTGTACATCGGGCGCCAGGAGCCGTCGCTCTCGAGGACGGGGTGCGTGCCGGTGACCCAGTCGACGATCTTGCGCTCGCCGGTCGAGGTCTTCTGCAGCGCCGGGTGGTCGAGGTCGACGCCCGAGTCGATGATGCCGATCGTCGTGCCACGGCCGTCGAACGTCGGGTTCGCCTTCTTGAACTCGATCGACCCGATGTCGCGGGTCGGCATGAAGGGGTTGTCGTCCGGGGTGGTCGCGCCGGGGCCGGCGACGGCCGCCGCCTCGGCACCGGAGGCCGACTCGGCCTCGGGTCGCGGCAGCGCGATGCGCTCGTTGAGGTCGACCGCGACGATCGCGGCGTTCTTGGCGACGGCGTCGACCTTGCCCGTCGGGACGCTCGCGCTGATGTAGCCGACGCGGTCGTTGACCGTGGCCACCGTGCCGCCGCTCGCCTCGATGGCGTCGACCGCCGCAGCGGTCTCGCCCTTCTCGGTCGAGATCATGACGACGACACGCGCCGTCTTGTCCGTCTCGGCCTTCTCGAGGAGGTCACGGTCGTGACGTCCGAGCTTGTCGGCCGGCTTGGCCTTCTTGGGCTTGGTGTTCTGCGACTGCGCGGTGGGCGCCTTCGCAATGGTGATCTCGCGGTCGCTCGGCGCAGCCCCGGACTGGGGTGCGGCTGCCGTGGCGGCGAGCGCCGCGGCAGCGAGTCCGGCAACCGTCGTCAGGCCGCGGCGCAGGGGGCGTCGGGTCACGTCGGTGTCCTCTCGGGTTCGTTCGTGGACACCCCGATCGGCCCCCACGACGCGCCCGCGGTCGCGGGCAACTCTGAGAGTGTGACCGCTCGAGGCGCGACCCGCCAGAGGCTGGGCAAAGAAATCTGTGCGAAACAGGGCACCGTGCTCGATTCCACCCCTTGGGGGGGAAGCCCACCCCGGTCATGCGGACGCGCGGCGACCCGTCTCCCGCAGGGCGGCCACCGTGCGGCGCACGACCGCCCGCTCGGCGCGGTCCGGACGGGACATCGCCACGACCCACCGCCGCGCGTTGACACCGCGCAACGGCCTGAGCACGATGCCCTCCCGGGGCCGCGTCGTGAAGCGGGGCAGCAGCGCGAGCCCGGTGCCCGCCACCACGAGCGCCTCGGCGATCCGGTTGTCGCGGATCCGCTGGGTCACCGTGACCGAACGGCCGGTCGCCCGCTCGACCGACTCGAGGACGGTCGCGAAGGGATAGCCGACCGGCACGCCGACCCAGGTCTCGTCGACGACGTCCCGCGGCCCGAGCACGTCCTTGGCCGCGAGCGGGTGGTCGGCCGGCACGGCGACGTCGAGCGGCTCGCGCAGGAGCACGGTCCGGACGAGGTGCTCTGCCCCCTGCGGCACCGGCCCGAGGAGGCTGTGGCCGACGACGACGTCGTGGTCGGCGACGAGCCCGGCGTAGTCCGACTCGGACACGTCCGTGTCGGTGAGCTCGACGTCGATGCCGTCGGCCGACAGGGCCGTGATCGCGCCGGGGACGAGGACCTCCGCCGCGCTCGTCAGGGCGGCGATCCGCACCCGGCCGGTCGGACGCCCGCGGAACTCGTCGAGCCGGGCCTCGACCCGTGCCAGCGCCGCCTCGACGTCACCGGCGGCCTCGGCGAGCAGCCGCCCCGCGTCGGTGAGCCGCAGCCCTCGACCGGCGGGCTCGACGAGCCGGACGCCGAGGTCGCGCTCGGCGGTGCGCAGCTGCTGGGACACCGCCGAACCGGTGCGGTGCGTCGCCGCGGCCACGGCGGTGACGCTGCCGCGCTCGGCCAGCTCCCGCAGCAGGCTGAGATGTCGCACGTCCATACAGTCAACCTAATGCTTCGGTTCACAAGGTTTCAGTAGACCGAAGCAGTCGCGCCCGCCACGCTGGGCGGGTGCCCGCACGTCACCGCCTCCTCGCCGTCCTCGTCGCCGTCCTCTGGGGCGGAAACTTCATCGCCATCCACGCCTCCCTCGAGCAGTTCCCGCCCTTCTTCACCGTGGCGGTGCGCTGGGCGCCGCTGGCGCTGGCCGCGCTCCTGCTCGTCCCGAAGCCCGACGTGCCGTGGCGCTGGGTCCTCCTCTACGGCCTCGGCTTCGGCGTCCTCCAGTTCGCCTTCCTCTACTGGGGCATGGCCTCCGGTATGCCGGCCGGTCTCGCCTCGCTCGTCCTCCAGAGCTCCGCGCCCTTCACCGTGGTCCTCGGCGCCCTGCTCGGTGAGCACCTGTCGGCCCGTCGCGGGATCGGCGTCCTCGTCGCGATGCTCGGGCTCGGCCTCGTCGGCTCGCAGCGCGGCGACGTGTCGGCGGTGTGGCCGTTCGTCCTCACCGTCCTCGGCGGGCTCGGCTGGGCGCTGGGCAACCTCGCGGTCCGGCGAGCCCGGTCGAGCCACCCGGTGCGCCTCACGATGTGGATGAGCGTCGTGCCGCCGCTGCCGATGCTCGCACTCAGCCTCGTCGTCGAGGGGCCGGAGCGCATCGGCGACTCGATCGCGAGCGTCGTCTCGCCCGTCGGCGCAGCAGCCGTCGCCGGGCTGCTCTACACGAGCCTCGTCGCCACGATCGTGGGGACGGGGATCTGGTCGTGGCTCATGGCCCGCCACCCCGCCGGCACGGTTGCGCCCTTCTCGATGCTCGTGCCGGTCACCGGGCTCACCGCGGCCTGGGTCGTCCTCGGCGAGCGCCCCTCAGCCGTCGAGTGGGTCGGCTGCGCGGTCGTCGTGGCGGGTGTCCTGCTCACGGCAGGCGGGGGGCCCACGGTCCGGGCGGGACGGCATACGCCGGCGGTCGACGAGGCGAGCAACGCCCGAGGCGACGTGGCTCAGGAGCGGGGGAAGGCCGCGGCGACCTCGAGCAGCCGGTCGTTGGCCTCGGGCTCGGCGATGGTGACGCGGACGCCGTCGGTGCCGTAGGGGCGCACGGTGAGGCCGGCCTCCTGGAACGTCGCGGCGAGCTCGGGGGTGCGCTCGCCGACGCCGAACCAGACGAAGTTGGCGTCGGTGTCGGGGATCTCCCAACCTTGCTCCTCGAGCCCCGCGAGCACGCGGGCGCGCTCGGCGACGAGCTCCTTGACCCGCACGTCGAGCTCGTCGTAGGCCTCGAGCGAGGCGATCGCCGCGGCCTGGGCGAGCGAGTTGACGCCGAAGGGGATGGCCGCCTTGCGCAGCGCCTCGGCCACCGGCTCGTGCGCCACGGCGTAGCCGACGCGCAAGCCCGCGAGGCCGTAGGCCTTGGAGAAGGTGCGCAGGACGGCGACGTTGGGGCGGGCCCGGTGGATCGCGAGTGCGTCGGGCGCCTCCTCGCTCGTCACGAACTCGAGGTAGGCCTCGTCGAGGACGACGAGGACGTCCTGCGGCACACGGTCGAGGAACGCCTCGAGCTCGTCGGTGCGCACGCTCGGACCGGTGGGGTTGTTGGGGGTGCAGACGAGGACGACCTTGGTGCGTTCGGTGACCGCGGCCGCCATGGCGTCGAGGTCGTGGCGCGCCTCACTCGTCAGCGGCACCTGGACGGCGGTCGCGCCGGCGAGCGCGACGAGGATCGGGTAGGCCTCGAAGCTGCGCCACGCGAAGACGACCTCGTCGCCCGGGTCGCAGAGCGCGGTGATGATCTGGCCGAGGACGCCGACGCTGCCCGGGCCGGTCGCGATCCGCGCGGCCGGCACGTCGAGCCGCTCCGCGAGCGCCTGCGTGAGGGCGGCGACGCCCATGTCGGGGTAGCGGTTGATCCGGCCGGCGTGCTCGCGCACGACCTCGAGGACCGAGGGCAGCGGCGGGTAGGGGTTCTCGTTGGACGACATCTTGTATGCCGTGATCCCGGCCTGCGCCGCCGCCGGCTTGCCGGCGACGTAGGCGGGCACCGCGTCGAGCGCACCCCGCAGTCGCACGGTGCTGGTGAGGGTCGGAGTCGTGCCGTCGGTCATGCCCGCCACTGTAGGGCCCGGTCCCGAGGGCGAGAGAGACACCACATCACGGTGAGGTTCTCCCGGGACGCCGGCGGCTCGTGGGAGCATGACGGCGTGCAGAACTTCCTGATCCGGGTCCTCATCAACGCCGTCGCCCTGTGGGTGGCGGCCTGGCTCGTCGCCGGCATCAGCTTCGGCGACGACGACGCGTGGACGAGCAAGGTCGTCACGGTCGTCCTCGTCGCCCTCGTCTTCGGGCTGGTCAACGCCGTCATCCGGCCGATCGCCAAGGTGCTGTCGTTCCCGTTCATCGTGCTCACGCTCGGCCTGTTCACGTTCATCGTCAACGCGTTCATGCTGCAGATCACCGAGTGGATCGCCGAGCCGCTGGGCCTGGCCTTCACGATCGACGAGTTCTTCTGGGACGCCGTCTTCGGCGCCGTCATCATCACCGTCGTCTCGTGGCTGCTCAGCGTCGTCCTGCCCGACGGCGACGACGACTGAGCCCTCGCCCTCCCCGCACCTCTGAGCACCGCCATCCCATGGGTCGTCATCGCGCGCAGTCCGCTGCGCCCAGCCAGCGCGGCGTCGTTGCCGCCCTCGTCACCGGAGCGCTCGTCATCGCCGGGGGCGCCTACGCGCTCGGCACCGGCACGGGGTCGTCAGCCGAGACGCCCGAGGGCAGCGGCGCGGCCTGCACGGGCGCGCCGCTGAGGGTCGAGGTGGCGACCGAGGTCGCGGACCTCGTCAGGACGCAGCTCGCCAGCGCGACCAGGGCCAACCCCTGTCACCGCTTCGAGGTGACCGGCAGCCGGTCGTCGAGCGTCGCGAGCCGGATCCGCCAGGGCAAGGCCCCCGACGTGTGGGTGCCGGACTCCTCGGTCTGGCTCGACCAGACGACCGCGGGAAGCACCGGCACGGCAGTCAGGGCCGACTGGGTCGCGGCCGCGTCGGTCGCGCACACCCCCGTCGTGCTCGCCAACCCGGTGACGAGCCCGGACCGCCTGTCGGGCGTCTTCACGTCGTGGAACGACCTCGTCAACAAGGGCGGCGCGATCCACCTCGCCAACCCGCACCTCGACACGGCCAGCCGCCTCGCCTTCCTCGGCTCGCGCGCCGGAGCCGAGGCGACGACGAAGGACGTCACGGCGGGCCAGCGCATCATCCTGCTCTCGCGCTTCGCCGCGACCGGGACGAGCGACCTCCTCGCCGGTGCGAAGGACCCGTCGAGGTCGACGACGACCCGCAGCGAGCCGTTCCCCATCAGCGAGCAGGCGCTCGCCGCCCACGCCGCGACGACTCCCGGGCTGCTCCAGCCCCTCTTCCCGCAGGCGGGCACGTTCTCGATGGACTACCCGTGGGTGCCCGCACCCGACCTCGCCCCCGCGCTCGAGGAGGTCGCCGATGCCGGCCTGCGCGCGATGATGTCACCGGCCGCGGTCGAGGCCTTCGCGAAGGCCGGCTTCCGCCGCACCGACGACTCCGGCGGCCCGACGATCGAGGGGGTCGAGGCGGCGAGCTTCACCGTCCTGGGTCAGCAGGCCGCGGCAGCGCGGCTCGCCGCCCTGCGCCAGTGGGACGCCCTCAAGGCCGACGCCCGCATGCTCGCGATCATCGACGTCTCCGGGTCGATGACGACCGTCGCGAAGGACACCGGCGGCAAGACCCGCGCCAAGGTCGCCGAGGAGTCACTCATCACCGCGGTGCAGCGACTCCCCGACGGCAGCCAGGTCGGCGGCTGGATCTTCTCGACCGACAAGGGCGGCAAGGGCAAGGACTGGGTGCCGATCGCCCCCACGGCCCGGCTCGACGAGCCCGAGGGCGCCGGCACCCACCGCGACGCCATCGTCGGCGCGCTCAAGAAGTTCCCGAGCTACATCAGCGGCGACACCGGTCTCTACGACACGACGGCGGCGGCCTTCGACGAGATGACCCGCACCTACGACCCGGAGTACTTCAACTCGGTCGTCATCATCACCGACGGCAAGAACGACGACCCGGGTGGCGGTCTCGACCTCGACCAGCTGCTCGCGAAGATCAAGCAGGGCCACGACCCGACCAGGCCGGTGCGCATCATCACCATCGGCATGGGCGAGGCGGACCCCAAGGCGCTCCGGGCCATCGCCGGCGCGTCGGGTGGCGCGACCTATACGGCGAACACGTCCGACGACCTGCTCACCGTCTTCGTCCAGGCACTCCTCGCCCGGGAGCCTTCACAGGCCCAGTGACGGTCGGCACCGGTCGGGGCCCGCGTGACCAGTCGGGGTCGTCCGGTGTCCCACCTCGTCACGAGACCCCCGACTCGTGAGGAGGTGGCCCCTCCTACTTGGGGCTCTTCGTCGGGCGGTTCGTGACGCCGGGCGGCGTCGGCTTGGGGCGCTTGGTGTCCGTCCGCGTCGCGGACGGTGCCGGAGCGGTCGTCCCGGCGCCCGGCGTCGGCTCCGTGCCGGACGTCGTCCGCGGCCTGTCGGTCGTCGGCGCCACGGCAGCGGTGCCCTGCGGCGCGCCCGTCGGCGAGGCGCCGGGCAACGTCGTGGTCGGCGTCGGTGACGCCCCGCCGGGTGTCGGCGTCGCCGCGCCGGTCGGGGAGGACGTGCCCGACCGGCTGCTGGGCGTCGCGGCCGGGTCGGCGGGCTCGTCGCCGTCCCCGGCCCGCAGCGCGAACGTGCCCGCGAGCACGAGGCAGGTGCCGGCGGCGGCGAGCAGCACCCAGCTCCGCCGGGGGCCCGCGACGGCGGGAGCGGCGGCGTGGCGGGGGGCGTGGCCTCGGGTCATGACCTCGTCACGCTAACGACGCCGCCGCCCTCCTCCCAAGTCCTGAGCACGAACTTCGCCGGGCAGGATTGCAACTACTACGTCCTGTCGTATTACTATCGGTCGTAGTAGAGGAGCGGACCGCCCGCGCAGGCCCAGACCACGGAGGAGACCGATGGAGCCCGTCGACCTGGCGAGGTGGCAGTTCGCCATCACGACCGTCTACCACTTCCTCTTCGTGCCGGTGACGATCGGGCTGTCCTTCGTCGTCGCCGTCACGCACGTCGCCTGGGTGCGCACGCGCCGCGAGGAGTGGCTGCGGCTGACGAAGTTCCTCGGCAAGCTCTTCACGATCAACTTCGCACTCGGGCTCGTCACCGGCATCGTGCAGGAGTTCCAGTTCGGGATGAACTGGTCGGACTACTCGCGGTTCGTCGGCGACGTCTTCGGCGCACCGCTCGCCCTCGAGGCCCTGCTCGCGTTCTTCGTCGAGTCGACGTTCCTCGGGCTGTGGATCTTCGGGTGGGGCCGCATCCCCGAGAAGCTGCACGCGGCGACGATGTGGGTCGTCCACGTCGGCACGCTGCTCTCGGCCTACTTCATCCTTGCGGCGAACTCGTTCATGCAGAACCCCGTCGGCTTCCGCTACAACCCCGAGAACGGGCGCGCGGAGATGACCGACTTCGTCGCGATCCTCACCAACAAGGTGCAGCTCGTCGCGTTCCCGCACGTCATCACCTCGGCCTACATGGTCGGCGGCGCGACCGTCATGGGCGTCGGCATCTGGCTCTGGCGCCGGGCCGCCGCCCCGGGCGCCGCCGATGCGGCCGACGTCCCGATGTACCGCCGCGCCACCCGGCTCGGAGCCGTGCTCACCCTCGTCGCGAGCCTCGGCGTCGTCGTCACCGGGGACGTCCAGGGCAAGATCATGACCGAGGTCCAGCCGATGAAGATGGCCGCGGCCGAGGCGCTCTACGAGACCGAGGCCGGCGCGGGCTTCTCGATCCTCACCATCGGCTCGCTCGACGGGACCCAGGAGCACCTCGCGATCAAGGTGCCCAAGGTCCTCGCGTTCATGGCGACCGGCAACCCGAACGGCACCGTCGAGGGCATCAACGAGATCAAGGCCCGCAACGCCGAGCTCGTCGCCTCCATCGAGCGGACCTACGGCCCGGACGTCGCCGCGATCACGAACGACGCGGATTACACGCCCAACGTGCCGCTCGCCTACTGGACCTTCCGGCTCATGATGGGGCTCGGCTTCGTGTCGATGGCGCTGTCGGCGTTCCTGCTCTGGGTGACCCGCGGGACCGCCCGGCCGCCGTTGTCGCGCTGGTGGGTGTGGGCCGGGGTGGCGGCACCGTTGCTCCCGATCTTCGGCAACAGCTTCGGCTGGATCTTCACCGAGACCGGTCGCCAGCCGTGGCTCGTCAACGGCCTCATGACGACCTCCTTCGGCGTCTCGCCGTCGGTGTCGGCGACCGAGATCTGGATCTCGATGTCGGTCTACACCCTCCTGTATGCCGTCCTCGCGGTCGTCGAGGTCCGTCTCTTCCTGCGCTACGTCGCCCACGGCGCCGAGCCGTTCCACGAGCCGGAGCAGGTGCGCGAGCCCGACGCGCCGCTCCAGTTCTCCTACTGACCACCGACTGCTCGACCGCTGCGAGAGAGGCGTTCTCGACATGGACTACCCCTTCATCTGGTTCCTCCTCATCGGGGTGCTGTGGACCGGCTACCTCGTCCTCGAGGGCTTCGACTTCGGGGTCGGTGCGCTGCTGCCGGTCCTCGGCGGCCGCGGCGCGCGCGTCGGCACGGCCGTCGACGAGTCCGACCGGCGCCGCCGCGTCATGCTCACCGCGATCGGCCCGCACTGGGACGGCAACGAGGTGTGGCTCCTCACGGCGGGCGGTGCGACGTTCGCGGCGTTCCCCCACTGGTACGCGTCGATGTTCTCCGCGTTCTACCTGCCGCTGCTGCTCCTCCTCGTCGCCCTCATCGTCCGCAACATGGGGCTGGAGTACCGCCACAAGCGCGACGACGACGAGTGGCGCCGCTGGTGGGACGCCGCGATCGTCGGCGGCTCGGTGCTCGCTCCCTTCCTCGTCGGCGTCGCCCTCACCAACGTCGTCCGGGGCATCCCGCTCGACGCGGACTTCGAGTACGTCGGGTCGCTGTGGACCCTGCTCAACCTGCCGAGCCTGCTCGGTGGTGTGACGTTCGTGGCCCTGTCGGTGACGCACGGCGCCGTCTTCCTCGCCCTCAAGACCGAGGGACCGATCCGTGAGGACGCCCGCCGGGTGGCGACGCGGGCCGGAGTGGCGTCGGCGGTGCTCGCCGTCGCGCTGCTCGCCTGGCTCGTCGGGACCCGGGGCAGCGCCGGCGTGCTCGCCCTCTCGGCGGTCGCCGCGGTCGCGCTCGTCGGCGCGCTCGTCGCCAACGCCGCGGGGCGCGAGGGTGCGGCCTTCGCGGGGACGGCGCTCACCTGGGCGGCGGCCGCGGCGGCCTACTTCGTCGCGCTTCACCCGGCGGTCCTGCCGACGACACTCCCCGGGGGCGCCTCGCTCACCATCGAGAACGCCGCGAGCACGACGATGACGCTCCAGATCATGACCGTCGCCGCGATCGTCTTCGTGCCGATCGTCCTGCTCTACACCGCGTGGACCTACTGGGTCTTCCGCCGCCGGCTCTCGGTGGAGCACATGGCCGAGCCGGTCCTCGTGAAGTGAGCGGACGGCATACGCGATGAAGCCCTTCGACCCACGGCTGCTGCGCGCGGCACCCGAGCTGCGCCGGCCGGTCGCCGCGCTCACGGTCGTCGCCGCGCTGCAGGGCGTGGCGGCGATCGGGCTGGCGTTCGCCCTGACGCGGCTCGTCGTCGACGTCGTGTCCGGCGGCGAGTGGCAGCGCACCGGGGTCTGGGTCGTCGCGGCGTTCGCGGCGAGGGCGGCGCTCGCGGCGCTCGTCGACCGGGTGGGCGCGAGCGCGTCGCACCGGGTGAGCTCGGGCCTGCGCCGACGGCTGCTCGCCCACTGGCTCGCCGCCCCCGCCGAGTCGCGGCCGGACCCCGAGCGCGCCTCGACCCTCGCCGTGCAGGGTGCGAGCGCCGTCGAGCCGTATGCCGCGCGCTTCCTCCCCGCGCTCGTCGCCGGGGTCGTCGTGCCGGTCCTCGCGGTGGGCGCGCTGGTCCTCGTCGACCCGCTCAGCGCCCTCGTCGTCGTCCTCACCCTGCCCCTGCTGCCGCTCTTCGCCGCGCTCATCGGGCGCGAGACGCAGGACGACACGAGGAGCCGGTGGCGGGCGCTCGAGCAGCTCGCCGGGCACTTCGGCGACGTCATGCGCGGGCTGCCGACCCTCGTGGCCTTCGGCCGGGCACGGCGTCAGGTCGAGGTCGTGCGTGCCGTGTCGGAGCAGCACCGGAGCGCGACGATGCGCACCCTGCGGGTGGCCTTCCTCAGCTCGTCGGCCCTCGAGCTGCTCGCGTCGATCTCGGTGGCCATCGTCGCGGTCACGGTCGGGCTGCGGCTCACCCACGGGTCGATGACGCTCGAGGCAGGGCTGCTCGCGATCCTGCTCGCGCCCGAGGCCTACTGGCCGATCCGGCGGGTGGGCGCCGAGTTCCACGCGGCGGCCGACGGCGCCACCGCCGTCGATGCCATCCTCACCGAGCTCACCACCACAACTGATTGCCCACAGACCACCGGAACCACCTCGAATCCGGCGGTTTTCGGTGGTCTTGGGGCAATCAGTCGGGTGGCGGTGGAGGGGGTGGCGTATGCGTACCCGGGGTCGGACCGGCGCGTCCTCGACTCGGTGTCGCTCGAGGCCGGCCCCGGGCTCACCGTCGTCACCGGCACCTCCGGCGCGGGCAAGTCGACGCTGCTCGACCTCGTCGCCGGGCTGCGCGCGCCGACGGCCGGGCGGGTGGCGCTCGGTGGGCCGGTCCATTACGTCACCCAGCGGCCCTTCCTGCCCGACGGCAGCATCGCCGAGACCCTGCGGCTCGGCTCGGCGACGACCACGCCCTCCGAGGCCGAGCTCTGGTCGGTGCTCCACCGCGTGGGGCTGGGGACGTTCGTCGCCGCGCTGCCGGACGGGCTCGACACCGCGCTCGGTGACGACGGGTTCGGTCTCTCGGCGGGCCAGCGCACCCGGCTCGCCCTCGCCCGCGCCCTGCTCTCGACCGCTCCGGTCGTCCTCCTCGACGAGCCGACCGCCCACCTCGACGCACCGTCGGCCGCCACCGTGCGCGACGTCGTGAGGGACCTCGCCCGCGAGCGCTGCGTCGTCGCGGTGACCCACTCCCGGGACCTGGTCGCCGTCGCCGACGAGCACGTCCACCTCACCGGGTCGGCACGTGAGGCGGTGCCGGCATGAGCGGGCGGCTCGCGGGCGTGTGGGGTGGCCTCGCGCTCACTTCCGGCGTCGCGCTCACCGCGACCTCGGGCTGGCTCATCGTGCGCGCCTCCGAGCGCCCGGTGATCCTCACCCTCCTCACCGCGATCGTCGGGGTGCGCGCCTTCGGCATGGCGCGGCCCTTCTTCCGCCACCTCGAGCGCCTGCGCTCGCACGACACCGCCCTCGGCGACCTCGCCGAGGCAAGGACGAGCGTGTATGCCGGCCTCATCCCGCTCACCCCGGCTCGCCTCGGCCGCCGGTCGCGCAGCGTCGTCCTCACGGGGGTCGTCGACGACCTCACCGATGTCGTCGAGGCGCACGTGCGGGTGCGGGTGCCCCTGCTCTCGGCGCTCGTGGCCGCTGCGTTCACGACGCTCCTCACCGGACTGCTCGAGCCCGCAGCCGCCCTCGTCGTCCTCGTCTGGGTCGGGCTCGTCGCCGCCGTCGCACGCGCGGGCCTCGCCCTCGAGCGCTCGGCCCAGGAAGGCCTCGGGTCGGCGCGCGCGGAGGTGGGCCGAGCCGCCGAGCTCGTGGCACGGCATACGGCCGAGCTGCGGGCGATCGGTGCGGAGGGCGAGGTCCTCGCCCGGCTCGGCCGCGCGCACGACGACCTCGGGTCCGCGCTCCGGCGGCAGAGTCGCGGCCGCGCGCTCGTCACCGGCGGAGTCCTCGCGCTCACCGGTCTCGCGACGCTCGCCATGGCCGGCGTCGCCCTTCACGCGGACGTCTCACCCGGCGTCATGGCACTCCTCGTCGTCGTCCCCGCGGCCCTCGCGGACGCGCTGCTCCCCCTCGCGGACGCGGTGCGGGCGAGGGCGCGGGCCGAGCAGAGCGAGCGGCGTGTGCACGCGCTCCTCGACCAGATGCCCGCCGTCGCCGCGACCGGCACCGACCGACCGGTGTCGACCACCCCGCACCTCAGGCTCGAGGGGATGGGCGCCGGCTGGGTCGACGGCCGCGAGGACGTGAGCGGCGTCGACCTCGACCTGCCGCCCGGGCGTCGCGTCGGCATCGTCGGCTCGAACGGGTCCGGCAAGTCGACGACCCTCGCCGTCCTCGCGCGGGCACTCGACCCGCAGTCGGGCCGGTTCCTCGTCGACGGCCGTGACGCCACAGACCTCGACCTCGATGCCGTGCGCGACCTCGTCGCCGTCGTCGACGACGAGCCGCACGTCTTCGCCGCCGACCTGCGGGCCAACCTCCTCCTCGCCCGGCCGGACGCGTCCGGCGAGGACCTCGTCGCCACCCTCACGAGCGCCGGGCTGGGATCGTGGTTCGACGGGCTGCCCGACGGGCTGGAGACCCGCCTCGGGGCCGGCGGCCGGGGCGTGTCGGGTGGCGAGCGGGCGCGGCTGGCGCTCGCCCGAGCCGTCCTGTCCGGGCGCCCGGTGGTGCTCCTCGACGAGCCGGTCGCCCACCTCGACCACCCCACCGCGGTCGCCGTCATGAGCGACGTCGGCGCCGCGCTCGCAGGGCGTACCGTGGTGGTCGTCAGCCACCGCGACGAGGGGCTCGACGCCCTCGACGAGATCCTCGACCTCACGCCCTCCCGCTAGGACCACGACGTGCCTCCCACCTCCCCCGCCCCTCGGCTCGGCGACCTCGAGCGCTCCGTCATGGAGCAGCTGTGGGACTCGGCGGCGACCCGGCCCGACGGGTCGAGCGTGCGTGAGGTCCTCGAGGGCCTGCCGGGCGAGCGCGACCTCGCCTACACGACCGTCATGACGGTGCTCGACCGCCTGTCCAAGAAGGGGCTCGTCACGCGCGAGCGCGACGGAAGGGCGTGGCGCTACACCCCGGCCGGCACCCGCGAGTCGCTCACCGCCGAGACGATGCGGGCCTCGCTCGGCGACGTCACCGACCGGCGCGCGGCGCTCCTGCACTTCCTCGACGGAGCCACCTCGGAGGAGCTCGACGACCTGCGGGCCGCCCTCTCCGAGGTCGAGCAGCGACGCGGCTGACCCGGGCTCCCCGGTGTACGCACTCCTGCTGGCCGCCCTCGCGGTCCTGCTCTCGGGGGTCGCCCCCCGGCTCATGGCCCGGCTCGGCAGCTTCCGCCGGGCGCCCCGAGCGGCGCTCGTCGCATGGCAGGCCGTCTCGCTCGCCGCGGTCCTCGCCGCCCTGCTCGCGGCACCCGCGGCCGTGCCCGCACTCGGCGAGGTGGGTTGGTTCGCCTGCGTCGGCGACTGCACGATGACGCTGGCGTGGTTTCGGGCCCGGCGGTGGATCGTCGTCGGACTCGCCGGCGCCGTGACCCTCGCCATGCTCGGGCGGCTGCTGCTCTCGGGGCACCGTATCGGCACCCGGTTGCGCGCGGCCCGGGCCCGCCACCGCGACCTCGTCGACGTCCTCGGCGCACCCGCGGGCGACGGGCGGGCGGCGGACGGCATACGGGTCCTGGACCACACGACGCCCACGGCCTACTGCCTCCCCGGGCGCCGCTCGCGGGTCGTCCTCACCGAGGGGGCGCTCGCCGCGCTGCCCGAGGACGAGCTCGCTGCCGTCCTCGCCCACGAGCGTGCGCACCTGCGCGGTCGGCACGACCTGCTGCTCGAGTACTTCACAGTCCTGCACCACTCCGTGCCCGAGCCGGTGCGCTCTCCCGCGGCGCTGCGCGAGGTGCGGCTGCTCGTCGAGGCGCTCGCCGACCGCGCCGCAGTGCGCACGTCCGGACCGGTGACGACGGCGCGCGCGCTCATGACGCTGGCGCAGGGGCAGGCGCCGGAGGCCGGGCTCGGCGCCGGGGGCGACGGCACGACCGCGACCCGGATGCGGCTCCTCGCGGAGGACTCGCTGCCGGCGCCGACGGTGTTCGTGATGTACGTGTATGCCGTCGCCGTCGTCGCGCTGCCGCTCGTCCTGCTCTGGCTCGCCTGGCGCTGACCGGGCTCTGCTCCGGTCGGGGGCGCTCAGCCCTCGACGTCCCAGGTGACGTGGACGGCGTGCGGTGACACCCGGACGTCGCGCTGGGTGAGCCGGCGCGGGGTCGTGCCGTCGAAGAGCGGGGTGCCGGCGCCGAGGACGAGAGGGGAGATGTGGAGCGAGAGGCGGTCGACGACCCCGGCGTCGAGGCAGCCACGGACGACCTCGCCACCGCCCATGACGTAGACGTCCTTGTCGCCGGCGACCGCTCGCGCCTGCTCGACCGCGGCGGCAGGTCCGTCGAGGACGAAGGTGAAGTCGTGGCTGTCCGCGAGCCGGACGGACCCGGGCGCCGAGCTCGTGACGACGAAGAACGGCGGCCTCGCCGCGTGCCCGGCGCCGTAGCCCACCTCGTCGTTCCACCCGCCCGGCCCGTCGACGACGTCGAAGAGGTGGCGGCCCATGACGACCGCGCCCGTCGCGGAGGTCGCCTCGTCGAGCACCGCCCGGTCGACCTCGTCGCCCGAGAAGACCCACGTGTGCAGGCCTTCGGCGCCGTCGCCCAGACCGTTGTCGGGACCGGCTCCGGGTCCGGTGACAAACCCGTCGACGGAGACGGAGATGTCGGCCACCACGCGCGTCATGTCCTCACCCTGCCCGTGCCCCCGTCGCGGCACAAGGCCGGCACGAGGCAGGCACGAGGCGGTGCAGAGTCGGCTCGGCCGGCTGTGTGCACCCTGCGCGGCAATCACTTCGCGGCCGGCCACTCGTCAGGCCCGGCGTGCGTGGACAGTCGGAGGGCTGAGATCTTTGCCGCGCACGATGCCCGGGGGAGCGGGACGCGGCGAACACCGGTCCAGGCGCCCGGGGCCCTCTGGGAGGATGAGCACCATGGCCTCCCTCGCTGACGTCACTCCCCCCATCGCGCTCGGCGCCCTCGACGGTCGCTACCGCGGAGCCGTGGCGCCGCTCGTCGACCACCTCTCCGAGCCGGCGCTCAACCGGCAGCGGATCCACGTCGAGGTCGAGTGGCTCATCCACCTCACCGACCGTGGCGTCGTGCCGGGCGTCCGGCGGCTCACCGACGACGAGAAGGCTGCCCTGCGCCGCGTCGTCGAGGACTTCGGGGTCGACGAGATCGCCGAGATGGCCGAGACCGAGAAGGTCACCCAGCACGACGTCAAGGCGGTCGAGTACTTCCTCAAGAAGCGCCTCGCCGAGATCGCTCCCGCCGAGGAGGACAAGGGGCTGGCCGAGCTCATCCACTTCTGCTGCACGAGCGAGGACATCAACAACCTCTCCTACGCGCTCATGGTCCAGGGCGCCATCGAGGACGTCTGGCTGCCGCGCGCCGCCGCCCTCGTCGAGGCGCTGTCGACGATGGCGTCCGACCTGCGCGACGTGCCCCTGCTCTCGCACACGCACGGCCAGCCGGCGACGCCGTCGACCCTCGGCAAGGAGCTCGCCGTCCTCGCGTGGCGGCTCCAGCGCCAGCTCCGCCGGGTCGAGGACGCGGAGTTCCTCGGCAAGCTCAACGGCGCCACCGGCACCTATGGCGCCCACCTCGCCGCCGTCCCCGAGGCCGACTGGGAGGAAGTCAGCGAGACCTTCGTCGAGGGCCTCGGTCTCACGTGGAACCCGCTGACGACCCAGATCGAGAGCCACGACTGGCAGGCCGAGCTCTATGCCGACGTCGCCCGCTTCAACAGGGTGCTGCACAACATGTGCACCGACGTGTGGACCTACATCTCCATGGGCTACTTCGCCCAGGTCCGCGGCCAGGGCACCGTCGGCTCGTCCACGATGCCGCACAAGGTCAACCCGATCCGTTTCGAGAACGCCGAGGCCAACCTCGAGGTGAGCAACGCACTGCTCGACGTCCTCGCCTCGACGCTGGTGCAGTCGCGGCTCCAGCGCGACCTCACCGACTCCTCGATGCAGCGCAACATCGGGGTCGCGCTCGGGCACTCGCTGCTCGCGCTCGACAACGCGACCCGCGGCCTCGCCGGCCTCGACGCCGTGCCCGAGGCGATGGCGCGCGACCTCGACGCCAACTGGGAGGTGCTCGGCGAGCCGATCCAGTCGGCGATGCGAGCCCTCGGTGCCCAGGGCGTGCCCGGCATGGAGGAGCCCTACGAGCGGCTCAAGGAGCTCACCCGCGGCCGCCGCATCGGGCAGCCCGAGCTCGTCGAGTTCGTCCGAGGGCTCGGCCTGCCCGCCGACGTCGAGGAGCGCCTCGCGGCGATGACGCCGGCGGCCTACGTCGGCCTCGCGCCGGCCCTCGTGGACCACCTCGGCTGAACCGAGCGCCGCACACGACGACGCGCCCCGCCGGACCGGAGTCCGCGCGGGGCGCTGTCGTGTGCCGGGCAGTCGTGTGCCGGCGGGTCGCCTCAGAGGGTGACGGGACCGTTCGGGGTCTCGAACGTCACCGACATGATGCCCGGGTTGCCCTTGGGCGAGACGAAGTTGAAGTCGATGCCCTCGGGCACGTAGTCCTTGTCGACGCCGACCCAGTCGCGCACGCGGTCGGGGTCGCCGGCGATCTCGAGCGACTTGAGCGCGACGTGCGTCTCGCCGACTCCCGAGGGGTGGGGCACGTCGGTGGCCCACTCGACGAAGAAGGGCAGCTGCGGGTCGGACATGAGGCCCTTGATGCCCAGTTGCTTCCAGCGGAGCTCGACGCCGTCGGGGCGGTGCCGGTTGCCGTCGACCGCCTCGCGGCCGAGGCGCTCCTCCTGCTTGCTGATGTCGTCGACCGCGAGCACCCAGCCGAGCCAGCCACCGCCGGACTCGGACCGGGCGCGCACGACCTGGCCGAAGGGGGCCTTGTCGGACGCCGGGTGGTCGAGCACCTCGACGACCTCGAGGTAGCGCTCACCCAAGAGCGGAAGGATGACGTTGCGCGTCCCGAAGCGCGGGTGGACACCACCGTCGACGGCCTGGACGCCGAGTTGGGCGGCCAGCCGCTCGGCCGTCGCTCGCGCCCCGTCGTTCTCTGCGGCATAGACAACATGGTCGACTCGCATGTCGATCATGTTGGCACATCTCGGAGGGTGGTCTTGACACAGGGGCTAGTCACCCTTGATCCTCACGCCCGGCAGCAGGGACACCGGGAGCTCAGGACCCGCGCTGGCGGACCGCCTCATAGACGACGATCGCGGCGGCCGCGGAGGCGTTGAGCGAGTTGACACTGCCGTGCATGGGGATGCGCACGCGCACGTCGGCGGCCCGCAGGGCCTCGTCGGTGAGCCCGAACTTCTCGGTGCCGACGGCGATCGCCACGGCTCCCGTGAGGTCGGCGTCGGTGTGGAGCGTCTCGGCGTCGGGCGTCGTCGCGACGAGGCGTATGCCGTGTGCCCGCAACCAGCCCAGCGTCGCGTCGAGCGACGCGCTGGCGACCGGGACGGAGAAGACGGTGCCCTTGGACCCGCGCACGACGTTGGGGTTGCCCCAGTCGGTGACCGGGTCGACGGCGATGACGGCGTCGACGCCGGCGGCGTCGGCGGTGCGGAGCATGGCGCCGAGGTTGCCCGGCTTCTCGAGTCCCTCGCAGACCAGGAGCAGCGGCTCGGGGGGCAGCTCGAGGTCGGCGAGCCCGGCCCGGACCGCCGGCACGAGCGCGAGGAAGCCGTCGGGCCCCTCACGGTAGGCGACCTTCTCGAAGGCGGCCCGCGACACCTTGACCGTCTCCACGCCCGAGGCGCGGACGTCGTCGACGACACGCAGCTGCTCGTCCGCGTCGAGCATGAGCTCGGGCGCATAGAAGAGCGTGCGCGGGCGGACCCCGGCACCGAGCGCGAGCCCGAGCTCCTCGAACCCCTCGACGACGGTCACCCCGGCCTCGTCACGGGCCCGAC
The DNA here is from genome assembly GCA_031844405.1 of Rothia sp. ARF10. Lineage (GTDB taxonomy): Bacteria > Actinomycetota > Actinomycetes > Actinomycetales > Dermatophilaceae > Knoellia. The sequence goes on from JAUZVC010000001.1 coordinate 85,004, forward strand.
GCCGCCGCAGCGCCACGAGCTGCTTGAGGCGCGGGTTGGCCGGTGAGGTGATCTCGAGGTCGGGACGGGACGGCATACGGGTCATTGTGGGTGACGGGCGCGGCGTCAGTCGGCCTTGGCCTGGCCCCAGCCGTGCCAGTGCTCGACCTCGACCCAGCAGCTGACGCGCGGGCGGTCGCGCACCCGGTAGGGGTTGCCGGTGTAGTGCACCGAGAGACGGTCGATGTCGGCGAGGCCGCGCTCGGGGTCGTCCTCCCAGCGCACGACGCGGCCGCGGATGCTCACGTGGGTGTACCACTCCCCCTCCTTGAGCGCGGTGAGGGCGACCTGGGGGCGCTCGCGCATCCAGTCGAGGCGGGCGCGGCCGGCGTCCATGTTGAGCAGCACGGTGCCGTCGTCCTCGACGAGGTACCACGTGGCGACCGACATCGGGTCGCCGTTCGGGCGGAGCACGGCGACGACCGCGGGGTTGGGCCGGGCGAAGAGCTCGGCGACGTCAGCGGGCAGGGGAGCCTTGGGCATGCGCCCCATCCTGCCGTTCGCCATGCGCCGAGGGCCGACCCGGCTCGCGCCTCAGAGCTTGGCGTGCTTGGCCTGGGCGAACGCGAAGAGGCCGTAGGCGGCGATCCCGAGCGCCACGAGCGTGAGGAGGAACGGCCCGAACGGCTGGTCACGCAGCGTCTTGAGCGCGGCGTCGAGACCACCCGCCTCCTGCGCTCGCGAGGACAGCGCGGCCGAGCCGAAGAGGATGCCGACGACGGCGAGGGCGACTCCCTTGGCGAGGAAGCCGGCCTGGCCGGAGCGGACGGCCCACTGGCCGGGGTGGCTCTCGAGGTCGTCCATGAAGCCCTTGGTCCAGCCCTTCCAGAGGTGGTAGCCCGCGGCGCCGAGAAGGGCGAGGGCGACGAGAGCGACGAGGATCCGGCCGCCCGGGCTCGACAGCAGGCCCGCGGTCGTCTCGTCGGTCTTCTTCTCGTCGGACGTGCCCGAGCCGCGGCCCACGGAGAAGGCCGACCACGCGAGGAACGCGTACATGACCGCCTTGCCCGCGGCCGTGGCGCGGTCCTTCGCCTCGCCACCGTGCCGTCCGACGACGGCCTCACTCGCCTGCCAGAGCGCGAGGAGCGCGAAGCCGACGACCGCCAGCCCGATGAGGAAGGGACCGGTCGTGCCGTCGGCCACGGTCTGGAGCGCACCGGACTTGTCGGCCGAGCCGCCACCCAGCCCCCAGGCCACCTTGAGGGCGATCCAGCCGATGAGGAGGTGGAGGAGGCCGCTCACCGCGAAGCCGAGGCGGGCACCCTTCTCGACGACGGTGTTGTCCCCGACCTTGGAGGCGGTCTGCTTCGCTGAGTGGGTCACAGGAGAGATTGGAGCACGGGAACGAGCCCGTCGTCGTCGACGTCGAGGGTGGTCTCGTCGGCGACCGCCTTGACCTCGTCGGGGGCGTTGCCCATCGCGACCCCCCGGGCGGCCCACTGGAGCATCTCGAGGTCGTTGCGCTGGTCCCCGACGGCCACCGTGAAGGCCGGCTCGACCCCGAGGTGGCGGCGGACGATCTCGAGCGCGGAGCCCTTGCTCACGCCCTCGGGGTTGATGTCGAGCCAGGCGGTGAACCCGACGGCGTAGTTGACGCCGTGGAGGCCGATCCGCTCGGCGAGGCCCATGAAGTCCTCGGCCGTGCCGTTGGGGTCGCGGAAGGTCACGCGGGTGACGGGCTCCGCGACGAGCTCCTCCCACGGCACCACCGTGATGTCGCCCTGGAGCTCGCCGTCGGGGAAGGGTGCGCTGACCTTGAAGCCGACGCCGAGGTCCTCCACGGCGACGACGGCATCGGGTCGCTCCGAGCGCAGCAGGTTGAGGGCGGGGGCCGGGTCGAACGTCACCGCCTCGAGAACCTCGTAGCCCTGCGGCAGGGCCGGGTCAAGCCGAAGCGTGACCGCCCCGTTGGAGCACACGGCATACCCGGTCTCGAGCGAGAGCTCGCGCAGGATCGGGGTGGTCGCGACGATCGAGCGGCCGGTCGCGATGGTGACGTGGTGACCGGCCTCGGCGACGGCCCGCACGGCGTCGCGGACGAGCGGCGACATCTCTCCGGCGTGGGTGATCGTCGTGCCGTCGACGTCGAGCGCGACGAGGTGGGGGGTGACCGTCATGCGGCCAACCTATCGACCCGCCCGGACGGCGCGGTGCAGCGTGGTCGGACGGGGCCCGACCGCCGGCGCAGGAGGACCGCGCGGTTCCTCCTCAGGGGCCGGATCGCACGCCTCCGCGCCCCCGGTCGGACTCACCCGCCGGGCGCGCGGGAGCCGGTCGGGCGGGTGCCGCGCCGCCGTATGATCTCGCCTTGTGACTCAGGCGACCATGCCACGACAGGGATCGGGGCGACCTCTGGCCGAGCGCCCGTCGCGGGTCCTTCCACGACTCGCGCCGGGTGCCGTTCTCGTCGTGGGCGCGGCTGCCTGCCTCGTGGCCACCGGGACACCCGTGGGCGCCACGGTGGCCTACATCCTGTATGCCGCACTGGCCGTCCTCCTTCCCGGCGTCCTCGTGGTGCGTCAGGTACCCGGACTGTCCGAGAACCTCCTCTCGGCCATCGCGTGGGGCGGGGTCGTGGGACTCATGCTCGAGCTGGCCGGCTGGGCACTGTTCACCGCCGTGGGGATCAACGGCTTCCTGTGGCTGTGGCCCGCGCTCATCGTTGGCGCGTTCGCCGTCGTGCCGCGGCTGCGCTCCTCGTGGACGGGTCCGGCCGACCGTGAGCTCACGAGTCCCGTCGCCGCCTGGGGCGTGACGCTCGCCAGCCTCCTCGCCTTCGCCCACCTCGCCGTCACCTTCTACCGGGTCAACCCGCCGCCACCGAGCGGGATGCCCTACTCGGTCGACCTGCCGTGGCACGTGGGCGTGGCCTACGAGGCGCAGCGCACCGTGATGCTCCAGCCGCCCGAGGCGCTCGTCGAGGGCCCCCTCCACTACCACTGGTTCTCGAACGCCCACTTCGCCTCCGCGTCGCTCATCAGCCGTGTCGACCTGCCGACCGTCATCACGAGGCCGGGCCTCTACCTCCTTGTGTTCCTCATGGTCATCGCCACCGCCGCGCTGGCCTGGCGCCTGACGCGCAGGGGTCTCGTCGCCGGTCTCGCCGCCCTCCTGGTCGTGTCGACCACGGCCGGCATCCCGATGTGGGGACTCATGCACTCGGTGCGGCTCCTCTACGCCGACAGCCCGTCGGGCATCTACGCCGCACCGACGAGCTGCCTCATCGCCGTGTTCGTCATCGACGCGCTCCGTGGCCGGCGCTGGAGCGGACGGGCCATGGTCCTCTTCGGGGCGTGCCTTTTCATGGCCGTCGGCTCGAAGCCGTCGGTCCTCATCGTCCTGCTGCCCGCCGCCGCGCTCTGCGGCCTCGTCGAGCTGGTCCGGACCCGACGGATCGACTGGCGACTCGTCGCCGTCGGCGTCGCCATGGCCTCGGCGATCCTCGTCTCGGTGCCCCTCTTCTCCAGCTCGGGCGGGTCCTCGCTCGACCTCAACGTCGCGTCGGCCCGTGTGATGCAGGCCCCTCTCTATCTCTTGGTCGCCGGCGCCCTCATCAAGTCCTACTGGTTGTTCTTCACCTCGATGGCTGCGCTCGCGCTCCGCGCCGTCCGCGTCGACGTGGCGGCACGGTTCCTCGCCTGCGCCACGCTCGTGGGGTTCGCCGAGGCCTGGCTGATCTACCACCCGGGCCTGAGCCAGCGGTTCTTCTGGTCGTCGGCGATGCCCCTCGCCGCGACCCTCACCGCGTGGGGTGTGGTCGCCGCCCTCCCGTCCGCCGTCCGCCAGCGACGACGGGTCGCCGCGTTCACCGCCGTCGCGGTGGTCGCCTTCACGCTGGGTTTCGCGTGGGCCCGCTTCGACCCCACCGCCAAGGTCAGCCTTCGGCCGGGCTGGCTGGCCCTGGCCGCCGTCGCCGTCGTCCTGGTCGTCGCCTGGGCCGTCCTGCGCTCGCCCGCACGGCCGACGCTGCTGCTGGCCATGACCGTGCCGGTGGCCCTTTCCCTGCCGACGGGAATCTTCATCGACGCCGCCCTGGCGCGACCGGTCACGGACTCACCTGCTCGCGAGGCCGAGACCAGGGCCGCGCTCTGGGTGAGGGACAACGTGCCGACCGAGGACGTCCTGGCCACGAACTCCCACTGCCTGGGCCCGACGGCGGCTGGGCGCTACTGCGACGCGCGCAGCTTCTGGGTCTCCGGCTTCAGCGGTCACCGGGTGCTCCTCGAGGGCTACGGCGTCTCACCCTCGGCGCTGCGGCTCACGGGTCAGGGCGGCTACCCGGCGTGGTGGCAGCCCTACCACGACCAGCCGTTGCAGCGGCTCAACGACTCCGCGTTCACGGACCCCGACGAGTCGGTGCTGCGGGAGCTCGCCGACGAGCACGACGTGCGGTGGCTGGTGGCCAGCAGCGCGCGGGGTGAGGTCTCACCTGCCCTGGCGTCGTTGGCGCGCGTCGCCTACACGAACGACACGGTGACCGTCTACGAGCTCGAGGAGGACTGAACCGCGCCGCCTCTCGTGAGCCGTCAGCCGCGTTCCTGGCCCAGCTTCCAGTAGCCGGAGAAGAGGACCTTGCGCCGGTCGACGCCGGCCTCCTTGACGAGCTGGCGCCGACCCTCGGTCACCATCCCGGACTCGCCGCAGATCCATGCGTACGCGAGGTCGGCCGACCTCAGGTCGCGCAGCGCGGGGAGGACGGCCGACCCCGGCACGCCGTCGGTGCGCACGTGCACCTGGACGTGCGCTCCGCCGAAGGCGTATGCCGTGAGCACGGCCTCATCGGCCACCTCGACGTGGATCGTGGCCCGGGACAGGCACTCCGGGTGCGCGTCGAGGATCGCCGCGAGGGCGGGCACAGCGGTCTCGTCGGCGACGAGGACCATCGGGCCGTCGCACTCGTGGCCACGGAAGAGCGCGCCGCCGGAGCGGAACCCGACCCGGTCGCCGGGCTGGGCGGAGCAGGCCCACGCGGACCCGGGGCCGGAGTCGCCGTGGGTGACGACGTCGACGTCGATCGTGCGGTTGACGGCATGGTGGGCGCGGATCGTGTACCAGCGCAGGTTGGGGCGCTCGGCCTCGGGCATGTCGGCGATGGCCGCGCGGACGTTCTCACGGGCGGCGTCCGGCATCGTCAGCGCCGCCCCCGGGCGCGGCATGACCAGACCGAAGTACTCGTCGGCCCCGACCCGGCGGAAGTCGCCGAGCTCCTCGGCGGCGAAGGTGATCCGGCGCATGCCGCCGCCGAGGTCGCTCACCGCGGCGACGGTCATCTCGAACTGGGAGTCGCCCTCGCGGTAGACCGGCGTGGCCATCGTGAGGCGGGCGTAGGCGGTCGCGGCCTTCAGGGCGACCTTGTCGAGCACGGTCATGCGGTCTCTCGCTTCCTGCGGTGGGGGATGACGACGGGGTCGCCGGTCGTCGGGTCGGCGACGACGGACGCCGCGATCCCGAAGACGGACTCGATGACGTCGGGGGTGACGATGTCGGCGGGAGCGCCTTCGGCGACGATGACCCCGCCGCTCATGGCGACGAGGTGGTCGGCGTAGCGGGCGGCCATGGCGAGGTCGTGCAGCACCATGACGACGGTGGTGCCCTCGCGGGCGTTGAGGTCGCGGACCAGCTCGAGGACGTCGATCTGGTGCGCGATGTCGAGGAACGACGTCGGCTCGTCGAGGAGGAGCACCGGCGTCCGCTGCGCGAGGGCCATCGCGATCCAGGCGCGCTGGCGCTGGCCGCCGGAGAGGCTGTCGACGGGCACGCCCGCCAGCTCGACGAGCTCGGTCATCTCGAGGGCGGCGGCGACGACGGCCTCGTCCTCGCGCGACCACTGGCGGAAGAGGCCATGGTGCGGGTGGCGACCCCGCTCGACGAGCTCGGCGACGGTGATCCCCTCGGGGACGATCGGCTGCTGCGGCAGGAGCCCGAGCCGGCGCGCGACCTGCTTGGTGGACAGCTCGCCGATGGCCTGGCCATCGAGCAGGACCCGTCCCTGCGTCGGCGAGAGCAGCCGCGACAGGCCGCGCAGCAGGGTCGACTTGCCGCAGCCGTTGGGACCGACGACGGCGGTGACGCGCCCGGTCGGGACGGCGAGGTCGAGCCCCTCGACGACGACCCGCTTGTCGTAGGCGAGGCTCAGGGACTCGGCCGTCAGCGTGCTCATGATGTCTCCTGGATCGACCGGCGGCCGGCGACGAGCAGCCACACGAGGACGGGGGCGCCGGCGAGCCCCGTGACGACGCCGACGGGGAAGGCGGTGCCTGGCACGGCATACGCGCTGAGGTAGTCGGCCGCGAGGACCATCGCCGCACCGACGAGCGCAGCCGCGGGCACCGAGGAGCGGCCGCCGGTGAGGCGGCGCGCGATCGGCCCACTGAGGAAGCCGACGAAGGCGATCGGGCCGCAGACCGCCGTCGCGGAGGCGGTGAGCAGGACGACGAGCGCCGTGACGGCGAGCCGCAGTCGCGGGGCGCGCACGCCCAGCCCGGTCGCGAGGTCGTCGCCGAGGCCGAGCACGCCGAGCTGGCGCGTCGCGAGGGTCAGCAGCGGCAGGCCGACCGCGACGACGACGCCGAGCCGCGCGATCTCGTCCCACGAGACCGTGCCGAGGCTGCCGGTGAGCCAGACGAGGGCGTCCTGCGCGCGGTAGATGTCGGCGCGCAGCAGCACCCAGTGGACGACCGAGCTGAGCACGGCGGCGAGCCCCACGCCGACGAGGATCATCCGGCCGGTCGCGGCCCCGCCCCGACCGGCGAACCCGTGGATCGCCGCCGCGACCGCGACCGCACCGGCGAAGGCGACGAGCGCGACAGGGGTGCCCGACCAGCCGAGGAGGACGACGGCGAAGACGGCAGAGGCGCTCGCCCCGAGGTTGATCCCGAGGACATCAGGGCTGGCGAGCGGGTTGCGCAGCATCGACTGGAAGGCCGCGCCGGCCGACGCGAACGCCGCACCGGCGAGGACGGCCATGCAGGCGCGCGGCAGCGTCGACTCCATGAAGATGAACGACGCACCCGGGATCGTCGTCCCGGACACCATCCGTATGCCGTCCACGAACGAGATGCGGTAGTCGCCGAGCAGCGCCCGGACGAGGAAGAGACCGACGACGAGCAGGGTGAGGGCGACGAGGAGAGCCCGGCGGCGGCGGTGGACGCGACGGCGCGCGGCACGCAGCGCAGTGACCGTGCTGGTGTCCGGCGCGCCGCTGCCACCGGTCGAGAGGAGTGGCCCCGCCGCGGGTGCCGTGCCTCCGGCGGCGTGTTCTCTCCTCTCGACGAGCTGTGGGGTGCTCATGCGACGTTCATCCGGCGGACGAGGGCGACGAGGAACGGCGCACCGACGACGGCGCAGACGATCCCGGCCTGCACCTCGCTCGGTGCGGCGACCACCCGGCCGAGGGTGTCGGCGACCACGACGAGCACAGGTCCGGCGAAGAGGGTGCCGAGCAGGATCCGGCGGTGGTCCGGGCCGACCACCGCGCGCACGACGTGGGGCACGACGAGGCCGACGAAGGCGATCGGTCCGGCCAGAGCCGTGGCGGAGGCCGCGAGGAGGATCGCGCCCGCGGCGGCGAGCAGACGATGCAGCAGCACGCGCTGGCCGAGGCCGCGGGCGAGGTCGTCGCCGAGGGCGACCGTGTTGAGGACCGAGCCGGACGAGAGGGCGAGGGCGAAGCCGACGACGAGGAACGGCGCGACGTCGAGGACGATCGACGCGTCGCGGCCGGCGACCGAGCCGACCTGCCAGAAGCGGAAGACGTCGAGGGCGCCCTGGTCGGAGACGAGGATCGCCCCGACGAGGCTGGTCGACGTGGCCATGACGGCGGCGCCGGCGAGGGCCATCGTCACCGGCTGGGCGCGCACCGGTGCGAGGAGGGCGAGCAGCTGGACGACGACAGCGGTGACGACCGCACCGAGCAGCGCGAACCAGACGTAGCCACCGACGCTCGAGATCGCGAAGACCTTGATGCCGGCGACGACGGCGAGCGCGGCGCCGGAGTTGATGCCCAGGATGCCGGGCTCGGCGAGCGGGTTGCGGGTGAGGCCCTGGAGGACGACGCCGCAGACGCCGACCGCCGCCCCGACGACGACGCCGATGAGCGTGCGGTCGAGGCGCGAGTCGACGATCCCGCGCACCTCGTCGGAGACGACACCACCGGTGAGGGCGTCGAGGATGCGGCCGGGCGAGACCGACTGGGTGCCGACGAGGAGCGAGACCGCGACGGCGAGCGCCACCGCGATCGCGCCTCCGGCCACGACGACGACCACGGGGACGCGGGCACCTCGGACCGAGCCTCGGCCCGACTCCACGAGGAGTCGGGTCGAGGCAGCAGACCGGCGGGTCCCACGCTCCGCGTGGGCGCGGGAGCCACGGTCGGCGTGGGCCGGCATACCGGGCACCGTCGTCGCCCGGACGGTCACTGGGCCGGGGTTCCGTCCACCGCCGAGGCGATCTTGGGGAGGAACTGCTCGAGGGCGACCGGCATCGAGAGCGGCGAGGGCGACGACATCGTCAGGGCGACGGCGTTGTCGGCGCTGGCGACGTAGTGGCCGGTCTTGAGCGCGGGGATCTGGCCGAGGAGCGGGTGCTTCTTGAGCGTCTCGACCTCCTCGGGCTTCTCGACGTAGAAGATGAGCGCGTCGGCGGCGAGGGTCGAGGACTTCTCGGCGGAGAGGTTGGCGCTGAACTGGGTGTTGCCCTTGCTCAGGGCGGCGACGGTCGGGGCGTCGACCATGCCGAAACGACGCAGGATCTGCGGGCGCAGGTCCTGGCTCGTGTAGAGGCCGACCGTCGAGAGGTCGGTCGGGGTGAACCAGGCCCACGCGGCCGACTTGCCCTTGATCTGGGGGTACTTCGCGACGGCGTCGTCGATGGCCTTGTTGGTGTCGGCGGCGACCTTCGTCGCGAGCTCGGTGCGGCCGAGGGCCTGCCCGACGAGCTCGACGCTCTGCTCCCACGACGTGCCCCAGGCCTGCCCGGGGTAGGCGACGGTCGGCGCGATCTTGGAGAGCTTGTCGTAGTCCTCCTGGGTGATGCCCGAGTTCACGCCGAGGATGAGGTCGGGCTTGGCCGCGGCGATCTCCTCGACCGGGATGCCGGCGGTGTCGTCGTAGCGCGCGATCCGGGCGTCGGCGTCGAGCTTGGTCACGGCCGCGTCGAACCAGTCCGTCGAGCCCGCGGCGTTGCCGCCCCAGGTGATCTTCGTGGCGCCGACCGGGATGACGCCGAGCGAGACGACGACGTCGGCGTCGTTCCAGCCGACGGTGGCGACGCGCTTGGGCTCGGTGCTGATCGTCGTCTCGCCGAAGGCGTGCTTCACCGTCGTGGGGAAGGCGTCCTTGTCGACCGCGGAGGCGGTGGAGGTCGCCGGGTCGGCCGCGGCCTCGCTCGTCGGACCGGTGGAGCAGGCGGTGAGCGCGAGGGCGGCGACGCCGGAGGCGGCGGCCGCGACGAGGGAGCGACGTGTCAGCATGGAGCCTTCTGGGTTCGGGCCGCACCCGAGGAGCGCGGCGACAAGGTCAGTAAGGCAAACCTAAGTTAGGCAGGCCTTCCCTTGTCAAATCCCGTCCACCACGGCGTTGCGTCCGCAGCTCCGGCTGCCCCGTCGTCACCCGGCCGACGCAACGTATGCCGTCCGCTCACTCGGGCGTCGACCACGCCTGCCGCACGGTGAGCCGTCCCTGCGTCTGGAGCAGCGACCGCTGGTAGAGCCGGGCGGCCACCCGGACCACGAGCGCGGCGGCGGCGACGAGCAGCATCAGGGCGACGAGCGCGTGCCACCACGGCGCCGACCCCTCGAGCACGCGCATCGGCATGAGGACCGCCGAGAACGGCGGCAGGAACGAGAGCACGACCTGCACCGTGCCGCTGGAGAGCAGCGCCGCGAAGAAGACCGCCATGGTGAGCATCGTCAGGGGCGTCGAGGTGGTCTGCACGTCCTCGGTGCGTGTCGCGAGCGCCCCGGCGACGGCCCAGAGGCACGCGAGCAGCCCGAACCCGACGACGAAGAAGACGACGAACCAGCCGACCGCGCCGGAGATGGCAGGCAGGAAGCGGTCGTAGTCCGTGAAGGTCAGCCCGACCAGCCCGACGGTGACGAAGAGCGCCATCTGCGCGAACGCGAGGACGAGGTTGCCGGCGACCTTGCCGGCGAGGAGCTGGCGGACGGCGATCTTCGTCGTGATGATCTCGACGATGCGGCTCGCCTTCTCCTCGACGACGCTGTTGGCCAGCGCGAGCCCGAAGGTGAACGACGCGAGGTAGAAGAGCATCGCGAGCGCGAAGCCGACCGCCTTGGCCACCCCGGCCCGGTCGGCGTCCCCGTCGAGAACGGCCACGCGCACCTCGGAGCCGCGGGTGAGCGCCTCCACCGTCGTGCCGGCTGCCGCCGCGTTGGCATCGAGCGTCGCCTCGCGGATGGCGGAGGTGGCGGCGCTGCGCAGCTCGGGAGCCACGTCCTCGCGACCCGTGAGCGCCCATCCGTCGCCGTCCTCGTGGAGCCACGCGTCGGCGGTGCCGTCATCGACCGCTGCCTTCGCGGCAACCTCGTCGGCGGCTGTCTCGAGGGTGACGCGCAGGTTGTCGCCCGAACCCTCCGCGACCCTCTCGACCTGCTCCGCCATCCGGTGTGCCGCACCGGAGCTCGTGACGACGGCATACTCCGTCGTCCGCGAACCCAGCCACGCCTGGACGCCGAGGACTCCCGCGATGATGACGACGAGACCGAAGGTGCTGAGCAGGAAGGTCCGGTCGGTGAGCTTGGTGACGACCTCGCGACGCGCGACGGTGGTCCACGGAGCGGCGCTCATGCCGTGACCTCCCGGTAGATGTCGGACAGGGCGGGCACCTGGCGGGCGAAGTCGACGACGTCGCCGCGCTCGAGGGCGGCTCGCAGGAGGGCCCGCCGCGCACCGTCGTCGTCCGGCTCGACGAGCGCCGTGGACCCGTCGACGTCGTGGACGTGTATGCCGTCCACGTCCCTCACCCAGCCCGCGTCACCTCCGAGGGTGAGCCGGTAGAGCTGGGGGCCGCGGCCCCGCAGCTCGTCGACGGTGCCTGTCGCGACGACCCGTCCGTGCGCGAGCACGACGAGCCGGTCGCAGAGGCGCTCCACGAGGTCGAGCTGGTGCGAGCTGAAGAGCACCGGGATGCCACGCGAGGCGTGCTCGCGCAGGAGGTCGGCCATCGAGTCGACGGCGGACGGGTCGAGGCCGGAGAACGGCTCGTCGAGGATGAGCGCGTCCGGGGTCGTCATGAGCGCGGCGATGATCTGGACGCGCTGCTGGTTGCCGAGCGAGAGCTTCTCGACACGCTCGCCGGCCCGCTCGCGAAGACCGAACCGGTCGAGGTGCTCGAGGACGGACGCCTTGGCGTCGGCCGCGCTCATCCCCGAGAGCTCACCGAGGTAGACGAGCTGGTCGAGGACCTTCTGCTTGGGATAGAGGCCGCGCTCCTCGGGCATGTAGCCGATGCGCCGGCGCACCTGCGTCGTCATCGGCCCGTCGCCCCAGCGGACCTCTCCCCCGTGGGCGGCGAGCAGCCCCATGACGAGCCGCATCGTCGTCGTCTTGCCGGCGCCGTTGCCGCCGACGAAGCCGGTGAGGATGCCGCCGGGGACGGTGAAGCTCACGTCGTCGACCGCGCGGAGCTCGCCGAAGGAGCGGGTCAGGCCGGTGACCTCGATCTGTGCCATGCCGCCCACGCTAGGGAGGACGCGGGGCCTCGCGGATCAGCCCGGGGGGTGAGTGCGCGTCTCCGCCGGGCGGATGAGGCCGGTCTCGTAGGCGAAGACGACCGCCTGCACCCGGTCGCGGAGGTGGAGCTTGGCGAGGCAGTTCGAGACGTGGGTCTTGACCGTCGCCTCGCCGAGGAAGAGCTCACGGGCGATCTCGCCGTTGCTCTTGCCCTGGGCCATGAGGACGAGCACCTCGCGCTCGCGCTCGGTGAGCCGGTCGAGCTGCTCGGCCGAGCCGACGTGGGAGGTCGCGGTGGCGGGCGACGTCGTCGCACCGGACTGCGCGACCATCGCGGCGATGACGCGGGTCGTCACCTCGGGGGCGAGGAGGGCGTGGCCACCGGCGACCGACCGCACGGCGTCGACGAGCTGCTCGGGCTCGGCGTTCTTGAGGAGGAAGCCGCTCGCGCCGGCCCGGAGCGCGTCGAAGAGGTAGTCGTCGCGGTCGAAGGTCGTGAGGATGACGACCCGGCCGAGGTCGGCCCCGACGACGAGACGGGTCGCCTCGATGCCGTCCATGACGGGCATCTGGACGTCCATGAGGATGACGTCGGGCCGCAGCTCGCGCGCGGCGGCCACGGCGAGCTCGCCGTTCGCCACGTCGCCGACGACCTCGACGTCGTCCTCGACCGACAGCATCATCGTGAAGCCGGAGCGGACGAGGTGCTGGTCGTCGACGATGAGCACCCGGATGGGCGTCGCGCGGTTCAGGGTCGGCGTCTCAGGCTCGGACATCGCTCTCCCCCAGTGGAACCCGCACCCGCACACGGTAGCCACCCATCGGCCGCGGCCCGATCTCGACCGTGCCGTGGTGCGAGGCGACGCGTTCGCGCATGCCGAGCTGGCCGAGGCCGGAGCCGGAGGTCCCGACCCGCGGGCGGCCGTTGTCGACGATCTCGACCTCGGCGTAGGCCGGCCCGGACCCGTCGTCGACGACCCGGGTGACGACGTCGGCCGTCGTCGCGGTCGAGTGCCGTGTGACGTTGGCGAGCGCCTCCTGCGCCACCCGGTAGAGCGTGAGCCCGACCTGCGGCGGCACCGCCGCGTGCGCCCCCTCGTGCGTCTCGACGAGCCGGTATGCCGTCCGCAGCGTCGCGTGGTTCCCCGCGGCGACGAGGTCGGGCAGGTCCGCCAAGGTGGGCTCGGGACTGCGCCGGCTGGGCGCCGAGGGTGGGGTCGGGGTCGGGTCGAGGGGCGCGTCCTCGAGGTCGCGCAAGGTCCCGAGCAGGTTGCGCATCTGGGTCACGGCGTCGCGCGAGCTCGACTCGATCCGGGTGAGCGCGGTGGCGGCGTCCTCCGGCCGCCTGTCGAGCACCCGGCGGGCGGCGCCGGCCTGGATGCCGATGACGGCGACGTGGTGGCCGACGACGTCGTGGAGCTCGCGGGCGATGCGGAGCCGCTCGTCGACGATCGCCCGGCGCTGGAGCGAGTCGGACTGGGCGGCGATCGTGTCGGCCTGCTCCTCGAGGCGGGCCCGCTGCCGGGCGCTGCGCCAGGCCACCTGGCCGACGAGGATGGCACCGACGAAGTAGAAGACGTTGACCGCCATCGAGGTGACGACGGCGCCGACCGCGGGGCTGAACCACCCGTCCGTGCCCTCGGCCCGGGCGTCCTCGGTGAGCTCGTCGATGCCACCGCCGAGCGCGAGCTGCCACCCGACCCAGAGCAGCATGAAGACGGTGATGCCGGCGACGACGAGCAGCGCCGAGCGCCGGTGCCGGCTCCACGCGACCGCGGCATAGATCGCGACGAAGTAGACCGTCTGGAGCGCGAGCTGGCCCATGACCTGGGGCATCGTCACCCCGACGGCGAACATGTGCACCGCCGCGGCCCCGCCGACGGCGACGGGATGGCGACGGCGCCACACGAGGAGCATCGCGCCGGAGACGATGGCGAGCCACTGGACCCAGTGCGGCTGGCCGCCGGCGTCGATCTCGACGACGCTGCGCATCATCTCGAGCAGGAGGATGCCGACGAGGGCGGTGCCGATGCCGACCGCCCAGTCGAGCGGGCCGATGGGTGGGGCAGGACGCTCCCAGTCGTCGTCGACCGCGAAGAAGTCGCCGACGGCCGACGAGAGCGAGCGGCGGGCGGACGGCATACGGGTCAGCCTAGGGACGGAGGCACGGGGAGCGGATCCGCCGTAGGGCGGAGCGGGTTCGTCCGAACCGCTGCGGCCGGTCCGATCGGGTGGTATCCAAGGTCTCATGGAGCCATCGCGTCTGGCTCGCAGTGCCACGGACCTCGCCCACGCGGCTGCGCAGGGCGAGCCGGTGCTGGCGGACGTGCTCCACCTGCTCGACCGGGCGGTCGGCGCTGACGTCCTCAACTCCTCCGTGGCCGTGCCCCTCGACGGCACGTCGTCCCCCACGATCACGATGCTCCACACGCCACCGCTCACCGCCGAGGAGGAGGCAGGGTGGATGCGGCTCATCCCGACGCACCCCTTCGCCCGCTCGCTCGCGGGCCGGGGGCTGCGCACGGCGAGGCTCACCGACACGATGTCGGTCCGCGACCTCGAGGCGCTCGAGCTGTGGGAGCTGCTGCTCGAGCCGCGCGGAAGCCGCTACCAGCTCGCCGCGACGCTGCAGTCCGACCCGGCGGCGTTCACGCTGCTGTCGCTGTGGCGCGAGCACGAGGACTTCACCGAGGAGGAGGCTGCCGTCGTCGAGCTCGTGCGGAGGGCGCTGGCGTCGGCGCTGGAGTTCCACGCCGCGATGACCGAGCTGCGCGCGCTCGCCGGGCCACCCGAGCGCAGCGACGTGCTGACGCCGCGGCAGGCGCAGGTGTGCGCACTCGTCGCGCGCGGGCTGACGAACGCCCAGGTCGCGACCCGCCTCGGGCTGAGCGAGCGCACGGTGCGCAAGCACGTCGAGGACGCCTTCGCCCGCACCGGGTGCACGAGCCGGACCGCGCTCGCGCTGTGGTGGCGCTCTTCCGGGATGGTGGCGGATCCGCCACTGTCGCCCCGGGCCTCCCCGACCGCATCCTGAGGGTGGCCTCGAGAAGTGCGGGCCGTGCCCGACTTCCTCAGGCAGGGGTGAGGACGTCGAGCCCGATGAACGGACGCAGCGCCTCAGGGACGACGACGGAGCCGTCCGCCTGCTGGTGGTTCTCCAGGATGGCGACGAGCCAACGCGTCGTGGCGAGCGTCCCGTTGAGGGTGGCGGCGACCTCGGTCCCGCCACCCTCGACCCGGTAGCGGGTCTTGAGGCGGCGCGCCTGGAAGGTCGTGCAGTTGCTCGTCGACGTCAGCTCGCGGTGGCGGCCCTGGGTCGGGACCCAGGCCTCGCAGTCGAACTTGCGCGCCGCCGGGCCCCCGAGGTCGCCGGCGGCGGTGTCGATGACGCGGTAGGGCAGCTGCATGAGGTCGAGCATGTCGCGCTCCCACTGCAGGAGGCGCTGGTGCTCGGCGGCGGCGTCCTCGGGTCGGCAGTAGACGAACATCTCGATCTTGTTGAACTGGTGCACCCGGATGATGCCCCGGGTGTCCTTGCCGTAGCTGCCGGCCTCGCGGCGGTAGCAGGTCGACTGGCCGGCGTAGCGGACCGGGCCCTTGGACAGGTCGAGGATCTCGTCGGCGTGGTAGCCGGCGAGCGCCACCTCGCTCGTGCCGGTGAGGTAGAGGTCGTCGGCCTCGAGGCGGTAGACCTCGTCGGCGTGGTGGTCGAGGAACCCGGCGCCGGCCATGACCTCGGCCTTGACGAGCGTGGGCGTGATCATCGGGACGAAGCCGGCCTCGATCGCCCGCTGCATGGCGAGGTTGAGCATGGCCATCTCGAGCCGGGCACCGACGCCCTTGAGGAAGTAGAAGCGGCTGCCGCTCACCTTGGCGCCGCGCTCCATGTCGAGCGCGCCGAGGCCCTCGGCGAGGGTGAGGTGGTCCTTGGGCTCGAAGCCCTCGGCCTCGAAGTCGCGCGGGGTGCCGACCTCCTCGAGCACGACGTAGTCGTCCTCGCCACCGACCGGGACGCCGTCCTCGATGACGTTGCCGATCGTGCGGGTCAGGGCGGAGAGCTCGCTCGCGGCCTCGTCGGCGGCGGCCTGGTTGGCCTTCACCTGGGCCGCGACCTCCTTGGTGCGCGCGAGCAGGGCCTGCTTCTCGTCGCCCTGCGCCTGCGCGACCTGCTTGCCCATCGCCTTCTGCTCGGCGCGCAGCTGCTCGTATGCCGTGAGGCTGGACCGCTGCTTCTCCTCCGCCGCGAGGACGGCGTCGACGACGGACTCGTCCTCGCCCCTGGCGCGCTGCGAGGCGCGCACACGGTCGGGATTCTCACGGAGCAGCTTGAGGTCGATCACGCGGGCCAGCCTAGTGGCCCGGTCACAGGGCTCGAGGGCGGCCGTGAGCCGCTGCCGGTCCCCGGACTCAGGAACGGGCGGCCGCCCTCGCCCGGGACTGCCCGCCCCGCTCCTGCCACTCCATCGCCCACGGGGCCGTGAAGCCGTGGAGGTAGACCGACACGACGACGGTGAACGCGATCACCGACCACAGCCAGCGGGCCTCGGGGAACTCGGCGTGAGTGACGGCATACCCGATGTAGAAGATCGAGCCGACACCGCGCACGCCGAAGAACGCGGCCACCAGTCGCTCGCGCGCGTCGAAGCCCGCGAGCCCGCGGGAGCGGCGGTGGCCGACGAAGGAGGCGATCCCCGCCAGGGGACGGATGACGAGGAGCAGGGCGAGGCCGAGGAGGACGCCCTGCCAGTCGAGGTGGGCGAGCAGGCCGTTGGTGAGGGCCATGCCGAGGAGGAGGAGGACCACGAGGGTGAGCAGTCGTTCGAGCCGCTCGATCACCTCGTGCATGTCGTGGTGGTAGGAGCTCTTGCGCTCGAAGCTCCGGATGGCCATGGCGCAGGTGAAGACGGCGAGGAACCCGTAGCCGCCGCTCACCTCGGCCACGCCGTAGGCCGCGAGCAGGGAGGCGATCGCCACGAGCGGTTCGCCGGTGGCGGCGAACCGGATCTCCTCCGCGCGCGACGTGAACGCCAACCGCGCCACCGCCCACCCGAGGGCCACACCGACCGCGACCCCGACCGCGGTCTTGCCGAGCAGCTCCCACGCCACCCACCGGGCGCCCCACTCGGACACCGCGCCGGCTCCCGCGAGCAGCATCGCCGCGTGCACGAAGGGGAAGGCGAGGCCGTCGTTGAGCCCTGCCTCGCTCGTCAGCGCGAAGCGGACCTCGTCCTCCTCGTCGACCTCGGCCGCCTCCGCGTCCGGCTCGGGCTGGGCCTCGTTGGGTCCGCCGACCTGGACGTCGGAGGCGAGGACCGGGTCGGTGGGCGCGAGCGCGGCCCCGAGGAGCAGGGCGGCCGGGGCCGCCACCCCGAGGGGACCCCACGCGAGCAGGGCGACGCCGCCGATGCAGAGCGGCATCGCGACCCCGAGCAGTCGCCACGTCGGTGACCACGTCCGCCACGACCCCCAGCTGCGGAAGCTCAGCGGCCGGTCGATGGCCAGCCCGACGCCCATGAGGGAGACGAGCACCGTGAACTCTGCGATGCGGGTCACGGCGTCGCCGTGCGCGACCGGGTCCAGGTCGAGGTCACGGAACCCCGGCAGCAGCCCCAGCACCAGGCCCAGCGACACGAGCACCATGGGGGCGTTGACCCGCCACCGGTCGAGGAGCGGGGGCAGGGTCACGGCGAGGAAGAGGGCCAGCCCGAGGGCGAGGTAGATCCAGGCCGGTTTCACCCGCTGACGTCCCAGAGGTGGTGGCGCAGGTCGTGCAGGGCGTACCGCCCCAGGGAGAGGACCGTGAACTCCGACCCGTTCGAACGGACCCCGCGCCGGTCCCACTGCGGACCGGACAGGCCGGCATACGCCTCGCTGAGCCGTGCTGCGGCGGCCGGGATCTCACCGGCGACCACGTCCGGGTCCTGTTCGGCGTACGCACTCTCGACCGCGGTGACGTCCTGGTCCCAGTTCGCGAAGCGCGCGCCGTCCTCGTCGAGCATGAGCCGCACCCGCGCCGCGAAGAGGTCGCAGACGTCGCGCACGTGGCAGGCGTACTCGAGCGGCGACCACGTCGCCGGGTCCGGTCGCGTCGCCGCGTCCGGTCGCGCGAGGACGTCGCTCCAGGGATCCGTGTATGCCGTGACGAGCTGCGCGATGTCGCCCCCGGTCACGCTCGCAGCGTCGAAGCCGCAGTCGGGGCACGCCCGCTCCAGCGTCCAGGTCCAGTCCTTGTCGTCCGGGACGATCTCGCTCATGATCACAGGGTAGGACCAGTGGTGCGCGCACCCGCCGATGCGCCGTGACCGCATGTGACCGTGGGGTACGGTCCCTGACGTGACCGACTCCTGGCCCGTGATCGCAGCGATCCTCGGACTCCTGCTGATCATCGGCGTGGGGGTGTCCCTCGCCGCGGGCTGGGGCGGGTCTCGTGGGCGCCACGCGTCGCCCCGACGCCCCCACCGCTCGACGTTCCGCCAGGGTTCGGACGAGGTCCCGCCACCGAAGAAGCGGGTTGCGGTCATCCTCAACCCGACGAAGTTCGTCGACGTGGACGCCGCCCGCACGCTCGTCCGCGAGACGGTCCTCGCCCACGACGGCTGGGACGAGCCGATCATCAGCGAGACGACCCTCGAGGACCCCGGCTTCGGCCAGGCCCGGGCCGCGCTCGCCGACGGAGTCGACCTCGTCTGCGCCATCGGCGGTGACGGCACGGTCCGCTCCGTGGCCCACGTGCTCACCGGCACGTCGACCCCGATGGGGCTCATCCCCGCGGGCACGGGCAACCTCATGAGCCGCAACCTCGGGCTCCCGCTCGACGTCGCCGGCGGTCTCGACGTGGCCCTCACCGGGCGCAACCGCCACATCGACGTCGGCTGGCTGACGATGGACCCGGACGCCGAGCAGGCCTCGACCGAGGAGCTCGACCCCGACCACGACGGCCCGACCGAGCCCGACGTCGGCGCCGACGACGCCTCCGGCTCGGACCCGGCCCCCAACCAGCACGCGTTCCTCGTCATGGCCGGGCTCGGCCTCGACGCGAGCATCATGCACTCGACGACCGAGGAGGCGAAGGCCCGGATCGGCTGGGCGGCCTACGTCGCGACGGGCGCCCGCAACCTGCTCGGCGCACGGTTCGCGACCCGGCTCCGGATCGACGGCGGCGAGCCCATCGCCCACACGGCGCGCACGATCGTCGTCGGCAACTGCGGCCGGCTCACGGGCGGCATCACGCTCATGCCCGACGCCGAGGTCGACGACGGCATCCTCGACGTCGTCGCGATCACCCCCAAGGGCATCGTCGGCTGGGCCGGGGTCGCGGTCCACGTCCTCGCCAAGCGCGGCCAGAACCACCCCAAGCTCGACCGCTACCGGTGCCAGTCGATCCTCGTCTCGCTCGACGCGCCGCAGATGGTCGAGATCGACGGCGACGTCATCGGCGAGGCCCGCCGAGTCCGCTTCGAGGTCCGCCCGAAGGCGCTCATCGTCCGCACGCCGGGCACGGCGGCGAGCGACGACCTCGGCCGCTACGTCTGAGGGCGTGGGCGCGGCAGCCTCAGCGGCGGCAGCCTGAGCGGCGGCTGCCTCAGCGGCGGCTGTCTCAGCGCCTCGCTCCGCCCTCGATCGGCGACTGCGGCCCCGGGTCCGGGTTCTTGTCACGCCACTTGCGCTCGAACGGCAGCCGCCACGTGTGCGGCGAGACGAGCTGGTGGATCTGGTTGGGACCGTAGGTTCCCGCCTCGTAGGGCCGGACGACCGGCGGGTTGTCGAGGAGCGGCTGGCTGACCTCCCAGAGCCGTTCGATGCCCTCCGCCGAGGTGAACAGCGTGTGGTCGCCGCGCACCGCGTCGTAGATGAGCCGCTCGTAGGCCTCGAGGACGGCGCCTGCCCAGTGCGTCTCCTGCATGGCGAACTGCATGGAGAGCTTGTCGAGCTTCATCCCGGGCCCGGGTCGCTTGCCGTAGAACGACAGCGACATCCGTGCCTTGTCGGCGAGGTCGAACGTGAGGTGGTCGGGGCCGTGGTCGCCGACGCCGGAGCCCGGAGGGAACATCGACTGCGGCGGCTCCCGGAAGGCGATGGAGATGATCCGCGCGCCCTCGGCCATCCGCTTGCCGGTGCGGAGGTAGAAGGGCACGCCCGCCCAGCGCCAGTTGTCGATGTAGCAGGTGAGCGCGATGAACGTCTCGGTGTCGGAGTCGTGCGCGACACCGGGCTCGTCGAGGTAGCCGATGTACTGGCCGCGCACGACGTCCTTGGGCGAGATCGGCAGCATCGACTCGAAGACCTTGTTCTTCTCGCGGCTGATCGCATCCGGCTCGAGCGAGGTCGGCGGCTCCATCGCGGTGAACGCGAGGATCTGGAAGAGGTGCGTGACGACCATGTCGCGGTAGGCGCCGGTGGCCTCGTAGAAGTCGCCACGGGTCGCGAGGCCGAGGGTCTCGGGCACGTCGATCTGCACGTGTGCGATCGAGTTGCGGTGCCAGATCGGCTCGAAGAGGCCGTTGGCGAAGCGGAACGCGAGGATGTTCTGCGCCGGCTCCTTGCCGAGGAAGTGGTCGATCCGGAAGACCTGCTCCTCGGCGAAGACCTCGTGGACCTGCCGGTTGAGCTCGACAGCGGAGGCGTAGTCGGTGCCGAAGGGCTTCTCCATGACGACCCGGCTGCGCTCGACGAGACCCGCCTCGGCGATGGTGCGGATCGCGGAGAGCGCCGCCTTCGGTGGCACCGACAGGTAGTGCAGCCGCAGCTCGGTGTCGCCGGGCAGCTGCGACTCGGCGGTCTCCACCGCCTTCGCCAGAGCCTGCGGACCGGCCGAGAGCGGAACGTAGTCGAGGCGAACGGCGAACTCGTTCCACTCCGCCTCGTCGAGCTCGCGCGTCGAGAACTCCCTGATCGCCTCGTGCGCGAGGTCGCGGAAGGCCTCGACGTCGATCTCGTCGAGCGAGGTGCCGACGACCCGCAGGTCGTCGAGCAGGCGCGACTGGAAGAGATGGAGCAGCCCGGGGATGAGCTTGCGCTTGGCGAGGTCACCGGTCGCACCGAAGAGGATGACGGTCGTCGGCGCAGTCGTCGGCTCGCTCATGGGTCCACTCTGGCACCGAGTCGGTCGCGGATCGCGGCATAGACCGACTCGTCCCTCACGAGCCCGAGGTGGCTGACGCCCGGGAGGACGATGACGTCCTCGGCCGGGAAGCGCCGGTGCTCGGGGGATCGCCGTCCGACGCCGCGGGCACTGGCGGCGGTGACGATGCCGTCGCCGAGGAGCTGGGCGATGCGGCTGTCGATCTTCTTGCCGAGCAGCCCGACGACCGCGAGATGTCGTATGCCGGGGTGCAGCGGGACGTCGACCCGTCGCCCTCTCGCGTCGGTCGGGTCGGCGCCGTCCCACTCCTCGTCGAGGATGTTGCCGTGGCGCAGGTCCTGGATGCCGACGCTGCGCGACGCGAGGAACCGGGCGATCGGGCGCACGTGGCGCAGTGTGCCGGCCGCGCGGGCGGTCGTGTTGGCGAGGCGCTCGAGGGGTGCGCCCACGTGCGGGGAGCCGAGGGTGACGGTGTCGCTGACGAGGCTCACCCACGCACTTGCCGGTCCCTCGACGTCGGCCTGGGCGAGCGCGCTGTGGACGACGAGCCCGCCCATCGAGTGGCCGATGAGGACGAGCCGCGTCACCGGGACCGGCCAGTGCTCGACGAGGCGCGTGAGGATGCGGTCGAGGTCGTGGCCGTTGTACGAGATCCGCAGCCCGGTGTTGTAGCGGACGGTGACGGGCGTGAGCCCGAGGTCCTCGCGCAGCCGCTGCCCGAACCGCCCCTGCTCCCAGAAGGTCTCGGTGACGAGCAGCCCGTGGACGAGCACGACGACGTCTCCGGTCGCCTCGGGGTATGCCGTCTCGAACCCTTCCCGGGTGAGCGGCACCGACCGGCCGCGTCGGCGAACGCCCATCGTGTGGGACAGCGCCGAGCCGGCGACGTCGAGGCGGTCTCCGAAGAACGCGTTGACGAAAGCCCGGGCGCCGTTGGGCCCGCGGTGGTGGACGAGCTCGTCCGCGACACCGGCGACCCGCTCCACCCCCCGCGTGAGAACCCGCTCGACCGTCGTCGGCGAAGCCTCGACAGGTGCCGCGTCGCTGCTGTGCTCCCGGGCGTCGGTCATGGGCTGAAGCGTCCCACGCCACAACCCAGCCAACGTCACGCCTCGTCCGGTTGACGACCGCCGCCGACCGGGCAGAATGGGATGCATGGGTGGCGACAGCGCGTCAGTCAGCTCGAGCATCCCGGGACAGCTCGAGGAGATCCGGGCTCGCATGGCGCGCAACCGTGCAGACATCGACCAGCTGCTGGAGCGGGCCGACGCATCGGATGACCGAGCCGTCGAGAACGACGTCCGCGCCGAGCACCAGCGGCGGCGCGTCGACGACCTCGGCGAACGCCTCGCGGTGGACCACGCTCTCATCGAGGAGCTCCGGATCGAAGGGCTACTCCAGCAGGCCCACGTCGAGAACCTCGAGACGGCACTGCGAACCTCGCGGACGATCGGCGCCGCGATGGGCATCGTCATGACGCACCGCAAGGTCGACGAGTCCGGCGCCTTCCGGATCCTGCGGCAGGCAAGCCAGGACTCCAACACGAAGCTGCGCTCGGTCGCCGACGAGATCGTGACGACCGGCGACGTCAGCTGGCTGCCCACCGGCTGACCGGCGCGTTTCCGGAGATCCCGTCGGCACTGGCACGCCCCTCCTGACGCGCTGAGCCCGACCTCCGGCGGGAACCTCGCACTTCGCAGGGGAACGGTTCCCACCCGAACTGCGAGGAACCCACTCCAGGCGGAAGAGTTGCTAGCGGTCGAGGAGTGCCCGCAGGTCGTCGGCGGTGAGGGAGCTCGAGAGGAGCTCGCCGTCGTCGACGACCCGGGCGAAGAGGTCGCGCTTGCGCTGCTGGAGCGCGACGACCTTCTCCTCGATGGTGTCGCTCGACACCATCCGGTAGACGTTGACCGACTTCGTCTGGCCGATGCGATGGGCCCGGTCGATCGCCTGGTTCTCGGCCGCCGGGTTCCACCACGGGTCGAGGACGAAGACATAGTCGGCCTCGGTGAGGGTGAGTCCGAACCCGCCGGCCTTGAGCGAGATGAGGAAGACCGGCGCGTCCCCCTCGCGGAACCCGCGCACGACGTCGGCGCGGTTGCGGGTGCCGCCGTCGAGGTAGGTGTGCGCGATGCCCTCCTCCTCCAGCCGGGCACGGACGATGGCGAGGAACCCGGTGAACTGGCTGAAGACGAGCGCCCGGTGGCCCTCGGCGGCGAGCTCGACCAGCTGCTCGACGAGCGCGTCGACCTTGGCGCTCGGGCCCGCCCCGCCGTAGGCATCGGCGTCGACGAGGGTCGGGTCGAGCGCCATCTGCCGCAGCACGGTGAGGGCGCGCAGGATGGCGATGCGGTTGCCGTCGAGGTCGTCGATGAGCCCGAGCAGGCGCTGCCGCTCGCGCGACAGGTGCCGGTCGTAGATCGCGCGGTGCCTCGGGTGGAGCGCGACGTGCAGGACCTGCTCCTGCTTCGGCGGCAGGTCCGCGGCGACGGCCTCCTTCGTGCGGCGGAGCATGAGCGGACGGATCCGGCGACGCAGCGTGGCGAGCGCCTCGGGGGACGAGCCGTTCTCGATCGGCCGGGCCCACTGGTCGCGGAAGACCTGCGGCCGCGGGTGCAGCCCGGGCGCGACGATCGAGAGCAGCGACCAGAGGTCCATGAGCGAGTTCTCGAGCGGGGTGCCGGTGAGCGCGAAGGTGACCCGCGCGGGCAGCCGGCGCATCGCGGCATACGTCTTGGCCTGGTGGTTCTTGACGAACTGCGCCTCGTCGAGGACGGCCGCCGACCACCGCACCGACCGGAACTCCTCGGCGTCGATCCGCCCCACGGCATACGTCGTCACGACGAGGTCGGCGCCGGCGATCGCGTCGGCCATGGGCACCTTGGCCTTGCCGCGGGTGCGGTCGAGGACGGCGATGCTGAGGTCGGGTGCGAACTTCGCGACCTCGTCGACCCAGGTGCCGAGCACCGAGGTGGGCGCGACGATGAGCATCGGGTCGGCGAGCTCGCCGCGCTCCTTGGCCCGCAGCGCGGTGGCGATGACCTGCACGGTCTTGCCCAGGCCCATGTCGTCGGCGAGGACTCCGCCGAGCCCGAGGTCCCAGAGCAACGACAGCCAGCGGAACCCCTCCTCCTGGTAGGGCCGCAGCGTCGCCTTGAGCGTGCTCGGCACCTCCGCCGGCGGCGGCGCGTGCTCGGTGTCGAGGCCGAGGAGGGCGTCGACGGACTGCCGCCAGCGCGTCGACTGCTCCTCGACGACGCCGATCTCGACGAGCTCGTCCCACAGCCCGGCGTGCAGCACCGAGAGCCGCAGCGACCCGGAGGCCCTGTCCTGCAACGTCCGCGCCTCCTCGACGAGCGCCCGCAGCTTGTGCAGCTCGGGCGAGTCGAGGGTGAACCAGGCGCCGTCGGGCAGCAGCATCCGCTCCTCGTCGCGCGCGAGCGCCGTGACGAGGTCGGCGAGCGGCACCTCGTGGGCGCCGACCGTCACCGTGATGCGCAGGTCGAACCAGTCGTTGCCCTCCTCGGACTGCGTCGTCGCCACCGCGATCCGCGGTGCCTCCGTCACCTCTGCGTATGCCGTCCGCGTGCCCCAGACCTCGACCTCCACCTCGTCGTGGGCCTCGAGCGCCGGGAGCAGACCGGCGAAGGCGACGGTGTCGAAGTCGCCGAGCGTGACGTCGGGGCGCAGCCGCCAGCCGAGCCGGGTGAGGTCCCACAGGGCGGGCAGGTCCTCGCGGGTCGGCGCGAGCGCGAGCAGCTCGGCCTCGCGCGCCGGGTCGCGGAACGCCGCGGGGTCGCGGAACGAGACGTGCTCCCGCTCGATCGGCACGGTGACGGGAGCGTCGAGCGGGCCGTAGTGGAACGACCACGCGAGATGGGTCGTGTGCTTGGCGCCGAACCGCACGGCGACGTGGAGGCGCGGCGGCGCGACCTCGGGAAGGGTGAGGCCCTCGTGGGTGCGCACGGTCGCCCGACGGCGCAGGACGGGAAGCTTCTCGATGGCGAAGCTCGACCAGTCCTCGGGCGGGATGCTGAACGGTCCGCGCTCGACGACCCGGGCGGCCGCGAGGTCGACGTCGGCGGCGAACCCGCCGAGCCGCAGGTCGCGCTCCTCACGACGGAACCACCCCGTCGGCGGCTCCCCCACGACGACCACCTCACCCTCACCCTCGGGCAGGTCGAGGCTCGGGACGGCTCGGACGCCACCGTCGTCGGCCGGCGAGAGGTCGAGCACGAAGTGCGCCTCGTCGCTCTCGAGGTGGACCTCGCCACCGCTCGTCGCGTCGGCGACGAGGACGACCCCGGCGTCGCGCGCCCGGGCCAGCAGGTCCACCCACCCCCGGCCGAGGGTCGCGAGCGGGATCGAGGCCGGCATACGGCCGTAGGACGACATGCGGCTTCCGCGGCGGTGGGCGTCGGCGATCGCGGTGAGGGCGTCGAGGGGTGGCCCGTCGAGACGGAAGGCGTAGGAGGCGTAGTAGCCACCGGCCACCGCCTCCCACGAGATGCCCGTCTTGATCCACCGGCCGGGGAGAGCGCCGGGCACGACCGGGCGCAGCTGCACGCGCGGGCTCTCGCCACCGGTGTGCCACGGGCTCGGCCGGCCGCCTGGGGTCTCGACGTCGAGGAGCAGCCCGACGGTGCCGCGCTCGGACTCCGGCTCGGGGTCGACGACGTCGAGCAGCTCGTCGAGGGCTTCGCGCCACGAGGCGGTCCGCGCACCCGTCCCGGGCTCGTCGGCGTCGACGTCCGAGCGCCACGGCCGCTGCGTCCGCAGCGCGATGACGAGCGCGGCCGCGTGCTTGCAGGCCGTGCCGATGGGGCACGTGCAGTCGCTGTCGAGGAAGGGTCCGTGGTCGTCGCTCGTGAGCGACACCTCGGTGCGGTAGATCGCCGGCCCGTTGCCGATGACCCGGGCCGCTGCCCGCCTGCCGCCGTCGGCGAGGACGATGCTCGTGACCCGGCCCGCGCGCGCGTAGTCGCCCGCCCGCACGAGGGTCTTGGCGTCGAACGCCGCAGCCAGCTCGCGGTCGGTGACCTCGGCCAGGGTGTCCGCCTCACGGTCCACTACCGGTCACCTCCTGTCGTCCGCGCAGCAGACGACAACGGTATGCCGTCGCGCCGACACCCCGGGCCCGTCGTCCACAGGGGTCGGCCGGGGTTGCCAACGCCCGGCAGCGACCCGCCATTCCACCCTCGGTGCCCTGCTTGCGTCCGCAACTCTGGGGCCCAGGTCGTCACCCTGCCGGACGTTGCGTATGCCGCCGGGCCCGGCGCCTGCTTGCGTCCGCAACTCTGGGGGTGCCACCGTCACCCTGCCGGACGTTGCGTATGCCGTCCCGCCGGCGCTTGCTTGCGTCCGCAACTCTGGGGGTTCCACCGTCACCTTGCCGGACGCAAGGTGGGCACCGGAGTGCCACGTACCCGCAGCAGCTCCCCGAATCGCTGGAACCACCGCGCGGCGTCGACCCGCAGGGTGAGCACCGAGACCGAGAGTGCGACGTCGCCGTCAGTGGCCAATCCGAGGAAGCGGAGGTCGTCGTCAAGGGTGTTGAGAAGCTGGCCGTGGCCCGCTCCCTGAATCTCCACTGTGACGCCTGACCCTTCCCAGCGACAGTCGAGGTAGATCCGTCCATCGGGACCGTGACGCGCGACCTGCTGAGCCGGCGCCGGGATTCCGTGAGCTCGGCACATGCTCACGAAGTCGAGCTCCTTCATCGAGTGGCTCCCTGCGCGGATGTCCTCGAGCACCTGCCGCAGCACGGTCCGGAACTCATGCCTGCGCACCCGGTCGAAGACCTCGATGAGGTGGTCCGCGGTGACGATACGTTGCTGAACTGGGAGCACGAGCATCAACGACGCCTCACGAACCGTCCGCGACCAGAGCGCCGCCTGGACCGCGGCCACACCGGGCTTCGCCCGCGGCATCCCCACCGAGGTCGCGTCATCGACACCCCAACGACGGGACTCGTGGAGCACCACCTTCGGCGTGGTCGTCGGCAGCCCCTTGCGCGTCGACTTCGTCACCCAGACGTGGATCGCGGTGTCGGTCAGGCCGCCGACGCCCGCAGCCTGCAGTGCCGTGACTCCGCCCAGCCGCGCGCTGCACGCCACTTCCGCGAGTGCGGCGCGCCAGGCATTCGCGGGGTCCAGCGGTCCGCGGTCGACGACGATCCCTCGGTTCGGAATGGACCGCCAACGCTCCGCCTCGACGTGCTGGCGTCTCTGCTCCCTCGTGACACCTGCGGCGCGGATCTCGGTCAGCGTGAAGAAGCGTTGGCCGCGGGCCGCGGCTTCTTCGAGCCTGCTCAGTCGTCGATCGGTCATGCCGATGAACAGTCCTAGCCCGCGCCAACCCACGGAAGCGCTGCAGGCGGCGCCTGTGGACAGGTGCACCCTGCGAAGACGACTGTGGACGGCTGCGGGGCGCAGCGGCATACGCAACGTCCGGCATGGTGACGGTGGAACCCCCAGAGTTGCGGACGCAAGCGGCACGGGCGACGACGGCATACGCAACGTCCGGCGAGATGACGGCCAGGCAGCCAAAGGTGCGGACGCAAGCAGCGCGCGATGCCCGCGGCGCGGGGTCAGGACTCGCCAGGGAGGCGGCCGTCGGGGTAGGTGGCGCGCAGCTCCTCGAGCGTGGGGACCCGCTGCTCGCGCGACTCCGGCGGGAGCAGGTCGCTGATCGCCGCCATGATCCGCCTCGTGTCGGCCGCGGGCGAGCGGTACATGAGCTCGACCGGCTCGCCGACCCGGATCCGGACGGTGGGCGGGTTCGAGAGGTTGAGCAGGTTGGGCAGTTTCGACGAGCGGGGCCAGACCTTCTCGGTGCCCCACATCCCGACGGGGATGACGGGCGCGCGGCTGGCTGCGGCGAGCCGCGCTGCCCCCGTCTTGCCCTTGAGCACCGGGTCGAAGAAGGCCTCGCCGCGCGGGATCGTGCCCTCCGGCAGGAGGCCGACCATCTCGCCGCCCTCGAGCGCGAGCGCCGCCATGTCGTAGGAGACCTGCCCGCCCTCGGCCCGGTCGACGCGGATGCCGCCGGCGGCCGAGATGAACGAGCCGAGCACCGGCACGTCGAAGAGCTCCTTCTTGCCGAGCACGCGCGCGGTGCGGCCCGACCGGCGCACGACGTTGGCCATGGCGACGACGTCGAAGTAGCTGCGGTGGTTGCCGACGAGGATGACCGGTCCGTGGCGCGGGATGTTCTCGACGCCCTTGATGTCGAACCGCGCGCACGGGAAGAACGTCGAGCGCAGGCCCTCGAGGATGAAGCGCTGGAGCTCGATCCCGACGACCGGCACCTTGAAGACACCCGGCGACACGTCGAAGTGCACGATCGGCCAGCGGCGGGCCACGGCATACATCGTCAGTCGCGGGTCCGGGTTGACCGCGGCGGGTGAGCCGACCGCCTCGAGCAGGGGCACGTCGAAGATCGAGTCCGAGTAGGCGAAGCTCTCGCGCAGGTCGATGTCGTGCTGGGCCGCGAAGTGCCGCACCGCCGTGAGCTTGCCCGTCGACCAGACGAACGGCCCCCGGATCGAGCCGTCGAACCGGCCGTCGTCCTTGGTGCCATAGCGGGTCGCGAGCACGTGGTCGAACCCGAGCCGGTCGGCGAGCGGCTTGATGAGGTGCTCGGGCGTCGTCGTCGCCATGACGACCCTGCGGCCCTCGGCCTTGTGCTGCTCGATGAGCGCGAGCGCGAAGGGGTGGACGAGCTCGGCGATGACCTCGGCGGCGTTGGCCGCCGCCGCGTCGAAGCTGTGCGCGTCCTTGCCGCGCGCGACGAGGGTGGCCTGACGGGCGAGGAAGATCGACGGCAGGTTCTCGCCGACGAGGTCGAAGGCCTTGAAGAGCAGCCCCTGCCCGGGCAGGGAGCGCGGCACGAGCCCGAGGTCGACCATCGCCTGGCTGAGGTGCGGGCCCGTCCCGCCCTGGAGCAGCGTCCGGTCGAGGTCGAAGAACGCGGCACCTGGCATGGCCCCAGCCTATGGCCGCACCACGAACCCCCCTCCACCCTCCGGCGCACCCCACCGTGCGACGAACCCCACCGTGCGACGAACCCCACGGTGCATAGGCTGGCCGCCATGACGACGGCATACGTGCTCGGCGGGGGTGGGGTGCTCGGCACGACCCAGCTCGGCATGCTCCGGGCCCTCGCCGAGCGCGGCGTGCAGCCCGACCTCGTCGTCGGCACGAGCATCGGTGCGCTCAACGGCGCGTTCGTGGCCGCCGACCCCTCGGTCGACGGGATCCGCGCGCTCACCGAGGCCTGGCGCGCGGTCGGGTCGAGCGGCGTCTTCCTCGAGAACCCCATGCGCTCGGCCGCCCGGATCGCCCGCTTCCGCACCCACCTGCTCACGAGCGCCCCGCTGCGCTCGATCGTCGACGACCACCTGCCGGTGGACACGTTCGAGGAGCTCGAGGTCCCGTTCCAGTGCGTCGCGGCGTGCATCGAGACAGCCGGCTCGACGTGGTTCGGCAGCGGCGAGATCGTCGACCCGGTCGTCGCGTCGTGCTCGGTGCCCGGGCTCTTCCCCGCGGTGGAGATCGACGGACAGCACTACCTCGACGGCGGGCTCGTCCACTCGATCCCCGTGGGCCGGGCGGTGAGCCTGGGCGCGGACCGGATCTTCGTGCTCCAGGTCGGCCGCGTCGAGCAGCCGCTCACTCCCCCGCGACGGCCGTGGGAGGTGGGTGTCGTCGCGTTCGAGATCTCGCGGCGCCACCGCTACGTCCACGAGATGGAGTCGATCCCCGAGGGCGTCGAGGTCCACGTCCTGCCGAGCGGGGCCCCCGAGACACCGTCCGTCGCGATCGGCTACGGGCGGCAGTCGCGGCTCACCGCTCGCGCCGAACAGGCGTACGCCGCGTCGATGGCCTACCTCGCCGACCTCTGACGCACCCGACCCCTGACCCTGCGCGGCCCCACCCCCTAGGGTCGAGCCATGGGTCTCGCGGGAATCCCGAAGCCGCCCCGGCTGGTCCGCCGGGTGCTGCCCGTCGTCTGGCCCGTCGGTGCCGCCGCCCTCACCGGGCTCGCCACCCCGGTCATCGTCGCGGGCGCGTTCGCGTCGTTCGTCGACAAGCGGGCCCGGCTCTTCCGGGTGAGCGTGCTCGGCGTCGGGCTCGTGTGGGTCGACGTGCGCATGCTCATGGACTGCTGGCGGCTCGCCCTCAAGAACCCCGAGCGCACCGCACCCGGGTGGGAGGACGACCACGAGGAGGTGTTCCTTGCCGGGCTCAACCGGGCGATGATCCTCGCGAAGCGGTGGGTCGGCTTCGAGGTCCGGCTCGACGGTCGCATGCACTTCGGCAACGAGGGTGCGCCGCTCGTCGCGTTCGCCCGCCACGCCGGCCCGGGCGACTCGATCGCGCTCGCCTGGCTGCTCGGCCACACCGCCGAGCGGATGCCCAAGATCGTCCTCGCCGAGGCTCTGCGCTGGGACCCGATGGTCGACACCCTCCTCACCCAGATGCGCTCCTACTTCGTCCCGTCGCGCACCGGCGCCGGCGACGACCGTGTCTCGGGGGTGCGCGCGCTCGCCCGCGGCCTCAAGCACGACGACGTGCTGCTCCTCTTCCCCGAGGGCCAGAACTTCTCGCCCGACCGGCGCCGCCGGCTCATCGACCGGATGCGCGAGGCGGGTCAGGAGCTGCGCGCCCGGCGCGCCATCCAGCTGTGGAACGTCCTCCCGCCCAAGACCCGCGGCGTCGTCGCCGTCCTCGACGAGCGGCCCGACGCCGACGTCATGATCGTCGGGCACGCGGGGTTCGGCCGGCTCTCGACGCCGCGGGAGGTCTGGGACGCCATCCCCTTCACCGACCGCCCCTTCCTCGTGCGCACCCACACCTACGCCGCAGGCGACGTGCCCGACGACGCCCCCGCGATCGAGGAGTGGCTCGACGAGCGGTGGACCGAGATCGACGAGTGGGTCACGGCATACGAGCAGTGAGCCCGTATGCCGTCCGCCCACCTCGCGGACGCCACGCGCTTCGCGCGGCGCTCCGGTCCCGACCTTCTCGGACGACGCAGGCTCAGGTGCCGCGCAGCGACCGCAGCCACTCGCGGGCCCGGCCGAAGTCCGCGTCGGTCGTGAGCGGGGCGACGTCGACGGCGGTGCCGTCCTCGCGCGGGTAGGACCCGAGGAAGCGCACCTCGGCGCAGACGCGCTTGAGCCCCATGAGGGCCTCGCCGACGCGCTCGTCGAGGACGTGGCCCTCGAAGTCGATGGAGAAGCAGTAGGAGCCGAGCGAGTTCTTCGTCGGGCGCGACTCGAGTCGGGTCATGTTGATCCCGCGCACCGCGAACTGCTCGAGAAGCTCGAGGAGGCCACCGGCGCGGTTGTGGCGCTGGAAGAGCATGACCGTCGTCTTGTCGGCGCCCGTGCGCTCGGGCAGCGTGCCCGGCCGTGACACGAGGACGAAGCGGGTGACGGCGCCGGCCCGGTCGCCGATGTCGGTCGCGAGCACCTCGAGCCCGTGGTTCTCGGCGGCGATGGGCGCACACACGGCGGCGTCGTAGGCCTGCGCGACCTCACCCGAGAGCCCGGCCGCGGCGGCCGCCGTCGACAGCGTCGGGACGTAGGCCGCGTCGGGCAGGTTGACGTCCATCCAGCCCCGGACCTGTGCCCACGCGTGCGAGTGCGTGCCGACGGCCCTGATCTCCTCGCGGCGCGTGCCCACGGGGGCGGCGAGGACGAAGGTGATCGGCACGTTGACCTCGCCGATGACGACGAGCGGGTCGCCGCTGGCCAGCGCGTCGAGGGTCGCCGACACCCCGCCCTCGACGGAGTTCTCGATCGGCACCATCGCGGCGTCGATCTCGCTGCGGCGCAACGCATCCAGCGCCGAGTCGACCGATCCGAACGCCACGTGGTCGCCGTCGTGCGACTGACCCCAGGCGAGCAGCGCCATCTGGGTGAAGGTGCCCTCGGGCCCGAGGTAGCCGTAGCGGGTGGTCATCGCTTCGCTCCCGTCCGTGCTGCGCTGAGCGCCTGCTGCTCCTCGGGCGTGAGGGTCGCGTCGGAGCCGCCGCCGGTGATGCCCTTGGCATAGGTCCGCGACTCGCCACGCGCGTGGATCGAGGAGAGGACGACGCCGTCGCCGCTGTCGTCGACGATGGCGGCGCTGAAGCTCAGCCGCCCGCCCATGTCGCCGAACGCGTCGTATCGCACGACCGCCACGTGTCGCAGCGCCTGCCCGATGTCGGCGCGCAGCGCGGCGAGCTCTCCGGAGCCGACCGGCCGCTGCCGCTCGAGGTGGTCGACCCGCGCCCGCAGCCGCGCGACCGCGACGAGGAGCACGACGAGCAGCGCGACCGGCACGAGCACGAGGACGGCGAGGAGCACCGCCTCGACTGCGTTGGTCCCGAACATGACCGCCAGCGTATGCCGTCCGCCCAGGACCGGCTCGCGGCCCGCCGACCCGTGGACTGGCGTCCGACGCGCCGGGTCCGGGCTCGTAGGCTCCTGCCCATCATGGGCATCGACATCGTCACCATCGCCATCGTCTTCGGCACCATCTTCGTCGTCGAGCTGCCGGACAAGACCTTCATCGCCACGCTCGTCATGGCGACGCGGTTCCGGCCGCTGCTCGTGTGGGTCGGGGTCGTGGCGGCGTTCTTCGTCCAGACGCTCGTGGCCGTGGCCATCGGCGGCGTGCTCAACCAGCTCCCCAAGCGCCCGATCGAGATCTTCGCGGCGCTGCTCTTCCTCGTGGGCGGAATCATCCTGCTGCGCGGGGCGAGCAAGGCCGACGAGGAGGAGGCCGAGACCGAGGAGGAGTTCGACGCGAAGTCGGCGGCCAAGCAGCTCGCCGGGTGGAAGGTCGTGACCTTCTGCTTCACCGTCCTCTTCCTCGCGGAGTGGGGGGACCTCTCGCAGATCCTCACCGCCTCGATGGTGCTGCGCTTCGACGACGCGGTGTCGGTCTTCATCGGCGCGTTCCTCGCGCTCGCCGCCGTCTCGGGCCTCGCGGCACTGCTCGGTCGCACCCTGCTCCAGCGGATCCGGCTCTCGACGATCCGCCGGGTCGGCGGCGCCGTGTGCCTCGTCCTCGCGGCGGTCAGCGTGCTGCAGATCCTCGGAGTCTTCTGACCCGCTGAAGGCGGGCACCCGGCATACCCCTTGCGTCCGGCAAGGTGACGGCCTGACCACCAGAGTTACGGACGCAAGGGCTCGGGCTCGGCGTCGGGGGCTGCGCTGTCGTCGCGGGTGACCCACCACAGCAGGGCGAGCGCCACGAGCCCGCCGGCGACGTCGGCGTTCTGGAGGATGCGGCCGGGCAGCTCGGGCCAGTCCGGGTGGTTGAGCCACGAGATGCCCCACCACGGCATCCGCATGAGGAACCACACCGTCACGACGACGGCCGCCACGAGCCGTCGCGACCGCCACCACGGCGCTGCCGGGTCCGCGTGGCGCCAGGGAGCGGCGCCGAGCAGCGCGAGGATGACGACGACGACCCAGTGGAAGTGGTGGATCCACGCGACGGGCGAGAGCAGGCAGGCGAGCAGCCCGACGACCGCGACCTCGCCGACCGAGTCGTCGCGCAGCCACATCCGCCGCGCCATCCAGAAACCGAGGACACCGACGACCGCGACGAGCACGAGCCAGATCGCCGTACCGGCCAGCCCGTCGGGGCCGACGCGCAGGAGGAACCCCCGCATCGACTGGTTCGAGGTGCCGAAGTTGGGCCCGAGCCGGGCCGGGTCCTGCAGCGCCCCACCCCAGAAGGCGAACGACGCCTCGGGGAGCAGCACCCACGACCCCAGCGTGACACCGACGGCCGTGCCGACGGCCGTCGCGGCCTCACGCCAACGCCGGTTGACGAGGTAGTGGACGACAAAGACCCCCGGCGTGAGCTTGATCGACATCGCGAGCCCGACGAGGACCCCGGGCGGCACGTGCCGCAGCAGGCGGGGCCGCGGCCGGCGCAGGTCCATGAGGCAGGCGAGCACCATGAAGGCGTTGACCTGCCCGAAGCGGATCCCGTCGGAGACGGGGTGCAGCCAGAGCATCGGCGCGACAAGCGCCGCGAGCGCGAGGGGCGCCCAGCCGCCGGCGCGGGAGATGAGGCGCCACCCGGCATACCAGACGATCGCGGTGGTCGCCGCGACCTGGGCGGCGGTCCAGAGCCACCCGGCCACCCCGAACGGGACCCACGCGAGCGGGATGGCCAGGAGAGCCGCGAAGGGTGGGTAGGTGAAGGGCAGCAGCTGCGGCGCCTCGGTCATCGCGGCATAGATGGGGCGGCCGGTGAGGATCGAGACGCCGGCCTCGCGGTAGACCTCGACGTCGACCTGCCACTGGTCGAGCGGCCAGAACACCATGTAGCGCAGCACCGCCGGCAGAGCCGCGAGCGCGATGACGACGACGGCGAGGGGCCACTGAACCCGTGCGGGCAGGGGGCGCCGGCGCACCGGTGGGGTCGAGGTCACGGGCCCATTCTGTCTTCACGGGCCGCACACATCCTCACCACCTGACCCGCGAAACGCCGCACGTAGGATCGCTGCCGTGACTCGTCGAGCCCTGGCCGTACTCCTCGCAGCCGTCGCGGCCGTCCTCGGGCTCGTCGGCGCGGCGTTCCTCGCCGCCCCCGCGTCGGCGGCGTCGGGTCGCCACGAGGCGCCCGAGCCGTTCGGCGCCACGGTCCTCATCGGCACCGGCGGCATCACGTGGACCGACGTGTCCGAGGAGGACACCCCCAACCTCTGGATGCTGCTGCGCGACGGCTCGAGCGCGGCGATGTCGATCCGCTCGGTCGAGACCAACACCTGCCCCGTCGACGGCTGGCTCGGCGTCTCGTCGGCCAACCGCGCCGCCGCCCCGCGCACCGGTGAGGGCCGCGCCCAGCTGCGTCCCTGCGCGCCGATCGAGGAGCCGAGCGGCGGAGTCGTGCCGGGCTGGTCGACGTTCGAGCAGGCCGCCGCGTCGCGCAAGTTCGACAGCAGGCTGGGCCTCCTCGGCGAGGCCGCCGCGAGGTCCGACGTCTGCATCAAGCCGGTCGGCCCCGGCGCCGCCATCGCCGCCGCCACGCCCGAGGGCACCGCCGACCGCTACTCGCCGTGGTCGCCCGACACCCTCCTCGTCGACATGAACACCTGCCCGCTGACGATCGTCGACGTCGGCAGCGTGCGCGACCCCGACGACATCGCCGAGGGCGAGGAGCCGGCCGGCGGCTCGCGCGAGGAGCAGGTCAAGGCGGTCGACGAGCGCATCGGGCAGGTCATCGACGCCGCCCCCGGCGGCGCCGACTTCATCGTCGCGAGCCTGTCCGACGCCGGCATCACCGAGCGCCTCCGCCTCGCCGTGGCCCGCGGACCGCACTACGGGCCCGGTCGGCTCAACGCCCCCTCGACCCGCCAGCCGGGCCTCGTCCAGGCCCAGGACATCCCCGTGACGGTCATGTCGCTCACCGGGATCACCGCCCCCGGCGGCCTCGGGGGCACGACGATGACGAGCGAGCAGGCCCCGGACAACTCCGAGCGCCGCGCCGCCGACCGCCTCCAGGGGCTCGTCGACTACGACCTCGCGAGCCACGAGGTGCACAGCCTCGTCCCGCCGTTCTTCAATGCCTTCGCCTACGGCCAGCTCGTCATCTACCTGCTCGTCCTCCTCGTCTGGAAGGGCAAGATCGGCGGCCCCGACACCCGCCGCAAGGTGCTCGGCATCGTCCGCGTCGTCGCGGTCGCCGCCGCGTCGGTGCCGGCCTCGACCTTCCTCGCCAACCTCCTGCCGTGGTGGCGCTTCCCCATCCCGATGATCTCGATCGTCGCGGCCGTGGGCCTCTTCGTCGCCCTCATCGCGTATGCCGGCCTGCGCGGTCCGTGGGCCCGCTCGGCCCTCGGTCCCCTCGCCTTCGTCGCCGCCGTGACGATGGCCGTCCTCGCCGGCGACGTCATGACCGGGTCGCGGCTCCAGCAGTCCTCCCTCATGGGCCTCCAGCCCGTCGTCGCGGGGCGCTTCTACGGCATGGGCAACGTGACCTTCGCGCTCTTCGCCACCTCGGCGATCCTCCTCGCGACGGCGGTGTCGAGCTATCTCGTCGCCCACCACCGCGAGCGCATCGCGGCGGTCGTCGTCCTCTGCATCGGCGTCTTCACCGTGGTCGTCGACGGGGCACCGTTTTGGGGGGCCGACGGTGGCGGCCCGCCGGCGTTCATCCCGGGCATCGCCTACCTCATCCTCTCGATCCTCGGCCTGCGGATGACGTGGAGGCGGATCCTGCTCATCGGGTTCGGCTCCGCCGCGCTCTTCTTCGGCGTCGCCTTGCTCGACTGGCTGCGCGAGCCCGACGACCGCAGCCACCTCGGCCGCTTCATCCAGGCCATTCTCGACGGCAACGCGCTCGACATCGTCGTCCGCAAGGCGGAGCAGAACTGGAGCATCCTGCTCGGCAACGCGCCGCTCACCCTGCTCGTGCCGGCCGCACTGCTCTTCGTCATCTACGTCCTCGCGCGCCCGACGTCGTGGGGCTCCCGCGGCCTCGGCAAGTCCTTCGACAAGGCGCCGACCCTGCGCGCCGGGCTCATCGCCCTCGTCATCACGCTCACCATCGGCTTCCTCATCAACGACTCGGGCACCGCCATCCCCGCGGTCGGCGCGACCGTCGCGGTGCCGCTCATCGTCAGCGTCGTCGTGAGGAACCTCGAGGAGGACCTGCGGGCCGTCGCCGGGACGAGGCGCGCGCGGCGCTCGTGAGAAGCCACAGCCACGTCGCGAGGAGCAGGACCGGCGCGACGGTCGTGCGCGCCGTCATCGTCACGTCCTCGACGCCGGGGGTCATGCCGAGCACCCGGCCCGGGGTGTAGGCCATCGACATGACCCACAGCCGGGTCAGCAGGACGAGGTCGGCGACGCCGGGCAGCGCCGCGGGCAGGGCCGCCCAGACGACGACGTCGTACCACGGCAGCGAGTAGGGCGCCGCGAGCGCGTAGGCGCCGGTGAGCACCGCGACGGCGGTCAGTGCACGGGCACCCACGGTTGCGTCCGGCGAGGTGGCGGTCCTCGGAGCCAGGGTGCCGGACGCCACGGTCGGGGCGGACCGGACGAGCCGCATGAGGCAGAGCGCGAAGACGACGGCCGTCACTGCCGCGAGCATCGAGACGATGCTGCGGGCGGCGACGTCGCGGCCGAGCGCCTCGAAGACCGTCCGCCACGGGGTCGCGAGCGAGACCGCCCGGGCCGACCGCCCGATCTGGTCGTAGACGTCGGGCCCCGCCCACAGGTGCAAGGCACCGGCGACGACCGCCGCCACCGCGAGCATGACGGCGGCGCGCGCGAACCGGCGCGACGAGAAGGCGACGACGAGCGCGAGGAGCACGACGGCATACGTGAACTTCGACGAGAGGGCGAGCGCCGCGAGGGCGCCGGCGAGCGCAGTGCCGCCGAAACCGGCAGACCGGTGTGCGGCCCAGACGGCGGCGACCGCGAGCGCGGCGGCGAGGAGGTCGACGTGGGCGCCGAGGACGCCGACCGAGAAGACGAGCGGGTTGGCGGTCCACAGCGCGTCGATGCGGCCCTCGCGGCCGGGCAGCACGCGGCGCAGGCACCAGCGCACGGCCAGCCACGACGCGATGACGACGAGCTGCCACAGCCAGACCGTCTCGCGCAGGTTGTCGCCGCCACCGAGGGAGGTGAGCCCCTGGACGATCGACGCGAACGGCCCGTAGACGCTCGGCTCCTCGGTCCACGGCGGCTCGACGGCGGAGACGACGGGGTCGCTGCCGCCGCGCCAGCCCACCGGCGACTCGAGCCACGGGTTGTCGCCGAGCGCGAGGATCCGGCCGTAGGCGGCATAGCTGAGGTGGTCGCCCGACCCGAACGGCGCCGTGAGCGCCGCGCCGACGGCGAGGGTGGCGACGAGCGAACGGGGCAGCTCCGCGCCGCGCCCGAGGATGCCGAGGAGCACCCCGAGACCACCGAGCACGTATGCCGTCCACATCGCCGCCGTGACCGCCGCCGGTCCCAGCGTGATGGGCAGCAGGGTGCCTGGGGCCCAGCCGCGGGGCCCGAGGTCGGGGGCGGCCGCGTGCGGGAGGGCGATGCCGACGAGGAGGAGCAGCGCGAACGACGCGACGAGCAGGGCGACGCGGACGCGCTCCGCGCGAGCGACCGCGGCCGGGCCGAGGGCGAGGCGGCCGTCGGGTCCGGCCTCGCTGGCGTCAGCCGCGGTGTGCGACACCGCGGGCACGCTCGGGGAGGACTCGCTGGAGCCGGCGCCGGATGCGGCGCCGGGTGAGAGCGCGCCAGACGTCGCGGTACTGCTTGGCGCGATGCACCTGGCCGCGCCAGTCGCGCCCGGAGACGCGGTGGTGCAGCTCGCAGGGAACCTCCTCGACGCGCAGCCCGGCGCTGTGGACGTCGACGGTGAGTCCGACCTCGACGCCCCAGCCGCGGGCGAGCGGGGTGGCGGCGTCGAACGCCTCGGCGGTGAGGCAGCGCATGCCCGAGAGCGGCTGCACGGGAGTCCAGCCGGTGAGGCGCTCGATGCCGTCGCGGGCGAGGCGGACAACGAACCCGTGGCCGCCTCCGGCGACCTTCTGCGGGGGCAGGGTGGCGATCGTCATGTCGGCGCGTCCCTCGAGGACCGGCGGGACGAGCACGCCGAGGTTGCCAGCGGAGGCCTCGAGGTCACCGTCGACGAAGAGCAGGTGGCGCGGGGTGCGCGGGTCGGTGTCGGGGATGGCACCCTCGGCGGCCTCGAGCTGGCGCAGGTGGCGCACCCCGGTCTCGAGCGCTGCGGCCTTGCCGGCGTTGCGGGCGTGGACGACGACGTCGGCCCCGGCCGCGTGGGCCACGGCGGCGGTGTCGTCGGAGCTGCCGTCGTCGACGACGACGACCCGGTCGACGCCCTCGAGCCCGAGGACGGCGGTGACGGTGGCGGCGATGCGGTCGGCCTCGTCCTTGCACGGGACGATGGCCGCGACCGCCCGGCTGCTCGCCGTCCCTCCCGTCACGACTTTCCCGCCTGAAGTGGGTTGCTCGCACTTCGGGTGGCAACTGTTCCGCTCCGAAGTGCGACCTTCCCACCCGAACTGGTCACGCCACCCGAAGTCCGCACGCCGAGCCCCGGCGTCATCAGCGCAGGGTCACCTGGCGGCTGAGCAGACCGGACCGGGCCCGACGCTCCTCGGCGGTGAGCGCCTCCTTGGACGCGAGCGCCGCCGCGTAGCGCTTCCCGAACGCCCCGAGCGCCTCCTCGTGGTCTGACGGGTCGCTGTCGGCCGGCACCTCGAAGACGGGCACGAGCAGTCCACACGCCCGGAAGGCGCCGAGCAGCCGGGTGCCGTCACCGAGGCTGGACTCGGCGGCCGCGTGCAGCCGGGCGAGGGCGTCGGTCGCGGTGTCCTCGTCGTCGGGCAGGACGAGGCGGATGTAGGTGCGCTCGCCGATCCGGACCCAGTAGGCCGACGGCAGCGCCGACATGCGGCGGGTCGGGACGACGGACTCGTTGGCGCGGTCGAGCGAGGCCTGACCCTCCTCGTCGAGCTCCTGCCCCTCGACCCAGAAGTCGAAGCCCTCGTGCACGACGAACTCCAGCGGCTCGCTCGTGTCGAGCAGGTCCTGCAGCCGCGGCGTCTCGGCGGTGGCGGCGGGGACGTGCTGCACCGCGCTGCCCGGCTCGACGGCAGCACCGGCGAGGAGCTGCGCAGCAAGGTCACGGCTCGGGTCGCCCGTCGAGGAGCCGGACTGCGTGCCGATGAGGACGGTGCCGTCGGCGCGGTGCAGCGCCGGCCACGCCATCGGCAGCACGGTCGCGACGGTCGCACCCTCGACGCCCTCGGGCGCCTTGCCCTCGGCGAACCGGACGGCCACCGTGGCCGCGGGCAGGATCTCGCGGATCGCCACCCACTCGGTCTCCTGCGGAAGCCCCTCGAAGGGACGGTTCACGTAGGGGACGGCCGCCGTGCGCTGCCTCCTCGAGGGAGCGCCCTGGTCGTCGGTGGTCCTGCGTCGTCGCGAAGCCTTGCCCATGGGCGTCAGCGTAATGGTGGCGCGAACCTCCTCCTTGCAGGCGTCACCACAACGGCAGGTCCGCGATCATCCCGACGCGCGACCCGGCATACCTCCGCTTGCGTCCGCACCTGTGGTGGGTATGCCGTGATCTCGCCGGACGCAAGCACCTCACCTGACGTTGCGTCCGCAAGGGTGGTGGGTATGCCGTGATCTCGCCGGACGCAAGCACCTCACCTGCCGTTGCGTCCGCAACTCTGGTGGGTATGCCGTGAACTCGCCGGACGTTGCCGGCGCACCCTCGTGTTCGGGAACGTCAGGTGGCGCGGCGACGGCTCGGGCCGCCCATGGCCGCCCAGACGACCTGGCCGCCCTTGTCCTCGCCGACCCCCCACTCGTGGGCGAGCGAGCGGACGATGCGCAACCCTCGGCCGCTCGTCAGCCACACGGCCGCGGGTGCGGGGAGCGGGGTGCTCTCGCCACCGCCGTCGGTGACCTCGATCTCGACGACCTCGCCGCGGACCTTCCAGCGAACCCGCAGGCAGCCGTCCTGGAGCGGGCGGGCGTGGCGGATGGCGTTGGTCATGAGCTCGGAGACGACGATCTCGGACTCGTCGATCGTCTGCTCCGCGAGGTCGCGGGCGCGCAGGTCGGCCACGACGGCCTTGCGTACGCGTGTCACGGTCGAGGGCCCCCAGGGCGCGCGGATGGTGCGCACCTGTCCCTGGCCGATGGTCCCGCCGAACTCGTCGAGCTCGGGCTCGTTCTTTGAGGTCACGCGGGGACTCTAACCCAGCAGGCCCAGCACGTCCCCGGGCCGATCGCTGATGATGACGTCGACTCCGAGGTCGGCACATCTGCGCACGTCATCGGGCTCGTTGACCGTCCAGACATAGACCTCGTGACCCCGCCGCTGGTGCGCGCGCACGACCGACGGCGTGCGGCGCACGATCCGGACGTCGAGTCCGATGATGTTGACGCCCCGCGGCAGGGACCCGTCCCACGAGAACCGCGGCGCCGACGCCTCGACGAGATAGACGAGCGGCACCTGCGGTGCGAGCCCGCGCATCCGCATGAGCGCGAGGATCGAGAACGACATGACGCGCACGTGCGGCAGCTGCGGCAGGTCGCCGCTCGTCAGGCCGAGGTCGCGC
Organism: Rothia sp. ARF10; assembly: GCA_031844405.1. Taxonomy (GTDB): domain Bacteria; phylum Actinomycetota; class Actinomycetes; order Actinomycetales; family Dermatophilaceae; genus Knoellia. The sequence continues at coordinate 125,930 of JAUZVC010000001.1, forward strand.
AGGACGGTGACCAGCTGGCGCTCGACGAGCCCGCCGTAGCGCGTCGGGTGCTTGGTCTCGATGAGGGTGAGCAGTGGCTGGTGCTGGGTGACGAGCGAGTCGAGGAGGCGGCGCAGGGTGAGCAGGCGCCCCCGCTCGGGGTCGGCGTCCGCGTCCTCCTTGGACGAGCCGTCGTCGAGCGCCTTCCAGCTCGCCCAGTCGAGCTCCTCGAGACGCGCGAGCTCGAGCGTCGAGATGACGCCGTTGCCGTTGCTCGTGCGGTCGACCCGGCGGTCGTGGACGCAGACGAGGTGGTGGTCGGCGGTGAGCCGGACGTCACACTCGATGCCGTCGACGCCGTGCGAGTAGGCCCGGGTGTAGGCCGCGAGCGTGTGCTCGGGCTCCTCGGCGCTCGCCCCGCGGTGGGCGACGACGCGAGGTCGCCCGCGGTCCCCCGGTGGGGGCCCAGCCGCACGCGCCTCCATCCCCCCATCGTGGCAGCGCCCGCACCTCCGCAGCAGCAGCGACTCACAGACTGACACGGCATACCGTTCAACCATCGTGAGCCTGCCGCCCTTCCAGAGCCTCGTCGACGCGCACTGGCGCGACGTCGGCCGGCTCGCCCACGCCCTCGCCGGCCCGACCCTCGGCGACGACGTCGCGCAGCAGGCGTGGGTGCAGGCACTCGCCGCCTACCCGCGGCTCACGTCGGCGCGCAACCTGCGCGGCTGGCTGCTCACGATCACCCACCGCTGCGCGATGGACGCCCACCGCGCCGCCCGCCGCACCACGCCGCACGACGACCCCGCCTCGCTCGCCGCGGCGCCGGTCGTCGACGGGCCGGCCGCCCCCGACGACGGGCTCTGGGGCCGCGTCGGCGCGCTGCCGGAGCGCCAGCGCGAGGCGGTCGTCCTCAAGTACGTCGCCGACCTCGACCACCGCGCCGTCGCCGCGACCCTCGGCACGACCCCCGCGATGAGCCGCCGGCTCGTGTCCGACGCCCTCGCCACCCTGCGACTCGACCTGGAGGACCTGCGATGACCACCAGCCCCTTCGAGGACTTCGCGCCCGCCGTGCGCCGGCCCGTGCTGCCGGAGACCGACGTCTCGTATGCCGTCGAGGACACCCCCGTGGGCCGCCTCCTCCTCGCGGTGCGCGAGGACGGCCGGCTCGTGACGTCCGCCTACGTTCCCGGCGAGGCCGAGGAGTCCGCGTGGCTCCAGCGCCTGGCCGACCACGTCTCGCCACGGGTCCTGCGCCACGCGAAGCCGCTCGACACCGCGCGACGCGAGCTCACGGCATACCTCTCGGGGAAGGCGACCGGGTTCTCGGTGCCGGTCGACCTCGTCCTCGCGAGCGACTTCCAGCGGTCGGTCCTCACCGGGCTCGCGGGGACGGTGGGCTACGGCGCGTCGACGACCTACGGCGAGCTCGCCGGGGCGATCGAGCGGCCGGGCGCCTCGCGGGCGGTCGGGACCGCGCTCGGCGCGAACCCGGTCTGCGTCTTCGTGCCGTGCCACCGCGTGCTCCCGGCCGGCGGTTCCGTGGGTGGTCGCGTCGGTGGGTATGCCGGCGGGCCGGCTGCCAAGGCGTTCCTCCTCGCGCTCGAGGCACGGACCGCTCGGAACGCGTGACCGGGTCGAACCACGAGGTGATGGCCCGTTCGGCCTCGCGGGCGTACTCTGGACAAACCATGTACACGATCAAGCGAGCGGCGGAGCTCACCGGCATCGGGCTGCCGACGCTGCGCGCGTGGGAGCGCCGCTACGGCGTGGTCTCACCGGTGCGTTCGGAGGGCCACTACCGGCTCTACTCCGACTCCGACGTGCGGGCGCTGTCGATCATGGCGGCGCTCGTCGCCGACGGGTGGACGGCCAGTGAGGCCGCGGCCGAGACCAAGCGCAGGGTCGCCGGCTCCGACGGGGTGCAGAGGTCGACCGCCGACTCCTCGCTCGTCGACGCCGAGGCGACCGAGCCCGAGGGGCTCGACGAGGTCCTTGCCGCCGCGCGCGACCTCGACGCCCAGCGGTTGGGGCGCGCCCTCGACCGCGGGCTCGCCGGCGTGGTGGGCGACTCGGGCAGCGGGGGCGACGGAGGTGAGGGCCGGTTGGTCAACTTCACCCGGGTCGCCCACGAGTGGCTGCTGCCCGTCCTCTTCGCGGTGGGAGGTGCGTGGGCCGACGGCCGGATCACCCCGGCGGGCGAGCACCTCGTGAGCAACGCCGTCCAGCGACGGCTCGCCGCGCTCTACGACGCGGAGCCCAGGACGACCGACGGGCCGCTCGTCGTGCTCGCGCTGCCGGCGGGCGCACGCCACGAGCTCGGCCTCCTCGCCTTCGCCGTGGGCGCCCGGCGGGCCGGTCTGCGCACTGCCTACCTCGGTGCCGACCTGCCCGCCCAGGACTGGGTGACCGCGGTCGCGGGCCGCCACGCGGGTGCGGCGGTGCTGTCGGTTCCGCGCCAGGCCGACGTCGCCGGCGCGCAGGCGGTCATCGACCGGCTCCGGGCCGAGGCACCCGAAGCCGTGGTCGCGGTCGGCGGACGCCACCAGGACGAGACCCACGGCGCCCTGCTCCTCGGCCACGACCTCAAGGACGGTGTCGAGGCACTGCGCACCTCGCTCGAGGGTGCGCCCGTCCCCCTCTGACGTCCGTGGGCGTCTGACGTCCGTGGGCGTGGCGAGCCGGACAGCAGGACGCCGCCCCTCACCCGACTGTTTGAGTGAGGGGCGGCGCTGGCAGCCCGGAGCGTGCGGGAAGGGGCGACCCGCTCAGCACCAGGGGTAGATGAACAGGCTGTCGTCACCCGCGCGGTGGTCGGCGAGGACGACACTCAGCGGCAGCGGGTCCGGCAGGGAGGCGACGTCGGTGCCCGCGCGGGGAGCGACGCCGACGCTCACCGCGGTCGCGATGGGCAGGCCGCCCTTGGCAACGGCCGGCAGGAGGCCCGCCTCCTTGAGGACGGCGAGGCCGGCACGCTGGCACGCGGTGTCCGGGGCGGCGCTGGCGGTGGGGGCGGACACGACGGTCACAGCGAGGGCGGCGGCTCCGGCGGCGGCGGTGGCGACGAGCTTCTTCATGACTTCCTCCTGTAGGGGGTGGGCCCTGAGGGGGTGTGGGGCCTCGCCGACCACACAACTCGCCTGTGGAAGGTTTGTCAAGGGTTTGTACAAGGTTGTCCGCCGAGCGGTCGCCGGCCCCGGTCAGCCCCGGGGGAGGTCCGGTCCGTCGATGTCGTAGCCGCCGAGCAGCTTGGCCATGGCGAGGTGGGGCCTGGCCTCCTCGTGCCGGCTCTGGCGCTGGAGCGTACGGCCGAGCAGGAGGAGCGCGTAGTGGTCATCGCGGTGGTCGACGAGCATCGCCCGCAGGATCTCCTCGGCCCGGGCGAGCTGGGCCGAGTGGTAGTAGGAGCGCGCGAGGTAGAGCCGGAGCTCGGTCGTCCCGTGCAGCGGCGGCTCCAGCGCCGACCGGTCGACGAGCTCGGCGAAGATGACCGCCGCCTCCTTGTACTCCCCCAGCTCGAACCTCCTGCGGGCGCGCTCGTAGTCGGCGGCGAAGGCGTTCTCGGTCATCGTTCCCTCCTCGATGCCTGCCGCTAGCGGCTTCTAGCAGAAGGCCTAGACACTGCTATCCGGTCCAATCGAGCCCCGGATGCCCCTTCACCGGAACGCGGGGTGACCGGTGAGGGCCTGGCCGACAACGAGCTGGTGGACCTCGGATGTTCCCTCGTAGGTGAGGACCGACTCGAGGTTGTTGGCGTGGCGCATCGGCGAGTACTCGAGCGCGATCCCGTTGGCGCCGAGGATCGTCCGGCACTCGCGGGCGATGGCGATGGCCTCGCGGCAGGAGTTGAGCTTGCCGAGGCTGACCTGCTCGGGGCGCAGGTTGCCCGCGTCCTTGAGGGCGCCGAGGTGCAGCGCGAGGAGCATGCCCTTGCCGAGCTCCAGGGTCATGTCGGCGAGCTTGGTCTGGGTGATCTGGTAGCCGGCGAGCGGCTTGTCGAAGATCTCGCGGTCCTGCGCGTAGGCGATGGCCACCTCGAGGCAGTCACGCGCGGCGCCCAGCGCGCCGAACACGATGCCGAAGCGGGCCTCGGACAGGCACGACAGCGGCCCGGACAGGCCGCGAGCCTCGGGGAGCATGGCCGACGCCGGGAGGCGGACCCCCTCGAGGACGAGCTCGGAGGTGACCGACGCACGCAGCGAGAGCTTGCCCTTGATCTCGGGTGCGGAGAAGCCCGGGGTGTCGGTCGGGACGACGAAGCCGCGGACCGTCGAGCCGTCGCTGTCGTCGGTGCGGGCCCAGACGACGGCGACGTCAGCGACCGAGCCGTTGGTGATCCACATCTTCGAGCCGTCGAGCACCCAGTCGTCACCGTCGCGCCTGGCCCGGGTCCGCATGCCTGCCGGGTTCGAGCCGAAGTCGGGCTCGGTGAGGCCGAAGCACCCGATCGCCTCGCCTGCCGCCATCCGCGGCAGCCACTCCTGCTTCTGCTCCTCGCTGCCGAAGCGGTGGACCGCGAACATCGCGAGCGATCCCTGGACGCTCACGAGGCTCCGGATCCCGGAGTCGACCGCTTCCAGCTCCGCACACGCAAGGCCGTATGCCGTGGCGCTCGTCCCAGCGCAGCCGTAGCCCTCGAGGTGCATGCCGAGCAGGCCCAGCTCGCCGAACGCCGGCGCGATCTCCCTGACGGGCACGGAGCCGGCCTCGAACCAGCCGCTGACGTGAGGTCGCACCTCGGCGTCGAGGAAGGCGCGGACGGTGTCGCGCATGTCGCGGTCGTCGGCCGAGATCAACCCGTCGATCCCGAAGAGGTCCAGTGGGTGCTGAGCAGCGGCGGCCATGCCCGCCAACCTACCCGCGCCCGGCGTCGGGTTACGTTCCTCGCAAGGCCGGGTAGGAGAGACCCTCAACCAACCGGATGAGCCGGTGGAAGGACGTGGACAGTGACAGCCATCCGACGAGCCCTGCTGGGCGTGGACATCCAACGTGACTTCTGTGAGCAGGGAGCGTTGGCCGTCGAGGGTGGCAACACGGTGGCGACCGCGACGAGGGACTTCCTCCTTGCTCGCCGAGGGGCCTACGCCACCACGATCTTCTCGATGGACCACCACAAGGCACCCCCACACACGAACTGCGGGCACTTCGCTCTGGGGACAGAACCCGACTACGTGAGCTCCTGGCCCGTTCACTGCGTCCAGGGCACTGACGGGGCGAAGCTGCATCCGGCGATCGAGGAGGTCGAGCACCTGATCGACCACGTCGTCCGCAAGGGTGACGGGACACAGTCCTACAGCGCCTTCGAGGGAGTCACCGAGGTCGACGGTGCGCCGTCCTCCATCCTCTCGGTCCTGCGGAGCGAGGGCATCACGGACATCGACGTCTGCGGCCTCGCCACCGACTACTGCGACCTCGCCACGGTGCTGGACGCGCGAGGACTGGGCTTCCAGGTGCGCGTGCTCGTGGACCTGACCGCGGGGGTGGCGCCTGAGTCCACGCGCGACGCGCTCACCCAGATGCGGCTCGCAGGCGCCACGCTCGTCCCCAGCGCTGAGATCGACGAGGCGACCTGAGGTCCTGACTTCGGGCAGCCCAGGCGCTGCCGGAAACGCAGGTGACGGGACGGCATACGGGCTTGGACAATCGGCTCTCGTGGCACATCTCGAGGTCAACCAGGTCGGGTTCACCCTTCCCGACGGACGCCGCCTGCTCGACGGCGTCCAGTTCCGCGTCGGCGACGGGCAGCGCGTCGCGCTCATCGGCCCCAACGGCACGGGCAAGACGACGCTGACCCGGATCATCTCCGGCGACCTCGCGGCGCACGAGGGCGCCGTCACCCTCTCCGGCACGCTCGCCGTGATGAACCAGTTCGTCGGCAAGGTCCGCGACGAGTCGACCGTGCGCGACCTGCTCATCACCGTCGCGCCCGAGCGCATCCGCACGGCGGCCCTCGCCGTCGACGCGGCCGAGCTGCGGATCATGGAGGTCGACGACGAGCCGGCACAGATGGCCTACGCGCAGGCCCTCGCCGACTGGGGCGACGCGGGGGGCTACGAGTTCGAGACGACCGTCTGGGACACGGTGACGACACAAGCCCTCGGTATGCCGTTCGAGCGGGCCCAGTGGCGCGCCGTCACCTCCCTCTCGGGAGGCGAGCAGAAGCGGGTCGTGCTCGAGGCGCTGCTCAGCGGCCCGGCCGACCTCCTCCTGCTCGACGAGCCGGACAACTACCTCGACGTGCCCGCCAAGCGGTGGCTCGAGGAGCGGCTGGTCGCGAGCGACAAGACGGTGCTGTTCATCAGCCACGACCGCGAGCTCCTCTCGCGGGTCGCGACGGCCGTCGTCACGCTCGAGCCCGGCGCCGACGGTGCGACGGCGTGGACGCACCCGGGCTCGTTCGCGACCTGGCACCAGGCGCGCGTCGATCGCAACGACAGGCTCGAGGAGATGCGCCGCCGCTGGGACGAGGAGCACGCCAAGCTCAAGGCGCTCGTCGTCATGTACCGCCAGAAGGCGGCCTACAACTCGGACATGGCCTCGCGCCTGCAGGCCGCGGTGACGAAGCTCGACCGGTTCGAGAAGGCCGGCCCACCCGAGAAGGTCGCCATCGGTCAGAACGTGCGGATGCGGCTCACCGGCGGGCGCACCGCCAAGCGTGCCGTCGTGTGCTCCGGCCTCGAGCTGCTCGCTCCCGATCCCGACTCGGGTGCCGACGACCTCATGAGGCCGTTCGACCTCGAGGTCTGGTTCGGTGAGCGCGTCGCCGTCCTCGGCTCCAACGGCTCGGGCAAGTCGCACTTCCTGCGTCTCCTCGCCGCGGGCGGCAGCGACCCCGACGTCGAGCACCAGCCGGTGGGCGACATCGCGCCGGAACCGGTGCGGCACAGCGGTTCCGCGCGCCTCGGGTCGCGCGTCCGCCCCGGGTGGTTCGCCCAGACCCACGACTCGCCGGCGCTGCGCGGGCGCACGCTCCTCGAGATCCTGCACCGCGGCGACGAGCACCGGGCGGGGCGGGGCCGCGAGGAGGCCAGCCGTGTCCTCGACCGCTACGAGCTGGCACGGCAGGGTGAGCAGACCTTCGACTCGCTGTCGGGCGGGCAGCAGGCGCGCTTCCAGATCCTGCTGCTCGAGCTGTCGGGCGCGACGCTGCTGCTCCTCGACGAGCCCACCGACAACCTCGACCTGCACTCGGCCGAGGCACTCGAGCAGGCGCTCACGGCGTTCGAGGGGACGGTCCTCGCGGTGACGCACGACCGCTGGTTCGCCCGCGGCTTCGACCGGTTCCTCGTCTTCGGCAGCGACGGGCGCGTCATCGAGACGCCGGAGCCGGTCTGGGACGAGGCCCGCGTCAGCCGGGTGCGCTGACGTCGGCGCTCGGGGTCATGAGGGAGAACTCCTCGCCGTCGGGGCCGGCGACGGTGACGATCCGCCCGGTCTCGGTGTCCACCGGCTCGTTCGGCGCGGACCCGCCCGCCTCCAGCACGCGCTGCACCGCGGCGTCGACGTCGTCGACCGCGAAGGTCACGGACCACCGCGGCGCGGCCACGTCGCCGTCGACCTGGTCGCCCACCCCTCCGACGGGCCACGCACCACCCGGCGGCGTGAACGTCGCGTAGCCGATCCCCGGCACCGACAGGTCCTCGAACGACAGCCCGAAGACGCTGCGATAGAAGGTCTTGGCCGCCCGCAGGTCCGGGGTGACGAGGTCGACCCACGACACCGCCCCGTGCTCGTCGTGGACGTCGAACCCCGTGTGCTCCAACGCCTCCCAGGCTCCGAAGGCCGCGCCGCCGGGGTCGACCCACAGCCCGACCCGACCGAACCCGGCGATGTCCATCGGCTCCATGACGACCTGCGCCCCCGCGGCTGCCGCGAACCCGGCCGTGACCTCGACGTCGTCGGTCGCGAGGTAGGTCGTCCACACCTTCGGCCAGTCCTCGCCGCCGTCGAGCGGCGGCGACATGCCCGCGACCCGGCGCCCACCGACGAGCGCGTTGTTGTAGTGCCCGTAGTCGGGCCCGCTGTCCTCGAACTCCCACCCGAGCACCGCCGCGTAGAACGCCTGGCTGCGCGCGAGGTCACCCACCGTGATCTCCACCCAGCAGGGGCAGCCGGCCGGCCACCGTCCCTCGTGCGTCGCCATGGCCCGAACCGTATGCCGTCCGCTTCCCACCCCGCCACAGCTCCCCCACCACAGCCCCTGTCCCCCCGGTGCCGCCGCCGGCGGCACGACCACGGCACCCCCGGACACACGCATGCCGTGCGGTCCGGAAGGGGTCGGACCACACGGCATACGCGAGCCTGCGACTCGCGCCCCGCGAAGGGCGCGCGGGTCAGGCGGTCTTGAGGGTGAGGCCGTAGACGGAGAGGATCTCGCCGATCGGCTGGAAGTAGGCGATGTTGGGCTGGCCGACCTTCTGGCCGCAGACGCCGTTGGAGCCGTAGCCCGCGCCGCCGCTCGTCACGCCCTGGGCGAGGTTGCCCGCCATCCACGAGCCGCCGGAGTCGCCACCCTCGGTGCAGGTGTTGGACTTGGTCAGCCCGCTCACGGTCGAGTAGGTGCCGTCGCCGTTGTTGTAGTTGACGGTGACGTTCTTGGTCTGGACCGAGCCGCAGGTCCAGCCTGTGGTGCGGCCCGACTTGCAGATCGCGGTGCCGACGGCGGCGTTGCTCGACCCGGTGACCGAGCGGGCGCTCGTGCCGTTCCAGAGGTCGACGGCGCCGATGCCGGTCCAGCTCGAGGTGAGGCTGGAGTAGGCGTAGTCGTTGCCCGGGAAGGACCAGCCACGGGTCGTGCCGAGCGTGGTGCCGTTGCGGGTGAAGGTCTGGTTGCCCTCGGCGCAGTGGCCCGCGGTGATGAAGACCGGGGTGCCGGACTTCGTCGCGTTGAAGCCGAGCGAGCAGACGTAGCCGCTGAACTCGATCTGCTGGCCGCCGTAGACGTTCGCCTGCGTCGACACGGTCGCGTCGGTCCCCTGGATCGTCACCGACGGGTCGCTCGTGCGCGCCTTCGCGGCTTCGACGTCCGCCGAGGCCACGGTGACGACGACCTTGTTGGTCACCGGGTCGATGGCGGAGTCGACGACCGTGGCGCCGAGAGCCCTGGTGACGGCCGCCTGCGACCTGGCCAGCTCGGCCCTGTCCTGGCCGACGACGCGCGCGGTCGCACCGGCCTTCTCGACGCGGGACGCGGCGGCGGCGTCGGTGACGTTGACGACGAGGACGCCGCGCTCCTGGTCGATCCACGAGCCGACGGCCCGCGCGCCGAGCGCCTTCTCGAGCGACTCGGCCGTGCGGCCCTTCGCGCCCTGGGTGGCGACACGCTCGCGAGCGGTCTCGATGCTCAGGTCGTGCTCCTTGGCGAGCCACTGGGCCGACATCTCGGCGACGGACGCGCCCGAGTCGGTGGCGAGGGGGCCGGTGCTCGGCTCCGGGCCGCCCGCCGCGGAGGTGGCGGCGGTCGCGGGCGCGACGCACAGGGCGGTGGCTGCCGCCGCGGCCGAGAGGCCCCCGGCGAGGACGGTGAGACGTCTGCGAGACATGCGTGATCTCCTGTCGTGGGACGTCGGGCGGTGTTTCCGCCGACCCGTTCGACGCTAGGAAGCCGCGCCCACGCGCCCGGTCAGATCCCGCTCCGCATTGCCCCATTGCTTGGTCAAGGCGACGCAAAGAACGTCAAGACCTCGTGCCCCGCGTGCGGGACCGGCCGTCACGCGGACAATGGCGGGCGTGACCGAGGTGACCATCCGCGACGCGACCCGCGCCGATGCCGAGGCCTGTGCCGCGATCTATGCCCACTACGTCGAGCAGACGACCGTGACGTTCGAGGACGTCCCGCCGTCGGTCGACGAGGTCGCCGCCCGCATCGCGGCGGCCCAGGAGCGGCACGCGTGGCTCGTCGCGGAGCGCGCCGGGGTCGTGGTCGGCTACGCCTATGGCGGGCCGTTCAAGGCACGCGCGGCCTACCGGTGGTCGTGCGAGGTGAGCGTCTACGTCGCCGCCGCGGCCCGTGGCGCCGGAGTCGGCAGGACCCTGTATGCCGGCCTGCTCGCTCGGCTGGAGGCGCTCGGCCTGCGCATGGCGTGCGGCGGCGTCACCCTGCCCAACGACCCGAGCGTGGCCCTGCACCGGGCGCTCGGCTTCGAGCCGGTCGGCACCTACCGACGGATCGGGTGGAAGCACGGAGCCTGGCGGGACGTCGCGTGGTTCCAGAAGCCGCTCGGCGACGACGGGCCTCCGGACGGCCCTCGCGCCGCCGGGTGACCGCGAGCCTTGCAGGCCGGCGAAGGCCGGAGCGGGTGGGCCCGTGTCAGTCGGTCGCGGTGCTCGGCCGGACGCCGTAGACGAGCGGCACGTAGTCGCGGTGCCGTTCGATCCAGCCCTTGATGAAGGGGCACAGCGGCAGCACCTTGCGCGTGCCGGCCTCGCGCACGTCGTCGAGCGCGAAGCGGGCGAGGGCGGAGCCGACCCCCTTGCCCTCGAACGCCGGCTCCACCTCGGTGTGCGTGAAGACGACGAGCTCGTCGGTGAGCTGGTACTCCGCGAAGCCCGCCAGCTCGTCCCCGAGGCGAGCCTCGTAGCGCTTCTCCGACTCGTTGTTCGTCACGACGACGTCATCAGCCATGCTGGTCATGACACCACACCACCGGCTGAGGAGCCCGCAGTGTCCGACACCAGCACGTCCCAGGTCCAGGTCCTCGCGCCGCGCGAGGTCCCCCTCGGCGGCCCTCGCGCCATGACAGTCCGCCGCACGCTCCCTCACCGCGACAGGTCCTTCATCGGGGCCTGGTGCTTCGTCGACCACTACGGCCCCGACGCCGTCGACGCCACGGGCGGCATGGACGTCCCGCCGCACCCGCACACGGGCCTCCAGACCGTGAGCTGGCTCTTCGAGGGCGAGGTCGAGCACCGCGACAGCGGCGGCGTCCACGCGATGGTCCGCCCCGGCGAGGTCAACCTCATGACGAGCGGCTACGGCATCGCCCACTCCGAGGTCTCGACGCCCACGACGAGCACCCTGCACGGCGTCCAGCTGTGGGTCGTCCTCCCCGAGGCCGACCGCGACCTCGAGCGCGAGTTCCAGCACCACGCCGCACCGACCCTCGCTCTCGCCGAGGGGGTCGAGGGCCGCGTCTTCGTCGGCTCGCTCGCCGGCCGGACCTCGCCCGTCCGCACCCGCACCCCGCTCCTCGGCGCCGAGGTGACCCTCACGGCAGGCGCGACGTGGGCGGTCCCGGTCGAGACGGCATACGAGCACGGGGTGCTGGTCGACACGGGGAGGGTGACGTTCGACGGAACGACGCTCGAGCGCGGCGACCTCGGCGTCGTCGACGCGGGACCGGCCGAGCTTACCCTCGAGGCGCTCGAGCCGAGCCGCATCGTCCTCCTCGGCGGCACGCCCCACGACGAGTCGATCGTTATGTGGTGGAACTTCATCGGGCGCGACCACGACGAGATCGTCGCCTTCCGCGACGCGTGGCAGTCACGCGCCGAGCGCTTCGGCGAGGTCGAAGGGTATGCCGGCCGGCTCACCTGGCTGCCCGCCCCCGAGCTGCCGGGTGGTCGCCTCCGCAGCCGCACGAGGCACGGCCGCGAAGGCTGACCCTCCGGGTGCGGAAGCGCCTCAGAACTCGAGCCGGTTGACGACCGCCTTGTGGTCGCTCGCCGTGCCGACGTAGGCGCGGGAGACGTGGGCGAGGTTGCGCCGCACGACGTGGTCGAGGCTCTCGCCGTTGTCGTGCGTCGGCTCGGTCGACCACCCGACCATGTCGATGTCCTTGAGCGGCTGGAGAAGCGGCCAGCTGGCCGGGCCGTTGAGATCACCCATGAGGACGACGGGCATCGGGTGCGTTGTCGGGCGCCCGATGCGGTCGACGAGCGCGGCCACGTGGTCCTTGACGTGCTGGACGCGGCGCTGCTTCTCGGCGTCGGAGAGGTCGTTGCGGCGGGCCGAGGGGATGAAGTGCGTGTTGAGCACGCGCACGTTGCGGCCCGAGGCGCGGTGGTGCAGGACGAACGCGGTGACGAACTTGGGCTTGGACTCGTCGGGTCCGGCGCCGCCGGGGCCGAGGTAGCGCGACTCAACGGCGAGGAACCCGCCGCACGAGGTCTCGTACGACCACACGTCGGAGTCGAACATGATCGGCACCGACGGGGCGCCGGGGTCGTCCGGCCGGCACCAGCGCCACGACGCCATGCCCGCACGGTCACGGACCTTGGTGAGGAGGTCGGCGCGGTCGCCCGCCTCCTGGAGGCCGAGGATCGTGACGCCACGGTCACGAGCGAGGGTGGCGATGTTGCCCGCGAGGTCGGCGTCGGAGGCGTCTCCGAGGTTGAGGGTGGCGGCGGTGAACTGCGGGCCGGCGCTCACGACCGCCTGGGCGGTGGGCAGGGCAGGTGTGGCGAGCGCCGCGAGCGACACCGCGAGGGTGCCGAGGACGACGCGGCGCGCATGGCGAGCGGGTGCGGTCATGGGGGTCTCCTGGGTCGGGTCGGTGGGACGGCCCATCCCACGCCGCTGCGATGCGGAACCGCTGCGGATGCGCTGCGTGGCACTCGCAGCGCGCAGGACGTCCCCGAGAAGGAGTGGTGACATATACCCAAGGGGGGTATAGTATCGAACCATGACCGAGCACGTGGACCACCACCAGCACGCCTACATCGAGTCCGGCCACAAGGAGGACTACCTCAAGCGCCTCCGCCGGATCGAGGGGCAGGCGCGCGGCCTCCAGCGGATGGTCGAGGAGGAGAAGTACTGCATCGACATCCTCACGCAGGTCTCAGCAATGACCAAGGCGCTCCAGTCGGTCGCCCTCGGTCTGCTCGACGAGCACATGAGCCACTGCGTCGCCGACGCCGCACGCAAGGGCGGCCCCGAGGCCGAGGCCAAGCTCAAGGAGGCGAGCGACGCGATCGCCCGTCTCGTCAAGTCCTGAACGCTGAACCTCTCGAGAAGGAGACCCCCATGAGCACCCAGACCTTCACCGTCACCGGCATGACCTGCGGCCACTGCGTCGCGTCCGTCACCGAGGAGGTGAGCGAGCTCGACGGCGTGCAGAACGTCGACGTCGACCTCGCCACCGGGTCCGTCACGATCGAGAGCACCACGCCGCTCGAGGACGACGCCGTGCGCGCCGCCGTCGAGGAAGCCGGCTACCAGCTGGCATGAGCACGCCCGTGCGGGTCGTCGGCTTCGTCGCCGCCCTCGTGGCCGTGCTCGTCGTGAGCCTCACCGCGGGCCGGCTCGTCGGTCCCGTGGGTCCGGTCGGCCGCGCGGCGCCCGTCGAGGCAGCCGGAGCCCACGGCTCGGACGGCTCTGAGGGCCACGGAGCCGACACCGAGTCCGCCGCACACGGGGCCGAAGCCACCTCCGACGGCGCCGGCCACGCCGCCGAGGTCCCCGGCGGGCTCCAGGTGTCCCAGGACGGCTACGCCCTGCGCCTCGACCCCGACCAGCTCGCCACGGGTGCGCACGACCTCGCGTTCGTCGTCGAGGGTCCGGACGGACGTCCGGTCACGGCATACGACGTCGAGCACGAGAAGGAGCTGCACCTCATCGTCGCCAGCCGCGACCTCGCCCGCTTCCACCACGTCCACCCGGTGCGCGACGCCGACGGCACGTGGAGCGTGCCGCTCGACCTTGGGCCCGGCGCCTGGCGGGTGCTCGCCGACTTCGCACCGCGCGGGCACGAGGCGATGACCCTCGGGGCCGACCTCCTCGTCCCCGGCGACTGGACGCCGGCTCCGGCCCCCTCGGCCGACCGGCTCACCGCGACCGTCGACGGCTACACCGTCGCGCTCGAGGGTGAGCTCACCCCCGGCACGGACTCCGACGTCACGCTCACCGTGAGCCGCGGCGGCCGGCCGGTGACCGATCTCGAGCCCTACCTCGGCGCCTACGGCCACCTCGTCGCCCTGCGCCACGGCGACCTCGCCTACCTCCACGTCCACCCCGAGGGCGCGCCCGGCGACGGGTCCACCTCACCCGGCCCGGACGTGGCCTTCGGTGCGGCCGTCCCCTCGAGCGGCACCTATGCCCTCTTCCTCGACTTCAAGCACGAAGGGGTCGTGCGCACGGCGGCCTTCACCGTCACCGCGGGTACGCCCCTCGACACCGGGAAGGAGCACGGACACCCATGACCCAGAGCGTCGACCTCGACATCACCGGCATGACCTGCGCCTCGTGCGCCAACCGCATCGAGCGCAAGCTCAACAAGCTCGACGGCGTCACGGCCACGGTCAACTACGCCACCGAGAAGGCGCGCGTCGAGTTCCCCGAGACCGTCTCACCCGAGCAGCTGCTCGAGACCGTCTCACAGGCCGGGTATGCCGCGAGCCTGCCTCCCGCTCCCGAGTCGCCGTCCGCTGCGGGCACCGACGAGAGCGGGGTGGACCCGACGCGCTCGCTGCGTGACCGGCTGCTCGTCTCGACCGTCCTCTCGGTCCCGGTCGTCGCGCTGGCGATGGTGCCGGCGTGGCAGTTCACCTACTGGCAGTGGTTCTCCCTCGTGCTCGCCGCACCCGTCGTCGTCTGGGGTGGCTGGCCCTTCCACCGCGCCGCCTGGGTCAACCTGCGACACGGCGCGACGACGATGGACACGCTCGTGTCGGTCGGCACGCTCGCGGCGTTCGGCTGGTCGCTCTATGCCCTCTTCCTCGGGACCGCCGGCACGACCGGCATGACCCACCCCTTCGAGCTCACCATCGAGCGGACCGACGGGCGCGGCAACATCTACCTCGAGGCCGCCGCCGGCGTGACGACCTTCCTCCTCGCGGGGCGCTACGCCGAGGCGCGGGCCAAGCGTCGCTCCGGTGCCGCGCTGCGCGCCCTGCTCGAGATGGGGGCCAAGGACGTGGCCGTGCTGCGCGACGGCCCTGATGGCCGACGACAGGAGCACCGCATCCCGGTGGCCGACCTCGCCGTCGGCGACGAGTTCGTCGTGCGACCCGGCGAGAAGGTCGCGACCGACGGCGTCGTGACCTCGGGCTCGTCGGCGATCGACGCCTCGATGCTCACCGGCGAGTCGGTGCCCGTCGAGGTCGGGGTCGACGACCCGGTCGTGGGAGCCACGGTGAACTCCGGCGGGCGCATCGTCGTGCGCGCCACCCGCATCGGCGGCGACACCCAGCTGGCCCAGATGGCGCGGCTCGTCGAGGACGCCCAGAACGGCAAGGCCGAGGTCCAGCGGCTCGCCGACCGCATCTCGGGGATCTTCGTCCCCGTCGTCATCGCGTTGGCCGTCGCCACCCTCGGCTTCTGGCTCGGCAGCGGCGGCGGCTGGACGGCCGCCCTCACCGCGGCGATCTCGGTCCTCATCATCGCCTGCCCCTGCGCGCTCGGGCTCGCGACGCCGACCGCCCTCATGGTCGGCACCGGACGCGGGGCGCAGCTCGGCATCCTCATCAAGGGCCCCGAGGTGCTCGAGTCCACCAGGCGCGTCGACACGGTCGTGCTCGACAAGACCGGCACCGTGACGACCGGCCGGATGTCGCTGCGCGAGGTCGTCCCCGCCCCGGGCGAGGACGCCGACGAGGTGCTCCGGATCGCCGCCCTCCTCGAGGACGGCTCGGACCACCCCGTCGCCAAGGCCATCGTCGCGGCCGGCCGTGACGCCGGCGTCGCCGCCGCCCCGGTCGAGGACTTCGCGAGCGTCGACGGGCTCGGTGTGCAGGGCGTCGTCGAGGGCCGTGCCGTCGTCGTCGGACGTCCCAGGCTGCTCGCCGACTGGTCCCTCGGCCTCGGCCCCGAGCTCGAGGAGGCCCTCCGCGCGGCCCGGGCCACCGGCGCGACACCGGTCGCCATCGGCTGGGACGGCCGGGCGCGTGGCGTCCTCACCGTCGCCGACACCGTGAAGCCCAGCTCCGCCCGGGCGATCGCCCGGCTGCGGGAGCTCGGACTCACCCCGTGGCTGCTCACCGGCGACAACGCCGAGGCTGCCAGGGCCGTCGCCGCCGAGGTCGGCATCGACCACGACCACGTCGTCGCCGACGTCCTGCCCGCCGACAAGGTCGACGTCGTCCGCCGGCTCCAGGACGAGGGCGCCGTCGTCGCCATGGTGGGTGACGGCGTCAACGACGCCGCGGCCCTCGCGACCGCCGACCTCGGGCTCGCGATGGGCACGGGCACCGACGTCGCCATCGAGGCGAGCGACCTCACCCTCGTCCGCGGGGACCTGGGCGTCGCCCCCGACGCCATCCGTCTCGCCCGGCGCACGCTCTCGACGATCAAGAGCAACCTCTTCTGGGCGTTCGGCTACAACGTCGCCGCGATCCCGCTGGCCGCAGCCGGGCTGCTCAACCCCATGCTCGCCGGTGGCGCCATGGCTCTGTCCTCGGTCTTCGTCGTGACGAACAGCCTGCGGCTCAGGGGATTCCGCGCCGAGACCTGACCACACGGCATACGACCGCGTGACGGGTGTCGACCCACCCGGGTGACCGGGGCGATGGGGTCATTGACGGGCCACGGGGCCGGTGCCACGTTGATGTGAGGCTCGAGGAGGCCTCATGCGCAAGATCCTGGGAATGCTGTTCGCTGTCCTCCTGACGACGATGCTCGTCCAGCCCGCCGGTGCCACGGCCGCTGGCCGAACACCCTTCCCGGGAGCGCCCGGCATCGGGGACCCGTACTTCCCGACGGACGGCAACGGCGGCTACGACGTCGCCGACTACGACCTTCGGCTCGCGTTCGACCCTGCCACCCACGTCCTGCAGGGCACGGCGACGGTCACGGCGACCGCCACCCAGACGCTGTCGTCGTTCAACCTCGACCTCAACGGGCTCACGGTCTCGGCGGTCACCGTCGACGGGAGCCCCGCCCGCTGGCGTCACGTCGCCGACGAGCTGACCATCACGCCGCGGCGTGCCATCACCCAGCGGTCGCGCTTCCACGTGACGGTCGGCTACAGCGGCGAGCCGCTGCTCCTCGAGGAGCCGGCCCTCGGGCTCTCCGGGGTGTTCCCGACCAGTGACGGGATCCTCATCGCCGGGCAGCCGCACGTGGCCGACACGTGGTTCCCCGTCAACGACCACCCCCTCGACAAGGCCGCCTACCGCATCCAGATGACCGTCCCACGCGGGCTCGAGGTCGTCGCCAACGGTCGTCTGGCCAACGTGCGCCACGGCGCCCGCACGACGACGTGGACCTGGGTCGCCAAGGAGCCGATGGCCTCCTACCTCGCCACGGCGACGATCGGGCAGTTCGGCCTCGAGCACCGTCGGGTGGACGGCATCGACTACTGGGACGCCATCGACCCCGCCCTCTACGTCCAGCCCGAGCCGCGGACCGGTGACCGCTACGCGATCACCGGAGGCGACGACTTCGCTTACAAGCGGCTCAGCCGGGTCATCGACGTGCCGGCCGCGGGTGGTCAGCTGTCCTTCCACGTCACCCGGGACACCGAGCCGGGCTGGGACTTCTTCTTCGTCGAGGCGCGGGAGGTGGGGACCGACGACTGGACCACGCTTCCCGACCTGGCCGGTCACACCGACCGCTACCCCGGCAACGCGTGCCCGTTCTGGCTCGAGATCCACCCCTTCCTCGGGCACTACCAGAGCGACGACGGCAACGACGGCTGCACGCCCACGGGCAGCACGGGCGAGTGGCACGCCGCCAGCGGCGCGAGCGACGGCTACGAGCAGTGGCGGCTCGACCTGTCGGCGTATGCCGGCTCGTCGGTCGAGATCGCGTTGAGCCTGGCCAGCGACGACGTGGTCTCCTTCAACGGCGTCTACGTCGACGAGGTCGTCGGGCCGAAGGGGTCCGGCACGACGTCGTTCGAGGCCGACGCCGACCCGCTCGACGGCTGGACCGTGCCCGGCCCGCCGGCGGGGAGCCCCGGCAACGCCGGCGACTGGCGGACGGCGAGCGAGGCACCCGGTCCGTCCACCGGCGAGAACGCCGAGGAGGCGCTGGCGCGCGAGCCCGAGATCGTCGACTTCCTCAGCGGCATCCTCGGCCCGTACCCGTTCAAGCAGTCCGGGGGCATCGTCGACGACGACCCCGGCATCGGCTTCGCGCTCGAGAACCAGACCCGGCCGATCTATGCCAAGGACTGGTTCGTCCAGCCCGGCGACAACACCTCGGTCGTCGTCCACGAGCTCGCGCACCAGTGGGTCGGGGACAGCCTCGCGGTCGAGTCCTGGAGGCACATCTGGGTCAACGAGGGTTTCGCGAGCTACATGGAGTGGCTCTGGGCCGAGCAGCGTGAGCTCTTCACCGCTCAGGAGATCTTCGACTTCTATGCCTCCTTCCCCGAGGACGACCCGTTCTGGGGCCTGACCATCGGCGACCCGGGGCCGGAGCACCTCTTCGACGGTCCGGTCTACGACCGCGGCGCCATGACCCTGCACGCCCTGCGCCTCACCATCGGCGATGCCGATTTCTTCCGGCTGCTCCCGCTCTGGACGTCACGCGAGGCCGGCGGCAACGTCGGCACCGACGAGTTCGTCGCGCTGGCGGAGCAGGTCTCCGGACAGCAGCTCGACGACTTCTTCACGCAGTGGCTCTTCACGCCCGAGAAGCCCGCGAGCCTCCCGGACGCGGCCCTCCAGCGGAAGGCGGCGTCGGCCTCGTCGACGACGGCCCTCGAGAAGCAGCTGACCCGGCCCGGACTCCACCGACGGTGACGTCGCAAGCGTGTCGGCGTCAGACGAGGGACTCGGCAAGGGTGGCGAGGCGGTCGAGCGACGCGCGGAGCTGCGGCTCACCGGTCGCGCGGGCACGCGGCATACGCCGCTCGTCCGTCAGCTCGGTCCAGTCGTAGGTGTGTGTTACGCGCGACGTGCGCTCGTCGACGGGCTCGACCTCCCAGCGCCACTCGTGACCGGCCGGCGGCCCACCGGCGTCTCCGGGGCGCCACGCGATCCGGCGCCCCTCCTCGAAGTCGGTCACGAGGTTGTCGCGGTGGTTGCCCTTGGTCGTGCGCATCGCGAAGACCTGCCCGGCGGCGCTGATGCGGTCGCCGTCGATGACCTCGACGAGGTTGTCGTTGCCGTCCCACTCGGGCTGGCGGCGCGGGTCGGCGATGAGCTCGAAGACAGTGGCGGCGGGGGCGGCGATCTCCCTCGTGGCGCTGACGACGCGGTTCTCGGTCTCCATCGGGCCATCGAACCACGCCGCTTCCGCGCTGCGGCCCGGGATCGCTGCCCTCGGCGACGCCGAGGCGGACGTCCTCGAGTCGGTGCTTCGCGGCTGGCGAGCGCCTGACCGGCTGCGCCTGCGGGCCGCTCGACCCGGTCCCGGATGACACGATCGGGGCATGACCTCGATCCTCTGGCTGCGGCGGGACCTGCGACGGAGCGACCACCCGGCACTGCTCGCGGCCCGCGACGCCGCCGACGGGGACCTCGTCGTCGCGTTCGTCGTCGACCCCACCCTCTGGGAGTCCGGCGGTCCGGCGCGCAGGGCGTGGCTCGCCGCGACGCTCGAGGCCACCAACGAGGAGTACGACGACGCCCTGACCCTGCTGTGGGGCGACCCCGTCACCGTCCTGCCCGAGCTCGCCGACAGGGTAGGCGCCTCGTCGGTCCACGTCACCCGGGAGACGACGCCCTTCGGCCACCGGCGCGACGAGGCCGTCGCCCAAGCGCTCTCGGCCGCCGGCGTCGACTGGGTCGAGACCGGCACCCCGTATGCCGTCGGGCCCGGTCTCGTGACCAACGGCAGCGGCGCTCCCTACAAGGTCTTCACCCCCTTCGCCAAGGCCTGGCGCGCGCACGGCTGGCCCGAGCCGGCCTCGCGGCCGGCGAGCCTGCCCCTGCGCAAGGGGCGCAACGACGCCAGGGCGACCGAGGCCCTGCGCGAGGCCCTCGCCGCACGCGACCTGCCCGAGATGCCGGGCGCGGGCGAGAAGGCGGCCGCGACGCGGTGGCGCGGGTTCCTCGACGGCGCGCTGCCGGCATACCGGACCGACCGGGACCTGCCGGCCACCGACGGGACGTCGCGGATGTCGCCCTACCTCAAGCTCGGGGTGGTGCACCCGCGAACGCTGCTCGCCGACCTCGCGAGCCGGCGCGGGGCGGGCAAGGAGACCTATGTCGACGAGCTCGCGTGGCGCGAGTTCTATGCGGACGTGCTGTGGCACAACCCGTCCAGCGCGTGGAAGGACCTGCGCGACGCGCTCGGCGGCATGGCCTACGACGACGAGTCCGACGCCGTGGACGCGTGGCGCGAGGGGCGGACCGGCTACCCGATCGTCGACGCGGGAATGCGCCAGCTGCTCGCCGAGGGGTGGATGCACAACCGGGTCCGGATGATCACGGCGAGCTTCCTCACCAAGGACCTGCACGTGTGGTGGCCGGTCGGGGCGCGGCACTTCCTCGACCACCTCGTCGACGGCGACATCGCCTCGAACAACCACGGGTGGCAGTGGGTCGCGGGGACGGGCACTGACGCATCGCCCTACTTCAGGGTCTTCAACCCGGTGACGCAGGGCGAGAAGTTCGACCCCGACGGCGACTACGTGAGGCGGTGGGTGCCCGAGCTCGCGCACCTCGAGGGCAGGGCGGCTCATCAGCCGTGGGAGCACGACGACGGCTACGAGCAGGGCTACCCCGAGCGCATCGTCGACCACGCCGAGGAGCGGCGCGAGGCGCTGCGGCGGCTCGAGGCGACGAAGGGCTAGTCGGGCTCCCGCGCCGGAGGGGCACGCTCGGCTAGGCGGGCTCGGCGGCGGTCGGCGTGCCCGATGTCGTGAGGGGGTCCTCGGCCGCGGCGTAGGCGGCACCGAGCTGCCGGTAGGGGCGCGAGGCGAAGGCGATCAGGACGGCCACGAGCATGATGAGGCTGGCGAGGACGAAGACGAGGGCGATGCCCCTCGCGTCACCGTCGCCGAGCAGCCAGCCGAAGCGGTCGCGGCCGGCCTCGCTCTCCATGTAGGGGATGAGCCAGAACTGCGCGATCGGCCCGATGAGGAACGCCGACACCGGGCTCGCCGCGGCCTCGACGCTCTGGGCGAACCCGAAGACCCGGCCCTGGACGCGGAACGGGATGACCCGTTGGAGGATCGTCTGCTCCGCGGCCTCGGCGACGGGGATGATGCACATGAAGACGAGGATGCCGAGGGCGTAGACCCACCACGCCTCGCGGATCGTGAAGAGCATCCCGAGCACGGCGACGCCGACGTTGGCGAGCAGGAGGGTGCGCAGAGGGCGCGGGCCGAGGCCGAACCGCGCGACGAGCCCGCCGCCGATCATGAAGCCGATGCTCGTGACGCCGAGGACGATGCCCCACGACTCGACCGAGAAGAGGGTGAGGCCGTAGGGGTCCATGAGCGCCATGAAGACGCCGCCGACGAGATTGTTGAAGGTCGTGAAGACGATGAGGGCGACGAGCCCGGGCACGGTGCGGATCGCCGCGAGCGCGCCCTTGACGTCCATGACCGGTGTGCGTTGACCCTCCTCGGGCTCAGGGCGCCGCTCCGGGACCGGGACCGTGAGCAGGTGCGCGAGCGCCGCCGCGGTGAGCGCGACAGAGATGGCGAGGGTCCAGCCCATGCCGAGCAGGCCGATCGACAGGCCGCTGAAGACGCTCGTCACCATGAAGGCGAGCCCCTGGACCGTCCCGACGAGACCGTTGGCCTTGTCACGGTCGTCCGAGGGGACGAGGAGGGTGACGGTCGTCGAGAGGGCGATGTTGCGCATGCTCTCGACGACCCCGCCGATGAGGATGACGGCGACGAAGACCCAGAACACCGGGCCGTTCCAGTCGACGAGCCGGTCGGTGTCGAAGGCGAGGTAGAGCCCGCCGGCGACGGCGAACATGGCGAGCGGGATGAGACCCGACGCGATCATCACGTGCTTCTTGAGGTGGCGGTCCACGACGGTGCCGAAGACCATGCCGAACGCCGCGATGAGGAGCATGTAGGAGCCGCCGATGATCGACGTCGCGAGGACCGACCGCGTCTCGAGGTAGGCCCAGAAGGTCAGCGCGAACCAGAGGTAGCTCGTCGTGACGTTGGCGACGAGGGCGTTGACGAGCAGCAGCCGGAAGGCCCGCACCGTCTCGGGTCCGCGCTCGACGCCGGGCAGGAGGTGGGCCTCGGCCTGTGGCGCACCGGGCAGGACGGGCGGGTCAGCCGCGTCGGGGCCGGGCCGGGGCACGCCGCCGTCGTCGGGCAGGTCGGTCATGGCCTCACGTTAGGGGCCATCGCCGACAGCGTCACCCGAGTTCTCGCAGGGCCCCGACTCAGGCGACGGCGCGCAGGAACGCCTCGAGCAGCGGGCCGGCCGTCGTCGCGCCACCCTCGCCCTCGGCGACGAGGACCGCGACGGCGAGGTCGCCCTGGATCCCGATCATCCATGCGTGCTCCTTGAGCGCGCCGGCCTCGCCGAACTCGGCGGTGCCGGACTTCGCGAGCACGGGAGCGCCGGGCACGTCGGCGAGGAACCGGCCGCTGCCGGACTCGACGACGCCACGCATGAGCGTGCGCAGCTGCTCGCCCTCGGCCGCCGTCACCGGCTCTGCCGGCGCCTTCGGGGCGGTCGTCGCCGCCGGGCTGCCCGACGCCGACGCGGACGGCGAGGCCGAGCCGCCCTCGTCACCCGAACCGCCCTCGCCGGCCTCGACGAGCACGGGCGAGACCGGCTTGCCGGCCGCGATCGAGGCGGCGACGGTGGCCATGCCGAGCGGCGAGGCGAGCACCTTGGACTGGCCGATCGTCGAGGCGGCCTCGTCGGTGCCCGGCTGCGGCTCGGGAACCGAACCCAGGAAGGCCGGGAGGCCGAGCGCCGGCTCGGCGGTGAGCCCGAGGCCGGCGGCGGCGGTGGGCAGGTCGGCCGCTTCGAGCTTCTCGCCGAGCCCGATGAACGCGGTGTTGCACGAGTTCGCGAAGGCCGAGGCGAAGGGCACCGAGCCCAGCGCCGAGGTCGGGAAGCCGTCGACGTTCTTGAAGGTCCGCCCGTCGACCGTGGTCGTCGGGGGGCACTGCACCGTGGTCGAGGGCGTCACGCCCGAGCGGAGGAGGGCGAGAGTCGACACGGTCTTGAACGTCGACCCCGGCGCATAGCGGCCCTGCGTCGCGGTCGAGACGCCCTTGCTCCCCGGCCCGCTCGCGGCGGCGAGGACGTGACCGGTCGAGGGGCGGATGGCGACGACGGCGGACGCGGGCGCCACCTCGGCGAGCACCTGCTGGGCCGCCGTCTGGGTCGCGATGTCGAGGGTGAGGGTGACCGGCGAGCCGGCCTCGGGCTCGGTCGAGAAGAGCGTGCGGCTCTCGGCGCCGCCGGAGGTGACGACGCTGTAGCCGGGCGTCCCCGAGAGCTGTGCGTCGTAGGCCGCCTGCACGCCGCCGATGCCGACGCGGTCGCCGGCGACGATGCGGCCCTCCGACTTCTCGACGATCTCGGCGGTCGCGTCGCCGACGACCCCGAGGATCGGGCGGGCGAACGTCGACGTCGGGGCGAGCGGGACCCTCGCGCTCACGAGGAAGGTGCCGGGCGCGTCCACCTCGCGCGCCGCCTGCTCCTGCGAGCTCCCGACGCGGGCGGTGAGCGCCTCGACGAACGCCTGCGGCCCCGCCTTCTCGACGGACGCGACGAAGTTGTCGACGTTCACCCCCACGGCCCGGGCGAGCACGCGGGCCGACGACACCGCTTCAGCAGGGGTGGCCTTGGTCTTGTCGATCCCGATGCGCACGACATCGCGCGGCTCGACGATCGGCACGCCACCGGCGCCGAGCACCTGGGCGCGCTCGGGCTGCCTGCGCGTCGTGCGGAGCGTCTCGCCCTCCCCGAGGTCCGGGGCGACGACGGCGGGCTTCCACACGCCGGCCCACTCCCCGTCGGCCTTGGCGAGCTCGAGGGGCGTCTCGTAGGACCACGTCTCGTCGGTGCCGGGCAGGGTCCACGTGTGGGCGAGCGTCGCCCGCGCGGAGCCGCCGTCGGGGTCGGTGACCGAGCGGACGGTCACCTCGTGTGTGGCCTCGCCCATCCCCCGGACGACCGGCTCGAGCTCGGGCGTGCCACCCGAAGCGTCCCTCATGACGCCCGAGTCGCCGAACCCGCCTCGCGAGAGGCCCTCGGCCACGGACTGTGCGGCCTCGCGGACCGCCGCCCCCTCACGGTCGCGCCACCAGACGAACCCCCCGGCCGCGGCCGCGACGAGCGCGAGCACGACGACGACGATCCCGACCTTGACTCCCCACCCACGCGAACGCACTGCACAACCCCTCGTCGATCCGACACGGTCCTGCCGCAGCCCGACAGTCGGGCGCGGCGACTCCGTCACTCTGTCATCCGGTCCTGTGCCCGGTCGTACCGAGACCCGCCTCCGGCGCCGATCTCCACCGGTTCTTCACCTCGCCACGGCAACCGTCACGCGGCGGCCCCAACCACGCCCGTATGCCGTCCGCCCTGGCTGTCGCTCCGGCCCTCAGCTGTCGGCGAGACAGCGAACCGCCCACGGGCGCACCTCGAGGCGCTCGTCCCCGATCGGCCTGCCGCAGACCTCGCAGGTGCCGTAGGTGCCGTCGTCGATCCGCGCCAGCGCCGTCCTCACCTGGGCGAGGGTGGCGAGCAGCCGCTCCTGCACCGAGACGGAGGTCAGCCGGTCGACCGCGATCGACGTGCCCTCCCCGATGCGCTTGCCGAAGGAGATCGACCCGGACTCGCCCAGCGGCCGGGTCACGGTGGCGAGCTCGTCGAGCAGCGACTGCTCCTTGGCACGCAGCACATCGGCTGCCGTGGAGGTGTCCATCGACCGACTCTAGTCGCGGTTCCCCCGGTGCCCCGACGCCTCAGGCGTGTGCGAACCGTCGCGAGACCCGCTCGACGACGAACGCGACGACGAGCGCCAGCCCTGCTCCGAGCGCGCCCGCGAGCAGGGCGTTGTCCTCGACCCAGCTGCCCGCCAGCGTCCCGAGGCCGATCGACCAGGCGGCCCAGAGGCCGGCCGACAGCACGGTCCACGCCGCGAACCGCGCCTGCGAGTAGCCAGTGACCCCGGCCATGAGGTTGACGGCAGCGCGCCCGATGGGGATCCAGCGTCCGACGACGACGATGAGCGCCCCGCGGCTGTCGAAGCCCCGCGCCGCCCAGTCCATCGACCGCCGGCCGCGCTCCCGGCGCCGCAGGACGCGGTCGAGCCCGGTGCGGCGCCCCACGAGGTAGGCGAGGTTGTCGCCGACCCAGGCACCCGCCCACGCGGTGAGCAGCAGCCCGAGCCAGTGCGGTGCGCCGGTCGAGGCACCGATGGCGGCGAGCGCGATGAGGACGCCTTCGCTCGGCAGTGGCGGGATGACCCCGTCGACGGCGAAGTAGACGAAGAGCGCCGGCAGGAGCCAGCCGGCGCCCGCGTGCGCCTCGATGAGCTCGTTGACCGACTCCAGCATGCGTCCCAGTGTGACGGCACGCCCGAGCCGGCCGGCCCTCGGCCGCGTGCGACCTCGGGATCAGCCGCCCTGCGGGTCGCCGACGTAGAGGCAGAAGGTGTGCCCCGCGGGGTCGGCGAGGACGTAGAGCGGCTCCTCCTCGTCGTCGGTGCGGTCGAGCCTCAGCTCGGCGCCCAGCCGCAGCGCCTCGTCCTTGTGGTGCTCGAGCTCCTCGACGGACCCGACGAGGTAGTCGATGTGCAGCTGCTGCGGCACGTCGTGGTCGGGCCAGGTCGTGCCTCGGTGCTCGGGCTCCTCCTGGATGGCGAGCTGCCGCGTGCCGTCGGGCCTCGTGAGGACGAGCCAGTCGGCCTCGTCGGGGCTGCCGTCGGTCGGTGGCTCGTCGCCGGCGCGGTAGACGAGGCCGAGCAGCTGGCGGTAGAACTCGGCCAGCTCGCGCGGACGCTTCGTGTCGAGGACGGTGTGCACGTATGCCGGGTGAGATCCCATGCGTCCACCCCACCGCGAACTGGCCCTCCCGCGCAAGGGTGCGCACCGTCGCAGCGACACCGCAGCGACAACGCAGCGGTCGCGCAGTGGTGCGCAGCCGTTCCGCAGCGGGAGGGCGGAGCGTCGTCGCCGAGCGGGCACCCGGCCCGCCGGAGACGGAGGAGACCATCGTGAGGCTCGCGACGAGGACGATGAGGAAGGCCCTGTATGCCGGGGCGACGGCAGCGCTACTGGGCGCGACGTTCGTGGGGGCGAGCGCCGCACCGGCGAGCGCCGAGCCGCGCGACGGAACGTGCAACGCGGGCGAGTTCTGCCTCTACTACGGGGAGGGCCAGACCGGCGCGGTCGCGGACTTCGCCAACAGCAAGCGTGACTACACCGAGAACGGTTCGTGCATCACGTTCCGCGGTGCGGGCAAGGCCGGTGCGGGCGTCTGCGTCCAGAACCACGCGAAGTCC
Organism: Rothia sp. ARF10; assembly: GCA_031844405.1. GTDB lineage: Bacteria > Actinomycetota > Actinomycetes > Actinomycetales > Dermatophilaceae > Knoellia. The sequence goes on from JAUZVC010000001.1 coordinate 152,183, forward strand.
GTGTGGAACCGCACCGGCGGGACGGCATACGAGTTCTACAACTCCGACTTCGGCGGGACGCACGACGTCATCCCGGCGGGGACGCAGGCCAACCTCAACGCCAACGTCTACAACGACAACGCGTCGCACATCCTCGGCGACGCGTCACTGCGCTTCCCCCTCAACGTCACGCAGGCGCAGATCAAGAACCGCTCGCCGCACTGGTGCTGGGACAGCAAGACGAACTGCCACCACGACTACAACGCGGCCGACATCTTCGCCGCGACGGGCACGGCGGTGGTCTCGCCGGTCGCCGGGACGGTCATGACGAAGAACATCCGGTCGAGCGGGGTCGGCAGCACGGTGACGGTCAAGGACCGCTTCGGGCGGCTCTGGTACTTCGCGCACATGCACCACAGCCCCGCACCCGTCGTCAGCGTGGGCCAGCACGTCGACAAGGGCACCCGGATCGGCACCGTCGGCACGTCGGCCCATGCCCTCGGCACGCCGGCGCACCTCCACCTCGACATGCGGGTCGGGGTCGACGAGCGCGTCGGCTGCAGCGGTTCGGGCTGCGCGTCCTACGGGTTCGTCAACAACCAGCCGCTGCTGCGCACCGCGTTCCTCGCCCGTCCGGCGAGCTGACGCCGGGGGCTGAGGGCTCAGGGCCAGTCGGCTCAGCCGGTGGCGGCGAGCAGCCGCTCACCCAGGGCACGCACCGCCGCCCGGACCTCGTCCCCCTGCTCGACGCGGAACGCGCCGGGCAGGGAGGCGAGGTCCGCGGCATACGAGGTGGGGTTGCTCGTGCTGCCGACGAGGCGGCACGTCGTCTCGGTCACCGGCTCGACGCGGCCCATCGTCGTGGGGATGCACCGCTCGACGAGCTCGGCGGGGGCGTCGACGGCGACCTCGACGGCGTGGTCCCAGCCCTCGCCGAGGTGGCGCACGAGGGCCGCGACGGGGTCGAGGTCCGGTGGCGGGGTGAAGGTCCCGCCGAGGAGGACGACCCTCGTCACCCGGTCGATCCGGTAGGCGCGGGTCGCGTCCGAGGTGAGCGAGTGGCACAGGAGGTACCACCGGCTGTGTCTCACGACGACCGCCCACGGCTGGACGTCGAGGACGAGCTCGCGGCCGGCCTCCGTGCGGTAGTCGACCCGGACCTCGCGCCCGTCGGCGCAGGCGCGGACGAGCGTCGCCGTCGGGCCCGGGGCCGGTCGCGCGTCGGCGCGGTCGGGAACGGGTGCGGCGACGCGGCGCACCGTGTCCGCCTGTGCTGCAACGGATTCGGGCAGCGTGCGCAGGATCTTGGCGATGCCGCTGCCGACAGGGTCGTCGGTGTCGTCGGGGTCGTGGTGACCGTCGAGCACGGCCATGACGAGTCCGAGCGCCTCGGCCGAGGTGAAGACGACAGGTGGTGGCCGCAGGCCTCGGCCCGGCGTGTAGCCACCCGCGGGACCGCTCACCGACGAGATCGGTATGCCGGCCTCGCGCAGCGTCGCGACGTAGCGCCGGGCGGCCCGGGGCGTGACCCCGAGGCGCTCGCCGAGCCGGTCGGCGGTGATGCCCGGCTGGCCCTGGATGAGCTCGAGCGCCCGGAGCGCGCGGGCGGTCGGGCTGGCATCGCCCAGGTCGGCGTCGAGGGTCGTGAACGGCATACCGAAGTTTTTCGCATGCGCGACGGTTGCGGAAGCCTTCCGTCCGCAATCCGTCCTACGTTGGCGCCATGACCGACATCGTTCTCTTCCACCACATCCAGGGCCTCACCCCGGGCGTCGTCGCCTTCGCCGACGCGCTGCGCGGGGCCGGCCACACCGTCCACACGCCCGACCTCTTCGAGGGGCGCACCTTCGGGTCGATCGACGAGGGCGCGGAGTACTGCGGCAGCGTGGGCTTCGGCGAGGTGCGGGCGCGCGGGGTGCGCTCGGTCGCCGACCTCCCGACCGCGGTCGTGTATGCCGGTTTCTCCCTCGGCGTCATGCCGGCCCAGCAGCTCCTCGAGACCCGGCCGGGGGCTCTGGGCGGGCTGTTCTACCACGGGTTCGCCGACCCGGCGGAGTTCGGGACGTGGCCCTCGGGGTGCCGGTGCAGATCCACGCGATGGACAGGGACCCGTTCTTCGTCGACGAGGGCGACATCGACGTCGCGCGGCCGTTCGTCGAGTCCACGCCCGGCGCCGAGATGTTCCTCTACCCCGGCGACGGGCACCTCTTCGCCGACAGCTCGCTCGACGGCTACGACGAGGGCGCGACCCGGCTCGTGCTGGAGCGGTCGGTCGAGTTCCTGAGGACACTGTGACGGCCGAGCCCGCGCCGGGCGACGGCGCGGAGGCGAGCGCAGAGGCGGGCGAGGGCGCGGACGCAGGCACGGGCGCGAGTTCAGGCGTGGTCGGAGGGCCGGGCGTGCGCGAGTTCCGCGACGAGGAGCTGCTCGGCGCGGTCCTCGACCACGTCGACCTCAGCGGGTCGTCGTGGAACCGCGTCGACCTCACCGGTTCGACGATGCGCTCGGTCGACCTCAGCAAGGTCGACCTGCGCAACGTCGCCCTCGAGCAGGTCAGGGTGCGCGGGGGCTACCTCACCGGCGTCGAGATCTGGGGTGAGGTCGAAGGGCTCACCGTCAACGGTGTCGACGTCGGGCCGCTCGTCGAGGCCGAGCTCGACCGGCTCCACCCCGAGCGCGCGACCCTGCACCCGAGCGACCCCGACGGCTACCGCGAGGCGTGGGCCACCCTCGACGGCCTGTGGGCCGGGACGGTCGAGCGCGCCCGCCGGCTGGCCAAGTCCGACCCCGAGCTTCTCCACGAGAACGTGGAGGGTGAGTGGTCCTTCGTCCAGACGCTGCGACACCTGCCCTTCGCGACGAGCTCGTGGCTGAGCCGCGCCATCCTGGGCGACCCCTCCCCGTGGCACCCTCTCGAGCTGCCGTGGGACGAGATGCGCCCGACGCCCGGCGTCCCGCAGGACCGCGAGGCCCGGCCGTCGCTCGACGAGGTGCTCGAGCTGCGGCGCGACCGGTTCGAGAAGGTCCGCACGTTCCTCTCCGGGCTCACCGACGAGAGACTCGCCGCGATGACGGACCCGGTCGACGGGGTCGGTTGGCCGCCGGCCGGTGAGAGCTTCCCCGTGAGAGAGTGCCTCGACACGCTCCTCAACGAGGAGTGGTGGCACCGGCAGTTCGCCGAGCGCGACCTCGCCGTGCTCGAGTCGCGGGTCGGTGCGGGCGCGAGCGATGCCGCACTCGGGACGACCACCGACGCGACCGGGACGCGGGACGGGGGCGCGGGTCCCACGCCCTTCGCGGACCGGCATACGGAGGCACGTTCCGAGGTCGAGGAGGAGCCATGACGGACCCTGTCCCGGGCAGTGCGGAGACGCCGTGGGAGCCGCCGCTGAGCGGAAGCGAGGCCGAGCACGTGCTCGGGGCGCTCGACCGGCTGCGGTGGACGTTCCGGTGGAAGGCCGACGGGCTCGACGCCGCCGGCCTCGCCGCCACGCTCGGGCCGTCGACGCTGTCGCTCGGTGCGCTCCTCAAGCACCTCGCAGTGCAGGAGGACTACGCGTTCTTCGTCAAGCTCGCCGGCGAGGAGATGCCGCCGGACTGGGACGACAACGGGTGGGACGAGGACGAGAACTGGGACCTCACGCTCACGCCCGACGACTCGGTGGAGTCGCTCTACAGGCGCTACGACGCGGCGGTCGCGCGCTCCCGCGCCACGCTCGACCGGCTCGTCGCGCAGGGCGGGCTCGACCAACCCATCGCCCGCACCGGTCCCGACGGCGAGACGGTGAGCCTGCGCCGGCTCGTGCTCGACCACGTCGAGGAGTACGGCCGCCACACCGGGCACGCCGACCTGCTGCGCGAAGCGGTCGACGGGCGCGTCGGCGAGGACCCGCCGCCCGGCTGGCGCCCGCAGTCGGGCTCCTGAGCCACGCTTCCCCGGCGTCGGTTCGGGGTTCGGATGTAGCGAGTGTCGGGAATCCGGGCTCTCGGTCATCCCCACAACTCCGGATCTCCGACACTCGAGCGCGGCGAGCGCGGCGAGCGCGGCGAGCGCGGCGAGCGCGGCAACACCTGACCTCGCGATCAGGCCTCCGACGCCTCGCCGGCCCCGTCGAGGCGCTGGGCGAGCGCGACGATGATCCCGTCGGGACCACGCACATAGGTCATTCGCCAGATGCGCTCCCACTCGCCGATGCCGCCGACGAGCCCGTAGCCGGCCTCCGCGAGCCGGTCGACGACGGTGTCGAGGTCGTCGACCTGGAAGGCGATGTTGCGCAGCCCGAGCTCGGTCGACATGTTGTCCGGCGAGCCCGGCTCGTGGTCGGGGTGCACGAAGCGCGACAGCTCGAGCTTGGTGCGTGCACCATCGCGGCCGTGCTCGCCGTCGTCGGGAAGGAAGAGCGTCGCGATCTCGGAGCGCGAGCCGGGGATGCCGATGACGGTGTCGACGAACTCGCCCTCCATGAACATGCGCCCCTCGAGCTCGAACCCGAGGCTGACGAAGAAGTCGAGCGCGGCGTCGAGGTCCGACACGGTGAGGCCGACGTGGTCGAAGTGCGTGATGCGTGCCATCGCCCCAGTCTGGCCTCGACCCCCCACCGAAGGGCGGCGAGCAGGGCGCCAGGCGGTGAGGTGAGGTGAGCAGAGGTCGCGCAGACGACTGCGTCAGAACCGCTCGACCCACTGCGCCCGCCACTCCGGCGGCTCGAAGGACTCACTCCAGTAGGCGGTCTCCCTGCGGATCCGTCCGTCCTCGAGCTCGAAGATGAACACCGTCTCGTAGACCGGGCCGCCGTAGTCGAGCGACGCCTCGGCGACGACGAGGTCACCCGAGCTCGTCAGCCGCCGCGGGGTGATCGTCGGCAGCTGCGGGAACGCGCCATAGATGCTGCGACGGTTCGCCGCGCCCCTGACGCGTTCATGCGACTGCGGCCAGTCCATCGTCGCGTCGTCGTGGAAGAGCTCGTCCATCACCTCGACCTTCCGGTCGTTGATGCAGGCGATGAGCCGCTCGATGACTGCCTCGTTGGGGTTTGCCATGTGCACCTCGCGTGGGACTCGGCCCCTGACTCAGGATAGGACCGCGACGACGTGGCGGTCAGCCGTTCGACTGCTCCTCGTCGGACGGGCCGGTGCCGGTCACCAGCCGGAACATCGGCGGCACCCGACCGAGCCGCCTCTCGTACTTGGCGTAGTCCGGCGCCGTCGCGAGCACCACCTCGCGCCAGCACCGCTCACGCTCCGACTCGGGCACCGGGACCGCCCGCAGGTGCAACAGCGCACCGTCGAGCTCACCGAGCACGGCCGGCTGCGCCAGCAGGTTGAAGTACCACCCGGGCGGGTGCCCGGTCCCGCTGTTCGCCGCGACCACGAGAAGGTCGTCCCCGTCGCCGAAAGCCTGCACGAGCACCGTGCGGGGACGGCCCGTGCGACGCCCCACGGTCGTGAGCACGATGGCCCGCCGGTGCCACAGGCGTGTGGCGCCTCCCTTCGTCCTCCGCACGAGCCACGCCCCGAACCGGACAGACCTCGTGTCGATCGCGTGCTCGATGCGGGTCCTCGTCCGTTCACTCAGCATCTCGTGGCTCCCTCACCCTTCGGCTCCTCCCAGTGCAGCGAGTCCGAGGCCCGCGGACCACGGACATACGTCCCCCTCTGCGAGACTCGAGGGGATGCAGACCACGTCGGGCGACTTCGAGCTCACCACCGATGAGCTCCGGACCGTCGTGGCGTATGCCGTCGCGTGCGCCGAGCCGGCCCTCTTCCTCTTCGAGCGCGAGCGTCCCGACGACCCCCGTCCCGCCGCCGCGCTCGACGCAGCCCGGCTCTTCGTCGACGGTGCACCACGGTCGAGGCTCCAGCGCACGGCCGCCACGGCAGCCCACCGCGCTGCGAAGGAGTGCTCCGACGAGGCCGCGGGGCACGCGGCGACGGCTGCGGGCGACGCGTGCGCCGCGGCATACCTTCATCCCCTCGCGAAGGCCACGCAGGTGCGCCACATCCTCGGCGCGGCCGCGCACGCGGCCCGGGCCGGCGAGGTCGCCCGCGACGGCGACGCGGTCGTCGGCGAGTACCTCCTCGTCGCGTCGCAGAAGCGGGCGACGCCCGAGCTCGTCGAGATCCTGTCGCGCTACCCCCGGGCGCCCGAGGGACGCAGCCGGGTCGCCGTCCTCCTCCGCCGGCTCGACAGCCTGCTGCGCGACCCGCCACCGATCCCGCGGACCGTCGACGACCCCGGCCCGTTCTTCCACGGCACCCGGGCGGACCTGCGTCCCGGCGACCTGCTCACGCCCGGGTGGGGCACGAACTACGGCTCGGGCAAGGCCTCGCGCAACATCTACCTCACTGCATCACGGGACGGCGCCCCGCTCGCCGCGGCCCTGGCGCTCGGCGACGGTCCGCCGCGCGTCTACCGCGTCGAACCGGTCGGGACGATCGAGGACGACCCCAACGTCACCGACAAGCGCTTCCCCGGCAACCCGACCCGCTCCTACCGGACCAAGGAGCCGCTGCGCGTCGTCGAGGAGGTCACCGGTCTGACGTTCCCGTCCGACGAGACCGTGCAGCACATGCGCGCGCGGATGGCCGAGCTGCGTGAGCTCGGCATCGAGGCGATGGACGACTGACCGGCACTGACGCGGGTGCGGAGCGCGGATGCAGGTGCGCAGGCGCCTGTCGGGTGGGCCCTGTCACTCACCGGAGCGCGTTCCCGCAGGATGTGGCCCATGCAGAACCCCCTCGACAGCCGCTACATGGACCTCGTTCGCCTCCTGCGCCGTTACGGACGTTCCGACCTCGTCGCCGGTGCCCAGCTCGACGAGTTCGCCGCGGACGGCCCCGACACGGACGATCCGGTCACCGGCGACCAGGCGACGGCGGAACGGTTCGCGGCCGATCTCGAGCGCATGGGGCCCACCTTCATCAAGCTCGGACAGCTGCTGTCGACACGCTTCGACCTGCTCCCACCGGCATACACGACCGCTCTGACCCGGCTCCAGGACACGGTGGAGCCGATCCCCTTCGCCGAGGTGCGCGAGGTCGTCGAGCGCGAGCTCGGCGCCTCGATCGGGGACCGGTTCAGCGACTTCTCGGTGGACCCCCTGGCGTCGGCCTCGATCGGCCAGGTGCACGCCGCGACGCTGCGCAACGGTCACGAGGTCGTCGTCAAGGTCCAGCGACCAGGGGTGCGCGAGACCGTGCGGGAGGACATGGAGGTGCTCGCCCGTCTGGCGACGGTCGCCGACCATCGCACCGAGGCCGGCCGACGCTTCGGCTTCGGGCAGCTGCTCGGTCAGTTCCGACGGTCACTGGCGGGTGAGCTGGACTACCGCCGGGAGGCCAAGAACCTCGTCACCTTCGGACGTCTCACCGAGGACTACGAGCACCTGGTCGTGCCGCAGCCGGTGATGGAGTACACGACGAGCAGCCTGCTCACGATGGACCGCGTCGAGGGGCGCAAGGTCACCGACATCGGGAGGTTCGGGCTCACCGACCTCGACGCCCGGCCCATCGTCGAGGAGCTCTTCCGCGCCTACCTGCGGATGATCCTCGACGAGGGCGTGCTCCACGCAGACCCGCACCCCGGCAACCTCCTGCTCACCGACGACGGGCGGCTGGCCCTTCTCGATCTCGGCATGACCGCGTCGGTCTCTCCGCGACTGCAGGACGAGGTCGTCAAGCTGCTCCTGGCGATCAGCGACGGTGACGGCGAGGAGACGGCCACGATCCTCGCGGCGATGGGACACCCGGTCGAGGGCTACGACGCCGCGGCGTTCCGTGACGACGTGAGCCACCTCGTCTCCGAGGCCGTGGCGAGCGGCGCGGACCTCGAGGTGGGGACGGTGCTCGTCGACCTCAGCCGCGTCTCGGGCATCCACGGGCTGCGGCCGCCTGCCGAGATGTCGATGATCGGCAAGGCCATGCTCAACCTCGACCAGGCGACCTCGCACCTGGACCCGAGCTTCGCCCCGGCCGAGTCCATCCGCGACAACGTCATGGAGATCTTCGCGTCCGGCCTCAAGACCTCGCCCGGCGGGCTGCTCTCCGCGGCGATCGAGGCGAAGGACTTCACCGCCCAGCTCCCTCGCCGCGCCAACCGGATCCTCGACGCCATGGCCGACGGCGAGTTCCAGCTGCGCGTCGACGCCATCGACGAGCAGCGGCTGCACCTCGTGCTGCAGCGGGTGGCGAACCGGCTCACTCTCGGCCTCATCATCGCGGCCACCCTCATCGGCGCGGCGTTCATGATGCGGGTGCCCTCGACGTGGACGCTGCTCGGCTACCCCGGGATCGCCATCGTGTTCTTCCTGCTCGCGGCGGTCGCCGGGATCATCATGGCGGGCTGGATCATCGTCACCGACCGCAAGGTCGCCCGAGCCGATTTCCACGGACAGTCACCACGGCGCTGAGCCGTCGTCGTGAATGCGGTGGACGTGGCGGCAACTTGACCTCATCTGGCCGAAATCCGGGTGTGGCAAGCGCCTCGCTCCGCCTACCGTTGCGCGGGTGACCACGCTCTCCACCAGCGCCGCTCGTTCAACCGACGGCGGGGACAACACCAGCGGCACGTTCCAGTGGCGGGTCCTGCTCGCCATGGCAGTGACCCTGGTCCTGTGGGCGTCCGCGTTCGTCGCGATCCGCCACCTCGGCAAGGACGTGCCGGCGGGAGCGCTCTCACTCGGCCGGCTCCTCGTGGCCTCACTCGCCCTCGGGGTGCTCGTCTTCCGCCGCCGCCCGACATGGCCACGGCGCGGTGACTGGTGGCTGCTCGTCGTCTGCGGCGTGGGCTGGTTCGGGATCTACAACCTCGCACTCAACGAGGCCGAGCGCCGCGTCGACGCCGGCACGGCAGCGCTCATCGTCCAGATCGGGCCGCTCCTCGTCGCCCTGCTCGCCACCGTCTTCCTCGGCGAACGGATGACCCGGTGGCTGCTCGCCGGGATGGTCGTCGGCTTCGCGGGCGTCGCCGTCATCGCGCGCGGGTTCTCGGACGAGGGGTCGGGCGACACCGTCGGCGTCTGGCTCACCGTCCTCGCGGCGGTCACCTACGCAATCGGCGTCCTCGCCCAGAAGCCGCTCCTCGGGCGCCTTCCCGGCGCCGAGGTCACGTGGATCGCCTGCGTCATCGGCACCGTGACGTGCCTGCCGTGGACAGGGGAGCTCGTCGACGTCGTCCGTGTGGCCGACGCCGCGACGCTGCTGTGGATCGCCTACCTCGGCATCTTCCCCACGGCAATCGCCTTCACGACGTGGGCCTACGTCCTGTCCCGTGGCGACGCGGGCAAGGTCACGCTCACGACCTTCCTCGTGCCCTTCATCGCCACGCTCATCGCGTGGGCGCTCCTGTCCGAGGTGCCTCCCGCCCTGACCTTCGTCGGTGGCGTGCTCGCCATCGTCGGCGTCCTGCTCACCCGCCGCCGCCCGCGGGCCCGACTCTGAGACGATCACCGCATGGCCGTGAACGCAACCGATCTCAGCCACCTGCGGCGCTGCGTCGAGCTGGCCCGTGAGGCCCTCGACGACGGGGACGAGCCGTTCGGTTCGGTACTCGTCGACGGTGAGGGGCGGGTGCTGCGCGAGGACCGCAACCGCACCAAGGACGGCGACCAGACGCGCCACCCGGAGTTCGAGCTCGCCCGTTGGGCCGCGACCCACACCGACCCGGCGGACCGTGCCGGCTGCACCGTCTACACCTCCGGGGAGCACTGCGCGATGTGCTCGGCCGCCCACGCCTGGGTCGGTCTGGGGCGCATCGCGTATGCCGTCTCCACCGAGCAGCTCGTGGGCTGGCTTCGCGAGTGGGGCGTCGCGGCCTCGCCCGTCCTGCCGCTGGCCGTGCAGCAGGTCGCGCCGGGGGTCGTCGTCGACGGGCCCGCCCCCGAGCTCGAGGACGAGATGCGGTCGCTGCATGCCCGCATGCACGGCATCGAAGGCGCCGGCCGCTGAGCGGACGCGTGCCCGACTCGCTCGGGTGGTGGCGGACGAAGCCGACGGGCGACAACGAGCTGACGACGACGACCTCAGGGATTCCGTCCGGTAGACGACGAGGCCTCGGGGCGCGCGGCGAGGGCAGCGGGAGATGCGGCCGCCGCGGCATACCGGCATCCGCTTCCGAGGCATCCCGCGCGAGGCGCCTGACACGGCCTCAGCCGTGACGTACTGACGAGGGGAGAACGTTCACCGACCTCGCTCGCAGGTCGCTGTCCGATGGTGAGCGTGGATCGGACAGCCCTTGGGTCCCAGGTTGACGCGCCCTACTGGCACCGCGACTGTCAGGCGGGACAGCGTCGTCGCCCACGAAGGAACACGCAGATGCGCACCGTGCCCCGCTCGCTCAGCATCATCGTCCTTGCCGCCACTGCCCTCGCACCGGTCCTGCCCGCGGGGGCGACGCCGAGAGCAGCCGCGCAGGCGCCACGCGCCGCCGTCGTCAGCGCCAACGGCGCGCCGACGACGACCGCAGCGGTCCCGGCCGCCGGACGTGCGGTGGCCGCAACGACCGCGCCGGCCTTCGCGACCTCCTTCGAGGAAGGAGAGCAGCAGCCGTCGTGGGTCAACACGCCCGACCTCGACGCCCAGGGCAAGCCGCGCACGGCCGGCGTCACCGGGGCCTCCATCCTCGAACGCGGCCCGAGCACACCCACCGGACCTGACCTGCTGGCAGCCCCGACCGACCAGCTCCCTTGGGAGGGTCCGTTCCAGAACGGCGTCGGACCGGTGCCCGGCACGATCACCCCGACCACCACCCCGGCCGGAGAGCCCGCGGTCCGGTGGTCGATGCAGTCGGCGGGCGAGACCTGGATCCAGGTGCCGATGCCCGGGCTCGCGCTGGGGACGACCTACCGCGCCCAGGTCACCCTGCAGGGCGAGGGAGAGCTCTTCCTCAACGTCTACAGCGGTTCGAGCGACGTCGGGGGCGAGGTCGTCACCCTGACCGACGCGCCCCGGACGCTCACGGTGGACCTCACGACTCCGGGGAGCCGGGGCGGGACACCCCAGTTCCAGATCCGTACGCGAGCCCGCGGCGCGATCGACGCCGTCGTCTCCGCACCCTCGGTGCAGAAGCTGGTTCCCGGCGCCGTCGACTTCCCCGGCAACGTCACCGACCAGGTCGCGAAGGTCGCCGCCAGCCGGGAGAACGCGCCGAACGAGACGGCCGCCAAGCTCGCCGACGGTGACGTCGGCACCAAGTGGCTGGCAGGTGGCCGGAGCAACTGGGTGACCTACGAGCTGGCGGCGCCGGCGGCCGTGGTCGCCTACGCGCTGGGATCCGCCAACGACGCGCCCGGGCGCGACCCGCGGGACTGGACCCTTCAGGGGTCCCACGACGGCACCAGCTGGACGTCGCTCGACACCCGTGCCAACCAGGGCTTCCCCAACCGCTTCCAGACCCGGCAGTACTCCTTCGCCAACACCACGGCATACCGCTTCTACCGCCTCGACATCACCGCGAACGCCGGTGACGACGGCACCCAGCTCGCCGAGTGGCTGCTGTCGACCAAGGCCATCCCGCCCTCGGACATGACGACCACGGTGGGCTCGGGTCCGAGCGACGCCTACAACGCCCGGCCGAACGTCGGGTTCACCGGCACTGCGGCCCTGCACTACATGGGCGCCCACACGACCGAGGGCCGCGCGTACTCCTACAACAAGGTGCTCGACGTCGACCTGCCCGTCAGCGCGACCACCGAGCTCGCCTACAAGATCTTCCCCGAGCTCACCGGCGGGGACCTCACCTACCCGAGCACGTACGCGGCCGTGGACCTTGCCTTCACCGACGGGACCCACCTCAGCGACCTGGAGGCTCGAGACCAGCACGGGAAGGTCCTGAGCCCGCAGGGACAGGGCGCGGGAAAGGTTCTCTACGCCAACCAGTGGAACTCCGTCGTGTCATCGATCGGCGCCGTGGCCGAGGGCAGGACGATCGACCGGATCGTCGTGGCGTACGACAAGCCCGAAGGACCCGCCGACTTCGGCGGGTGGATCGACGACATCTCGGTGCGTGCGGCCGAGGCGGTCACCAGTCCGGCGCGCCCGTCGGACCACGTCGTCACCACCCGCGGCACCAACTCGAGTGACCGCTTCTCGCGGGGGAACACGATCCCGGCGACGACGGTCCCGCACGGGTTCAACTTCTGGACCCCCGTCACGAACGCAGGCACCACCCGCTGGTTGTACGACTACGCCAGGGGCAACAACGCACAGAACCGCCCGCAGCTGCAGGCGCTCTCGCTGAGCCACCAGCCCAGTCCGTGGATGGGTGACCGCCAGACCTTCCAGGTCATGCCGTCCGCCAAGAGCGGTGTCCCGGCAGCAGGACGGACTGCCCGGGCCCTTTCCTTCAGCCACGACAACGAGGTCGCCAAGCCGCACTACTACGGCGTGACGTTCGACAACGGCCTCAAGGCCGAGATCACGCCGACCGACCACGCCGCGATGATGCGGTTCACCTACCCCGGCAACGAGAGCAGCCTGGTGCTGGACAACATCACCGACGCCGGTGGGCTCACCCTCGACGCCGCTGGCCGGTCGATCTCCGGCTTCACCGACGTCGGGAGCGGCGACAACTCCCTCGGCATGACGCGGATGTTCGTCCACGCCACGTTCGACGCCCCGGTCACCGACAGCGGCAAGCTCGGCGGAGGGGGCGGGGGCGACGTGACCGGCTACCTGCGCTTCGACGCGGGCGCCGACCGCACGGTGACGATGCGGATCGCCACCTCGCTCATCAGCCTGGAGCAGGCCAGGAAGAACCTTGCCCTGGAGATCGCTCCCACCGACACCTTCGAGGACGTGCGGGAGCGCGCCCAGACCCTCTGGGACGAGAAGCTCGGCGTCATCGACGTCGAGGGCGCCACCCCTGACCAGCTCACGACGCTCTACTCGAACCTCTACCGGCTCAACGTCTATCCGAACTCCGGACACGAGAACGTCGGCACCGCCGCTGCGCCCGTCTTCAAGCACGCGGTGCAGTCCTCGACCTCCACCGACCCCTCGCCCGAGGGGACGACCGCCACCGCCACGGGCGCCCGCGTCAACGAGGGCAAGGTCTACGTCAACAACGGTTTCTGGGACACCTACCGCACGACGTGGCCCGCCTACTCGCTGCTCTATCCGACCCAGGCCGGGGAGATGGTCAACGGCTTCCTCCAGCAGTACAAGGACTCCGGGTGGGTCTCGCGCTGGTCGGCTCCCGGCTACGCGAACAGCATGACGGGCACGAGCTCGGACGTGGCCTTCGCCGACGCCTACCTCAAGGGCGTGCCGGGCATCGACGTGCAGACGATGTACGACGCCGCACTGAGGAACGCCGAGGTGGCGCCACCGAACGAGAACGTCGGTCGCAAGGGTGCGGCGCGAGGGCTCTTCCTCGGCTACACCCCCACCTCGGTCTCGGAGAGCGCCTCCTGGTCGCTCGAGGGCTACATCAACGACTACGGCATCGCCAACCTGTCGAAGCAGCTCTACGACAGCACCGATGCCAGCGACCCGCGCCACGCCGAGTACAAGCAGAACCACGAGTACTTCCTCAGCCGGGCCCAGGACTACGTCCGCCTCTTCAACACCAAGGTCGGCTTCTTCCAGGGCCGCACGGAGAGCGGCGCGTGGCGGCAGTCGTCCGCGGACTTCGACCCGAGGGTCTGGGGCTTCGAGTTCACCGAGTCCGACGGGTGGAACTTCGCCTTCCACGCCCCGCAGGACGGCAAGGGACTGGCCAACCTCCTGGGCGGGCCGTCTGCGCTGGGTGACAAGCTCGACGAGTTCTTCGCCACCCCGGAGACCGCTGAGCTGCCCGGCTCCTACGGCCGCCCGATCCACGAGATGCTCGAGGCGCGCGACGTCCGTCAGGGACAGTGGGGCCTGTCGAACCAGCTGTCGCACCACATCCCGTACATGTACAACTACGCCGGCGAGCCCTCGAAGGGGGCAGCCGTCATCCGTGAGGCACTCGCCCGCAGCTTCACCGGCAGCGAGATCGGACAGGGCTACCCGGGCGACGAGGACAACGGAGAGCTGTCGGCGTGGCAGGTGTTCGGCTCGCTCGGCTTCTACCCGCTGCAGATGGGCTCACCCACCTACGCGATCGGCTCCCCGCAGTTCACGAGGGCAACGCTGCACCTCGAGTCCGGCAAGGACCTCGTGATCGACGCTCCGGAGAACAGCGCGTCCAACGTCTACGTCCGCGGCGTCCGCGTCAACGGCAAGGCGCAGTCGAAGTCCTGGCTGTCGCACGACCAGATCAGCGCCGGCGGGACCATCGAGTTCGACATGGGCGCGACGCCGTCGAGCTGGGGCACCGGCGCGGACGACGCGCCGCCCTCCGTCACGCAGGGCACCCGCATCCCGACCCCCCTCACCGACGCGACCGGGCCGGGCAAGGGCATCGCCAGCAGCACCGAGTCCGGCAAGGACGGCGCCGCCCTGTTCGACGACAGCTCCGACACCCGAACCACCTTCGCGGGTACGTCCCCGCAGGTCACCTACGCGCTGGGTGGAGCGACTGCACGCGTCACGCAGTACACGCTCACGTCTCCCGACACCGGGGACGAGCCGACCAGCTGGGTCCTTGCAGGCTCCCAGGACGGCACGACCTGGACCCCGCTGGACAAGCGCACGAACGAGAAGTTCGCGTGGCGCCTGCAGACGAGGCCCTTCACGGTCTCGACCCCCGGGGTCTACCGCCACTACCGGCTGTCGGTCACCGGCAGCCGAGGCACGGCCTCGACCTCGCTCGCCGAGGTGCAGCTGCTGGCGCGAGCACCCCGGGTCGCCGAGCTCCAGCTGGCCGTCGACCGGGCACGCGCCTCCGGCGGGCTCAACCCCAGCACCGCCCGTGACCTCACGGCCCTGCTCACGCAGGCCACACGGGCCGAGGCAGCCAACGACACCGCCGCGGTGGCGGCCACGCTCCAGAAGGTCAAGTCGATCCTCGTCGAGGCTCCGTCCAACCGGATCGAGCCCGCCACGCGTGACGCGATCCTCCTCGTGCTCTCGCAGTGGCTGAGCCCAGCCTCCGGCCTGCCCCAGCTGCGCGAGCAGGTGGCAGCCCTCGAGCGCAGCGGAGACATCCAGAAGGCCACCGCTGCCGACCTGCTCGGCATCCTGACCAGGGCCCAGCAGGCCGAGGCCGGAAGCCACGCTGCCGACCTGGGCACACAGCTGACCCTGCTGCGCAAGGCTGTCGCCGAGGCGCGGACCACCAAGGTGAGCGAGAAGGCGAAGCGCATCCTCCTTCCACTGATCGACGCCGAGATCGCCGTGCCCACGTCGGTCTCACGGACCCAGGACGCCGTGGGCGTGCTCATGGAGTCGTACGACCCGGAGAAGGCCTGGTGGCCGTCGAGCTGGTGGAACTCGGCGGTGGCCCTGCAGACCGTCGGGGACTACATGCAACGCACCGGCGACCGGCAGTACCTCGCACAGATGGACCGCACGTTCGAGAGGAACAAGGGCGTGTTCCCGGCCGGGGAGCTGTCGGGCGACCCACTGCTGGGCAACTTCACCTCGCGGGCCATCGACGACTCGGAGTGGTGGGCGCTGACCTGGCTGCAGGCATACGACCTCACGAAGGACAAGAAGTACCTCGACATGGCCGTGACCATCGGCGACTACGTCCAGGGCTACTGGGACACGACCTGTGGCGGTGGCGTGTGGTGGGACGCGGAGCGGACCTACAAGAACGCGGTCACCACCGGTCTCTACGTGCGCCTCACGGCCGAGCTGCACAACCGGATCGAGGGTGACACCGTCTGGCTCGCCCGGTCCAGGGCCGGCTGGACCTGGTTGATGTCGAGCGGGATGGTCAACGCGGACGGCCTCGTCAACGACGGCCTCACCGGGGCCTGCGCCAACAACGGCGGCACCGTCTGGAGCTACAACCAGGGTCTGGCCATCGGTGCCGGGCTCGAGCTGTGGCGGGCGACCGGCGACGCCGAGGTGCTGGCGACCGTCCGTCGGCTGACCGACTCGGCGATCGGCTCCCCGGCGCTCGTCAAGGACGGCGTGCTGACCGAGAAGTGCGACGCCGTCGACGCGACCTGCGACGACAACGCCAAGCAGTTCAAGGGTGTGTTCATGCGCTACCTCATGGACGCGAACGACACCCTCAAGGACCCTCGCTACCAGGCGTTCGTCGACCGGCAGGCGACGAGCGTGTGGACCCTGGACCGCGACGGCGAGGGTCGTCTCGGGCAGCGGTGGTCAGGAGCCGACAGCGTCGCGCACCCGAACGTCTTCGACTGGCGGACCCAGGCGAGCGCCCTGAGCGCGCTCATCGCGGCGGTGCCCAAGGAGTGACCGGCTGCCCCGCTGGGCTGCCCGCGGCCTCCCCATCCCTCGAGGGTGGGGAGGTCGCGGTGCTCAGGCGGTCTGCTCCCGGAGGTAGCGCCCGAAGTGGGGCACCGTGAACGCGATCCGGCCGCGCTCCCCCGAGTAGATGAGGCCCTTCTTGAGCAGGGCGTCGCGCGCCGGCGACAGCGACTGTGGCTTGCGGCCCAGGTGCGCGGCGACGTCCGCCGTCGGCACCGACTCGATGTCGTCGAGCTCCTCGACCCCGCCCTCGGCGATGGCGACGGCGACGTCGGCCATGGCCCGGAGGTACTCCCGCTCCCCCGGTGTCGCCCGCTCGAACCGCGACCCGAAGAAGCCGACGGCGAGCTCGGCCTCGGCCTCCGGCGCCGCCACGCGCACGTCGTCGGCCGTCACCGGCGACTGCGGCGCCCGGTCCCACGCGGCCTTGCCGTAGGCCTGGATGAAGTAGGGGTAGCCACCCGTCGCGGCATACATCGCGTCGAGCGCACCCGTCTCGTAGGCCGCGCCCTCCTCCTCCGCCGGCACGACGAGCGCCGCATCCGCCGCTGCGCGCGGGAGCCGGTCGATGCGTGAGTAGCGAAAGAGCCTCTCGGAGTAGGACTTCGAGGCTGACAGGACAGCAGGCAGGTGCGGCAGCCCGGCACCGACGACGATGACCGGCAGGCCCGACTGCGAGATCTCGTGGCAGGCCGCGCAGAGCGCCGAGACGTCGTCGGGGCCGAGGTCCTGCATCTCGTCGATGAAGACGGCGATGCCGCGACCGGTGTCGGAGGCGAGCCCGCCGACGTCGGTGAGGAGCTCGACGAGGTCGATCTCGATGTCGCCCGAGTCGGCGCGTCCGGCCGCGGCAGGCGCGTCGATGCCGGGGTTCCACTTCTCGCGCAGCTTGGTCCCCGAGGGCGCGTCCCGCTGGGCGAAGGCCTTGATGACACCGAGGACATGCTGCACCTCCTCGTCATTCGGGTGACCGAGCTCGCGCACCGCCTGGTGCAGCGCCGACGACAGCGGCCGCCGCAGCGACTGGTCGGGGCGCGCCTCGAGCTTGCCGGTCCCCCACTTCGCGCGAACAGCCGCTGACCGCAACGCGTTGAGCAGGACCGTCTTGCCCACACCGCGCAGCCCGGTGAGGACGATCGAGCGCTCGGGGCGCCCGCGGCGCACGCGTTCGAGCACGACCTCGAAGGCGTCGAGCTGCTCGTCACGGCCGGCGAGCTCGGGCGGGCGCTGGCCGGCGCCCGGGGCGTAGGGGTTACGGATCGGGTCCACGATGGCACCGTATCCGCATGTCTAGGGCGGACGGCATACATCCGAATAACGTCGTATGCCGTGTCGCGCCGCTACTCTCGCGGCCTCCGCTGCCCGGGTGGGCAGGTGGGGTGCCGCGCCCCCAGGCACGCGGCACCCCACCTTGCTGGACGGAGCATCCGACGTGCCGCTGCGAAACCGCTGCGGATCCACTGCGGACCGGGAACCAGGCGTCCTGTGGGGCCGTCGAACGTTCATGGGACGACGAGCGGCGAAGCGGCCATCGATGGCTGTCGGCGCGATGGCGCTGACGGTCGTCGCCGTCCTCGCCGCCTGCGGGTCGCAGACCGCGGGCCCTGCAGGCAGCGCCCCGGCCCAGACCTCCGAGTCGGCGTCGCCGACGAGCAGCGTCGTCGACCTCGACCGCGAGGTCGCGGCGCGCGGGATGCTCATGCAGACGTCGTCGACCGCCGACGTCGAGCTCTGCCTCGGTGCCGTCCAGACGTCCTACCCACCCGGCTGCGGTGGCCCGAGGGTCGTGGGCAAGGTCGACTGGGAGGCGCTGGAGGCCGAGTCCGCCGCGGGCCGGACATGGTCCTCCGGTGACGTCTGGGCGGTCGGGCACCTCGACCCCGACGCAGGAACGGCGGGCACCCTCACCCTCACCCGTCCCCTCTCGACGACCCCACCGGAAGGACTCACCCCGCCGCCGCAGCTCACCAGTCCGCGCTTCCCCCAGCTCTGCGATGACCCCTATGCCGGCGGCGGACGTCCCGGAGGCGGCACCACGGACACGCAGAACGCCCTGGCCGAGCAGCTGCCGACGCTCGAGGGCTACGTCGGGTCTTGGGTGTCGGACGGCTCCTCGGTGTTCAACGTCCTCGTCACCGGCGATGCGACCGCGGCCCGTGACACCCTTCGCGAGACGTGGAAGGGAGGGCTCTGCGTCCAGCAGCGCGACCTCCCGACGGAGAAGGACGTGCGCGCCGCGCAGGACGCGCTCTCGTCCCTGCCGGGGTTGTTGAGCTCGTCTGGCAACGCTCCCGAGGGTCGGCTCGAGGTCGAGGTCGTCGTGCTCGACGCCGCCACCTTGGACCGGGTCCTCGCCTCGGTCCGACCGTGGCTCGACGCCGACCAGGTGCGGGTGAGAAGCGCCTTCACCGCCCTGCCCTGACCCGTCGGCACAGGCGCCGGCGAGATGGGCTCAGGGAACCTGCGGCTCGCTGCCGTCCACGGTCTCCATCGGCTTGCCCGCCGCGTGCCACGCGCGCATGCCACCGTCGAGGTTGGCCACGTCGTAGCCCTGCTGCTCGAGCCAGGGCAGGGTGCGCGCCACGCGGCCGCCGCTGCGGCAGGTGACGACGACGGTCTCGTCGCGCTCGAGGAAGGGGGCGAGCTCGTCGACGCGCGCCGGCAGCTCGCTCATCGGGATGTGCAGCGCGCCCGGAGCGTGACCGCGGTCCCACTCGTCCTGCTCGCGGATGTCGAGGACGACGGCGTCGTCGGCGAGATCGGTCGGCTGCACCTGGGAGAACTGGCTCATGCCACCGACGCTACGCGATGACCCTCCATCGCGACGTCCGGGCGCGGACGCTCAGTCGGCGTGGGTCTCGGCCGCGATGGTGTCGGCGACCTTCTGCGCGTCGGTGCGGCTGGACCGGAGCTCGCGCTGCGGCGACGCCTGCTCCTGCTGGAGGCCGCGCACGCCGTCCTCGATGACGAAGGTCGCTCGGGTGAACGCCTCGGCGCCGGGCGTCGTCACGAAGGGCACGCACCGGAACCGCGCGGTCATCTCGGTCGGCGTGATGGTCGTCGAGACGTAGCCGCGCAGGTTGGTCCAGAAGCGGAGGTTGGGGTTCCACGCCGCCCACGGGTGGGTGCCGTCCGCCTCGTCGTAGCCGTTGCCACCAGAGGTGATCGACGACGTGACGAGCTCGGAGCCGACCGGCTTCGTGCTGTCGACGGCGTCGTAGTCGAGGTAGAGGTCGCCGGCCCAGTGGGCGTGGACGTCGCCGGTGAGGACGACGGGGTTGCGCACCCCCGCGTCGACCCAGCCCCGGGTGATGCGCTGCCGCGACGGACGGTAGCCGTCCCACGAGTCCATCGAGACCGTCGTCGCGGCGCTGGGGTCGTTGTCGCGCCGGCCGAAGAAGACCTGCTGGCCGAGGATGTCCCACCGCTGCCGCGAGTCGCGGAACCCGTCGAGCAACCACCGTTCCTGGTCGAGCCCGGGCAGCGAGCGCGACGGGTCATCGGCCGCCGGGCAGTCCTTGTAGCCGTCGTTGCAGGCCTGGTCGCTGCGGTACTGGCGCGTGTCGAGCATGTGCAGCGTCGCGAGGTCACCCCAGGTGCTGCGGCGGTAGAGGTCGAGGTCCGGACCCGCGGGGACCGAGCGGCGGCGCAGCGGCATGTTCTCGTAGTAGGCGCGGTAGGCCGCGGCCCGCCGGTCGAGGAAGCCGGGGCGCTCGACGGCACGGTCGGCGATGTCGTCGGCGTAGTTGTTGTCGACCTCGTGGTCGTCCCACACGACGAGCCACGGTGCGGCGGCGTGCGCGGCCTGGAGGTCGAGGTCGGTCTTGTACTGCGCGTGCCGCTGCCGGTAGCCCGCGAGCGTCGTCGTCTCCGGGCCCGCGTGCGTGCGACCGACGCCGGGGCCAGCCCCTTCGTACTGGTAGTCGCCGAGGTGCAGCACGACGTCCGGCCGCTCCGCGGCCAGGGCTGCGTATGCCGTGAAGAGACCCGCGGCGTAGTTCGAGCACGACGCGAACGCCATGTGCAGCGACGACGGGGAGGACCCCGGAGCCGGGGTCGTGAGCGCACGCCCCGAACGCGACAGGTGCGGGCCGAGCCGGAAGCGGTAGAAGTACTCGCGGCCCGGCTGGAGCCCGGCGACCTCGACGTGCACCGAGTGCGCCCAGGCGGGGTCGGCCGCGGTCGACCCGGCTCGGACGACGTCCTCGAACCGCTCGTCGGTCGCGACCTGCCAGCCCACGCGGTAGGTCGAGGACGGCATACCCCCACGGCCGTCGGCGGCGAGCGGCTCCACGGCGAGGCGGGTCCAGATGACGAAGCCGTCGGGCTCCGGGTCGCCACTCGCGACACCGAGGGTGAACGGGTCGGAGCGCGGGATGACGGCGGCAGCGGTCGGACGGGAGTCCGCACGCGCGGACACGGTCGGGGCCGCTCCCGCGACGAGGGCTCCCGTGCCAACGGCGAGGCCGGTGCGGAGGGCGGTGCGGCGGCTGGTCTGCGTTGGGTTCCCCATGACCGCAACCGTTGCGGCACAGCACGACCGGCGGACGGCGTGCAGACGTCCACCGGGTGAACCGTGCGTCAGCGCTGTGTCAGGATCGGACGGCGGGGCTACTTGAGGAACTTGCTCGTGCGGCGGTCGGCGAGCGGCTTGCCACCGGTCTGGCAGGTCGCGCAGTACTGCAGCGACGAGTCCGCGAACGACACCTCGCGCACGGTGTCGCCGCACTCGGGACAGACCTGCCCCGTCCGGCCGTGCACGCGCATCCCCTGCCGCTTGGCGTCCTTGAGCTCGGCCGCAGGCTTGCCCGACGCCGCGAGGACCGCGGCCGACAAGGTCTCGCGCAACGCGGCATACAGGCGTTCGGTCTGCTCGTCGTCGAGCTTGGACGCGATGGCGAAGGGCGAGAGCTTGGCGACGTGGAGGATCTCGTCGGAGTAGGCGTTGCCGACGCCGGCGATGATGTGCTGGTCGCGCAGGACGCCCTTGACCTGGGCATTGCGGCTGCCGAGGATCGCGCGGAAGTCGCTGAGCGAGAACGACTCCGCGAGCGGGTCCGGCCCGAGCGCCGCAATGCCCGGCACCTCCTCCGGTGAGGAGACGATGTATGCCGCGAGCGACTTCTTCGTCCCGGCCTCGGTGAGGTCGAAGCCGGACCCGTCGGACATGCGCACGCGCAGCGCGATCGGCGACTTGCCCGGCCGCAGCCGCGTCTCGGAGAGCGACTCGGACCAGCGCAGCCACCCGGCGCGGGCGAGGTGGAAGACGAGGTGCGTCCCGCCGCAGTCGAGGTCGAGGAACTTGCCGTGGCGCGTCACGGAGTCGACCGGCGCCCCGACGAGCGCCTCCGGTGGCGGGTTGAACGTCTTGAGCACGGAGATGGACCCCAGCTCGACGCCGGTCACGGCCAGGTCGGCCGTGCGCGACGCGAGGAAGTCGACGAGCGCCTGGACCTCGGGCAGCTCGGGCATGGCTTCACACTCCCCACATGTCGGAGGCCTCGAGCGCCTTCGCGCCGGCCTCGGGATCGACGACGTCACCGTCGACGATGGGTGCGACGAGCCGCGACAGCGCGTAGCCGTCGTGAGCCCGCACGACGGGTGCCGCGAGGTCCTCGGTCGGCGCCGGCGCGAGGTCGTCGTTGGCGACCGGGATGCCGTGGGAGAGGACCTGCTCGCCGACGCTCAGCTGGCGGATCGCGATGGCGCGCACCGACTCCGGGCGCCGCGTGGCGAACTCGGTGTAGATCTTCGGGTCGTTCTGGCCGTCGTCTCCGACGAGCAGCCACTGCACGTGCGGCAGCTCGCGGGCAAGGCGCGCCAGCGCGGACCGCTTGTGGTCCTGGCCCGACCGGAACCAGCCGGTGTGCGTCGGACCCCAGTCGGTGAGGAGCATCGGGCCCGGCGGGTAGCCGTTGCGCCGCAGGAAGCGCGTGAGCGACGGTGCGGTGTTCCATGCGCCCGTCGAGAGGTAGATGACCGGCATGCCCGGGTGCGAGTCCATGAGCTCGCGATAGAACGTCGCCATGCCGGGCACGGGGCTGCGGGTGCCCTCGGCCTTGACGAACGTGTTCCACGCGGCGATGACGGGGCGCGGCAGCGAGGTGGAGAGCACGGTGTCGTCGATGTCGCTGACGAGCCCGAACGTCTGGCGCGTGCCGATGATGAGCACGGAGGCGGTGCGTGGTCGCGCGAGCGGCGACTCGATCTCGACCTGGTGCCAGCCGGGTCCGAGCCCGTGACCGTGGATGACGATGTCGACGAGGCCCGAGCGGTCGGTGCGGCCGTCGATGACACGGTCGCCGATCCGGATCGTCACGGGAACGTCGATGGCGGGCGAGGTGACGAACGCCCGCCAGCCGCGCGTCTCCTCGTCGGCCGACTTGAGCGACTGGACGCTTCCCGCCGCGTCACCCGAGACGGGGCGCATCGGGTCGCGCGACATGAGGACGCGCGCGAGGACCCGCACGAACCCGAAGCTGCCGTAGCCGGTGTGCGGCACGATCTTGGTCCCCCAGCCGCGCCCGCGCAGGGTGTCGCTCTTGCGCCGGTTCCACGCATCCTCCAGAAGCGCGGCGAGATGCGGGCGAGCCATGCACCGACTCTAGTGGCCGGGCCCGACCCGACGGCAGCGCCTCAGCCCGTGCTCTCGCCGTCCGCACGCGCCTGGACACCCGCGACGACCTGCTCCGAGAGCGCCTTGACCCGGACGTTGCGCGCCTGCGACGTCGCCCGCAGCCAGTCGAACGCCTCGTGCTCGTCGATGCCGCGCAGTGCCATGAGCACGCCCTTGGCCTGCTCGATGACCGCGCGACTGGCCATCGCCTGCTCGAGCTGCCCCGCGAGCCGCCGGGCGCCGTCGAGCTCGGTGACCGCGACGATCGCGTCAGCCGCGCGGGCTGCGGCGACCCGCGCGACCGAGGCCTCGAAGTCGTCGAACGCGTGCGGGGTGTCGCTGTAGAGGTTGAGGGCGCCGACGCACTCGGCACCGCTGAGCAGCGGGAGCGCCATGAGCGACTGGATCCCGTCTCGGCGCACCGCCTCGGCGAAGTGCGGCCAGCGCCGGGTCGCGTCGCCCCGGTCCCCGTCGGCGCCGATCGTCGCCACGACCTCGGTCCGCTCGCGCGCCGCCTCGAGGCAGGGACCCTCGTCGAGCTGGTACTGCACGGCGTCGACCTCGAGCGTCGTCACGGTCGTGTAGGCCGCGGTGCTCGGTCGGCCGTCGACGAGCAGGGTCACGCCGACCTCGTCGCAGCCGGTGACGTGGCGGCGGACCGCATGGACGACCCTGGTGAGGTAGTCGTGCAGCTCGTCCACCGACGAGAGCACGCCGGAGACCTCGGCGAGCAGGTCCTCGTGCGGGTGCAGGCCCGCGCGCGTGTCGGTCATGGTTCCTCCGTCCGTGCGTTCCGGGTCAGTATGACCCGGCGTGCACCGTTCTCGACAGGGTCAGGAGCATCTGCCGAGCCGCTCCCCGCCGAGCACGCACCTGCGAGGATGCGGACGTGAGCGACGACCTCGTCATCGACGTCTTCGGCGTCCGGTGGGCGCTGCGCCTCGACGGCGCCGACCCCGACGTCGCCGCGCGCCTCACCGAGCTGTGGCAGGGCGCCCGCAGCCGCGTCCACCGCGCCGAGGGCACCGACGGCTCCTCCGAAGGCGCCGGCGTCGTCGAGACGTTCCACGTGGGTGAGGTCCCGCCCGGCTCCGCGGGCCACCGCCTCTCCGGGAGTGAGCCCCCCGCGACGGTCCCGTATGCCGTCTCGCGCGCTCTGACGTTCGCCTCCATCGGCCGCCGCCGTGGCTCGGCCCTCATGCTCCACGCCGCGGGTCTCAGCCTGGGACCGCGGGCGGTGGCCCTCGTCGGCCCGTCGGGGACGGGCAAGTCCACCGCCTCGCGCGAGCTCGGCCGCCACTTCGGCTACCTCTCCGACGAGACGGTCGTCGTCGAGGAGGACCGCCGGGTCTCGCCCTACCGCAAGCCGATCTCCGTCATCGTCGAGCACGGGTCCCGGTGGGACAAGGCCGAGTTCAGCCCGGCCGAGCTCGGTCTGCAGGAGCCCGACACGGCATACCTCGAGGCGCTCGTCGTGCTCGACCGCGACCCGGCACGCGAAGTCCCGGAGCTCACGACGCTCCCGCTCGTCGACGCTCTCGTCGCGGTCATCCCGGAGAGCTCGTCGCTGCCCATGGTCGAGCGTCCGCTCCAGCGGCTCGCCGAGGCCGCGAGCCGTTCGGGCGGGCCGTATGTGTTGCGCTACAACGAGATCGGGAACTGTGTCGACCTCGTCGCCGACCTCCTCGACGCCGACGGGTCGTGGTCGCGCTCGGCACCCAGGGCCCCGTGGACGACGACGCCGCCACCCGACCCGGCCCTCGCCGCGGGCGTCACGTCGGACGGGGACGACCTCAGCGGCGAGAGGCTCGTGCGCTGCCCCTGGCGCGACGTCGTGCACGGCGAGGACGGGACCCTGCTGCTCATCGGGGACACGCCCGTCCGGCTCGGTCCCGTCGGCGAGGCGCTGTGGCATCGGGCGGACGAGCCGATCACGCTGACCGAGGCCGTCGAGGCGGTCGTCGACGAGCTCGGTCCGCACCCCGACGCCGCGGCGATCGTCGCCGAGGGCGTGACGTCGCTGGTCGACTCAGGCGTCCTGCGACCCGTCCGCTGAGGCGTCCCCGGACCTCGCGGGCAGAAGGCACAGCTCGTTGCCCGAGGGGTCGGTCATCACCTGCCACGGCAGGTCGCCCCAGTCGTGCTCGAACCGCGACCCACCGAGGTCGAGGACCCTCTGGGCCGTGGCGTCCGGGTCGTCGCCGGACTCGAGCCGGATGTCGAGGTGGACGCGGTTCTTGTGGCGGGGCTCCTTGGGCCGCGGCTCCGGGCACAGCTCGAGCAGCGGACCGCGGCCGCTGGCGTGGCGCAGCGCCCCGGGCATCGCGCTGTCGACCGGCACCCACCCCGAGAGCGCGGACCAGAAGGCGAGGTCGCGCTCGACGTCGGCGCTGTCGAGGGGCAGCGACGAGAGGGGTCCCGACACGGCATACTCCGGCCGCGCCTCCATGACGCAGAACGGGTTGCCCTCCGGGTCCGCGAGGACCACCCACGGCACGTCGCGCTGGCCGATGTCGAGGTGGCGGGCGCCGAGCGAGAGGGCGCGCTCGACGACGGCGGCCTGCTCCTCGGCCTCGCCGCCGTAGACCTCGAGGTGCAGTCGCGGGCTCGGGCGCGGTGGCTCCTCGACGATCTCGAAGCAGAGGTCGAGGCTCGGCCCGTCGGGCACGACGAGCCGCGTCTCGTAGGACCGCTCTTCGTCGGTGAGCGTCGTGCAGCCGAGCAGCGCCTCCCAGAAACGGCCGAGGCGGCGCGGGTCCCGTGCATCGACGACGACGTTCTCGAGGTACATGCCCCCTGCCTACCACCGGAGGTCACCCCGCGGCGTCGTATGCCGTCCGCAGCCATTCGCGGACCTCGTCGTCGACCTCCTCCGGCCGGGTGAGCTCGAGGTGGTGCATCCATCGGCCGGCGCTCGGCCGTACGACCTCCTTCCACCTCGGCGAGGCGTCGCGGAAGGGCAGCCCGAGCGAGAGCACCGCGGGCACCTCGCTGCGCACGTACTGGCCCGGGCGCCACAACCACGCGAACGACACCCGCCGCCGGAAGGCCACCTGGCTCCGGCCCGCGTCGGCGGTGTGTGGACCGAGCGCCTCAACCGCAGCGACGACGGCCTCGGCGACTGCCTCGCCGTCGGGGTGGCCGGCGAAGAAGGTCGCGACGAGGTCGGCATCCGAGGTCACCTCCCCAGCCTCCCACCCGTCGACGACCGGTCACCCGACGTTCACCACGAGGACGACGGGAGTGCCCCGGGCGTCCCTAGCGTCGGGACGGCTGCCCTCGCGGCCGCACCCGCGCCCCTGACGAAGGATCCGACGTGACGACTCCCGCCCGCCTGCTCCCGCTGTTCACCCGCTCGCACGAGGGTGGCCGCAGCTCGATGACGTGCCAGTACCGCTGCGGCAACGCCTGTGACCAGGACGTGCCCAACACGTCCGACAACGCCTACTTCGGCGACCTCGTCGCCGCAGGCGTCTCCCGCCGGTCCGCGCTGCGCGCCGGGAGCGCGGGCGCCGCACTCGTCGGCCTCACCGCGTGGAGCATGCCGTCCGCGGCCGCCGCGCCCGCGTCGCCTGCCACCGGAGCCGGGACCGGTGCGGCAGGCGCCGCGAAGCGCAACGCGCTCGGCTTCACCGGCATCGCGCCGACCCCGGCGAACGTCGACGCCGTCAAGGTTCCCGAGGGCTTCGACTGGGCGCCGGTCATCAGCTGGGGCGACCCGCTCTTCGCCGGCACGCCGGCCTTCGACTTCGACAACCAGACCCCCGCCGCGCAGCGCGAGCAGGCCGGCTACAACTGCGACTACGTGCAGTTCATGCACGGCGGCCCGGGCAACAAGGGTGCGCACAAGGGCCTGCTCGCCTTCAACAACGAGTACACCAACGACGAGCTGATGTTCCGCGGTGTCGGCTCCTCCGCCGACCTCACCGACGAGCAGCTCGAGATCGTCCAGGCCGCCCACGGCATCACCGTCACCGAGGTCGCCCGCCGCGACGCGAACAGCCCGTGGCGCTGGGTCCAGGGCGGCGCGCGCAACCGCCGCATCCACACCGACACGCCGTTCGCCGTCGACGGCCCCGCCGCCGGCTCGGTGCACCTGCGCACCTCCGACGACCCGCGCGGCGAGCGCATCCTCGGCACGCTCAACAACTGCGCGGGTGGCGAGACGCCGTGGGGCACCTACCTCTCGGGCGAGGAGAACTTCAACCAGTACTTCGACGCGACCGGCGCCCCGGACCCGCAGGGCCGGCTCAAGCGCTACGGCATCACGTCGGGCGGTCGCGGCTGGGAGCGGATCCAGGACCGCTTCTCGGTGACCAAGGAGCCCAACGAGGTCAACCGCTTCGGCTGGATCGTCGAGGTCGACCCGCACGACCCGACGTCGACGCCGGTCAAGCACACCGCACTCGGTCGCTTCAAGCACGAGGGCGCGACGGTGACGCTCACCGCGGACGGCCGCGTCGCGGCATACATGGGTGACGACGAGCGGTTCGACTACATCTACAAGTTCCTGTCCAAGGGCACCTACCGCGAGGGCGACAAGCGGCACAACATGGGCCTGCTCTCCGAGGGCGACCTCTACGTCGCGCGCCTCACCGGCGACGGGGCCGCGGACGGCGAGTACGACGGCACCGGCGAGTGGCTGCCGCTCGTCGTCGGCGGCGTCTCGAAGGTCCCCGGCTTCACCGTCGAGGAGGTGCTGATCTGGACGCGCCTCGCCGCCGACAAGGTCGGGCCGACGAAGATGGACCGCCCCGAGGACGTCCAGCCCAACCCGGTCAACGGCCGCATCTACGCCGCGATGACGAACAACTCCGCACGCACGCCGGCGCAGATCGACGAGGCGAACCCGCGCGCGAGCAACAAGCACGGCCACGTCACCGAGTTCACCGAGGCTGGAGGCGACCACGGTGCGCTGACCTTCACGTGGAAGATCGTGCTCGTCGCCGGCAACCCCGACGACCCGCAGACGTACTTCAACGGCTACGACAAGAGCGAGGTCAGCCCGATCAGCTGCCCCGACAACGTCGCCTTCGACGCTGCCGGCAACCTGTGGATCTCGACCGACGGCATGCCGGGCACGCTCAGCTTCTGCGACGCCCTCTACGTCATGCCCCTCGAGGGCGCCGAGAAGGGCCGGCTCCAGCAGTTCCTCTCGGTGCCGGTCGGCGCGGAGACGTGCGGCCCGGTGATCCTCGGCCCCGACTCCGTCCTCGTCGCGGTGCAGCACCCGGGCGAGGTCGGCAACGCGAGCCCCGACAACGTCGTCTCGCACTTCCCCTACCGGGGTGACGGCCAGCCACGCCCGTCGGTGATCCACGCCTACCGCCGCCACGGCCGCTGACCCGCCCCGGCTCCCACCCACCCTCCCCACCCCCACCCCGACTTATTGCCCTTTCCAGCGCCTCACGGGGCGACTCGCCTCCGGAGCCCCGCTGGAAAGGGCAATAAGTCGATCAGGTTCCGTGTGTCGGGGGGCGGGTCTACCTTGAGATCCATGGCATCGACACTCAACCCCTACATCCAGTTCGCGGACAACGCGCGCGAGGCGATGGAGTTCTACAGGGACGTCTTCGGCGGCGAGCTCAACGTCTCGACCTTCGGTGAGTTCGGCGGCGGCGACCCGGAGCACGCGCCACCCGCCGACGGCGTCATGCACGCCCAGCTCGAGACGCCCTCCGGCTTCACCCTCATGGCCTCCGACACCCCGCCCGGAATGCCGCGCATGGAGGGCTCCTCGATCGCGATCAGCCTCTCCGGCGACGACGCCGACGAGCTGCGCGGCTGGTGGGACCGGCTGTCCGACGGCGGCCAGGTCCAGGTGCCGCTCGAGAAGCAGATGTGGGGCGACGAGTTCGGCATGTGCGCCGACCGCTTCGGCATCGGCTGGATGGTCAACATCGCCGGCGAGCAGTCCGCCGCCGAGTGAGCACCCCTCCCGACGACGGAGGTATGCCGTTCGCCCGCCTCGTCGAGACCGCCTCGGCGCTCGCGGCGACCCGGTCGCGCACGGCCAAGACCGAGCTGCTCGGTGCACTCCTGCGTGACCTCGGACCCGACGAGGCCGAGGCCGCCGTCGGCCTGCTCCTCGGCCGCCTGCGCCAGGGGTCCATCGGGCTCGGCTACCGCACCGTGGCCGCGGCGCGGCGTGCGGCGGCGCCCGCGACCGAGTCCTCGCTCACCGTCGGTGACGTCGATGCCGTCCTCGACGAGATCGCCGGGCTGGGCGGCGCCGGGTCCGCCGGCGCCCGCAACCACGCGCTCACCGGGCTCTTCGAGCGGGCCACGTCGGAGGAGCAGGAGCACCTGGCCCGCGCCATGACCGGCGAGATGCGCACCGGTGCGCTCGAGGGCGTCCTCACCGACGGGCTCGCCAAGGCCGTCGACCTGCCCGTGGCGGACGTGCGGCGCGCGGTCATGCTCAGCGGGTCGCTCGCCGGGACCGTGCGTCTCGCGCTCACCGACCCCGAGGCGATCGCCGGCGTCGGGCTCGCCGTCCTCACCCCCGTCCAGCCGATGCTCGCCTCGACCGCGGCCGACGTCGCCGCGGCACTCGAGGTCACCGGTGAGGCGTCGGTCGAGCACAAGCTCGACGGCGCGCGGATCCAGGTGCACCGCAGTGGCGACGAGGTCCGGGTCCACACCCGCTCGCTCGCCGACATCACGTCGCGCGTGCCCGAGATCGTCGACGTCGCGCTGTCGCTGCCCGTCGAGTCCGTCATCCTCGACGGCGAGACCCTCATGCTCGACGACGACGGCGCTCCCCGGCCCTTCCAGGACACGATGAGCCGCTTCGGCACCGACGAGCAGCGCGCCGAGGCCAGGCGTGCGACCGCGGGGGCCGCCGCCGGCGGCGCCGCGGGTGCCGACGTCAGCGCGGAGGAGGTCAGCGCGGAGGACGTCGGCGAGGCGACCGCCGCCCGGCTGCTCGCGCCGCGCTTCTTCGACGTCCTCCACCTCGACGGCGACGACCTCATCGACCGGCCGCTGCGCGAGAGGCTCGACGTCCTCGAACGGATCGCGCCGGCATACCGGATCGAGGGTGAGGTGACGTCCGACCCGGCCGTCGCCGACCGAGTGTCGCGCGACGCGCTCGCCGCAGGGCACGAGGGGGTCATGGTCAAGGCCGTCGACTCGACCTACGCCGCCGGGCGACGGGGCAAGCACTGGGTCAAGGTCAAACCGGTGCACACCTACGACCTCGTCGTCCTCGGGGTCGAGCGCGGTTCCGGGCGTCGCCGGGGGTGGCTGTCGAACCTCCACCTCGGTGCGCGCGACCCCGAGGGCGAGTTCGGGCCGGAGGACGGCTTCGTCATGGTGGGCAAGACCTTCAAGGGGCTCACCGACGAGCTGCTGCGGTGGCAGACCGAGACGTTCCCGGAGTTCGGCGTCGAGGACGACGGGTGGGCCCTCATGATGCGGCCCGAGGTCGTCGTCGAGATCGCCATCGACGGCGTGCAGCGGAGCTCGCGCTACCCCGGTGGCGTGGCGCTGCGGTTCGCCCGGGTCAAGCGCTACCGGGTCGGTGCGGACGCCAAACCCGCCGCAGAGGCGGACACGATCTCCTCGCTTCGCGCGTTGTTGCGGTGAGCGGCACGACCGTCGCGCCGTCCGCCCCATCCTCGACCTCATCTCCGACTCCCCGACCCATCCCCGACCTCAGCGACTCCGAAGAGACCTCGTGGCCACACCGACACCCCACCTGACCCGCTTCGACGCCCCGGGCGCCCCCCGTGCTGTCATCCTCATGCTCCACGGCGGCAAGCCCCGCTCGCGCGACCTCGTCGACAACCGCAGCGCCTCGTGGCAGCGGTCCGCGTGGATGGCCCGCTCCATCCAGGGCCGGGCGCACGATGCGGGGACGAGCGTGTGGCTGCTCCGCTACGCCCAGCGCGGCTGGAACGGCGGGAGCGACCGCACCGACGACGCCCGCTGGGCCCTCGACGCCGTCCGCGAGGCACACGGCGACGTGCCCGTCGTCCTGCTCGGGCACTCGATGGGCGCGCGTGTGGCCGTGCGCATCGCCGACGACCCGTCGGTCATCGGCGTCGTCGGGCTCGCGCCGTGGTGGTCGTTCGAGGACCCGGTGGACCGCCTCGCCGGGAGGGCGCTGGTCGCCGCGCACGGGCGGCGGGACCGGATCACGTCGTTCGTCCACACGCGACGGTTCGTCGAGCGGGCCCGGCTCGTCGCCGCCTCCGCCGAGCTCGTCGACATGGGGATGCTCGGGCACTACATGCTCGGCCGCGCCGACCGCTGGAACGACGTCGCCATCGAGTCCTCGCTCCGCCTCCTCGCCCCCGCCCTCCGCCCCGACTGATTACCCCAGCACCACCAGATCCGTGTCGAAACGGGCGTGATCCGGTGGTCATGGGGCAAGAAGTCGCACGCCCGGGGCGGGGCGGTAGAGCGGGCGGCGCGCTGGAAGTTCAAGGGGAGAGGACGGACGCCGGGGTGGTCGTCGCGGCGGTGAGGACGTCGGCCTCAGGCACACCGGCCACCTCGACCGCCCACCGCACGCAGTCGGCCAGCGTCGACGTCGACCCGGCGATCGAGCCGCGGCCCGAACCGCCGTCGGCGAGTCGCGCCACCCCGCCCGCGACCTCGACGTCGAGCGTGCCGATCGTGTAGGCGCCGTCGCCCAGCCCCGTCGCCGCCATGGCGTCGGAGACGAGCGCGACCCGCTCGGGCCCGACGGTCTCGAAGACCATCCGCACGACCTCGGGCGCGACGTGCACTCCGTCGGCGATGAGCTCGACGATGCAGTCGCCGCGCGCCGCCGAGGCGAGCGCCGCCGCGACCGGACCGCCCGAGCGGTGGTGGAAGGCCGGCATACCGTTGAAGAGGTGGGTGACGAGCGGCGCGCGGCCACACGCGTCGGCGATCGATGCCAGGCTGCGCGAGACGACGTCGGCCGACGCGTCCGTGTGCCCGACCGCTGGCAGGATGCCGTGCCGCGCGAGGACCGCCACGAGCTCGCCCGAGCCGGCGCGTTCGGGGGCGAATGTCCACTGCACGACCGCCTCGGGCACCCCTGCCTCGGCGCACGTCTCGACGAGCGACTCGACGAGGGCGAGGTCGGGGTCGGTGAGGACCGACGGGTCGTGTGCGCCGCGACGCTCCTCGGAGAGGAACGGCCCCTCGAGGTGGATCCCCGCGAGCTCGCCGGAGGCGACGAGCGGCGCGAGCGTGGCGACCTGGCCGACGAGCGTGTCCGGGGTGCCCGAGACGAGCGAGGCGACGAGGCGTCCCACACCCGCGGCGCGGTGGTGACCGGCGGCGGCCCGTGACCCACCCGTGTCACGCCCGAACTCGTGCCCGAGGGCCCCGTGGCAGTGCAGGTCGACGAGCGAAGCGGCGGCGGAGTCGGTCACACCCTCACCCTAGGACGACCGGTCTCACTCCTCGTGGCAGCCGTCCCAGCGGGCGAGCAGGGGTGAGACGACCTGACCCCACGGGACGTCGATGAAGCCCTTGATCTCGGCGATCCGTCGTGCGATGGCGCCCGGGTCGCCAGTCGCCTGGGGGACGAAGATGACGCCCACGCAGGAGGCGTGACCGGAAGGTCCGTCGGGTGCGGCCGACGCCATGGGTGCCAGGGTCACGGCCCCGGCGACGGCGAGGGCGGCGGCTGCGGTGCGAAGAACGGTGGAACGCATCTCGAGCTCCTTCTCGTGGCGGGCGGACCGCGACCCGGGACCTTGCCGGACCATGCCGGCGAGGTCCCGGTGCCACCCCGAGGAGCGCCGCGGTCGCGGCCCCGTGTGCCGATCGTAGGACCGGCCGAGGGAGCGGGACCGGCGTTCGGAGAAGTCCGCTCCTACTTGACCGAGCCGGCGGTGAGGCCGCCGACGAGGTGCTTCTCGATGACTGCGAAGAGGATGACGACGGGCACGACGGCGATGACCGACGCCGCGAAGAGCTGGTCCCAGTTCTGCTCGTAGCCGGTGACGTAGGAGCGGAAGCCCACGGTGAGCGGCTTCTTCGAGTCGTCGATCATCAGGGTGAGCGCGACGACGTACTCGTTCCACGCGGCGATGAAGGTGAAGATCGTCGCCGTGACGAGCCCCGGGAGGGTGAGCGGCAGCATGATCTTGCGCAGCGACTGCCAGCGCGTCGTGCCGTCGAGCAGCGCCGCCTCCTCGACCTCGGTCGGGATCGAGCTGAAGAACCCGTGCAGGATCCACACCGCGAAGGCGAGGTTGAAGGCCGCGTTGGTGAGGATGAGCGCGCCGTAGGTGTTGATCATGTTGAGCTCGAAGAACTCGCGGTAGAGCCCGACGACGAGCGCGGTCGGCGAGAACATCTGCGTGACGAGGACGAGCAGCAGGAACGGCGTGCGCCCGGGGAACCGGTAGCGAGCCGTCATGTAGGCCGCCGGCACCGACACGAGGACGACGACGACGGTCGAGGCCGCCGCCACGATGACCGAGGTCAGCAGCCACGACCGGAAGCGCTCGTCGCCGAGCACGTCGCCGTAGGTCGACCACTGCCACACCTTCGGCAGGAACGACGGCGGCGTCGCCTTGTTGTCCGAGGACGAGCGCAACGAGCCGAGCACCATGACCGCGTAGGGCGCCAGGAAGGCGAGCGCGAGCAGCAGCCCGGCACCCGACAGCAGCCAGCGACGGCGCGACGACGTCACCGGCGAGCTCACTTGGTCTCCTCCCGCCAGTTGACGATCCTGAGATAGACCGCGACGACGACGAGGATGAGCAGCACGTTGATGACGCCTGCGGCGGCCGACATGCCCACGTCCTTCTCCTGGCTCTTGAAGGCGAGCTTGTACATGAACGTGATCGTCGTGTCGTGCAGGTAGCCCGGGTTGCGGTCGTTGAGCGTGTAGACGATCGGGAAGCTGTTGAAGACGTAGATGACGTTGAGCACCGTCGCGACGAGCAGCGCCGGGCGCAGCAGCGGCAGGGTGACCCGGCGCCAGCGCTGCCAGGGCGAGGCGCCGTCGACGACGGCTGCCTCCTGCACGTCGTCGGGGATCGCGTTGAGCCCGGCGATGAAGACGAAGATCGTGAACGGCAGCGACACGAAGACACCGACGAGCACCATCGAGGCCATCGTCCACGAGTCGTCGCCGAGGAAGTCGATCGACGTGTCGATGACCCCCAGCGTCTTGAGCGCGTGGTTGATGAGGCCGTAGTTGTAGTCGTAGAGGAGCACGAACAGCTGCGCCGTGATGACGAGTGAGGCCGCCCACGGCACGATGATCGCCCAGCGGACGAACCGCCGGCCCGGGAACGACTTCACGAGGAACTGCGCGAGCCCGAGCGAGATGACGATGGTCAGCGCGACGACGGCGACGACCCAGATGACCGTGTTGGTGAGGACGGTGCCGAGGTCGGGGTGCTCGAGCACGTTGGTGTAGTTGGTCCACCCCGCGGGCCCCTTGCGCAGGCCGGTGATCGAGTACTCGCTGCGCGAGGCCTGGAAGAGCATGACCGCCGGGAAGAGCACGACCCCGAGGATGAGGGCGAGCGCGGGGGCGAGCCACGCGAGGGCGACGAGGGGGCGGACGCGCCCCACGGCATACGAGGACTTCGTATGCCGTGGGGCGCGGGCGACGTCCGAGCTCACTTCTGGGATTCGGCCGTCTTCTGGAGGCTGTCGAGCACGGCCTTGGGGTCGCCGGTCATGGCGCTGCCGAGGTTCTGCTGGACCGCGAGCTTGACCTTGTCCCACGTCGGGTCGTCGGTCGGGGTGAGCTGCGCGTTGGGCAGGGTGTCGAGGTAGACCTTGAGCTTCTCGTTGCTCTGGAACTTCTCCACACCGGTCTTGGTCACCGGGAGGAAGCCCTCCTTCTCGATGAAGGTGTTGATCTGGTCGGGCTGGTAGTAGAGCTCGTAGAACGCCTTGACGGCCTTCTCGTTGCCCGGCTTCTTGAAGGCCATGAGGTAGTCGGTGACGCCGAACGTCTTGGACTCGGTGCCGTCGTTGCTCGGGAACGGCGCGACGACGTAGTTGACCTTCTTGTCCTTGTCGAGGTCACCCGCGAGCGGGCTGAAGCCGACGACCATGCCGGCCTTGCCGGACTTGAAGAGGTCGAACGCGTCGGCGCGGTTGGTGCGCGCCGGGTTGTTCTGGGTGAGCTTGGCGTCGGTGAGCTTCTTGAGGAAGGTGAGCGTCTCGACGTTCTTGTCCGAGTTGATCGCCCAGGAGTCGCCGTCCTTCCACGCGCCGCCGTTGTTGAACAGCCACATCGAGAACTCGCCCTGGCTCTCCTCGGGGCCGAGCGGCAGGGCGTAGCCCGCGTTGCCGCCGGGGAGCGCCGCGATCTTCTTGGCGCTGTCCTCGAGCTCGGTCCACGTCTTGGGCGGGCCCGCGATGCCGGCCTGCTTGAAGAGGTCGGCGTTGTAGAAGAGGGCGCGCGCGCTGGAGAGGTCGGGGAAGCCGTAGAACTTGCCGTCGTAGGTGCCGTACTTGACGAACGTCTCGAGGATGTCGGACTTGACGTTCGACGGGAGCACGGTGTCGGCGTCGTGGAGGAGGCCGTCCTTGGCGTAGCTCGCGTAGGCGTTGAGGTTGAGGATGTCCGGAGCCTGGTTGTTCTGGATCATCGTCGAGGACTGCTGGTCGATGTTGTCCCAGCTGACGACCTGCACCTCGAGGGTGTAGCCCGTCTTCTCCTTGTAGGTCTTGGCGAAGGCGTCCCAGAACGCCTTGGTGTTGTCCTTGGAGTACTCGGCCGCGACGAGCTTGATCGTCTTGGCCTCCTCGCCCCCACCGCTGCTGTCGCCGCCACTGGCGTCGCCCGCTCCCGAACCACCGCCACAGGCCCCCGCGAACAGCACCGCGAACGCAGCACCCGCGACCAGGGCGGACTTCCTTGTCGACCTCATGACACTCCCATCGGCTTCCGGCCGTTGCCCCGGTGCGCGTCGGTGCGCCCGGACCGGCTGGGAGCCAACGTAGGCCGTCATCGCACGTGACGCAATGACAAACCTGAGCGAGTTTCACGACTTTCGATCACATTCGCGCAACAGCGGACATGGCCGTGGGACACGGGACGTCACCCCTCCGTATGCCGTCCGCCCCAGGAGAGGACCTCGCGTGCCTCAGGCGGCGAGGGCCTTCTCGATGTCGTCGCGCAGGGCGTCGGGGGTCGTCGTCGGGGCGTAGCGGTCGAGCACCTTGCCGTCGCGGCCGACGAGGAACTTCGTGAAGTTCCACTTGATCTTCGAGCCCAGCATGCCGCCCTTCTCGCTGCGCAGCCACTCGAAGAGCGGGTGGGCGTCGTCGCCGTTGACGTCGACCTTGTCGAACATGGGGAAGGTGACGCCGTAGTTGCGCTGGCAGAAGGAGCCGATCTCCTCGGCGTCGCCGGGCTCCTGGCCGCCGAACTGGTTGCAGGGGAACCCGAGGACGACGAGGCCGCGGTCGCGGAACTCCTGCCACAGCTCCTCGAGGCCGGTGAACTGGGGCGTGAAGCCGCACTCGGAGGCGGTGTTGACGACGAGCACGACCTGGCCGTCATAGGCGCTGAGGTCCTGCGGCTCGCCGGCGAGCGTCGTGGCGGAGAAGTCGGAAAGCGTGGTGTCGGACATGTGCCCGACCCTAACCGCGCCATCGCCCGGAAACGGCAGGGCGGCTCAGACGCAGTGGACGGTGGGCCCCGCGGCTCGCAGCCCGGCGACCTGCTCGTCGTCCTCGGAGGCCGTCGTGACGACGTGGGTGATGGCCGAGGTCTCGCAGATCTGCGTGAACGCGCGCTCCCCGAGCTTGCCCGCGGCCGCGACCACGATGACGTCGCGGGCGCGCTCGACCATGAGCCTGGACACCGCCGCCTCGTCCTCGTGGTGACAGGTCGCGCCCTCGCGGACCGCGAGGCCGTTGACCCCGAGGACCGCGACGTCGATCCAGAGCTGGCTCAGGCCCGAGGCGGCGAGCGGTCCGGTGACCTCGTAGGACTCCGGCCGGGGGATGCCGCCGAGGCTCACGCAGCGCACGTGCGGGCGGAGCACCGCCTCGACCGCGATGTTGAGCGCGCTCGTCACGAGCGTGAACCCGGGCGAGATGAGGTCGTCGCGAGCGGTGAGACGGCGGGCCACCGTCGTCGTCGTCGTGCCGCCGTTCATGGCGACGACCGCGCCCGGCTCGATGAGTCCGGCCGCGGCCCGCGCGATGCGGTCGAGGTCGGAGTCGTGCTGGCTGGAGCGGTAGCGGTAGGGCAGCTCGTAGGCCACCGACGTCGCGACGACCCCGCCGTGGTTGCGGGTGACGAGCTGGCGACGGGTGAGCTCGGCGAAGTCGCGGCGGATCGTCGCCTCCGACACCTCGAGCGCCTCGGCGGCCGCGCTCACGCTGAGCCGGCCCTGCGTCGCGAGGAGGTCGAGGATGGCCGACAGCCGGGAGGCGCGGTGGCGCGGACCGTCCTGGGCCGCCTCGCTGGTGGGAAGCATGCCCGGACTCTACGCGCAGTTCACGCAGGAGCGCAGGGTTGTGCTGCATGACTGTGCACACTTAGGCTTGGCATCGATCAGTTTCGCGCACCACATGCCCACCCACAGCAGAATGAGGATGTTCCGTGACCTTTCTCGAGCAGGAGATCGCCACCCAACCCGACGACTGGGCGCGCGTCGTCCAGCGCCTGCCCGAGGTCGCCGACCTCCTGCCGCGTCCCGGCGAGCGAGTCGCGACCATCGGCTGCGGCACGTCGTGGTTCATGGGCCAGGCGTATGCCGTCCTGCGCGAGTCGCTCGGTCAGGGCGTCACCGACGCCTTCGCGGCGAGCGAGCACAACCTCGCCCGCGGCTACGACCGGGTCGTCGTCATCACCCGCTCCGGCACGACCTCCGAGGTCATCGAGGTCGTCGACGAGCTCCGGGCCGCCGGCACCCCGCATGTCGCCATCGTCGCCACGCCCGGCACGGCCGTCGCCGAGGCCGCGCAGTCGACGATCCTCCTGCCCGAGGTCGACGAGCAGTCGGTCGTCCAGACCCGCTTCGCGACAACGGTGCTCGCCCTGCTGCGCGCCTCGCTGGGCGAGTCGCTCGAGACCGCCGTGGCGCAGGCACGCGAGGTGCTCGCCGAGGATGCGGAGACGGCATACGAGGGATTGCTCGACGTCGAGCAGGTGAGCTTCCTCGGGCGCGGGTGGACCGTC
Organism: Rothia sp. ARF10; assembly: GCA_031844405.1. GTDB lineage: Bacteria > Actinomycetota > Actinomycetes > Actinomycetales > Dermatophilaceae > Knoellia. The sequence continues at coordinate 190,201 of JAUZVC010000001.1, forward strand.
GGGCTCGCCAACGAGGCGGGACTCAAGCTCCGCGAGTCCGTGCAGTTCTGGGCCGAGGCGTACCCCGCGATGGAGTACCGCCACGGTCCGATCAGCATCGCCACGCGGGGGCGGGCGACGTGGGCGATCGGGGACGTCCCCGAAGGTCTCGCCGAGCAGGTCCGCGCGACGGGTGCGCACTTCGAGCACCGCGACCTCGACCCGATGGCCGAGCTCGTCCGGCTGCACCGCTACTGCGTCGTGCGCGCCGCGGCCGCCGGCATCAACCCCGACGAGCCGCGCCACCTCACCCGCTCGATCATCCTCGACCCCGCCGGCTGATGACCCTCTCCGCGCTCGCCCCGGTCCTCGCGCAGGCGCGGCGGTCCGGCGGCGCCGTCGCCGCCTTCAACGTCGTCCAGATCGAGCATGCCGAGGCGTATGCCGTTGCAGCAGAGCGCTCCTCACTCCCGGTGGTCATGCAGATCAGTGAGAACTGCGTGCGCTGGCACGGGTCGCTGCGGCCGATCGCGGCGGCGACGCTGGCGATCGCGGAGGCGTGCGCGCAGCCGGTCGTCGTGCACCTCGACCACGCCGAGTCGCTCGACCTCGTCGACGAGGCGGTGCGGCTCGGCCTCACGTCGGTGATGTTCGACGGCTCGCGCCTGCCCGACGACGAGAACCGCGAGACGACCCGGCGGGTGGTCGCGCAGTGCCACTCGGAGGGGATCTCGGTCGAGGCCGAGCTCGGCGAGGTCGGGGGCAAGGACGGCGTCCACGCGCCCGGCGCGCGCACCGACCCCGGCGACGCCGCGCGGTTCGTCGCCGACACCGGCGTCGATGCCCTCGCCGTCGCCGTGGGCAGCTCGCACGCGATGACCGAGCGGGTCGCGGTGCTCGACACCGACCTCATCGGCCGACTCGCCGCGACGATGCCGGTGCCGCTCGTGCTCCACGGGTCGAGCGGGGTGCCGGACGACGGGCTCACCGCCGCCGTGCGTGCCGGCATGACGAAGGTCAACATCGCCACGCACCTGAACAGGGTGTGGACCGAGGCGATGGTGCGCCGCCTCGAGGAGTCACCGACCGTGGACACCCGGAAGTACCTCGGGGCGGCTCGCGACGCCGTCACCGACGAGGCCGAGCGCCTCCTCCGCCTCCTCGCCCACCCCTGATCCCACCCCTGATCCCACCCCTGATCCCACCCCTGACTCGACTTATTGCGACTTCCAGCGCCACCACAGCCCGACTGATTGCCAGTTCCAGCGCCCGCGAGCCCGCTGGAACTGGCAATCAGTCGCGTCTGGAACTGGCAATCAGTCGCGTCAGGCGTGCTCGGTGATCTCGACGTCGTCGATGAGGGCGTCGACGTCGAGGCGGTCGATGACCCCGGCGACGTTCTGGCGCACCGCTGCTGCGGCCCAGGCGCTGCCGGTGCGCAGGACGCTCGGCCAGTCGACGTCGTCGCGGGAGGTGCCGTCCAGTCCGCAGGCGACGGCCGCGGTGAGGGCGTCCCCGGCACCGGTGGCGTTGCCCTCGGTGGCCGTCCGCGACCGAGCCTCGACAACGCGGCCGGACTCCGTGACGAGGACGAGGCCGTCGCTCCCGCGTGAGACGAGCGCGGCCCAGGCGCCGGACTCGACGAGGGCGTGCGCCGCCTCGGTCGGGTCGGCGAGGCCGGTCTGGAGCGCCGCCTCCGAGGCGTTGGGCTTGACGAGCGCCGAGGTCTGCGAGAGGAGCTCGCCGACCCAGTGACCGCGCCCGTCGATGACGAGCTCGGCGCCGGCCTTGGCGGCGGTGGTGCACAGGACGACGAGCGAGTCCTCGGGGGTGTCCGGCGGCACGCTGCCCGAGACGGCGAGGACGTCACCCGGGCGGACACTGCTCGCCACCATGTCGGTCATCGCGTCCCAGACCGCCGGGGGCTGGGCGGACCCCTGCTCGTTGAGCACGGTGGCCTGGCCGTCGGCGCTCACCACGGCGACCGAGCGACGCGTGCGGACCGGGGAGTCGACGAGCCGGAGCCGCAGGCCACGCTGCGCCGCGTCCTCGACGAAGAAGTCGCGGTGCTGCTCGCCCACCGGCGCGACGGCGACGTGCTCGACGCTCATGCACGCGAGCACTCCGGCGACGTTGAGCCCCTTGCCGCCCGCGTGGGTGCCGGTGACCGCGACGCGGTGGCTCTCGCCGACGTGGAGCCGCGGGACGGCATACGTGATGTCGAGAGCCGGGTTGGGGGTGAGGGTGAGGATCACGCGGCGGCCTCCAGGGCGAGCAGGGCGGCCCCGAGCGCGCCGGCGCGGTCGCCGAGGGCTGCGGGGGCGAGGGTGAGCAGGTCGTGGCCCATCGCGGAGGCGAGGCCGTCACGCAGCGGGTCGAGGAGCGTGGCGCCGGAGAGCACGAGGCCGCCGCCGACGAGGACGAGGCGCGTGCCCGCCGCGGCGCACACCGGGGCGAGGACGCGCACGAGGGCGTCGATGGCGGCGTCCCAGATGTCACGGGCCACGGGGTCGCCGTCGGCGAGGGCCCTGGTGAGGGTCTCGGCGTCGCCGTCGCGTCCGGCGGCGCGCCAGTCGCGGCCGATCGCCGAGGCGCTGGCGACCGCCTCGAGGCAGCCGCGGCGACCGCAGCCGCACTCGGCCCCACCCGGCACCGCGACGACGTGGCCGATCTCGCCGGTCCACTCGGTGCCCTTGGCGACACGGCCGCCGGTGAGCAGCGCGCCGGCGATGCCGGTCCCGAGCGGGACGAAGAGCACGTCCGGCACGCCCTGTGCGGCGCCGAGGCGGTGCTCGGCGAGCAGCCCCGCGCGCACGTCGTGGCCGAGGGCCACGGGGACCTCGAGGCGGTCGGCGAGCAGGTCCCGCAGCGGCAGGTCGCGCCATCCGAGGTTGGCCGACCAGACGGCCCGGCCGGAGGTCTCGTCGACGAGCCCGGGCACGACGGCGGCCGCACTCGCGAGCGTCACCTCGCCGAGGTCGCCGGCCCCACCGGAGCGGGCAACTTCCAGCAGCCCGCTGACGGTGTCGACGATGACGTCGACGACGCTCTCGCCCGGTCGCGAAGGCGTGGATGCGGTGTGCGACAACAGGACTGAACCGTCGACGTCGCAGAGCACCGACTTGACGCGGGTGCCGCCGACATCGACTCCCGCCATCAGCCTCGTCGCCACGGGCGCCAGTCTAGGGGGGTCCCGACGGCGGGGCTGCGGGTGTCTCAGCAGGTCGGGCGGGCTCGCGCAGGAATCCTCGATGCAAGGAATAGCCGCACCTGCCACTAGGGTTGACCACAGCGGTCCGCACCGTTCTGCCTCGGACCTGCTTCTTTTTCTTCCTGTCGATGCCGATGCGCCGCGACCGGGACCACGACCACGACGACACCGATGTCGGCCGCTGGGTCGCGACCGGAACGCGCCGGGCAGAACCGACTGCATCAGAACTCTCTGGAGTACCCCTTTCGTGTCCACTGACACCCTTGCCCCTGCCCGCCCGACGACCGGCTTCGCCGACCTCGGCGTCCCCGGATCCCTCGTGCAGGTCCTCGCCGACCGCGGCATCACGTCGCCGACGCCGATCCAGGCCGCCACCCTTCCCGACAGCCTCGCCGGGCGCGACGTCCTCGGGCGCGGCCGCACCGGCTCCGGCAAGACCTACGCGTTCCTGCTGCCCGTCCTCGCCCGCCTCGCCGGTGAGGGCCGCCGCCGCCACCCCAAGCGCCCCCGCGCCCTCATCCTCGCGCCGACCCGCGAGCTCGCCACCCAGATCGACGAGGCCCTGGCCCCGCTCGCCAAGCCGCTCGGGCTCACGTCCAAGACGGTCTTCGGTGGCGTCGGCCAGAACCCGCAGGTCCAGGCGATCGCGAAGGGCGTCGACGTCGTCGTGGCCTGCCCCGGCCGGCTCGAGGACCTCATCGGCCAGGGCCACGTCAACCTCGACTCCGTCGAGATCACCGTGCTCGACGAGGCCGACCACATGGCCGACCTCGGCTTCCTCCCCGGCGTGAAGCGCATCCTCGACCGCACTCCGCGCGACGGTCAGCGCATGCTCTTCTCGGCGACGCTCGACGGAGCCATCAACACGCTCGTCAAGCGCTACCTCACCTCGCCGGTGACGCACGAGGCCGACTCGGCCCAGTCGCCGGTGTCGACGATGAGCCACCATGTCCTCCACGTGAGCACCGACGCGCACCTCAAGGTGCTCGTCGACCTCGTCGCCGCGCCCGGTCGCACGGTCGTCTTCACGCGCACCAAGCACCGCGCCAAGAAGCTTGCGCGCCAGCTCAACGCCGAGGGCATCCCCGCCGTCGAGCTGCACGGCAACCTCAGCCAGAACGCACGCACCCGGACGATGGACGCGTTCCACTCCGGCACGGCCCAGACGCTCGTCGCGACCGACATCGCTGCCCGCGGCATCCACGTCGACGACGTGGGCCTCGTCATCCACGCCGACCCGCCGGTGGAGCACAAGGCCTACCTCCACCGCTCGGGCCGCACCGCTCGGGCCGGCAACTCCGGCACCGTCGTCACGCTCATGACCGACGACCAGGTCCGCGACGTCCGCGACCTCACCCGCAAGGCCGGCATCAAGCCGACGACGACCAAGGTCAACCCCTCGCACCCGCTCCTCACCGAGCTCGCCCCGGGCGAGCGCACCTTCCCCGGTGCCTTCACCGTGCCCGGCGCGGCCCCGCAGGGTGGCGGCCGAGGCGGGTCGCGTCCCGCGGGGGGTGGTCGCTCCGGTGGCCAGGGCTCCGGTGGACAGCGTTCCGGTGGGCAGCGTTCCGGCGGCCAGCGTGCTGGCGGTCAGGGCTCCGGCGCCGGCCAGCAGACCCGCGGCCAGCAGTCCGGTGGCCAGCGCAGCGGCGGCTCGCAGTCCGGTGGGCAGCGCAGTGGCGGCCCCCGTCGCTCCGGCGGCCAGGGCAGCGGCGCGCGTCGCAGCTCCGGCGGCGGCGTCGCGGCGTTCTCGTCGCAGTCGCGCGGCTACCGCGGCTGACCCCGGCCCGCACTCTCCCGTGCCCCGTCGCTCCGTGCGGCGGGGCACGGTCGTGTCCGGAGGACCCGACCGACCGGCCGAGCCGCCGGACGCACGGGGGCGGACGGCATACCGGGTCGCGAGAACTCGACCACAACGTCCGGTGACCGCGACAGGCACCGGGTAGCGTCGGCAGCCGCGAGCCCACCCCTCCCAGGAGCCGTCAATGGAGTCGAGCACCATCGCCGTCAGCGCAGCCGACGGCACCCCGCTGCACACCTACCGCTGGCTCCCGGACGGTCCGCCGCGAGCGATCGTGCAGATCTCGCACGGGATGGCCGAGCACGCGGGGCGCTACGCACGGTTCGCGCGGGCGCTGACGGACGCGGGCTACGCCGTCTACGCCAACGACCACCGCGGGCACGGGCTCACCGGCTCCGCGAGCGACCGGGGCCACTTCGCCGACCATGACGGCTGGGACACCGTCGTGCGCGACCTCGGCACCGTCACCGAGTTCGCGCAGACCGAGCACCCCGGCGTTCCCGTGGTTCTCTTCGGGCACAGCATGGGCGCCATGCTCGCCCGCAGCTACGCCGCGATCCACGGGTCGCGGCTCGCCGGTCTCATCCTCTCGGCCAACAGCGGCGCCAACCCGCTGGCGCCCGTCGGGGTCGCGGTGTCGGCCCTCCAGTCGCGGCTGCGGGGGCGTCGCCACCCCTCGGGTCTCATGGACTCCCTGTCGTTCGGCTCGTTCAACGCCGCCTTCAAGCCCAACCGGACCTCCGCCGACTGGCTCAGCCGCGACGAAGCCGAGGTCGACGCCTATGTCGCCGACCCACTCTGCGGCTTCGTCATGTCGACGACGTTCTACGGCGACCTCGCCGGCGGCCTGCGGAGCATTCTGCGCAAGAGCGCGTATGCCGCCGTCCCCACCGACCTGCCGATCCTCCTCATGTCCGGCGAGAAGGACCCGGTCGGCAACGGTGGCAAGGGGCCGCGCGAGGTCGAGGCCGGCTACCGCGAGGCGGGGGTCACCGACGTCACCTCGAGGATCTATCCCGACGCACGCCACGAGCTCCTCAACGAGACGAACCGCGACGAGGTCACCGCAGACGTCCTCGCGTGGCTCGACGAGCGCCTGCCCACCCGCGACTGATGCTCGCCTGGCTCGGTCGCTACGCCGTCGCCGCCGCCGTCTTCGGCGTCCTCGACGGGCTCTGGCTCGGCATCGTCGCGCGACCGCTTTACGACGACCAGCTCGGCGACCTGCTCGCGGCCGACCCGAACGCCGTTGCCGCCGTGGCGTTCTATGTGATCTACGTCCTCGGCATCACCTTCTTCGCCACCCGTCCGGCGCTGGCGGAGGAGTCGGGTCGCACCGCGCTCGTCCACGGCGGGCTCCTCGGACTCGTCGCCTATGCGACGTGGGACCTCACCAACCTCGCGGTCCTCGAGGGGTTCCCGGCCGGGGTCGTCCTCGTCGACCTCGCCTGGGGCACCATCGCGACCGCCGTCACCGCTCTCGTGACGTATGCCGTGTGCCGCCGGGTGCCCGCCCTCGGCTGAGCCGGTGCGCTGAGCCGTGCGCACTGCTGCGGCGTGTATCTGGTGCGGGCGGCCGGGCTCCTTCCTCGGTGACGGCTCGGGGTGAGCCGTTCGAAACCCGGAAGGACGTCCCATGGCCACAGCAACCGACCTCGTCAGGGCGATCGCCGGCGCGAGGATCGCCTCCCCGCACCGCGACCGGCTCGAGCTCCTCGCCCTCCTCGACGACCGCGTCTGGGAGCTCGTGGGCGGGGGGCCGTTGGCCCTGCGCAGCCGTCTCGACCTCGTCGCCCTCAACCCCCAGCCGCTCCCGCCGGTCGACTCCGGCCGCCTGCTCCTGCAGCTCATGGCGCGCGGCATCATCGTCGTGGGTGGCAGGGACCCCGGTGCGCGCGAGGCGTTCCTCGCAGAGGTCGACGACTGGTGCGGGACGGGTTGGCCGAAGAACTGGCCGCGCCCGCCGCAGCCGGGTCCCGACCCGGACCCGCGACGCGGGGTCGTCCCGTCCGCGCTTCTGGGCGGGGCACTCGCCGCGGCGGAGATCGCCGCGAGCTATCCCGAGGGCGAGCTCCAGGACCTCTTCGCCAAGGCCGCCGACCGGCTCACCGAGGCGGCGCTCGCCTAGGTCCACGTCCGGCATACGCGAGGCGGCGCGCGCTCCGGTCCACGCCGGCATACGACGTGCGGAGCTCACCGCGCTCGGCGCGTGGCTAGTTGCGCGCCTTGCGCCAGCCCGCGGCGCGCGCCTCGTCCTCGGTGCAGAACCAGCGCTCGCCCTTGCTCGCGGTGATGACCGTCGCGTCGTAGCTGCCGCCGCCGGGGACGTGGTAGATCTTCTCGCCCGACGACGAGATGTTGCCCTTGATGACGCAGCTCGACGGCTTGGTGGTCGCGCCCGGGACCGCGGGCGCTGCGACGACCGGGGCCGAGCACGCGGCGCTCCAGACGCCGAGCTTCCTCGCCTGCGCACGCTTCTGGGCGGCGAGGTAGTCGCCGCGGTGCTCGTAGGCGTCGCGGTAGGTGTACTCCTTGGCGAAGCCACCCTCGATGAGAACCTGTGCGGCGAACCGGCCGTCCTCGGTGACGACGTGGCGCAGCAACCGGCCGTAGCGGTCGCGGTCGTCCTGGGTGGGGTCGGCGACGAGCCGGACCGAGCGGCTCTGCACGAGGCTCTGCATCCTGCTCGACGCCTTCTGCGCCCAGCACTCGTCGCCCTTGAGCTCGGGGGCGTCGAGGCCGATGAGGCGCACCCTCTCGGTGGTCGCGCCGACCCGCACCTTGATCGTGTCACCGTCGGTGACGCCGACGACGGGCACGAGCGCGCCTGCGACCTGTCGGGTCGGTGCGGGTGCAGGGGCCACGGTCGGGCGGGCTGCCGGGGTCGGGGTGGTGACGAGAGTCGGCACCGCCGCCGACGCGGTGGGCGCGGGAGTCGGCGCCGACGTCGGCGCGGCGACGACCGGGCTCGTGGCCGACGTGGTGGGGCTGGGCGTCGCGACGGCGCGAGCCTCCTGCACGACCGGGCTCGCAGCCGGGTCGGACCCCAGCACGCCACCGGTGACGGCGAGCACCGCTGTGCCGCCGAGCAGGCTGAGGACGACGCCGGCGACACAGGCGACCACGACGACGAGCGTCCGCCCCGCAGCCGACCCGGTCCTTCCCGATGCGCGCACCCGGGCACTGTAGGTGGCCGGGCGGCCTCGCCGTGGCGGAACCACGAGATCAGGGTCAGCCGACGATGCGGGACTCGCGGTCGTAGTTCTTGCCGAGGAACTGCGGCACGAGCGCCCACCTGAGCGCGAAGACCATGACGAGCAGCGTCGCGACGTAGGGCAGCATCGACACGAACTGGTGCGGGATGCCGACGCCGGTGACCTGGGCCCGCTGCGCGAGCACCTCCATGGCCGCGAAGAACGCCGACCCCGCGAGGATGTACTGCGGCCGCCAGCCACCGAAGAAGGCGAGCGCGATCGCGAGCCAGCCGCGACCGGCGACGATGCCGTCGGCATAGACGCCCGAGAAGACCATCGGGAGGTAGGCGCCACCGACCGCCATGAGCGCGGCGCCGACCGTTCCGGCCCACATGCGGGTGCGGGCGACGTTGATGCCGAGCGAGTCGGCAGCCTTGGGGTTCTCGCCGACCGAGCGCAGGCGCATGCCGGCGTCGGTGCGGTAGAGCCACCACCAGAGGAAGACCGAGAGCCCGATGGCGACGAAGACCATCGCGTCCTGACCGAGGACGAGGTCGGGCAGCGGGGCGATGCGCGGCGGCTCGTCGTTGCCGATGACGACGCGGTAGAGCAGCGACGCCGTGCCGCCGGCGAGGAAGAAGAGCGCCAGACCGACGACGAACTGGTCGAGCCGCAGCGAGGTCGTCGCCCACGAGAGGACGAACCCGACGACGGCGCCCGCCAACGCGGCGACGAGAAGCCCGACGACGTTGCCGCCGGCCTTGAGCGAGACGATGTAGCCGACCGCGGCGCCGAGGAGCATGAGCCCCTCCTGGGCGACGTTGAAGATGCCCGCTCGGCCGCTGAGCATCGTGCCCTGCGCGACGAAGAGGAACGGCACCATCGCGGTGATGGTCAGCGTGAGGAACTCGCTCATGCCACCGCTCCCTTCTGCAGCTGCGCGGACCGGGCCGCACGTGAGGCGCGGGCCCGTCGGAACCGCTCGGTCGCGACGTCGGACATGAGGAGGAACAGGAGGATGAGGCCGACGAGGATGAGGACGATCTCCGACGGCGCACCCGACACCCGCTGCATCGACCCGGCGCCGACCTCGAGGACGGCGATGCCGAAGGCGACGAACGGGACGGCCGTGAGCGAGCCGCGCGCGATGAGCCCGATGATGATGCCGAGGAGCAGGAAGTTCGACTGGATGCCCTCGAGGGTGCGCTGGTGGACACCGGCGACCTCGATCGCGCCGGCGAGACCGGCCAGGGCGCCCGCGACGATCATCGACGTGACGGCCACCCGGCCGGTGCGGATGCCGTGCAGCCTGGACGCGCGCTCGTTGAGGCCGACGGCCCGCAGCTCGAACCCGGCGACGGACCGCTTCGCCATGACCGCGGCGACGACCGACACGAGCAGCACCAGCAGGACACCGGTGTGCATCGGCGGGCGGCCGATGCCGGGCAGGACCGCGCCCTCACCGACGGGCAGGGTCACCGCGCCACCGGCACCGGGGTCGGACCAGACGACCGACGCGACGTAGTCGAGGACCTCGAACGAGACGAAGTTGAGCAGCACCGTCGAGAGGATCTCGTTGATCTTGAACGACTCCATCAGCCAGGCCGAGATGGCGCACCAGACCGCGCCGGCGAGGGTTCCGGCGATGAGCACGAGCGGGAGCAGGACGACGAGCGGGAGGTCCGACATCGTGATGCCGACGGCGGCCGCGCCTACGGTGCCGAGGATCATCTGGCCCTCGCCACCGATGTTGAACCGGCCGGCGCCGAGCGGGATCGCGAACGCGAGGGCGAGCAGGGTGAGCGGCGCCCACTTGTGCAGGGTCTGGACCATGCCCGTCTGGTTGCGGAAGGAGTTCGTCAGCACCGCCCGGAACGCGCTCACGGGGTCGTGCCCCAGCGCGGCGATGACGACGCCCACGACGACGAACGCCGCGAGGACGGCGACGGCATACGGGATGGCTGCGAAGGCGAGCGACCGCGCGCGCTGCGGCAGCGGGGGCGCGACGGCGACGTCGGTCGTCTCCGGTGGGCTGGTGACGTCGGTGCTCATGCGCCGACTCCTGTCATGAGGCGACCGAGGTCGTAGGGGTTGGCCTCGCCGCGCGCGAACTCGCCCACGAGGCGACCCGAGTAGGCGACGGTGACGCGGTCGGCGAGTGCGAGCACCTCGTCGAGGTCCTCGGAGATGACGACGACGACGCACCCGTCGGCCGCGGCGCCGCGCACCCGGTCGTAGACGAACTGCGTCGAGCGGATGTCGAGCCCGCGGGTCGGGTTGTGCAGGAGGAGCAGCTTCGGGTGGTGCGCGAAGGCGCGGGCGAGGATGACGCGCTGGATGTTGCCGCCGGAGAGCTGGCCGCAGGCGGTGGCCGCGCTCGGAGTCTTGACGCTGAACTCCTTGATCGCCTCGACGGCCTCGGCGCGCGCGGCGCGCCAGTTGATCATCCCGGCCTTCGCGCGGGTGCGGTGCGAGCCCAGGACGAGGTTCTCGGTGATGCCGGCGCCGGGGAGGATGCCGTCGCGCTGCCGGTCCTCGGGGACGTAGACGACGCCGCTGCCCAGCCACGTGGCGGTGGGCCGGCCGACGAGCTCGACACCGTCGACGGTGAGCGAGCCGGTGGCCGCACGGGTGCCGGTGAGCGCCTCGGCGAGCTCGGTCTGGCCGTTGCCCGCGACGCCGGCGATGCCGAGGATCTCGCCCGGCCGGAGCGTCAGCGTGACGTCGTCGACGAGCGGCTTGCCGCCGGGTCCGGCGACGGTGAGGCCGCGGACGGTGACCCTGGCAGGGGAGGTGGCCACCGGCTCCGCGACGTCACCCCCGGGCTCGGCTGCACGCGTGTCTCCACGCGCGTCTCCACGCGCGTCTCCGCGCGTGTCACCACTCGCACCCACGACGGGGTGCGTGAGCGAGGCCCCGCCGAGGTCCTCCTCGCCGAGGGCGACCTGGGCCGCCTCGGCCAGCGCCGCCGCCTCCGCGTCGCTTCCGGCGACGTCGCCGATCATCGTCGCGGCGAGGTCGTCGGCGCTCGTGTCCGCCTTGTCGACGGTGGCGATCCAGCGGCCGTCGCGCATCACCGTCATCCGGTCGCAGACCTCCATGGTCTCGCGGATCTTGTGGGTGATGAGGACGACCGACATGCCCTCGTCGACGATGGCACGCATCGAGCCGAAGAGGTCGTCGACCTCCTGCGGGGTGAGGTTGGTCGTCGGCTCGTCGAGGACGAGGACCTTGGCGCCGCGGTAGAGCGCCTTGAGGATCTCGACGCGCTGGCGCACCCCGACCGGCAGGTCGGCGACGCGCGCCGACGGGTCGACGGCGAGGCCGAAGCGCTCGGACAGCTCGGTGATCCGCTGCGTCGCCGTCTGGGGCGACCCGTCCGCGGCGGTGAGGCCGGACGAGTCGGTGCCGAGGACGATGTTCTCGGCGACGGTGAAGACGTCGACCTGGAGGAAGTTCTGGTGGACCATGCCGATGCCGGCGGCGATCGCGTCCTTCGGGGACTGGATGTCGACGGCCTTCCCGTCGATCTCCACGGTCCCGGCGTCGGGCGCGTACAGGCCGTAGAGGACGTTCATCAACGTCGTCTTGCCCGCGCCGTTGCCCCCGAGCAGGCCGTGGATCTCACGGTCGGCGACGGTGAAGTCGACGCCGTCGAGAGCCACGACCGGCCCGAACGTCTTGCGGATGCCGGACATCTGGAGCAAGGGTCAGCCGATCTTCTCGGTGTTGAGCTCGACCTTGACCGCGCCGGACTTCACGTCGTCCATCGCCTTCTCCACGGCGGCCTTGACGTCGGCGGGGACGGCGGTGGCGATCTTGATCGTCACGCCGGTGTCGAAGCCGAGGAGGTAGTTGCCCTTCTCCTCGCCGGCCTTGATCTTCGCGAGGACGTCGGCGAGCGGCTTGTCGAAGTCGTACTCGAGGCTGCCGGCGTAGTGCTCTCCCGCCGCCGCGGCCTTGTCGGTGTACTTGGCGGTGACCCAGCCGTCGCCGGCCGGGCGGCCCTCGAAGGCCTGGAAGGTGCCGGTCGAGCCGACGTTGAGCGAGCCGACGATGACGTCGGCGCCCTGGCCGAGGAGCTGGGTGGAGAACTGCTGCGCCTTGGCGGCGTCGTTGAAGTCACCGGTCCAGACGGGCTTGATCTTGGTGGACGCGCCGGTGTCCTTGATCGCCTGCTCCATCGCGTGGACCTCGGCCATCGAGAACGGGAGCGAGAGCCCGCCGACGTAGCCGACGGTGCCGGTCTTGCTCAGCTTCGAGGCGAACACGCCCATGCCGTAGAAGCCGAGGTGGAACTGGCGGTCGATCGTCCAGACGTTGGCCGGCTGGTCCTTGGGGACGCCGTCGTACTCGGCGATGAAGTTGACGTCGGGGTTGTTCTTGGCGACCTTCGCGGTCGCGTCGTAGAACTGCGAGCCGTGGGTCCAGACGACGGTGGCGCCGTCGCCGACGGCCTCGTTGAGACGGGCCTCGACGTCGGGCACGGCGACCTTCTCGCTGAAGGAGATCTCCGCGCCGGCGGACTCGGCGGCCTTGAGGGCCTTGAGACCGACCGCGTTGTAGTCGGCGTCGTTGGTCGGGCCGGAGAAGATCGCGGCGATGACCTGCTTCTCGCCGCCGCCGTCACCGCCGCCGTCACCGGCGGCGTCGTCCTCGGCACCACCGCAGCCGGCGAGCACGAGGGCGGAGATCGAGGCGAACGCCAGGGACGTGGCGGCGCGGCGCGTCAGGCCACGCGGCGCGGAGGAGGTGGGGAGGGTCAGGCGCGAACGAGTCATGACGGGTCCTTCGTTGGACGGGCCGACCTCCCGGGGGCGAAGTCGGTTCCTCGGTGTGGCACGAAGTCTGGTGTCGTCGGCGCGAGGGCTCATTGGCAGCACCTGCCAACGCCGACCCTCGGGGTTGTCAGTCTCGACCGAACCGGACCGTCAATGTTGCCGCCACGTCACACCGCCGTTTCTGCTAGGCGATGCGCCCTCGGACGCCCGCTTCGCCACCCCTCCGGAGTGCGCCGGCCTCAGCCGTGTATGCCGTCCCGCCGCCTCGGCGCGACAACCCACCGAGAGCGTCGATCCCGGAATCACGGGTCAGTCGACGAGCAGGACGAGGACGAACGAGGCGATGTTGAGCGCCACGAAGCCGACGGCGATCGAGCCTGCGACGATCGCGGGCACCAAGCCGTCCTGTCGTCCCAGATGACGTGCCCGGCGCCCCAGCTGCACGGTGACCAAGGCCGGGAGCACGAAGACGAGCACCGCCGGCAGGGCCGCGAGCAGGATCTGCCACACGGCCGGTTCGGTCTCGTCGGTGAGCAGGCTGAGGATCCCCTCACCGACGATGAAGGTCAGCGCGAAGGACGCGGGGAAGAGCGCCAGCGACCACCAGGCGTGCCGGTAGGCCCGGTCGGCCTTCTCACGGTTCAGCGTCGGGGGTGTGCGCTCGTTTCGGGGTGCGGTCCTTGAGGTGCTCATCGGAGACGTCCTTTCCTGCACCTCCACGCTGGCCCGGGCGCACGCCCCACGGCAGGGTCGTTGGTCACAGGACGTCGGCTCGCTGTCCCCGGACCCTTGGCGGATGCGGCCTCGGCGCGTGGCGGCGCAGAAAGCGAGAGGGGCGTGGACGGCATACGGGCGGGCGGTTGAGCGTTCAACGGGCGTGAAGGTGTGGGACTCGATCGTCGTCGGCGCGGGGCAGGGTGGGCTGTCCGCGTCGCACTTCCTCACCCGTCGCGGCGTCGAGCACCTCGTCCTCGACGCGAACCCCGTGCCCGGTGGCGCGTGGCAGCACCGGTGGGACTCGTTGACGATGCACGACGTCCACGGGGTCGCCGACCTTCCCGGCGAACCCGCGCCCGAGCGCTCGCAGGAGCGGGCCAACGTCGCAGTGCCGGCCTGGTTCGCGCACTACGAGCGGCTCCACGACGTGCCCGTCGTCCGGCCGGTCGAGGTCCGCGCGGTGGTGAACGAGACGAGCGAGGTGACCGACGACGGCGAGCTGCTCGTCGTCCACGGCTCCTGGGACGGGCAGCAGCACACCTGGCGGACCCGGACCCTCGTCAACGCGACCGGCACATGGACCCGGCCGAACTGGCCGACCTACCCCGGGGCCGACGACTTCGCCGGCGAGCAGTTCCACACGGCGACCTACCCCGGCCGCGACCACCTGCGCGGCAGGCGGGTCGTCGTCGTGGGAGCCGGTGCGTCGGCGGTGCAGTTCCTCGGCGAGCTCGCCCCGGTCGCCGACACGCTGTGGGTGACGCGCAGGCCGCCCGTCTGGCGGACCGAGGAGTTCGGCCCGCGGACCGGGCTCCAGGTCGTCACCGAGGTCGAGCGCCGGGTCGTCGCCGGGCTCCCCCCGACGAGCGTCGTCGGCGCGACCGGTCTCATGCTGCGCGAGCAGGAGCAGGAGGCGGCGCGGCTCGGGGCCTACGACGACCCGCGGCCGATGTTCGAGCGGCTCGTCGAGCACGGTGTGCAGTGGGACGACGGCACGGTCGAGCCTGCCGATGTCGTGCTGTGGGCCACCGGCTTCCGCTCCGCGGTCGACCACCTCGAACCCCTCGGGCTGCGCGGACCCGAGGGCGGCATCCCGCTCGAGCGCGTCCCCGGCAACGTCCAGGCTGCGACGACGGCGGTGCGCGACCCGCGCGTCCATCTCGTCGGCTACGGCCCGTCGGCGAGCACGATCGGCGCCAGTCGCGCCGCCCGTCAGGCCGCGCTCGAGGTCTCACGGCAGGTGGGCGCGAAGTCCAGCACTGCCGCGTCGAGCGGTGCGCGCACCACCGTCAGCGAGCTCGCGGGCTAGGACGCCTGACCGACGCGCACGGTGCCGGGTCGCAGCACCCGCGCGCCCATGCCGAAGAGCAGGCGCCCGTCGTCGGCTCGCAGGTGGGACAGCAGTCGAACGTCGGTGCGCTCCCCGGTCACGGGGTCGAGGTCGACGACGGCGCACCGCTCCAGCGGGTCGGTCACCTCGACGACCGCATCCCCCAGCCGGAGCCGTGTCCCCGGAGGCGGGTCGTCGTCGAGGTCGAGGGTCACCGTCGCCCGGAACCGGGCATCGAGCGGTGCGGGGACGGCATACCCGGCGGCGCGCAGCGACTCCTCGAGGCGACGGAGCGCGCCGGTGGTGACCACGGAGACCGGGTCCGCATAGACGACGTCGCCGCGTTCGGCTCGGGCGAGGACGACGTCGCGCCCGAGCGCGTCGGAGAACAGCGCGTGCAGGGCGGTGTCCTGCAACCGGATTCGTGCTCCGCGGCCCCAGTAGTCGAAGGCCCGTATGCCGTGCGCGGCGTCCCGCGTCCCGGCCTCCGTCGTGCGGCCGTCGGGGGTGGTGACGGCGAGGCGCGGCTCCTCCACGGTCCCGACGTCACGGACTGCGAGGCGGAGCAGGTGGGGGTTCTCGACGGTCCGCAGGACGCGCGCCGCGGCCCTGTCGACGAGGCACCAGGTGCGGTCGCCGACAGGGCCGTGGCGGTCGAGGACGACGTCGTCCCGGTCGAGGTGGCGGGTGCCCTTGACGAGCGCGAGCCCCAGCCGGGAGACGTGGGGGATCACTCGGAGAGGCTGGCCTCGAGGCTGATCGGCACGGCCTTGAGCGCCTGGCTCACCGGGCAGTTCGCCTTGGCGTCCTCGGCAGCGGCCTGGAAGTCCTCGGCCGACATGCCGGGGACCGAGCCGACGACCTTGAGCGCGATCTCGGTGATGCCGGTGCCGGGCACGAAGGTCACGGCGGCCGTGGTGTCGAGCGTCGTGGGCGGGGTGCCGGCCTTGGCGAGGCCGTTGGAGAAGGCCATGTTGAAGCAGGACGAATGGGCGGCGGCGATGAGCTCCTCGGGGCTGGTCTTGCCGTTCGCCTCCTCGGCGCGCGAGGGCCAGCTGACGTCGAAGGTGCCGACGCCGGAGGACTCGAGGGTCACCTGACCGCTCCCGGTGAAGAGCTCGCCCTCCCAGTGGTTCGTGGCCGTGCGGACGGTTCCTGCCATGTGCGTCTCCTCAGTCGAAGGTGGCTGTGCTCCTCCCACCCTGTCGTGCCGCCGTCGAGGGCACAAGACCGGGGTCTCCTGCGAGCGCCTGCGAGCGACTCAGGCCAGTCCGCGCACCGCCCACGCGACGGCCGTGACGTCGAACGGCCCGTCGACCGGGAAGGCCGAGCGGCACTCCTCGCGCAGGACCTCTCGTCCACGCGAATCGAGCGAGGCGACGTAGTCGCCGGCCGGGCCGACACCGAGCGTGTAGGGCTCCCACCACTCGTCGAAGTCGGGGTGCGTCACGGTGACCGAGAGCTCGGTGGTCTCGACGTCGAGCAGCCCGGCCTCGGTCGCGAGCTCGGTGAGGTGCCCCTCGCGGGCTCCGGCCAGGTGGGACTCGTCGGACACGAGCGGGTCCATGCGGCGGACCGCGTCCCACATCGGGTCGAGCGGCGAGCGGTGTCCACCGAGGTCCCAGGTGCAGGCGGCGACGAGGCCGCCGCGTCGGGTGACGCGCGCCATCTCGCCGATCCCGGTCACCGGGTCCTGCATGAAGTGAACGACGAGCTGCGCCAGCGTCCGGTCGAAGTTGCCGTCGTCGAAGGGCAGCTGCTCGGCCGGCGCACGGTGCACCTCGAGCCCGGGGAAACGCGCCCGCACGGACTCGACGAACGGCGCCGACGGGTCGACGGCCGCGACGTGACCCACCCCGACCCGCGCGACGAGCTCGGCGGTGAGGGCGCCCGGACCGCAGCCGACGTCGAGGACGCGGTCGCCGCGGTGGACACCCGCCCACTCGGCGAACACCGGGCCGAGCGGTTCGGAGTAGCGCCCCATGAACCGCCCGTACGCCTCAGCCGCGACGTCGAAGGCCATGGTCGCGACGCTACTCCCGAGCGCGCCGCCCGGCTGCTGGTTCGTCATTGCGCATGTCGAGAGCGGATGTATACATTTGCGCTCCTTGCACACAAACAACGAGGAGTATGCCGTGACCGCTCGACCCTGCTTCCACCTCGCCGTCCCCGTCGACGACATCGCTGCCGCCCGCGAGTTCTACGGCGGCGTCCTCGGCCTGTCCGAGGGTCGCTCGGCAGAGCAGTGGATCGACTGGAACTTCTACGGCCACCAGGTCGTGACGCACCAGGTCGCCGTCCACCCCGGGCCCGCCGGGCACAACCACGTCGACTCGCACGAGGTGCCGGTGCCGCACTTCGGTGCCGTCCTCGCGGTCGAGGACTTCCACGACCTGTCGTCGAAGATGAAGTCCGCCGGCGCGACGTTCGTCATCGAGCCCTACCTGCGCTTCGAGGGCCAGCCCGGCGAGCAGTGGACGATGTTCTTCCTCGACCCGGCGGGCAACGCGATGGAGTTCAAGGCCTTCGCCGACGAGTCGCAGATCTTCGCGAAGTAGGGTCGCCGCCCGTGACCTCGACCAAGGCCGAGCGGGTGCGCCGGGCGGTGCTCGCCGACATCGTCTCCGGTGCCCTCGCGCCGGGGACCCCGCTCGACGAGGTCACCCTGGCCGCGCAGCACGAGGTGTCGCGCACTCCCGTGCGCGAGGCGCTGCGCCGGCTGCAGAGCGACGGGCTCCTCGAGGTCGGCCCACGTCGCCGGCTGCTCGTCGTCGACGTCTCGCCCGAGCACCGCCGCGAGGTGACGACCCTCAGGGTCGCCCTCGAGGGCGCCGCCGCCGCGGCCGGGTGCGAGCGCCGCGACGAGGACGACCTGGACGGACTGGAGCTGCTCCTGATCAAGCAGGAGCGGGCCGCTCAGGCAGGCGATGCCGAGATCTTCCTGCGCCTCGACGAGGAGTTCCACCTCACCCTTGCCGGTGCCGCGCGGATGCCGACGCTGTCGCGGATGCTCGGGCAGCTCGGCGCGTTCGTGCGGATCGGTCGGCTCGGTGAGGAGACGAGCGCCGCGCACATGAAGGCCCTCGTCGCCGAGCACACCGAGCTCGTCGAGCTGCTCCGCGCCCGCCGCGCGAGCCGGTTGCGCGCCGCCCTCGCCACCCACATCGAGCGGACGGCGCCGCGCGGTTGACCGGCTGAGTCGAACGCCGAGCCGGACCTGCGCCGGGCTCTGCGGCGCACCTCCCACGGCATCGGACCCGGGGCTGCTCGAGTGGCAGCATCCATTGCGCGCCCCTAGCGTCGAAGGGACAGACACCGTCGTCTCGACCAGCCAGGAGATCCCGATGCCCGCGCACACCCCTGCCCCCGGATCGGCCCGACCGCACCGCCAGACGCCCTCCATCGACCGCCGCGCGCTCCTCGGCGGGCTCACCGCAGCCGGCCTCGCAGCGGCAGGCGCGTCACCGGCATACGCCGACCCAGGCGGGAACGGACCGGTCGGGGACGAGCGGCGTGGCACGACCCGGCTCGCGGCCGCGTGTGTCACCGAGACGTCGCTGCCCTACCAGAGCACCGTCAACTCCGCGGCCCTCTACTACGAGCCGACGAGCGCGGCGGCGAGCTTCCGCTTCGACTCGACGATGCACTCCCGGCTCCGGGCGTGGCAGACGTTCTGGGACGCGAACACGCCCTACCCGGTGATGACGTCGATCGACTCCTACGGCGCCTACGTCAACCGCAACGACGGATGCGTCTCGATGCACAACTACGGCCGGGCGTTCGACATCGCCAGCGCCTGGACGGGGAGCACGCGGCACTTCACGGCGCGCTACGACATCTGGAAGGCCTGGACCGGGACCGAGCTCACGACCGTGCGCGTGCAGTACTGGGCTGCGGCGGCGAGCCTGCACATGCACTTCGCGCACACGCTGACCTACCTCTACAACACCGCCCACCACAACCACTTCCACGTCGACAACGCCGTCTCCGGCTCGGGGCTGTCGTCGCTGAGCAAGTCGGGGACGCAGACGTGGTCGGTGCAGGCGATGCTCAACTACGTCTGGGGCAAGGGGACCGGCATCGACGGCGTGTGGGGGTCGCAGACGACGCAGCACTCCGACGAGGTGCTCGCGCGCATCGGCAAGGGCGGCTCGCTCACGTCGTCGCAGTCGCACTGGCACGCGTTCCTCACGGCGACGACCCGCAAGGGCACGGGAATGCAGGCCTACTGACGCTCCGATGCGGCGAAGACGCGGCGCCGAGGCGGCGCCGACGCAGCGTCGTCGGTGCACCGCTCGGCGTGGTCTGGCGAAGGTCCGCGAAGGCGTAGTCTCGAGGCAGCGGGACCCTTCGGGTCTCCCCACCAAGGGACTGATCATGTCCGACAAGTCACCGCGTCACTCGCTGTCCAAGAAGTCGAGCAAGTCGATCAAGGAGAAGCGCGCCGACAAGCGCGCCAAGGCCACCGAGGCCTCCGGGATCGAGACGACGCTCCATGGCAAGAAGCGCTGAGAACGCCCCCTCCTCCCTCTCCTCCTCCGGCCCGACCCTGACGCTCGGTGTGCCCGCACACTCCCGCAAGGAGAACGAGCACCGGCTCCCGATCCACCCGGAGCACCTCGACCGCATCGACGCCGACCTGCGCGAGCGGATCTTCGTCGAGGAGGGCTACGGCCTGGCCTTCGGCGTCTCGGACGAGTCGCTGGCCGCTTCTCTCGGGGGCGTCCGGACCCGGGCCGAGCTCGTCGCCGAGTGCGACGTCATCCTCCTGCCCAAGGTGCAGTCGGAGGACCTCGCCGAGCTCCGTGACGGCCAGGTCGTCTGGGGGTGGCCGCACTGTGTGCAGGACGCCGAGCTCACCCAGGAGGCGATCGACCGGCGGCTCACCCTCATCGCGTTCGAGGCGATGAACCACTGGGCCCGCGACGGCGGCTTCCTCCTGCACGTCTTCCACCTCAACAACGAGCTCGCGGGCTACAGCTCGGTGCTGCACGCCCTCACGCTGCGGGGGACGACGGGCACCTACGGCCGCAGGCTACGCGCCGCCGTCATCGGGTTCGGGGCCACAGCCCGTGGCGCGGTCACCGCGCTCAGCGCCCTGGGCATCTCCGACGTCCGGGTCCTCACCCACCGCAAGGTCGCCGCCGTGGCGTCGCCGATTCACTCGGTGCAGATCGTCCACGTCGACCGCGATGACGAGCACCCCTCGCAGACCGCCGCCGTGACGCTCGGCGGTCCGGTGCCGCTCGCCGACTATCTCGCGGACAACGACATCGTCGTCAACTGCGTCCTCCAGGACACCGAGGCGCCGTGGACCTTCCTCACCGAGGAGGACCTCGGGGCCTTCCGGCCGGGGAGCCTCCTCGTCGACGTGTCGTGCGACGAGGCCATGGGCTTCAGCTTCGCGAGGCCGACGTCGTTCGAGGACCCGACGTTCGTCGTGGGGGACTCCATCACCTACTACGCCGTCGACCACACGCCGTCCCACCTGTGGAACTCGGCGACGTGGGTCAACAGCGAGGCCCTCCTGCCCCACCTGCGCACCGTGCTCTCCGGCCCGGACGCATGGGCCGCGGAGCGGACGATCGGGCGCGCCATCGAGATCCAGGACGGAGAGGTCCGCAACCCCGCGATCCTCTCGTTCCAGGGTCGGGACGCGGCCTATCCCCACGTCCGCCGGGCCGCCACGGCGAGGTAGCCGGCCCGGTCACGGGCGGTCACAGGCGTTGCGGCTACGTTCTGCGCCCATGGACCTCGGCGAGATCACGACCCGCCTCGCGGCCGCGCCCGTCGGTGTCCCCTCGGGTGCAATCGCGACCGCGGGCATCGCGGCGCTCGTCGTCGTCCTCGTGCCCACGGTGTGGCTGCGGCTGCGGATCGTCATCACGCTCGTCCACGAGCTCGGCCACGCGGTCGTCGGCATCCTGTCGGGCCGCCGGTTCACCGGGTTCGTCGTCCGCGGCGACATGTCGGGCCACGCGGTCACCGTCGGTCCGGCACGAGGGTTCGGACGGATCGCGACGACCTGGGCGGGCTACCCGATGCCCGCGCTCGTCGGCCTCCTCATGCTGTGGGCCGCGACGAGCGGGTATGCCGGCCTGCTCCTCTTCGCGTGCCTCGTCCTCCTCGCGCTCGTCCTCGTCTTCGTGCGCTCGGCCGGGACGTTGGTCACGGTGCTCGCGGCCGGTGCCGCGGTCGGCGCGCTCTGGTGGTGGCGCAACGACGAGGTGCAGGTGCTCGCCGTCGTCGCGACGTCGTTCGTCCTCCTCGTCGGCGCGTGGCGCCACGTCGGCGTCCTCGCCGGAGCAGGCCGGCGCGACCCGGGAAGTGACGCGGCCGTGCTCGGGCGGCTCACCGGCATACCGTCGCCTGTGTGGGTGGCGACGTTCGCCGCGGTGCTCGCGGCAGCGACGTGGGGTGCCGCGCGTCTCGTCCTCGACCTGACCTGACCGCCCGTGTGACCTAGTCGCCGGCCGGGCGGTCGGAG
Organism: Rothia sp. ARF10; assembly: GCA_031844405.1. Classification (GTDB taxonomy): domain Bacteria; phylum Actinomycetota; class Actinomycetes; order Actinomycetales; family Dermatophilaceae; genus Knoellia. The sequence continues at coordinate 211,701 of JAUZVC010000001.1, forward strand.
CGCGGGCCCACGGGACCGGACGCCGGGGTGGCCCGGCGGCTGCCGGCGAGCGTCTGGAAGCTGCGGGCATAGGTCGGGACGACCGAGGCGTCGGTGCGTGGGTCGGGCCGCGCGCTCGTCGGCACCGGGGTGTGGTGGTAGTCGGCCTGGACGCGCTCGGGGGTGACGTCGATGACGGTGTAGCCGTGGCTGATGCCGTCGATGTAGCGCAGCCACGGGTTGAGCTGTTGCGCTGCGCCGATGGCCTGGCGGGTGGCACCGACGACGACCTCCGGCGGCTGGCCGGCGAGCTGCGGGGTGCCGGCGAGGACCTCGACGAAGCCGTCGCTCGTCACGCTCGGACACACGAACTCGACGCCGGCCGAGGTGTAGCCCGGGCTGCCCGGGGTGGCCGCGACGGGCAGGTCGCCGACGAACGAGGCGTGGATGTCACCGGTGAGGACGACGACGTCGCCGCAGTCCGCGCTCGGCTGGGCGGCCGCGTGCGTGAGGAGGTTGGTGCGGTCGGCGGTGTAGCCGTCCCACTGGTCGGCGTTGACGAAGGTGAGGCCGGGGGCGCCGAGTGCCGCGCCGGGATAGAGGACAGGCGTGACCATGACCTGGTTGCCGAGCAGGTGCCAGCGGCGGTCGGCCTCGAGGCCGTCCTTGATCCACTCGAGCTGCTCGGGTTCGGGGAGATGGCGACCCGGGTGCGCGATGGCGCCGTCGATGGCGGGGTTGAGGCCGACCGGCACGAAGCCGTCGAACGGCACGCCCGGCACGGTGACCTGGAGGCTGCGGTTCTGCCGCGTCTCGACGATGGAGAGGTCGCCGAGGTCGCCGAAGGTGAAGCGCCGGAAGAAGCGGGTCCCCCGGTGCGGCGTCGACTGCGACTGGTCGGGGAGGCGGAAGGGCATCCACTCGAGATAGGCCTGCATCGCCTGCTCGCGGCGGGCGAGGTAGTCGCCCTCGGACCCCTGGTGGTTGCCGGCGCCCGCGGCCCACGCGTTGTTGGCGACCTCGTGGTCGTCGAAGATCGTGATCCACGGGTGCTGGCGGTGTGCCGCCTGGAGGTCGGGGTCGGCCTTGTGGAGGGCGTGGCGCAGCCGGTAGCCGGTGAGGTCGATCGTCTCGGTCTCGGGCTGGCTGTCGCGCACGCCGGCGAGCGAGGCGGGGCCGTAGCGGTCGGCGCCGTTGCCGTACTCGTAGATGTAGTCGCCGACGTGGAGGACGAAGTCGAGGTCGTCGCGCTCCGCGAGAGCCCGGTATGCCGTGAACCAGCCGCCCGTGTAGTTGCTGCAGCTCACGAGTGCGAGACGGAGGGCGTGGGTCTCGCCGGGGACGTCGCCCGCGGTCTGGGTCCGGCCGGTGGCCGAGAACTCGCCGAGGCTCTGGAAGCGGTAGTAGTAGCGCGTGTAGGGGTCGAGCCCGGTGACGTCGACCTTGACGGTGTGGTCGGTGTCGGGGCTCGTCATGACGGTGCCGTGCTTGACGACCCTCGTGAAGCGGAAGTCGCGGGCGACCTGCCAGCGCACCGGGATCGGGGCTCCGAGGCCGCTGCCGGGGGTGGCCACCGGGTCGTCCTTGCGCCGCGGGGGCGGGGTGGCGCGGGTCCAGATGACGACCGCGTCGGCGGTCGGGTCGCCGCTCGCGACGCCGTAGCCGAAGATGCCCTTGGTCGCCGGGGCGGCCGCGGCCACCGGGTCGAACGCGCGGGGCAGGGCGAGGGCGGCGCTGGCGGCCGCGACGCCCTTGAGGAGGCTGCGGCGGTCGAGCGCTGCTCCGGTCAGCGGGGTCGCGTTCGCCGGGGTGTCGGCCGAGGGGTGCGTCATTCTCCGGAGGCTAGACCTGACGTCCTCGGCGCGAAGGCGGTTTGGCGCGGAACCACTCGGTCGGGTCGTGCGTGCTCACTCGCGCTGCTTGCGTCCGCCACTGTGGTGGCTATGTCGTGAATGTGCCGGACGTTGCGTATGCCGGCCGGGCACGTCAGCCGAGAAGGGCCCGGACCTCCTTCTCGATGCCCTCCTGGCGCTTCATCGGGTCGCGTCCGTTCGACTTCGGGACGGTGATCGTCTCGCCCCTGTCGTAGAGTTCGAGGACCCGTGGGTCGACGTAGCTGTTCTTGGCGATCGTCGGGGTGTTGCCGAGGTAGTCGGCGACCTGCTCGACGGCCTCCTTGATCGCCCGCTTCCTCGACGCCTGGGTGTCGCCCGGCTCCGGCGACGCGGCGAGCGCGGCGGCGGCGTGGACGGTCGCGTGCCAGGTGCGGAAGTCCTTGGCGGTCACCTCGGCGTCGAAGATCTCGTGGAGGTAGGCGTTGACGTCGGACGCCTCGAGGTCGCGCCAGCCGTTGTCGGTCCGGTAGGCGAGGACGCGCTGGGACTTCGACCGGCGCCGGCGCATCTCGCCGATGGCCGTCGCGACGTCCTTGTCGCGGATCGTCACCTGCTGGTCGATGCCGCTCTTGCCCTCGAACTCGAAGCGCAGGCCCTCCCCGACCTTGCGGACGTGCTGGCGCTCCAGCGTGGTGAGCCCGAACGAGCCGTTCGCGTCGGTGTAGACGTCGTTGCCGATGCGGAAGTAGCCGAGGTCGAGCAGGCGCACGGCGACCGCGGCGGCCCGCTCCAACGGCATACCCTTCCTGCGCAGGTCCCGGCTCACTCGTCGACGGGCCCCGGGGAGCTGCGCCGCGGCCTCGAGGATGCGGTCGAACTTGAGCTGGTCCCGCTTGACGCGCCACTCGGGGTGGTAGAGGTACTGCCGCCGTCCGGCGTCATCGGTGCCGACCGCCTGGAGGTGGCCGTTGGCGACCGGGCAGATCCACACGTCCTCCCACGCGGGCGGGATCGCGAGGGAGCGGATGCGCTCGACCTCGTCCGCCGGCAGGCGCTTGCCCGAGTCGTCGAGGTAGGTGAAGCCCTTGCCCGCGCGGCGGCGCGTCCAGCCACGGTCCGAGGGCGAGGTGGTGCGCAGTCGCGTCATGCGGGTCATCGTCGCAGGTCAGAAGGACGGATGGCCCGTTCCAGTGCGGCCTGCTCTTTGGCACCTTTGCAGCGGCCGCTGGACGGGCCGTCGGTCGCCGGGCTCGGTTAGGTCTCGGCTACCAGTCGTGGCCGGAGGCGAGGAGGGCCGACTCCAGCTCGAATCGCTGGCTGCGTGACAGGGTGCCATGGCCCTCCGGCACCGGGAGGTCGACGCTGCGGCAGTAGTCGCGCAGCACGAGGTCATAGGCCAGGGTGCTGGCGGCGAGGCGCTCGGCCTGGTTCGGCTGGTTGCCCTCCTCCACCTGCCGCAGGTGCTCAGCCAGACGCGACAGCTCGAGTCCGAGCAACACCGGCGCGAGAGGTTCGGCGGGCCGCCGGTTGCGGGCGGCCACGACGACCGGGTGCAGGGCGCCGAGCAGCGCCATCGCGACCAGTGCGAGGGTGCGGGCCATCACGTTCACCTCGGGACCAGTCTGCTCCGCGCCAGCCGTGGTCCACAACACCTGCGACCACTCTGACCTGCGCCAATGCGGGACTCCAACGGCCTCACCGAGCGTCGCGACGCCACCCGTGAAGCGCCGACCCGTGCAGCGCCGACTCGGGCAGCAGGGCCGGCAGGGCCCGAGACAGGCAGGGAAGGGCGATGGTGCTGTGGCGTCGGGCTCGCGCGCTCAGGCAGCCGGGTGGTGCAGGCGGTCGAACTCGTCCGCCGCGTCCTCGTCGAAGACCCACGCATCGGCCCACGGATCGGGGCCGCCCGTGTCGAGGGCCCGCCGTCGTCGTTCGGCGTCGCGTCGTCGGTCGGACCGTCGACGCTCGTCGGATCGCCTGAGGGCAGCGAGCCGCTGTGGCAGCGCGAGATCATAGCTCCCGGGTGAGGTGTCCCAAGTGACGGATCGTCCGTCCTCGTCGGGCGGATGGACCGTCGCGACGAGCCGCTGGTCGTGCACGTGGGTGTGATGTCGCTGGCACAGGAGCGCGGCGTTGTCGATGTCCGACCGGCCGCCGTCGACCCAGTGGACGACGTGGTGCGCCCGCACCCAGGCCGCCGGTGCGTCGCATCCGGGCCAGGTGCACCCGCCATCGCGATGGGTGAGCGCGCGTCGCTGGGCCCGGGTGAAGAGACGGGCTGCACGACCGACGTCGAGCACCTCGCCTTGAGCGCCGAGGACCACGGGGATGACGTCGGCATCGCAGGCCAGGCGACGCACGGTGCCCGCGGACAGGAGAGTGCCTGCGGCTCGCGAGCCGAGCACGACACCGCAGCCCGGCACCCCGGCCACCGCGACCGGTGTCGGCGCAGTCACCTCGGTCGGCCCGAAGGCGTCCCCGCGCCCACGCGACGGCACGAACGCGTCACCACGCCCGTGCGACGCCACGTAGCCGTCCCTGCGGGCTCCCTCGGTCAACCCCAGCGATCGGCGGAGGTCGTCGAGCGACATCGTTACGTGCAGCGCGGTCGACGCTCCGGCCGGTCCGCGTTCGTCGCCCTCCGTCGCGACGTGTCGGCGGCAGATCTCGGCGAGTGCCTCGGCACGGCGCTGGCCGGCGCCTCGGGGGTCGAAGACCCCGGTCTCGGGGTCGGGCTGCGGCCGCGACAGCGGGCCGAGTGCAGCCTCGAGGATGGCGGACTGCTCGGGAGTGAGGGCGAGGTCGTATCCGGTGACATCGCCGTCATGCACCTGCGGGCTCGACAGGTGAGCGGCCTTGCGCAGGCGACCCTGATGGCGGTCGAGCTCGTCGGGCAGCCCATACATCGCGAGCAGTCGGCTGCGGACCGACTTGGCGTCATGGGCGCCGCAGCGCGCGCCGTGGTCGAGGATGGCCGTCGCCACCGTCGGCACCGTGTCAGGCTCCAGCCGGTCACGCAGGCGCGCCACCTCGGTGAGTGCTGCGGTTGCGAGCGGCACACCGATCTCGCCGGTGACGACTCGGGCCCAGACGACGCCTTCGGCGCGCTCGGGGTCGGCGTACGCGCCGGCACGTGGCCCGGCGGCCGACCACGCACCGGCTGGGGTGCAGTGCGCCACCTCGGTCGCGAAGGCCGCGAGCTGCCCGGCACCGGCCTGACGCATCGACGGTGCGTGCTCCCGAACCCACTCGTGGGCGGAGCCAAGACCGCGTCGGGCCGAGACGAACTCACCCCGGTGCGCGGCCTCGGTCGTCACGAGGACCTGAGTCGCGGACGCCTGCGACTTCACCGCGTCGGCCAGGCCCATCGCCCGCGCCAGCTCGTGGCCGCTGAGCCTGGGCAGGACCGCACGCACACCCGCGATGGCGACCCGAGCAGCCTCGAGTGCCCGCAACGCGGCCACTCCGTCCGTCGCAGGAGCGTCTGGGCACGGAGACCCGTGGGAGACCGAGCCCTCTGGAGACCAGGCGTCGAGGGCACGGACGGCATCCCTCATGCCATCCGTGCCCTCGCTGCCGTCCCCCACGTCCATGCTCCATGGTCTCGAACATCTGTTCGAATGTCAAGCCACGAAGCCGGCGCCTCCCGATGACGTCCCTGTCTGCAGGATCGCATCGCGGGAGAGGCAGTCACGGCTCGGAGCAACCCCGGACCGCACTGGCGACATTCGACGCCGAGCCGAGATCGGATTGCCCGACCAGCGTGGACCTCACCAGTCGGTCAGGGAGCGAGGTCGACGACGGTCTCGCGACGCCCTCGTCGGGCGAGGTAGCCGTGCCACAGCAGCCGTGCCGCCGTCGACCGGTGCGGCCGCCACTGCTCGCCGAGTGCCTCCAGCTCGACACCCACCGGCACCTCGTCGAGCCCCAGCCGTTCGGCGACGGCGACCTGGAGCGCCCTGTCGCCGATGGGCCACACATCGGGCCGGTCGAGGCACGCCAACAGATAGGCCTCGGCCGTCCAGCGACCGATCCCCGGCAGGGCCGTGAGGGCGGCCGCGACCTCGCCGTCCGCCATCCCCTCCAGCGCCCCTAGGTCGAGGCCCCCCGACTCGACCGCCATCGCGAGCGCCCGCAGGTAGCGGTCCTTCTGGCGCGAGACCCCGTCCTCGCGCAGCTCCTCCGGCGTCGTCGCGAGGACCGCCGCGGGCGTCATCGCCCCCGTGCGAGAACGGATCCGGCCATACGCAGCGGCCGCCGACGCGAGGGAAACCTGCTGCTCGAGGATGAGGAGGACGAGGCTCGGGAAGCCCGGCGGCCGCGACCAGCGCTCCGGCATGCCGTGGTCCGCGAGCTCGGCCGCGAGCGCCGGATGCATCGCTGCCACCTCATGGACGTGCTGCTCCCACGCCCGGCGACGCACTGCCTCCCGCTCGCCTCCTTCGTCCTCCCGAGACCACTCCTCGAAGGTGCTGGCGCCCATCGCCGTCAGGGGGTGACGCCGGTCGCGGACGCGACCCACTGCCACATCCGACGCCGCTCGTCCGAGGTCGGCGAGTTGCGCCCGAAGAAGGAGGTCGACCGCTCCCGCCGGTCCATCCACAGACCGCCACCGCGAGGCCGCGGCTGGGCTGCGACCAACCACGTCGACGTGTCAGCGCCCTCGTCGGCGTCGCGCAGGATCGGCCCCATGACCTTGTCGAACGTCGGGAGCGACTCGGTGACGCCCGGCGTCGCGGCCCAACCCGGGTGCATGACGTAGACCGCCACCCCGGCCGCCGCCCACCGCACCGTGAGCACCGGCAGCAGCTCGACCTGGGTCCGCTTGCTCCGGGCATAGGCCGTGGCCGGGGCGTAGTCACCGCGCTCGTAGTCGGGGTCATCGACGGGCAACGCCTGCGCATACATGCCACCCGACGTCACGAAGACGATGCGCGCGTCATGGCCCTCGAGCTTGGGCAGGAGCAGGTCGGTGAGCAGCACCGGGCCGAGGACGTGGATCGACATCGACAGCTCGTGGCCCTGCGGCGACTCGGTGCGCTCGGGCGGCATGGCACCGGCGTTGTGGACGATGGCGTCGATCGGCGGCGCGTCCGCGAGCATCGCCTCGGCACAGGTGCGCACGCTGTCGAGGTCGCCGAGGTCGCACACCCAGGTCGTCGACGGCCCCTGCAGGTCGCGCGCCACGTCCGCGGCCTTGTCGGCGTTGCGGACGACGAGGTGGACGTGCGCCCCGAGGTCGCTCAGCTGGCGAGCGGTGGCGGTGCCGAGCCCGGAGGTCGCACCGGTCACGACGACGTGCTTGCCCACCAACGCACCCGGGTGCGGGTCGGCCGGCCACGACGGGAGGCGACGGCGCACGGCATACCCGATCTTGGAGAACCCGGGCACGACGGTGCGGTCGAGCGCGGTGTCGAGAACCCCGGAGAGCGCTCCCAGCATCAGTTCGCCGCGTCGAGCAGGGCGCGGCACGCGTCGGCGCAGGCGCGGCAGGCCTCGGCGCAGATGCGGCAGTGGTCGTGGTGCTCGGCGTGCTGGGCACACTCCTGCGCGCACTCGGTGCAGACCGCAATGCAGGCCTCGACGACGGCGCGCCAGGAGTCGCCGTTGGGTCCGGGGCGCGACAGGATGTCGGCGGTCGCGCGGCAGATCGCGGCGCACTGGTTGTCGAGGTCGATGCAGCGGGTCATCGACGCCGGGTCGTCGCCGTGGAGGCAGGCGTCCGAGCAGGTGGCGCACGTGCTGGCGCACGCGTTGGCGGCGTCGATCGCGGCCCGCAGCAGCTCGAGGTCGAAGGTGTCCTTCTTCGGGTGGGTGCTGAGGATCTCGTCCATGTCCCGACCCTAGGACCGTTCGGAGGCCGCGAGCGGCTGGGGCCTTGAGCATCGTGCCCAGCGGGAGGACGCTGGGGTATGGGCGTCGTGGAGTTCGAGCTGGCGCGGGTGGTCCACGCGCCGATCGGCGACGTCTTCGACCGGCTCGCCGACATCGAGGGGCACGCGCAGTGGATGCCAGACCGCGGCAGCATCCACCGCTCCTCCGAGCAGACGTCGCCCGGTCCGGTGGGCGTGGGCACCACCTATGTCGACCACACCTCGTTCGGGTCCATGCCCGGGGACGTCGTCGAGTTCGAGCGGCCGACGCGCCTCGTCTACCACTGGTGGGACCGGTCCAGGGGTGGGCGGCTCAAGGCCGAGGGCTGGCCGGGCTACCGGCTCGAGGCCAAGGGCGACCACACGACGATCGTCCACCACCACGCCCGCCTCGAGACCCACGGCCTGCACCACCTCGCCACTCCTGTCTACGCGCTGCTCGCCCGGCGCGAGCGCACCGCGACCGTCGAGGCCCTCCAGGCGTCGTTCCACCCCCACGAGTAGCCACCTCCCCTGCCCTGCGCGTATGCCGGCCACGCCCGTATGCCGGCCGCTCCCGGCTGCCGGCCGGTCCCGTGTCCAGGCCGGGCACCTCGCGCGCGAGTCCAGCGAAGGTGAGCAGACGGCATACGGGCGCGGGTGGCGGCAACTACGCTCGGGAGGCATGACGCAGACGCCTCTAGAACTGGGGCTCGACACCTTCGGTGACATCGCGCTCGGCCCGGACGGGGAGCCGTTGCCGGCCGCCGTCGTCATCCGCGAGGTCCTCGCCGAGGGGCAGCTCGCGGACTCGCTCGGGCTCGACTTCTTCGGGGTCGGCGAGCACCACCGGCCCGACTACGCGATCTCGGCGCCGGACACGCTGCTCGCCGGGCTCGCCACCACGACCCGGCAGATTCGGCTCGGGACGTCGGTGACCGTGCTCTCGTCGGACGACCCCATCCGGGTGTTCCAGCGGTTCTCGACCGTCGACGCGCTCTCGGGCGGGCGAGCCGAGATCTGCGTCGGGCGCGGGTCGTTCATCGAGTCGTTCCCGCTCTTCGGTCTGTCGCTCGACAACTACGAGGTGCTCTTCTCCGAGAAGCTCGACCTGCTCGCAAAGGTGTTGCAGGAGAAGGCTTTCGACTGGGCGGGCACCATCCGCCCCAAGGTCTCGACGAGCGGTCCGGTCATGCCGCCGACCGAGTCCGGGCACCTGCGCACCTGGGTGGGCGTGGGAGGGACGCCGGCGTCGGTCGTGCGGGCGGCGCAGTACGGCATGCCCATCGTCATCGCCATCATCGGCGGCTCGTCAGCGGCGTTCGCTCCGCTCGCCGACCTCTACCGCCGCGCGTGCGAGGAGCTCGGCCACACCGGGCTGCCGATCGGCGTGCACTCGCCCGGCCACGTCGCCGAGACGGACGAGCAGGCGGTCGAGGAGTACCTGCCGCACTTCATCGAGCAGATGCGCAAGCTCGGCCGCGAGCGCGGGTGGGCGCCGATGAGCGAGGAGGCGGCGCGGGCGCAGGTCGGGCCCGAGGGTGCGGTCTACTGCGGCTCGCCCGAGACCGTTGCGCGCAAGATCGTGGCGACGTGCCGGGTGCTCGGGGCGTCGCGCTTCCAGTTCAAGTACTCCAACGGGCGGCTGCCACACGATCTGCGCATGTCGTCGATCCGGCTCTTCGGCGAGCAGGTGGCGCCGCGTGTGCGCGAGCTGATGGCCGAGGGTTGACGCCGCGGACGTAGCGCCGGCCGAAATTAGTGCGCTTGGCTCGACTACTTGAGGGAGTAGGACATCCGGCCGACCTCCGAGAACCCCAAGTCGGTCGACGCGACGAGAACGACGGGCGTTGTCAGATCATCCAGCTCGTAAGCGATGGCATTTTCCACCGTTCCGCCCTTCTTGATCTTCTCCGTCTGACTGTCCAAGAATCGATCGTCTGGCAGGGCGGCGACGTTCAGTTCATTTTCCGCGTTCGGGTTGGTGTCCTGGAACGCTGTGAAACTAAGAATCGCGGTCATGGGGTCGACGTCTGTTCCGCTCACGTTGGTCGTCTTGTACCAGAAGCCCAAGACGGGCTTCTGGCCGTACTCGTTCCCCTTCTTCCCCACCGGGATGACCTTGTGGTCCGTGATCTCGATCTTGAAGTCGGGTGTGGTGAGCACCCCGTCCTTGAACGTCGCAGCCTCCTTGGAGGGCTCCGTCGACGCAGTCGTCGAAGCAGTCGTTGCTGTCGACGGTTGACTTGCCGGCGCGTCGGTCCCGTTCTCAGGACTTCCGCACGCGCCGGTCACTGTTGCCAGAACGAGGCACGCGATAGTGATGGGCAGCAGCTTCTTCATGTGTCCCCCCGTTCATCCTCAGCAAGGAGGATGGCCTTGACCCCCGACCCCCATGGGCCAGATGAGGCGAACACTATCCGTGCAGATGACGATCGCGGAAGTTACAAAACAATTTACGGTTTGGCGAGTCGCATTTGCTGTTACTTATCGCGGAACGGGTGGGACACGAGAATGCGCTCGTGGTGGGCGCGTTCGAGCTCGCCCCACCTCGGGTCCATCGCGCCGAGCCACTCCTCGGCGAGCGCGAACCACTGACGGCGTGAGTCCTCTCCGCGCCGACGGTGACGGGCCTCGTGCTTCGTCGCGACCTCCATGACGTGCGATCGCATGACGAGCCGGACGAGCTCGTCGACGTCGTCGGTCCACTCCTCGCTGAGGACCTTGCCTCGCTCGTTGGCGCGCAGGACGAGCCGGCCGCCCTCCTCGCGGTAATAGGGGTAGCCCGCGTCGAGGTTCTCCGTGTCGGTGACGTGCCAGGGGCGCGCGCCCGAGAGCCGCTCGAGATGGGCGACGTGCCCATCGATGCGGCGCGCGACCTCGGCGAGCCGGCCTTCTCTCGGTATGCCGTGCGGTCCACCCTGGGTGCGGCGCTCCCGGCGTCCGTGGAGGTCCGAGAGGAAAGTGGCGACGGTCTCGGCGAGCAGAGGGCCGTGGGTGAGCGGCACCATGTGGGCGCCTGTGGGAAGCGTGACGGCTCGGCTGCCCGGTGCGCCGAGGCCCGCGAGTTGCGTCGTCCAGTCCTGCGGGCTGATGGCGTCGTGGTGTCCGCGGACGACGAGGGTAGGCACGGCGGCGCGGGCGAGTGGGCCGGTGGGGTCGTCCCGACGCGCGGCGTCCATCGCGCGGGTCATGACGGGAAGCGTCGTGCGGGAGTACTGGCGCACGAGCGACGGCACCTGGCGTGGCGTCTCGTGCACCGCTGTCCGGAGCCACCGGGCGACGAGGCCCCGCCACGAGGCAGCCCGCGGGTCGGTGGTCGGGCCGACGAGCACGAGACCGGCGATGCGCTCGGGCGCCATTGCCGCCGCGTTGACCGCGAGCTGGCAGCTCGCCGAGTGGCCGAGGAGGACGACGCTGCCTCCGCGGTGGGCGAGCACGAGGCGAGCCAGGGCCTCGGGTGACAGGTCGGCACCGGCGGAGGCGGGCCGGCCGTAGCCCGGGAGCGTGAGCACCTCGACCCCGTCCGCGACCGCGGGCGTGGCCCTCAGCCGGGTGAGCGTCGGCTCCCAGGCCTCGGGCCCCAGGCCGAGTCCGGGCACGGCGAGAAGTGTTGGGAGCCGGCTCACGCCGTCACGCTAGCCCTCAACCCTCACAGAAGCGGCACAGAGGAGGCACAGGGCCGGCATGACGGCGAACCCCACAGTGGGGAACCCACACCAGCAAGGAGTCGTCATGCGCCCCACGTCCCGTCCCGATCGGCCCACCTTCGAGGGCCGTCCACTCGCCCGTCCCGAGGACGAGCTCGTCGACCAGGGCGCGGCGTTCGACGCGACCACGCTCTTCTCGCGCCGCCGGATGCTCAGCGTCCTCGGCATCGGCATGGGGACCGTGGCCCTCGCGGCCTGCGGCGCCGACACGACGAGCTCGGGCAGCGCCACAAGCAGCGGGTCCGCGAGCGCCGGCACCGCGACAGGCGAGATTCCCGAGGAGACCAACGGCCCCTACCCCGCCGACGGCACGCAGGACCTCAACATCCTCGAGCAGTCCGGCATCGAGCGGGAGGACATCCGGACCAGCCTCGACGGCGGCTCGGCGGTCGAGGGCGTGGCGCTGACGATGGCCTTCGTCGTCACCGACATGGCGAACGACAAGCCCTTCGAGGGGGCGGCCGTCTATGCCTGGCAGTGCGACGCGGAGGGTCGCTACTCGATGTACTCCGACGGTGTCACCGACCAGACGTGGCTGCGCGGCGTGCAGGTCGCCGACGCCGACGGCAAGGTGAGTTTCACGACGATCGTCCCCGGCTGCTACTCCGGTCGCTGGCCGCACATCCACTTCGAGGTCTACCCCGACAAGGCGTCGGCCACCGACGTCGACAACGTCATCGCCACGTCGCAGGTCGCCTTCCCTCAGGACATGCTGACCCCGATCTACAAGCGGCCGGAGTATGGCGACTCCGCGCGCAACATGGCCTCGGTGGGCTCCGTCGAGGACGACATGATCTTCTCCGACAGCCTCGACCTCCAGACGCCGACGATCACCGGCTCGATCGGTGCCGGCTACACCGCCACCCTCGAGGTCGGCGTCGACACGTCGACCGAGCCGTCCGCCGGCGGTGGTGGCGGTATGCCGGGTGCTCCCGGCGGTGGACAGCCGCCCGCGCCCCGCACCTGAGGCGGCTGTGAAGCTGCCCCGCGCTGACGGTTTCCTGCTCCGCTTCCTCAGCAGGTTCCCCCGCGTTCGAGAAAGGATGGTTCGCGTGCCCCACGAACGCGAGATCACCAGGCCGTGGACGGGGCGGGTGGGAGGCGTCCGCGTCGGCCTGTGCGGCTGGACGGTCTCCCAGACCACCTACGTGTGGCGCTTCCCCGTCCTCGAGGTCCAGCACACGTTCTACGAGCCGCCCGCGGACGCAGTGCTCAGGCGCTGGCGGACGCAGGTGCCGAGCGACTTCGAGTTCACGATCAAGGCGTGGCAGGTCGTGACCCACGAATCCAACAGCCCGACCTACCGCCGGATGAAGCAGCCACTGCCGGACGGCTCACGGGGCCAGGTCGGGGCGTTCCGGACGACGCCACCCGTGCTCGCCGCGTGGCAGCGAACGCTCGAGTGCGCCCGCCTCCTGCGCGCCACCGCCGTGCTGCTGCAGTGCCCGCGAAGCTTCCGACCGACCGAGGTCAACGTGCAACGGCTGCACGACTTCGTGTCGACGGTGGAGCGGCCCGCGGGTCGACTGCTGTGGGAGCCGCACGGCGAGTGGCCCACGACGCTGATCGAGGAGCTCTGTGCCGAGCTCGACCTCGTGCACGCCGTCGACCCGATGCAGACGGAGACGGTGACGCCGGAGCGGACCTACTACCGGCTGCACGGCACGACCGGCTCACGCCACGTCCACACCGACGACGAGCTGCGCCGGTTGCGGGACCTCGTCGACGGTCGCCCGTCGCCCTACGTCATGTTCAACAACCTGCCCCGGACGGGCGACGCGGAGCGCTTCCTGGCACTGCTGAGAACCCGCGCCTGACCTGGGCGGCTGCGTGTCAGAACGTGAAGCGGGTGCAGTCCGTGGGGAAGGCGAACCACGCCATCGCCCGACGCGGCGTGATGACCCGCAGGCCGCCGCCGTCCTCGCCGGACCACGAGTCGGGGCCGGGGGAGTAGCCGCTGTCCTTGTACTTCGTGAACGCCTCGGACAGTCGCTTGCCCAGGTCGTCGGCGTCGGCTCGGGTAGCCGTGGACTCGCCTTCGACGATGACGACCTCGGTCCCGCTCTCGAGCGTCAACGTGACTGCCGGGTTGCGTTCGACGTTCCGCGTATGCCGTGTCGTCGGCGCCCCGTCGTACCAGAACCTGCCGTCGAGCCAGACTCCCCAACGCGGGACGGAGTGCGGGGTGCCGTCAGGTCGAACGCTGGTGAGCCAGTAGTGGAGCGACTCGACGAGCCGAGGCTCGACGTCGGACCAGGACAGCTGGCCCTCGGCGGTCGTCGGGAGACCGTAGCCATCAGGAATGACCGGGCGATCGGCGGTGGGATGGGGTGTCGTGGCGTCCATGGATCGACGCTACGCTCGCCCACCGACACCGGACGAGCGTCGCTGCGCCGCGCCGCTGCGCCGCACCGCCGCGCCGCCGCGCCGCCGGCGGATGATCGCCGGGGGCGCCGAAAAACCATGGAAAGGGCTTTGGGATGTACGAGTTCCAGACGCCCGTTGGATGGTCGCTCTATGTGCTGATCTCGATCGACTTCTCCTCGACTGTGGTCCCGAACGCCACATCGCCTGGCTCTCAGGCTCCGACCCGCTCCGCCACGTCTCGCCGTTAGCAGCCCATGGCTTCTGCCAGATCGGCCTCTGCGGGAGTGCGTGCATACGGCTCCTTGGCACACGCCTCCGCAGCCGAGTTGCTCGACGCACTGACCGAGTCGCGCGCTGCGTCAAAGGTTGGGAGAAAGCTAGGGCAAACGTGCTCAAAGTTGACGCGATACTCGTCGAGATCTGCACCGCCATCGATCGCAACGGCAAGAAACAACTCGATTTCGTCAGGGGTGTGTTGGCACAACTCCTCCGTCAACTTTTCCAGTCCGGCCAGATCGGGCGGCGTGATGCCAAAGGCTGCTAGATCCGCCACCCACGCCTCGCGATCGATTTCGGGCCTTTGGCCCGAACTCGGCTTCACCGTCGGCGCCGTGGGCTCGGAAGTGGGAGCAGCGGGCGAGGTGCCACATGCTGCGATGGACAGTAGCGCCAGCGCGCTGATGATGACTGTCATAGGATTCTTAGACACGCGTGAACGATACGAATCCAAAGTGTCTCTTGTTCCTCATTCGCCATAGAGATGCCAATGCGTTACAACTCAAGATACTGGTCGCCGGCACATCCGCCGCCGTGACCAAATGAGCGCCGTCAGAGGTGACGACATCATAAGTCCAGATAGGATGCTGCCCCGGAGGAAGGTATGCGAGTTCAGTGGGTGGGGCACGTTTGACCGATGGCTCGTGCAACAGGCCGTTGATCTTCTCCATGGGCACCATCTTCAGGGACCTGGGTGGAGGAGTACGCGGCTCACTGGAAGACAAGACGGTGGTCAAGACATATTCTCAGGTACCTCTCTGGCCGAAGAGATACAGGTCGACCGAGATCGACAGTGCCCTCGTCAAACGTAGTCTGCTGCCGGGTCAGGAGAACGACGGCACTGTCTGGACGCAGTTTTCGACGTGTCGAACTCAGTAGCCCAAGAGCGCCAGCATCGGCGCCCCTGGGTGGCATTGCCTTGGCGAAAGAGCGATCGCGTCGCCTCAGTTCACAGAACCTCGCGGACCGACGTTCCGCACATGCGATCCTGATGCATCCACTTTTCAAATGGGCTGTCGTCTGCCGCTCCGACCAGCCACTGCAAGTGGCCGTGAGCTGCCTTTTCGATCTGTCGAATTCTCTCGCGGGTGACACCGTACCGAGTTCCGATCGCATCGAGCGTCTCACACTCACCACCGTGAAACCCATGTCGATATCGGAGAACATCGGCGTGCTTGGGGGATATCACGTCCAGTTCCCCCAGCAGTCGGCGCACGACCGACTCGCGTGCCCAAAAATTCTCGAACTGAATGATGAGGTCGTCAGAGTCGGCATCGTGAAGGTCGAGCTCGGCCTCCATGATGGCGTCCACGCTGATGACCGGGAGGCTGAATGCACGGATCCCAGCGAGCTGAGCTTGGGACAGGTCCGCATCCGTCACCGCGGCTGGTCCCAGCCTGAGCAGTTGGGGCCAGGTCAGTCCCAACCGCCGCCGCGTTCGCTCCACGAGATTGATTTGCTCGACCATGTGCACCGGGATGCGGATGGTGCGCGCCTGGTCGGCCATGGCGCGGGTGATGGCCTGGCGGATCCACCACGTCGCGTAGGTCGAGAACTTGTAGCCCTTGGTGTAGTCGAACTTCTCGACCGCACGGATGAGGCCGAGGTTGCCCTCCTGGATGAGGTCGAGGAAGAGCATGCCGCGACCGGTGTAGCGCTTGGCGAGCGAGACCACGAGGCGCAGGTTGGCCTCGAGCAGGTGGTTCTTGGCGTTCTTGCCGTCCTGGGCGATCCACCAGAGCTCGCGCTTGAGCTTCATGTCGATCTTGTCACCGGAGTTGAGGCGCTCCTCGGCGAACAGGCCGGCCTCAATGCGCTTGGCGAGCTCGACCTCCTGCTCGGCGTTGAGGAGGGCGACCTTGCCGATCTGCTTCAGGTAGTCCTTGACCGGATCGACGGTGGCACCTGGCGCTGTGACACGAGCCGTTGGCTCGATTCCCGCCTCATCAGCGAAGTCGAGTACGTCCCCGGCCGGCCACCACTCGACCGATCGCTCGATCGGAGGTTCGGCCACCGCCGGACGGTTTGGAGGCGCTTCGACCCGAGGGCTCTGTGGGGTCTGTCTTGCCAGGCGTCGTTGCTCTGACCGGGCCTTCCGCCGATCCCAGGCCGCTTTCTTCTTCGGAGACAGCACGACCTTCTTGGGCAGCCTCGGTCCCACCATGTGACCTTGGGCCGACGTTGCTTGGGCTGGCGATCTCTCAGCAGCCGCCGAACAGTGCTGCGGCGAGCTCGCCGTTTCTGGGCTCGCCGGCATGTGGGAGGCTTCGATCAGGTCGACGTCGGCTCGGGCGGCGCCTGAACTCGTGAGTTCACTGCCCAGGAATCGAACGAGGTCATCGACTCCGTCGTCCTCGAGATCGAAGTAGCCGACTTCGTCAGCGTGCGGAAGAACGCCTTCGTAGAAATCTGGGATGCCGCCGCCCGCGAGGGGATCCTCGACGGTGTCCTTCACGTACAAGACCACGAACTGCGCCGTCCCACCATCCGCCTTCTTGCGCAGCACCCGGCCCAATCGCTGAACCATCTGCCGGCGACTACGGTTCGCCGCGATGACCACCCCGAGGTTCGCCTCAGGGACGTCCACGCCCTCGTCAAGGATGCGCGGGGCTGAGATCGCTTTGATGCTGCGGTTGCGGAAGCTCTCCAGCCCGGCGATGCGCTCCTCTTGGTCAAGATCTGAGTGAATGGCTGAAGCCGCGCACCCCAGGTCGACCAGAAGTTGGGCTGCCTTCTCTGCGGAGTCACGGGTCTGGGTGAAGATGATGGTGCCCGCTGCATCCCGCACGACATCCGACATGGCGGCGAGGGCCATCTGCTTCATTCGCGTTTCAGCGAGCACCTGACGTCGACGTGAGAACGCGAGTAAGTATCGACGCGCGGTGGCCGAGGCCGGGTGCGCCCGATCTTCAGCCATGAGCTGCGCGGCCTTGAGGAACTCCGCGACCGGCTCGCGCGGGGCACCCCACCGTGTCTGCAGGGTGTATGCCGTGTCCCGTGCGAGGTCGGACCATCTGTCGTACTCACGACGTTCGTCCGCACTGAACGGCACAGCAGCGAAAGCGAACCGAAAGGGCGCAATGACGTTGTCTGCCCGAGCGCGGGCGTAATCCAGATCGAAGCAGACCTGCTTGAAGTACGGCAGCAGGATCTGGGAGTCGGCATGATCACCCCGTGTGAACGTCGCCGACAGGCCCAAGCGGCGTACGAAGCCAGACTTCAGGGCGCGTGCGAAGACCGGCGCGCCGTACCGATGGCACTCGTCCGCGACCAAGAGGGCTTCCTCGCCGTCGCGGAGGACCGGACGGTCATGGAGGGCATGAACTGTGGCAATGAGGATGTCCCACGAACGTCGGTCTGGATCCGATCCGATGCGTTCTTCAGGAAACAGCTCATTGACGGAGTCGACCCACTGGCGACGCAGCTCGATGGTTGGGACGATGACAACGCAGCGCAGGCCTTCGCGACGAGCGTCAGTCATGGCCGCCAGCCCGACGCGGGTCTTTCCGGCTCCTGTCACCGCTTGGACGACACCCACGTGTCCCACCGCGCGCCAGGCCGACAACGCATCCGCCTGCCACGAATAGAGACTGAGATCCTCACCAGCTGCCTGCGGAAGCGACCGGTCCTGCGCCGAAGGTGCTTCCGAGATGGGAACGACCGCGCCACCGATCGCCGGATCGGTGTGCCGCTCACCCCTCGCGCGAGCGGCAAGCAGTGTCTCGTGCGCCGACTCCAGTCTGGCCAGCTCGGCGCGGGCAGCGGAGAGTGCCGCCTCAAGCGCGCTCAGGTCTGGCGCAGGCCAAGTCGTTCCATCAGGCTCACCTTCGGTGGCCGCTTCTCCGGGACCCATTGTCACCTGGTTGTTCTATCAACCAGGTCTGACACGTGCGGCGACTCCCCTGATTCGACACACGCTGGATGCGAATCGTTAGGAACTAGCCAGCGCGGCGATCAGTCGCTCACAGCGCGGGCGCCACGTCGTCACAGCCCATGCAGAAGCCGGTCGCGGACAGCTCATAGCTGTGAATCGGACAGGTCGGCTGGATCTTCTGAGCCACACCGCCAGCCTGACCGCGGTTCCACCTCGGCCCTGCCAGCTCCTGATGATCGCCTTCTCCGTTGCCTGGCGGACGCGCTGGACAGCAGCAGGATCAGCGAAGCGATCTGCGGAAAACGAGACGTAATGCGTAGTCGGGTTCTTGGCCACGAGTTTGAGCCCGAGTCCACCGGCCAGGTCCTTGGCTTGGTCCGGTGTGAGGGCAAGAGTGACACCTCGGTGACTCACATAGAGAGCCGCGTATGCATCGGGCGCGGCTCCCAGGCCGATCTCGCCGCTGCCGCCGCGGGCACAGGGGTGGAGCCCATGTGAAGCATTTAGCGAACTCAACATCGCCAGAATTTCGGGGCCAGCTCCTGCCGCCTCCGCTGCCTCGCGCCAGTCACTGTTCACACGATCCCTTTCCCTCGTTGCCTGTCGAACGGGCTCGCAGCACCCCGTGCCCTTCTGGACCTGGGCCGCACGCCGTCCGGCTGCGCCTCAGAGCTTTTGTTCCACACGAGCCGAAGCCACGGCCACCGCGGACCTCCGGTCGACATTGCGTACTCCAAGCGTCTCTCGTGCCAAACGCGGCGGCAGCAGTTCGGCGAACTTCAGCTTCCGCAATGCGCTCTCGCTCACCTCAGGCACGAGACCTTCCAAGCCCTCACCGAACTGCACACGAGCTTCAACCATGGCTGAAGAGATCGAAGCCGGCGTTGCGTCTGACCGCAACGACACCGCCATGTTTGTCACGGCCGAGTCCTCCACCAGGGTCGGCGATACGACGGCCAGCACAGCGCTCAGCACGGTGTTTGCGCGCGCCCCGGCGAAGGTCCACCACCGCAGACGTGTCCCATCGTGGACGAGGAGGGTGGAGTCGGCAGACACTCGACTCGACCATTCCTCGCGCAACGTCTCCAACCGAGTGTGAGCTCGATCGGACAGGTCCACCCCGACTGGATCGGAACCCAGCAGTAGGCGACGAATGGCGTCCGAGAGCTCGAACGAGTACGCCCGAGCGTCACCCGACCAGCGCGACCTCCCTCGCTGGTCACTGGGCTCAACGAAGGCGCGCCGGCGCTTCCAGTCCATGTGGGTCACCTCCCATGGACGTCCTGCCAAGGCGATGATGCGGGGACCCGTCACCTTGCTCATGAGCAGCATGGGATCGACGCTCCCGACCTCTTGCCTCCCATGCAGCACGGTCACCTCAGGCGCCGCCGTGAAGACCGCCAACAGCTCGAGGAAGTTCTTCGCTCCGTACCGCCGCTCGGCCTCCGGCCCGATGAAGTGCAGCCCTTCGTCTGTGTCGAGGTGCCCTGTGTCGCACAGCCATTGGACGATGTCGTCCTTGTCCGTGCCATCCGTCAGTCCCAGGTCGACGAGCCAGCTCAGTTCCGTCAGGTCGATGCGTCCCCTCTCAAGCGCGAGGCCGAGGATCTGCTGGGCAGCGACGTGCCTTGGCTCCGGGGGCGCCTGCACCGGCTCGACGAACCCCTCCCCCAACAGCAGGAGCAATCCAGCGGCACGCAAGAGCTCCTCGTCATCGGTGGCGAGGAACGTCAGGTTGCGACTGGTTCCCGCTCGGCGGCCGGTTCGCCCCAGCCGCTGCAGCACGGACGCGACCGTTGACGGCGCACCCACTTGGACGACCCGGTCGAGGTCGCCAACATCGATCCCCAGCTCGAGGGTCGATGTCGAGACGATGACGCATCCAGGCGCTTCGGCGAAGGCCTGCTCGGCCCGCCGCCGCTCGTCGATCGACAGCGAGGAGTGGGAGACGAAGGTGTCGACGTGGAGCTCACGCAGCCGAGCGGCCATCGACTCCACCGTGCGCCGGGAGTCCGCGAAGACGAGCCGCTTCTCACCGACGTGTATGCCGGCCACGACCTTGGCGGCATTGCCCACGTTCCCGACGTAGTCGAGTGAGAGCGCAGGTTCCACGGGTCCCTCGACCGCGGGCGCGACCACCGCACGCGGGAGTGAACGGTTGGCCGCGCCCTGGAACCAGGACAGGAGCTCCTCGGCGTTGCCCACGGTCGCGGAGAGACCGATCCGCTGAAGTGGACGCCCGGTCAGTTCCGTCAGGCGCTCGAGGACTGCCAGAAGATGCCAGCCACGATCATCGCCCGCGAAGGCGTGGAGCTCGTCCACGACCACAGCACGCAGGTCGCCGAACAGGCGGGGCGCATCCACGAGTGTGGACACGAGCATGGCCTCCAACGACTCCGGCGTCGTCAGCAGGACGTCGGGCCGCTGCAGCAGCTGGCGCTTGCGGGCACCAGCCGAGGTGTCGCCGTGCCGCACCTGCGCCTCGCGACCCAGCCACCCGGCATACGTCTCGAGTCGGGGTTGGAGGTTGTTGAGCAGAGCCTTGAGCGGGCACACGTAGAGCACTGACAGCCCACGCCACTGCTCGGCCTCCATCCGGCTGAGGATCGGAAACATGGCTGCTTCCGTCTTCCCGCCGGCCGTCGGTGCCAGCAGGAGCGCATCATGGCCGCTCATGACCGGGTCGATCGACTGCTCCTGGAGTTTTCGCAGGGCTGGCCAACCGAGCGAGTTGACGATGTGGTGCTGCACCACGGGATGCAGCCGGTCGAATCCCTGCGCTGTTTCCACCGGTGGCTACTCGTCCGAGGTCGTGAGATCGAGGTCGATGTCGTCCGGCGAGCCGTTGGACGACTGCGCCGCCCGCTCCACCTCGGTGAGCTCTGAGGGAGCCACGGTCAGGGCGTAGTGAGCGCGCGGGTCGAAGTCCTCGAACTGGTCGACGCGGTCCAGCACGTCGGAGACGAGCTTCTTGAGGAAGATGCGCGGTGCGACACCCACGCGACCCCCGAGCTTGCCGGCGACGGCATCGGCGAGATCGCCGATGTAGCCATCGTCGACAACGCTGCGAATCCGGGCGGGCGACTCACTTCCGTCAGCGAACAGATCGCGGACCTTCCGACCAAGGGCGACGAGGGCGTCGTGGTCGAACCCGGGCAGCCTGACCTGCACCGCACGCGGGTTGTCGAACCGTGCGTCGGATCCGAAGTCGGTCGACAGCCGCTGCGCCAACGGAGCCAGGCGCGCCACTCCAGAGGGGCCGTCGAAGAAGGCCGGAGTGCCGGTGATGACGAGGTAAAGGCCGGGGAAGCGTCCTGAGTCGATCTCGTCGATGAGCTGACGCAACGCGTTGAGCGCCTTGTCACGCACGTCTCCTCGGATCCGCTGCAGCGTCTCCACCTCATCGAGCACCAACACCAAGCCGGGATGCCCGGCATCCCGGAGCACGATGAGCAGACCCTGCAGGAATCCCAGCGCACCGAAGTGGTCGAGGTCGCCTCGGATCCCGGCGGAGCGCTTGGCTGAGGCGGCCACTTGTGGCTGCCCACCCATCCACGAAGCCAGGCCGTCGGCTGTGGCACCGTCACCCATCGCCACAGCGGCGCGATAGCCGCGAATGGCCTGGGCAAACACCGGGGTCCGACTGCTCACCTCAGCGAGCCGCCGTTCCAGAAGTCGGTCAACCGCAGACGCCAGCGCCGCGGGACCTGCCTGCTCGAGCGAGGAGTCCGCCGTCAGGGCATCGGACTCCAACGTGAAGAGCCAAGAGTCGAGGATGCCTCGAAAGGCGCTCGGCGGGATCGACGCAGTCCGCAGTGACTCGGTGATTCGGCGGTAGACCGTCTCGAGACGGTGCAACGGCGTCTCGGTCTCGCTGATCTGCACCTCTGCGGCAGCGAAACCCCGACGCAGTGCACGTTCGGCGAGGTGGCGAGTGAAGAAGGTCTTGCCCGCGCCGTACTCACCACGCACCGCCTTGAAGACTGCGCCACGGTCCGAGACCGTGTCGAGCTCGGCATCGATGGCGGCGGAGAACCGGTCCAGCCCGACCGCGAGGAGGTCGAGACCCGACTCGGGCACGGTGCCTCGACGCAACGCGTCGATGACCTCTCGGCGGCGGCGGGGAGAGACGTCAGCCACGGCGGATCCCGAACTGCTCGCGGAGCAGCCGCTCGTTGAGAACGACCGTCCTCGTCTCCGGTTCCACCTCGATGACGGGATAGCCCTCGACGTTGAGGAGCTGTTGGACCTGGACGAGCGCACCCCGGACTCGCACCTCACTCACCCGCAGGGCGGACGCGGCGCTGCTGAGGGGAATGCGCTGTCCTGGCGCGTCGGCGAGTCGACTGATGAGCACGCTGATCTGCTGGTCGTCCACGATCAGACGGCCCGCCAGACCACGTTGGGCGCGGAAGCCATCGCTCGCGACGACGGCATCGGCCAGCACCGCGGACGCGCTGACGTTGGCAGCTGGTGCCGCGAGAGTCACGTCGTCGAAGAGCGAGGTCGCCTGCGGTGCCTTGGGAGATGCCGGTATGCCGTGGGCCACGTCGACGGGTGCGGTGCCGCCCTCCGTCGTCGGGAGGTCCCACCACGGGGGAGCTTGCGGCGGCAGGAGTGTGAGGTCGAGCGGGTTGGTCTCGGCATCCGGCAGGAGCACGGCGACAGGCACGACGACCTCGGCAGCGCTCGCGCCGCCGTGGTACCCGGCTTTGAGTGGTCCGTACCGCAGGTTCTCGCTGACCGCGAGGACGACGTCGCCATCGGCGAGGACTCGACGCCCCCGGATCGCCACCTCGTCCGGTCCGACTGCCCCACCGGCGGGCCGCCAGCGGTTGCTGGATCCGAAGTTTCCGCGCATGACGCTCTGCCGCCGCTCGACGATGTGGCCGTGGTCGGCAGTCATGACGACCACACGCCCCGCAGATCGCGCGCGAGCCAGGAGTGGAGCGAGGTGCTTCACGGCATCGGCGGTCCACACCGTGCCGGACGGGTCACTCCGGTCGAGTGCGTCATCGATGGTGTTGAGGACGATGGTGACGAGCTGCGTCTCGGGGTCGTCGATGGCCGCTCCCACGCCGTCGTTGACGAGCGCGCCGGGAGTCGTGGTGTCGACGCCCTTCTTGTGGAAGAGCTCGGCCGTGATCCTGGCGCCGTCCTTCGTGATCGCGCGGTAGCCGGAGAGCTCGACGGCCTGCTCACCACGGGTGAGCCTGCCGCACAGGAGGGAGGCGCGACTGACATTGGTCAGGGACGGCAGCACCGCGAGTGCTGCGGTCCGCTCGACCCCCGCACTCGGCAAACCCGCCTCGACCCAGCCGAGGTTGTCGACCGCATCGCGCAGGATCTCGTTCGCGGACGCGGCACTCATGCCGTCCATGACGAGGAGCATGACCGGCGTCTTCTTCGCCATGGGGATGACGGCTCCGGGCAGGAGGTCCTCAAGGGGCCACACCGGGCCGTTGCCGCTGGTGAGAGCAGCCGAGGATGCCCCTTGGTCGGCGGTGGTCCACGAGGCAAGGACTGATGCGAAGGCGCGCTCCTCCGCGTCGCGTCGGGCAAGAGCGGCCTCCGCAACGTGGCGAAGTGCCTGCGACAGGGTCGCATCGTCGACGCCGGCGGCGGTGTCGTTGATCGCCGCATCCGCCCAGGAACCCACGTTGATGTGTCGTTGCGCTCGCTCGGCCAGTGCCGCATCGGGCGTCACGTCGGTAGTGAGGAGCCATCGCCAGAGGCGGATCGCGGCCGTGAACGCACGGACCTCAGCCGAGTCCTGTGAGGCCAGACGATGCGCTCGAGCTCTGGCCCACGCGTTCTCCACCGCGACTGCCGCCGCGAGCGCACGCTCGCGGTCATCCTGAAGTGTGGCGCACCCCTGGGAGAGCGCCTCGGCGACAACCGCGAGCCGCGACTGGAATCCCCGTGGCATGAGCTCCGAGTGGATGGCCAGAGAGTTCGCGTCGAGCTGCTCAAGCAGGGCGTCCGTGCGCGCGAGGACACGAGTGCGATGCGCTGCTTGGCGGCTGTCCGCTGCAAGGTCGACCGCGACGGTGGTGGTGGCCCGCCCCCATTCAGCGACCACCGTTCTCGGCTGCTTGCCGATGAGGGGCTCCAGGCGCACCAACGCCAGCTGTGCCACATGACGTTCAGAGTCGGAGAAGTCCGTGTCGTGGGTGAGCAGGTGTGCCACGAGCCCGAGAGGCACGAGGTCACCGAGCTGGCCACGCTCGAGGAGCGCGCGCACCGGGGCGGCCCCGGCACCGCAGTTCTCCGCCAGCCAGGCGAGCAGCTCATCGGCCAGGCGATCGCCGTGCCGGCTGCGCAGCTCGGAGAGGTCCCTCACTGCAGAAGGGAGCACCGACCATGCGAGGACGGAGATGAGGTCGATCGTCTCGCTCGTCATCCCGAGCGTCGTCCGCGCCAGGGCTCTCATGGCGTGGTTGCGCGTGAGGACGCCAGCCGGAGCGGCGGGCCATCCATCGGGTGGAGTCGCGGCCAAGATGGCGGTGGCGAGGTCACGGTTCGCCGTTGCGGTGGTCAGCAACGGGTCGATCCCGTTGGCCTTGAACCGGTGTCGCACGGCTTCCCAAGGATCGGGGCGACGAAGTCGGCCCCAGATGAAGTGGGACAGGATGCCGGCGCCGAGGTCGTCCTCGGACCGGTCGGTGAGGATGAGCATCCAGTCGCCGACGCGGTGTTCCAGAAGTGCTTCACGCACGGCTAGCGCTGACTCCGCTGGTCGGATGCGCACGACCTTCCCGTCTCGTTCGAGGTCGGTTCGCGCCGCAGGGTCCGGTTGTGCGACGAGGCCGATCACGCCGTGCGGATAGCGGAACCGCGCACTACTGGCCTCGTCGACCATCGCCAGCACCATGGCCGGCGTGACCGGGGCGACATAGGTTGACGTCGTCATTCGAGAACTCGCCACGACACGTCGACAGCCTCGTCCGCGTGCTCGGCCAGGAAGGCCTTCACCAGCGCGAGAAGCTCGTCGTCGCTGCCCCCCGGGGCGCGCGACGATGATCCGTGTGCCCGCGTGTAGACCTTTGCCGGAGGGCGAAGCCACTCGAACACGGAGTCCTCGGTTGCCTTCAACGCGGGCCCGATGGGAGTGACGATCTCGTCGGCCTGCAGCGCTCCGCGCAGGGCATTGACGATCACCGCCGCCGAGTCCGCACGAGCCCCTTCGCCCTTCATGGCGTCGAGCAGAGGCGTGAGCCGCTCCCAGGCGAATCCGCTGAGACTCGACGTGACGGCCGACGCCGACGAAAGCGACTTGCCGGCGGCCGTGGCGCGTGACCCCAACGATGCCGACGCCAGCGTCTGCACCAGCGCGACCCCGCTCTGGTGCCTCAGCTGCTGCACGAGCGCGGCAACTGTCCGGGCCGACGCGAGACGCTGCGGATCTCCTCCGGCGGTGTCGACGCCGGTCCGGCGGTAGGCCTGCTCCAGCTCGGTCACCAGACCGGGCGCGACAGCCACCCCCTGGTCAGCGGCGGACTTCACCGCGTCGACCAAACCGGCCACGGCCGGTGCCGTCAGGTGCGGGCTGCTGGTGATGCCGAACAGAGCAGCCGCCACGGCGATGGCTTCCGACCATTCGGACGCTGTGGGCATCGGCTGGGTGCGCAGCTCCATGGCTGGTGTGAGCGACCCCGGCTCCGGTGGAGTCTGGAGCGCAGCCCCGTGCTGGAACCACGCCCGCTGACGCAGGGCTGCCCAGGCGATGATGACGAGGTCGCTGACCTCGGGCCGGAGTCCGTGAGCCGGTCGCACTGCGTCGATCCAGCCCCGAAGCTCCGCCACGGTGACGGGCGCGTCAGGTGCCGCGCCACCTTCCTGAGCCCGTCGGCCGAGAGCCTTCTCGATCTCCTGGCTCCAGGGGCTGAACCGGTCGTCACCGAAGATGAAGTGCATCTCGGAGGCTGCGCCGACACCGAGCGCATTGGCCACCCGCCGCACGGCGAGCTGGTCGCCCTGGAGCTCGACCCGCTTGTCCCGGTCTGCCATGGCTCGCGCCACGTGTGCCGCGACGAGCTTGAGCTGAGCCGGACGCACCTCGATGTCTCCGGGTTCGAAGTACGGGTGGCCGGGCCACGTCGCCTCGAAGGCCTGCCCCAGCAGGTGCTCGAAGGCCGCCCCCAACGTGGCACCGACGGGCTTCGCCGGGGCGAACGACCGGTCGAGCGAGACGAGGATGCGGTCGTGGGAGGCGTCGTCGACCAGCGTCCCCGGTCGCACACTCGCCGCGCCGTAGGCCTGCTGGATGGCGTCTTCGAGGCTGCGCCTCAGGGTGTTCCTGTTCGACTCGAGGATGTTCTTGGCCAGGGCCCGGTCACCCTCGTTGAGGTGATCGGCGTGGCTCTGCCACCTGTCACCGGATCCCTCGAGCAGCCAGTTGAGGATGACGAGTCGCCGGAGGTCGCGGATCCGATCGTCGGAGAGGAAGTGCGGCAGCCAGACGATGGTCTGGGACTGCACACCGCGTGTGATGAGCTCGTCGAGACGGCGCAGGTCCTCAGCGGAGGAGTGGCCGGCCTCGTCGAAGGGGTGGTCGATGACGACTCGCCACGTGCCGGGATGCGCCTGGAAGTGGTCGTCCGAGAGCCAGCTGCTGTCACGGACGTTGCCGAAGAGCACGTCCACCCGGCGCTTGGATCCACGCCAGACGACCTCGTGCGTATAGGCGCCTTGGATGTCCTGGGCGCCCAGCTCGACCCCCAGACTCTCGCTGACGAGGGTCTTGATGAGCTCGCGTCGCCGCCCCTCGTTGTCCTCGCCCTTGGCGCGCTCGACGATCGACTCGTGGTCGACGTCGGAGAGCTGCACCCGGATCGTCGGGTTGTTGTCCTGCCCGTCGAGGTGGATCTCGGGGATGTCGCGTGCCCAGGTGCGGACCTTGGACAGCACCACTGTCGCCTCGTTGCCGGGAAGTGGTGAGACGACGGAGCCATGGTTCAGAGACGCGAGCCGCGCGCCAGTCAGCGACATGAGCGCAGGCACCTTGGGTGCTACAGCGGAGAGGAGAAGTGTCTTCGCGAGCCGGTCGTCTGCCAGGTATGCCGGTGGGAGCGACGCCGGCGTGTCACGCACCTGACGCTCATCGACCTGGTGCACGCCCATGAGGAGGGGGCGCAGCTTCTCGGTGTAGAGCTTGTGGGCGGACTTGAAGAGAGCGGCAGCCTGAGGGTCGAGTGCCTGACCTGACGCGCCCTGCACGATGTAGTCGAAGGCGTCCCCGACCGGCAGCACATCATCCACAGTGAGCGTGTCTCGCCTGTCGACGAGCATGGCCTGCATGACCTTGAGGGCGGTCCGCTCACGCTGCATGACGCTGGCGAGCGACCGCAGGGTCGACACCAGTGCCGGCGAGAACGGGTACGTCAAGCGGAACGCCTGCTCGTCCGCACCGCGATGACGCTCGTCGGTGTTGACCCCGTCGAGGAGGACGTCCCAGACCGCCGGTCGACGGTCGATGTGCCGGAAGGCATCCTCCATCGCGGAGGCCGCAGCCTCGGTGACGGGGCGAAGGAGCCGCTGGTTCGCGACGTAGGGCAGGTTGTCATCGCCCAGGGCGATGGTGGCGAAGCGCCCCTCTTGGTGACGGAAGGCACGATCCAACGCCTCCTGCTCAGTGCCGCTGGCCCCTGAGTCGGCGAACCAGCGCCGCAGGTCCATCTGGCGGGCGACAAACGAGATCAGGGGGATCGCACGGTGGCCGACCGACGACTCGACGAGCTTGGTGAGCTTCTGCGACTCGCGTCGGAAGAAGTCGCGCTCCTGGACCGCAAACGCCAGCCAGAGGACGAGCTCGTCGAGGAACAGCACCACCGCGTC
This sequence comes from Rothia sp. ARF10, assembly GCA_031844405.1. Lineage (GTDB taxonomy): Bacteria > Actinomycetota > Actinomycetes > Actinomycetales > Dermatophilaceae > Knoellia. The sequence continues at coordinate 239,431 of JAUZVC010000001.1, forward strand.
GTAGCCGAGCGCCTTCGCGTGGCTGGCGATGTTGGCGAGCCCGGTGTCGATGTCGACGAACTCTGCCTGCTGTGTGTAGGACGAGAAGTAGGTCTCGACGAGCGCAGTGGCCAGCCGCTGCCGCTCCTCCGACGTCGGCGATGCGGCTCGGGACTGGGCGTAGGTCGCCTCGTCCCACGAGCTGCCCGATGTCAGGCTGGCCCAGGGGTCATTGATGCCAGCACCCCGATCGCTCTTGTTGAGTCCCATGAAGAAGTCGTCGTCGCCGAGCCGACCTCGAAGCGCATCGGCGTCGTCGAGAAGCCTGTCCGACTTGTGGATCGCCGGCAGTGGTGCGTCGGGGTGCAGCTCTTGGATCTGGCGGAGGTACCCGTTGAAGAGCGCCTCCTCCATGCTGCGTGCACCGAGCAGGTGGAACGCCAGGGGCAGGATCGACTTCGCACTGAGCTGTGCGTCGTGCTTGTCGATGACGGGCTGGAGCTTCTGCTTCGCACGAGCCGCGGGCTCCTTGCGGAGCAGGGCATGCAGGACCGCCATGAAGTGCGACTTGCCCGAACCGAACGAGCCGGTGAGGAAGGCGCCACGGCTGACCCCAGACCCAACGGCCTCTCCGACGATGCCAAGGGCGTCGTCAAAGGCCTGGATGAGTGCGTCGGTGACGACGTACTCATCCATGGTCCGTGCTGCCGCGTCATGGCCGACGGAGTCGGTCAGGCGCAGCACGTAGTCCTCGGCACGGGCGTGCTCAGGGATGTCGATGAGATCCCGCAGCAGGGTGCTCACGTCAGCCTCGTTCTGTCGTTGATCGATCGGTCATGGTCAAACCTTCGCTCGGCGACCGCGCGCTGATGGGGCCGGGCGCCAAGCGTGAAGCTCGTCGAGAGTGACACCCAGTTGCGCAGCTTTGTCGCGCAGGTGCTCGGCGGTGAACTCCGCAAGATTCACCCCGTAGTTCGTGTCGACCTCGTCATGCCACTGGGTCACCCACGGCTGCAGCTCGGCAAGGCCCGCGACGAGGGGGACGAGTCGTTCGTCAGCCCAGCCCTCGGACTCGCGCGCCCCGATGAGCGTGGCAAGCGCGAGTGCCTGCTGGGCGTGGTTCCAGCCAGCCCAGCCGAGAACCGGAGTCGGGTCGGTCTCGCGCCCTGAGTCGGGGTAGAGGATGAACCGCTCCTTGGGCACGTCGAGCTTGCCGCGGTGCTGCCACCACGAATGCTTGCGGAAGTCTGCGCTCGTGTACTTGGGCGGCACCGGGATGTCGCCGACGTGCTCGCCGGCGTCCTCCTTCCGCTGGAGGTCCCATGTGTGTTCCCACGCCTCACGTTTGCGCAGGCCGGAGTCCTTGAGTCGGTGTGCCGCGAGGAACGGCACGCTCTCGTCGGCGAGCAGCCCGGTGAGCAGGGCGGTGACGGACTGGTCCTTCGTGCCCGACCACAGCTCGATCACGGAGACGAGGTCAGTGTCACGGCTCACCCGGTCGGCGAGCTGAGCCACCGACGTCGGCGCGGGACGCCCCTGCGCGTCGAACCAGTACTGCCTGTCCTCCAACCGGTCGAGCAACCACCCTCGCAATGCACGCTCGACCTGCTTCACCCACGGCTGACTGGCCCAACGCCGCTTGTGCTCCGGCTTCTCGAGCAAGCGAATGAACTTGTCCGACTCGATCAGATCGAGCCGCCGCTGCACCAGCTGCTGGTACTCCTCCGGCCAGCGCGAGGGAATTTCGGTGATCGGGGTCGACCCATGACGCGTGAACCACGCCGTCTCTTCTTCACCCGCCGCCACCTTGCGCGCCAGCGCAATCTCGAACGCGCGCTCCCCGAGGGCGAGCTCCGGGACCCCTCCCTCGTACGTGATGTCCTCGTCGATGAGCCCGTACGCCTGGTACACCTCCCAGTCAAGTTCTTCTTGCGTGGCGATCATCCGCGCTCGCGACGACTCGATGCCCGCGCGCGCCAGTTCCATTTGCCTCTCAGTGGGCACCTTCCCGCCCGAGGGAGCCTCCGAGAGAAGGCGATCGTTCATCGTCCGCGCGAGAGCGTCCAGCGACTGGGCGCGCTTGACAGGCAGCCGTTGAGGCAGCGGGAGCTCACTAATGTTCGTTCCGTTGTACTGGAAAAAGTCCTCCCAAGGGACCGTGGTCTGACGGGCTCCCGCCGTATCCACGGTGCTGCCCTTGTTGTGGCATTTCTGTTTGAGCCAGAAGCATGCCAAAGACGAATTAAGCACTCCAAGCAGCGCGAAGTGATCATCCTCAGTCGCTTCTTTCGCCAACTTGATCACCGGCGCAGTCTGTTTGAAAACCTTGGCACCGCGATCGAGCACGAAGTGGTTGTGCGTCGATACCTCCGCGAAGGCAATTGATAATGGCGTCGTGTAACGCTCTCGGACCCAGCGATACCACCCCCACCAAGGGGCACCCGCGGCAGTTGTGGTCTCTCCCCCAAACCTCGCGACTCCTCCAAGCACAGCGCGAAGTGGCCACTGTCGCCTGAACCAGGCGCTTGACTCGTCGAGGGGTATGAGCTGCGCATCGTCGTCATATGGCACAAAAGCGGACTCTCCGGTGCGCTCTGACCAGTCGCGGACGACGTCCCCTGTCAAGACTTCCCGAACGAACGTGTCAGAAACCTGTCGCCTGAGGGCATGCCTCGGCCCGAAGAAAGCGTCGTCCGCCCCGGGGAAGCTGGCGAACCCAATCTTCCCCTGAATCTTCTGCTTGAGGCGATTCCGCTGACTGTCTAGCGCAGCGACGAGGCTCGAAGCCCCACCTCCGGTCAGGCTCCACGGATGGGCGGCCAGCGCCGAGCGGTTAAGGTCGGTGACCGTCACGTACTCACCATCGAAGTGTTGAGCAGCGATCTGTTCAACGATTTGGGACCAGACAAGACCTCGCGAGGCGTCCTTGGGCTGGCCCGGCTCTCCTCGGACTCCAAGCACCGCGCGCACAGTCGATCCGACGGGTGCTTGGTTTCGCCCCACGACAATGAGTGTTGGCGTGCCGTGCCCAGGGATGTACGCGCCAGACGTATCGATGACTGCTCGAAGATCCTTGTGCTTCAGAAAGTCCTCGATGAGCTTCGAGCCGAATTCGCGCTTCATGAAGGAGTTGGATGTGATTTGCCCTATCCACCCAGCAGGGCGATCACGTTGAGATTCACTTGCCAAATCAAAGAAGCGCTCCATGAACGGAACGGTGAAGGCGTATGTCCCCTTGCAGCTTGGGTACAGCTCTCGATACCGCTTGTTAAGGACCTTGTCCTTGACCGTGATGTAAGGCGGGTTGCCGACGACTACATCAAAGCTGCCGGGCACCAGAATGGCTTGCAGTAGTGCCCAATCCTCGGATGAGTAGGTATAGGCGTCGTCGTGCTTGTCGGCGTAGAAGTTCTCGAACGAGAACTCGTACTGATGACTGCCATGAAGCAGCGAGTCGCCGACAGCTAAGGGAATGATGAAACCAGGTCCATCCTCGAGACTCGACAATTCACAGGTCGACGTGGCCGCAACGATGAGTCGGAACTTAGCAATGGCCACAGCGAATGGGTTGACATCGACACCGTGGATCGCGTCGAAGACCTTCTGAGCTCGCGCTTGAGCCTCAAGTCCTGGAGCGTGATTCATCCATCGTTGATTCAGGCGATGGAATGCGCCCAGAAGGAAGTGGCCTGACCCGCATGTGGGGTCGATTAATTGAAAGTTCTCGAGGGGCCTCTCTGCCAGTGCAGGCTCCAACGTCTGGTCGAGGATGAACTCTTCCACGAACTCCGGCGTCTGCAGCAGCGCGAAGGTCTTCTTCGCGTAGTCGGAGAGGTCCTGATAGAGGTCGCCAAGGAATCGCGTCGACAGGTCGGGATCGCTGAAGTCGTGGACGAGCGCGCCGTCCTCGGACTTCGCTCGCCAGAACGACACGAGCTTCTTCACGGCCGGTCCGGACGGCGACACCGTCCACAGCGGGGAGTGCGACTCGACGAGCTCTCTCGTCGCCTTGACCGAGCCGAGGTGCTCGATGGCCTGAAGCAGCCACTCACGGTCGGTGTGCTCGGGGTGTGCCCGGAAGTACTCGAGCTCGGCGTCCAGCGCTTCCTGGCGACGCTCCGCCGGGCCGGCGATCCACACAGGTCGCAGCAGGCCGTTGTCCTCGCAGAACCGGATGAAGACCGTGGTCAGCACCCAGGCGACCGCGGCCTGTGTCACCCGGTCGTCGCGCCAGGCATGCCAAGACATGGCGGTGCGCTCACGCGACACCGCCTGCTGGTGCTCCTGCTGCCACCGCCCCAGCACATCGGGGTCCCCGTGGACACGCTCACGCAGGTCGTCCTCGAGCTCGAGCACGACCTTCTTCAGGTCACCGGTCAGACCGGACGCCACCGCCACTTAGTTCTCCTCCTGTGCAGCGCCCGCGACATGCATCGGGCCGAGCTCGTCCACATCTTCGGCGTCCAGCGCCACGTACTGCCCTGGGCTCGCAAGCGGCACCGGCCGCCCGTCGAGCGTTGCCCCTTGGTTCGCGGCCAGCTGCGGCACGACGAGCCACACGGCTCGAGCGCGCGAGCTCCCTAAATCGGTCCACCGAGCCAAGAGCTGCATGTTGTCGTAGCGCGCCAGCGGCGATGCCTCGACGATAACGACCGGGCTGTCGCCGCCACTGGTGAGGGCTTCATCGATGGCTGTTGCGACTTGGTCCCAGGATCGGCGGACCAGCTCTCGCAGACCACGAGCGGCGCTGCTGCCCGTCGGTTCGGCGTCCGCGGCACGAACGAGGTCCCACGAGATACCCGCCTGCTCTGCATTGGTGCGCAGCCCATCGATGAGCACGCCAGTCAGATCGACGACCTGTGCGGCATACCGGCTCTCCAACGCTGCGACCAGACGCGAGGTGCGCACCGCAGGAACGCCCAACGCGAGGAAGGACCGGCTCTGGACCGACTGGTCGAGACGATGCCCGACAACACCCGTCGGTTCCACAGGTCGGGTGCCACGAGCCATGGTCGTTGGCATTCGCGACTGCAGTCCGGTCGTGTCGCCACGGCCCTGCTGGCTGCGATAGACGCCTTGGCTGTCGTCGAAGACGAGGCCCAGCTGCGCCTCCGCCACCAGCTCGTCGAGACGTGGCCGCTCGGGGAGCCGCGCAAGAGTGGGGAACCGTGCCTCGACCCGCTCCCGCAGCTCCTTGGGCGTGAGCGCCTGCTGACCTCCGTAGCCCTCGAAGGCATGCGTGAGGGCCGAGACCTGGCTGAGGTCGCGGTGGTAGAGCTCGTTGGCTCCGGACGCAGCTGCAGACGTGCTCAGTCCGGCGGCAAGGCGGACGAGTCGCGCGGCGTCGCGCAGGTTCGCCGGGACGACGTCCGCGGAGTCGGCGAGTGTCTGGGTCAGCTGCTGGCCAGCGCGCTTCGGCGGCACGATCGCGTCAGTCGTGCCCACCCGGGCGACGAGCTGGTCCGCGTCGCGCCCCAGCGACTCCGCGACATCGAGCAGCGAGGGATCGTGCGCCAGTGCGACAACCGTCGAGCCACGGCGGCGCCACGCGATGCCTTGCGTCGCAGCCTCGGCGCGGTCGAGTGCTCGCAACCGGTCGACGGCGAGGCGCAGGAGACCTTGGAGCAGTCGCTCGTCCCGGCTGTCGCGCGCCGCAGGTGCCAGTGTCTCGTGGATGGCGTCGGTCAGCTCGGTCACGGTGGCCACCCCGCCGAGGTCGACGAGCCGCTGGTTCACCGACTGTGCGAGCTGTTCGAGCAGGTCCCGCGACTCGCGTTCTGCGGCCCACGCTTCCTGCAGAGTCCCGACGAGGGTGCTCACGCGGGCTGCCGTGACGCGGTCCGGAAGGTTGGCCGCGAGCTGCGACTGGGTGGCGAAGGCGTCGAGGTCGGTCCCTACACCCAGGATGAGACGGACGACGCCGGCGCGGTTCTTGGACCTGCCACGCTCGGCGGCCACGCGAAGCAGCAGCTCAGCTGCGCCCTCCACCGTGAGCCGGTCCTGATCGCTGCGGTGCTTGGGTGCCGCGACGTCACCCAGTCGGGCCCGCCACTCCTTGATGCGGGCGCTGATCTGCAGGCGCGTTGCGTTGGCGACCCCCTGTAGGCGTGAGAGCCGGACGGGGTCGACGGTGAGGAGATCTTGCACAGTAGCGACGGCATACGGCTCCAGCGCTGACAGCGCACGGGCTGTGAGTCCGGACTCCCGCAGTGGCGTCGCGAGGGTCGCCGCAGCCGCCAGCCGGTCGGCGGACTCGTCCGGCTCGGTCGTCGCGTCCGTCGCGAAGATCGACAGCCAGGCGGTGCGCATCTCCTCGGCCGTGTGATGCCTCGCAGCCGAGTCTCGGGCGAGCGCCGTCGTGAAGAACTCCACCAGGTGGACGGAGAGATTCGGGTCGAAGGCATCGGTGGGGATGAGCGCCTCGTCGGAGACCGCCGCCGGGTTCGCGTCGGGGTCCTCGCCGTAGACCGGCGTGCGGCCCGAGGCCATCTCGTAGAGGACGACGGCTGCGGCATATCGCTCGGCAGCGGAGTCCCACCGGTCGCGGCGGCCGGTGAGGAAGGGGTCGAGGTAGGGAGGGGTGCCTGCGCTCGTCGCGGATGCGGCCGCCTTGGTGAGGGAGAAGTCGAAGAGGACGAGGTGCTTCGTGCGGTCGCCGCGGTTCTCCCTCACGCCAAGGTTCGACGGCTTGATGTCGCGGTGGTCGATACCTCCCCTGTCGAGAGCGACGAGGGCGTCGAGGAGATCTGTGCCGTAGCGCTGGAGCAGGTCGATGGAGAGCCGGTCTCGGCCGCGCAACGCCTCGGCAAGCGTCTCGGTGCCGGCGCTCTCGAGGAGCAGGGCGGCGCGGCCGCCCACGGTGACGGGGCCGTCGACGAGCCGGACGAGCCGTGGGTGGTCAAGGCTGCGAAGGACCTCCGCCTCGTCGGCGAGACGAGAGGCGGCGTCGTCATGCAGTGCCACCTTGAGCACGCGCTCGGCCTGCGCCGGAGCGGCGGCGGTGCCGGCCTGCAGGTCCGTGACGAGGAGGCCGACAGCGGTCGAACCCTGACCCAGACGGCGCTCGAGCCGGAACCTGCCGCCGAGGAGTGAGCCCGGGGTGGCGTCGAGTGGGTCCTCATCGCTGACGTCGGCATCAGCGGCTTGGCGCTCGACCTCGCCCAGACCGAGAAGGAACGCGCCGACGTCGCCAGTGCGCTGCGCCGGCGCCGGGTTGGTGGCCTTGAGCACGAGGGTGCGGAGTGCAGGGGTGACCTGGGGAATGTCGACGCTGAGGTCGAGCCCGGACTGCTCGCGCAGGCGCGTCCCCAGCGCCTGTGTGGTGTCAGCCGCCGGCTTGCCCGCCACGAGGTAGAACGTCAGGGCGCCGAGGCCGAAGACGTCGAGGCGCACGCGGTCAGCCGCCGCGTTCCACGCCCCCTCCGGTGCGATGAAGGCCTCAGTCAACCAACGATCACCCTCGGTGCCGGCAGCCGCGTCGCCGTGAGGATCGGCGACCCGCGCGCGCATCAGCGATGTCACGCCTGTGCCCACGTTGCGAGTGAGGTTGGCCGCGTCGATGATGCCAGAGCCCTGCCAGTCGCCGACCTTGACCTTGACGTCGCCGTCGGCGCCGGGGAGGTCACGGACCCAGATGGCGCGAGGGGTCAGCTCGCGGTGGACGACCTTGTTGCGGTGGGCGTACTGCACTGCTTCGCCGACCTGGCGCAGGATCGACAGCTGGGTGTCGAGGGGCACGCCGTTCGTCTGCGCGGCGACCCAGAGGTCCAACGGCTGCCAGGAGTCGTCGTAGTCGTAGACGAGGCCGACGCCGAGGTCGGACTCCACGAAGTCTCGCGGGGCGAGCAGCCCATCGTGCTGGAGGCGCGACATGACCCGGAACTCGTGCTCGGCGACCTTGCGGATCCGCTCGCGCTCGCTGTCCGGTGCACCCGTGGGCGTCACCTGGAAGCGGATGCGCGCCCGCTCCTGGTGGGCGACCTGGTGGGAGGCGAGCCAGTCCTGCCACCCGTCTCCCTCAGCCAGGGCCTGGTCCTGAATGACCCACGACCCGGCCGTCCGCTCACGTCGCTGAACCAGCCCGATGCGCTTGAGGAGCTTGGCGAGAATGAGCTCCTGGTTGGCGCCGATGGCGCGGCGGTGCGGGGGCTGAAGGACGAGTTCGGAGATGGGCGGGAGGTTGCTGCTGTCCTCGTGGCCATCGAGACCGTAGAGGCCTCGCGCGCTCGCCTCGCTGAGCTCGCAACGGAACCGGTCGTGATGCAGGAACACAGACTCCTGCACGAACGGGATGACCTCCCGCTCGTCAGGGATCTGGGCTCCGGTCTCGGCAGCCCAGGCCCGGAGCTCGTCCTTGAGCTTGGTCGCGAAGTACTGCGCCTTGCGGCGGGCCAGCTTGAGGGGGCTGTCCTCGGCGCGGCGGCCGTCGCGGAGCCAGCGGTGGTCGTCGCCGCGCAGGGTGCCCGAGTAGTACTTGAGCTCAATGAGGTGGAACTGACCCCGGCCCAGCAGCAGTAGGTCCACCTCGTGCCACTTGCCGTGGTTGTCGCGGAACTCGAAGTTCGACCAGGCGCGGTAGGGGGACTCGTCAGGCATGATCACGCGGATGAGCGCGAGACCCTCGGTTTCGTGCGTGAACTGGGAGGGGCTCACCTCCACCCAGCGGTCGTCCGACCCTCCCGACACTGCTGGACCCCTTCAGACCATCTGACGCGGACGGCATACCGAGATACGGTCGCCGTAGGGGATCAATCTATAGGCCACCCAAACGGTTTGTGCGCTGGTCAGGCAATGTGTCGCGCAGTCGGGGCCGACGTTGGAGGAAAGGCACCAATGCACTTCGTCGTCTCAGGGCATCATCTGGAAATCGAGCCCGACGTCGCTCGCTCGCGACTGTCCGGGCATCCGGCTGAGGACCTGCACGTGCACTGGGTCGAGCTTGAAGGACGCCGATGGCCGCCCAAGCAGGCGCTCGAGGTCATCAGTGGCTTGCAGCGGGCGTCCTACACGGCCCATCAGGCACTCAGCGTGCTGCGTCGGCTGGGCTTCGAGACGAGCGAATGGCGGAACGCGCCGAAGGGTGCTCCTCGAGTAGGTGTCAACCGAGCCGCCGAGGGGCCGGAGACTTGGGTCGAGTCCGCAGATGCGGCAAATCTTCGCGAGCGCCTGCACGCGGCCGTCGAGGGGCTCGCCGACTTCATGGACGGCAAGCCGCTCACGTCCCGAATCGCCGCTCTCGAGGCCGACCTCGTCTCCAAGAACGTCGACGAAGTCACCCAGATCGCGGACGACGCAGACGTGACGACGGAGCTCCTGGCGTCAGCACTCGCGGTGCGATCGAGCCTGGGCCGCCTCAACGACGTCATCCACGCGGCCGTCATCACGCTGTCCCTGCCGCACATCCTCGTGCCGGGCGAGACGATCACCAACCGCCCTTCACTGGCGGCGGGCAACGACCCCACAAGGCCGTTCGATCTGGAGACGAGCCATCGTGTTGCCGAGTTCAAGGTGTCGGTCTGGCGCGGCGCTGACGCCATGCGGAAACGTGGGGCTTTCGCCGATCTTGTGCATCTCGCACTGGACGAGAGCGATCGTCGCAAGCAGCTCTACGTCGTTGGGGCCGTGCCAGGAGCCTTCCTCGACAAGACCTTGAGCCCGGCAAGGTGGGGCCTCACCCGTGGGTCCGCGGCATTGAGCCAGAAGTTCGAGGAGCGATACGGAAGCCTCGACATCCCGATCAGCGAGTTTCGTCGAGACCACGCCGGGGACGTGGACATTATCGATCTCAAAGAGATCATCCCTGGCTTGTCCACTCTTATCGGAGACTGATCGCCAGTTGAGTGGCGGTTCACGTCATTCAATACTTGGAATCGGTGGGGCTATCTACACTCCGACTCAAGGGGCACCGAGGAGCAGGGCCACCGTGACGCGTCGAAGGGCTGGAAGCACCATGGATGACGACACCACCCCCCTTCTGCAGGTGATCCACCTGGCTGACCAGCGCCTTGCTGCGCTGCGAGAGGAGCGGCCGGGTCCGAGCGACGGAGAAGGTTGGTATGAGATCCCGTCCCGGTGCATCAGCCTGCTCGGCCCTCTTGCCAAGACCTTCCAGAGGTCCACTGTCTGGGTGAAGGCGTTCGAACTCAACCCTGATGATGCGGCCATCCTCGAGAAGTCGACCAAGTTCGTGGATGGTGAGGGTTGGACCCGACCGTTCGGCCACATCGACGGGGACTTCTCCGTCAATGTCCGGTTCCGCGAGACGAGCATTCCTGTCCAGATGCCACCGATTGACCCGGTCACGGCAGCCATGGCCATTCAGCTGGCCGTCATCTCGCATCAGTTGGGCAGGATCGAGGCGAAGCTCGACGCGGTGCTTGAGGTTGTGTCGGTGATTCGTCGCGACCAGATCAACGAAGACTTCGCCAAGACCACCGCGATGACACGCGCGATCAACACGGTCCATGAAGAGCTGCTGATCCACGGTGGGATCACACAGACAGATTGGGACGAGCTGCCGAGGCACCGCGACCTCGAAGAGCGCCATGTCAAGATCCTGAGGACGCTCAACGACCAGACCTCGGCACTCAGCGTCCGAAGTGTGAAGGATGCCAAGTCCTTTCTCGAGACAACGGGTCCGGACGTGCTCGAGCAGCTCGCCATGGAATGGGAACTACTTCGCGGCATGGCGCAACTGGCTGAACTGCGTGCGGCAGTCCGCATCAGCCGAGGCGAAGCGCCTCGCCAAAGCGAGACTGCTCCTGTCCTCCGCGCCTTCACAGAGGCCTCGGAGGTCCTACGCGAGGTCAACGCAGCGCGGATCGAAATCAACAGCTGGGCCCAGCAGGCGCACCAGCTGCAGGAAAAGCAGATCCTCGGTGGCCTGAGCATCAAGTCGATTGCTCGCCCCTTCTCGGGGATAGCCAACACCGTCAAGTCCAAGCCCGGGGCGGGTGCCGCAGCTGGGGCGGCGACAGCTGCGGCGGCGACGGCGGGTGTAAGAACCGCGGCGTCAGGGGTGGCACCGGCTGCGTTGGCAGCGGGAGCGGCACCCGCGGCAGCTGCGGCCGCTGCAGTCGCCGCCCCACTGGTAGGTGGGTACGCGGCCTCGAAGGGCCTCGAGATGACGGCTCACAAGCATGACCGCATCCGAGAGGACTCAACTGCCCTTCTGCAGCAGATCCACGAAGCCTCAGCCGCATGGAGGATGCTGCTTCCTGATGTTCCGGAACGCGCAGTCCTGGACACTGACCATGGCGACTAGTCGTCTTCCTCCTGAAGCCGCAAGGACCAGTTCTGGCTTTTGCGGCTCCTTGGTCCATCAGGGTGAGAGGTCGATGAGAAGCTCGGATGGATCGATGTCGAGGTGGCCAAGGTGCTTGAGCAGGTCTTCCTGCCGGGGCTGACCGATCACCATGCGATACGCGCCAACAGTACGCATCAGACGGCGCAGGGCATGGGTCTCCTTGCTCAGCGGCATCGCTGGGACATACCGCTCGATCGCGCTGTCCCCCGGACAGACCCAGTAGGGATAGATCATCGACTCTCCCTCCGGTCGGCCAGCGGCCGCGAGGTCGAACACTGTCGCCCAAGGATTGTCTGACGCGACTACGTCGGGGTGTCCGCCGTACTTGGTCGCGACGTTCTTGCGGACCGCATGCCCCTTGTAGCGATGGACCCGTCCCTCGCGCTGCTCGAGGTCAACCGGGTTCCCAGGCAGGTTCCAGTGGACGACGGCGTGGCTGTACTGGTGGAAGTCCAGACCCTCCTGACCTACCGAGGTGGAAGCGAGAACGAACGGCCAGAACGGCGAGTTGTATGCCGCCTGCACCTGTTGCTCTCGCATCACGCTCTTTTGATCCTCGGTTGTCCCGCGACCGAATCGGACGGCGAAGTGGTTCCTCAGGTTGTGCGTGCGGTCGATCTTCACGTGCGTCCGCGTCGTGCTGAAAAGGTGCAGTCCACTGTTGACGGACCGCAGGGAGAGTGCCTCGTCCATCCGATAGCAGATCTCGTCGATCTGATCCTGGAGCGGACGCTCTAGCACACCCAACGACTCCAGCAGCACGTGGGCGAACTCATCGAGCACCGATTGGAGTCCTCCACCGACCGCGTGCCGAAGGACGGCGCGCCAGTAGGGCTCCTCCTCCGTGGACTCGCGGCGGACAAGCGCCATGACCTCAGGCCGGTTGAACAACGTCCTGAGCGACCAGGAGATGGTCGCTGCGCCCTCCTGCCAGATCTCCGGCAACTGCCAGTCGGCGCCGAGGGTTCTGCCGAGAGTCCTCAGCGCCACCACGCCCGGACCACCGACCGCCATCAGCGTAAGCACCTCGACGAGGTCGTCCGGCCGCCGACCGAGGTCCTCCGGCTGCAACGCCTCAGCGACCTCGACATGGTCGACAAAGCGGCTGTTCGACCCGTCATCGTCTGGACCGCCGGCGTATCCGAACCAGAAGTCCAGCACGCTCAGTTCGGGGTCCGTCAGCCGGTCGAGAAGGATCGGTGCCGCCCAGTACCAGCGGTCGTCCACCCGCCCCTCATCGCTCCCGGGCGGCAGACTGCCAAGCCGCGTTGTGACCTCACGCTCGACGTGGTGCCGAAGCTCGTCCACAGCCATGGGATACGTCAAACGCGACTCCCGAGCGATGCGGATCGGATCGCCTGCCTCCGCGAGAGCCAAGGAGGGGTAGAGCATCCCCAGCACCGGCATACCGGTGAGTCGTCCGGCACTGCGCTGGAACGTCAGGAGTGCTGTCTGTCGGGTGGCGTCATACGCTCGCTCGCCGTAGGCCGATCCAGTCGAGCTGCCGACGAGTCTGCGCTCGGCCTCGTAACTCACCGTTGACGCGATGGCCTTCGGAACGACGGTCCATGAGGAGAACACCAGCCGTTTGGTGAACGAACGCAGCTCGGGCTCTGCGTAGGCGCCGGAGAGCTCGTAGTAGGGGAGTGACGGTGGGATCCATGCCAGCTTCCACGCGCCGCGATCCAACACGTCACAGACCAAGCCACGCATCTTCGCGTTCCCAGGGTCGAGCGGCGCGTAGCTGACGAGGTCACTCCAGCTCAGCCGCCGGCCCGCCACCTCCAAGGCTTTGGCCAGTTCACGGTTCGGGCCCTCTGCCTCCAGCTCGAGATTCTTCTTGACCTTGTATTCGTCCATGAACTCGAACAGGTGAGGGGCACTGCGCCAGTACTCAAGAACATCGGACGCCTTCAGCAGCTTGGCCACGGCGTTGTCCGATGCGTATCTCTTGAAGTCCTGCGGCAACACCTCAACTCCCGGGAGCTCCATCACGCGGATCATCCCGTCACGGTCAGGGGTTGAGGCCAGCCTCTCCGTTCGGGCCATGACCCGACGTAGCTCTGCCTGCGCCACGTCGCGCGCTTCACGCGCGGAGGGCAAGTCCCCGGCATACAACGAGGTTCGCAGGCGCTTCGAGGCCGCGGCAACCTTCGAGGCTCGATCAGGTCCGGCCAAGAACCGCACGGTGTCCGAGAAGTCCCGGTAGTGGTCGTCGCCCTCGACCTCGTCAGGCAGGGTGTACATCTTGAACGGCGTGGCCGACAGGAGCAGCACCTTTGTCCCTGGACGGTTGAAGAGAGCATGAGCCAGCTCCGCGGCCTCGTTCTCCTCGTCCATGAGCGACTTGAAGCGCTGGAACTCATCGAGAATCACCAGGTCCGGCTCGAGCTTCTCGACGGCGGCTGCTGCCAAGAGATGACGGAGCTGACCGATCAGCTGGTACCTCCGCCGACTCACGTCCTCCGGGGGTCGCTGTCCACTCCTCAGCCGGTTGAAACCCTCAGCGCATTCATAGAGCGCATCGAGCAGCAGTTCCCCGCTCTTCAGCCTGGTGGCGCGAACGTCACGAGCAAGCGAGGCGACCATCTCACGGGGTATGCCCGGCAGCTCGGCCCTCTCGAACTCCTTGAGCGCCCGGGCGAAGTTGTCGAGCTTGGCTCCGCCGCGAAAGAAGCGGAGCCAACGCCTCGCGCGCAGGGCTGGGTCGTTGAGACCTTGCTTGAGCATGGCGTAGAGAAGGACTCGTTCATGAAGCCGACCTCCGCCGGCCCCCTTGAGATTGAAGGACGTTCCGGGGGTGAAGGAGATGAAGTTGACCTTGCGCGACTCCAGGGACGCCAGAGCCCGCGGCAACATCGTCAAGCGGTCAGCATGCTCGACGTGCTCGTGCGAGCCGATCCGAAGCTTGTTGAGGTTCTGGGCTGCGATGGCGTTGTTGGAGCAGATGTAGACGACATCGATGCGATCGATGGAGTCCCACAGGCGGTCGATGGTCTTGGCGATGACGCCGCGCGCCACCAAGGTCTTGCCGAGACCGACCTCGTCTGCGACGAGGAAGCGATCGACCGCGTCCTTCCCGTACAGGCGGTCATGGACGTAGTCGACGGTCTGTCGCTGGAAGTCCTTGAGGTTGCGGAGCTCGACTTCCATGTCGGGACGCGGGTCGCTCATGGTCTCAGCTCCTCGGCGGCCGTCCACGCGGTCTCCCAGAGCTTCATGAACTCTGCAGAGAGGTGTGGCACCTTCCCATCGACGTCCTCGAGCTCCCGCAACAGTGCATCAACCCGGCTGAGCGAGTCGTCACGTCGGGCTACCGCGCGCGCCAGCGGTTCGAACACCACGAGATCTTCGGAGGTATCGACTGCTGGACGGCCCGCCTGATTCTTCTTCTCGCGGTCGCCGCCCTCTTCCTGCCCCAAGCCAGCAACCATGGCGTCGAACGCTGGATCACCCAGCAGGAGCGCGAGGTACCGCAGGATCTCCTTCTCGCTGGCAAGAAGGTCTCTCAGGATGAGCTTCAGTCGACCCTCCGGATCGCCGACCAGGTCCGCCTTGACGACACAGGTCTTGCGAACCTTCCCATCCTGCGTTGGCATCACCGAGTCGAGAACCATGAACGGGGAGATGTTCTGCTCTGCCATGCCGCGCCACGCGAGAGCGCCACTCAGCGGGAGCGCTCCGCCGACTCGCCCCAAGGGCCGGATTGTCGTCGAGCTGTCCGTCGGCGCCTGAAGGGTCGGGACCGAGGCCCTCAGGGTCCACGCACGCCCCTCCTCCTCGAGGGCCGACAGCTGGATGCCCGAGGCCGCCAATTCCGCGTGGAAGGTCTCGAGAGCAACCTCAGCCGCGAAGGATGGGTCTTCGGTCCCCGCCTCATCAAGGATCTCATAGGGCTCGATCACTTGTGAGAAACCGACGCCTTCGGAGGATTCGTCGCCGAACAACGCTCCCAAGCCGCACTTGGAGATGGGTCCCGTCAGCAGGACATCGAACTCGACGTTGCCCTGAAACGCCGCCGTGGTGCCGTTGGCGGAGCCGGTCAACACGGATGCTCCCTCCGTGCCTTCCCACACAAACGTCTTGGCGTGCAGACCCGTCGTGACATCGAACGCCGCGTGAGTCTGGGACTCGGCGGTTCCGGAAGCCTCCCGTGGAGCCCGGTCCGCCAGGTCAGGCGCCGCTTCAGGTTCGGTCGTCTCGGCCGCCCGCTGGAGGGTCCACGTGGTGAACGTTGTGGGGATGGCAGCACTCCCCACTCGGCCGAAGGTCTCGGGCCTGGACACGATGCGGCCCGTGTGGCGCGAGGCGGGCATCGACGCCAGGAACCCCGCGTCCAGGAACGGCGTGATTGCGGCGAACCTGCTGGCCTCTTCAGGAAACGGCCAACCCCTCCCGGATGCTGTCCCCAATGGCCAGAACTCGGCGGCGCCGAACCCGGGGGGTAGAGCGAACTGGGCCTTGCGGACCGATCTCGCCAGCGACGCGACGTCGTCTCGCCGCGCCTTCCCGAGGGGCCTCGTGGTCAGCCGAGGAAGGTCCTTCAAGAAATCTGCAAGCGGAGCTGCATCGGGTGAGGCACCCGATGGAGTCGTCATCTCGTCGAGCCGCAATACCGTGTCCCATGAGCGATCGGTGGTGAGGTTGCGGCTCAGGCACAGGAAGCGGTGCCGAAATGTGCCCGACTCATCCGTGAATCGCAGGATCCAGATCTTGGGATGGAACAGGCGCCCAGGCGCAGGCGCCGTGACCTCCACCGCCATCCCCTCCGCAAAGGCCACCAGTCGCTGGTAGGACGAGGGGACGTGGATCGCCCCCGCCTGACAGAACACCGTGGTTCGGTCTGCGTACCGCTTCACCGACTCGAGCAGTGCGATCGGGTCCGGAGTGTGTGTGCCGTCGACGTTCGCCGCATCGTGCGCAGCCAGCATCAGCGGGGCGAGGAGGAGACTGTTGAGATCCAGCGAGTAGGTCGTCGCGACGGCCGCATCCAAGGCCGTGCCTGCAGGCGGCTTGAGGGCGTCCGTCAGCAGATGTCGCACGTCAGGGCCCAACATCACTCCACCCCCGCGCCGGCATAGATGTCGTTGAGGTGGCGACCGGCCACGAACCATCGGTAGTCAAGCTCCACCAGTCCCGAGGCTCCGGTCCACGCATCGAGTGCCTTGGGATTGTCCAGACGCGCACGAGACCCCTTGAGTCGCCGCTCACGGGTGGCGATCAGTCGTCTCGCTTGGCCGTTGGATGCAAGACCGCGGCTTCCTGCTACAGCGAGCCATTCCATGACGAAGGACTGCGTGGAGATCGGCAGGCGGGGGTTGAGGGTGCGGATTCGGATCCAGAACTCCGTGGTGTTCCAGGTCTTGAGGGTGCCCTCCGCCGCGAGGCCGTCCCGCCACGCGTTGAGCATGAACTCATACTCCTCCACGGAGTCTTCGTCCTCGAGCTTCTGGGCAAGCATCAGGTTGTACAGCAGCGGCGCGCCCTGAATGACGTGGGCGAAGCTCCTGCCGTGCTCGACGAGGTTCCGATGCTGGTCGGGGAACTCGGCAAACTGCGGGTGGTGCCAGACGTTCTTGCCTGAGTCGGCAGGCTGTCCCTCGAGCGCCAGCCAAGCCAACAATGTGCCGGGGCAAGAGGCCGCGATGCGATCACGGAGATAGTTGGCCTCACCCTCGGTCAGATCGAAGGTCGCCGATGTCAGAAGATCCTCCGGCATCGGGGGCAGGGCGGGGTCGAGCCCCCGGCTCTCGCTTCTCGCGGCATCCTCCTCCGCGTGATCGCCAGTCACGTCCCGATGTCCGCTGACCGCTCGCAAGTGACCGTTCAGGGTGACGTTCCAGGTCCGCAGCCCCCACGTACGCAAGCCTGCCCAGTAAGCCGCGCTGGGCATCCGCTTCAGCCGCGCACGTGCCTCGCGGCCGATCACGCCCGTTGTCTCACCCCCAGTGATCAGGCTCTCGATCAGGCTCACCTCTGAAGCCCGCAACTTGCTCGCCGCACGGTCCGCCGGCAGTCCGCGTCGTGCGACGTCTCGCAGCAGCCAACCGACGAACAGCATGTATCGGACACGTGTCTGCAGAACTGAGGTGCCGGGGAACAGGGCGTTCGCGATCGCGTCGCGGATGACGCCGATCCCCAGCTCGTCGACCGACGACTGGTCCTTAAAGGCCTCAAGGAGCTCGTTCATCAATCTTTGCTGGGACTCGTCAGTGTCGAGCCACGCAAGTGACGACATGTCCAGATCCCCTCTGATCCGGCTTGCAGACTCCCCGATCGAACCTGCCCACCGCCGCCGAGACTATTTGTCCTCAAGTCGATAGGTGAAGGATTCTGGAAATCCACGTGCCACTCCGGCGCCTGCCCGAGGACGCGCCACCTTCTTCTGTGCCGGTCATGACTTGAGAGGCGCGACCCCGGCGTGGTCGCTGGCAGGAAAGCGACCTCGAGCAGCGGCGAGTTTACCTTTGGCGGCTGTCAGCAGGTCGACGTCGAGGACATCGGCAAGGTTGACGAGGTAGATGAGGACGTCGGCCATCTCCTCGGCTGCTCGTCGTTGGCGGTGACCTGACGAGAACTCGTTTTTGGCCTTATCGGCGGGAATCCACTGGAACAGCTCGGCCAGCTCTCCCACCTCGCCGACGAGGGCGAGGATGAGCGACTTGGGATCGTGGAACTGGGCCCAATCCCGCTCGTCACGGAAGGTGCGGAGGTCTGCCCGGAGGTCGGCGACGGCATACGGCTCGTTCGTCATGTCAGCAATCCTGCGGTAGGTGACCGACACGCGCCATCGTCCAGCAGGCGGTGACCTGCGCGATTAGAGTCGCCCACGTCAACGCGGATCGACGAGCTTCCTCTGGACACGCTCCCCCGCACGCTCATGTCGTGCTGCCCGGGAGTCGGTTGTGTCGTCGCTGCTGCGCTGTTCGGTGGGCGGCTTCTCGGCCCTCGAACTCCACCTCGAGGAGCGGCTGACCGAGCAGATGAAGCACTCGACTGGTCGCCATCCGTCGCCCGGGGAGCGGCGCTCGTGGAGCCGCAGTCTCCCGGTCATCGCCGCGGACCTCATGGACGCAGGCCTCTCAGGCGTCGAGATGCTCGTGGAATTCCAGCTGCCACTGACGAGCAAGCGAGCTGACGTCGTGCTGGCGGGAGTCGACCGCAGAAGCGGCCGGCCGGCATACGTCGTCGTCGAGCTGAAGCAGTGGACCGAGGCGGAGAGGTTCGAGGACAGCGACGAGCTCGTGCTGGTCGGCGGCTACGGAAGCCGGCCAGTGACTCACCCATCTCGGCAGGTGAGTGGGTACGTCGAGTACCTCGCAGACTTCACGGCAGCGCTTACGGACGAACCGGACTCGGTTCGTGGAGTTGCCTACCTGCACAACGCCACGGACAGCGGGGTAGGCGACCTCCTGTCGGTGAGCGGCACCTCGGTGGGGCGCCTGTTCACGGGGCAGCGGCGAGGTGAGCTCCGGGACTTCCTGCGCGACGTCTTCTCACCAGTGAGTGGCGCTGCGGCGGCGGATCAGCTTCTTGGGAGTGCTATCCGGCCGTCACGCCAGCTCATGGCCGTCGCGGCCGACGAGGTGCAGAGGCGGGAGATGTTCACGCTGCTCGACGAGCAGAAAGACGCGTACAACTACGTGCTCCACGCCGTGCGGAAGGCTGCCCAGTCGAACACGAAGACAGCGGTCGTCATCTCGGGTGGGCCAGGGAGCGGGAAGAGCGTCATCGCGCTGTCCCTCATGGGCGAGCTGAGCCGTCAGGGTCGAACGGTTATCCACGCCACCGGCTCCCAGTCCTTCACGAAGACGCTGCGAAAGGTTGCCGCTGCACGGAACCCACGGGTGCGGAAGGCCTTCCTCTACTTCAACTCGTTCATGTCCATGGAGCCGAACTCACTCGACTGCGTGATCCTCGACGAGGCGCATCGCATTCGCGAGACGTCGGTGAACCGCTACACGCGGGCAGAGATGAGAACCGGGCGAGCTCAGATCGACGAGCTGCTGTCTGTGGCTCGCACTCCGGTGTTCCTGCTAGACCAGTTCCAAGTGGTGCGACCGGGTGAGATGGGCACAGTCGCGGACATCCGCGCCGCGGCAGCGGCTCGTGGGTCGAGGTTCTGCAGATCGACCTCGATGACCAGTTCCGGTGCGGTGGGTCGCTGGCTTACATCCGGTGGGTCGAAGGGCTTCTGGGTCTCGGTGGGTCTGCCTCACATCAGTGGTCCGGAGACGACAGCTTCCGTGTCGAGGTCATGGAGAGTCCGCAGGAACTCGAAGCCTGGTTAGCCTCAAAGCAGGCTGGCGGGTTTGGGGCTCGGCTGAGTGCCGGCTACTGCTGGCCTTGGAGCGACCCCCGCCCCGACGGCTCGCTCGTGCCTGACGTTCGGGTGGGCGACTGGTCGCGACCGTGGAACCTCAAGGGCGACCGCGCGGTCGGTGGCGCGCCACCAGCCCCGCTCTGGGCGACGGATCCGGCAGGGTTGGGGCAGGTCGGCTGCATCTATACCGCGCAGGGCTTCGAGTACGACTTCGCCGGCGTCATCATCGGACCCGACCTTGTGTGGCGCGATGGCGCGTGGCGGATCGTCCGAGGCGCGAACAAGGACCCCGCCCTGCGGAGCATCACTCAGGTGCCTGATACCGACATCGACCGGTTGGTTCGCAACGTCTACAAGGTCTTGTTGACCCGCGGCATGCAGGGCGTCGGCATCTACTCGTCCGACGACGAGACGCTGCGACATATCGCCGGCCTGACCTGACCTGAGCCGGCTCAGCACTCAGCCTTCAAACACCCGTCACCCACACTGCGGATCGACAGGCTTCCCACGCAGGACATGCCTCCCCGCCTCTTCGAGAGGCTTGGCATGGCCACACGCATCATCAGGATCAATCCGAAATACGCGTCACACTGGGAGCGCGCGAAGGAGAACGGTTTCTGGGACCTCTTGGAGAACTCGCACCAGTTGGAACCGGGGCAGACAGTCTTGTTCTACGTCACGCTTCCGAGACCGGGACAGACGATCCCTGTGGAGGCGCGAAGGATGACCGCGTCATTCGTTGGCAGAGCTGTGACAACCAGCGCGGCCTATCCCTTGCCTGAGGGCACGCTGCACGCTTGGTCTGACGAGGATGAGCGACGCGGCGACTACGTGAGTCGCGTCGATCTCACCGGACTGACTGACATCACACCGCGCCGGATCAAATGGGCTGACGTTCGCGCGCACGCCGGAGCCGCAGGTCACCAAGGACCGGTCGTAGCAGTCGATGACCGTCGCGTCGGGTGGTTGCGCAACGCCCTTGGACTTACAGATCCGTACGACACCGCACTCGAAGGGCTGGACGCAAATCCGGAGGAGCTCATCGACGTGAGTGGGCTGGGTGAGGACAGGCGCGAGCTGGTCCCTCGTTCGGTCGTCATCCGTCGAGGACGGAAGGCGTTCCGCGACTCGCTCTTGACGGCATACGAGGGTCGCTGTGCGGTAACGGGAACGGCTCTGGAGGCAATCCTCGAAGCGGCGCACATCTCCGACTACCTCGGGCGTCACACGGATGTCGTGCCGAACGGTCTCTTGCTTCGCGCAGACATCCACACACTGTTCGACCTCAAGCTGCTGACGGTGGAGAGCCACAGCCTCCGCGTGCGGGTGAGCCCGGCGATCTTAGATCAGCCGTATCGCGACCTCGACGAACAAGCACTGGCCGTTGTTCCGCGAGAACCCCGAGACCTTCCCGATCGGCAAGTGCTCGGAAAGCACAACGATGCCTGCGCTTGGTTGCGCCCCTCTGTGCCGGCGACATACACCGGCGAGGGCGACGAGGCGCAGCTGCCCCTGCCGATCTAGGTGGCGCTCAGGCGGGGTTGGCACGGAAAGTGATGTCGATGTCGGTGAAGCCGAGCGACCCGAAGAGACCCTCAAGCATCGAGACCGTGTTCTTCTTCGCCTGCTCGACCAGGAGGGTCTCGTTCTGGGCGGCCGCGCCCATCTGTTCGATCGCCTTGAGCTGAGCGTCGCGCTCGAGCTCGGATCCTCGGAACTTGGTGACAAGCCCAGAGTCGCGCTGGTAGATGGAGCTCTTCTCGATGTCGAGGACAGGTTTGCCGAGGGTCGGCTCGGGGAGATCGACTGACACGGACCGTCGGTCCTCGGAGACTAGGACGCTGTTGGCACCAAGATCACCAAAACCGACCATCGCGTCGACAGTCCCCTTGCCGACGTAGAGGACACGCTCGCCGCTCACCCAGGAAGGCAGGAGCTTCGTATCGTTCTCGAGGTCCACGACCGTCTCGTAGTAGCCGCTGGCGGCGCGATAGTCACTCAGGTCGGTTAGGGACTTGAGTAGAGCCGGGCCGCTACGGTCCACCTTCTCGGCGCCGAACGGCATGTCCGGAAGGTCGAAGGTCGGGAACACGCGCGCCGTACCCAGAAGCACCGCCACCGCGAGGAGCGCGCCCAGCACGACCTTGAAAAGACCACGAAAGAAGGAACCCACCCCGGCACTCATGTCGTGAAGGTACCAATGGTCCTAGTCCCCGCCGCGGGATCGTCAGTAGCGACGCTATGAACCGATGGACCCCGCGCGTCGGTGGGTCGTCCTAGCCTGCCGACATGTGGGAAAGCCCGGAGTCACTGTGGGGTCGCCTCAAGCTGGGACGGGAGGAGTTTCTCCAACGTCTCATGACCACGCTCATCGTTGACGGTGCGGCACCGCGGTGGAACACCCAGATCCGTCCCGGCGATGAGGGCATGCGCTTCCTCCGGCTGCTCGACGGTCTGGCGCACGGTCACGAACCATTGGAATCTGCGCCTCCCCCGGACGCCTTCGTGGACGAGTACCTCCTGCCCAAACTGGAGGAATCCGCGGAGAACGGCTGGCCTGACTGGGCCGTGCTGTGGGCCGACCGAGTCTGGATCATCGAGCTCAAGACCGAGCCCGGTAGTCACCGTCCGACCCAGCTGCCGTACTACCTACGTCTCGCGGCCGCCGCACACCCAGGCCGGAGCGTCGACCTCACCTACATCACCGGGCCTCTGACCAAGCCGGCCCCGGAAGTCGCCGACGGCCAACGATTCAGCCACGTGCAGTGGGCCGACGTGCTGCCACTCGTCGACACCGTCTGGGGCGATGACGATCGGCGGGAAGTTCGCGAATACGTGTATGCCGTGCGAGAGATCGTCGACAACCTCTCGGTGTTGCGCCCCATGGAGCAACGAGATGCATTCCTTCACACGGTGCGTGTCGACGAGGTCACTTCCACGGCCGAACACGTCGACGCCGTGACTGCCACCGATGAGCCGCTCCTCGAACTGGCAGTCGCCACTGCTCAAGACGGACGCCAGCGTGGCTTCGGCGCTGGTAGTCCGGAGCACCTCGTGTCACTGCGAAAGGCGGCACGCGCCGCCATCGGGACATTGCCCGCGGACGACGCGACGCGCTACGTCACGCCTTGGGTGTGGGACGTCGCCACCTCCGGAGGCAGTGCACTCACGCCCGAGGGGTCGGAGTTCGGTTACGAGCTTCGCTTCTCTCGGTACAAGACGGTTCAGATCAAGTTCTAGCGGGGCCCCACTGCGCAGACAGCCTTCAGAGGATCTCAGCTGAAGCCCTCCTACAGTCGATCGATCCAGGTGTCGCCCTCGCGACTGTCCCACGCGCTGGCGGTTCCCTCGCCTGACTTCTTCTTCGCCACCAGTGCGTCCAAGACCTGATTTGCCTCGGCGAACGTCAACTCGCGAAGTGATGCCACCGACCGACCTGCCAGTTCCTCGACGACCGATTGCCGCTCGCTCATGGTGACCAGCCCCAAGTCGTCGAGCAACTTGCGCAGTGACTTCATCTGCCAGTCGGGCAAACCCTCGGGGCTGGCTGTCGGCGTTGGGACGGGAGCAGGTTCGGGGTTAGGGAAGAGAGCATCGTCAGGCATTCCGCCAGACTAGGCGGCACGCCATGTGAGCTCGATCTCCTCCGACAGTGGCCGCCTCGTACGGTCAGTCCAGTCAGGGCAATTCAATGGATCCGAGGATTCGACTTGACGTGGTGATGCCCTCGTCCATCCGTCGCCACCACCCACAGTCCCGTGACCGTCCTCAACGCCGTCGCTGTCGGTAACCATTGTCCGGGGAGACGGATAGGTTCTCGTCATGGCCCCAAGTTCACGCTCAGCAAGGCACGCGTCGCGCTTCTTGGAGCTCGTATCGATGGCCGACGAGGCACTTTTGGAGAGCCCCCTCACGGAAGCGCAAGTGGCGGGACTGAGGAGTTGGGCTTCCTCGCGGACGGGCCCGGGAATGTCGCTCGGCGATGTCGTCGATGCTCAACCGGCGAAGGTTCGACCGGACTCATGGAGCGACCTACTCGGTGCCCTGGGCGACAGACGCGACCAAGTTGCCAAGTCCGGGAAGATCTCGCGTCGCGACGTGTTTGACGTGGCACGGCAGTCACACAGCAGCCACGAGTGGACGTCGTTGCTCATCGCCTCTTACATCTGGGGCCAGGGTCCGAACGGGTACGGACCCCATCGCTTGCGTCAGATCCTCATGTCCGCGCCCCGCGAAGGAAGACACCTGGAGGTGTGCCTGCGCGAGGCGGTCGCTGCCATGCACAGCGGGGCCTCTGTCGACGGCTACCGCCGGTTGCGAGGTGCAGTGCCCGGGCTCGGACCGGCCTTTTTCACCAAGTTCCTCTATTTCGCCGCAGCAGCAAGCGCGGCAGGCGGGACCCCGATCCCACCTGACTCTCAGAAGCCCGCACCCTTAATTCTCGACGCAGTGGTGGCGAAGCAGGTGCGCGCCGTCGTCGAGGCGCGCTGTGCCGCTCCACTGCAACGGCTGGCCGGCCGCGGAGACGAGGCCGCGCCTCTCGCCGCGTGGCTGTGGAGCGATAGCGGATGGACTCCGCACCGCTACGGCGTTTGGCTCACGTTCGCCCAATCAGCCACACAGCAGCTTCAGCAAGAGATTCCTGCGTGGCCCGGGCGAACAGACGTGTTTGAGCTGGCTGTCTTTCAGAAGCAACTCGAGCCGTGACCCGAGCAGACGGATGTGCGAGCTGACTCGCCACCTCCCCGACTGGCAACAGATACCCGCAGGCTGGGAGCCCGTGCCGAGAGCCAACATCGAAGCGTTCGTGCAGGGAGCCGCCGACGCACTCTCCGCGACACAGGCGGACGCCGTTGGGGACTCACTCGCCGAACTGGCGGGCAGATGGACGATCTGCGGAGATCTCTCGCCCGCAGACCTTCTTCTCTTGGCGTGTTCCGGAATGCCGCTCACACACAAGACGGCCAATTCCTTGCTGTCGTCCTCCTCGTGGGACAGAACTGCCATCTTGCATGCGGCCAATGCTCTCGACGACGGCACGTCGCTCGAAATGGCCGGCCCCGCTGACATGTCATCAATGGAACGACTGCACGGGATGATCGCGACAGCACTCTCCAGCTCTGCCCTTGACTCATCAGACCGCGCAAGGGTCGTCCTGTTCCTGTGCTCACGATTGCGCCCCAAACTCTTCCCGCCCTCAAGTCACCTGGCACAGACCAACGACATTCGGGCACTAGTTCAGCTCTACAGGTCGGCGTTGAACGACCCGGAAGTTCGGCGCGGCCTCACGACCGTGCGCCACGAGAGGCCCCGGGGGCATATGGGGGATCTAGCCATCTTGGAGTCGGCCGCGGCGTCGGCAGCCCGAGTGGGCGGATGCCAGGTAAGCGCTCACTGAAGTCGCGCCCAAGCGGAGCTCAAGAACCTGCCAGCACTGTCGTGGACAACAAGCTCAGCCCGTTCACGACAGGAGCACCGAATGTCCACCTTCGACAATCCCACGATCCTCGTACTCGGCTCGACCGGGCTCATGGGTCGCGAGGTCGTCCGCTCGCTCAACGAGCGCGGCGTCACTCCGCGAGTCCTCGTCCGCAACCCGTCCCGACTGCGCCCCACCGACAAGGTCGAGGTCCACCGAGGCGACCTCCGCGACCCCGCCACCCTCGACGCAGCCATGGCCGACGTCGACGTCGTCTTCCACATCTCCCCGCACGAGCCCGACGAGGTCGCCCTCGCCAAGACGGTCATCGCCGCCACCGAGCGCGCAGGAGCCCGCCTCGTCTTCGCCGGCATCCATATCGACGCATCCAACCGGCTCGCCAACTGGGCGATGCGCACCCTCTACGGCCGCCTCCTCCCGCGCTACCGCGGCAAGATCGCCATCGGCCACCTCGTCGAAACCTCGGACACCAACCCGATCATGCTCGGCGTCGGCAACTTCATGCAGTGCGACGAGGTCCTTCTCGACGTCATCCGCGACGGCAAGTTCGTCCTCCCGACCCACCGCAAGGGCCTCAACCGCGTCGACCTGCACGACCTCGGCGAGATCGCCGCCGACGTCCTGCTCGACCCGACCACCCCCGCGGGCGCCTACCCCGTCTGCGGCCCGCGCTCGCTCACCGGCGCGGAGTGCGCCGCCATCTGGTCCGACGCCCTCGGCACTCACGTCGTATACGTCGGCGACGACGACGCGGCGATCGACGACGCCCTCACCGCCCACCTCACGGGCTACCGCCTCGAGGACTGGAAGTCGTCGTTCCGGGCCCTGCGCGGCTTCGCCGTCAAGACCAAGCAGTCCGAGCTCGACGCCACGACGAGACTCCTCGGCCGCCCGCCGACCGACTTCACCGAGTTCGTCCGCCGCATCGTCGACGAGCACGGACTCGCGCCGAGCACCGCAACGGGAGCGGACGGCATACCGGCCGCTTCGCAGACGGAAGGGGCACTGCGATGAAGCAGCTCGACCTCCCCGGTCAGACGCACGTCGCCGAGGGCCCTCTCGACCACACGGGCATGTACGTCATGCACCACGCCTTCCGCCGCGACCTCGCCCGCTTCGCCGCTGCCGCGACCGCCACGCCCCTCGGCGAGCCCGACACCTGGGCCGCCCTCAGCGCGCGATGGGACCGCTTCACCCACGTCCTCCACGAGCACCACCACGCCGAGGACACGCACTACTGGCCCGTCCTCCACGCGGCCGTCAGCGCCCGCGGCACCGACACCGACCGCGCCGAGGTCACCGCCATGAGTGACGAGCACGCCGAGATCGATCCCGCTCTCGCCGCCCTCACGAGCGCCTGGCGCGCCATGGTCGAGCACCCGTGCGACGACCACCGCCATGCCCTCGAGATCCGGCTCGCCGGGCTGCGCGAGCTCCTCGGCGCGCACCTCGAGCACGAGGAGACCGTCGTCCTGCCGCTCGTCCAGCGCGTCATGACCGAGGACGAGATGGCCGGCGTCGAGCACGCGATCCAGAAGGGCTACCGCCTGCGCGACACCCCCTTCATGATCGGCTGGGTCACCGATGGCCTCCCGCCCGCTGCCCTCGAGCGCTTCTTCGCCTTCAGCGGTGGCCCGTTCAAGCTCCTGTATGCCGTGGTCCGCCGTGGGTACGCCCGTCGCGAGCAGCGCGCCTTCCGTCATGCTGACCTGCTCGGCGCGATGCCGTAACAAGCCCTTACGGCGAAACCTCAGATGCCGAGCGAGCGGCGCTGCTCCGCGAACCGGTCGAGGAGGACGGCCATGCCCCACTCGCGGGCCAGCGCCTCTCCCCGGTCGGCCGCGGCGCGCGCCGCTTCGACATCACCCGCCGTCGCGAGCGCCATCGCGAGGAAGCAGTCCACCGGCCCCTGCAGGCTCGCGGTGCCGGCCACCGCTATCCGGCCACTGAGCGGAGCCAGCCGCGACGCCACCCGTCCCGCCAGGTCGACGTCTCCGCCCGCCGTCGCCGCGATGGCCAACAGGGCGAGGTCCATCGACTCGCTCCAGTCCTCGGTCGGCAGGCTCGTCCGGCTCAGCAGCTGCTCGACCCGCTCCGTGTCGCCGGCCACTGCAGAGAGGTGCAACATCGGCGTCAGGGTGATGTCGTCGGTGGCGGTCGGGTCCGCCGCCGCCATCTGACCGGCGAGGACCGCGGCCGCAGGCGGGTCCCACGCCGCGAGCACGTAGGCGATGCCGAACTCGATGTAGTCGCTCGCCGGGATCGACATCGTCACGCCGGTGAGCCCGCGCAGCGAGTCGGCTGCCGCGGCCGGGTCCTCACGACTGCGCAGGACGAGGAGGTTGAGCTCGACGAAGCGCAGCGCGAACTCGACGTAGGCGAGCCGTCGCCGCCGCGCGATCGCCAGGGCCGCGCCGCTCGCGCTCTCCCACGTCGCCCGGTCTCCGGCCTCGACCGCCACGCTCGCCATCCCCGCAAGAGCAACTGCCTCAGCCGCCACGTCACCGGAGGCCCGGGCCGCCGCGACCTCCTCCTCCGACAGCGCCCGCCGGACGCCCAGCGACCGGCACCGCCACGAGGCGAGGTGCGCCGTCCGCGCCGCCCAGGCGAGCAGCGCCGGGTCCTCGAACCGCCGCGCCAGCGCCATCCCCTCGTCGACGAGCGCCTCCGCCTTGGCGTCCGACCCCGGCAGGTAGTAGAGCTGGGCCGCGAGCGCGAGCATGAGCGTGCACCGCTCCCGCGAGCCGCCCGGCTCCAACCTGGCGAGCGTGGCGCGCAGGTCGTCGACGAGCTCGTGCTCGACCACGCCGTAGTCCATCGGCGTCCACACCGAGTAGCGCGTCAGCGACGCCACCGCCTCCGCCACCCGCGCCGGGTCGTCGAGCGCGCGGGCGACGGCGACCGCCTCGACGACCGCCGCGACGCCCTCCTGCCACATGCCCGCCCGCGCCGCGCTCTCGTTGAAGCGCAGCAGCAGGTCGAACCGCTCGTATGCCGTCCCCTGCGGATCCGCTGCCTGCGCACCGAGCGCGGCGTGGAAGAGGTTCGCGGCCTCGACGTTGGCGAAGTCCTCGGCAGCCAGAGCGCCGGCCGCGGCGGCAGCGGGCCAGGCGCTCCCGGCATACAGGGGTCCGGCAGCGAGCCAGTGGTGGGCGAGGTCGAAGGCGCGCTCCGCGGCGTTGATCGCGGACGGGGGAGCGGACTCGAGGGCGCGGGCGATGCGGGCGTGGGTGCGGGCCACCCTGTTCGGCGTCGTCATCGCGAGGATCGCGTCGCGGGTCAGCGCGTGGTCGAAGGAGAGCAACCCGTGCGTGCTGTGGAGGATGCCGGCCTCCTGCGCGGGCTCCAGCCGGTCGAGCAGCTCGTCGGGGTCGAGCTCGGAGACCCGCGCGAGCAGGAGCGGCGGGTGCTGGCGTCCGAGCGCGGCAGCGAGCAGCAGGAGGTCGCGGACCGCCTCGGGCAGGTCGGCGACCCGGTGGCGGACGACCGACTGGACGCTTTCGGGCACCTCGTCCTCGACCCGCCCGGACTGCTCGGCGAGGCGGGCCAGCTCGACGAGGAAGAAGGGGTTGCCGTCGGTCCGTGCCCGCCACGCGGCGACGACGTCGGGCTGGGCGTCAGCGCCGAGGATCGAGCCGACGAGCTCGCGCGCCTCGTCATCGGCGAGGCCGGCGAGCTCGAGGGTGGTGGCGCCGTGCCGGGCCAGGGC
Source organism: Rothia sp. ARF10 (assembly GCA_031844405.1). Lineage (GTDB taxonomy): Bacteria > Actinomycetota > Actinomycetes > Actinomycetales > Dermatophilaceae > Knoellia. Next base: position 268,187 of record JAUZVC010000001.1, read on the forward strand.
GGCGTCGAGCTCCGCACCCGCGGCGTCGCTCGTGGCACGTCGGCTCGCGACGACAGCCACCCGGTCGCCGGGACCGAGGCTCGCGACGACCTGGGCGAGGCAGCGCATCGTCGGGGTGTCGGCCCAGTGGAGGTCGTCGAGGACGAGGAGCAGGCCGGAGTCCTGCGCCGCCTCGCGCAGGGTGCGGGCGATGGCGTCGTGCGCGGCGAAGGACCGCTCCGCTGTCGTGCCGTCGGTCGTGTCGCCGCTCGTGTCGCCGCGAGCTCCAGTGCCGGCATCGTGAGCGAGCTCGGGTGGCGCCGGCAGGTCGAGGCGGGCGAGGAGCTGGCGCCACGGCCAGAGCGGTGGGGCGCCCTCGTCCGCCGAGCACGTGCCGACGGCCGCGGCCATCCCACGCTCGGTCGCCTCGGCCACGGCCCACTCGACGAGGCGCGACTTGCCAGCGCCGGCCTCACCGACGAGGCGCACCGCGGCCGGCCGACCGGCGATCGCGTCGTCGAGCAGCTGCCGGAGGACGTCGCGCTCGCGAATCCGGCCCACGATCGGGCGCTCGTCCCCACCGAGGGGCACAGACCCGCGGGTGCCTCGACCCGGCAGCTCGAGTGGAGGATCGCCGGGACCAGGGCCCCTGCGATCCTCCACCTGAGGCTCCCGACTCGGCGAGACCGAACCGTTCGCGAGCCAGCCGCGCAGGACTGCCGGATCCTGCTGCAGGAGAGCGGTCTCGAGGTCGCGCACCTCTTGTCCCGGGTCGAGGCCGAGCTCGTCGTCGAGCACCCGTCGCAACCGCCGGATCGCGTCGAGTGCCTCGGCCTGGCGTCCGGCACGGGCCAGGGCCAGCGCGTGCAGCGCCCAGCCCCGCTCGCGCAGGGGGTCACGCGTCGTGGCCTGCTCGGTCAGGGGCAGCACCGTCGCGTGCTCCCCAAGCGCGAGGAGCCCGAGCGCGAGGTCGTCGCTCGCGGTCGTGCGCAGCCCTTCAAGACCGGTGCGTTCGGCGAGGACGTCGGGGTGGTCGGTGAGGTCGGCGTACGGCGTGCCGCGCCACCGGCGCAGCGCCTGCTCGAGGCCCTCGACGTGCTCCTCGACCTCGCCCCGACTCGGCCACGTCCCGTCCGGCCCGGTCGTCAGCTGCGAGGCGAGCCGGCCGAGCACCCGGTGGCGAGCCCGGACCTCGTCGGCGAACGCCGTCGCGTCGACCGCGTGGCGCGGGAGGGCAAGCCGGTAGCCCTCATCCGAGGTGACCAGCACCGTCGGCTTCGCCCGCGGCTGGAGGCCCGGTTCGAGGAGCCGTCGCAGTCCGGAGACATAGGAGTGCAGCGTGCCGTAGGCGCCGGGCGGCGCCTCGTCGCCCCACATGAGCGCGACGAGCCGGTCGGCGGACACCACCGGTCCGAGGTCGAGCGCGAGGGCGGCGAGCAGCGCGCGACGCTTGCGCGCCGCGATCTCGACGGGCCCGTCTGACCCGTGGAGCGCCGTCGCCCCGAGGACGCTCACCTGCACCGACACCCCGGTCACGCTACTGACGCGCGTGCGCTGCTGGAGGCGGTTCGGCGCAGCCAGCGACACTCAAGCCGGACCCAAGCCGCCGCCGGGACCGTGGTCGCATGACGAGATCTCCCGGCCCCCGCCTTCTCCACCGCGCACCGAGCCGCTCCCGTATGCCGGCCCATGCCGAGCGTGCGACCCGCGCCCGCGCTTCGGCCGCACCCGAGCGAGGCGTGCTCCTCGCCGTCGTCGCGCTCGCCGCAGTCTCCGTCGGCGGCGCGCTCGTCTCGGTCGCCGGTGGCCTCGCCGACAGCCTCTGGGACGCGATGGGTCCGACCGGCCGCCTGTCGATTCCTGTGCCGATGATGCTCGGTCAGCTCGTTGCCGCGTGGTTCGCCTCCGGTCGACGTCGCCGACCGGCCCTCGTTGCGAGCGCCCTGCTCGTCGTCGTCGCACCCGTGTGCATCGTCTCGGGCTTCTTCGACGGCGGCTACTCGGACCCGGCACGGACAGGCGCGCACACGGCATACCAAGGGCTTCTCGTCGGCATGCTCGCCGTCGTCGGAGTCCTCGCGGCCCGGAGGGTCAGTCGGCTGCGGACGAGGCAGGGCTGACGTCACGACGGCGCTCGAACCAGCGCTCGAGCTCGGCCAGCGCCTCGGGGTCGAGCGCCTGCTCGGGGTCGGCCACGATGTCGCGCTGGATGCGTTCGCGTGTCGTCGCTCAAGAAGCGGGCAGACCCGCTTCAGCGGAGCGGGCAAAAGACGCGATGCGCTCGTTGCGCTGGTTGATGAACTCCATGGACCTGCCCATGTATAGGCGGTACTCGGCGCTGCTCGCGGGGAGGGCGTCACTCGCGAAATCGTCGAAGTGACTCAGCCATTTGATCGTCCCGTCGTCATTGACTAGGTCATTCAGAAGGAAATGGTCGACGTACCCTTCGAACGATCCGAAGAGCTGGAAGAACGATGCATGCCAATTCAGCGTCGGCGCCAAAGGGCTGTCCACGCCCAAGTAGTGACGGCGGATGCATTCAAGTGTGAGATCACACCGATCTCGAATGGTCCTGAGAGTCCCGCGCTTCTGGTTGATCGACCGCTGCCACTTTCCTTCACGGTGGACCGGATACGGAAAGATCGTGTAGGCACCCACCGTGCACCCGAGGTCGTAGAAGGCCGCTACCTCGTCTGCAGGCACTTCGTCAAGCACCCTGACGATATGGGCCGGGCGCAACCAGCCTCGGTAGGTGTTGGTGATGGCGTCGCTAGCGAACCAGAATTCGCCTCGGTCGGACTGGTGATGCAATTTCGCATCCAGATCAAAGCCAGAACCGTCGGGAAGCGGCTTCCCCCAGAGGAACTGGTGATATCGGCGCAAGGTTGGGCTGTGGCTGTCCGGGTCCTTTCCGCCAGCATCCGAGCGAACGTCGAACGTCGTATCGATCGATGGCTCATCCATATGGGCGAGAGTATCGACCAGCCCCGAACATCCAGCGCGATACGACAAGACGGCCTATGCGCCGCCGACTGAGGCGTTCACCGGGTTGACGATGAGGGACCAGTGACAGCGCGGCGGCGCTCGAACCAGCGCTCGAGCTCGGCCAGCGCCTCGGGGTCGAGCGCCTGCTCGGGGTCGGCCACGATGTCGCGCTGGATGCGTTCGCGCGCCACGGCATACATCGGTCCGCCCATGGCGGACTGGAGGTTGCGGGCGTACCAGGGCTTGAAGTGCCGCGCACCCAGGCTCTGGAGGGCCCACGCGAGAAGCCCCGGCCTGCCCCGGCGGGCCCAGAAGCCGACCGCGAGGCTGAGGACCCACGCGACTGCCAGCGCGACGCCCATGACGCCGAGGGTGGCGGCGACCTCGTCGCTGCCGAAGTTGTCGAGGACGCTGCGCAGGTCGGCGTAGATCCTGCGGACGACGGGGTCCTGCAGGTTGAGCTGCGAGATGAAGGCCTCCGCCTCCTGCGCCCGCGTCTCCAAGTCCTCGATCGACTGGAGCGTGGGCCTGCCGGCCCAGGCCGCCTGGACGTGCTGCGTCACCTGCGGGACGGACTCGAAGACGTTGGTGGGGCGGATGCCGAGGAGTGCGTCCTTGGCCGCGGTGACCTCGTCGTAGGTCGTGCTGATCCGGCGGACCGTCTCGGAGCTCCGCTGGACCGCGGCGTCGAGCTGCGCGGGGTCGGGCGCGTGGTCGCGGGCGTAGTCGAGCGTGACCTGGACCTCCTCGCGGTGCTCGACGACGTAGCGCGCCTGGTGCCAGCGCTCGGTGAGGTTGGGGACCGCCAGGACCGCGTCATGGGCCTTGCCGCCCACCGTCTCCGAGCTGCTCAGCGCCACGCTGAGGGCCGCCGCCGCTCCGTAGGCCTTGAGCAAGAAGGCGACAACAGCGCCGACGACGTGGCGGGCGAGCTCCTCGGGTCGGCGGTACAGGGGTAGGCCCTTCGCGACCGATGTCATGGCGGCTCCAGGTGTCGCACGGGTGGTCCGGGGTGGAGCGTCCATCGCATCACGCCCGGCGGCCCAGCAGGCAATCAGCCACACACACGCTCCCGTTTCCGGCGAGGGACGGGGAGCGACCAGTTGCGTGCGGCCTCGGGCAGGACCTCCGGCCCTGCCGCACCTCTTCGCCCGTGAGGTGGACTGGGTCCGGACGAACCCGACCGAGAGGAGCGAACCGCCATGCCCAAGAAGTCCAGGAAGTCCTGGTCCCAGCTCACCCCCACCCAGAAGCGGCTCGTCGTGCTCGGCGGCGCACTGCAGCTCACCCTTCAGGGTGCGGCACTGCGCGACCTGCGCCGACGCAGGGTCGACGAGGTCAAGGGCCCGCGGTGGGCCTGGGCCGCTGCGACCTTCGTCAACACGCTGGGCCCGTGCGCCTACTTCCTCTTCGGACGACGACGCAGCCTGCCCGCCTTCGACTGACCGGCGCCTCCTCCGACACCACAAACCTCAGGCGTCGAGGACCTCGAGCGTCACCTCGACGTCGTCGCCGTCGTCGACGCCCTCGGCCTTGCGCACGGCCTTCTTGACCGGCAGCACATAGCTCCCGAGCTTGGTGTCGGGGAAGACCGACGTCGACCAGGTCGTGGCGCCGACGGTGACGCGAACCCGCACCGAGCCGAACCCGCGCCCGCCACCCGGAAGAGCCGCGATGTCGTCGGCCGCGTCGGTGGGCAGCGTGACGAAGAACCAGCCGCCCTGCGCGCTCCACTCCCACAGCGGCGCGGTGAACGTGAATCTCACGCTCGCAGGCTACGCACCACCACCGTCACCCCACTGGACCCGACGAGACGCACTGGCGAACGTGTATGCGGCAGAGCCGGCTCCCCGGCATACGACATGGGCTACTAGCCTCGGAGGACGTCGAGCGAGAGGACTGCACCAGCGATGAGCACCCGCGACAACGGACCCGAGCCGAACGCCTTCGACATCGAGGCGGCGACGAAGGCGAACACGACCTACCGCACGGTGGCGTGGACCGGCCGCTACCTCCAGGTCACCCTCATGTCGATCCCCGTCGGCTCGTCGATCGGCCTCGAGGTCCACCCGGAGACCGACCAGTTCCTGCGCATCGACGCCGGCAGGGGCACCTTCCGCGTCGGCTCGAGCGAGGACGACCTCACCGACACCGACGTGGGCGACGGCTGGTCGATCCAGGTCCCTGCCGGACATTGGCACGACGTCGTCAACACCGGCGACGAACCGCTCCAGCTGTATGCCGTCTACGCGCCGTCGCACCACGCGCAGGGCAAGGTCCACGAGACGGCCGAGGACGCCGAACGGGACGAGGAGTCCGGTGGCGACGAGCCACCGGAGTGGACCGTCCAGCCCGGTTGAGCTGGCTCCGAGCACGCGTGCGATGTCCGGATGCGCGAGCTCGTCCTCGACGCCTGATGCAGGGTCACCCCGAGAAGGATCTGTTCCCCGGGCCGGTCGCTGACCGTGGGCTTGTGTGCCCCGACCACACTGCACCGGGCACCGAAGCAGCGCCAGACTGCCAGGACGTGCTCAAGGAGGAGCCCTGTGAGAACTCGTCGTCGTCCTTTCACCGTCGCGTTCGTCGCCGGCCTGGTCTCGGTGCTGGCGCTTGGGCTGCCCGCACCATCGGCCGCTGCGCCCGACGCCCTCGACACCTCCGGCGGCTCGGGCACGTCCGACACCTCCCCGGACCTCCCTCGACTGCGGATCAGCGGTCACTACGTCACCGGCATCTCCTCGGGCGGGTTCATGGCGACCCAGCTCCAGGTCGCGCACTCGGCGACGTTCGACGGGGCGGCCGTCGTCAGCGCCGGGACCTACCACTGCGCCGACGGCAACGTCGTCGTCGCCCTCCAGGCCTGCATGGTCGACACGTTGCCGTCTCAGCTCCCGGCGTCCATCGCGTACGCCGAGAGCGCCGCGCGGAACGGCCTCATCGACCCGGTGAGCAACCTCGCGCGCCATCGCACCTGGCTGTTCCACGGGACTCGCGACGCCACCGTGATCGGCACGGTCGCGGACGAGCTCGATGCCTTCTACCGCCACTTCGGCGCCCTGCCGACCTACTCCTCCGACGTGCCGGCCGGGCACGGGTGGATCAGCCCGCTCGGGCCGGTCGCCTGTGGCGACACCGCCACCCCCTTCATCAACGACTGCGGGTTCGACGCACAGCGGCAGATGCTCGGCACGATGCTGGGCTCGGTGTCCCCGCCCAACACCGGAGCGCGCAAGGGCTCCGTGGTGGCCTTCTCACAGGACCCCCACGCGGCGCTCCCGTCACCGGGTCGCGGTGACGTGACGCGCACCGGTGCCGCGGCCGTCGGCATGGGGCCGACGGGATACGCCTACATCCCCGACCAGTGCCGCAAGGGAACCTCCTGCCGCCTGCTCGTCGCGCTGCACGGCTGCCAGCAGACCGCCGGGCAGATCGGCACGACCTTCGTCGACCGCGCCTTCCTCAACGAGTACGCCGACACCAACAAGATCGTCGTCCTCTACCCGCAGGCACGGGTCGACGAGACCTTCGGCAACCCCAAGGGCTGCTGGGACTGGTGGGGGTACCTCGGACCGAACGACGGCGACTACGCGACGCGGTCCGGACCCCAGGTCGCCACCATCATGAACATGGTGCGTGCGCTCGGCGGCTAGCAGGAGGCCGTCACCGGCCACCGACGGAAGCTGAGGGCAGGCACGACCACGAGGTATGCCGTCCGCCCACCACGGGGCGGACGGCATACCTCACCCTTCGAGGCAGTGCCCGCGCGTCAGCCTGCAGGCGCAGGATCACCTCGACGAGGTCAGTGGCAGTGGAAGAACTTTCGGGTCGTGCCGTCGGGCAGCTCGTTGAAGTGCTCGACCGAGTGGTGCGAGAACGTCGAGCCGTCCGAGCCGGTTCCGCGGACGTTGAACGTGAAGGTGCCGTTGGCCGAGGACGCGCTCTGGTTGAAGCCGCCCCAGACGGTGAACTTGCCCGTGTAGCTCGGCATTGACGGGTCGAGCGGCTCGGCCGAGAAGGTCCCGGTGTCGGTGAAGGTCGCGTGCACCCGGCCGTCATCGAAGAGGGTCTCGTGGAAGATGCGGTTGCTCGTCGTCGTGATCGTGTAGAGCGGCGAGCCCTCGTCGCACGACGGGAAGATGTCGACGAACGTCTCGACGACACCCCGCTCCGTCTCGGTCGTCGTGGTGGGAGGGGCCGCAAGAGCCGAGGGTCCCGCCAGAACCACGAGGAACCCAGTGAGAAGCCCGATCATGAGTCGTCGCAGCATGGTGTCCTCCTGAAGGTGATGAGGTTCTGCGAACCTGCCCAGTCTTCTCCCGCCGGCACCGGGACGACATAGCCCGGCCCCACCACCCCCCTTGGTCCGAGGTGACTGCCACCTGCTCCTTCACGACGGCCGGCGCGGAAAAGGTGGGGCCGGAGGCGCGGCATCGGTGTCGGTCGGCGGTGCCACCCTTGTCGGTGTGCCGGTGACGATCGACGACGTGCGGGCCGCGGTCTCGGGCCTGCCGCGGGCCTACGAGGTCGTCGTGCGCGACCGCGTGAAGTTCCGCGTCGGCAGCATCGTCTGGGTCGCGTTCAACGCGGAGGAGACGGAGATGGGCTTCGCCTTCCCGAAGGAGGAACGGGCGGCGCTCGTCGAGAGCGAGCCCGACGTCTTCTTCCTCCCGCGGGAGTCCGACCTCCGGTTCAACTGGGTCGAGTGCCGGCTCGACGCCCTCGACGTGGAGCGGATGCGCGAGCTCGTCCTCGACGCGTGGTGCATGGTCGTGCCGAAGAACCTCTGGCCGATGGCGGGACGCTGACACCGAACCCGGCCAGTCGTGCGCGCCGGGCCCGCGGGGCCCGCTCCGGCGCTAGCGTCGACGCGTGCCCGACTTCAGCTGGCTGCCCGCCAACGAGGCCACGCCCGCCGACGTCGAGGCCGTCCTCGGCAGCGGTGGCGCGGCCAAGTGCCGCTGCCAGGCGCTCAAGGTGCCGGGCTGGATCTGGCGCGACACGACGCAGGCGGAGCGCGACACCGCACTGCTGGAGCAGACCGCGTGCGGCACCGACGGCCCGACGTCCGGACTGATCGGCTACGTCGACGGCGAGCCCGCCGGCTGGGTCGCGGTCGAGCCGCGGGAGAACTATCCGCGGCTGTGGGTCCGCAAGCAGCCGTGGATGCGGATGGACCCCGAGCTCGCGGGGGTCTGGTCGGTCACATGCTTCGTCGTGGGCAAGGGCCACCGGCGGACCGGGCTGACCTACGAGCTCGCCCACGCCACCGTGGAGTACGGCGAGCAGGTGGGTGCCGCCGTCCTCGAGGGCTACCCCATCGAGCCGGCACCCGGGAAGACGGTGATCTGGGACGAGGCGTCCGTCGGGCTCGTGCAGGTCTTCCTCGAGGCCGGCTACGAGGTCGTCGCCACGCCCACCCTGCGCCGCCGGGTCGTCCGGCGGCAGCTCACCCGGCGCACCTGACGCAGCCCTCAGGAGCTGCTCGGGCTGGGTGACGCGCTGGGCGATGTGGACGGGGCGGGTGAGCCCGACCGCTTCGACCCCTTGCCGAGCACGCTCTTGCCCGGGTGGTCCTTGCCGGGGTGGTCCTTGCCGGACCGGCCCGCCTTGCCGGGCTCCTTCTCGACCTTCTTCTTCGGACCCGCCTGTGAGCCCGAGTCGTCGGAGTCATCGGCGTCGCCGCCGCCCCGCTTGGCTCCAGCGCTCGGGTGGTGCACCGTCGCGCAGTAGGCCTTGACCTTGTCCTCACCACCGGCGGCCTCGGCGAGGTTGCGCATCGCGACCGACCCACGCGCCCGCTGTGTGCCGTCGTCGTGCTTCTCGTGGTTCACCCACGCCCGGCACAGCCCGAACGCTGCCGGGCCGGTTGCGTCCGGCCCCACCCCGTCGGCCTTCGACCCCCCCTCCTTGCCGTCTGCGACGGACGGGTCGTCCGCCGGCACCGTGGAGGGCCGGACGACATCGGGTCGGGTCGCCGAGTGGGCGACGACCGTCGCCGCACCGAGCGCGAGCGCCACACCCGCGAGTGCCGCGCCGGTGCGCGCGCCGAGGACCGATCCGAGAGCCACGCCACCAGTGTGCTCCCGGAACCCGCTCGCCGTACTCCCTTTCGGGTCAGTCGACGACCGGCCGGAAGTCATTGCCGTCGAGGGAGGTGAGCACCTCGTCCCCGGTGACGACGAGCACTTCGCTGCTCCCACCGCGACTCGCCGCACCGACGGCCTGCGGCGGGGGCACCTTGGTGCCGGTGCGACGCCAGGTCGCCGCGCCATCGTCGCTTCTCGAGACCACGCCGTCCGGTGCCACGCCGACAACCGCCGGGCCGTCACCCCAGACCACGTGCAACAGGGTGGGAGCATCCGCGACGGGGCCCCAGGTGGCGCCGAGGTCGGTCGACCGCATGAGGCCTCGAGCCGTCGTGGCGAGCAGGGTGGACCCGTCGGGTGACGACGCCAGCGTGCGCAGCTCGCCGGGCGACGCCCCGGCCGTCCAGGTGAGGCGGTCTGCCGACCGGCGGAGGCTTCCGTCGAAGCCGACGACGTGGCCGCGGGCCATGGTCAGTGCATGGAAGTCGGACTGCCCGCCCCGTGAGGCCACCCGCCACGAGCGACCGCCGTCGGTGCTCTCGATGAGACCCACCGGCTGCGGCAGGTCGGCCTGCATGTTGGGGTGACCCGAGGCGAGGTAGTGACGAGGCCCGACGACGGTGAAGCCCATGAGGTCGATCGCCGGGCCGACACGCGTCCAGTTCGAGCCCTCGCGCCGGACGAGGCCCTCGTGCGTCGCCAGCAGGAGGGCCTCGTCGAGCGGGTCGCGAGCGACGGCGTGGACGTGTGCCCGGGGAAGCATCGGGGTCGTCCCCGCGTGGTGGGAGGGCCGGTCTGCGACGATCGATTCGGCCACCGAACCGCACGCCGTGAGTGCGAGACCTGCGGCGAACAGCACCACTAGCGCTCGGACGGCTCGGGCACCGGTCACAAGAGGGCCCGCATCGTCCCGATCTCCTCGGTCTGCCCGTCGACGATGGCCTGCGCCATGGCCTTGACGTCCGGGTTCGTCGTCGTGCCGAGGACGTCCTTGGCCATGACGACGGCACCCTCGTGGTGCTCGATCATCATCGTGAGCCACATGCGGTCGAACGCTGCGCCCTGGGCTGCCCCGAGGCGACCCATGTCGGCGTCGCTCATCATGCCGCCCCCGTGACCCATGTGCTCCGAGCCGTCCGCCGCGGCGGGCGCCCTCCACTCGCGCAGCCACTCCTGCATCGTGGCGATCTCCGGTCCCTGGGCCGCCTTGATCTTGCGTGCCAAGCCTGTCACCTCCGCCGACGACGGCCTCTCCAGCGCGAGGTCGGCCATCTCGACCGCCTGCTCGTGGCGGGGGATCATCATCTGCGCGAACATCACGTCGCCCGAGCGACCCGCATCCGTGGTGCCGGACGTCGTCGACGAGCTCGAGGACCCATGGTCCATCCCACCCATTCCGGTGCTGCCGTCCGAGCCGCAGGCCGTGAGAGCGAGTGCGAGCACGAGGCCGGTACCGACACGCGCAGTGCGAGAGATGAAGGGGGCCACGGTTCTCCTTGAGGAGTTCGGGTGCAGACGCGAGAGGTGGCACGCACCCCTCGGCAGGGGGCCGCGGAGTGCGTGCCGTGAAACCAGCCTCGCCCCTATGGGCTCGCCCGGTGGTCAGGATTTCCTGAAGGTTCGATGAAGATGGCTGCAGGGCGTCGTCAGACGGCCTCGTCCGGTGCCGCGGCGGCGTCACCCGGGACGTGTGCGGTTGCGACGTCGGGCAGGTCGAGGCGCTTGAGCAGCAGCGCGTTGACCGCGACGATGACGCTCGACCCCGACATCGACAGCGCGGCGACCTCGGGGCGCAGCACCAGCCCCAGCGACGGCTCGAGGACACCTGCGGCGATGGGGAGGGCGACGACGTTGTAGCCCACCGCCCAGCCGAGGTTCTGCCGCATCTTGCGCAGGGTCCCCCTGCCCACGCGCAGGGCCGTGGGGACGTCCAGCGGGTCCGAACGCATGAGCACCAGGTCCGCCGTCTCGATGGCGACGTCCGTGCCCGCGCCGATGGCGATGCCGAGGTCGGCCTGGGCGAGCGCCGGGGCGTCGTTGACGCCGTCGCCCACCATCGCCACCCTGCGACCTCGCGCCTGGAGCTCGGCCACCTTCGCGGCCTTGTCGCCGGGCAGGACCTCACCGATGACGGTGTCGATGCCGAGCTGGGCGGCGATGCGCTCCGCTGTGGCCTGGTTGTCACCGCTGAGCATGACCACCTGGGCGCCGAGCTCGTGGATCTCACGGATCGCCCGGGCAGAGGTCTCGCGGACCGCGTCGGCGAGCGCGATGACCGCCACGCCACGGCCGTCCACGCCGACCAGGACGGCCGTGCGGCCGGTGTCCGCGAGCTCGTCGCGCCGAACCGACAGCTCGGCGACGTCCACGTCCTCGTCAGCCATGAGCCTGCGGTTGCCGACGACGACGCGCCGGCCGTCGACGTCGGCGGCGGCGCCGTGCCCGGGCACGTTGCGGAACTCGCGCGGCGCCGGAGGAGTGAGACCGCGCGCCACGGCATACGCGACGATCGCCGCGGCGAGCGGGTGCTCGCTCTCGCGTTCGACGGAGGCGACCAGTCGCAGCACCTCGTCCTCGTCGAGTCCGTCGGCGACGACGACGTCGGTGACCTCGGGCGAGCCCTTGGTGAGGGTGCCGGTCTTGTCGAGGACGACCGTGTCGATGCGAGCTGCCGACTCGAGCGCGGTCGCGTTCTTGAAGAGCACGCCACGACGGGCTCCGAGCCCGGTGCCGACCATGATCGCCGTGGGAGTGGCGAGGCCGAGGGCGTCGGGGCAGGTGATGACGACGACCGTGATGGCGAAGAGGAGTGCGGCCTGCACCCCCGCGCCGACGCCGAGCCAGACGAGGAACGTCGCGAGGCCGCCGACGAGGGCGACGAGGACGAGCCAGAAGGCGGCGCGGTCGGCGAGCCGCTGGCCGGGAGCCTTGGAGCCCTGCGCCTCCTGCACGAGCGCCACGATCTGGGCAAGGGCCGTGTCGGAGCCGACCTTGGTGGCCCGGACCCGGAGGCTGCCGGTCGTGTTGATCGACGCGCCGATGACCTCGTCGCCCGGCGACTTGGCGACGGGGAGGCTCTCGCCCGTCACCATCGACTCGTCCACCTCGGTGACTCCGTCGACGACCTCGCCGTCGACCGGCACCTTGGCACCCGGCCGGACGAGCACCACGTCACCGACGAGCACCTCTGCGGTGGGCACCTCGAGCTCCTGTCCGTCCCGGAGGACGGTCGCCATCGGGGGTGCGAGGTCCATCAGCGCGCGGATGGCGTCGTTGGCGCCACCGCGGGCTCGCATCTCGAACCAGTGGCCGAGGAGAACGAACGTCGTGAGCATCGCGGCGGCCTCGTAGAAGACCTCGCCACCACCGGTCAGCGTGACACCGACGCTGTAGAGCCATCCCGTGGCGACCGCGACGGCCACGAGCACCATCATGTCGAGTGTGCGGTTGCGCAGCGCGGACCAGGCACCGTCGAAGAAGATCCAGGCCGACCAGAAGACGACCGGCAGGCTGAGGACCAACGCGAAGACGTCGTCGCGCAGGCCGAAGGGCGTCGGGACGGTGAAGGCGAACATGTCACGCCCCATGGGGGACCACAGGGTGATACCCGCGGTGAGGACGGCCGCGACGAGGAACCGGTTGCGCATGTCCTTGGCCATGTCCGCCATCGACATGCCCGCATGGCCATCGTGGCCCATGACGTCGTGGGCTGAATGCCCCGCCGTCGCGTCATGGGCTGCGTGGCCGGTTCCGGCCTCGCGACTGGTCGTGTGGCTCCCGTGCTCTGTCGTGGCACTCATGGCTCCTCGTCCCGGTCGGTCCATCCTGTCGTTCGGGCCAACCGTATACCCCCTAGGGGTATTCCGCACAGGGCCCTATCGAGCAGAGCGCAAGGCGATCCTCCGGGCGAGGTACTCGTCCGCGTCGATCTCGCCGCGGGCGAAACGCTCGTCGAGGATCAGGTCGGCCGTACCGTCGCTGGGCCGACCGGTGTGATCGGTCGCCGGCGCCTCGGGCGCCGTCCGGGGGCCGCGGAACAGCGACACCACCACCACGACGACGAGCACCCAGAACGCGAGGGCCGTCAGGCTCATGACGAGCCAGCCGCTCCAACCCATTCCGTCACTCCACATCATCGAACTCACCTCCTTCTCGCGATGCCCTCAGGCTCCCTCCCTCATCCCGCACCCACGGGCCCGGTTGTGTGAAGGTTCGCTGAAGAAGCGCCCGCCCGATGGCGTGAGCACGCTTGGCCGCCGCGCACCCCTGCGACGATGGGTTCATGTCCCACACCGCACCGGGTCACCCGCCGTCTGGCGAGGTCGCGGTGTCGGGCGTGCGGGCCCTCGTCGTCGAGGACGACGTCCCCATGGCAACCCTCGTCGGCAGCTACCTCGAGCGCGAGGGCCACGAGGTGCACATCTGCCACGACGGACTCCGCGCCGTCGAGCTCGCCCGCGAGGTCGACCCCGACCTCGTGGTGCTCGACCTCGGACTGCCCGGCCTCGACGGTCTCGAGGTGTGCCGCCGGTTGCGCACCTTCTCGGACGCCTACGTCGTCATGCTCACCGCCCGCGCCGACGAGCTCGACACCGTCGTCGGTCTGTCGGTCGGCGCTGACGACTACGTGACCAAGCCGTTCAGCCCGCGCGAGCTCGTCGCACGGCTCCGCGCGATGCTGCGCCGGCCCCGGCCGCTGGGCGGCGTCGCCGACGAGCCCTCCGCACGCAGCTTCGGTCCGCTCACCATCGACCCGGTCGGGCGGGACGTGTGGCTGGACGGACGGCCGGTGCCGCTGACCCGCACCGAGTTCGACGTCCTCGCCGCTTTGTCGGAGCGCCCCCGGATGGCCTTCGGGCGAAGGCAGCTCATCGATGCCGTCTGGGGGGAGACCTGGGTCGGCGACGAACACCTCGTGGACGTCCACATCGGCCACCTCCGACGCAAGCTCAGTGACGATGCCACCACCTCCCGGTTCATCCGCACGGTTCGTGGAGTGGGCTACCGGATGGGCACCGGGCAGTGACCGCCGAGGGGTCACAGACGGCGTGGCGCAGCGGCTTCGCGCCCCGACTGCTCATCGCGCAGGCCCTCGTCCTGATCGCAGGTGCGGTGACGACCTGGCTGGTCGCCTCCGTCGTCGGACCGAACATCTTCCACGGCCACCTCGTGGAGGCCGGCGTCGGCCACTCGGACGCCGAGACGAGGCACGTCGAGGAGGCCTTCGGGTCCGCACTCCTCATCTCGCTCGGGGCCGCGCTCAGTGCCTCCGTGCTGCTGGCTCTCGCCGTCACCGCCTTCTTCACGCGGAGGCTGCAGCGCTCGACGGCGGCCGTCGCGCGAACGGCGTCACGGATCACGAGCGGGAGCTACGGGTCCGTCGTTCCGAACCCCGGGCTGGGGGCCGAGTTCGACCAGCTCGCCTCGACGATCAACGACCTCTCGCGGCGTCTGGGTCACGTCGAGTCGACCCGCCGAAGGCTCCTGGCCGATCTCGCCCACGAGATGCGCACACCGGTGAGCAGCATTGCGGCCCACCTCGAGGCGCTCGAGGACGGTGTGCGAGACCTGGACCGGGACACCCTCGACGTGCTTCGCGGCAGCACCGCCCGACTCCAGCGCCTGGCCGAGGACCTCTCGGCCGTGGCGCGAGCGGAGGAGGGCGAGCTGGACCTGCGGCCTGTCCGCACCGACGCGCGCGAGCTCGTGCACGCCGCGGCTGCGACCGCCCACGACGCCTATGCGGCACGACGGGTGGAGCTGTCCACGGACGCCAGCACCCGGGTCGACCTCCTGGTCGACCCCGACCGGCTGGCGCAGGTCATCGGCAACCTGCTCGACAACGCACTCCAGCACACCCCCCGCGGCGGTCACGTGCGACTCGGACTCATCCGCCGCCACGAGGGATGGGTGGACGTCACCGTCGCCGACGACGGGGAGGGCATCGCCGCCGACCACCTGCCCCATGTCTTCGAGCGGTTCTACCGTGCGGACCCGGCACGCAGCCGCACGCGTGGCGGAAGCGGCATCGGGCTGACGATCAGCAAGGCCCTCGTCGAGGCGCACGGCGGCACGCTGACTGCCGCGAGTCCGGGACCCGGAGCAGGCGCCACCTTCACCGTCCGGCTACCGACGGCCGACCCGTCGGGCACGAGGAACGGTGGTGGTCAGGCATGACCCGGGCCGCGACCACCGGGTCGGCGGGCACCCGCGAACACACGGTGCGCCGGTGTGGGAGCGTGGACGGGTGAAGCCCAGCGCCGACGTCTTCGACCTCTTCGCCGTGCCACCCGACGCCGTGCGCCTCGACGGCGGACAGGGCCACAGCGTCCTCGCCGGCGACCTCGTCCTCTCCCCGGGCCGCGACCCGCAGATCGCCACCTGGCTCAACCCGGTCCTCGCCCGGCTCGCCGCCGAGCTCGACAACGAACGTCCCCGCACCCTGCGCCTCGCCATGCCGATCCCGACCCGTGACGGTCGCTGGGTCGTCGACGGCTGGGCCGCCAGCCGCTACGAGCCCGACACGACGCACTGCCGCGACCTCGACGTCCTCCTCGCCACCGCCCACCTCCTCACCGCGAGGCTGGCGACGCGCGTCACGACGCGACCGGACGGCATACGGAATCGCGACGACCGCTGGGCCCGAGCGGAACGCATCGCGTTCGGCGAGAGCCAGCCGGGCAGCATCCCCAACGTCGTGGTGCCGCTCGTCGCGCGCATCCTCGCCGAGCTCGACGCGACGCCGCTCGGCCCCGACCAGCTCGTCCACGGCGACATCGCCGGCAACGTCCTCCTCGACGCCGACGGCGTGCCGCTCGTCATCGACGTCGCGCCCTACTGGCGGCCGGTCCGCTGGGCCGACGCGGTCTGCGTCCTCGACGCCGTCGTCGAGCACGGCACCGACCCGTCCGCGATGCGGGGGTACGCGACCGGCGCCGACCGCCAGGCCATGCTCCGCGCCTCGCTCTTCCGCCTCCTCAGCGACGAGGACCCCAACATCGAGGCGCACCGGCACGCCCTGGAGTCCGGACCGCTCTGACGAACGAGCCCGTATGCCGGCCGGCCCAGAGCGTGGGACCCGCGCCTCGTCGGATCGACGCGAGCGCGACACGAGGGCAGCCGTTGATCGCCATTCCCTGCTCGGCCTGACAGAGTTTGTCGGCACGCCACCACCACGACCCTGGGGAGGAGCCAGTCATGTGGCCCTGGCTCATGATCCTTGCCGGCACGCTGCTCATCATCGGAGCGCTCGTTGCGCGCCACCGGATGATGAGGGACTACCGCGCGCAGCTGCAGTCGGACCGGGTCGCGTCCCGCACCACCAAGGCCCAGGTCGCCTCGAGTCCTCCGCCTGCGCTCGACGGACCGGCGCCTGACGCACCGGCGATCGCCGCCACGGGGCCGATGCCGGTCGTCTCCGTCATGGCCGCATCCCCGTCCGCCGCCTCGGCGCCCGCCGCCCTTCCCGGACCCACCCCCGAAGCCCCGGCAGCGTCCGCGCCCGCAGTGCCCACTCCTGCAGGGTCCACTCCTACAGGGTCCACACCTGCAGCCCCCGGACCCCCTCCGCCCGCCGTGCCTGTGCCGGCGTTCGCCCGCGCGGCGCAGACCCCCATCGCCACCACCCGGCGCGAGGTCAAGGCGGCCCGTGCCGCCGGTCAGCCGGTCGTCACCGGGCCGCCCCCGCTCTTCGCCGACCTGCCCGTCGGCCACCGGCTCACGACCGCGCCGACGGTGAGGGCCGGTGCGCAGGACGTCCCGCTGCAGGACTGGCTGCGCTACTACGCCGAGGGCAATGCGTGGTCGGGCGTCATCCAGAGCATCTCCGACCGCGTCACCGGCGACCCGCTGCTCCAGCCCTACTTCGGCGGCATGGACCGCACGACGCTCCAGCGCCACGTCACGTCGACGGTCATGATGCTCACCGGTGAGGGCGTCACGGTGGGGGCAGTCCGACGCCTCGCCGACGCGCACCTGCGCCACGTCCAGTCCGGTGGCCACCCGGTGACCGAGGCCGTGTGGAACCGGATGGCCGCCACCCTCGGCAACGCCCTGCGCGAGCACGCCGCCCCCGAGGCGGCGATCCTCTCGCTCAACGCGACCGTGTCACCGCTGCGGTCGGTCATCGTCTCGCGCGACGGAGCCTGACCGGAGCGCCGCTTCCCGTTCCCACCGCCCTCGACGTCCGGCAGGGTGACGGCCTGGCAACCACAGCTGCGGACGCAGTCGACCGCGGGCGGACGGCATACCCACGACGTCCGGCAGGGTGACGGCCTGGCAACCACAGCTGCGGACGCAAGCGGGCCGCAGGTCAGTCAGGCAAGGCTGAGGAAGAGCTTCTCCATGGCGGCATGGTCCTCCTCGTTGACACCGTCCGGCGAGGTGAGGCACTCGCGCAGGCCCGACGAGACGATGGCGAAGCCGGCCCGGTCGAGGGCCTTGTTGACGGCGGCGAGCTGGGTGACGACGTCCTTGCACTCGCGACCCTCCTCGATCAGGCGGATGACGCCGCCCAGCTGGCCCTGCGCGCGGCGCAGGCGATTGAGCACGGGCGCCATGTCGTCCTGATTGAGCGTGACCATCAGGTCTCCTCGTCGGGGTTGTGTCCTTGGATGCGTCGGGCGGCTCGATACCCCCCGATGTATTTGACAAATATACCCCCCGGGGTACTACGGTGCCAACTGCATGTATACCCCCATGGGTATCAATCCTCAGCCGAAAGGACATCCGGTGAGCTCTCGTCCGGTCGTCATCCCCATCGACACGCCCACCCTCGGCGACCGCTCCTACCTCGCCCACGACGGCTCGGTCGCGCTCGTCGTGGACCCCCAGCGCGACATCGACCGCGTCCTGACCCTCGCCGAGGAAGCCGGGGTCCGCATCACGCACGTCTTCGAGACGCACATCCACAACGACTACCTCACCGGCGGGCTCGCCCTCGCCGAGGCAACGGGCGCGGCCTATCACGTCAACGCCGCCGACGAGGTGTCCTACGAGCGCACCCCGATCAGCGACGGCGACGTCGTCGAGGTGTCGCCGAGCCTGCGCGTGCGCGCCATCGCGACGCCCGGCCACACGTTCACCCACCTCTCCTACGCGCTCGAGTCGGTCTCGAACGAGGGCACCGAGGCCGTGGGCGTCTTCACCGGCGGCTCGCTCCTCTTCGGCGCGACCGGCCGCCCCGACCTCCTCGGCCACGAGCACACCCACGACCTCGTGCACCACCAGTTCTCCTCGGCCCACCGCCTCGCCGACGAGCTGCCCGAGCACACCCACGTCCTGCCGACCCACGGCTTCGGCTCGTTCTGCTCGGCCGGTTCGACCGGCGACACGACGGCGTCGACCATCGGCGCGGAGAAGCGGCAGAACCCCGCCCTGACCCAGGACGAGGAGCAGTGGGTCGCCGACACGCTCGCCGGGCTCGACGCCTATCCCGCCTACTACGCGCACATGGCGCCCGGCAACAGCGCCGGGCCGTCCGCGCCGGACCTCTCGACGCCCGAGAGCGCCGACACGGAGACGCTCGCGTCGCGGATCGCCGCAGGGGAGTGGGTCGTCGACCTGCGCACCCGCACCGCCTTCGCCGCCGGTCACGTCACCGGGACGCTCAACTTCGGCGCCGACGGCCAGTTCGCGACCTACCTCGGCTGGATCATCCCGTGGGGCACCCCGCTCACGCTCCTCGGCGACACCCCCGAGCAGGTCGCCGAGGCGCAGCGCGAGCTCGTCCGCATCGGCATCGACCACCTCGAGGGCGCCGCCACCGGCTCGCCTGCCGACTGGACCGACGCCCCGCTCGGCTCCTTCGAGCGCGCAGTCTTCGCCGACCTCGCCCAGGTGCGCCACCACCGCCAGGTCGCGGTCCTCGACGTCCGCCGCGCCTCGGAGTACGACGAGGCCCACATCGACGGCGCCGTCAACGTGCCGCTCCACGAGCTGCTCGACCGCGTCGACGAGGTCCCCTCCGGCGAGGTCTGGGTCCACTGTGCCGGCGGCTACCGTGCCTCCATCGCGGCCTCGGTCCTCGCCGCCCGCGGTGTCCACGTCGTGGCCGTCGACGACAGCTTCGGCGAGGGCGCCAAGCCCGCTGGACTGCCGATCGCCGCCGCGGCCTGAGCACCAGCCCTCACCCGCGCGACCCCCGAGAACCCCTGACCCTGAAGCCCCAGAACCCCCTGATCCCAAGGAGAACCACCATGTGTCGTCCCGCCACCTGCAACGTCTGCGGCAAGACCACCTGGGCCGGCTGCGGCCAGCACGTCGACCAGGTCATGGCCGGCGTCCCACGCGGCGAGCGCTGCACCGGCCACACCGACGCCGAGAAGGCCGCCGCCTCGAGCGGCTCGCGGCTCGGCCGCTTCTTCGGCCGCGGCTGAGAGGTGTCACCGCTGCTCATCCCCGTCGGGCTCGTCATCGGCCTGGCGCTCGGAGCGCTGGGCGGTGGCGGCTCGATGCTCACGATCCCCGCCCTCGTCCACGTCCTCGGTCAGGAGCCGGGCACCGCGACGACGAGCTCGCTGCTCATCGTCGGTACGACCTCGCTCCTCGGCCTCGCTCCGCACCTGCGTGCCGGTCGCGTCCGCGTCGCGCAGGGCCTGATGTTCGGTGCGCTCGGGACGGCCGGGTCGTATGCCGGCTCGCTCCTCTCCTCCCACGTCGCACCCGCCGTGCTCCTCACCGCCTTCGCCGGGCTCATGCTCGTCGTCGCGACGGTGCTTCTCGTGAAGTCCGTCCGCGGGTCAGGGGCAGGCGAGACCTCCGACCTGTCGCGGGAGCCGATCGTCACGCTGCGACCGGTGACGTGCGCCTGTCCGAGGCTCGTGAAGGTGCTCGTCGCCGCGACGGCCGTCGGGCTGCTCACCGGGTTCTTCGGCGTCGGCGGTGGGTTCCTCCTCGTGCCGGCCCTCGTGCTCGCGCTCTCCTTCCCCATGCCCGTCGCCGTCGGCACCTCGCTGCTCGTCATCGCCGTCAACAGCGCCACGGCGCTGCTGTCCCGCGTGTCGACGGTCGGGACCGACCTCGACTGGCCGCTCATCGCCGGGTTCACGACGGCGGCGGCGGTCGGCAGCCTCGTCGGCGGCCGAATCGCCTCCCGCATCCCGCCGAAGCTCCTGTCCCGCGGCTTCGCCGTGCTCGTCCTGGCCGTCGCGGGCTGGACCATGTCAAGCAGCATCCCGGCCCTGCTCTGACCCGAGCTGGTCGGAGGTCGCGCGCGTGCAAGACCCCCTGTCATGAGAGCCTGGCGGTCTGCGCCACTCCGCTACGTTCGGCTCATGGCCGAGCACATCGCCCCCGACCGCGTCTCCTTCGAGGTCGACGGCGGCACGCCGACGGTCACCCTCTCCGACGTCGAGGTCTCGACCGATGAGGGGTGGACGTTCCTCAACCGGGCGACGATGGTCGTCGTCGACGGGCCCGGCGACGAGGGGTTCCTCCTCGCCCGGATGACCGGCGACGGGACCGACCTCGCGCCCGAGGGCTGGGACGACGCCGTCGACGCGCAGGGTGAGCTCACCGTCGTGGCGGGCAGCACCTCCTTCGTCGCCACACCGGCCGGCTGAACCGGGACCGGCCATGAGCTACGACTTCGCCGTCCTCGTGCCCGAAGCCGTGGGCAACAGCGTCGCCGACACGCTCGCCGAGGCCCAGCGGCTGTCCGACGACACCGGGTCGACCGAGGCCGTCGACGAGCGCATCGCCGCCTTCCACGAGGACCTCGTCGCGCTCGTCGACGCGCTACCGGAGGACGCCCAATGGCTGTCCGTCTGGCCGCTGGAACCGGCACCGCGCGCCCTCTCCCTCCCGGTGCCCTACCCCGAGGCCGAGGGAGCGCTGCTCACCCTGCTCCGCCTCGCCGCGGCGCACGGCCTCGTCCTCGTCGACCTCAGCTCCGAGTCGGTGGACCTCCCCGCGCCCGGCGTCCCGGTGAGCGTGAGGGGCGGCGACGGCACCCGGATGGGCGCGCTGACGCACGAGCGGCTGGGCGAGCTCGTCTCCGGTCTGGCCCAGCCCGACCCCTACCTCGTGCTCGACCGCGGTAACCGCTTTGCCCAGACCTACCTGGCCGACGACGGCACCTACCTCCTCGAGCACTCGGGTCCGGACGGCCATGTCGGCACGACCGTCACCACCCCCGACGTCGTCACCACCGAGCTCTGGCGCTGGCTCACCGACGACCCGGAGTTCGGCCACGGCCTCAGCTTCTCGGCGGTCTGAGCGCGATGTGGACCTGCTCCCGCTGCGGCGACGCCCACGACGGGCTGGCGACGGTCTTCGGCCCCGAGGCGCCCGCGTCCTGGCTGGCCGCGAGCCACGAGGAACGCTCCGCCGGTGAGCTCACGCCCGACCAGTGCATCCTCACCACGGGGGACACGACCCACTCGTTCATCCGCGGACACATCGAGATCCCGATCGTCGACCGGGACGGCGAGACGTTCGTGTGGTCGGTCTGGTGCAGCCTCAGCGAGGACAGCATGCGCACCACCGCCGAGCACTGGGACGACCCCCGGCGGGCGGACCTCCCACCGATGTTCGGCTGGCTCAACACGCAGCTGCCCTACGACCCGGCCACACTCGGCCTCGCCACCCACGTCCATACGCGAGAACCGGGCGTCGTGCCCTTCGTCGAGCCGGACCCCGGCGCCGACCACCCGCTCGTGCGCGAGCACCGCGACGGCATGACGTGGCACCGGGTGGCCGAGATCAACGCGACCCTCATCGGAGACCGGTCGTGACACGTCCCCTCGCAGAGCTCACCGACGTCGAACACCCTGCGTGGCCCGAGCTGCGCATCGCCATCGACCGGTCCGACACCCCCGTCACGGTCCTTCGGACGACCCGCGAGCGCGGCGAGCAGACGCTCCACCGCCTTCAGGTCACCACACGGTCGGTCCTCGGCGCCCTCGCCCTCGAGTGCGGCGGCCTCCTCGTCGACCACGGATGGCTCCGCATCCTCGGTGGGGGAGCACACGGCATACCGGATCTTGCGGAGGCCAACGCGCTCACCGAGCCGGACGAATCCACGGAGCCACCGCCCTTCCTGCTCGTGGCGCACGACGTGCTCGGTGGGCGGTTCGCGGTCGACGGCGGAGGGCTCGGCGTCGCGCCCGGTCAGGTCTGCCACTTCGCCCCCGACTCGCTGCGGTGGGCGGGTCTCGAGGTGGGTCACGGCGAGTTCGTGCACGCGATGGTCTCGGGTGCGGCCACGCAGTTCTACGACGGGATGCGGTGGCCCGGATGGGAGGACGACTGCGCCGGCCTCGGTCCGCATGAGGGGTTCTCGCTCTACCCACCGCCGTTCTCGCAGGAGGGCGCCGACCTCGCAGCGGTGTCGCGGCGGCAGGTCCCGCTCACCGAGCTCTTCGCCTACTACGACGACGCGGCGCGCCAGCTCGGTGGGTGAGCCGCTCACGCGACGAAGCCCCGGACCTGAGGTCCGGGGCTTCGTCGTGCGGTGCGCAAGGGGGGATTTGAACCCCCACGCCCTTTCGGACACTGCGACCTGAACGCAGCGCGTCTGCCGTTCCGCCACTTGCGCGTGAGCCGTCCCAGTGTGCCGCACGCACCCCACGTCCTCCAAACCGGATCGGGTATGCCGGCCCACCCACGGTGCGGGACCCCGCCCGCGACCGCACGGACCGACGCCGGTTCATCGAGGCACCGCGAACGACGTGCTCGACCACCTTGAGGACCGAGGCCCACCGCACGGACTCCGCCGCCACGGGCGGTTCCGACTTCCGCATGATGTCCCCATGAGGTTCTCCCCGCGCGCGAGCCTCGTGCTCGTCCTCGTCGCCACGGGGCTCGTGCAGGGGCTGACCTATCTCGCGCGACCGTTCATCACCTATGCCGCGCTCGACGCAGGGATCAGCACCGGCACCGTCGGTGTCATCGGTGCCGCCTATGCGGCCGTGGCGCTGCTCATCGCCATCCCGGTGGGCAGGTGGAACGACCGCCTCGGAGCATGGCCGATGTTCGTGGCCGGCGCCGGACTCATGTGCATCGCCGTGCTGGCGCTGGCCACCACGCCCCGATCGGCCCTGGTGCTCGCCGCGGTCGGTGGGTTTCTCGGCGCCGGCCACCTGGCCTGCACGGTGGCCGGGCAGAGTGCGGTGGCCACGGCGGCCGGACCGGGACGGCTCGACTCCGCCTTCGGGCACTTCACCCTCGTCGCCTCGCTCGGCCAGGCCCTCGGTCCCCTCGCGCTCGGGCTCGCCCCTCGCGCGGCATCGGGCGAGGGCCTGACCCGCCTCGCGCTCGTCATGGTGGGCGCGGGCGCGGTCCTGCTGGGGCTCACCCTCACGAACCGACTGGCCCCGCCCGTCGCTCGAGACGCCACGCACGAACCCTCCGACGTCCGCCGGATCCTCGCGATCAAGGGCCTCAAGCCGGCGGTGCTCGCGAGCGCCGTGATCCTCTCCGCCGTCGACCTCACCGTCATCTACCTTCCCGTCGTCGGGGTCGAGCGCGGACTCGGTGCGGGCCTCGTCGGCCTCCTGCTCGGGCTCAGAGCGGTCGCCTCGATGGTGAGCCGCTTCGCCATCAGCCGAGTCGTCGCCCGGATCGGACGGACCCGGTTCATGGTGGTCAGCGTCCTGCTGGCCAGCGTCACGCTCGTGCTCATCGCCGTGCCCATGCCGCTCCCGCTTCTGGCAGTCGTCATGGTCCTCATGGGACTGGGGCTGGGCGTCGGCCAGCCGCTGACCCTTGCCTGGCTGTCGTCCGTGGCTCCGGCGCCGGAGCGAGGCCTCGCACTCGCACTCCGCCTCACCGGCAACCGCATCGGCCAGCTCGTCATCCCGGCCGGCGTCGGTGCCCTCACCCCGGTGTGGGGCGCGGGCGCGGTCTTCCTCGTCACCGGTGTCGCCGTCGGCTCGCTCGCCCTGCTCTTCCGCGGCGACGACCTCGAGTCGGTCGCGGTCGAGTGACCGGCGGGGCACCCGACACCGCGTCCGAACGCCGGTCCCTCCGCCGAGCCCTCGCACAGAGCACGATGGGGTCATGCCCGCCCGCATCGACCTCAACGCCGACCTCGGCGAGTCCCTCGGCACGTGGCGGCTCGGTGACGACGAGGCCATGCTCGGCGTCGTCACGAGCGCCAACGTCGCGTGCGGCTTCCACGCCGGCGACAGCCTCACCCTGCGCCGGACCTGCGAGGCGGCCGTCGCGCGCGGCGTCGTCATCGGGGCACAGGTCGGCTACCGCGACCTCGTCGGCTTCGGCCGGCGCTTCATCGACATGGACCCCGACGAGCTCGCCGCCGACGTCGCCTACCAGGTCGGGG
Organism: Rothia sp. ARF10; assembly: GCA_031844405.1. Lineage (GTDB taxonomy): Bacteria > Actinomycetota > Actinomycetes > Actinomycetales > Dermatophilaceae > Knoellia. The sequence goes on from JAUZVC010000001.1 coordinate 292,520, forward strand.
CCCTCGACGCCCTCGCCCGCACGGCCGGCGGCCGCGTCGCCTACGTCAAGCCGCACGGCGCCCTCTACAACGCGATCGTCACCCACGAGGAGCAGGCGGAGGCGGTCGTCCGCGGCGTCGCCGACCTCGACCCGTCCTTTCCTGTCCTCGGTATGCCGGGCTCGGCCTTCCTGCGTCGGGCTGCGGTCGCGGGGCTGCGCACCGTCGCCGAGGCGTTCGCGGACCGCGCCTATGCACCGGACGGGACGCTCGTGCCCCGGAACCGGGCGGACGCGGTGCTCGACGACCCGCGGACCATCGCCGACCGGGTGGTGCGGCTCGTCACCGAGGGCGTCGTCACCGCCACCGACGGCACCGACGTCGAGGTCGTCGCCGAGTCGGTCTGCACCCACGGCGACTCCCCCAGCGCGGTCGCCTCGGCCCGGGCCGTGCGGGCCGCCCTCACGGAGGCCGGCGTGACAGTCGCGCCCTTCGTCTCCTGAGGCCTGTCGTGCCCGTCGACGTCCGCCTGCTGCCCATGGGGGAGTCGGCCTGGCTCGTCGAGACCGACGACCTCGGCGACGTGCTAGCCCTCGAGTCCGCGCTGCGCCCGCTCGTCGAGGGCGGGGTGGGCGTCTGGGCCGACGTCGACGACCTCGTCCCCGCGGCGCGCACCCTGCTCGTCGTCGCCCGGGCCACGACCGATCTCGACGCCCTCGCCACCGAGGTGCGCCGGGTCGCAGGCAACACGGACGCGACAGCCGCGCCGCTTCTGACGGCGGTCGTCGAGGTGCCGGTCCGCTACGACGGTCCTGACCTCGACGACGTCGCCACCCGCACCGGGCTCTCACGCGAACAGGTGGTCGCCGCGCACACCGGCACCCCGTGGCGGGTGGCCTTCGGCGGGTTCGCGCCCGGTTTCGCCTACCTCGTCGGCGGCGACCCGAGGCTCGTCGTCCCGCGTCGGGCCGAGCCCCGCACGCGCGTCCCGGCCGGGGCGGTCGGTCTCGCCGGGGAGTTCACCGGCATCTACCCGCGCGAGTCACCGGGTGGCTGGCAGCTCGTCGGCACGACCGACCTCGTCCTCTGGGACGCCGACCGCGACCCACCCGCGCTGCTGACGCCCGGCACGACGGTCCGTTTCACCCTGGCGTCGGGGCGGTCCACGGTTGCGACCCAGCGGAGCAGTGCACAGCCTCACCACGCACCACCGCGGCACCCACCCGCGACCCGCGCAGCCGTGACCCGTGCGCTCGAGGTCCTCGACCCCGGCCCGCTCACCCTCGTCGAGGACCTCGGGCGGGTCGGGCATGCCGCCGTCGGCGTGGGTCGCTCCGGGGCCACGGACGTCGGCGCCTTCCTCCTCGGCAACCGGCTCCTCGGCAACACCGACACCGCTCCCGGTCTGGAGGCCACGCTCGGCGGACTTCGACTCCGGGCCCACGGAGACGTGCTCGTCTGCCTCACGGGCGCGACCGCACCAGTGACCGTCGACGGTCGCCCGGTCGCCCACGCCTCGCTCGTCGAGGTCCGCGACGGGCAGGAGCTCTCGCTCGGCGTGCCGGCCGCCGGACTGCGCACCTACGTCGGTGTCCGGGGCGGTCTCGACGTGCCGCTCGTCCTCGGCTCCGCGTCGGCGGACACGATGTCGGGCCTCGGCCCACGAGCGCTGCGCGCGGGACAGGTGCTCGCGGTCGGTTCGCACACGACGGGATTTCCCGTCGTCGACGCCGCCGTCCCCGCCGCCCCCGCCCTGGGCCCGGTCGAGCTCGACGTGCTCCGTGGCCCGCGGTGGGGCTGGTTCGCCGACCCCGGGCAGCTCGCCCGCACGACGTGGACCGTGTCCACCGACAGCGACCGCCGGGGAGTCCGGCTCGAGGGCGCTCCCCTCGTCAGGCGCCCCGAACGGCAGGACGTCGAGCTCCCCAGCGAGGGCATGGTGCGCGGCGCGATCCAGGTGCCGCCGAACGGCCTGCCCGTCCTCCTCCTCAACGACCACCCGGTCACCGGCGGCTACCCCGTCATCGGCGTCGTCCGAGCGGCCTCCGTCGACCGCGCCGCCCAGCTCCAGCCCGGCCAGCCGGTGCGCTTCCGCTGGCGCTGAGGGGGTTGGCCCTCAGAGGCGGGTGAGGGCCGCGACGGCGCGACCGACACCGTCCTCCGCGCGGATCGCCGCTCCCACCACCGCTGCTCGCTCGGCCGACTGCCCGCGAGCGAAGCCGCGCAGCACGTCGGTGAGCCACTCCACCGTCAGCTCGTGCCGGCGCACCGGCCTGGCCGCGACACCGAGCTCCCACACACGCCGGCCCCAGTAGGGCTGGTCGCCGATGTGCGCCACGACCGCCTGCGGCACTCCTGCCCGCAGGGCCGCGGCCGTGGTCCCCGCACCACCGTGGTGAACGACCCCGGCCATGCGGGGAAACAGCCACCCGTGCGGCACGCTGCCGACCGCGTGCACCCAGGTGTCGTCGTGCGAGGCCAGCCCCGCCGACCCGGAGTGCAGAACCACCCGCACCCGCGCCGCGCGCGCCGCGGCCGCGACGAGCTCACCCAGGTGCCGCGCCTCGCTCGTCGACATCGACCCGAACCCGACGTATGCCGTTCGCCTGCGCTCACCGACCCAGCTCGCCAGCGCGTCGTCCGGCACGAACGCGGGGTCGTCGTCGAGGAACCAGTAGCCGGTCACCTCCGGGTCGCCGTGCCAGTCCGGAGCGGGGGGCACGACGAGCGGCGACGCGGCGAGCACCGCCGGGGTCCGGCGCATCGCGTCGAGCATGCCGCGCGTGCCGGTGGGCCGGAGCCCGAGCTCGCGCCGGACCTGGTCGCCCGGCGGGGCGAAGACCGAGGCCACCGTGGCCTGGAGGACGTGTGCCGCAGGGAGATTGAGGACCGAGGACCGCCGCGGCAGCACCGGCTGCAGCCCCGCCGTCCCCTCGCGCGTCGGGCGCACGGGAGCGAACTGGGTGCTCACGTGGCGGCCGCCGCCGACGGACGCCAGGGCCTCCGCGGCGTGGACGGTGAGCATCCCGCTCACCCACAGGTCCGCCGAGCCGACGAGCGGGAGCCAGGCGCCGGCATACTCCTCGACGGTCGAGCGCACGAAGCGGCGCAGCGCCGCGAGCTCGTGCCACGGGCTGCGACTCGACTCGCCAAGCCAGGCGACACCCAACGGTGAGGCGATGAGCTCCTCGATCCGGACCCCCGCGGGTGCGAAACCGACACCGTGGGACGTCACGAACGACTCGAAGTCGTCGCCCGCGCACACCGTCACGTCGTGCCCCGCACGCTGCAGCCCGAGACCGAGGGCGACCATCGGCTGCACGTCACCCCGGGACCCGGCCGCGAGGATGTTGACCCTCACGTGAGGCGGATCCGTCCGACGTGGTGCCAGAACCGTTCGCGCACACCGTGTCTCGCGGCGTCGTCGATGTCGTAGGCACCCGACCGGCTCGACAGGTCGAGCAGCAGCGCCCGGTCGAGCTCGCCGGGCACGGTCGGCTGGGCGGCTCGCAGCTCGGCGAGCGACGCGGGCGTCGCGGTGCGGCACCACGACGACACGACGGCATACGCGACGGCGTCCCAGAGGCCGGGACCGGCCTCTGTGCCCGGTCCACCCGTCGCGGTGAGTGGCTCCGGGAGGACCACCTCGCTCGCCCGCTTGCGCCCCAGCACGGCCGGCGACGGCATCGGTATGCCGGCCGGTTCCGCTTGCGGCGCGGGCTCGCTCGGGTCGTCCTCGACGCCCTCGGTCGTCACGCCGACCGTGTCCGCACCAGACGGGTCCCCTTCGGCCGCAACGACCGTGGCGGAGTCGGGCGACTCGTCCGCGTCATCCGAGGGCGCGCCGATCTCGTCGACAGCAGCATCCTCCTCGCCGAGGCTCGCCACGAGACCCGGCGCGAGGGCTCGCGAGCGCACGCACGTGTCGACGGTCTCGGTGTCGATGAGGAGCTCGTCGTCGACGGCCCGGCGCAGGTGCTTCGAGACGGCGTGCGAGGTGCCGTTGACCCCGGGCACGGAGAGCAGGCGCACCTGCACGCCGGCCCCCTGGGCCTCCTCGACCGCCTCGGTGAGGTCGTCGTCGCCGGAGACGAGGTAGACGACGTCGGCGACGCGGGCGCGGCCGTGCAGGGCGAGGTCGAGCCCGAGCCGGACGTCGACGCCCTTCTGCTCACCGGCGTAGGAGAGGCGTCCGAGGCGCAGCTTGACCTTGGGGAGGAGGCCGATCTGGTCCTGGTGGTGGTCGGGCTGGCCGCCGGGGCGCGAGCCGGAGTCGTACCAGTTGACGCGCAGGACCGGCAGCCCCGAGTCGGCCTCGACCTGCTCGACGAGCCGGCTCACGAGACCGGGGTAGTCGACCTCGATGCCGCTGCGCAGCGACGACCCCGTGACGCGGGTCGCGGCCGACGCGAGGAGGTAGCCGACGTCGACGTAGACCGCGCACCAGGAGCTCATGACGACACCCTCCCATCCGCCTCACCGGTCGCCCTGCCGGCCGCGCCCTGCAGCCCGCGCGACACGTGCTGCTGGGCGAGCCGCCGCAGCGCGACGAGGACCGGGTCGACGAGGACGGTGCCGAGGACGACGTGGCGCACGGCGCGCACCGGGTCGGCGGGGACGCTGCGCACGTCGACCTCGGCGACGCCCTCGACGTGGTCGGCGTAGCGGTCCATCCGCTCCTCGTCGAGGCCGAGTGCCGCGTGGTCGCAGGCCTCCCACGCCCGCGCGAGCTCGTCCACGAAGGGGTCGCGCGGGTCGACCTCCCAGCCGCGACGCTCGACCCAGGCGAGGACCCGCTCGCGCGAGGCGTCCTCACGCACCCCGCGGCCGTCGGTCTCGTCGTCGCAGGGGTCCGCGCCTTCTGGGGCGAGGGTGCGCTGCGCCGCCTCGAGGACGTGCAGCCGGTCGGTGCCCGGGTCGGTGATGACGTCGAGGACACGCCGGATCCGCGCGAGCGACAGCCCGCCCACCTCGCTCAGCGCCCGCACGAGCCGGACCCGCTCGACGTGTCCCTCGTCGTAGTCGGCGGAGGTCCGCGAGAGGGCCCGGCCGGGGTGCAGCAGGCCCTCGCGCAGGTAGTACTTCAGCGTGGCGACCGCGACGCCGGTCTCGGTCGACAGCTCGGCGAGCCGCACGGCATACCTCCTCGTCCGGGAAAGGGTCTTGACTTTGGATAGTAAACCTCTCCAAACTGGTCCAACCCCGGGATAGTGCCACTATCCCAAAACGACGGAGGATCCCGTGACCGACCAGCGCACCCCGACCGACGCCGCCACCGACGCGCGCGTCACCCACACGACCCACGCCTGGGAGGGCGACGTCGTCGTCTTCCACATCGGGATGACGATCCGCAAGCCGCACCGCCTCGACCTGTGGATGCCCGTCGCCGCCGCCATGCCGAGGATGCTCGCCGAGCTGGAGCGCAACAGGACCGCCGCCGCCCGGGGCGAGGAGGAGGACCTCGGCTTCCTCGGCGCGCGCACGCTCGTCGGCGGCCGCGGCCCGTGGGTCGTGCAGTGGTGGCGGAGCACCGAGCAGCTCTACGCCTACTCGCGGATGGCCGACCGGGCGCACCTCCCGGCGTGGCGCGCCTTCAACAGCGCAGCACGGCGCTCGCCCGGCGCGGTCGGCATCTGGCACGAGACGTATGCCGTCCCCGCCGGCTCCGTGGAGACCATCTACGGCAACGGGGCGACCGTGGGCCTCGGCGCGATCACCGGCACGGTCCCCGTGACCCGGCGGGGGCGTGCCGCGAGGGAGCGCCTCGGCAGCACCGTCGTCGACGGCTGAACCCCGGCGAGCGCGCAGCGTCGTCACTAGGGTGAGGAGGGCAGTCGAGACCCGCCCTCCGAGAGGACCCATGCGATGACGACCCCTGCCCTCGGCACGCCCTGGCAGACCCGATCCGACGCGGGTGCCGAGTCGCTCGACGACGCCTCCCTCGACCGCATCCACCGCTGGTGGCGCGCGGCCAACTACCTCTCCGTGGGGCAGATCTACCTGCTCGACAACCCCCTGCTGCGCCAGCCGCTGCACAAGGACCACGTCAAGCCACGGCTGCTCGGCCACTGGGGCACGACGCCGGGCCTCAACTTCCTCTACGCCCACCTCAACCGCGCGATCGACGAGCGCAAGCAGTCGACGATCTACATCACGGGTCCCGGGCACGGTGGTCCCGGCCTCGTCGCCAACACCTACCTCGAGGGCACCTACTCCGAGACCTACCACGACATCACCGAGGACGAGCCCGGCCTCCAGCGCCTCTTCAAGCAGTTCAGCTTCCCCGGCGGCATCCCCTCGCACGTCGCCCCGGAGACGCCGGGCTCGATCCACGAGGGCGGTGAGCTCGGCTACGCGCTCTCGCACGCCTACGGCGCCGCGCTCGACAACCCCGACCTCCTCGTGTTCGCCGTCGTCGGTGACGGCGAGGCCGAGACCGGCCCCCTCGCGACGAGCTGGCACGCCAACAAGTTCGCCAACCCGGCGACCGACGGCGTCGTCCTGCCCGTCCTGCACCTCAACGGCTACAAGATCGCCAACCCGACCGTCCTCGCCCGCATCGGGCACGACGAGCTGGAGTCGCTCATGGTCGGCTACGGCCACAGGCCGTACTTCTTCAAGGCCGGGTTCGACGATGAGGCCCCCGAGAGCTACCACCGGCGCTTCGCCGAGCTGCTCGACGAGGTGCTCGACGAGATCGCCGCCATCAAGTCCGCCGCCGCGAGCGCCGGCGCCGACGAGGTCGAACGCCCACGCTGGCCGATGATCGTCTTCGAGCACCCCAAGGGCTGGACCGGCCCGAAGGAGATCGACGGCAAGCCGACCGAGGGCCACTGGCGCAGCCACCAGGTGCCGCTCGCGAGCGCCCGGGACACCGACGAGCACCTCAAGAACCTCGAGGACTGGCTCCAGTCCTATGCCGCGGACGAGCTCTTCGACGAGGGCGGGCGGCTCCACGCGGACATCGCGCAGCTCGCGCCCGAGGGCCGGCTGCGGATGGGCGCGAACCCGCACGCCAACGGCGGTCTCCTCAAGGTCCCGCTGCGGCTGCCCGACTTCCGCGAGTTCGGTGTCGACGTCGACCCCGAGGCTCGCGGCGCCGCGATGGCCGAGGCCACCCGGGTCCTCGGCACGTGGTTCGCGTCCGTCATGGAGGCCAACCCCGAGAACTTCCGGATCTTCGGTCCGGACGAGACCGCCTCGAACCGGCTGGGCGGGGTCTTCGACGTCACCGCGAAGCAGTGGAACGCGGCATACGAGCCGTTCGACGAGGCCGACCCCATGCGCAGGGTGGGCAAGGTCCTCGAGATGCTCTCGGAGCACCAGTGCCAGGGCTGGCTCGAGGGCTACCTGCTCACCGGGCGCCACGGGATGATGAGCAGCTACGAGGCGTTCATCCACATCGTCGACTCGATGTTCAACCAGCACGCCAAGTGGCTCAAGGTCACGAACCACATCGAGTGGCGCCGGCCGATCGCCTCACTCAACTACCTGCTCAGCTCGCACGTCTGGCGCCAGGACCACAACGGCTTCAGCCACCAGGACCCCGGCTTCATCGACCACGTCGTCAACAAGAAGGCCGACATCATCCGGGTCTACCTGCCGCCGGACGCCAACACGCTGCTGTCGACGTGGGACCACATCCTCTGCACCGACCAGTGCGTCAACGTCGTCGTCGCCGGCAAGCAGCCGGGGCCGACGTGGCTGACGATGCAGGAGGCGATCCACCACTGCACCCGGGGCCTCGGCATCTGGGACTGGGCCGGCTCCGAGGGCCCGGGCGGCGAGTGCGACGTCGTCCTCGCGTGCGCCGGCGACGTCCCGACCGTCGAGGTCATGGCGGCGGCGCAGCTGCTGCGCGAGCACCTGCCCGAGCTCAAGGTCCGCGTCGTCAACGTCGTCGACCTCATGCGGCTCCAGGACGAGACCGAGCACCCGCACGGGCTGAGCAACCGCGACTTCGACACGATCTTCACGCCCGACAAGCCGGTGATCTTCGCCTACCACGGTTACCCGTGGCTCATCCACCGCCTCACCTACCGCCGCACCGGCCACGAGAACCTTCACGTGCGCGGCTACAAGGAGGAGGGCACGACGACGACGCCCTTCGACATGGTCATGCTCAACGACCTCGACCGCTTCCACCTCGTCATCGACGTCATCGACCGCGTGCCCGGGCTCGGGCCGAGGGCTGCCGGCCTGCGACAGCGGATGCAGGACAAGCGCTTCGAGGCCCGGGCGCACGCGACGACCCACGGCGAGGACCTGCCCGAGGTGCGCGACTGGGTGTGGGCCGACGTCGGCGAGACGGGCACCGCGCAGGGCGGGCCCAACGCGACCCAGATGACCGGCGGCGACAACGACTAGGAGTCAGGACCTAAGGCCCATCTGCGCGTGACCGGGTGCTTCTAGCGTCGGAGGTACCGGAGGGAAAGTCCCACCGGACCACCTACCAACTGGAGGTAGACACCATGGCCACCACCAAGCATCACGAGGCGGTCCGGGCGAACACCACGACCCGCACCCATGACCTCGACGTCCGCGAGGGCGCCCACATGGAGGACGTGGTCCGCAACCCCGTCGCCCGCTGGGCGCTCGTGGGCCTGCGGTCCGTCCTCGGCTTCACCTTCCTGTGGCCGTTCTTCGACAAGCTCTTCGGCCTCGGCTACGGCACGCCGGCCGAGAACGCCTGGATCGACGGAGGCTCGCCGACCACCGGGTTCCTCACCAAGAACCCCGCGGTCGTCGAAGGCCCGTTCGGTGACTTCTTCGCCAACTTCGCCGGCGGCTTCTGGGACTGGCTGTTCATGGCCGGCCTCCTCGGCATCGGCGTCGCCGTCCTCGCCGGGGCGGGCATGAAGATCGCCGCCTGGTCGGGCGCAGTCCTTCTGGGCCTCATGTACCTCGCCGAGCTCCCCATCGGGCGCGACGGTGAGGGCTTCACCAACCCGATCTTCGACAGCCACTGGATCGAGGCGCTGGCGCTCTTCGTCCTCGCCTACACCTTCAGCGGCGACAAGCTCGGACTCGGCCGCTGGTGGAGCAGGATCGTCGGCGAGGACAGCATCCTCCGCTGACGACCCGGACCGACCGCCGCATCCCCTCCGGTGCGGCGGTCGCTCCATGTCCGGGCGCCCGGGCTCCCCGTCGGGGTCCAGCCGTGCGGATCTCCCGACATCCCTCACGCACGCCTCACGAGCCACCACAGACCCGGCAAGTAGCATCGCTACGGCAACCAGCACGTCGACGCCACGCCAGGAGGTGCGCCCATGGGCCTGTTCGACCGCATGGAGGGCAAGCTCGAGCGCGCCGTCAACGGCGTCTTCGCCAAGGCCTTCCGCTCCGAGGTCCAGCCCGTCGAGATCGCGAGCGCGATCCGCCGGGCCATGGACGACCGCGCCGCGACCGCCGGGTCGGGCCGCAGCCTCGTCCCCAACGTCTTCACGATCGAGCTGAGCGAGACCGACTACGAGCGCCTCACCGACCACGGGGTGGAGCTCGAGAACGAGCTCGTCGCCGCGGCCGAGGAGCACGCCGACAGCCAGCACTACCAGCCCGGCGGCCCGATCGACATCCACTTCGACGAGGACGCCGACCTCGAGACCGGCGTCTTCCGCGTCCGCCCGAGCACCGCGAAGCGCCCCCGTGCCACCGGCATGACGGGCCAGCACCAGCCCGTGCCGCGTTCCCGGCAGGACAGCCCGTATGCCGGCCGCCCACCCGCCGCTTCGGGTGCCGGTGGCGCTGCTGCCGGCGGCGCTGCCGCGGGCGGCGCTGCTGCCGGCGGGGCCGCGCGCGCCGTCCCGCCACCACGGCGCCCCGACCCGAGGTACGCGGCACCGGAGGCCGAGGGCCTCGGCGAGACCGCGGCATACCAACCGGCGAAGCCGCCGAGCAAGCCGCGCCGGACCAACCCGGCCGACCGGCCGTGGCTCGACGTCGACGGCGAGCGCTACCCCCTCATGGGCGCGATCACCGTCCTCGGCCGCGACGACAGCGCCGACATCATCCTCGACGACCCGGGAATCTCGCGTCGGCACAGCGAGATCCGCGTGACGCAGGACGGTCCCCACACCGTCGCGACGATCCGCGACCTCGGCTCGACCAACGGCACCTTCGTCAACGGCGAGCCGGTGACGAGCGAGCACCTCGAGTCCGGCGACCGCATCACCGTGGGTCGCACGTCCGTCACCTACCGCGCCGGGCGCAAGTGAGCGCAGGAACTCCATGAGCGAGCTCACCATCACCGTCATGCGCCTCGGGCTGCTCGTCGCGCTCTGGGCCTTCGTCATCGCCGTCGTCGGCGTCCTGCGCGGCGACCTCTACGGCACCCAGGTGACGCCCCGTCGCGCCGCGCCGCCCCGTGGCAACACCCCACGCCCCGCGGCCCGGGGGAGCGCCGCGTCCGTGCCCGCCGAGCAGCGCCCCGTCGGCCGCCGCTTCAACGCACGGTCGGCGAGCCGCGAGCCCAACCACCTGCGCGTCATGAGCGGTCCGCTCGCGGGCACGAGCCTGCCGCTGCGTGAGGCCGGCATCCTCATCGGCCGCAGCCCCGAGTCGGCGCTCGTCCTCGAGGACGACTTCGCCTCCGGACGCCACGCCCGCATCTTCAAGGGTCCCGACGGCTGGGTCGTCGAGGACCTCGGCTCGACCAACGGCACCTTCATCGGTCCCCAGCGCCTCACGACCGCCACACCGGTGACGGCCGGCACCGAGATCCGGTTCGGGACGACCGTCGTCGAGCTGCGGAGGTAGCCGTGGCCATCGCGTTCCACTTCGCCGCCCGCTCCGACGTCGGGATGGTGCGGACCAACAACGAGGACAGCGGGTATGCCGGCCCGCACCTCCTCGCGATGGCCGACGGCATGGGCGGCCACGCCGGTGGCGACGTCGCCTCGTCCACCGTCCTCGGCGCCCTCGTCCCGCTGGACGGCGAGTCGTTCTCCGGCGCCGACGCGACCCAGGCCCTGCTGCGCCGGATCACCGCTGCCAACGCCGAGCTCGGTCAGATGGCCCAGGACGACCCCGACCTCGAGGGCATGGGCACGACGCTCATCGCGATCCTGCGGGCGCGCGACAAGCTCGTCCTCGCCCACATCGGCGACTCCCGCGCCTTCGTCGTCCGCGACGGCCAGGTCAGCCAGATCACCAAGGACCACAGCTTCGTCCAGTCGCTCGTCGACGAGGGCAGGATCACCGCCGAGGAGGCGTCGACCCACCCGCAGCGCTCGCTCGTGACGAGGGTGCTCACCGGCGCCGAGGGCGAGGAGCCCGACGTCGTCGTGCGGCGGGCGGTCGTCGGCGAGCGCTACCTCATCTGCTCCGACGGGCTCTCCGACTACGTCGCGCGCGACACCATCGACGAGGTCCTCACCACCGAGAGCCGTCCCGGCGAGTGCGCCGAGCGCCTCGTCCAGCTCGCCCTGCGCGCCGGCGCCCCCGACAACGTCACCGTCGTCGTCGGCGACGTCGTCGACCTCACCAAGGGTCCGGTGCCGAGCGACTCGCCGCAGATCGTCGGCGCCGCCGCGGCGATCCGGCGCCACACCCGGCCCATCCCGGTGACTCCGGCCGAGAAGGCGGCCGCCCTGTCGCAGGAGGCCAGCGGCACGACCGACGACGACGACCTCCACCTCGCCGACGAGGGACCCCGCAGCCGCACGGCCACGCTGCTGCGCGGGGTCGGCGCGGCCGTCCTCGCCGTCGTCCTCCTCGTCGGTGGTGGCTATGCCGCCTACGCGTGGACGCAGGCGCAGTTCTACGTCGGCGTCCGCGAGGGCCGCGTCACCGTCTTCAAGGGCGTGGACCAGACGATCGGGCCGATCAGCCTGTCGAGCCCCGAGACGATGAGCGGCATCGTCGTCGAGGACCTGCCCGACTTCTACCGCGGCCAGCTCTCGCGTGGCATCACGATGAAGACCCGCTCCGACGCCGCCGCCCTCGTGCGCAACCTCGAGGTGCAGGCCGGGGCGTGCCGCTACGCGAAGTCGCAGGGCCGCGACTGCGCGACCGTCCCGTCGAACTGGACGACCCCGACCCCCACCCCCACCCCGACGCCGACCCTTCCGGGCCCCTCGGCGAGCGTGCCCGGAGCGACCCCGTCGCCCAGCGCCCCCGTCACCGGGTCGCCGGGACCGAGCGTCAGCCCCAACGCATGACCACCGTCTCCGCCCTCTCCTCCCGCAAGGGCCGCAACGTCGAGCTCGGGCTCCTCGTCTTCGCGGTCGCCATCGTCGCGCTCGCCTACATCAACGTCGGGGTCGCCGTCGAGGGCGCCGTGCCGCCGAGCCTCGTCGCCGTCGGCACCGGGTTCCTCGTCATCACCGCCGCGTTCCACATCACGATGCGGCTGCGAGCCCCCTACGCCGACCCGCTCATCCTGCCGATCGCCACGCTCCTCAACGGGCTCGGTCTCGTCATGATCAACCGGCTCGACCTCGCCAACGACCGCAGCCTCGCCGAGGGCATGGCGCTGCGGCAGCTCATGTGGAGCGCCCTCGCCGCCGGCCTCGCGATCGCGGCGCTCATCATCCTGCGCGACCACCGCATCCTGCGCCGCTACACCTACCTCGCCGGCGCCATCGGCTTCGGGCTGCTGCTCCTGCCGCTCGTGCCCGGGCTCGGCGTCGAGAACTACGGCTCGCGCATCTGGATCGCCGTCGGGCCGTTCTCGTTCCAGCCCGGTGAGATCGCCAAGATCGTCCTCGCGGTCTTCTTCGCCGGCTACCTCGTGCAGACGCGCGACGCCCTCTCCGTCGCCGGCCGGCGGATCCTCGGGCTCACCCTGCCTCGGGCGCGCGACCTCGGCCCGATCCTCGTCGCGTGGATGCTCTCGGTCGGCGTCCTCGTCCTCGAGAAGGACCTCGGCTCCTCGCTGCTCTTCTTCGGGCTCTTCGTGGCGATGCTCTACATCGCCACGGAGCGCACCTCCTGGGTGGCCATCGGCCTGCTCCTCTTCGGCGTCGGCTGCTGGGTCGCCAACCTCCTCTTCAGCCACGTCCAGCGCCGCGTCCTGCTCTGGCTCGACACCTTCAGCCGCGAGGCCCTCGACACCTCCGACCAGCTCGCCCGTGGCCTCATGGGCATGGCCTCGGGTGGCATGCTCGGCACCGGCCTCGGCCGGGGCCGCCCGGAGCTCACCTACTTCGCCGAGAGCGACTTCATCATCCCCAGCTTCGGCGAGGAGATCGGCCTCATCGGCCTCTTCGCGCTGCTCCTGCTCTACGTGCTCCTCGTCGAGCGCGGCCTGCGCACCGCCATCGGCGCTCGTGACGGCTTCGGCAAGCTGCTCGCCGCCGGCCTGTCCTTCTCGGTCGCGCTCCAGTGCTTCGTCGTCGTCGGCGGGGTCACGCGGGTCATCCCGCTCACCGGCCTGACGATGCCGTTCCTCTCGCAGGGCGGCTCCTCGCTCCTCGCCAACTGGACCCTCGTCGCGCTGCTCCTGCGCATCAGTGACCACGCGCGCCGACCCGTCCCCGACCCGGCGGCGCCGAACCCCGTGGCGAGCGAGCAGACCCAGGTGGTGAAGCTGCGATGAACCAGCCGATCCGCCGCCTCTCCTTCGTCGTCGCCCTGCTCTTCGCCTCGCTGCTCGTCTCGACGACCCTCATCCAGTTCGTCTGGGCCAAGGACCTCAACGCCCGGCCCGACAACCGGCGCACTCTGCTCAGCACCTACGCCCGCGAGCGGGGCCAGATCCTCGTCGGCGACACGGCCATCGCGAAGTCGGTCCCGGCCGACAACGAGTACAAGTGGCTGCGCACCTACCCCGGCAGGACGGCATACGCGCACGTCACCGGCTACTACTCCTTCTACGGCGCGGGCGGCGGTCTCGAGCAGGCCGAGAACGGGCTGCTCTCCGGCAGCAGCGACAAGCTCGCCTTCCGCCGCGTCTCGGACTTCTTCACCGGCCGCAAGACGGCCGGCGCGAGCCTCGAGCTCACCATCGACTCGGCGGTGCAGCAGGCCGCGATCAAGGCGCTCGACGGGCGCAGGGGCGCCGCGGTCGCGCTCAACCCGTCGACCGGCGAGATCCTCGCGATGGTGAGCAACCCGACCTACGACCCGTCGCCGCTGTCGTCGCACAACCTCGCGCAGGTCGACGCGGCCTACAAGAAGCTCAACGGCGACCCGGCCAAGCCGCTCGTGAACCGCACCATCGGCGGCGACCTCTACCCGCCGGGGTCGACGTTCAAGATCGTCACGGCCGCCGCGGCGCTCTCGAGCGGCCGCTTCGCGCCCGACACGGTGCTCCCCGGCCCGGCCGAGCTCGACCTGCCGCAGACGACCGTCGGCCTGCCCAACTTCGGCGACCGCTCCTGCGGCCCGGACGACAGGACGACCTTCCTGCACGCCATGGAGATCTCGTGCAACAGCGCGTTCGGCCACCTCGGGCTCGAGCTCGGCGCCGACGCGCTGCGTGACCAGGCGGCGAAGTTCGGTGTGGGAGACCAGCTCTCGGTCCCGATGCGCGTGACGCCGAGCTCGGTCCCGGCCGAGCTCAACCCTCCGCAGCTCGCACAGTCGGCCGTCGGCCAGTACGACGTGCGCGTCACCCCACTTCAGGTCGCGATGTTCAGCGCCGGCGTCGCCAACCGCGGCATCGTCATGAAGCCGCACCTCGTCCGCTCGGTCCTCTCGAGCGACCTCAGCGTCATCGAGCGCGCCGAGCCCGAGGAGCTCTCGCAGGCCGTGAGCCCCGAGGTCGCCGCCCAGCTCACCGAGATGATGGAGGCCGTCGTCGAGAGCGGCAGCGGCGAGCCCGCGCAGGTCGACGGCGTCCGCGTCGCCGGCAAGACCGGCACCGCCGAGACCGACCGCGTCTCCCGCGCCCACGCGTGGTTCACCGGCTTCGCACCGGCCAACGACCCCCAGATCGCCGTCGCGGTCGTCGTCGAGAACGGCGGCGACCCCGACAGCGAGGCCCGCGGAGGTGGCGCCGTCGGTGGCCCCATCGCCAAGGCGATGATCGAGGCGGGGCTGAAGAAGTGACGGACGTGACGCGCGAGGAGCCCGTCCTGCTCGGGGGCCGCTACGAGGTCGGCGAGCTGATCGGGCGCGGCGGCATGGCCGAGGTCCACCTCGGCCACGACACCCGTCTCGGACGACCCGTCGCGATCAAGATGCTCCGCAGCGACCTCGCCCGCGACCAGTCCTTCATCAAGCGGTTCCGCCGCGAGGCGCAGTCGTCGGCCGGGCTCAACCACTCCTCGATCGTCGCGGTCTACGACTCCGGCGAGGACCACACCATCGAGTCCGGCGGCGCCCGCGTCGCCGTCCCCTACATGGTCATGGAGTACGTCGAGGGCCGCACCCTGCGCGAGGTCCTCAGCGCCGAGGGCAAACTCAAGACCGAGGAGGCGCTGCGCGTCACCGAGGGTGTCCTCGACGCGCTCGGCTACAGCCACCGCATGGGCATCGTCCACCGCGACATCAAGCCGGCCAACGTCATGATCAGCGACGACGGCTCGGTCAAGGTCATGGACTTCGGCATCGCCCGCGCCATCGCCGACACCGCCGCGACGATGACGCAGACCCAGGCCGTCATCGGCACCGCGCAGTACCTCTCGCCGGAGCAGGCCCAGGGCCAGACCGTCGACGCACGCTCGGACCTCTACTCCGCTGGCTGCATGCTCTACGAGCTGCTCACCGGCCGTCCGCCCTTCATCGGCGACAGCCCGGTCGCCATCGCCTACCAGCACGTCGGCGAGCAGCCGATCCCGCCGTCGGCCCTCGAGGACTCCATCCCCGAGGAGCTCGACGCCGTCGTCCTCCACGCGCTCGCCAAGCCGCGCGAGGACCGCTACCAGGACGCCGCCTCCTTCCGCAGCGACCTCCAGCGCGTCCGCCTCGGCCGCCCGGTCAGCCCCGAGGCGGCCGCGTCGCTGGCGGCCCTCGCCGCAGGAGCCGCGCCGGCGCTCTCGTCCGCCGAACCGACCGAGGTGTATGCCGTCCAGACCCGTCCCCGGGACGGCGCGGCTCCTGCTGCGGCCCCGGCCGGTCCGGTCACCTCGACCTTCCCCGCAGCCGTGTCACGTGGGGAGCGACCACGCCATCGCGGGCGCCGGGCGGCGTTCCTCACGGTCGCACTGCTCACGGCTGCCGCGCTCCTCGGGTTCGGGCTCATGCAGTACCGCGCGATGCAGGCCGAGGCCGCCAAGGTCTCGGTGCCCCCGGTCGAGGGCAAGCCGGTCGCGACCGCCCTCTCCGACCTACGCAAGGTCGGTCTGACCGAGATCGTCCAGAGCACCGCACGCAGTGACACCGTGCTCGAGGGCTCGGTGATCTCGCAGAGACCGGAGCCCGGTGCGCGGGTCGACCCGGCGGAGGCGACCGTGTCCCTCGTCGTCTCGACAGGCCCGAGCTCGGTGCCCGTCCCTCAGCTGGCCGGCATGACCGTCGCCGAGGCGACCGCGGCGCTGGCGCAGCTCAAGCTCACGGTCGGCAAGACCGAGAAGGTCAACACCCACGAGCAGCCCAAGGACCGCATCGTGTCGTCGTCGCCCAAGGCCGGCGAGTCGCTGGAGCCCGGCGGCATCGTCAACCTCAACGTCGGGACCGGCATGGTCGCCGTGCCCAAGCTGACGGCGATGACCCAGGACCAGGCGTCTGCGGCGCTGCTCGCCGTCGGCCTCAAGCCCAAGACGACCTACCGGCAGACGTCGCAGGCCGCGGAGGGCACGGTCATCGCGCAGGACCCCGACGAGGGCGAGCTCATCGCGCTGGGGTCCGAGGTGACGATCCGGGTCGCGCAGAAGCTGCCGCCCCCGCCGCCCACCCCGACGCCGAGCCCGAGCCCCACGCCGTCGGAGAGCCCCACGCCGACCGCCACGCCGACCCCCTCGATCACCGTTCCCAACCCGTAGCGCGAGCCACGGCATACGGGGCCTTGTCTCGCCTCCACCGGAGGAAACGTTGAGGGGCCGGAGGGACATGTTCCCTCCGGACCCTCAACGTTCCCGCATGGGGAGCAAAAGCGGGGGAGTGGCGGGGTCAGCCGGTGACCTGGGCAGCGATGTCGGCGACGTCGGCGCCGTGCACGAGCGGGCTCAGCCCGTGCGAGCGCTCGACCGCGCCCTCGTCACCGCACACCTCGAGCCAGTTCGCGAGGAGGCGGTGACCACCCTGGGTGAGCACCGACTCGGGGTGGAACTGCACCCCGTGCAGCGGCAGCTCACGGTGCTGGACCGCCATGATGATGCCGCTGCCCGTCTGCCCGGTGCTCACGAGCGCGTCCGGCATCGTCGGGGGGTCGATCGTCAGCGAGTGGTAGCGCGTCGCCGTGAACGGCGAGGGCAGCCCGGCGAGCACTCCCTCGCCGGCGTGCTCGACGAGCGAGGTCTTGCCGTGGAGCAGTTCGGGGGCCCGGCCCACGGTGCCGCCGAAGACGACACCGAGCGCCTGGTGCCCGAGGCACACCCCGAGCATCGGCTGCGACCGCTCGGCGCACGCCTCGATCATGGCCATCGAGACACCGGCCTCCTCGGGGGTCCCCGGGCCCGGCGAGACGAGCACGCCGTCGAACTCGGCTCCGTCAGCCGGAGCGACGGCGTCGTTGCGCACGACGGTGCACTCGGCGCCGAGCTGCTCGAGGTAGCCGACGATCGTGAAGACGAACGAGTCGTAGTTGTCGACGACGAGGATGCGGCGGGCGTTGGTGGTCACGAGGGCTCCGGGGTGGTGAAGGACGGGTATGCCGTGGCACCAGTATCCGCACCGACGGTCGTCTCGTCGTAGGGCAGCCACGATGCGACGAGCGGGAAGAGCCACTCGAAGCACACGAACACCACGAGGGCGAGGAGCACGAGGAGCAGGAGGACCCGGACGATGACGGGACCCGGCAGCGATCGCCAGAGTGCGGCATACATCAGGACGACTTCCTCATGACGGCTCCGGGACCGGCAGGGGCACGTCGTCCACGAGTGACATCTGCTCGCGGGTGCGGGACAGTGTCAGCTCGGCGTGCACGACGTAGCGCTGCTTCGCGCTGAACCTCGGGTGGCAGGACGTGAGCGTGAGCATCGCCTTGGTCGGCTCGGCCGCGCGGTCGCCGGGGACGGGGGCGATGACCTCGGACTCCCAGGGACGGACGATCGTGTGGCTGCGCACGACATACACGCTCTCGCCGGCGACGGTCTCGACGAGGATCTCGTCACCGGGGCGCAGGCTCGCGATCTCCGCGAGCGGCTTGCCGTAGGTCGTGCGGTGACCGGCGATGGCGAAGTTGCCGACCTCGCCGGGTCCGGCGGTGCCGACGTAGTGGCCGAGGCCGCGGGCGAGCTCGGCGGCCGACGTGCCCTCGACGAGCGGGCGCGCGTAGTCGCTGCCGAAGCGGGGGATCCGCACGACGGCGAACGCGTCACCGCCGATCCGGGTGGCGGTCGCGCCGCCCGGGTCGCGCGAGGCGTCGACGAACTCCTGCTCGAGGCTCGTCACCGTGCGGGCCTGCGCCCGGTCCGAGACGACGTCGGTCCAGAAGAGCTGCCAGACGACGAAGAGCAGGACGAGCCCGCCCAGGGTGAGGAGCAGCTCGCCGAGGACCCCGACGGCACGCCTCACGTGTCGTCGTCCACCGTCGCGTAGTCGGGTGTGATCGAGCCGGCGTAGGCGGGGAACTCGAACCGGTCGGAGGAACGCACCTCGTAGCCGAGGCCGACGGCGCGGACGTACTCCTGGTAGATGAGGACCTCCGGCGACTGCGTCAGCATCTCGCGCATCGACGCCGGGTCGCCGATGGCCTTGATGCGGTAGGGCGGGGAGTAGACACGGCCCTGGAGGATGAGGGTGTTGCCGACGCAGCGGACAGCGCTCGTGGAGATGATCCGCTGGTCCTGGATCATCATCGCCTCGGCGCCGCCGGCCCACAGGGCGTTGACGACCGCCTGCACGTCCTGCTGGTGCACGACGATGTCGTCGACCGAGAAGCCCTCGGGCAGCTTGTCGACGGGGAGCTTCGAGTCGGTGAGCTGCACCTCGACGCCCGGACCCTCGACGTCGGTGCGCCCGGCGGCGAGGCTCAGCGCGTCGCCCTCCTTCTTGAGCTTCTCGACCTCGGCGTTGCCGGGGGCGCCGCCGAGGGTGAGCTGGTCGACCTCGGCGGTGAGCCGCTCGAGCTCCTCGGTCATCCGCGCGTTGTCCTGGGTCTGCTCCCGGATGATGTCCGGCAGCCCCGCGGCGTCCGAGCGCAGGCTGCGTCCCTGGGCCACCGATCCACTCGTCGCGAAGAGGACGCCGGCGAGGATCGCGACGACCGGCACGAGCACCGACCACACGGTCAGCTGCCTCGCGCGGAACCTGCGCTCCACCACGCGGTCACCACCTCTCCGATCTCCAGGCCCTACGCTAGGCCACGACACCGCTAGCCAAGGAGAGAGTCCGTGCCAGAGTCCAAGGGCCGCGCCAAGCCCGCCTACACCCCGCCCCGCACGGCGCAGGACAGGAACATCAAGCCGAACCCGCGCTGGTTCGTGCCGGTCATGCTCGGCCTCATGGTCATCGGGCTCATCTGGGTCGTGACCTACTACATCTCCGGCGCCAAGGAGTACCCCCTGCCGCAGATCGGCCGCTGGAACCTCGGCGCGGGCTTCGCGTTCATGATGGCCGGCTTCCTCATGACGACGCGCTGGCGCTGAACCTCCCCGACCGTGCCGGACGGCCCCCGACCCTGTGGTCGGGGGCCGTTCCGTTGCCCCCGTATGCCGGTGCCTCGCCTCGCGCGCCGTCCGCCACCGTGTGGACGACCTGTGGACGAAGGCCGGTTTGTCCACAGGGGTTATCCCCACTGTGGAGAATGACACCGGTGTAATCCACAGCCGGCGCGCCTGCCATCCACAGATCCGGGCACGCTGAGGCTGCTGTTGCAGCCCTGCGCACGGCTGCGGCCGGGCGCAGCAGTGCGCGGCGGCGTCAGAGGACCGAGCTGGTGACCGCGTACTTGGCGACGGTGAGGACGAGGAGCACCACGGCGATGGCCCCGAGACCGACCCAGTGGATGCCGAAGCTCGCGCGCTGCGTGCCCGCGCCGTCGGGGCGACGACCGAGGTAGGCGAAGACCGCCGCACACGCCGCGCCGACGACGAGCCCGCCGAGGTGGGCCTGCCAGGCGATGCCGGGGACGACGAACCCGAGGACGGCGTTGATGCCGATCGTCGCGACCATCGGGCCCGCGGACCGGCCGAGCCGCCGCTGAAGGACGAGGAAGGCGCCGAAGAGCCCGAACACCGCGCCCGAGGCACCCACTGCCGCGGTCTCCCACGAGCCGTAGTCGCCGCTGCGCATGTCGTCGAACGTCGCCGGGAACGACAGGAGGAGGTACATCACCGAGCCACCGAACGCGCTGAGCAGGTAGAGCGCCGCGAACCTCGCTCGGCCGAGCATCGGCTCGAGGTACTGGCCCATGACCCACAGCGCGTACATGTTGAACGCGATGTGCAGGACGTTCCGCGGCGAGTGCGCGAACGCGGACGTGAGGAAGCGCCACGGCTCGGTGTCGCCGAGGTAGGGCACGAACGCGACCTCGTTGGTGAGCCGTGGGTTGGCCATCTGCCCGAGGAAGACGAGCACGCAGATGCCGATGATCGTCGTCGTCACGAGCGGGCGGTCGCCGACGCCGGCCACGTCGCCGCCGAAGATCGTGCGGCCCTGCCGAACCGACTTCTGCCCCTCGCGCACGCAGTCGACACACTGGACGCCAACGGCTGCCGGGCGCTGGCACTCGGGGCACACGGGCCGGCCGCAGCGCTGGCAGCGCACATAGGAGACCCGGTCGGGGTGACGCGGGCAGACCGGCACCTCGTCGGGGATGCCGGTCTGTCCGTATGCCGTCGGCTCGCTCATCGCGGGGATCCTATCGACGCCACCTGAAACCGGGCTGAATGCGGCGAGGAGCGCCGACCGTCGTGGTCGGCGCTCCTCGCGGGGGTCGGGGCGGGGTCAGCCTTCGACGGTGAAGCTCTCGATGACGACGTCCTCGTGCGGGCGGTCCTGCTGACCGGTCGAGACGGCGGCGATCTTGTCGACGACCTCGCGGCTCTCCTGGTCGGCGACCTCGCCGAAGATCGTGTGCTTGCCGTTGAGCCACGGGGTGGCGCCGACGGTGATGAAGAACTGGCTGCCGTTGGTGCCCTTGCCCATGCGCTTGCCGGCGTTGGCCATGGCCAGGAGGTAGGGGCGGTCGAACTGGAGGTCCGGGTGGATCTCGTCGTCGAAGGCGAAGCCGGGCCCACCGAAGCCCTGGCCGAGCGGGTCGCCGCCCTGGATCATGAAGCCCGGGATGATGCGGTGGAAGATGAGGCCGTCGTAGAACTTGTCGGGGTTGGTGCGACCCGCGTCGTCCTTGTACTCGAGCTCGCCGGTGGCGAGGCCGGTGATCGTCTTGACGGTCTTGGGGGCCTGGTCGGCGAAGAGCGTGAGGTTGATCGTGCCGTGGTTGGTCTTGAGGGTTGCCTTCATGCCCCCACTGTATGGGGACCGGGGAGGAGCGCCGAGGGCGCGGTGACGGGGAGCGCGGGTGCCACGCTCTGGGTGGGCCGGCATACCGAGGTGTGGTTGGGGGCCACCCCTAGGTGCCGCGACATGGGCAAACAGTGTTTGATGGAAGCAACCCGATCGTCCACCGATAGGAGAATCTCGTGTTCCGCACGAAGAGCAAGACCGAGCAGGCACGCGACGCCGTCGCGGCCCGGGTCGAGAGCGCTGCCTCCACCGCCTCGGACGCCGGCTCGAGTGCCCAGTCGCACGCGGCCGACCTGCGCGCCCGCGCGGTCGACCTCAAGGACAAGGCAGCGCCGCACGTCGAGCTCGCTCGCGAGACCGCCCGTGACTACGCCGACCAGGCGGGGCCGAAGGTGGCCGACGCCAAGGACACCTTCGTCGAGGAGGTCGTGCCCAAGCTCGCCTCGGCCCTCGCGACGGTCGTCGCCGGCGCGGTTGCGGCCAAGGGCGCTGCGGCCGAGGCCGCCGACCGGGCGCCCGACGCCTACCACGTGCTCAAGGGCGACGCGGTCGTCAAGAAGCAGCGCAAGGGTGGCAAGGGCGCACTGCTCCTGCTGCTCGCCGCCGGCGCGGCCGCGTTCGCGTGGAAGAAGTCGACCGAGAAGAAGGACCCGTGGGCCAGTGCGGGCGCCTACACCCCGCCGTCGCACGGGCGTGACTCGTCCGTCGGCGACAAGGTGACCGACCTCGCCTCCGCCGCCAAGGAGAAGGCCGCCGCTGCCGGCTCGGCCGCCAAGGACAAGGCCTCCGCCGCGGGTGCCGCCGCCAAGGACAAGGTCGACGAGGCCCGTGACAAGGCCTCCGACGAGGCCGGCGCGTCCGACTTCGGCGGCGAGCCGACGACCGAGCAGGCGTCCGAGGGCAACGCGTGGACCGACGCCGGCGACTTCGCCGAGGGCTCGGCCCCGTCGACGACCGGCACCTCCGAGGGCTCCGACCTCTCGACCCCCAACCTCGACGAGGGTCGCGACACGAGCAACACCTGACCCTCCGGGTCGGAAACGAGAGGCGGTATGCCGGGTGCCCACCCGGCATACCGCCTCCGTCTTTGTCGGTGCCCGCGAGGTGGATACGGTGAGCGGCATGTCATCGTCGACGTCGCCCCGCCCCGAGCCCCTCGTCGACACCGGCCTGCGGACGGAGCCCGACCGGGGGTGGGTGCGCGAGGCGATCCGGAAGCTGCGCGCCGACGCGACGCGGACCTCGGACACCCACCTCGTCAAGGTGCACCTGCCGGGGTGCGGACGCGTCGACCTCTACCTCAAGGACGAGTCGACGCACCCGACCGGCTCGCTCAAGCACCGGCTGGCGCGCTCGCTCTTCCTCTACGGGCTGTGCAACGGCGTCATCGGACCTCGCACGACGGTGGTCGAGGCGTCGTCGGGCTCCACGGCGGTGAGCGAGGCGCACTTCGCGCGGATGCTCGGCGTGCCCTTCGTCGCCGTCATGGCGTCGTCGACGTCCCCGGCCAAGATCGCCCTCATCGAGCGCGAGGGCGGGCGGTGCCACCTCGTCGACGACCCCACTGCGGTCTACGACGAGGCCCGGCGGCTGGCCGACGAGGCCGGCGGGGTCTACCTCGACCAGTTCAGCAACGCCGAGCGGGCGACCGACTGGCGTGGCAACAACAACATCGCCGAGTCGATCTTCGAGCAGATGTCGATGGAGGAGCACCCGGTCCCGAGGTGGATCGTCGTGGGCGCGGGCACCGGGGGGACGTCGGCGACCATCGGCCGGTTCGTCCGCTACCAGGCGCTCGACACCCAGGTCTGCGTCGTCGACCCCGAGCACTCCGCCTTCCTCCCGGCGTGGCAGGGCGACGGCGAGGCGCGGCTCGAGCCGTCCCGCATCGAGGGCATCGGTCGGGCTCGGCTCGAGCCGTCGTTCCTGCCGCTCGTCGTCGACCGGATGCTCGGCGTGCCCGACTGCGCCTCGATCGCCGCGATGCGGTTCCTGCGCGAGCGCACCGGGATCTCGGCGGGGCCGTCGACCGGGACCAACATCTACGGCGCGCTCCGGCTCGCCGCCGAGATGCAGGCCGCTGGGGAGCGCGGGTCGATCGTCTCGCTCGTGTGCGACCGCGGTGACCGTTACGACGAGACCTACAACTCCGACGCGTGGGTCGCCGAGAAGGGTCACGACCTGCGGCGGTATGCCGGTGTGCTGGCGTCCGCGTGGGACGACGGCGTCTGGACCGGCTGACGTTCGAGGACGCGGATTCCGCGATTTCGTGGGGTCCGGGCGGTCCTCGCCGGCCGTTACGATTCCCCGCGGGGTCACGGGGGGTGTCGGCGGAGGTCGACGGGGTCCATGACCTCACCTTCCGTCCGCTCGTCCCCAGGAGTCGTCCGTGCCCTCGACCGTCGTCGCATCGCCACCGTCACGAGGAGGTGGGGTGCGCCGGCTCGTCGTCGTGGCGCTTACCTCGGTCCTCGGCATCGTGCTGGGCCTCGCCGCAGCCACACCCGCGCACGCCGCGTCGGGCTACACGATCACGGGCGTCGTCACGGGTCGTGACGCCGGGGGCGCCCTCGTCCCGCTCGACGACGTCTACCTCTACGCGCAGCCGGTCGACTGGCAGGACGACCGCGACCACTACGGCACGGCCGACGCCTCGGGCCGGTTCAGCATCGACGTGACCAAGCCGGGCGACTACACCCTCTATGCGAACTGCCACGCCGGGACGGCCTGCGCGGACACCTACGCGACGCAGTACTACGACCAGGCCGCGGGCCACGGTGATGCCAAGACGATCATCGTGAGCACGACGACCCCCACGGCCACCGCCGACATCAGGCTGCCGCGCTTCGCGACCGTCAAGGGCAGGGTCACCAGCGACGCCGGTGCGGCCATCCCCGGCATCACCGTCGAGAGCGTCCCCACGGCGGGTGGCTCGGTGGTGAGCACCACGACGGACGCAACCGGTGCCTACACCCTGACCAAGGTCGCCCCCGGCGCGGTGAGCATCACGGCGCGGGAGGACTACTCGCTCCACAACTGGAACGGTGAGTACTGGAACGGCACCTCGGTGAGCACCCCGGACTACCCGAGCCCCGACCCGGTCCTGCCCGAGGGCCCCACCGTCACCACCGCGAACTTCCAGCTCTCGCCGACGCTGGGCTTCTACGGCGAGGCGGTCGACACTGCCGGCGCGCCCATCCAGGGCGCACGGTGGACGGTCTTCACGCTCAACACCGCCACCGGCGCGTGGGAGACGCCGCAGTACGGTCCGCTCCAGACCGACGCTGCCGGCAAGTTCTTCTGGCGGACCGAGGCCGGTGGCCGCTACAAGGTCTGCTTCTACGACGACTTCTACGGACCCGAGGACCCCGGCCGCGCCACCCGCTACGCCACCCGCTGCTGGGAGGACGCCGCCTCGGACTCGACCGCCACACTCTTCACCCAGCCCACGACGCCTCAGCAGCGCACCCTGCGTGTCGTGCTGCCCGTCGCCGGCAAGTCGCTCACCGCGACCGAGCCCTGGGTCGACGGCGCCCCCCGCGTGGGATCGCCGCTCACCGCGCACATCGGTGCATGGGGTCCGGCGGGGGTGCAGATCGCCTACCAGTGGGGTTATCAGGACGAGACCAAGAACTGGGCGTTCACGGCGATCACCGGTGCCACGGGCACGACCTTCACGCCCACCTCCGACCTCGCCGGCAAGCGGCTCCTCGTTCGGGTGACCGGCACGCTCTCCGGCTACTCGACCGCGGTGCTGTACGGCAGCCCCTACTCGCCCGTCGGGTCGGGAGTCACGCTCACCTCGCCGTTGCAGATCACCGGGAGCCCGGTGGTCGGCCAGACGCTCACGGCTACGCACGGCACGCCGAGCAACGGGTCGGCGGTCGACTTCGACTACTACGAGTGGCGCGTCGACGGCCGCTACGCCTCGCAGGGCAAGACCCTCACGCTCACGAGTGACATGGCGGGCAAGACCGTCTCCGTCCGCTACTACGTGCGCACGGTCGCCGGCAACGACGACACGACCTACGTCGCGAGCGCGGGGCCGGTCACGGCCCAGCTCGGGACGTTGACGGCACCGACGCCCACGATCACTGGCACCGCCAAGGCCGGCTCGGTCCTCACCGCCGTCCCGGGCACCTGGGGCCCGGCACCGGTCACGCTCAGCTACCAGTGGAAGCGGGCCGGAGTCGCCATCACCGGCGCCACCGCGAGCACCTACGCGCTCACGGGGTCCGACACGGGCAAGGCGATCACCGTCACCGTCACCGGCACGAAGTCCGGCTACACGACGGCCTCGAAGACGTCGGCCGCCACGGCTTCCGTCGCGGCGGGCACGCTCACCGCACCGACGCCGACGATCAGCGGCACGAAGACGGTCGGCTACACCCTCACCGCCGTCCCGGGCACGTGGGGACCGGCGCCGGTCACGCTCTCCTACCAGTGGTTCCGCTCCGGCGTCGCCATCACCGGCGCGACCGCCAGCACCTACAAGCTGACGTCGACCGACATGGGCAAGACGATGACGGTCCGGGTCACAGGCAGCAAGACCGGATACACGAGCGCCGCGAAGACGTCGGCCGCCACGACGACGGTGCTCGGCGCCCTCACCGCGCCGACCCCGACGATCTCGGGGACCCGGACGGTCGGCTACACCCTCGCCGCCGTCCCCGGGACCTGGGGCCCGGCGCCGGTCACCCTCGCCCACCAGTGGTTCCGCTCCGGCGTCGCCATCACCGGCGCGACGGCCAGCACCTACAAGCTGACGTCGACCGACATGGGCAAGACGATGACGGTCCGGGTCACCGGCAGCAAGACCGGCTACATGAGCGTCGCCAAGACCTCGGGTGCGACCGCGTCCGTGCTCGGCGCCCTCACGGCGCCGACCCCGACGGTGAGCGGCACGGTCAAGGCCGGCTACCGGCTCACGGCCGCGCCGGGCACGTGGGGACCGTCCCCGGTCACGCTCACCTACCAGTGGAAGCGTGCGGGCGTCGCCATCACGGGCGCCACGGCGAGCTCCTACGTGCTCACCGGGTCCGACACCGGCAAGGCGATCACGGTGACCGTCACCGGCACGAAGACCGGCTACATGACCGTGGCCAGGACGTCCGCTGCGACCGCGGCCGTCGCCGCCGGGACGCTCACGGCACCGACGCCGACGATCAGCGGCACGCGGACCGTCGGATCACGCCTCACCGCCGTCCCCGGCACGTGGGGTCCGGCACCGGTCACCCTGAGGTACCAGTGGTACCGCTCGGGCGTCGCGATCTCCGGCGCCACGGCGAGCACCTACGTCCTCACGACGACCGACCGCACCAAGACGATGACCGTCCGCGTCACGGGCAGCAAGACCGGCTACACCAGCGTCACGAAGACGTCGGCCGCCACGGCGGCGATCACGTGACCTCGGTCGTGGAGGGCTGACCGGCTGCCGGTCCGCACCTCGGGCAGCACCCGAAGGGCCCGGCCATCTGGCCGGGCCCTTCGGCGTCGGTCGGCGATGGCCGCCGCTCCCACTGGTGGCACCGACGGACCACGGGACCCATGGCTCGACCGGGTCACGAGCACCCCGCTGCCGCACGCATTTTCGCGCAGTGCCGGACGGGCAGGACGCCCGGCGACTAGCGTGACAGGGCCGGGTCGAGTGCCTTGGAGAGCGCGTGTACATCTCGTTTCGCAACCAGCCCACGGCGCGGCCCGACGGTTCGCGGTCCCGTGGCCGAACCACCCCCAGGACCGTCGTGCTCCTGGGTCTCACGAGCCTGTTCACCGACATCTCCTCCGAGATGGTCACCGCGGTGCTGCCGCTCTTCCTCGTCCTGCAGATGGGTCTGGCGCCGTCGCAGTTCGGCCTCGTCGACGGGCTGTACCGAGGGGTCTCCTCCCTCTCGGGCTTGGCCTCGGGTCTGCTCGCCGACTGGCTGGGGCGGCCCAAGCTCGTCGCGACCCTCGGCTACGGCCTGTCCGCAGCGACCCGCCCGCTCCTCCTCGTTGCGTCCTCCGTGACGACCGTCGCCGGGCTGATCTCGCTCGACCGGGTCGGCAAGGGCATCCGCACCGCGCCCCGCGACGCCCTCATCGCGCACGCCTCACCCGCCGAGGACCTCGGGCGCAGCTTCGGCGTCCACCGCGCGATGGACACCGTGGGCGCCATGCTCGGGCCGCTCGTGGCGTTCGGCATCCTGCTCCTGCTCCCGGGACGGTTCGACGCCGTCTTCGTCGTCAGTGCCGGGTTCGCGCTCCTCGGCCTCGCCGTCGTCGCCCTGCTCGTGCCCGAGCGGAGAGCGCGGGCCCGGGGCCGCGTCACCGAGATCGTGCATTCGCCCGAGGGCATCTCGCCCGAGGGCATCTCAAACGAGCCCGACTCGCCGGTGGAGCCCGAGCCGGCGTCCCGGAGACTCACCGGCGCAGACGTCGTGGGGCTCCTGCGCTCGCGCCCCGTGCTGCGCCGGGTGGGCGTCGCCGGGCTCCTCACCCTCTTCACGGTGAGTGATGCCTTCGTCTTCCTCGCGCTGCTCGACCGCGAGGCCGACCTGGCCAAGGCCTTCCCGCTCTTCGCGGTCGGAGTCGCCCTCGTCTACTCGGTCCTGTCGGTTCCCTTCGGGCGGCTGGCCGACCGCTTCGGACGGATGGCGACCTACCTCGTCGGGCACGTGGCCCTGCTGGCGGTCTACGCCACGGTCGGGGCACCGACCGGTGCCCTCGCGGCGACCGTCACCGCGCTGCTGCTCCTCGGGGCCTTCTACGCCGCCACCGACGGGGTCCTGGCCGCCGCCGTCTCGGCAGCTCTGCCCGAGGTGTCCCGCGCGTCCGGCATCGCGCTGGCGCAGACGGCGGTCGGGGTGGCCGGGTTCGCGTCGTCCGTGGGGTTCGGCCTGCTCCTGGGCAGCCTCGGGTCCGGCAGCGCCTACCTCGTCATGGCCATCGGGCTGGCCTGCGCCCTCCCCGTCGCCGCCGTCGTGCTGCGGCCCGACCTCGATCCGGTCGGCGCGCCATGAGCTCAGCGCGTGCCCGGGTCGTCGGCTTCACGGTCGTCGCCGTCGCAGTCCTCTGCGCGATGGTGGGCTATGTCCTCGTCGCCCTGCTGTCGGACGACGACCGGGCGTCCGCACGGGCGCCGGCCGCGGCAGCCTCAGCCGGCCGGCCGGCATACCCGGACGGGTTCATCGCCTTCCGGCGCACCGGCAACGACGCCGGCTACGGGACCGTGGGCACCGTCGCGATCGACGAGCCCACCGCGACACCGGCGGCGAACCCCGGCCTCGTCTGCGAGCGCGTGCACGTGAGCCGCGGCGGTGGCGTCTGCGTCGACGTGGACCGGGGAAGCGTGACGACGGCGCGGGTGCTGCTGCTCGGTCCAGACCTGCGCGTGCGGCACACACTCACGACGCCCGGCATACCCAGTCGTGCGCGGGTCTCCGCGGATGGTCGGTGGGCTGCCACGACGACGTTCGTGTTCGGGCACTCCTACGCCGACGGCAGCTTCTCCACCCAGACCGAGATCTACGACATGCGGGCCGGCAGGTCCCTCGGGAACCTCGAGGAGTTTGACATCACCCGGGGCGGGAAGCCGGTCACGGCCGTCGACGTCAACGTGTGGGGGGTGACGTTCGCCCGAGTGGGGACCTCCTTCTACGCGACCGTCATGACCGGGGGCCGCAAGCACCTCGCCCTCGGTGACAGCGCCCGTCGCACACTCGCGCTCCTCGAGGTGGAGGCGGAGTGCCCGTCGCTCTCGCCGTCCGGCGAGCTCGTCGCCTACAAGAGCGCGACCGGACCGACCACGTGGGAGGTGCACGTGCGCCGGCTCTCCGACGGGTCCGAGACCGTCGTCCGGACGGCGCGCAGCGTCGACGACCAGATCGAGTGGCTCGACGACGAGCGCATCCTCTTCGGTCTCGCGCCGCCCGGAGGCGGTGCCACCTCCGACGTCTGGGTGGCTCCCGCCGACGGGTCCCGTCCCGCCGAGCTGCTCATCAAGGCCGCATGGTCGCCCGCGGTGGTGCGCTGAGCCGGCAGTGAGAAGCCCCGGGGAGCGTGCGGCTCCCCGGGGCAACATCGCGTCCGACTCGTCAGACCGTGTCGACGAGCCCGGCGCGGTCGACCTTGCGGTGGTAGCGGACGCCGGCGATGCCGCCGAGGATCGCGCCGCCGAGGCTGAGGAGCAGGGCCACGCCGAGCGTGACGATCCCTGCGGTGCTCAGCGTCCCCTCGTCCACGGGGATGCGCGGGAAGCCGTTGAGCTGCTCGAGCACGTTGTACTCGCTGCCGGCGAGATAGCCGAGCAGGGCCACCACGGCCGCGATGACCAGGGCCCACACCCAGACGGCCACGCCCTGGCGGGCCCCCTGGAAACGGGCCATGCGCCCCGCGACGTAGCCGCCGCAGTAGTAGGAGACGAAGATGATGACGGCGAGCCCGATCGCTCCGGCCAGGCCCACGCCCTCCGGGTTGCCGGTGGCGTCGTCCGCCGCCTGCTCGAGGTCCGTGCCGGTCGCGACGCCGACGGCGGCGCCCGCCGCCACGAGCAGGGCGGTGAGGAGCACGGACATGCCGGTGGCCGACAGCCAGCCGAAGAAGGCGGCGCCCGGCTTCACCCCGCCGTACCTCTCCTGCTCGGCCGCCACCTTGGCTCGAGGGTCGATCGCGACGGCGCCGCCGTCGTTCACCACCCGCCGGTCAGCAGCGTCCCGGTCCCGGTGGAGGACCTCGGTGCGGTCGTCCCTGCCATCACCGTCCCGGTCGCGGTAGCGCTGGTCGTCGCGGTCGAACGCGTCGTCGCGCCGTCGGGCGTTGCGGTCGAAATCGTCGTCGCGGTGACGGGCGTCGTCATCGAGGCGGTCGCGCTCCTCGGCACGATCACGAGGGTCCCTGCTGTGGGATGTGCTCATGCTGTCCTCCTGAGACTCGGGTCCAGTTCGTGGACCGACGGTGACCAGGACCGGTCCGGTCGGGAAGCCCGGTCCCTGCCGACCAACTTACGACCGCTGGGCCGGCGATCGGGGTTCGCGGTGTGCTGCACTCAGCCGTCGAGGCCGACGTCGGTCGTCGCGTTGAAGTCCGACACCGCCTCGTCGCCCCTCAGTCCGAAGTGCTGGTTCAGGTGCGCCTCCTGCTCGGGGCTGAGGTGCTCCCCGACGGGGCCGACGTCCGGCGCGTCCGCGACGACCTCCTTTGCGAAGGGAAGCTGGACGTGGTCCTCGTAGAACTCGGCCGGGCGGAGCGGGACCACGCTCTGGTCTCCTCCGAGAAGGCCGGTGTCCACCGTCGCCCAGGCCGGCATCCCGGTGTGGCCGTCGACGTGGACGTGGTCGACGCGGCCGATCTTCTCGCCGTCGCTGTCACGGACGTCCTTGCCCTCGAGGGACGGGTTCTGGTTCGCGTCAGGCATGGTGCTGCACCTACCCGGGCCGGCCGAGGCCAAACCCCTGCGCGTCCCCCAGCCCGAGAGACGGCGACCACGGACTCGGCGGCCCGCAGTCACCGGCTCGGCGCGTGGCTCCGGATCGCTTGGGTGAGCCGGTCGACGAGCGGCGAGCGCAGCCGCCATGACTGCCAGTGCAGCGGCACGTCGACATGCTCACGAGCGCCGAGCCGGACGAGCGCCCCCGACTCGAGGTCCGCCCCGCACTGCGCCTCGGGCAACGCACCCCAGCCCAGCCCGGCGCGCACCGCCTCGGCGAACCCCTCGGACGACGGCACGCGGGAGGTCGGCGGCTGCACCTCGTCGCCGATCCCGTGACGCCGCAGCACCCCTCGCTGAACATCGTCGTGCTCGTTGAACTGCAGCACCGGCATCCGTGCCCAGTCGACGCCCCGACCGTGCGAGAAGCGCTCTCGCAGAGCCGGGGTCGCAACCGGCAGATAGCGCATGACTCCGATCCGCTCCACCGAGCAGCCCTGCACCGCCGTGGGGTTCGAGCTCACCGCGCCGAGGACCGTGCCCGCCCGGAGCAGCTCGTGGCTGTGGCCCTCGTCCTCGACGTGGAGGTGCAGCATGACGCCGTCCCAGCCGGCCACCTCGTGAAGGACGCCGACGAACCACGTCGCGAGCGAGTCGGCGTTGACGACGACCGGCAGATCGCGCGTCGTCGCCGCGTCGTCGAGGGCGGCGCGGGCCTCGCGCTCAAGCAGGTCCTGCTGCCGGGCCAGGCGGACCATCACCTCACCGGCCTCGGTCGCCTCGCAGGGCAGACCGCGCCGGACCACGACGCGGCCAAGAGAGTGCTCGAGTGCCTTGATCCGCTGGCTCACCGCCGACGGGGTGACGTGCAACCGCCGGGCGGCCGCCTCGAACGTCCCCTCGTCGACGACGGCCAGAAGCGCGCGGAGCTGGTCGGTCTGCACCCCTCCACGATAGATGAAGGCAGACTAAAGGTCCCCAAGAATCCTTCGCTGGTCTTCACACGCTCCCAGCCTTAGCGTCGGGCGCGATGAACACCACGATCCTCACCGCCGTCCTCAGTGGCCTCGTCTCCGGCCTCTCGCTCATCGTCGCCATCGGCGCGCAGAACGCCTTCGTTCTGCGGCAGGGCATCGGGCGCGACCGCGTCGGCGTCGTCGTCGCGATCTGCGCCGTCAGCGACCTCCTCCTCATCGTCGCGGGAGTCCTCGGCGTCGGCGCCCTCGTCGACAACCACCCCGGCCTGCTGCGGGTCATCACCGGGGCCGGTGCGGCCTACCTCGCCTGGTTCGGCATCCGATCCCTCCTGTCCGCGCGTCGGCCGCAGGCGCTCGCCGCCGGATCGGCGGCCGGGGGGTCCGCGGCCCTCACCGCGGTCGCACTCACCTGGCTCAACCCGCACGTCTACCTCGACACCGTCCTCATGCTCGGCAACCTCAGTGCCTCCCACGGGCCGACCGGTCGGTGGTGGTTCGGGGCGGGTGCCGGGCTCGCCAGCCTCCTGTGGTTCCCGACCCTCGGGTATGCCGCGCACCTCGCCTCCCGCTGGCTCGCCCGGCCGCGGGTCTGGCAGGTCCTCGAGGTGCTCATCGGGCTCGTCATGTTCGTCCTCGCCGCGATGCTGCTTCGCTCGACCTTCTGACGCTAAGGCCCTGACTCTGGGAGCGTGGGTCCATGGACTTCGAGGCCACGGTGTCGACGACCGGGGACACCTCCGTCGGGGAGGTCGACCCGGTCGTCGTCGAGTTCCGCAACCGGCACACGGGGCAGCACCACGAGCTCGTCATGGACGAGCTCACCGGCGGCCACGTCCTCCACCTCGCCATCGCCGCGTGCGTCTCCAACGACCTCTTCCGCGAGGGCAAGGCGCGCGGCATCACGCTCACCACGGTGCGCGTCACCGCCGGTGGCGGCTTCGAGGGGCACCCGTGCCGCTCGACGGGCGTTCACTACGCCGTCGAGCTCGAGGGCGATGCGCCCGAGGCGGCCCTCCGAGACCTCCTCGCGCACGTCGAGGACGTCGCCGAGATCCCGGCCGTGTTGCGCCACGGCGCCACCGTCCGGCTCTCGTCCGCCCAGATCCGGTCAGCTCGAACCACGGACGACTGACCCGCAGGACCGGGCGCCCGGGCACCCGTTCGGGCGGTTCTGGGCCCTCGGGTCCCGAGCCCTGCGTGGAACGGCATACGGGCCGGTCACGGAACGGCGCAAACCGGTGACGGGACGGCGAGCGCGGCGCATCATGGGTGTGTGGGGTCTCGCGCCCGCCGACGGCTCCGCGCTGGAGGTTGTCATGGGACCCACACGACGACTCGCGGCGGGAGTGACCGCCGGCCTCGCGGCGCTGGCGATCGGCGTCCTCGCACCGGTGCCGGCGCAGGCCGACCCGGCGACACCGGCCGCCTACCCGAGCGGCTCGTCCGCGACACGGGTGTCGGCGTCCTTCTTCGACACGTGCACGGCTCCGTCGCTCACCGCCCTCGCGGCCTGGCGGGGACGATCGCCCTACAGCGGCGTCAACATCTACTTCGGCGGCCGCAACCGTGGCTGCGCGCAGCCGAACCTCACCGCGACGTGGGTCCGGGACGCCGCGGCGGCCGGGTGGTGGCTCGTGCCGACCTACTTCGGCGACCAGCCGTTCTGCGTCTTCGGCTCCAAGCCCTACCGCTACGCGGCGAGCGGCGCGGCAGCCCGCGGCGCGGCAGACGGCGCCGACGCCGTCGCCAAGGCGAAGGCCCTGGGCCTCCTGCCCGGCAGCGCGCTCTATGCCGACGTCGAGCACTACGACCGGGCGGCAGCGGGGTGCACGGCAGCCGTGCGCACCTACGTGTCCGAGTGGACGCGGGCACTGCACCGGGCAGGTTTCCTCGCCGGGATCTACGCGCACCAGGACTCGGGCGTGCGCGACCTCGCCGCCTCATACCTGTCGACGACCCTCGCGCGGCCCGACGCCATCTGGATGGCGCGCTGGGACGGCGTCGTGTCGACGATCAACTGGCCCACGGCCGGCAACACGCTCTGGGCCGAGTGGCAGCGTGCGAAGCAGTACCGCGGCGACCACACCGAGACGTGGGGCGGCGTGACGATGAACGTCGACAGCGACCTCATCCGCGGTCCGGTCGCCACCGTGCTCCGCCCCTACCGGGTGACGAGCTCGAGCGCGCTCAACGTGAGGAGCGGGCCGTCGAGCGCCTACCCGGTCATCGGGACGCTCGCCCCCGGGTCCACCGTCTCGCTCATCTGCCAGGCACGCGGCCAGACGGTGGGGACGACGTCGGTGTGGGACCGGATCAGCACAGGGGGGTTCGTGACGGACCGCTACGTCTCCACTCCGTCGAGCACGACGTTCAGCGCACCCCTCCAGCGGTGCTCCTACCCGGGGCAGGTCACGATCTCGACCCCGGTCAACACGCGTTCCGGACCCGGGACCTCGTATGCCGTCAACGGCTCGCTCCAGGGAGGCGCGCTCGCCTACGTCGCATGCCAGAAGGCCGGCAGCCTCGTGGGCTCGACCCGCGTGTGGAACCAGCTCGTCGACGGCAGGTGGACGAGCGACTACTACGTGTCGAACGCGTCCAACACCACGTACAGCTGGCCGGTGCCCCGCTGCCCCTGAACGGCGACGGACTCCACGGGTGGCATCCTCGCCTCATGGCCACCGACCCGAGCGCGCTGTCCGACGAGGCCCTCACCTTCCTCACCGAACGGCACCTCGCGACCCTCACGACGCTGCGCCGTGACGGGAGCCCGCACGTCGTGCCGGTCGGGTTCACCTGGGACCCCACGGCCGGGGTCGTCCGGGTCATCACGAGCGGCACGTCGCAGAAGGCCCGCAACGCCGGCCGCGGTGACCGGGCCGTGGTGTGCCAGGTCGAGGGCCGCCGCTGGCTCGCCCTCGAGGGCCCCTCGCGCGTGCTCACCGATGCGGCCGCCGTCGCCGACGCCGTCGAGAGGTATGCCGTCCGCTACCGGCAGCCGCGCGTCAACCCCGAGCGCGTCGTCGTGGAGATCGCGGTCGACCGGGTGCTCGGCAACGTCTGACGGGCTGCCCCGTCCGGTCG
Organism: Rothia sp. ARF10; assembly: GCA_031844405.1. Lineage (GTDB taxonomy): Bacteria > Actinomycetota > Actinomycetes > Actinomycetales > Dermatophilaceae > Knoellia. Next base: position 327,419 of record JAUZVC010000001.1, read on the forward strand.
GCCCGACATGGCCCGGTCGGAGGGGTTTGGGCCTCGCTGCACAGGGAAGGACCTGCGCGAGGAGATGCCCATGAAACACAGCACATCGCACCTGCGACCCGACGGCACGACGTTCCCGCCGGTGACACCCGACCCACCACCGCCGCCGGGCTGGGTCGACCCGCTCGAGTCGGTCGAGACCGGTCTCGAGGACCCGGCGCCCGGCGCGGACGAGACGTCCACCTCCGGTGGTGAGGACCGAACGGGACCGGGAGCGTGACCCGTGCGCATCGCGATCCTCTCGACCTACCCGCCCCGTCACTGCGGTCTCGCCACCTTCACGACCGACCTGCGCCGCGCCATGCTCGAGGCCGACTCCTCGGTGGAGGTGCTCGTGGTCCCGGTCCTCGACGACGACCCGCACCCCGCCACCGGCGACGAGGTCCTCCTCACGCTGCGTCAGCACGAGCGCGCCGACTACGTGGCGGCTGCCCGCCGCCTCGAGGCGAGCGGCGTCGACGTGGTCCTCGTCGAGCACGAGTTCGGGATCTTCGGCGGGGAGGACGGCAGCCACGTCGTCGAGCTGCTCGACCACCTCACCGTGCCGCACGTCGTCACCCTCCACACGCTTCTCCTCGACCCCAGCCCGAGTCAGCGCGTGGTCCTCGAGCGGGTCGTCTCGCGCGCTGCTCAGGTGACCGTCTTCACGGCGCTCGCCCGGGACCAGCTCGTGCGCAGCGGGATGGTCGAGTGGGACCGCGTGGCGGTGCTGGCCCACGGTGCCCCCGAGTCGCTCCAACCGATGGCTCCGGGCGACCACCGAGCCGCCCCCGGCCCCGGGCTGCCCGAGCTGACACCGCACGGCGGACGGCGGGTGCTCTCGACCTTCGGCCTGCTCTCGGCGAGCAAGGGGCTCGACGTCGCCGTCCGCGCGCTGCGGGCCGTCGCCGACGTCCACCCGGACGTGCTCTACGTCGTCGCCGGTCGGACCCACCCCGAGGTCGTCCGCCGCGAGGGCGAGCGCCACCGCGACGACCTGAGGCGGCTCACCTCGGACCTCGACCTCGACGACCACGTGCTCTTCGTCGACCGCTACCTCGACGACGACGAGATCCGCTCCCTGCTCACCCGCACCGAGGTCTTCCTCACGCCCTACCGCCACGAGGAGCAAGTGGTCTCCGGGGTGCTCACCTTCGCCCTCGTCGCGGGCTGCCCGGTCGTGTCCACGCCCTACTTCTATGCCACCGAGCTGCTCTCCAGCGGCGCCGGCAGGCTCGTCGGCTTCGACGACCACGAGGCGCTGGGTGAGGCGGTGGCCGACCTGCTCGGGGACCGGAACGCGCTCACGGAGGCGGCGCGGACGGCATACCGGGTCGGCAGCCAGCTCACCTGGCCCGAGGTCGGCCGCGAGACCCTCAAGGTCCTCGCCGCCGCGACGTCCCCGCCGCGCGAGCCGCCGGCGGCGCCGCCCCTTGCCCACCTCCGTCGGCTCGTCGACGAGCGCGGCATCGTGCAGCACGCCGTCGGGGCGGAGCCGGACCGGTCGACCGGGTACTGCGTCGACGACGTGGCGCGGCTCGCCCTCGTCGCCGACGCGCTGGTCCGACGCGGGCACGACGACGCCGACGCCCTGGTGCACGTGGTGGAGCGCAGCATCGGCTTCCTCGCCGACGCCTGGGACCCGACGTCCGGCGGGATGCACAACCTCGCCGACGCGGACGGGTGGTGGCTCGGCGAGCCGGGGATGGGCGACCACGTGGGACGTGCCGTGTGGGCGCTCGGGTCGATCGGGTCGGGAGGCGGCGAGACCGCCGCGCGGAGCAGGGAGCATCTCGGCGACCTCGTCGCCTCCGGTCTCGAGCCGCTGCACCTGCGCACCTCCGCGTATGCCGTCCTCGGCCTTGCCGCGCTGCCTCGCCACCACCTCGACGCCGCCGCGCGGCGCCTGCTCCGACGCCTCTCCGACGAGCTCGCGGACCGCCTCCGTCTCTGTGCCACCGACGACTGGACGTGGTTCGAGGACAGGCTGACCTACGACAACGCGCGGCTGCCGCACGCCCTCGTCTGCGCTGGGTCGGCCCAGCGCGACGCCGAGCAGCTGAGGCTCGGGCTCGCTGCGTTGGAGTGGTACGCCGGCCAGTGCACCGTGGACTCCGGGGTCGTCGTCACCGTCGGGAACCGTTGGCGCACGCGGGGATCCGCACCGGCCGACGTCTCCGAGCTCGCGCGCGACGAGGCCTGGGACGAGGGCGACGAGCAGCCGCTGGAGGCCGCTGCGCTCGTCGAGGCCTGCGTCGCGGCCTACCGGGCGACCGGCTCGCCGCTCCACGCCCGCCGGGCCCGCCGTGCCTTCGCCTGGTTCCACGGCCGCAACCGGTGGGGGCACGTGCTCGTCGACGCGGTCGACGGCGGCTGCCACGACGGCGTCGGGCCACGAGGGCTCAACGCCAACTTGGGCGCAGAGTCCACGCTCGCGCACCTCCAGGCCTGGCTCGCGCTCGACTCCGTGGACCTCCTGTCGCCGGGGTCGGGGTGAGGGTTGCGCTCCTCGGGCCCGTCGCCTGGCGCACCCCGCCCGAGCACTACGGCCCGTGGGAGCAGGTCGTCGGCGTGCTGGCCGACGGGCTGGCCGACAGCGGTGTCGACGTCACGCTCTTCGCCACCGCGGACTCGGTCACGCGCGCCGGCCTCGACGCCGTCGTCCCGCACGGCTATGCCGAGGACCCCGACCTCGACGGACGGGTCTGGGAGGCGCTGCACGTCGCGCACGCACTCGCGCGCTCGGGGGAGTTCGACGTCCTGCACAACCACCTCGACTGGCTGCCGCTCGCCTTCTCGCACGCCTTCGCCGCGCCGATGGTGACGACGATCCACGGGTTCTCGTCGCCGGGCATCCTGCCCGCCTACCGGCGCGCCCGGTCCGCCTACGTCTCGATCTCCGACGCCGACCGGGCTCCCGGCCTCGACTACCTCGCCACGGTCCACCACGGGGTGGATGTCGCCCTGTTGCCGGTCGGGCCCGGTGGCGACGACCTCGTCTCCCTCGGCCGGATCCACCCCGACAAGGGGACCGCCGAGGCCGTCGCGATCGCGCGGCGCAGCGGTCGCCGGCTCGTCCTCTGCGGGATCGTCCACGACCGGGCCTACTTCGACGCCGAGGTCGCTCCCCACGTCGACGGCGAGCGGGTCGTCTTCCTCGGGCCGGTCGGCCCGGCCGAGCGGGCGAAGGTGCTCGGCGAGGCAGCGGTGCTGCTGCACCCGGTCGCGTTCGAGGAGCCGTTCGGGCTGTCGGTCGTCGAGTCGATGGTCTGCGGCACACCCGTCGTCGCCTTCCGGCGCGGCTCGATGCCGGAGGTCGTCGACGAGGGGGTCACCGGGTGCCTCGTGTCGACCGTGGAGGAGGCCGTCGACGCCGTCGCCCGTGCCGCCGCCCTGGACCGCGGCGCGTGCCGGGAGCGCGCGGTCGCCCGATTCGGTGCGGAGCGGATGGTGCGGGACTACCGTGAGGTCTATGCCCGCGTCGTGGCATCCGGGTGAGCAGAGGATCCTTCGCAGGGCAGTGGGCAACCCGCTGCTCACGGCAGCGGACTGGCCCTATCCGGTCAACGCGGTCTTCAACCCGGCCGCCACGCTCGTCGACGGCCAGACCGTGCTCGTCTGCCGGGTCGAGGACTTCGAGGGCCACAGCCACCTCAGCGTGGCCCGCTCCGACGACGGGCTCAGCGGCTGGGTCATCGACCCCGAGCCGCTCGTCCACCCCTCGCACGAGCACCCGGCCGAGGCCTGGGGGGTGGAGGACCCGCGGGTCACCCGGGTCGACGAGCTCGGCTGCTGGGTCCTCGCCTACACGGCATACGGGCCGACGGGACCGGCGGTCGCGCTCGCGACGACGCAGGACTTCCGCACGGTCGAGCGGATCGGCGTCGTGTGCCCGCCCGAGGACAAGAACGCCGCCCTGCTGCCGCGACGCGTCGGCGACCACTTCGTGCTCTTCCACCGGCCGCGCACGGTGCTCGGCAACCACGCGGACGTGTGGATGTCGCGGTCGACCGACCTGCACGGTTGGCTCGCCCCGGAGCCGGTCTTCCAGGCTCGGGCCGGCATGTGGGACAGCGCCCGCATCGGCATGGGGCCGCCGCCGATCGAGACGCCGCAGGGGTGGCTCGTCGCCTACCACGGGGTGCGCGACACGGTCGCGGGCCAGCTCTACCGGGTCGGGCTGGCGCTGCTCGACCTCGAGGACCCACGGCAGGTGCTGCGCCGGGCGCCCGAGTGGTTCCTCGGGCCGGTCGCCCCCTACGAGCTGCAGGGCGACGTGCCGGGAGTGGTCTTCCCGTGCGGGTGGGTCCACGACGTGCACACCGACACCCTGCGGCTCTACTACGGCGGCGCCGACTCCGTCGTCGCCATGGCGGAGTCGACACTGGCCGAGGTCATGGACGTGCTCTCCCGCTGCGAGTGAGGGAAGCGGGCCGCGCGCGGTGGGCGGACGGCATACGGAAGGTCACGGTGAAGCGTGGTCGGGTGACGTAGGTCCCTGACGTGGCACGGCGCAGCGCAGGAGGGTGGGAGTAGAAGGTTCCGGTCACGACCGGAGGAGGCCACCATGTCGACCGCGACACGCCCAGCGCCACACCGACCTCGCGGCGCGCGCGAGCGCATCACACCCCGGACCCTCACCCGGGCGCTGCTGTGGTGCGGACCCGCGTATGCCGTGCTCTACCCCGTCGTCAACGACGTCGTCGCGGCGACGGCCTACGACGGGTACGACCGGATGTCCCAGGCCGTGAGCGAGCTGTCCGCGACCGGGGCACCCACCCGCACGTTCCTCATGGCGCTCGGGCCGGTGTTCGTGCTGCTGCAGGTCGGGTTCGGCGTCGGCATCTGGCGCTCCGCCGCCGGTCGACGCTCGATCCAGGTCGCGGGCGCGCTCATGGCGGCGCACGGGGTCACGAGCCTGCTCTGGATGGTCGCGCCGATGTCGAGGCGTGAGGTCATCGCCGCCGGTGGCGCCACCTCCGCCGACACGATGCACCTCGTGCTCGCCGGGGCGACCGGGCTCTTCGTCGCGGCCTACGTGACCGCTCTGGCCGTCGCGTTCGGCTGGCGGTTCCGGGCCTACTCGGGGCTCACGCTCGCGACGGCGCTGGTCTTCGCGAGGCTGAGTGCGCAGGTCGAGCAGCTGGAGGCCGGGAACCCCACACCGTGGATGGGTCTGCTCGAGCGCGTCGGCATGGGTGCCTGGCTGCTGTGGATGACCGTCGCCGGGGTCGTCCTGCTGCGGCGGGCCCGCCGTGGGTCGGAGGCGGACGCCTAACCGGCGACAGGTGCCGTGGACGTGAACCACCCCGACGGGCCGAGCTCGGCGCCCATGCGGGGGACGTACTGGTCGAAGTAGATGCGCGCGATGAGCTCGCGGCGGCTGCGGACGTCGGCCTTGTCGAAGACCGACTTGAGGTGGTCCTGCACGGTGTAGGTCGACACGTGCATCGTCGAGGCGATCTCCTTGGTGTCGACGCCCTGGAGGACGAGCTGGGTGACGTCGCGCTCGCGCTGGGTGAGGTCGAAGGCCGCGACGACGAGCGGGACGATCTCCGGCGGGCGCGCCTCCTCGACGGTGACGACGACGTCGCCGCTCGACCCGTCGGCGCTGAGCAGCGGGGTGGCGTGCAGGACGAGCCACATGCCGCTGCGGGCGCGGACCCGGCTGCGTGGCGGCACCGTGGTCTCGCCGCGGGCGTAGCGCCGGGCGGCCGCGACGAGCGAGCTGATTATCGCGGTCCAGCGGGCGTTGTGGGTGGGGCTCTCCAGCTCGCGCAGCCGCTCCTCGGCGCCCATGCTCGTCTGCCGGATCTCGTCGTCGGCGCCGATGATGAGGACGGTCGGCCCGGTCGACGGGCCCGGTGGCGCGGTGGCGGTGCGGGCGAGCAGCCCGGTGCGCACCCCGGCGGCGAAGACCGCGGAGAGCGACCCGGCGAAGGCGACCTCGTCGAGCTCGAAGGGCCGGCTGTCGGGCTCGCGGAAGAGGGCGGCACCACCCCACACCTGCCCGCCGTCGCGGAAGAGGACGCGCAGCTCGTCGCCGTATCCGAAGTGCGGCTTCATGAACGCGCTCATCCGGTGCGAGCGCTCGGGGTCCCCGTGGGTCGCGTGGACGCCGGCAGCGGCGAGGCCCGCGCGTGACATCTCGAGGAAGGCAGTCTCCTCGACGTTGCCGTACTCGATCGAGCCCCACTCGTGGTCGTGCTCGTCGCGGCCCTGGAGGTCGCCGAACTTGCGGGTGCTCGTCAGCAGTTCCGTGCTCGGGTCGACGGTGGCGAGGCAGGCGCCGACGTGGGGCACGGCACGCTGGAGGGACTCCACCGCCTCGGCGAGGAAGGTGTCGATGTCGAGGCCGGCGCGCGCGACGACCTCGACGTCCCTGCGCACCCGCTCAGCAGTCAGGGCGCGGGTCATGTTCACAGGGTGGCGGAGCGCGGCGCCGGCGCACCATCCCACAAAAGTGGGATACCGGCACCCCCACAAACGGGGGGCGCGAAGTCCCCGGCGGCAAGGGATGGTGGCCGGCCCGGGGTCGACGCGACCGTTGTCGGCATGACGAGCACCGAGGTCCGCCCCACCGCCACCCTGTCGTCGGGTCGAACGCCCATGGGTGTTCGGGACGGCGACGGGGCCGGTGAGGGTCACACCGTCGGCGTCGGCGTCGGCGTCGGCGTCGGCGTCGGCGGCGGCGGCGGCGGCGGCCGGGTCCACGTGGCGCCCACGGCGTTCCTGCCGCTGGGTGCGCACGGCCCCCTCGACGAGCGAGGACGGCTCGTCCACGCCGAGGACGCGGCAGCCCAGCTCGCCCTGGCCCTTGCCGGGGTCGAGGCGACGGTGACCGCTGCCGGGCTGAACCCGAGCGACCTCGCCCAGCTGCGGGTCAGCGCGACCGACCTGCCGGCGGTGCTCTCGGTCCTCGACACGCTCACCGACCGGCTCGCCGAGGTCGGGGCGACCCCCGCCCTCAGCGTCGTCGGCGTCGCGGCACTACCGGTCGAAGGGATGCTCGTCGCCCTCGACGGGCTCGCCCTCGGCACGCCGTCCGGATCCACCTCACCGGCCCGAGGTATCTGAGCGGCGCGTTCGCGCTCCTCACTCCCGGTGCCACCACCCCCACACCGTCACGCGCCCCACCCGGAACGCGTGTGCCCCCACCAGAGAAGGACACCACCATGACCGTCGAGACCACCCTCGACCCCCGGCCCGCCTCGCCCGCCGAGTCGCTGCGCGACCTCTGCGGTGGAGCGGTTCACCTCGCCGGCGATCCCGGCTACGACACCGCCCGTATGCCGTGGAACGTCGCCGTCGACCAGCGGCCCGCCGCCGTGGCCTTCCCGCGCCACGCCCAGGACGTCGTCGACGTCGTGCGCGCCGCGGCCGCTGCCGGCCTGCGGGTCGCGGCTCAGGCCACCGGTCACGGCGCGGGCCCGCTCGCCGACCAGCCGCTCCACGACGTCGTGCTCATCCGCACGAGCGGCATGGCGGCCGTGTCGGTCGACCCCGAGGCGCGCACCGCCCGGGTCGAGGGCGGTGCCCTGTGGCAGGACGTCGTCGAGGCGGCGGCTCCCCACGGGCTCGCCGCGATGCACGGCTCCTCGCCCGACGTCGCCGTGAGCGGCTACACCCTCGGCGGCGGCCTCAGCTGGTATGCCCGCAAGCTCGGCCTCGCCACCAACCAGGTGACCGCCGTCGAGATCGTCACCGCTGACGGCTCGCTGGTTCGGGCCACCGAGCACGCCAACCGCTCGCTGTTCTGGGCGCTGCGCGGCGGTGGTGGCAACTTCGGCGTCGTCACGGCCATCGAGTTCCGCCTGCACCCGATCGCCGACGTCTACGCCGGGATGCTGCTCTGGGACCGCGAGCGCGCGCCGGAGGTCGTTCGGGCCTGGGCGCAGTGGACGCGGACCGCGCCGGACGAGGTGACGACCTCACTGCGGGTCCTCAGCTTCCCGCCGCTGCCGGAGCTGCCGCCCTTCCTCAGCGGTCGCCAGCTCGTCGTCATCGACGGTGCCGTGCTCAGCGACGACGCCTCCGCCGAGGCGCTGCTCGCCCCGCTGCGGGCGCTGGGTCCGGAGATGGACACGTTCGCGCGGGTCCCGTCGGCGTCGCTCACCCGGCTGCACATGGACCCCGAGGGCCCCACCCCCGGTGTCGCTGCGACGACGGTGCTCGAGGCCCTGCCGGAGGAGGCGATCGAGGCGTTCCTCGGCGAGGTCGGGCCGGGGTCGACGACGTCGCTCCTCGCGGCCGAGCTGCGCCAGCTCGGCGGGGCCCTCGCCCGACGCGCCCCCGCCGGCGGTGCGTTGTCGCACCTCGAGGGCGCGTTCGCCGGGTTCTTCGTCGCCATCGCGGCCACACCCGAGATGGCCGAGCAGGGTCGCGCGGACGGTCAGGCCCTCGTGGCGGCCCTCCGGCCCTGGGCCAACGGACGGTCCGTCCTCAACTTCGCGGAGAACGAGACCGACGCGAGCACGGCATACGACAGGGGTTCGTGGGAGCGGCTGCGCACGGTGCGCGCGGCCGTCGACCCCGACGGGCTCTTCGCCGCGAACCACCCCGTGCCGCAGGAGCGCCGCCCGGCCTGAGCCCCGGAGCGGAAGGGGCCGGTCCTCACGAAGGCGCACAGGGGTCGCCTTCGTGAGGACCGTGCTGTCCGGGGCGGGCTCAGACGCGGCCGCGCAGGATGCGCCTGAAGTAGACCTGCGGCAGCGCGTAGCGGTCGATCGCCCAGGTCAGCCGTCGCGGTCGGACCAGGTTCGGCACGGGAACGGTCGGCGCGGGCCGCCCCTCGCGGTCGACCTCGACGAGCAGGAGCTGGTGGCGTGCGACCGTGATCGGCATGACGGTGTAGCCGTCGTAGCGCTGCAGCCCATCCCCCGCGGGCGCGAGGATGTTGGGCGAGAGGACCGCGACCTGCTTGCGCAGGGCACCACCCGAGGGCTTGGTCCCGACATCGGCGACGTCACCCAGTGACCAGACCCCGCCGTGCCGTCGATGGCGCAGGGTCAGCGGGTCCACATCGACGAGGCCGGCCTCGGTGCTGCCGGCGAGGTCACTCTCGGCGACCCACTGAGGGGCGCGATAGCCGGGGATGACGTGGGCGTGGGCGAGGTCGTCGAGCATGACCGTGTCGCCGTCGGTCCGCACGGTCACCTGGCGCTCGCCCACCGACGTGACGCGCGCGCCGCGCAGCACGTGCACGCCGTATGCCGTGAGCGCGTCCTCGAGGACCGCGTCCCCCTCCGCGACACCGATCGGGGTGGGCCCGGGCAGGACGAGGTGCACGTCGAGGTCCTGGAGCACGCCGGCCCGCTGCCAGTGGTCGCACGCCATGAAGAGCGGCTTGAGCGCCGTCGCGGCACACGGCGCCGGCTCAGGAGGCATCGAGAACACGACCCGCCCGCTCGTGAGGTCCCGCAGCGCGGGCCACACCTTCGGGGCGCTCTCGACGAGGAAGGTCGACCCGGCCCAGCCCGCGGCATACGCCTCCCGCAGACCGGGGGTGCCTGCCCAGTCCTCCTCGAGGCCGGTGGCGACGACGAGCGTGGTGCACGTGATCGTGCGGCCACCACGGGTGGTGACGCTCGGCGCCGCGGGATCGCAGGAGACGACTCGGTCCCTGATCCACGTCGCGTCCTTCGGCATCACCGTGGCGGCGGGCCGCTCGAGGTCGGCCATCGTGGCCTCACCGCCGCCGACGTAGTTGAGCATCGGGCGGTAGCGGTGCACCGACTCCGACTCGACGATCGCGACGTCGTCCGCGCCGTCGCGCAGCAAGCGTGCGGCCAGCGAGATCCCCGCGTTGCCGCCACCGACGATCAACACCTCGTGATGGTTCATCCGGTCCTCCGTCGGTTGCGGGCTCGACTCCGACCGTAGTTGGCGATGGGCAGGCGCGACGCGGCGGCGCTGGTCGAGTCGCGGTCGGGCCCGGGCGGTCCTCACGAAGGCGGGACAGGAGTCGCCTTCGTGAGGACCGTGCCGTCCCGGGACATCGTCGGGACATCTCGACGATGTCTCCGGGACGGCCGGCGCACGAGGTTGGAGCCATGACAACGACCCAGCTCCTCAGCACCTCGTCCGCCGAGACCGCCGCCGTGCAGGTCTCCCGTCCGGGCCGCGGCCGCCGTGCCGCCGTCGGCCTCACCGCGCTGCTCGCCTGCGCGCTCCCCACGTCCTTCGCCGTGACGATCAGCTGGATGCTCGTCACGGGCAGCGACTCCGACCACCGCTTCCACCAGCTCACCGGGCAGGGGCTGCTCCTCGTGGCCCTGTGGCTGGGCGGAGTGCTGCCGCTCGTGCGCGCCGGGTGGCGCGGGGTCCGGCCGTCGACTGCCGCCGGCTACCGGCACCTCGCGTTCGTCGGCGCCGGCGCCGTCGCGGCGGTCGTCTCCGGCGGGGGCGGCGCGCGGTTCCTGCTCGCGATCGTCGCCGGGACCGGGGCGCTGCTGTGGGCGGTGCTCCCGCTGCGGCCACGGCTGCGGACACGGGTGTCGATCGACCCGCTCCTCACGCCGCTCGCCCTCGGCATCTCCGCCCTCCTCGTCCCGTATGCGGTGGACCAGCTCCAGCAGCAGCTCGCCACGACGACCGGCCTGCACGCCGAGAACCCGCACCTCTTCGACATGGCGTGGGTGACCCTGGTGCTCACCGTGCTGGCCCTGGCGGGTGCGGTCGTGCCGTCGGTCCGGGGTCTCTTCACCTGGGTCGGTGGCGGGTGCGTCCTCATCGGCGGCGCTGGTCTCGTGCTCGGTGAGCCGGTGGTCTTCTCGTCCGCGGCGCTCGTCCTCGGGGTGGCCGCCCTCGTCGCACCCCGGCTCGGACTCTCCCGAAACCGGGCCTGAGCAGGGACGACGGTGCCTACACTTCGGCGCATGACAGCGCCTGTCGCCACCCCGCGACCGCTCTGGCGGCGCGGGATGGGCGGCGTCCCTGCGGCGGCGGCCTCGTGGTCCGTGGTCGTGCCGGCGCTCGCCGTCCTCGCGTCGGTGGCGGCCGCCCTTCTCGTGCTCGTGGGGGACGTGTGGTCGTTGGCGCCCGCTCCGCAGGTGCTCGTCGATGCCGCCGTGGGAGTGGGGTTCTCGGTCCTCGCCGCAGTCATCTCGCTCGCCCAGGTGACGCCCGGGACGCGGGTGCTGGCGCGGGTCATGCTCGTGAGTGGCGTGGCTGCGGGTCTCGCCGGGTTTTGCACCGCGCTCGCGCTCGTCCTGCCGGCGTCGGCTGCGGCGACGCCGGTGCTCGTGCAGCTGCAGGGCTGGTTGTGGGTGCCGGGCTTCTTTCCCCTGCTCACCCTCGTGCCGCTGCTCTACCCCGACGGTCTGCTCGCCGGTCGGTTCTGGCGGGTGGCGGCGTGGGCAGCGGTGGTGGGGATAGGGCTGCTCACGGTCGGGGTCGGGCTCTATCCGGAGCCGTTCGCCGGTCGGGTGCCGGTCGACAAGCCGGTGACGTCGGAGACGCTGGCCCGGGTCCTCACGCTGCCGGGTGCCGCACTCGTGGCGCCGTCCCTCGTCGCCGGGCTGGTCGCGCTGGGCGTGCGGTTGCTCCGGGCGCGTGGTGTGGCGCGGCAGCAGGTGGGGGTGCTGCTCGTGCCGGCCGCGCTCCTCCTGGCGGTGACCGTGGCGCAAGGCGCGATCCCGGCGCCGTGGAACGTCCTCGCGCAGATGATCGCCGTCCTCCTGCTGCCGGTCGCGATCGGGGTGGCCGTGACGCGGCACGGTCTCTACGACCTCGACCTCGCCGTGCGCCGCGGCCTGCTCGCGGCCAGCCTGGCGGTCTGTCTCGCCGGTCTCTTCGTCAGCGTCCTCGCGGTGCTGCGGGGCGTGCTGGGGTCGGAGTCGGCGGTGAGCGCGGCGGTCGCCGCGGGGGCGACCGGGCTCGTGCTCCAGCCCTTGTCGAAGCGGCTCTCCGTCGGCATCGACCGCCTCTACTACGGCGACCGCGCCGACCCGTATGCCGTCCTCTCCCGTCTCGGCGAGGACCTCGCCGCCGCCGGTCTCGACGTGGCCGAGATCCCCTCCGTCGTATGCCGTTCCGTCGTCTCCTCGCTCCGGCTGGGTGGCGCGTCGGTAGCACTGGATGTCGACGGTGCCTCGCGTGAGGTGGCGCACGCGGGTCGGGTGGTGGGGACCCACGCTGTCGGGTTCGACCTGCGACACCGGGGCGAGGTGGTGGGGCGTCTGTCGGTCGCACCGCGGTCGGGTGAGCGGGGCGTGGGAGCGCGCGACGCGGAGATCCTGCGTCGGGTGGCCGACCAGGTGGCCCCGGCGCTCGCCGCGCTGCAGCTGCACCAGGAGCTTCAGCGGAGCCGCGAGTCGCTCGTCAACGCCCGCGAGGAGGAGCGGCGCCGGCTTCGCCGCGAGCTCCACGACGGGTTGGGGGCGACGCTTGCCGGAGTGCGGCTGCAGGTGGAGTCGGCGCATCGCCTGGTCGAGCAACCCACCGCCGCAGGGCTGCTCGGCAGCACCGAGGCGGGGCTGGCGCAGGCCGTGGCCGAGGTGCGCCACATCTGCGAAGGGCTGCGCCCCCCGGGAGTGGACGACCTCGGTCTCGGGCGAGCGATCGAGCTAGCTGCCGACCGGGTGCGTGCACCCGGACTCGAGGTGTCGGTGGTGACCGACGACCTGCCGGAGGTGGGTCCGGCAGCCGAGGCCGCGGCATACCGGATCGTCACCGAGGCCCTCGCGAACGTCGTGCGGCACAGCGGTGCCCGGCACGTGACGGTGCGCCTGCAAGGTGCGACGAGTCTGGAAGGCGACATGGGCGTGGAGGGTGCGGGGCGCGGACTGGAGGTGACCGTGGCGGACGACGGTGACGGCATACGGGAGGGTGCGACGGCCGGGGTCGGGGTGGCGTCGATGCGACGGCGCGCGGAGGAGCTCGGCGGGACGTTCACTGCCGGGTCCGGTGCGGCGGGGCGCGGGACGTGCGTGCGGGCCGTGCTGCCGGTGACGGAGGTGGGGTCGTGACGACACTGCTGCTCGTGGACGACCACCCGCTCTTCCTCGACGGGGTGCGCGCCGCGCTCGCGGGTGAGGACGACATCGACGTGGTCGGTGAGGCGCACGACGTGGCGTCGGCGGTGGCGCTGGCGGAATCGCTCCGGCCCGACGTCGTGCTCATGGACCTCAACCTGCCGGACGGGTCGGGTGTCGACGCGACGCGTGAGGTCGTGGCGACGTCGCCGGGGACGCGGATCCTCGTCATCACGATGTCGGCCGACGACGAGGCGGTCGTCGCGGCGATGCGGTCGGGTGCGCGCGGGTTCTTCGTCAAGGGTGGTGGGCGTGACGACCTGCTGTCAGCGGTGCGGACGGTTGCGGCTGGCGGGGCGGTGTTCAGCCCGGCAGTGGCGGACCGGTTGGGTTCGTGGTTCTCGGGAGTGGCGGGTCATCCGGGTCGCGAGGCGTTCCCGCAGCTCACCGAGCGGGAGCGTGAGGTCCTCGACCTCGTGGCGCGTGGCTACGACAACCGACGGATCGCGAAGGCGCTCTTCCTGTCGGACAAGACGGTGCGCAACCACCTGTCGATCGTCCTCACCAAGCTCGGTGCCCGCGACCGCGCCGAGGCCGTCGAGCGCGCGAGGCGCGCAGGGATGGGCGCCCTGGATCGGTAGGGCGGTGTCCGGCGTTCGTCGGAGGCGGCACCTTCCGCGGTCGGTGGGCGAGGTCTCGAAAGAATCTCGATACTCGATGTCGAAGACGCGAGGAGCCGTTCGACGTACGTGCACGAAGCACCACACCGTCACACCGGAGGAGAGATCAACATGCCGCGTTTCATGGGATTCGTGAGGATGGAAGAGGGCATCGGGATGCCGCCGCAGTCGCTGTTCGAGGCGATGGACAGCTACATCGGGGAGCGGGCCGCGTCGGGGGTCTTCCTCGATGGGGGCGGGCTCTACGGCACCGAGGACGCGGTGAACTTCGTCGTCCGCAAGGGGGAGGTGACCCGGGTCGACGGCCCGTACGCCGAGGCCAAGGAGGTCGTCGGTGGCTGGTCGCTCCTGGAGTACCCCAGCGTCGAGGACGCCGTTGCCGACCAGCAGAAGTTCGCCGAGCTCCACGCGGAGCATTGGCCCGAGGTCACCGTCGTGGCGACGCTGCGCCAGATCTCGGAAGGCCCGGACGCGGCTGCCGACTGACCCAGGCTGTCTACGCTGGCCGTGTGCCGGCAGACACCACCTCGGACGATCTCAACGAGGCCATCGTCGCGACGTGGCGGGCCGAGTCGGCCCGCCTCGTCGGGGCCCTCACCCGGATGACCCGGGACCTCGACCTCGCGGAGGACTTGGCGCAGGACGCCCTCGTCGCCGCGCTCGAGCAGTGGCCGCAAAGTGGGGTGCCTGAGAATGCGGGCGCTTGGCTCATGTCAGTGGCGAAGCGCCGGGGCGTCGACCACTTCCGGCGCGCCGACACGCTGCGGCGCAAGACGGCCGAGCTCGAGCGCGCGCACGGGGGAGAGGAGGCGAGCATGCCGGACCTCGACGACCAGGTCGACTCCATCGAGGACGACGTCCTGCGGCTCATCTTCCTGTCCTGCCACCCGGCGCTGACACCGGAGTCGCGGGCGGCGTTGACGCTGCGACTGGTCGGCGGCCTCACCACTGCCGAGATCGCCCGCGCGTTCCTCGTGAGCGAGTCGTCGATGGGTCAGCGGATCTCTCGCGCGAAGAAGACGCTCGTCACGAAGGGCGCCGAGTTCGACCTGCCGAGCGGGTCCGAGCGGACTGCTCGTCTGGGCGACGTCATGGCCGTGATCTACCTCATCTTCAACGAGGGGTACGCCGCCTCCGCCGGCGCGGACTGGATGCGCCCCGACGTGGCCAACGAGGCGATGCGGCTCGCGCGGATGCTGGTCGCCTTCGCTCCCGACGACGTCGAGGTCTTGGGTCTGCAGGCGCTCCTCGAGCTCCAGGGGTCACGGATGGCCGCCCGCTTGGACTCGCGGGGCGAACCGGTGCTGCTCGAGAACCAGGACCGGAGTCGGTGGAACTCCCTGCTGATCCGTCGCGGTTTGGGCGTCCTTCGGCGGGCCGAGGAGCTGGCCGCTCGTGGTGAGCCGGTCGGCAAGTACTTCCTGCAGGCCTCGATCGCCGCCGAGCACGCTCGGGCTGCGCGAGCCGAGGACACGAACTGGCGCCGGATCGCGGCGCTCTACGACGTCCTCTCCGAAGCGGCCCCGGGTCCGGTCGTGGAGGTGAACCGCGCAGTGGCGCACGGGCGCGCGTTCGGACCGGACAAAGGGTTGTCCGTGCTGGCTGCAGCGGATCCTAAGGCCCTGGGCGACTCGCCGCTCCTACCCAGCGTGCGAGGTGACCTGCTGGAGCGGGCGGGCCGGCACGGCGAGGCAGCCGAGGCCTTCACCGAGGCGGCTGCCCTCACCAACAACGACGGCGAGCGCGCAGTCCTCATCCGCCGCGCGACGGAGAACCGTCGCGCCGCGAAGTCGCGAGCACGTCAGCCCGACCGGCCGTAGCCGAAGACGTGGCAGGTGAGGACATCGATCTCGCGGCGGGCATCTCCGAAGAAGGCGCTCATCCGGTGGGTGACCCGGACGAAGGGCCTTTCGCGTGACCGACCGTCCTCCCGCCAGTTCGAGTTCGGGACGATGAGGAAGAGGTGCTGCACGTCGGGTGCGATGTGGGCCTTCCAGATGTCCTTGAGGTCGTGGTTGTTCGTCACCGTGCCGCCCCGCTCGACCTCGGCGATGACGCCTTCAGAGGGACCCAGCGAGTAGTAGAAGTCGGGCCGCGGCTTGGAGACGATGCCGTCCTGAGCCGTCAGGAGGACCTCCTCATCGAACCCGAGTTCATCCTTGAGGATGGTCGACACGATCCGTTGAACAGCGGCACTGCTGGCACCGTGGACATGTGCGAGGTCGATCGCCTCTGCGTGATCCTCGAGGGCCGTTCGAAGGCGGTCGGCCAACTGGTCGACTGCAAGCACGGAGGCCAGGTGATCCTCGAGTCGCGAACGCTGCAGTCGCTCGTACTCGATGGCCACGCCGAGAGCTTGTCAGCTGATGCCGCGCGAAGCTAGCTGCTCGCCCCACCCGACACGTCGGTGGCGTGGCATTGTCACACGCAAAACCCTCCCGTGCAGCGGGAGGGTTCGATGGTGGAGCCAAGGGGACTCGAACCCCTAACCCCCTGCTTGCAAAATCCCCGAAGGGGTTCCGCGAGAATGTGATTGAGCACGAGCTGGGGCGTTCTGAGGTACCGGATCGCGCCGGTTTCGCGACGCACTGCAGTACTTCTCTGGGGTACAGATGAGTCCAGCGGGGCGGCGAAGAGGTCGGCGGCATGGCCCCCTGCCCCGCATGGCCTTAGCGCCGGCGAAGTCGGACGGCACGCACCAGCAGGCAGTCGCTGCGGTCTCGGCCATCGCTCGCGAGCCAGGGCACCTCGGCTTGGCACGGCGGGGAGAGTACGACGATCTCCCGGCGAATGTCCCGTGCGAGGGCGCGACGTTGCGGGGACCGAGTGATCGCCGAGTTCAGCCTGCTGGCCTACCGTGTTGTTGGGACTTGGGGGGATCGAACCCACAACCTACGGAGTATTGATTGCACTCTTCTCAAGCCGCGCGGATGGCTGACACAAGCTCATGGAACCTCCGGATAGCCGTGGTTGGCGGATCATCGCCCTCGCCCCATGTGTCCCCTCACGTGTCCCCAAATCACGCGTGCCGCCGCGCACCGCGTGCCCGCCGCTACAGAAGGTAGTGGAGGGGGGCGTGCAGCGTCGCCAGGGCCGTGCCCCGGCCCGTTCCCTCAGTGGAAGAGCCGGTAGCCTGCTGGCGGCTAGTCTCGGCGAGCCACGAACCTTTCCTTTGGCGAAGAGGCGGCGATATGACGGAACCCATCTGGATCCCTCTAGCAATTGAGACCGCGGGAGCCGTCTGGAAGACCACAGAGGCTCTGCGGCTGCACGAACGGCTCGCGGATTTCTTCAAGCACAAGCCGTATCTGCTGGTTCTCGGTTCGACTGGAGTCGGGAAGACCAACTTCCTCCGCTCTCTGGACGCGTCCGCGGGCCTCGTGGAGGCCATAGCTTCAAGCGCACGAACAGAGGCATCATCCACTCAGGTCGTGCGTGTCGAGAAGCAACCGTTCCGAGTGGTGGACACACCCGGCCAGACGGCCCACCAGGCAGACAGGTTACGCATCGTTCGCGAAGCGCTTGCTGAGCCGCCCGTGAGAGTCCTCAACGTTGTGTCCTACGGCTTTCACGAGTATCTCCAGAATGCCCACGAGGCGGTCGCTGACGAGGCTCCGATCCCACAGTTTCTGGCGCGCCATCGCGAAACGGAAATTGCTGCCGTACGCGAGTGGGTGCCGCTGATCGGAGACCGAGAGTCTACGAAGTGGGTCCTTACTGTCGTGACGAAAGCAGACCTCTGGTGGCCTCAGCACGACGAGGTGCTGCGCCACTACTCAGAAGGTGAGTACGCTCGCGAGCTGAAGGCCGCGGACCCGAGCATCGTGCATGCCGTTGTCCCGTACTGCAGTGTGATACATCAGTTTTACGGACGTGCATTGCTTCCAGGCAACTTCGACGATGAGAAGAGGCTTACAACAAATCTGCATTTCCTTGACCAGCTGCTGAGGCTCGAATGAGAAACTCTAATCCCGGGTCTAGGACCTGGTTCTTTGCGGCGTTAGACAGGAACGCTAAATATCTGCGCCTGTTCGCACTGGTGATCGTGGGTGCCACGCTGGTCAACTTCCTCTTGGTCATCTACGGGGCGGTGCAGCGTGGAACGCGAAGTAGCAGCTATTATCTTTCGGAAACGCTGACCACTGTTCTCGTCTCTAGTGCATTCCTAACAGTAGTGGTTATAATTGCCCTCGTCCTCTTCGAAATTATGAGGAAACGTGGGGATGCACTGTTCCAAGAGCTGAGTAACGATCTGCAGGATGGAAAGGAAGGCGCTGGTCCATTAGAGGAGCGCGCTCCGCTCGAATTCCGCATCACACTTAGAAGTTTCGCGGCTGCCGCAGACTTGCCATTGTTCCCAGGAAGGATGGGGGCGGCGCTCTATACGGGCTTGAACATGGTGTTCGTTGTTATCTGTCTGCAGCTGGTCCTGTGGGGTGACTAAGGATCGCGTTTTGATCTGATCTGACGTCGTTAGGAGGCGCCAGACCGCGCGTGTTCCACGCCTTGGCAGACAGCCGGCCCCCAGCGTGGTTGTTCTGTGTGACGGCCGATCTTGGGCCACTGTCGAGCGGGTGCTGGAGGCGGCGAACATGACGCGGGGCGAGGACGGCGCGCCAGCGCCGCCCGCAGCTCGGCGCGCCGGCGGAGCCGGCGCCTTGATCCAGTAGAGGCGAATTCGGCAGGAGCCCGGGTCGAGGGATGCCGGCGAGGGTACCCAAACAGCTCGCCAACTCGGCACGGACGACGTAGCGCGCACTAGTGGTCACGCCGGAGAGTTCGTCGGGGGTTGCAGTTTCAGGCGGTGGGGTCGCCGAGGTAGGGGCCGCGGGCGTGTCACGGGCGCCATCGGCTGTGCCGCCATACACCCTGTGGGCAAGTAGGAATCCTCGTAGTCGTGCTGGCTGGCGCGGTAGATCGCGACGCCCCACCCGCTGGCGGGGCCGGCGTAGCGCAGCCGCGCAGTGGAGAAGAATGCTCGTTTGGTAGCACGCCGTCGACGTCGGGGAAGCGGCGCGGGGCATCTCCCGTGCGATTCCCGCACGGTGCACATCGAAGGCCCTCCGGCCCTAAGCTTCCGATCACTTGGGAACTCGGGGAGGGTGACGCGTGAGTAGTGGTGACCAGCTGCCGCCGGGCCTTCGCGACGAGCTCGTTACTGCCGAACTGACCGGCGCGCTGGAGCTCCTTGCCAGGGATCGGGTGGAAATTTCGCGTCTCGACAGGAGCGAGGCCATCGAGCGGCTGGGCAAGCATCTACTGCGCGTCGCAAGGCGACTCCGGACGCCCAACACGGAGGACGAACTTGCTTCAAGCACGGCCCTGGTGAACCTGGCGATCGATGCGCTCGGAACAGAGTTCGCTATCGACCGGGTGGTCACGCCAGTGCAGGTTCTACGAGGTATCCGGAACGAATCTGGCCTGGCCGCCGCCTCCTTGCCAGAGCATCCGTCGATACCTCTGAGCGCGAGTGAGCTGATGGTCAACGGCGCCGGTGAGCCGTCCCTCGGATCGGTCCTACAACAAGAGCTCCGATGCGCTGATGAGGTGGACCTGATCTGCGCGTTTGTTGGCTACAAGGGCATTGAAGCGCTGCGGGACGACCTCCGGGCGCTCGTTGATCGAGGCGGCCGTGTCCGGGTGATCACGTCGACATACCTTGGATCGACGAGCGGCAAGGCACTCGATGACCTCGTCAACCTTGGGGCGGAGGTCAGGGTCAACTACCAGGGGATGGTCACCAAACTGCACGCCAAGGCGTGGCTGTTCCGGCGCCCCGGCGAACTCGATACGGCCTTCATCGGATCCTCGAACTTGTCGGAGGCAGCGCTCTACACAGGACTGGAATGGAACGTTCGGCTCGCCCGAGCCGATGCCCCCGCGGTCTTCAACCGGATCCAGCAAGTATTCGACAGCTACTGGAACACGCCCGTCTACGAGCGCTACGGACTCGACGAACGTCAGCGATTGGACACGGCGCTGGCCGAAGCCAAGGGCTACGCGGCGGAGGGCTTCAGTCGGCGTGCGCGGCGGGAGATCGGCAAGCTAAACGATCAGTTGCAGGCGGCCTACGCACAGCTTCAACTACGGCCGCGTCCTCATCAGCAACGTGTCCTCGACACCCTGGCGACGAGGCGAACGGAGTTCGACGAGCATCGCCACCTTCTCGTCGCGGCGACGGGCACCGGCAAGACTGTGATCGCGGCCCTGGACTACGCGCGGCTGTGTGAGCCCGGTGCTCCTCGCCCAAAGCTGCTATTCATCGCTCATCGCGAACAGATCCTCGAGCAGGCACGCGGGATGTTCCGCCAGGTTCTTCAAGATCCTGCGTTCGGGGAGCTACTCAGCGGTTCCTCGGGTCCCCTCACCAGCGAGGCTCATGTGTTCGCCATGGTGCAGACCCTCCACAACAGGCTGGGACAAGTCGACCCGCTGGCCTACGAGGTGATGTACGTCGATGAGGCGCACCACTCGGCGGCCGGGTCGTGGGAGTCGGTGCTCAAGCACTTTCAGCCGCGCGACCTGGTAGGTCTGACGGCAACGCCAGAACGCACCGACGGTAGGGACATCACCGATCTGTTCGGCGGTCGCTACACCACGGAGCTGCGACTTTGGGAGGCGGTCGACGACCAGTTGCTGGCGCCGTTCGAATACGTCGGCGTCGACGATGGAACCGATCTCCGTGACGTAGCGTGGCATTCTGGCGATTACGCTGTCGGCGCGCTTTCGAGCCTCTACACCGGCAATCACGAACGCGTGCGGCGGATCTACGAGGCAATCACTCGTTGGGTCGAATACCCCCAAACGATGCGGGCCCTGGGGTTCTGCGTGTCGGTGTCCCACGCTGAGTTCATGGCCGGCCAGTTCACCCAGCTCGGTCTTGCCGCGGACTACTTGGTGGGCGATCACGACCAAGCCCACCGGGACCGCGTGCTATCCCAACTCCGGGGCGGCGAGCTGCAGGTGGTCTTCAGCGTAGATGTGCTCGGAGAAGGAATCGACGTACCCGACGTCGACACGTTGTTGCTTTGCCGGCCGACACAGAGCTCGGTCCTCTTCGCTCAGCAGTTGGGTCGCGGACTTCGCCTTGCGCCCGGCAAGACCTCCTGCGTTGTCCTCGACTTCATCGGGCAGCATCGCGCAGAGTACCGAGTTGAACAGCGCTACCAGGCGCTGATCGACCCGGCCCACGGCGACGTCCAGGCCCAAGCCGAAGAGGGGTTCCCCTTCTTGCCTGCGGGCTGTTCAATCAACCTCGAGCGTGTTGCCCGGGAGCGCGTGCTCGCCGCGCTCAAGGCCGTCGCGGTGCCCCGCGGGGTCACGGGCCTGCTCAAGGACTTCGGGTCGGGGAAGTGGCCGTCGCTCGAGTCATTTCTGCACCAGACCGGTCGAACTATCGAGCAGTTCTACGGCGTCGACAACCGCAAGATGTCGTGGACGAGACTTCAGCGCACTGCTCTCACCGTCAACGCGCCGGCGAGACCCAGTGACGGAGCGTTGTGGAAGGAGGAGGACGATCTCCTGCGCCGGATCGGCTACCTGCAGCATGTCTCAGATGGCTTGCGGGTGAATAGGTGGTTCGACTGGATGACTGCGGATTCGGTGACCGAGGCGAGTCAGTTGTCTGTTGTCGATCAACGCCTGGCGATGCAACTGATGCACACGCTGCTCCTCAGGCCTGTCGACCTCCAGCAAGGCTTTGACATCCTGTGGCGTCACCCGGCGGTACGCGCTGAGATCGCGGAGCTCTTGACCTACTTGCGTTCAGATCTGGCTGTCGCCCCAACTCCCTTGCTCGGGCTCGCCGACGTGCCGTTGATGGCAAACGCTCGGTACACGCGCGCCGAGGTCTTTGCGGCTGTCGGAGTGAGCACTATCGACAGACCGAAGGAACACCGCGAGGGCGTTTACTTCGTGCCGGAGTCACGAACCCAACTCATGTTCGTCACTCTTCACAAGGACCTCCGGAAGTTCTCCTCGACGATCCAGTACCGCGACCACGCCTTGACTGCCGACCTCTTCCATTGGGAGACACCGAACAGTTGGCGACAGACATCGCCGGCCATGCAGCGTTGCATCGGGAACGGCCCTGAAGGCTCGACCCACCGACTTCTCTTCGTGAGGGAACGAAGCAGCGGGGTTGTCGACAGCGCGTTCCGCTGCTTCGGTCTGGTCGACCTTCGAGGCGAGCCCGAGGGTGATCGTCCGGTCGCGCTGACCTGGAAACTGCGCGCATCACTTCCCGCAGAGGTGTTTGAGAGCGCTCAGCTGATTGCTGCTGGCTAGTCCTCCTGCCGGCAACCGATCGGCAGCCGGAGCACCCGCGGTGGTTATCCAGGACCTGGGCACCGTTCGGGACGCAGCCGGGGCGGCCGCGGTGTCGGCACCGCTACGGCCCGTTCTCGAGGGTGATCAATGCGAGAGCTGCCCGCTGGATGGTCAACGTCCCAGCCCATGAGCCGACCGGCCCGCCGCCGGAGCGAGGGGAGGTCGTTGGTCCAGTTCACGTTGAGCGGCCGACAGCCTGGTCTCCGGTGCCGGCGGCGCAGCCGTGTAGTGCCCGGCGGCGACGACAAGGGCACCGATGGCCTCCGTCATGCGGTCGAGGTACGAGCCGGCCTCTGGGTGAGCGCGCAACGAGTCAGGCACCGCCGTCAGCCACGTGTGCGGGCCGATCTCTACCGGTACCAGGCCGCCCCTTGAGACGCCTCGAGCCAGAGCGGCGGCAGGGTCTTCGGCGGCGTGGAGTGCTCCCTCGTCCTGCCACCACGTCGCCTGCTCGACAATCTCCTTTGGAGATTCGCCATCGACCCATCGGAGCGCGATCTGGCCGCGAAGGCCCGCGTAGCCCGGCTGGTTGGTCAGACCGGGCATCCAACGCTCGAGCGCCGAGTCGAGAGCACGGATCTTCGAGTCACCGAGAAGGTACTCGGCGAGCAAGGGCAGTGCATCCTCGTACTGCTGGATGGCCCTTCCCAGCTCGCGGGCCGGGTCAGCTGCCATCGCACGCGTGGCGGATTCAGCGCGGTCGTCTCGTTCGACAATCCGGGAGAGCACCTCGCGGGGGCCGTGGTCGGCTGGCAGCTCGAGGGCGAACCCATCGGGGGCCGGCTCGTCATCCGACAGGTAGAGGTGGTTCTCGTGCCGTCCCCTGGAGAGCGCGACGTAGAGCCCTTGTCGACTCTCGGCACCCGTGACCACGGTGTGTGTCGTGTCGACGGTGGCGCCCTGTGCGCCGTGGATGGTGCTGGCGTACCCGAGCTGAACGTGTTGCACCACGTAGTCGGCGGGCAGCCTGAGGGTCGGCCCAAGCCTGCGAGCCTGCTGACCCGCACGCGCGATGTGGAGGTCGCCGTTGCGGTCGATGCCTCGGACGACCCACCGGTCCCCGTTCCTCACCCAGGACCCGTCGCGGCCGCGAATGGAGCGGTCGTTGTGCCGCGTGATCACGAGGTCGCCGGCGCTGGCTCGGGTGCCGTCGGCAAACACGACCTCCCGACCCGCACGGACCGGCCACGCTCCGAGCCGGTCACTGCGGGCCTGCTCGTTCAGTTCGCGGACCGTGTCGCGGCTGGCTGCCAGGAGCAGACTCGACTTACCGGCTGCGACGTCCGCTCGCCAGGCGTGGAATGCCTGATCGACGGCGGAGCCGGCCCCACCAACGTGGACGCGCCCCTGCGAGAGGTAGTGCTCAAGCGCGGCGGGGTCGCCACTCCGGACGCCGAGTGTCGCGGCAGCCTCTTTCGCGTCTGAGAACCGGTGGAGTTCGGTGAGCCGGACCGTCGTCCCCAGTGCAGAGCCTTGCTCGGCAAGGTCACGGAAGACACCACTCGCGGCGACGGCGGTCAGCTGCTGGTCGTCTCCGATCAGGCGAACGCTGCCTCCTCGCCCGAGAACACGGTCGACGACGGCCGCGAGATCCTTGGTTCCCACCATCCCCGCCTCATCGATGACGACGAGAGTGCGCGGGCCGACGGGCGGGAATGCCGCCACCCGGCCGTCGCTCGCAGCGGACATGGCGCTGTGGAGGAACTTGGCGACGGTCTCAGCTGGCGTGTCGATCGCCTGGCCGAGCTCGTCCGCTGCGACCGCCGTGGGCGCGAGCCCGATGACCTGCCCGCCCCCGCTGCGCCAGGCCTTCGCGAGGGTGGCCATCGCGGTGGTCTTACCGCTCCCAGCGGGTGCCAGGGCGACCTGTACGCGGGCCCCGCTCCCGGCGAGGGCGCTGACCAGCTCGGCCTGACCGGTATCGAGTCCCTCGCCAGCCGCGGTTCCCCGCCGGAGGGTGAGGTCGATGAAGATCTCGGGGATGGCGTGCCCATCGAACCGCTCGGCGGCCTCGAGGAGGAGTCGCTCTGCCTCCAGGATCGCGGCCGAGGTGTAGGTCCGGCTCCCGTGCAGCGTGTAGACAGACTCTCCGTCCGGGCGGCGCAGGATCGCTGGCTCGGCCAGGTCGCGGACGGCATCCACACGTAGAGACAAACCTTGCGTCACCCGCTCGACGACGTCCCCGACCGTCTCGTCGAGGAACGGGAGCGGGATGCCGGCGTATCTGGCCTGACGGAGGGCCTCGGCGCGGACGTGCCACACCTGCCAGGTCGACCGTGACGCCTCGAGGACGTCCACCACTCGCTTGGCGAGTTCGTCCCCGGTTTCGTCCCTCCCCCCTTCCAGGCCCTGGTCCCGACCGCGTCCCAGCACGGTCGCGAGCATGGCGGTGACAACAGAGGACCGGGCGTTGTCTCCGGCACTCAGGACGGCATCCGCCTGTGCCCGCCACTGAACGCGCTGCTCGCGCAGGCTGCGCGGCTCGTGCTTGTCGGGGCGCGTCTCGAGGTTGGCCTGCTGGGCGAGGGCGAGGGACTCGATCCGGGTAGGCGCACGGCCGTGGTCAGCCTGGAAGGAGGCCGCGAGCTGACGCTGGCGGCTCGTGATGTCGCCACGACGGGAGGACCACTCCTCAAGAAGCCGTGCGTCGATGCCCTCGATCTCGCGGACGGGGCGGCGTCCCTGGGGGGAGGGACGTTCGGTGAACCGGACGCCCAGCCGCTCGGTGAGCTCGGCCTCGAGCCGGGTGTTGTAGTGCTCGGAGGCCATGACCTTGGCCTTGAAGACCATCCGGCCGTCGAGGGTGAGCCACTTGCCTCCTTCGTCCGGAAGAGTCTGGACCTTGTTCGAGATCACGACGTGGGTGTGCAGATCGGGGTCGCCCGCGCGGGAGTCCCGGTGGTCGAACGCCGCCGCCACCAGGCCGACCACCGGCACCTGCCGGATGCCGCCCTTGCCGACGCGGGTGAAGGCGACCTCCCGCTCGAGCAGGCCGATCGTCGCCCGGACCGCAGCCTCGTGCGCGGCCTCAACCTGGCGGGCTACCTCAGGCGCGGCGAGTGCCCAAAGGGCCGACACCGACTTCACCGCGCTGAAGGTCAGGTCGTAGCCGGCGACCGGTGTTTGAGCCGGCTTGGACGCGGTGGCGACGAACCCCGTGAGTTCGGTGTCGTCACGTGGGGCGCGGCCGTGCATCCGTGCGAAGGAGCGAGCGATGACCTCCGTCCGGATGCGGGCCCGCTCCTCGGTCGGGATGGATGCGTTCCAGGCGCGTCCCTCCGAGGTGTTGTGCGCGCTGAAGGCGGTGGCGATCTCTTGGCGAAGGGTGGTCGCCTCGAAGGTCGGGAAGGGTCGTCCGAGGACACCCCAGCCGCGGTCGACGGCATCCGGCTCCGCGGAGCGCGGGTGCCAGCCTCGGCCGAAGAGGAGCTTCATCTGCTCCTCGGTCACGACGTCGCCGTCAGCCAGGTCGAGCGCAGCGAGGCCGCCGCCCATCCATCGGCCCGGCGACTCGCCCTTCTCCTCGTAGTAGGCGGCCAGCCCAAGCTGGCCCCGCTCGGTGGTGTCGTGGGCCGCGACCTGCCGGGTCAGGTAGGTGTACCCGCTGCCGGCGGCGAGCTTGTGAAGGCTCATGGTCATACCTCCCTAAGCCTTCTGGGAGGCGCTTAGGGGCCACGCCCGGGTCACGGAGTGCACCAGGTGTGTTCTCGATCTGGGGTTGGCCTGTCGTCGGGCCGTCGCGATGTTGCGCGAGGTTTCTCGTCGGGAAGTGGCCACCAGCGGGGAGTGACAAGGCTTAGGGAGGCATCAGGCTCGGTCGGCTAGTTGGGTTATCCACAGGGGCCACGCGGGTCTGTCGGGTTCAAAGAGGACGTGGCCTACTGGAGGTCGGTCCCTGACGAAGGGAATGGACATGTCAATGACGGCACGAAACAGCGGGGGCCGGGCCGATCAGCGGAAGGCGCCGATCGGCCCGATCCAGCGGCGGTGGTACACGGTTCCGGAGGTGGCCGAGATGCTCGGCTACGGCCCGACGAAGGTGCGGATGATGTGCATCACCGGAGACCTGCGCTCGCTCAAGGACGGGGGGGTCGCGCCGCATCCTGCCCGCGTGGGTCGACGAGTACGTCGCGATGCGCGCGGCCGAGGCGGAGGCGGACTGGCCGTGAGCCGGCGGGCGAACGGCGAGGGGTCGATCTACCCGTACCGGAACGGCTTCGCAGCGCACGTGTGGATCGTGACGCCGCAGGGTCGCCGGCAGCGCAAGACCGTCTACGGGAAGACCAGGACGGAGGTCCACGACAAGTGGCTCCGGCTCCACGAGCAGGCGCGGAGGGGACCGATGGTTGCGGTCTCCCCGCGCCTGCGGGACTTCCTCGAGCGCTGGCTGGAGGAGACGGTACGGCCCACGCTGTCGCCGGCCACCACCTCCAACTACGAGATGTTCTCGCGGCTCTACATCATCCCGGACCTCGGCGAGCGCAAGCTCGACAAGCTGATGGTCCGGGACGTACAGACGTGGGTGAACGGGCTGCGCAAGCGATGTCAGTGCTGCTTCCAGGGCAAGGACGCCGCTCGGCCCGAGCCGCAGTGCTGCGCTGTCGGGAACTGTTGCCACGAGGTCGCCTCGGACTGGACGGTCCACCAGGCGTGGCGGGTGCTCCGCGGTGCGCTGACCCAGGCAATGCGGGAGGAGCTGGTCTTCCGCAACGTGGCCGCGCTGGTGAAGGTGCCGATGCCACGGCCGAAGAGGCAGGCTGTGTGGACCGTCGATGAGGCTAGGCAGTTCCTCGAGTCGGCACGCACGGACCACGATCCGATGTACGCAGGCTATGTCCTGCTGCTCACACTCGGGCTACGGCGCGGGGAGCTGCTCGGGCTCGCGTGGGAGGACGTCGACCTGGAGAACGGACAGGCGCTGATCGCCTGGCAGGTCCTACGGGTCAATCACTCGCTACAACGGCGCCACACGAAGACGCCATCCTCGGATGCGCCTCTGCCGCTGCCAGAGATAGCGGTGCGGGCACTCGAGCGCCATCGGGTGGAGGAGGCTAGACGACGGCTCGCGGCCGGCGACATGTGGGGCGACTGCGGCCTGGTCTTCACGACCCGGCTGGGCGACCCTGTCGATCCGCGCAACTTCCACCGGGACTTCAAGCTGAGGGCCGCGAAGGCCGGCGTGCCGGTCGTCCCGATCCACTCAACTCGGCGGACCTGCGCGAGCCTCCTCGTCGCCCTCGACGTCCACCCTCGGGTCGCTATGGCCGTCCTACGCCACAGCAGGATCGCTCTCACCATGGAGATCTACTCGCAGGTCTCCTCGACGTCGACGCGAGAGGCTCTCAAACGCCTCGGCGACGAACTGTCGGGGGCCTGACGTCGAGGTCGCTGCGCGATACTTAGGGCGGTACGAGCTTGTCGAGCTGCTGCGCACTGTCGCGCTAACGTTCAGCCCGCGGAGAGAGCAGCCTGGTGAGGGTCACCCCGTCGCGGGTGCCGGGTCGCGACTATAGCGGCGGCGCCGTCCCTGGAACGCAACGAACTTCAAACTTCTGTCGGCCCTCGGGCTGCTGCCAAGAATCCGTGCCGTTGCCCTCGCCTCCGCGCCGGGACGGCTAACGTTCGAGTGTGGCGAACCATCGATCGCTCCGCATCGGCACCGATGGATCGTGCCTTGGCAACCCCGGTCCCGGGGGGTGGGCCTGGTGCGTTTCCGACGACTGCTGGGCCGCTGGCGCTCACCCATCCACAACCAACAACCTGATGGAGCTCAGGGCCGCCTACGAGGCGTTAAGGGCGGCACCTCGCGACATACCCATCATCATCGAAACTGACAGCGAGTACGTGATCAACGTCTTCACCAAGTGGCTCGATGGTTGGCGGGCACGGGGCTGGCGAACGTCGTCGCGCAAGCCGGTTGCCAACCAATCCGCTATCCAGATGTTGGAGCCGCTCCTCATGAATCGCCGTGTGACGTGGTGGCACGTCTACGGGCACGCGGGCCATGACCTCAACGAAGTTGCGGATCGGCGCGCTCGAGAGGCCGCTGAGGCGGTTAGGGATGGAAGGGAGATTCGCGTGGGTAACCCTGGCTGTCTCCCCGCCTTTACGGAAAGGGTTTCGGGTGAACGTTGAAGAAGTGTGCGCCTTCTTGAAGCAGCGAGGCGTCGAATTCGACCTCCGCGACGTCGAACACGGCCGTCAGATCAAAGCAAAGACGACGCAGGCCGAGTCTGTTGTTGTCTATAACACCGGCCGCGTAGTCATTGGCGGCAAGAAGAGCCAGCTGCGAGACGAGTTGGAAGCGTGGAAAGCCTCAGGCTTCTCACCTTCAACCGTTGCTCTGACGAAACCAACAGGAACGGAAGGGGCCGCTCCGGTTGGTCTCGACAAGCGAGTCTTTATCGTCTATGGACACGACACGGCCGCTCGAGATTCCTTGGAGTTGCTGCTGCGACGAATGGGGATGGATCCAATAGTTCTGGCGAATCTCCCTGCTGGTGGAGACACCATCATTGAAAAATTGGAGCGGTACCTGGGCGGAGCAGGCAATGTCGGTTTCGCTTGCGTGCTCTTGACACCAGACGACGAAGGCCACCGGGCCGGAGAGTTGGATGAGAAGAAGTATCGTGCGCGTCAAAATGTGATTCTGGAACTCGGCATGGTTCTCGCCCGACTTGGGCGTTCGCGCGTCGCCATTCTCTACAAAGAGTCCGTGGAACGCCCGAGCGACATCGATGGCCTCCTGTACCTACCTTTCAAGGAACGAGTTGACGAGGTTAAGGGCCTCCTCTTCCGAGAATTGAAGGAAGCTGGGCACGACCCCGATCCGGCGGCCATGTAGGAGCTGGTTTCTCGCCTGGTGCTCGTCCCCTGGTGGTGGAAGCGTCAGTCGCCGCACCGGCTGACGCGACAGCTGAGGTCCACGGCGCCCATGGCCAGTGCGGTACATGTCTGGGTAGATGGCGTCAGAGGCCCTGTCCGAGCGACGAAAGGGGCCTCCATCGCCACGTGGACCTGAACCTAACCCCTGGTGCAAATCGATAGCTGGGCTGCACGAGAGGACATTGGCCACGTGCGCAGAGTGACTTCAGCTCGGCGGCGCACACCCCGCCATATCCTCGCTGCAGTACTTTGAGGGTACGAACCTGCCCAGCGGTCATTCTTCGATTCGCATAGTTGCAGCCAAGTGGCTACGCATCGTCGTCGGGAGGCTGCCGGTCAGTCGGTCTACGGTGCGTTGGTGGCGATGAAGGGAAGCGTATGGAAGCTGATCACGACGTGGCCAGCACTGGGGCTGGCGGTGCACTCCGCACCAATGCCCACAGTGAGGACTCACCCTTAGCGATTACCGTCTTGCCTGGGATACCCGGGATGGAGGGCCTCACCGTTGACGACGAACACGTGCCCTACCCAGAAAGCACCCCAGACTTCGTGAAGAGCGCGCGTCTGCTGGGCCTCGAGGTGCACTTCACGGAGCACCGTGAGACCCGTAGGTACGTTGGGTTCAAGGCTCTGGAGGATTGGCTACCCGTTCTCGAAGTGACGAGGGACCTTTTGGTCGGTGTCGAGGGTGGGCTGCTTGTTGAGCTCCTGAAGGTCTTCTTGGACCGAGGCGCAACGGACGTCGAGCCACGACTCGACACGGCGCCACTTGAGGCACCCGACGATGGCGCTCCTACCGAGAGCCGGCCGCCGACTCCCAGGACTCTCCTTCACGTGGATTGGCGAGTGACGGATGGTGAACGCCAGTCCCGCTTCCGCGCGGACGGAGACGCTGAATCGGTGCTGAGGGCTCTGGCCGAGTTCGAACGGAACTTGCGTGATCAGTGAAGGGCTCGAACGCCTGCGGGCCGGCAGCCGGCTGTTAGGTCAGGCGGCGCGTCGTGTCGACGCGGGGGACCTTTCATCGAGGACCGAGTCGCTGCTGCGCGACGCGATGCCAATTCTCCGGTCTGCGATGAACCACCTCGAAGGCTCCCCGCAGTTTGAGACCGCTCACCAGAGACTCGACCAAGTGGGCGCGCTGGCGCGTAGCAACTTTCGAAGCGGATGTCGGATCGTGTTCGAGGACGGTGAATATCACCAGCGTTGCCCAGTCGCGCTCGCGCACAATCGAGTTGGACTCAGCATCGAGTACATCGTTCGCGCATCGGAATGTTCGATATGCGGATTGAGCCCTGAGGACTGTGAACACATCACGGGCCGCATGTACGGAGGGGAACGCTGCACCCAGGTGATCACCGACGCAGAGCTCTTGGGCGCTGCACTCGTTGGTCGCCCTGCCTTTCCGGACGCTCGAATTGAGTCGGTCGGTCTATCAACTGCTGAGCTGCGTGCAGAGTTGGGGGCCCAGTTCCAGCCCGGAATCACCATCGTGAACTGCGACCGATGCCTGGAAGCATGTGGCGGCGTGAACCGCCCCTTTGAGACGTCGGGGCATGCCTTTCGGCAAAGCTAGGCGGCGATAGTCTCGACTCTCGAAGCGTTCATACGGCTTTGAAGAGACAGCGCCCGGTGGAGTGGTGGGGTTTGTGTGACGGCGCGGCGTCCTGAGTGAAGCGGTCACCGGCGAGATGCTCGATGTGTACCGCCAAGCACGCCGGCCTGACCGCCGCGATCACCCGCACCCTGCAGGGCAGCTCCCACCAGCGATCCCGGGTGCATTTCGTGCGCAACGTCCTGGCGCACGTGGCCAAGGGCGAGCGGGAGATGGTCGCCGCGGTGTTCTGCACGATCTTCCCCCAGCCCGACCTGGCGTCGATGGCCAGGCAGTGGGACAAGGTCCGCGACAAGCTCGCCGTCCGCTATCCCAAGATCGGCGCCCAGATGGACACGCCAAGTTCGAGGTCGTCGCGTTCGCGGCGTTCCCGCGGGAGCAATGGCGCAAGATCTGGTGCACCAGCCCGCTCGAGCGCTCAACAAGGAAATTAAGCGCAGCTCCCGCGTGGTGGTGATCTTCCAAACGAGGCCGCGGTGATCCGCCTCGTCGGAGCGGTGCTGGCCGATACTCACGACGAGTGGGCCACCGACGAACCCCGCTACCTCTCCGAGGAATCATGGCAGAGATCGGCAAGACCAACGATGATGTCCTGGTCCCCTCACCAAGGGCTGACCGGTCGGCATCGAGATGACCTCAAGCCCACTCCGCAGGACTCCTACGAAATCCCGCGAATGCACGCATTGCCAAGAAGCGCCCCCGGGTGCCTTGGGTAGCGGTGTGACCAGCCCTTGCCCTACTGCAGTACTTTGCTGGGAGTACGGGCGCGACAGAGACCCTTCCCGACGGGCGGAAAGGGCCTCTGACCTGCGGTGGAGCCAAGGGGACTCGAACCCCTAACCCCCTGCTTGCAAAGCAGGTGCGCTACCAATTGCGCCATGGCCCCTCGGCGGCGACGGGCACCGCCGGGTGTTTCAGTTCTTGGAGACCTGCGAGCTCGTGCCCGAGTCGGTCGCCTCGGCCCACAGGCGCTGGTCGGCACCCTGGGCGTCGAGCTTCTTCTTGACCACGCCCGCCGTCAGGGCGGTCAGGACGACGAAGAGGACCTTCTTCACGGTGCACCACCTGGCGGGTCGGGGATCGAATGGTGGGCCTAAGAGGACTTGAACCTCTGGCCTCTTCCTTATCAGGGAAGCGCTCTAACCGTCTGAGCTATAGGCCCGTCGCCGATCCGGCGGCGCCACCACAGGGCGGCGCGAGAGACGAGGTTACCTCACCCTCCGGTCGCCCACCAAAACGGTATGCCGGCCGCTTGCGGGAGCGGCCGGCATACGGTCTGGTGTGGGTCGACTTCACCCCGGAAGGGGGCACTTCGGAGGGCAACCGTTCCCACCTGAGGTGCGACGAACCCACTTCAGGCGGGAATGTCGAGACCCAAGAGGTCAGTCGTCGGTGAGGGTGAGCTGGAGGCCGCCGACGAGGCTGCTCGACACGTTGTAGAGGAACGCGGCGAGCGTCGCGAGCGCCGTCATGAGGATGACGTCGATGACGCCGACGACGATCGCCAGCGAGACGACCCGGCCGAAGCCGAGGAAGTCCATGATGTCGAAGGTGTTCTCGCCGTCCTGGATGATCTGGCCGACGAGGCCGTTGACCTGGTCGAAGACGCCCATGCCGGCGAGGATCATCCACAGCACGGCGACCATGACCACGCCGGCGATGCCCAGGGCGACGGACAGCAGGAACGACATTTTCATCGCCGACCACGGGTCGACCCGCGAGACGGTGAGGCGGACGCGCCGCCCGCTGCTGCGCGCCGGCGCCTGCTGGGCCGCGGGAGCCGAGGGCCGCGAGGCGGCCGCCGACGAGGACGTGTCGGACGGGCGGCTCATCGAGCGCGTGGGCTCGGCCGAGGAGGAACCCGACACCGATCGCATCGAGGTTCCGGCCTGGTCTGCCGTGCTCACTGGTCGCCTCCCTCGTCCGCTGCACCCGCGTCAGCGTCGTTGTCCACCGACGGTACGCCATCGGTCACCGTGGGGTCATCCTCCGCCGTGGCGGGCTGAGACGTGTCGTCGGCAGGCGCCTCGACGCTTCCGTCAGTAGCCTCGTCGGGCGCCACTGCTGCGGCCTCCTCCGGGCTCAGCGGCTCGCCGTCGACGGGGGACACACCCTCTGCGTCGGCCTCGGCCACCTCCTCCTCGACGACCTTCTCGGCGTTGCGGGCGACACCGACGATGGCGTCGTTCTTGCCCGGCTTGGCGAACCAGACGCCGGCCGTGTTGCGGCCGGTGAGCCGGACCTCGTCGACCCGCGAGCGGACGATGTTGCCGCGCTCGAAGACGACCATGACCTCGTCGTCCTCGGAGACGGTGAGGGCGCCGACGAGGTCGCCACCCTTCTCGGTCTGCTTCGCGACGGCCACGCCTTGGATGCCGCGGCCCTTGACGTTCCACTGCGACGCCTTGGAGCGCTTGGCCAGGCCCGACTCGAAGACGACGAAGACGTCGGGGTCGGTGCCCTCCTCGATGACCGACATCGACAGCAGCGAGTCGTCGCCGCGGAACCTCATGCCGGTGACACCGGACGTCGAGCGGCCCATCGGGCGCAACGTCGCGTCGTCGGCGTGGAAGCGCACCGACTGGCCCTTGCGCGAGACGAGGAGCAGGTCGTCGACCGACGACGTCAGGCCGGCGCCGACGAGCTCGTCGCCGTCGCGCAGGTTGACGGCGATGAGGCCCCCTGAGCGCGGCGAGTCGTACTGCGACAGCGGCGTCTTCTTGACGAGCCCGTTGCGCGTCGCGAGGACGAGGTAGGGCGACTGCTCGTAGTCGCGCAGCGCGAGCACCTGGGCGATGTGCTCGTCGGGCTGGAACGCCATGATGTTGGCGACGTGCTGGCCCTTGCTGTCGCGGCCGGCGTCCGGCAGCTCGTAGGCCTTGGCGCGGTAGACCCGGCCGAGGTTGGTGAAGAAGAGCAGCCAGTGGTGCGACGTCGTCGTGAAGAAGTGCGCCACGACGTCCTCGCCGCGCAGCTGAGCGCCCTTGACGCCCTTGCCGCCACGCTTCTGCGAGCGATAGGCGTCGACCTTGGTGCGCTTGGCGTAGCCGCCACGGGTGATCGTGACGACGACGTCCTCCTCGGGGATGAGGTCCTCCATCGACATGTCGCCGTCGAACCCGTGGATGTGCGTCCGGCGCTCGTCGCCGTACTTCTCCACGATGCCGGCGAGCTCCTCGGAGACGATCGTCCGCTGGCGCTCGGGCTTGGCGAGGATGTCCTGGTAGTCCTCGATCTCGCGCTGGATCGCGTCGTGCTCGTCGATGATCTTCTGACGCTCAAGAGCGGCGAGGCGACGCAGCTGGAGCTCGAGGATCGCCCGGGCCTGGATCTCGTCGATCTCGAGAAGCTCGATGAGCCCGTCGCGCGCGGCCTCGGCGGTCGACGACCGGCGGATGAGCGCGATGACCTCGTCGAGCAGGTCGAGGGCCTTGAGCAGGCCGCGCAGGATGTGGATCCGGTCCTCGGCCTCCTTGAGGAGGTATGCCGTGCGCCTCTGGATGACGTCGATCTGGTGGTCGACCCAGTGCCGGATGAAGGCGTCGATGGGCAGTGTGCGGGGCACCCCGTCGACGAGCGCGAGCATGTTGGCGCCGAAGTTCGTCTGGAGCTGGGTGTGCTTGTAGAGGTTGTTGAGCACGACCTTGGCGACCGCGTCTCGCTTGAGCACGATGACGAGGCGCTGGCCGGTGCGGCCCGAGGTCTCGTCGCGGATGTCGGCGATGCCCTGGAGGCGGCCCTCCTTGACGTGCTCGGCGATCTTCTGCGCGAGGGAGTCGGGGTTGACCTGGTAGGGCAGCTCGGTGATGACGAGGCACTGCCGGTTCTGGATCTCCTCGACCTCGACGACCGCTCGCATGATGACCGAGCCGCGGCCCGTGCGGTAGGCGTCCTCGATGCCCTTGCGGCCCATGATGAGCGCGCCGGTGGGGAAGTCCGGTCCGGTGATCCGCGCCATGACGGCCTCGAGGGCCTCCTCGCGCGAGGCGCCGGGGTTCTCGAGCACCCACTGTGCGGCGTTCGCGACCTCGCGCAGGTTGTGCGGCGGGATCTGCGTGGCCATGCCGACCGCGATGCCGGACGAGCCGTTGACGAGCAGGTTGGGGAAGCGCGCCGGCAGGACCTGCGGCTCCATCGTCTTGCCGTCGTAGTTGGGGCCGAAGTCGACGGTCCTCTTGTCGATGTCGCGGACGAGCTCCATCGACAGCGGGGCCATGCGGCACTCGGTGTACCGCGGCGCAGCGGCCGGGTCGTCGCCCGGGCTGCCGAAGTTGCCCTGGCCCTGCACCAGCGGGTAGCGCAGCGACCAGTCCTGCACGAGCCGCACGAGGGCGTCGTAGATCGCGCCGTCACCGTGCGGGTGGTACTGACCCATGACGTCGCCGACGACGCGGCTGCACTTGTTGAACCCGCGGTCGGGCCGGTAGCCACCGTCGTACATCGCGTAGATGACCCGCCGGTGCACCGGCTTCAGACCGTCCCGCACATCCGGCAGCGCCCGACTGACGATGACCGACATCGCGTACTCGATGTAGGACCGCTGCATCTCGGTGTTGAGGTCGACCTCCTCCACCCGGTCGGTCTCACCGGGCGAGCGGTCGTGCATCACCGCTCCCTGGTCGACGGAGACCTCGGTCTCCTCGGTGCCGTCCGTGGTGCCATCGATGTCGTCAGCCATCAGTTCCCTTGTCTCTCAATACAGTTCGCAAACGGCGATGTATGCCGTCTCAGTCAGTCAGTGGGTGCCGGGCACCCAAGGCCCGGGAGTCGAGCGGCGTGCCCTTCGCTCGGTGAGCCGAGCGTGAGGTGCACGCCACCGCGAGCGCACAGGTGTGCCGGGCGCCGCTGGCTGGGCCTGGCGGGAGCCGTGAGCGCGCTCAGCGCGCGAGCGGCGGATGGAACTGCGGCGCACGGCATACCTGCGCGCGAGTTCCCAAGGCGTGCACCCGGCATACGCATCAGATGTCGAGGAAGCGCACGTCGCGAGCGTTGCGTTGGATGAACGACCGCCTCGACTCCACGTCCTCGCCCATGAGCACGGAGAAGATCTCGTCCGCCGCAGCAGCGTCGTCGAGCGTCACCTGGAGCAGGACCCGGTTGTCGGGGTCCATCGTGGTCTCCCACAGCTCCTGGTAGTCCATCTCGCCGAGACCCTTGTAGCGCTGGATGCCGTTGTCCTTGGGCATCCGGCGGCCCTTGCTCTGACCCTCGGCGACGAGCGCGTCGCGCTCACGGTCGGTGAAGGCGAACTCGTGCGGGGCGTTGCTCCACTTGATGCGGTAGAGCGGGGGCTGGGCGAGGTAGACGTAGCCGGCCTCGATGAGCGGCTTCATGAACCGGAAGAGCAGCGTGAGCAACAGCGTGCGGATGTGCATGCCGTCGACGTCGGCGTCGGCCATGATGACGATCTTGTGGTAGCGGGCCTTCTCGATGTCGAAGTCCTCGCCGATGCCGGTGCCGAACGCCGAGATGAGCGCCTGCACCTCCTGGTTGGCGAGCGCCTTGTCGAGGCGGGCACGCTCGACGTTGAGGATCTTGCCGCGGATCGGGAGGATCGCCTGCGTGTGCGGGTTGCGGCCGCGCACGGCCGAGCCGCCGGCGGAGTCGCCCTCGACGATGAAGACCTCGGAGACGGCCGGGTCCTTGGCCTGGCAGTCGCGCAGCTTGCCGGGGAGGCCGCCGGACTCGAGCACGCGCTTGCGGGTCGCCTCGCGGGCCTTGCGCGCGGCCATGCGGGCGGTCGCGGCCTGGATCGCCTTGCGGACGATCTCCTTGCCCTCGGCGGGGTGGCGCTCGAGCCAGTCGCCGAACGAGTCGGTCATGGCGCGCTGGACGAAGCCCTTGACCTCGGAGTTGCCGAGCTTGGTCTTGGTCTGGCCCTCGAACTGCGGCTCGCCGAGCTTGACGCTGATGACGGCGGTGAGGCCCTCGCGGACGTCGTCGCCGGTGAGGTTCTCGTCCTTGTCCTTGAGCTGGTTCTGCTTGCGCGCGAAGTCGTTGACGAGCTTGGTCATCGCCGCGCGGAAGCCCTCCTCGTGGGTGCCGCCCTCGTGGGTGTTGATCGTGTTGGCGTAGGTGTGGACGGACTCGCTGTAGGCGCTGGTCCACTGCATGGCGAGCTCGAGGCTGAGCGCGCGCTCCTCGTCCTCGACCTCGATGCTGATGATCTCGGGGTGGACGGGGTCGGACTTCTTGCTCGACACGAGGTGGGTGACGTAGTCGACGATGCCGTTGTCGTAGCGGTAGGAGACGGCGCGCTTGCGCTCGTCGTTGCCCTCCACCTCGGCCGCGTCGGACTCGTCGGTGCTCTCGTGGACGCGCTCGTCGACGAGGTTGATCGTCAAGCCCTTGTTGAGGAAGGCCATCTGCTGGAAGCGGGCCCGGATCGTCTCGTAGTCGTAGGTCGTGGTCTCGAAGATGTCGGGGTCGGCCCAGAACGTGATCGTCGTGCCGGTCTCGTCGGTCGCCTCCTGCTTCTCGAGGGGCTCGACGCGCTCGCCGTCCTGGAACGTCATCCGCCAGACGTGACCGAGCTGCTTGATCTCGGCCTCGAGGCGGGTCGAGAGCGCGTTGACGACGGACGAGCCCACACCGTGGAGACCACCGGAGACCTTGTAGCCGCCGCCGCCGAACTTGCCACCCGCGTGGAGCTGGGTGAGGACGAGCTCGACGGTCGACATGCCGTAGGCCTCGTTCATGCCCGTCGGGATCCCGCGGCCGTTGTCGGTGACGCGCACGCCGCCGTCCTCGAGGAGCGTGACGTCGATGGTGTCGGCGTAGCCGGCGAGCCGCTCGTCCACGGCGTTGTCGACGATCTCCCAGACGAGGTGGTGCAGGCCGCGCTCACCCGTGGAGCCGATGTACATGCCGGGCCGCTTGCGCACCGCCTCGAGACCCTCGAGGACCTGGATCGCGGAGGCGTCGTATGCCGTGTCCGCGTCGACCGCGGACGAGGACCGTGCCGTCGTGGTCGCCCCTGCCGGGACTGCCTCTGCCGGGATTGCGTCTGCCGGGGTCGGGATGGTGGGGTCCGGCGTCTCGATGCTGTTGTCCTCGGGCGTGCTGGGCACGGTGCTCCTTCAGCTGGTGCGGCTCATGCGACGCGCCCGGGGCGGGTGACCCGGCCCTGGGCGCGACGTTCACCGTCCAGTTTACCTGTCAGTGCCGACTCTGCACACCGCTGGAGGCCCGGGAAGGCGGTTTTCTCGACGTTCGGACCATGTTTCCGACCCGGCATACGGCCCCCACCCCTCTGAGGCGCCCTGAGCGGGTTTTCCGGGTGCCGGTCGGTGACTTCGGGTGGGGAGCTCGCACTTCGCACCGGAACGGTTCCCACCTGAAGTGCGAGGAACCCACTTCAGGCGGGAAAGTCGGGGTCAGCGGCCGGTGGTGAAGAAGGTCCAGGTGCCGTCCTCGGCGAGGCCGACGCGGTAGCCGGTGTAGCCGCCGTCGGTCTGGCGCATCGTCGTCGCCTGGGCCCGGGTGATGAGGCCGGCCTTGACGACCTTGTCCCACTCGGCGTCGTTCTGCGCGTACTGCTCGGAGAAGACCCGGGGCTGGATCGTGCCGTCGAAGGACTCGGTCGGCTGCATCGACAGGAGGATCGCGAGGGCGACGTAGCTCGACCCCGCCTGGCTCGTGAAGACCGAGGCGGCCGGCTTGTCGCCGGCGAGCCCCGTGCCGTCCGCTCGCGCGAGGGTGATGAGCGTCTGGGCGTCGCACTCGCGCGCCGCCTCGGAGATCTTCTTGGCCTTCGTCGCGGCTGCCGCCGACATGCCGGCCACGTTGGCGGGCCCCACCTTGGCCGCCGCGCACGTCGAGCTGCGCGTCGGGGTCGGGCTCGGGCTCGGAGCGGCGGTCGTCGGGGTGGCCGAGGGGGTCGGGGTCGGGGTGGGCGTCTCGGTCACCGTCGGTGTCGCGCTCGGGCTCTCACTCGGTGTCTCGGACGGTGAGTCCGACACGCTCGGGCTCGGGGTCGTCGACGGAGCGGTCGTGGGCTCGTCGTCGGAGCAGGCGCCGAGGGCCAGCGTGGCGAGCAGCAGCGGAGCCAGCACGCGCGGGAGCCGGCGGGTGGACAGGACGGAGCCCCGGGACGTCATGCCGTCACTGTAACGGGAGTGACGGGTGTGACAGAGGACCTCGCGGGTCACGACTCGGCCGCGGCTTCCGTGTTCGTGCTCGTCGTCGTGCTCGAGGCTGCCGCGCTCGTCTCCATCGCGCGCTCGACGAC
The DNA here is from genome assembly GCA_031844405.1 of Rothia sp. ARF10. Classification (GTDB taxonomy): domain Bacteria; phylum Actinomycetota; class Actinomycetes; order Actinomycetales; family Dermatophilaceae; genus Knoellia. Next base: position 366,149 of record JAUZVC010000001.1, read on the forward strand.
GGCGCGGACCTCGTCCGGGATCGGCACGGAGTGGCGGCCGGCGCGGTCGATGTAGACCTGGGCCCACAGCCCGTGTGCCGCGATGTCGTCACTGCCGTCGGCGAAGAGCCCGAACGCGAAGGTCACGCTCTTGGTGCCGACTCGCTCGACCCGCACCCCGGCGTCGATCGGGTGCGGGTAGGCGAGCTCGGCGTAGAAGCGGCACGACGACTCGGCCACGACGCCGAGGGTGTCGGTCGTCGTCTCGTCGGTGCCGGTCTCGCGGATGAGCCAGGCGTTGAGGACCGAGTCGAAGAGCTCGTAGTAGACGGCGTTGTTGAGGTGGCCGTACATGTCGTTGTCGGCCCATCGCGTGCTCACCCGCTGCATCTCCGGGAAGTCGGCACGGGTGAGCGAGCGCGGGTCGACGGTCATGCGCCGAGCGTAGTTGCGCCGGTCTCGAGACCGGACGCGCCGGCATACGGAGGGAACCTTGAGGGTCCGGACGGAAATGTTCCGTCCGGACCCTCAAGTTTCCCGCACGGGGAGCAAAAGCCGATGCGAGCCGGGGCCTCAGGCGTCGGCGCCGGGGAGCACCGAGCCGTCGGGCCAGGTCTTCTCGATGTAGGCCTTGACCTCGGGCGAGTGCAGGAGCTCGTCGAGCTTCTTGAGCGCAGCGTTGGACTCGTCCTTCTTCTGGACGGCGAGGAAGTTCGCGTAGGGGTTGTCCTTCGCCTCCTCGACGAGGATCGCGTCCTTGGTCGGCGAGAGGTCGGCCTCGATCGCGTAGTTGCCGTTGATGACGGCGACGTCGAGGTCGTCGAGCGAGCGCACGAGCTGGGCCGGGTCGGTCTCCTTGAACTGGAGCTTCTTCGGGTTCTCGTCGATGTCGTAGATCGTCGCGTTCGTCGCGTCCTTGCCGGCCTTCAGCGTGATGACGTTCGCCTTGGCGAGCAGCTCGAGCGCGCGGCCCTGGTTGGACGGGTCGTTGTTGATGCCGACCTGCGCACCGGTCGCGAGCTCGGAGACGTCCTTGACCTTCTTGGAGTAGAGCGCGAACGGCTCGATGTGGACGCCGTCGTAGTGCGCGAAGTCGTAGCCGCGGTCCTTCACCTGCGCCTCGTAGTAGGGGAGGTGCTGGAAGTAGTTCGCGTCGAGGGTGCCCTCGGCGAGCTGGACATTGGGCTGGACGTAGTCGTCGAAGGTCTTGATCTCGAGGTCGAGCCCGGCCTTCTCGGCGAGGTTCGCGTCGACGAACTCGAGGATCTTGGCGTGCGGCGTCGGGGAGGCGCCCACGACGAGCTTGGTCACGCCGCTGTCGTCGGCCTCGGGACCACTGGAGTCGCCACCGCCCGCACCACAGGCCGTGAGGCTCATGGCGGCGAGCACGGACACTCCGGCGACGAGACCTCGGCGGGGGAACGGGGACATGGCTTCTTTCCTTTCGTATGCCGGCCGGTCGGCCGACGTGGGGATGCCGGCCGGTGCGGCCGACAGGTGTCGTGCCGGGAGGTGCCCGGCAGGTCGGGTGGGCCGACAGCGCTGTCGGGGGCGGACGGCATACGGCCGTCCGGAAGGGGCTCAGCGGTGGTCGACGGCGCGGGCGAGGCGGTCGCCCGCGACCTGGACGACCTGGACGACGACGACGAGGAGCACGACGGCGGCGATCATGACGTCGGTCTGGAAGCGGTTGTAGCCGTAGGACATCGCGGTGGCTCCGAGCCCTCCGCCGCCGACGGCTCCGGCCATGGCGGAGTAGCCGATGAGCGCGATGACGGTCGTCGTGAGCCCGGCGACGATGCCCGGGAGGGCCTCGGGCAGGAGCACCTTGCGGGTGACCTCCCAGCGGGTGGCGCCCATCATCGTGGCCGCCTCGACCTTGCCGGCGGACACCTCACGGAGCGAGGTCTCGACGAGCCGCGCGAAGAACGGCACGGCGCCGACGGTGAGCGGCACGATCATCGCCCGCCAGCCGACCGTCGTGCCGGCGATGAAGCGGGTGATCGGGATGATCGCGATCATGAGGATGAGGAAGGGCAGCGAGCGGCCGACGTTGACGACCGCGCCGAGGACGCGGTGAAGCGTCGGCTGCGGGTTGATGCCGCCGGGCGAGGAGTTGTGGAGCAGCACGCCGACGACGACGCCGAGCACGGCGGTGATGAGCGCCGAGCCCACCGTCATGGCGAGCGTCTCCCACAGGGCCGTGGGCAGGCCCTCGCGGATGACGGGGTTGTCGAGCCAGGTCGGGTCGGTCTCGAACCTCATGCCGCCACCTCCGGGTGGAGGCGGGCGCGGTCGAGCAGGTCGTGCGCCCTCTCGGCCTTCGTGGCGTCGGCGAGCTCGACGAGGAGGCGGCCGACGCGACGGCCGGCGATCGTCTCGACCGTGGCGGCGGCGACGTCGGCCTCGATGCCCTCGTGGCGGAGCAGGGCGATGATGCCGTCGATCGAGCCGACGGTGGAGTCGGGGTGGCCGAGCGCGACCTGCAGGCGGGCGAGCCCGTCGGTGGTCGGCTCGACGAGCGGGATGAGCTCGCGGTGCAGCCGCGTCGTCGGGTCGGCGATGACCTCGCCGAGCCGTCCCTGCTCGAGGACGGCGCCGTCGCCGAGGAGGGTCACCGCGTCACAGACCTCGCGGACGACCGAGGGCTCGTGGGTGATGATGACGACGGTGATGCCCAAGCGGTCCCGCAGCTCCTTGAGGAGCGCGAGGATCTGGCCGGTCGTGGCGGCGTCGAGGGCCGAGGTGGGCTCGTCGCACAGGAGGATCTCGGGACGGGCCGCGAGCGCCCGGGCGATGCCGACGCGCTGCTGCTGACCGCCGGAGAGCTGGCCCGGGTGGTTGCCGGCCCGGTCGGTGAGGCCAACGAGCTCGAGCAGCTCGGCGACCCGGGCGTCGCGCTCGGCCTTGTCCCAGCCGGCGACCTCGAGCGGGAGCGCGACGTTGTCGGCCGCGGTGCGCGAGTCGAGGAGGTTGGCGTGCTGGTAGACGACACCGAACCTCCGGCGGGCCGCGCGCAGGTCGGCGCCGCGCAGGGCGGTGATGTCCTCGCCCGCGACGACGACCTCTCCCGAGGTCGGCTGCTCGAGCCCGGTGAGGCAGCGGATGAGCGTCGACTTGCCGGCGCCGGAGCGGCCGACGATGCCGTGGATCTCGCCGCGCGGGACGGTGAGCGAGACCGCGTCGAGGGCGGTCACCCTCGCGCCGCGGGAGTCGAAGACCTTTGTGAGGTCGCGGACGGAGAGGGCCGGTGCGGAAGGGCGGGGTGTGCCCTTCGGGACGGCCGAGGAATCAGATGAAGCGTCAACCACTCGTCAATAAGTAGACGTTATCCATTGGATAAGCAAATCGGCGGTGAGGATGTCTCACGACCTGGGCCCCGTCCCACCTTTCCCGCCCGAAGTGGCAACTGCGCACTAGGGGTGGGAACTGTCCGAGTGCCCAGTGCTCCTTTCCCGCCCGGAGTGGGAAGCGGTCACTGCTGGCGGGAACAGTCACGGTGCCCAGTGCACGGAACCCACTTCAGGCGGGAAAGGTGGGGTCAGCGGGGTCGGGGGACGGGGAGGCGGGGGTCGGTTCGTGGGCCGCGGCGGGGTCGGGGGTGGGTGAGTGGGCGAGGGCGGTCTCGCCGCTGAGGAGGCTCGGCACGATCCCGGGCGCGATCGAGGCGAGGACCTCGGTGCCGACGGGGTAGCGCACCGAGTGCGGCTGCCACGACCGGATCGTGCGGCCGGAGGCGAGGCGGACCGTGTGGAGGATGAACGGGCCCTGGTACTCGACGCGGTCGACGACGGCGGCGGCACCGGTGACGCCGGGACCGGGCAGGCGCAGGCTCACCTCGTGCGGGCGGACGACGACCTCGGCGTCGGCGACGTCCTTGCGGATCGTCACGAGCCCGAGCTCGCACGCCAGCCCGGCGTCGGTGACCGACGTGGGCAGGAAGTCGGCGTCCCCCATGAAGGACGCGACGAACCGGCTCACGGGCCGTTCGAAGACCTCGACCGGCCGCCCCCACTGCTCGACGACACCGCCGCGCATGACGCCGATGTGGTCGCCGACCGAGAGGGCCTCGGTCTGGTCATGGGTCACGAGGATCGCCGTCGTGCCGGTCGCACGCAGGGCTTCGACCGTGTCGGCCCGGACCCGCGCGCGCAGCGACTCGTCGAGCGAGGAGAACGGCTCGTCGAGGAGGACGACCTCGGGCCGCGGCGCGAGCGCGCGAGCCAGGGCGACGCGCTGCTGCTCACCGCCGGAGAGCTCGTGCGGATAGCGGTCGACGACGTGGGCGAGGTGGACGAGCTCGAGGACCTCCCGGACCCGGGCGTCCTGCTCAGCACGCGGTCGCCCGTCGAGGCCGAACCGGATGTTGTCGGCGACGGTGAGGTGCGGGAAGAGCGCGTGCTCCTGGAAGACGAGGCCGATCCGGCGGCGCTCCGGCGGCACCCATTCGGGCCCGGCGACGACGCGGTCGCCGACGGTGACGCTGCCGGCGTCGGGGCGCTCGAGCCCGGCGACGAGCCGGAGCAGCGTCGACTTGCCGCACCCGGACGGCCCGATGAGGGCGACGATCTCACCGCGCTGGACAATGAGGTCAAGGGCCCGCACGGCGAGCGTCTCGCCGTAGGACTTCGAGACACCTCGCAGCGTCACGGCGCTCGCCACCGCGCCGGTCGCCGCCCTCGCTTCGGCGCTCGCCCCGACGCTCGGGACCGCCCTCGATCCCGAGTTCGACACCGGACTCGTCCGCTCCGCCCCGGTCACGACGTCACCTGCCGGTGCGGCTCGGCGAGGCGCACCTGCCGGACGAGGAAGAACACCGGCACGATCGCCAGCGCGACGATGAGCAGCGCGGGCAGCGCCGCCTGCTCCCAGAAGTTCTCGTTGGCGAGCTCGTAGACCCACACCGACACGGTGGTGAAGCCGAAGGGTCGCAGGAGCAGCACGAGGGGCAACTCTTTCACGGCGTCGACGGCGACGAGCACGAGCGCCACCGCGATGCCCGAGCGCGACAGCGGCAGGTGGACCCGGCGCAGCACCCGCATCGGTGAGGCACCGAGCGAGAACGCGGAGTTCGTCACCGACGGCGAGATCGTCGTGAAGCTCGCGTCGACGGCCTGGTAGGCCGGCGCGAGGAACCGCACGACATAGCTCGCGAGCAGGCCGATGACGGATCCGGTGACGACGAGCCCGGTGCCGCCCGGGACGCCGAGCGCCTCGAGCGAGCGGTCGAGGGCCGCGAAGGAGACGAGGACGCCGATACCGATGACGGCGCCCGGCACGGCATACCCGAAGGTCGTGAGCTGCGCGGCACCCCGGGCGAGGCGGCCGCCCGTCATCCGGACGCCGTGGGTGAGCAGGAGCGCGAGGGTGACGCAGGCGAGCGCGGCGAGCGCGGCCATGACGGCGCTGTTGGCGAGGTTGGTCGCGAAGCGGCCGGTCGAGAGCGACGAGGAGTCGGCGAGCGTCGCCGTCACCGCCCACCACACGAGGCGGAGGACGGGCAGGACGAAGCCGACCGCGAGCACGGAGGCCGCCGCGGCGAAGGCCCACCAGCGACCGGCACCGGTGAGCCGGGTCGGTGCGGCGGGAGGACGGTGCGAGCCGCGGGCGTCGTAGCGGGCGCCGCCGCGCAGCAGCCGCTCGCCGGTGAGGACCATGACGGCGAAGGCGAGGACGAGCACCGAGAGCTGGGCAGCCGACGCGAAGTCGAACGTCCCCTTCCACGTGAGGTAGACGCCGACCGAGACGGTGCGCACCCCGAAGTACTGGACCGTCGCGAAGTCGGTGAGCGTCTCCATCATGACGACGGCGAGGCCACCCGCGAGCGCCGGCCGCGCGAGCGGGAGCAGCACCTGCCGGAACGCGCGCCACGGCGTCGCGCCGAGCATGCGCGCGGCGTCCCACGTCACCTGGCCCTGGCCGCGGAAGGCCGCGCGCGCGAGGAGGTAGACGTAGGGATAGAGGGTGAGCGAGAGGACGACGGGCGCCCCCATCCACCCCGAGAGCAGCTCGACGACGCCGGACCCGCCGAAGACCGACCGCGACGCGCGCGCCGGCCCGCCCGCCGGTCCGAACGTCGAGAGGAAGAGGAACCCGAGGACGTACGCCGGCATCGCCAGCGGCAGCACGAGCATCCACGAGAAGAGCCGTCGCCCCGGGAAGTCGTATGCCGTGACGAGCCACGCGAGCCCGACGCCCAGGACCGACGTCCCGAGTCCGACGAGGGCGAGCAGCGCGACCGTCGTGAGGACCATCTCGACGAGGTCGGAGGGCAGCGCGAGGTCGCCCGCGCTCGCGACCGCCTGGACGAGGACCGAGACGACCGGGACGGAGACGAGGAGCGCGATGACGACGACGAGCGCCGACCAGCCGGGTCGCCCGGAGCCCGGGAGCCGGGCCGCGCGGGGGCTACCGCTCCCGGCGACCGGGCGGTCGGTCTCCACCTCGGCGCTCACGCCGCCATCATCCCAAGGAGCGCGTCGGGCTCACGCGCGGCCGGTCACTTGTAGCCGGCCTCGGCGAGGAGCTTGACGGCCTCGGCGTTCTGCGAGCCGTAGGCCTCGGCCGAGATCGGCATGCGCGTGAACTCGCCGAAGCCGGCGATGAGCGGCTCGGGCTTCACCTCGGGGTTGACGGGGTACTCGTGGTTGCCGTCGACGAACGAGCTCTGCCCCTTGGTCGCGAGCCACTCGATGAGCTGCTGTGCCTGCGCGGCGTTGTCGGAGGTCTTGACGACGCCGGCGCCCGAGATGTTGACGTGGGTGCCGGCACCCTGCTGCGAGGCCCAGAACGGCTTGACCTTGAGGTCGGCCTTCTTCTTGAGCTCGCGCGCGAGGTAGTAGTGGTTCGTGATGCCGACGTCGCAGGTGCCGGCGTCGATGGCCTTGAGCAGCTCGACGTCGTTGGACTTGATGTCCACGCCGTTGGCGACCCAGCCCTTGACCGTCTCGAGCGTCTTCTCGCGCCCGTCGAGGTCGATGAGGCTCGCGACGAGGCTCTGGGTGTAGGCCGAGGTGGCGTCGCGCATGCAGAGGCGACCCTTCCACTTCGGGTCGGTGAGGCCGGCATACGTGTTCGTCGCGTCGAAATCGGCCGGCTTGACCTTGTCGGGGTTGTACATCGTCGTGCGGGCGCGCATCGCGAGGCCGAACCACTGGTTGCCACTGTCGCGCAGGTCGGCGGGGACCGCGTCGGTGAGCGCCTTCGACTCGACCGGCGTGAGGACGCCCTGCTCGGCGGCGTTCCAGAGGTTGCCGGCGTCGACGGTCATGAAGACGTCGGCCTCGCCGTCGGCGCCCTCGGCCTTGATCCGCTGGAGGAGCTCGGCGTCACTGCCGGAGATGAACTCGACGCTGATGCCGGTCTCGTCCTGGAACTCCTTGAACGCGCCCTCGAGGTCGTAGTGCCGCGCCGAGTAGATCTGGAGGTCGGCGTTGCTGCCGCCGATCCCGAGGACACCGCAGCCGGACAGCGGCAGGACGGTGGCGGTGGCGACGAGGCCGGCGACGGTGGCGCGGCGCGTGCGGGGAGAGGGCACGAGGGGACTCCTGGGAGCGGGAACGCTGACGATGCATTCTGGCGGAGTTAGGTAAGCCTGTCCAAATCCCCCTATCATCGTCGGCCATGACGACCCCGGTGCTGCCCCGGCGCCGCGTCGCCCTTGCCGGGCGGCTGCGGTCCTTCGGCGACGCCGTCGCGCTGCGGTGGGTGGACCCGTCCGGGATGCAGGCGATGTCGTATGCCGTCCTGGCCGGTCGCGTGGACGAGCGCGCCGCGGCGCTCGGGCCGGCTCCACGGCTCGTGCTCCTCGAGGCGGCGAACGACGTCGAGTCCGTCGTCACCCTGCTCGCGGCACTGGCCGGCGGGCACCCCGTCATCCTCACGGCGCCGGGCGGGGGAGGGCTCGTCGAGGCTTGGGACCCCGACGTCGTCGCGCGCGGCCCGCACCTCGAGGCCCGGCGCCCCGGCAGCGCCCACGACCTGCACCCCGACCTCGCGCTCCTGCTGTCGACCTCGGGCAGCACCGGATCGCCCAAGCTCGTCCGGCTCAGCGCGGCCAACATCGACTGCAACGCGGCCCAGATCGTCGACGCCCTCGGGCTGCGCCACGACGACGTCGCCGCGACCACCCTGCCGCTGCAGTACTGCTACGGGCTCTCGGTCCTGCTCAGCCACCTGTCCATCGGCGCGGGGGTGCTGCTCACCGACCTCTCCGTCGTCGACGCCTGCTTCTGGGAGGCGTTCGGCGAGGCCGGCGGGTCGACGCTCGCGGGCGTCCCCTACACCTTCGACCTCCTCGACGCCGTGGGCTTCGCGTCGATGTCGGTGCCGCGGCTGCGGCTGCTCACCCAGGCCGGCGGCCGCATGGACCCGGCCGCGGTGCGGCGCTGGGCCGCGCTCGGCGCCGAGCGGGGGTTCGACCTGCTCGTCATGTACGGGCAGACCGAGGCGACGGCCCGGATGGCAACTCTCCCAGCGCATCTCGCGGCCGAGCACCCGTCGAGCATCGGGGTCGCCGTGCGCGGCGGACGGTTCTCCCTCGCACCCGTCGAGGGTGCCGCGGCCGGCGTCGGTGAGCTCGTCTACGAAGGCGGCAACGTCATGATGGGCTACGCCACGACGCCCGGCGACCTCGCCCGCGGCGCCGAGGTGGGCCCGCTCCACACCGGCGACCTCGCGCGGTTCACCGCGGACGGGCTCGTCGAGATCGTGGGTCGTCGCAGCCGCTTCGCCAAGGTCTGCGGGCTGCGGATCGACCTCGACCGGGTCGAGAGCGACCTCACCTCGGGAGGGCGAGGGACGCACGCCCTGCGTGGGCCGGCATACGTCATGGACGGTGGCGACCGGATCCTCGTCGCGGTCGTCGGTTCCGAGGGCAGCGACCTCGCGGCCGTACGCCGCCAGGTGAGCGAGCGGTATGCCGTCCCGCGCGCCGCCGTCGTCGTCACCGCGGTCGACGAGGTGCCGCGCACGCCGTCGGGCAAGGTCGACCGCCCCGGCCTGGCGACGCTCGTCGACGCCTTCGGTGAGGGAACCTGCCCCACCCCCGACCGACTCATTGCCAGTTCCAGCGGTCCCGACCGACTGATTGCCAGTTCCAGCGGTCCCGACCGACTGATTGCCAGTTCCAGCGGTCCCGACACCGGTGACGTGTCCGCGGAAGGCGCTGGAACTGGCAATGAGTCGCGGCTCGACGCGGCGGAACGGGTGCGGGCGCTCTACGCCGAGCTGCTCGACCGGCCCGACGCCACGCTCGACGACTCCTTCGTCACCCTGCGCGGGGACTCCCTCTCCTACGTCGAGGCGTCGGTGCGGCTCGAGGGCCTGCTCGGCGCGCTGCCGGCGTCGTGGCACGTCCTGCCGGTGCGCGAGCTCGCGCGGGCCGAGGGGTCCGACGCGGACATGCTCGACGGGGGCGCGACGGAGCCGTCACGCCTGAGCCGCTGGCTGCGGTGGCGCTCGCTCGAGACCTCCGTCGTCCTGCGTGCCGTGGCGATCGCCGTCATCGTCCTCACCCACGCCGGCGTGCTGGACGTGCGTGGAGGGGCGCACGTCCTGCTCGCCGTCGCGGGCTTCGCCTTCGCGCGCTTCCAGCTGTCCGGCGGGCGGCGGTCCGAGCGGCTCGCCCACGTCGCCGAGTCGGTGACCCGCATCGCGCTGCCGAGCGCGGTGTGGCTCGGCGTGCTCACCCTCGTCGACGAGCGCTACTCGTGGTGGAACCCGGCGCTGCTCACCTCGGTCGGCGGGAGCAACGTCCACCCGCAGTGGCGCTACTGGTTCGTCGAGGCGGTCGTCCACATCCTCGTCGGCGTCACGGTGCTGCTCGCGGTGCCGGCGCTCGACCGGCTCGAGCGCGCCCGGCCCTTCGTCGTGCCGATGGCCGTGGCCGTCGTCGCCCTGGTCTTCCGTTACGGCCTGGTCCCGGTCGGTGACCACCACGTCAACGGCCGGCCCGCCGTCGTCCTGTGGCTCTTCGCCCTCGGGTGGGCCATGGCCCGCGCGGAGGCGAGGTGGCAACGGTGGCTGCTCACGGCATACGTGCTCCTCGTCGTTCCGGGCTTCTTCGGTGACCTCGAGCGCAACGCGGTGCTCGGTGCCGGGCTCCTCGTGCTCCTGTGGGTGCGCTCGGCCCGGGTGCCGGCGTTCGTCGTGCCCGTGCTGCTGCCGGTGGCGTCGGCCTCGCTCTTCATCTACCTCGTGCAGTGGGAGGTCATGGGACGCGTCGGCTACTCGCTGCTCGGCGCGGCCGTCGCCACGCTCACCGGCTGGATCGCCTGGCGCGGATCGAGCCCGATCGTCGAGCCGGTCGCCCGCTGGGTCGGTGGCCGCGTGGCCGCCCTCGTGCCGTCACGCGCCGGAGACCGGCTGCTCAGCTGAGGATGTCCTGGCGCCGGAAGCGCCGGTAGCCGAGCGCGACGAAGAGCACGGCGTAGAGGACGGCCCACAGCACCCCGTGGCGCAGGTCGGTCCAGTCGACCGGGCCGGAGACCAGCAGGTCGAGCCACGCTCGGGAGTAGTGCCCGGGCAGCGCCTTGCGCCAGTCGCCGAGGGCGTCGATCGAGTCGAGGATGCCGGCGACGATGAGCAGCATCAGCGCGCCGCCGACCGCGGCGAGCGGCGTCTGGCTGCGCACCCCGATCCAGAACGCGAAGGCGCCGATGGGCGCGACCATGACGAGGACGTAGCCGATCGCGACGGCCATGCGCGGCAGCCACTCGCCCCACGGCAGCTCGCCGCCACCGAGGATCGTGAACGGCTCCGGGCCGTAGGCGACCGTCCCGACCGCGAGCGCCCACAGCGGCAGCACGACGACGAGGACCGCCGTCGAGACGAAGCCGATGACGAGCTTGCTCGTGAGCAGCCGGGCACGAGTCACGGGCGCGGTGAGGAGGTAGCGCAGCGACGACCACGACGCCTCGGCCGGCACCGGGTCGCCCGCGAAGAGGGCGGCGACGATGAAGAGCAGCAGCTCGGCCGAGACGAGGAAGGCGAAGGTCGTGAAGTTCGGGCCGCCGCTCGTCGCGAGGTCGACGAGCCTGACACCCGGGTCACCGGGACGGCCGGGGTCGTCGTCGAGCGAGAACGCCGCGACGAAGATGAGCGGCAGGACGAGGACGATCCCGACGACCCAGAGCGTGCGGCGACGTCCGAGCTGGCGACGCAGCTCGGAGCGCCACGACAGTGGCCGGCTCATCGGGCCCGCACCTGACGCAGCCGCTCGACGACCGAGGCCTCCGAGGTCTCCTCGTCGTCCGGGCGGGCCTGCGAGGCGGCGATGACCCCGAGGAAGACCTCCTCGAGGTGGCGCCGGCTGCCGACGCCGACGACCTCGGCGCCCGACGCGACGACGTCGCGCACGACCTCCTCGCGCGGTCGCTCGGCCACGACGGTGAGCATCGGCTTGGACGGGTCGTCGATCACCTCGACCGACCGTATGCCGTCCGCCCCCGCGAGCGCCGCGCGCGCCGGGGCGAGCGAGGCGACCGAGGCGAGCTCGAAGACGGTCGTGTCGTCGCTGGAGAGCAGGTCGGCGACGGGACCGGTCGTGACGACCCGGCCGGCGTGCATGACGACGACGTGGGTGCAGGTCATCTCGACCTCCGCGAGCAGGTGGCTGGAGACGACGACGGTGCGGCCCGACTCGGCGTAGGAGCGCAGGATCGGTCGCATCGCCGCGATCTGGGGCGGGTCGAGGCCGTTGGTCGGCTCGTCGAGGAAGAGCACTTCGGGCTTGCCGAGCATGGCCTGGGCGATGCCGAGGCGCTGCTTCATGCCGTGGCTGTAGGTCCGGACGGGCCGGTCGAGGGCACCACCGAGGGCGGCGACCGCGAGGGCATCGGACATCTCGGCCTCCTTCGCCGGGCGCCCGGTGGCGGCCCAGTAGGCCTCGAGGTTCTGGCGGCCGGTGAGGTGGGGCAGGAAGCCCGGACCCTCGACGAGGGCCCCGACCCGGCCGAGGACGTCCGACCCGGGGTGCACCGGCCGGCCGAGGACATGAACCGACCCGGAGTCGGGCGTGATGAGGCCGAGCATCATCCGCATCGACGTCGTCTTGCCGGCGCCGTTGGGTCCGAGGAGGCCGACGACCTGGCCCTTCTCGGCCCGCCACGAGACGTCGTCGACGGCCTTGTGCCCGTCGGCGTAGGTCTTCGTGAGGTTCTCGACGACGAGCGGCACGTCGGCCCAGTCGTCGCGCACGACCTCACGCAGCCGGCGCCGGCGACGCAGGAGCGCGGACACGGAGATCGCGGCGAGAAGCGCGCCGATGCCCGCTGCCAGCGCGAGCGACTCGGTGTCGCGCTCGGTCGTCGCCGGGAGGAGCGTGCCCTGGGCGGTCGGGACGCTGAGGCTCGCGTCGGTGAGCTCGACCCGGTCGGCGCGGGCCTCACGTGGCACGGTGAAGGAGCTGTCGGTCGAGGTGACGAGGACCCGCCAGCGGCTGCCGGCGGCCATCGACCACACCGATGCGGGCAGCTCGACGGTGACGTCGGTCGGTCGGCCCGGTGTCGTCGCGACGCGCACCGGCGCGGTGAGTGCCCGGGGCTGGACCGCCTCGGACCCCTCGACCCGCCAGAGCGAGACGAAGAGCGTCGCCTCCGCGCCGGTCGAGGTGACACCGAGGCGCAGGGTCGGGGCGCCGACGACCGTGAGGCTGCGCGACAGCGGGGCGCTCTCGAAGGCGGCGGACATGCCGGGGAGGGCGGCGAGGCGGTAGGTCGGGAGCTCGAACGCGCCCACACCCGGCAGCGACGTCATCGAGTTGGGCTGCCCGCCGGGCGGGGTGAGCAGGACCGCCGGCTCGTCCGGGCGACGCAGGGTCACGCCGGTCGGTGCGGAGCGCAGTCCCGGGTAGCGGTCGAGCGTCACCACGGGGGCGGTGTCGCTGCGGCGTGGCACCGGCAGCGAGAAGGTGAAGGCAGGGACGGGCAGCGGCGACGTGCGGGTGCCCTCGAGGTAGGTGCGGATCCAGGTCCGCGCCGCCTCCTCGTCGAGGCCCGGGTTGGTCGAGGCGCCGTCGTGACCGCCGTCGGTCCACCGCACGGCGTGCCGGGTGCCCGCCCGGGCGAGGCCAGCCGCGTTGGCGTCGGCCTGGTCGAGGCCGAAGAGGGTGTCGGACTCGCCCTGCACGAGGAGGGTGGGCGCGGTGACTCGGCCGATAATCCCCCGCGGGCTGTTGCGGCGCAGGGTCGCTGTGAGCTCGGCGCTCGGGCGTCCGGTCTCGGCGGCGGACTGGAGCTGGCGGCAGAGCGTGAGGTCGAAGCGGCCACAGAGGAGCTCGCTCGGCGCGGCGGGTGCGCTCGCGGACGGCGCCCCTGCGGGAGACGGCGAACCCGACGGACGTGTCGCCGAGGACCCCGGGAGGCCGGCGGCGGCGCCGTCGAGCCCGCCGAGCGCGGACGAGAAGAACCGGGCTCCCCAGAGCTGCTTGTAGGGACCCGGCTCGGTGCTGCCCGCCGCCGCCTGCGAGAAGAGCGACTCCGACAGGTCGTTCCACGTGATCGCGGCGACGGTGGCGTCGACCCGGGGGTCGGCACCGGCGAGCATGAGCGCGAAGGCACCGCCGTAGGACCCACCCGCGACCGCGACGCGCGGGTCGCCCGCGCTGTCCTGCCTCACCTCTGGTCGCTTCGCGAGGAGGTCGAGCAGCACCCTGCCGTCGGCGATCTCGTGGTCGGGAGAGCTGAGGTGGATCCGTCCGCCGGAGCGGCCGAAGCCCCGCGCGGTGAAGGCGAGGACGACGTGGCCGTCGGCGGCGTAGGCACGGGCCTCGCGGTCGACGCTCTCCTTGCTGCCGCCGAAGCCGTGGGCGAGGAGCACGGCGGGCCGAGGGTCGTCACCGGGCGGGAGGTAGAGCCTGGTGTCGAGCCGGACCGGGGTGCCGTCGGGCTCGGGACCGACGTCGACGAGCTGGTCGGTCGTCCGCACGCGGGTGTCGCCCTCAGCGGCAGCGGGCGAGGCCACGACGGCTGACGACAGGGTGAGGACGAAGGCAGCGACCGACGGGACCAGCCGGGCCGGGCGGGGGAGGACGGGCCGCTGCATGGCTCATCCTCTCCCGACGGGTCTCTGGCGCCGTCGCGGAGCGGCGCTCACCGGACGAACGGTTCACCGCGCACGGTGGTTCCGCGCCGGCTCGGTGTCAGGCTTCGAGCGTGCGGTCGAAGAGCTCGCGCACTCCTTCGGGCAGCGCCGGCTCGGGGATCGTCACGTCCAGCGGCGGCTCCTCGCAGCTCACGCCGTAGCGGAACGCGTCGGGGATCATCCGCCCCTGGGCGAGCGCCATGAGGGTCGGGCTCGCGAGGAGGGCGCGCCACGCCGTGGCGTCGTCGTCGGGCAGCTCGTCGAGGAGCACCGTGCGCTCGCGCACCTGCCCGGCGAAGCCACCCGTCCGGCGCACCTGCACCTGTCGGGCTCCGGAGGCGGGCACCGGCGCCGGCTCGGGCGAGGGCGCGGGCTCGGGCTCGGGCTCGGGCTCGGGCGAGGGTGCGGGGACAGGCTCGGTGTCCGGTGCGGACCCGTCGGACGCCGGCGCCTCCGCACCCGTGACGCCGACCGCGGCCCACGCGTCCCGCACGGCGCGAGCCTCCTCCGAGTCGTCGCCGTGCGCGGCGACGGCTGCCGCCTCGGTGAGCGCGGCGAAGGTCGCGAAGTCGCAGTCCGCCTTGATGTCACCGGTGATGACGGCATACCAGATCGAGCCGGCACGCTCCCACGCGTTGCCGCCGAGGGCGGTCGCGACGAGGTGGAAGGCGCGGTTGGGGATGCCGGAGTTGATGTGGACGCCGCCGTTGTCGTCGTCGGTGACGACGAAGTCGCGCATGTGGCCCGGCTGCGGGTCCTTGCCCAGCCGCGGGTCGTCGTAGGCGGTGCCCGGCTCCTTCATCGAGCGCAGCGCGACGCCCTTGACGTCCGGGCCGAGCAGCTCGGCGCCGATGAGCCAGTCGGACTCCTCGGCGCTCTGGCCGAGCGCGCGCTGCTTGACGAGGATCCCGAAGACGTCGGAGACGTGCTCGTTGAGGGCGCCGGCCTGGTCCTGGTAGACGAGGCCGGACGTGTACTGCGTGACGCCGTGGGCCAGCTCGTGCCCGATGACGTCGAGGCTGCGGGTGAAGCCGAGGAGCACGACGCCGTCCCCGTCGCCGAAGACCATCTGCGAGCCGTCCCAGAAGGCGTTGTCGTAGTTCGTGCCGTAGTGGACCGTCGCGACGAGCCCGAGCCCCTTGTCATCGAGGCTGTTGCGGCCGTATGCCGCGTTCCACAGATCCCACGTCGCCCCGAGCCCGTCATATGCCTCGTTGACGGCTGTGTCGTCGGTCGCCGGCTCGCCCTCGGCGCGCACCTTCTCGCCGGGAAGCTGCGTGCCGCCACCGGCGTCGTGGACGACGCGGTTGGGGGCCTCGGTCGTCGCGCGGTTGGCACGGCGGCTCACCCGCGCCCCGTCGGGACGGAGCGAGTGCTCGCGGGCGTGCTCCTCGTAGCGGAGCTGGTCGAGACGCAGGGTCTCTCTTGCGCGCTCCTCGAGGTGCGGCTCACCCGAGCTCGCCAGTGCCTGGAGGAGGTAGGGCGGCACGATCCCGCAGCGCACGGCCGGACGGGGGTCGGTCGGGTGCGAGGTCTCGTGCGTCGTCGTCATGTCCCCATCCTGTGTCAGGGGTCCGACAGCCGCACGCCGAGCGCCCGCCGCAGTCTCGGCCCGGCTCAGCCGTAGGTGTCGCGCGGCCCGCGACCGTCCTGGACCCGACGCGCACCTCGTGACCACGAGGGCGCGCTCGGGCCGACGACGCGGATCTCGCTCACCGTCCCCTCGCCGACCTCGCGGGCGAGCGAGCCCATGAGCGTGTTCGACATGAGGCGCAGGTTCGTCGCCCACGCCGTCGAGTCGGCGCGCACCGTGAGCACCGAGTCGACGAACTCGACGGGCTGGCAGTGCTGCGCGACCTCGGCCCCGACGATCGAGGGCCAGCGGCCGAGCACCGAGCCGACGGCGACGTCGACCTTCCACCCGCGCTCGCTGACGAACGCGTCGAGCTCGTCGCCGAGCATCTGCGGGTCGCGGCCGCCGCGCCGTCCCTCGCCGCCACCACCGACGACGTCCTTGAAGCGTCGCTTCGGCTTGACTCCCGGGCGCAGCCCGCGCGCCCGGGCCGCGGCGCGCGCCCTCGCGAGCGCGTCGGCCGGTGCCGAGAGGAAGGCGTCGTCGGTTTCACGTGAAACCTCCCCGCCTGCGGACGAACCTGCCGAACCCGCACCTCCCGACGAGCTCACTTGTCCCGCAACGGGATCCACGCCGTCACTCACGTGCGGTCACCTCACCCAGCGAGACGGCATACGTGCGTCCGCGGAGCCCGTCGGGCACGTCCGCCTCGACGGCCGCGGTGATGAGGACCTGCTCGCAGTCGGCGACCATCGCGGCAAGCCGCTCGCGGCGGCCCGCGTCGAGCTCGGCGAAGACGTCGTCGAGGATGAGGACCGGGTCGTCGCCGAGGTCGTGCCGCAGGAGGTGGTATGCCGCGAGCTTGAGCCCGAGCGCGAAGCTCCAGCTCTCGCCGTGGCTCGCGTAGCCCTTGGCCGGCAGCTCGCCGAGGGTGAGGACGACGTCGTCGCGGTGCGGACCGACGAGGGTGACGCCGCGCTCGATCTCCTGGGCGCGGACCTCGGCGAAGGACTCGAGCAGCTCGGCGTGCAGCTCCTCGAGCTCGGGCACCTCGCCCTCGGCGATCCGCGCCGCCATCGGCTCGCGCAGCGAGGACCGGTAGGAGACGCGCGCGTCCGACTGCCCCGCGCTCACCTCGTCGTAGGCCTTGCCGAGCAGGGGACCGAGGTCGCGCAGCAGCCGCAGCCGGGCGTAGAGCAGCGGAGCGGCGACCTGCGCCAGCTGGGTGTTCCACACGTCGAGGGTGTGCAGGGCGCTCTCGCGCTCCGACGCGGTGTCGAGGCCCTCCACGGGACGGCGCTGCTTGCCGCGGCCGCGCAGGACGGGCGCCGCCGACTTGAGCAGGGCGTTGCGCTGCTTGAGGATCCGGTCGTAGTCGCCCCGGGCGCCGGCCCAGCGTGGCTGGCGTGCGACGAGCAGTTCGTCGAGGAAGCGCCGACGCTCCGACGGGTCGCCCTTGACGAGCGCGAGGTCCTCCGGCGCGAAGAGCACGGTCCGCACCTGGCCGAGGACGTCGCGGGTACGGGTGAGCGGCGACTTGTTGAGCCGGGCACGGTTGGCCCGGCCCGGGTTGATCTCGAGCTCGACCATCGACTCGCGGCCCTCGCGCACGACGGCACCTCGGATGACCGCCTGGGCCGCGCCGAACCGCACGAGCGGGGCGTCGCTGGCCACGCGGTGCGACGAGAGCGAGGCGAGGTAGCCGATCGCCTCGACGAGGTTGGTCTTGCCCTGCCCGTTGAGCCCGACGAAGGTCGTCACGCCGGGCTCGAGCGGGAGCTCGGCGCTCGGATAGCTCCGGAAGTCTCCGACGGTGAGGTGCCGGACGAACACCGGACCCGCTCAGGCCTTCTTCGTGGCGCGCTTCCGCGTCGACGCGGTGCCCGACGTCGGACCACCGGGTGCGCCGGTCGCGCCCGAGCCGGACGACGGACCGGCCGACGCGGCCTTGCGCCCCTGGGACGCGGCCTTGGCGGCGCTCTTGGTCGGCTTCTCCTTGGCGGCGGCCTTGGCCTTCGCGGTCTCGGGCGCCTTGGGCCCCGCAGCCGCCTCCGAGCGGAGCTGCTCGCCCTCGGCGGTCGTCATGACCTGGTGCCCGCCGAACTGACCGCGCAGCGCCGCGACGGCCTGCATCGTCGGCGAGGACTGCTGGCGCGAGGCGAAGCGGGCGAAGAGCGAGGCCGAGATGACCGGCATGGGGACGGCGTTGGCGATGCCCTCCTCGACGGTCCAGCGGCCCTCACCCGAGTCGGCGGTGTAGTCGGAGACGTCGTCGAGCCCGGGGTTCTCCTCGAGCGCCTTGACCATGAGGTCGAGCAGCCAGGAGCGGACGACGGTGCCCCGGCTCCACGCCTTGAACGAGCCGGGGACGTCCTTGACGATGTCCTTCTTGGCAAGCAGCTCGTAGCCCTCGGCGTAGGCGTGCATGAGGCCGTACTCGATGCCGTTGTGGACCATCTTGACGTAGTGCCCGGCGCCGATGTCGCCGGCGTGGACGAAGCCCTCGTCGCGCGGCCCCTCGGGACGCAGCGCGTCGAAGATCGGCATCGCCTTGGCGACGTTGGCCTTGGTGCCGCCGACCATGAGGCCGTAGCCGTTGTCAAGGCCCCAGATGCCACCGGACACACCGCAGTCGAGGTAGCCGATGCCCTTGGCCTTGAGCAGCTTCTCGTTCTCGATGTCGTCGGTGAAGCGGCTGTTGCCGCCGTCGATGACGAGGTCACCCTTGTCGAGCAGCTCACCGAGCCTGGCGACGGTCTCGCGGGTGGGGTCGCCGTGCGGAACCATGACCCAGACGACCCGGGGTGCCTCGAGCTTCTTGACCATCGCCGCGAGGGACCGGACGTCCGAGACGTCGGGGTTGCGGTCGTAGCCCACGACCTCGTGACCGGCGCGGCGGATGCGCTCGCGCATGTTGCCACCCATCTTGCCCAGGCCGATGAGTCCGAGTTGCATTGCCAACCCCTTCAGGTGGGAGACGGTCGAGTGGTCGTCAGGCTACGCCCGCTCAGCTCGCGAAGCGCACCGGCATGATGACGTAGCGATAGCTGGTGTCCGCCTCGCCGTCGGCCTCCGCCTGCCCGCTGAGGACGGCAGGACGTGAGGGCTGGGTGAACGAGAGCCGGCTGAAGTCGGTGCCGACGGCGCCCAGCCCGTCGAGCAGGAAGCCGGGGTTGAAGGCGACCTCGATGTCGGGGCCCTGGAGCGTCGCCTCGACGGCCTCGCTCGCCTGGGCGTCCTCGCCGGTGCCGGCCTCGATGGCGACCTGGCCATCGGTGAAGCGCAGCCGCACCGGGGTGTTGCGCTCGGCGACGAGCGCGACGCGCTTGACGGCCTCGACGAGCTCGGCGGTGTTGATGACCGCCTCGGTCTCGGAGGACGAGGGGAAGATCGAGCTCACCTTGGGGTACTCGCCGTCGAGCAGGCGGGTCGTCGTGCGGCGCGAGCCGGCCTCGAAGCCGACGAGCCCGTCACCACCGGCGGCGGAGCCGAGTGCGACGTGGATCGAGCCGCTTGCCCCGAGCGAGCGGGCGGTGTCGGCGAGGGTGCGTGCCGGCACGAGCACGACGTGGCTCGCGGCGCTGTCGGCGGGGTTCCACGTGAGCTCGCGCATGGCGAGGCGGTAGCGGTCGGTCGCGAGGAGCGTCATCCTGTCGCCCTCGATCTCGACGCGTACGCCCGTGAGGATCGGAAGGGTGTCGCCGCGGTCGGCCGCGACCGACACCTGGCTCACCGCCTGGGTGAAGACGTGCCCGTCGATCGAGCCACTGGGCTCGGGCGAGGTGGGCAGCGTCGGGTAGTCGTCCGAGGGCATCTGCAGCAGGCTGAACCGGCTCGAGCCACACGTCACCTGGACCTTGGAGCCCTGGACCTCGACGTCGACCGGCTTGTTGGGCAGGTTGCGTGAGATGTCGGCGAGGAGGCGGCCGAGGACGAGCACGGTGCCGGACTCGCTCACCTCGGCGGGGACGGTGAGGCGCGCCGAGACCTCGTAGTCGAACGCCGAGAGCGTCACGGTGCCCTCGTCGCCGGCCTCGAGGAGGATGCCGGCGAGCACCGGGACCGGCGGTCGTGCCGGAAGTCCGCGGGCCACCCAGGTGACCGCCTCGGCCAGGACTTCACGCTCGACGCGGAACTTCACGGCATACCGACCTCACTGTGTGGGTGCCTCGCGGCGACCGACGGAAAAGAACGACAGGCCGCGCACGCCGGGGAGCCCGGGCGCGCGGGAACCACGACATTAGTGCACGAACGAGCGCACGGTCACCCGTGCCGGGAATTGTCGTTCGGGAGTGCTCGGGTCGCAGGGGTCCACAAGCAGGTTCTCGGGGCTGGACAGGAGATTGAGGGATCTCGTCAGGGTTGTAGGAGGTGTGGATCCTGTGGACAGACCCACGTTTGCGCAGGTCAGCGGCCGGTGAAGCCGGTGGACGACCGGTGGACGCCGTGTGGAGCGCAGCCGGTCGCCTGTGCACGCCGCGTATGCCGTCCGCCCCCGTCCACGGCCGGGTCACCTGTCGTCCACCCCGCCGGAGTGGTTGTCCACAGGTGTCCACAGCTCTTGGGGATGACTGAGGCACGGTCGGCATCCACACGCTCGTCCACAGGCGGAGTTGTCCACAGAGTTGTTCACAACCCGTGGATGGCGCGTGCTCGACGCGCTGTGGACGGCCGAAGGTGACGAACGGGTGAAGCGAGACCCACAGCTGTGGACCAGCCTGTGGACAGCGGCCGTCCTGTGGACGACGCGGTCAGCGTGACTGCTGCTTGATCCGGTTCGTCAGCTCGGTGACCTGGTTGTAGATCGCCCGGCGCTCGGCCATGAGCTGGCGGATCTTCTTGTCCGCGTGCATCACCGTCGTGTGGTCGCGGCCGCCAAACTGCTGGCCGATCTTGGGAAGGGAGAGGTCGGTGAGCTCGCGGCAGAGGTACATCGCGATCTGGCGGGCCGTGACGAGCACGCGCGAGCGGGACTGGCCCTGGAGGTCCTCGAGAGTGAGCCCGAAGTAGGCGGCCGTCTGCGCCATGATCGTCGCGCTCGTGATCTGGTTCGAGCTGTCGTGCGGGATGAGGTCCTTGAGCACGATCTCCGCGAGCGAGATGTCGACCGGCTGGCGGTTGAGGCTGGCGAAGGCGGTGACCCGGATGAGGGCCCCCTCGAGCTCGCGGATGTTCGTCGTGATCCGCGAGGCGATGAACTCGAGGACGTCGTCGGGGACGCTGAGCCGCTCCTGGGCCGCCTTCTTGCGCAGGATCGCGATGCGGGTCTCGAGGTCGGGCGGCTGGACGTCGGTCATGAGCCCCCACTCGAACCGGCTGCGCATCCGCTCCTCGAAGCCGCTGAGGAGCTTCGGGGGCAGGTCGCTCGTGATGACGACCTGCTTGTTGGCGTTGTGGAGCGTGTTGAACGTGTGGAAGAACTCTTCCTGGGTCTGGACCTTGCCCTGGAGGAACTGGATGTCGTCGATGAGAAGGACGTCGACGTCGCGGTAGCGGCGCTGGAAGTTCGCCGCCTTGTCGTCGCGGATGCTGTTGATGAAGTCGTTGGTGAACTCCTCGGAGTTCACGTAGCGCACCTTGACGTGCGGGAAGAGGTTGCGGGCGTAGTGCCCGATGGCGTGGAGCAGGTGGGTCTTGCCCAGCCCGGACTCGCCATAGATGAAGAGCGGGTTGTAGGCCTTGGCCGGCGTCTCGGCGACGGCGAGGGCGGCCGCGTTGGCGAACCGGTTGCTCGCGCCGATGACGAAGGTGTCGAAGGTGTACTTCGGGTTGAGGCGGGTGAGCTCGACCTGCTCGGGGACGGCGGCCCCCGGTCGCGGTCGCAGCGCGCCGGGCGAACGGGTCTGCGGCGTGGCCCGGTCGGTGCGCGAGCCGTGGTCGTCGTCGTCGGCGAGGGCGATGCCGTCGAGCTCGGCCCGCCGCTCGGCTCGGCGGCCGTCGCCGTCACCGGCCCCCTGGCCTCCGGGATGAGCGCCGGCGTGGACGCCGCGGTCGGACGGGACGCCGTTCGCGAGACCGTTCGGGTGGTCCATCGGGCTTGCCGGGACCGGGTCGTGCGCCGGACTCGGCACGCTGTGGCCGGGGTCCTCGACGCCGTGGGCCGGCGGGTCCTGGACGGGGATGTCACCCAGGCTCTGGTCCACGGTGACGGCGAGCCGCACCGTGTGGCCGAGCTGCTGGCTCAGGGTGTCGGTCACCCGGTCGCGCAGACGGGTCTCGACGATGTCCTTGGTGAAGTCGTTGGGCACGGCGATGAGCACGGTGTCGTCGAGCAGGCCAACGAGCTTGGCCAACGAGAGGAAGGCACGCTGCTGGACGGGGATCCCGTCGGAGTCGAGCGCGTCAAGCGTCGTGCGCCAGATCTGGTCCATCCCCGCGTCCGGCACCTGACCACACAACCTTTCGACGTTCCTCGTGCGCGTGTCCACAGAGTTGTCCACAGACTGTGGGTATGCGGGCTGACGCTAACAAGGGGTGAACCCCGCGGCAACCCGTCGTGGCGCTGTCTCGCGGTCGGTGCGGGCGAGGAGCGGCGTGTCGGACCCGAACGAGGCACGCGAGGTGGGAACCTAGCCTGTTCGACGCGAGGCTGTCAGCGGTTTCGGTGAGTTTGACCCGGAGAGATGCTCTCCCGTACCGTTGACAAGCCTGTTGTGGCGGCCGTCGACGCCTGCCCGCAGCCCCGAACCAGCACCACCCTGACAGCCCCAGATCCTGCGTGTCCCACGCGAGGGTCGTCTCGTGAAGAGAGATGTGACGTGAGCAAGCGTACGTTCCAGCCCAACAACCGCCGCCGGGCCAAGACCCACGGCTTCCGCCTGCGCATGCGGACCCGCGCCGGCCGCGCCATCCTCGCTGCCCGTCGCCGCAAGGGTCGCGCCGAGCTCTCGGCCTGAGGCTTCGGTGCTGCCGGCGCCGAACCGACTGCGGTCGCGGTCGGACTTCGCGTCGGCGATCCGCGCCCCCGGTGCGACGCGAGCGGGATCGAGGATCCTCGTGGTGCACGCCAACGTGACCGACTCTCGTGCGGGACTCCCGCCGCGGGTCGGTTTCGTCGTGTCGAGGGCCGTCGGCAACGCCGTGGTCCGCAACCGCACCAAGCGCCGGCTGCGCGCGGTCGTCGCGAGCCGGCTGGACGGCATACCGAGCGGGTGTGACGTCGTCGTGCGCGCCCAGCCGGCTGCCGCGAACGCGACGTTCGCGCAGCTCTCGGATGCGCTGATTCCCTTGTTGCACAAGGCAGTTGGTCGTCTGGAGGTCGCCGGATGACGCTGGGACAGGTTGCCGCCAAGCCGCTCGTGTGGCTCGTGCGCGCCTACCAGCTCGTCATCTCGCCGCTGACCCCACCCAGCTGCCGCTACTACCCCTCCTGCTCCGCGTATGCCGTGACCGCCCTGAGCCGCCACGGCCTCTTCCGGGGAACCTGGCTGGCCGCCCGCCGGTTGGGCAGGTGCCACCCCTGGTCGGCCGGCGGGGTCGACCACGTCCCACCGCTGCCGGGGCAGCCGGATGACGGCGAGCTCATCGCGCGCCACATCCCCCACGAGACCACCCCCTGACCCACGCCCTGCGTGGGCCCATCCCCGGCGAC
Source organism: Rothia sp. ARF10 (assembly GCA_031844405.1). Classification (GTDB taxonomy): domain Bacteria; phylum Actinomycetota; class Actinomycetes; order Actinomycetales; family Dermatophilaceae; genus Knoellia. Next base: position 389,374 of record JAUZVC010000001.1, read on the forward strand.
GACGCCGGACCGACTGAAGGACAGCATGGGAGACTTCTTCAACAGCCTGCTCTACCCGATCGAGCTTCTCGTCGCGTGGATCATGTACGGCTTCCACCAGGCGTTCACGACCCTGGGACTCGACCCGGCGTCCGGCCTCGCCTGGGGTCTGTCGATCATCGGCCTCGTCATCGTCATGCGTGCCGCGATGATCCCGCTGTTCGTCAAGCAGATCAACGCCTCGCGCAAGATGCAGCTCATCCAGCCCGAGCTGCAGAAGATCCAGAAGAAGTACAAGGGCAAGACCGATCCCGAGTCCCGCCAGGCGATGACCCAGGAGACGATGGCGCTCTACAAGTCGGAGGGGACGAACCCGTTCTCCTCGTGCCTGCCGATCCTCGTGCAGTCGCCGTTCTTCTTCGGTCTCTTCCGCGTTCTCAACGGTCTCGACGAGATCGGTGCCGGCACCAAGGAGAAGATCGGCCCGATCACCCAGTCGGTCGCCTCACAGGCCGAGCAGGCCACGCTCTTCGGCGCGCAGCTCTCCGACACCTTCCTCGGTGCGAACAACACGGCCACCTACGTCGTCACGATCGTGCTCATCATCCTCATGTCGGCGACGACGTTCACGACGCAGCGCCAGCTCATGACGAAGAACATGCCGGCGTCGGCCCTCGACAACCCGTTCGCCAAGCAGCAGAAGCTCATCATGTACGTCATGCCGATCGTCTTCGCGGTCTCCGGCATCAACTTCCCGATCGGTGTCCTGCTCTACTGGTTCACGACGAACGTGTGGTCGATGACCCAGCAGTTCTACGTGATCCGGAAGATGCCGGCTCCCGGCTCGGCAGCCGAGAAGGCCCTCCACGAGCGTCTCGCCAAGCGTGGGAAGCCGATCCCGGGCGAGGCCGAGCGCAAGGCGGCCGAGGAGGCTGCAGCGGCCGAGGCGGCAGCCAAGACGGGGCAGCGCACCCAGCCCAAGGGCAAGAAGCGCGCCAAGAAGAAGGGTGGCCAGGGCACGGTCACGGCCAAGCCCTCGCAGCAGGACAACTGAACCATTTCTGCCGCATCAGGTCCCTGACCTGCGACGATGCGGCTCCGGAACGGCCGACGCCGACGTCGGCCGCCTTGAGAGGAACATCCCATGAGTGACGTCACCGACCAGGTCGTCGAGGCCGACGAGACCGACGTGAACCAGTCTGCCGAGACGACCGACACCGTCGACTCCCCGGCTGGCGAGGCGACCGCAGCCGCGCCCGCCGACCTCGAGAAGGAGGGGGAGGTCGCGGCGGACTTCCTCGAGAGCCTGCTCGACATCTGCGACCTCGACGGAGACATCGACGTCGACATCGACGGAGACCGTGCCGCGGTCGCGATCGTCGACTCGGAGGAGGGCCGCGTCCCCCGTCGCCTCGTCGGTGACAACGGCAAGGTCCTCGATGCCCTGCAGGAGCTCACTCGTCTCGCGGTCCAGTCCGCGACCGGGCACCGGAGCCGTCTCATGCTCGACGTCGCCGGCCACCGTGCGAGCCGTCGTGCAGAGCTCGTCGAGATCGCCCGCGAGGCGATCGCCTCGGTCAAGGAGACCGGCGAGAAGTCGGCCCTCGAGCCGATGACCGCCTTCGAGCGCAAGGTCGTGCACGACGAGGTCCTCGCTGCCGGCCTTGCCTCCGAGTCCGAGGGCGTGGAGCCGCGGCGCCACGTCGTCGTGCTGCCCGCGTGAGCGACGTTTCACGTGAAACGGTGACGGACGAAGAGTTCGACACCACCCCGCCAGCCGCACCTTCGGGTGCGGCTGCGGTGTTCGGGGACCGTATGCCGTCCGCCGTCCGCTTCGTCGAGATCCTCGCCGACACGGGTGTGAGCCACGGCCTCATCGGGCCGCGGGAGGTCCCGCGCCTGTGGGAGCGCCACGTCCTCAACTGCGCCGTCATCGAGGACGCCTTCCCGCAGGACGCCAGGCTCGTCGACGTCGGCTCCGGTGCCGGCCTGCCCGGGGTGGCTCTCGCCATCGCCCGGCCGGATCTCGATGTGCACCTCGTCGAGCCGATGCAACGGCGGACCGAGTGGCTCACCGCGACAGTGGCCGACCTGGGGCTCGACAACGTCACCGTGCACCGCGGACGGGCCGAGGAGCTCGTCGGTGTCGTCAGCGCTCCGTGGGTGACCGCCCGCGCCGTGGCCCGGACGGCGAAGCTCGCCCGGTGGTGTGTCCCGCTGCTCGACGGACGTGGGACCGTCGTCGCGATGAAGGGCCGGTCCGCGCAGCAGGAGCTCGACGCCGACCGCCGCGACCTCACGAAGCTGGGGCTCGTCGACGCCCGAATCTCGGAGCACGGCGGCTCGGTCCTCGACGAGCCCACGCTCACGCTGGACCTGACCTTCGAGCCGAAGGTGCGCCGACGCGCACAGGGGAAGAAGCCGCACAAGAAGCGCTGATCGATCGTCACGCCGGCGACAGGCCCCGGTCCCCTGGTGGGAGCTGGGGCTTCGTCATGCCGGGAGTCCTGCCGGGAGCCGACCTCCTCCGATCGTTGGAAGCGGATGCAGGGGGCCAGGAAAGGCGGGGAAGAGCCGGGGCGATGTCCCTTGGGCGCCGTTGCCGGGCACTTCTGCCGGTCGCTGTCCGGGCGGCTTGGCGCGCACGTTCACGCAGGCACTCGCATGCCCATGTGAACGGACTCTTCCGGTGCCGGGCCCTTGGAGGAGGATATGGCCTTGCCCTGAATCTCCAGGTTGTGCCGCGCCGAGGCGCCCCAGCATGCGTGTTTCACGTGAAACATGGGCGACTACTGCGACGTCATGACCCCGCGGTCAGTCGTCGTTGGCGCCCGGAGACGGGCCTTCCGGATGGGCGCAGCAACGGGTTCCCGACGTGCCTGCCGCGATGGCGCAACCTCTCGACTGTCCCAGCCGCCTCTTGACTGTCCAGTGGCCGCTCCGCTCCACACTCTCCTCTGTGTCGACGTTGTCCCGGTCACCGTCCTCGTCGTTCAGGACAGGGTCGAAGCACCTCGTTTCACGTGAAACATTGCGCCGTCAGCGCAATTCGGCCGTGGCGCGCCGGTCGGTTTGGCGTGTCGAGTGGCGACGGGGTTGGATTGGCTGTCCCCGACCAACGACCGTGAGGTGGATCCCGACGATGGCAGTCGAGAGCGAACGCCGCGTGACCCCAGGGCTGGGCTTCCCGGCGCTCCCCGGCTCCAAGACCGCACCGCTGGGTTGGCCCGGCGAGGACGGCGTCGACCGCGGTGTTTCACGTGAAACGGCGACCGCTTCGACTGCCCCTGAGGCCGTCGACGTGGCATCGTCAGAGGTGACCGCTGAGCCGACTCCTGAGGTGGCCAGCGAGGGCCTCGACGGGGCGCGCGACGAGCCGCGCACGGATGCATCCCCGACCGCGAACCCCCCGGCGGCGCGCGGTGACGTCACGGCCGACGCCGCCGCGTCGACCGACGTTTCACGTGAAACAGGGGAGTCGGCCGCTGCGGAGGCCACCACGAGCGAGTCGGAGAAGGCCCAGGAGGCGCTCACCAACGTCTCGCGTGACGCCCACGAAGACGTCGCAGACCTTCCCACCGTCGGCGACGACACCCCCCTCGCGAAGGCCGTCGCCGAGGACGCCCGCAAGCGGATCACGCTCGCCGGCCGCGAGCTGCCCCGCCCGGCAGAGACCCGGGTGCTCACGGTCGCGAACCAGAAGGGTGGGGTCGGCAAGACGACGACGACCGTCAATGTCGCCGCTGCGCTCGCACAGGCAGGCGCGAAGGTGCTCGTCATCGATCTCGACCCGCAGGGCAACACGAGCACCGCGCTCGGGATCGAGCACCACTCCGAGGTCGCGAGCATCTATGACGTCCTCGTCGACGGTGACCCACTGGCCAAGGTCGTCCAGCAGTGCCCCGACGTGCCCAACCTCTTCTGCGCCCCGGCGACGATCGACCTCGCCGGTGCTGAGATCGAGCTCGTCTCCCTCGTCGCACGTGAGACGCGGCTCCAGAAGGCCGTCACGGCATACCGGAAGGATCTCGCCGAGCGCGGGGAGACCCTCGACTACGTCTTCGTCGACTGCCCTCCCAGCCTCGGCCTGCTCACGGTCAACGCTTTCGTCGCGGCGAGCGAGGTCTTCATCCCGATCCAGTGCGAGTACTACGCGCTCGAGGGTCTGTCACAGCTGCTCCGCAACATCGAGCTCATTCGCGACCATCTCAACCCGGCGCTGCACGTGTCGACGATCCTCCTCACGATGTACGACGGCCGCACCCGCCTGTCGGCGCAGGTCGCCGAGGAGGTCCGAACCCACTTCCCCGACCAGACCCTGAGGGCAACCGTGCCCCGGTCGGTGCGCATCTCCGAGGCGCCGAGCCACGGACAGACCGTCATGACCTACGACCCCAACAGCAGCGGCGCCCTCTCCTACCTCGAGGCCGCCTCCGAGATGGCCGCGCAGAACGCCGCCGAGAACAGCGAGGACCGTTCATGAGTGACAAGCGACGTGCCCTGGGCCGCGGCCTCGGAGCCCTCATCCCCCCGGGCGGGGGTGGCGGCACGACGCGCCCGACCGACGTCTTCTTCAAGGAGCGGGCCGACGCTCCCGCGACCGGCTCCGTGGTCACCGAGGAGCGTCCGGCCGAGGGTGCTGCCCCTGTCGACACCGCTGCTCAGGACGTTCCGTCGCCGGCCGACCTGCCGGCATCGTCGCAGGTCAGCGCCCCGAACGGTTCGTCGAACGACACCACTGACGACGCGGCGCCCACACCGGCGACCCCGACCGACGAGCCCGACCTCGTCGCCGTCCCTGGGGCCCAGTTCGCCGAGGTCCCGCTCGACTCGATCCGCCCGAACCCGCGTCAGCCGCGGACGGTCTTCGACGAGGACGACCTCGCCGAGCTCGTGCACAGCATCCGTGAGATCGGTGTGCTCCAGCCCGTCGTGGTCCGACGCATCCCCGCGGACGCCACCGACGTCCCGGAGGGTGTCGAGTTCGAGCTCATCATGGGCGAGCGCCGATGGCGTGCGAGCCGCGAGGCCGGCAAGGACTCGGTCCCGGCCATCATCAAGGCCACCGAGGACGACGACCTCCTGCGCGACGCGCTTCTCGAGAACCTCCACCGCAGCCAGCTCAACGCCCTCGAGGAAGCGGCGGCCTACCAGCAGCTTCTCGACGACTTCGGCTGCACCCAGGAGGAGCTCGCCGGTCGCATCGGAAGGTCGCGCCCGCAGATCAGCAACACGCTGCGCCTGCTCAAGCTGCCTCCCATGGTGGCCCGCCGCGTCGCCGCCGGTGTCCTGTCGGCAGGTCACGCCCGCGCGCTGCTCGGTGTCGGGGACGGCGCGGCCATGGAGCGGCTGGCCCAGCGGATCGTCGCCGAGGGCCTGTCGGTCCGTTCGGTGGAGGAGATCGTCGCGCTCGGCGTCGAGGACGAGAAGCCGGTCAAGCGCCGCCCCCGCGCCGGTGGGCGTCACCCGCAGCTCGACGACATCGCCGCCGACCTGTCCGACCGGCTCGAGACGCGGGTCGGGATCGCGCTCGGCAAGAACCGCGGCAAGGTGACGATCGACTTCGCCTCGGTCGAGGACCTCAACCGGATCCTCGACGCGATGAACCTCCGTGGGGCCCGCTGAACCGAGCGGCCACGACAGCCAAATCCCCTGTGCCACAGGGGGATTGACGCAGCAACGACGAAGCCCCGGTCCAGACGGACCGGGGCTTCGTCGTCGCTGACGTGATCAGGCGAGGAAGGGCTCGAGCTCGCGCAGCAGGGCCGGCTTCGGCTTGGCGCCGACGATCGTCTTGACGATCTCGCCGTCCTTGTAGACGTGCATCGTCGGGATCGAGGTGATGCCGAGCTTGCCGGTGATCGCCGGGTTCTCGTCGGTGTTGAGCTTCACGACGTCGAGCTTGTCGGCGTGGTCACGCGCGATCTCCTCGAGGACGGGAGCGATCGCCTTGCACGGGCCACACCAAGGGGCCCAGAAGTCGACGAGGGTGACCTTGGAGTTCTTGACGACGTCGGTGTCGAACGAGGCGTCGTCGGTGGTGCGGGTGGCTCCCATGTGGGGGTCCTTCCTGGGGTCGGTGATGAGGTGTGGTCGGGGGACGCGCGGTCGCGCGGGTGGTCAGGGGGCGACGACGGCGGCGACGCGGGCCGCTTCGTGGGCGGGGGCGTGGTCTTGCTCGACCGCCGCGAGGAAACGCTCGGCGTCGAGGGCGGCGGCACAGCCGGAGCCCGCGGCCGTGATGGCCTGGCGGTAGGTGTGGTCGACGAGGTCTCCACAGGCGAAGACGCCGGGGAGGTTGGTCCGGGTCGAGCGGCCCTCGACGAGGACGTAACCCTCGGCATCGAGAGCGACGTGGTTGACGTCGTCAGTGTCCCGAAGCAGCTCGTTGCGCGGGTCGTGGCCGATCGCGATGAACAGGCCTGTGACCTCGAGCTCGCTCTCGGCGCCGGTGACCGTGTCGCGCAGCGTGACGCCGGTGAGCTTGTCACCGCCGTTGACCGCCACGACCTCGCTGTTCCAGGCGAACCGGATCTTGTCGTTGGTCAGGGCACGCTCGGCCATGATCTTGGAGGCGCGCAGCGCATCGCGGCGGTGGACGATCGTCACCGAGCGGGCGAACTTCGTGAGGAAGGTGGCCTCCTCGACGGCGGAGTCACCACCGCCGACGACGGCGATGTCCTGGTCACGGAAGAAGAACCCGTCACACGTCGCGCACCACGAGACGCCGTGGCCGGAGAGACGCTTCTCGTCGGGCAGACCGAGCTCGCGGTAGGCCGAGCCCATGGCGAGAATGACCGAGTGGGCGCGCCACGTGCGGCCCTCACCGTCGACGACCGACTTGATGTCGCCCTCGAGCGAGACCGACGTGACGTCGTCGGTGACGAGCTCGGCGCCGAAGCGCTCGGCCTGGGCCCGCATCTGCTCCATGAGGTCAGGCCCCATGATGCCGTCGCGGAAGCCGGGGAAGTTCTCGACCTCGGTCGTGTTCATCAGGGCGCCACCAGCCGTCACCGCCCCCTCGAAGAGCACCGGCTTGAGGTTGGCTCGAGCGGCGTAGACCGCGGCGGTGTAGCCAGCGGGGCCGGAGCCGATGATGATGACGTTGCGCACGTCCTGGCCGTCAATGTCGGCGGGGGAGCTCACGAACACCGTCCCTTGTGTCTGTCATGGGGAACCACCGCTACATGCGGTGGTCAGGTGCAACCGATCCTAGGCGCTCGCGATTCCCGACACACCGCCCGACCCGCGGTCAGGGCAGGTCGACCGGACCCGCGAGGAGCGACGGGTTGCCGATCGTGCAGTCCCGCCCGACCGCGTATGCCGTCCGCCCACCTTGACCGGTGACGACGACCACCGCTGCGGGGCGCCCGTCGAGCTGCCCGAGGTCGACGCGGGCACCGGTCGCCTCGGATAGTCCGAGGGCGACGAGGCAGGCGCGCACGCCGATCTCGGTGCCGATCGGTCCGGTGCCGGGTGTCTCGGCGGACAGGGGAGGGATGGGGGTTGCCGTCGTCGGCTCGGCCGCCTCGACGCCGAGCCGGGAGGACGTGTAGCTGCGGTCGGTCATCGTGACGACGACCGGCCCGGGCTCGGCCTGTCGCCGTGTGGCGCTGTCGGAGGGCGGCGGGCCTGCGGCGCCCTTGTCGGACCCCTGCGCGTCCGGGTCCGTGGCGTCGCCACGCTCGGCGCCACCATCGGCCGCGCTTCCCGCCGACGACGAGGCGGTGTCCCCGCCCGAGGCGAGGAGCCCGAGCTGGCCCGAGGCCACGGCGCCACCACCGAGGAGGACCGCGGCGGCCACCGCCAGCCTCGGGCCGGTGCGGGCCCACCACGACGGGCGGACCCGTTCCGCGTCCAGCGTCGTTCCACGTGAAACGCCGGGTGCGTCGGCGGCCCCACCACCGGGCGCCGCGAACGGGGCGGGCAGGTCCGCCAGGGAGGACTGGATGCGCGCCACGAGGTCGTCGGGCATGGGGCCCGGGTCGGGGAGGCCGCGGAGCAGCTCCCGCATCCCGGTGGGGTCGGACTCGTCGTCGTGCAGGCTCACGCGCGCCTCCTTCCAGGGGTGGGGGACGTCGACCCGTCGACGTCGCGGGCGGTCCGGGGCAGCGAGCCCTCTTCTGGGTAGGACGTCATGCATGCTCCCGAGGTTCCCGGCGCCCGTCGGCGAGGCCGCTGTCGGCCAGCAGCGCCGCGAGGGCCTCACGACCACGGGCGCACCGCGACTTCACCGTGCCGACCGCCACCTCGAGGACCTCCGCGGCCTCGGCGACCGGCATACCGTGCATGTCCACGAGCACGAGGGCGAGCCGCTGGTGCTCGGGGAGGGCCGCGAGGGCCGCGCGCACGTCGAGGCCGGTCTCGGCCTCGCCGTGCCGGTCGTGCCGGTCGACGACGTCGATGTCGGCGACGTCCCCGGCCCGGCGGAGCACGTCGCGCTCGCGGCGGAGCCGGTCGAGGCAGGCATTGACGACGATCCGGTGCAGCCAGGTCGAGACGGCGGCGTCGCCCCGGTAGGACGCCGCGCGCCGGAAGGCGTTGACGAAGCCGTCCTGGACACAGTCGGCGGCGAGCTCGCGGTCGTTCGTCGTGCGGACGGCCACCGCCCACAGCCGGTCGCGGTGCCGGCGGAAGATCTCGCCGAAGGCGTCGGGGTCGCCCTCGAGGTGCCGGGCCATGAGGGCGCGGTCGGAGGCGTCCTCGAGGCCGTCCATCTCAGTTCTTGACCTCGACCTCGCCGAGCACCGCGCGGTAGCGGCCGTTGTCGTCCTGGGTGAGCTTGGTGAACCAGACGATGACGTACTGGCCCGCGGTGCCGGCCTTGACCGGGAAGGTGACGTTGCCGCTGGCGGAGGCCTTCGCGCCGACCTTGGCCGCACCGCTGAGCGTCTTGTCCGCGCCGATGTAGACCTCGACGTCGGCGGTGTTGCCGAGCGTGAGGGTGATGCTGCGGGCCGCGACGTTGGGGCCGAGGTCGACGACGACGCCGACACCCTGCTTGAGCCCGCCGAGCGCGGCGGATCCGTAGCCTTCCGACTGCCAGGCCGTCTCCGGGTTGCCGTCGAAGACCCGAGGGGCGCGCGTGCCGTTCTCGCGGCCGTCGCCCTGCGGGTCGAACCCGTCGGCAGCGAGGATCTGCAGCTTCTCGCCGCCGCCCGCGCTGGCGGAGGCCCCGGGGGAGGGCGTGCCGCTGGGGGTGGCGGACGTGGTCGGGCTCTTGGTCGGGACACCACCGAAGTCGAGATCGGTGTTGGACCCGATCTTCATCACGCCGATGATGCCGACGATGAGGGCGAGGACGAGGAAGCCCGCAACGATGCCGAGGGCCAGCTTGGACTCGTCCTTGGTGAGCGGCTCGGCCGGCACGAGCGGGGCCGGCGGCTCGAGAGAGGTGTCGGTGCCCGTGCCGGGACGGACGCGCTCCCCTTCGGCGGTGAGGCCGGGGGCGTTGGGGGCGGTGATCCGCTCGTGGAACCCACGGCGCTCAGCGGCCTTCTCGGCGGCGCGCTCGCCCACCTGGCGACCGAACGTGCCGACTCGCGACCCCGCCCGGCTCATGGCGCCGGCCACGGCCGCACCTGCACCCGCCATGGCCGCACCTGCCGCAGCGGCTGCCGCGGCAGCCGGGCCCGGGCCCTGGTCCTCGTTCTGGTTCTGGTCCTGCTCATCGTCGCGCAGGGGCTCGAGCGTGGTGGTGTCAGCGGACCGGTCCGGGGCCGGGATCACCTCGGTCACGGGCGCACCCACGGTGCTGCGGTCGATGACCCGCGTCGGCGTGTCGTCCTCGCCGACCTCGATCTCGTGCGTGGGCTCCTCGTCGGCGTCGGCGACCACGTCGTCACCTGCCCACGCCACCGTGGCGCCGGCCACCGCGGCGCCGGTCGCCCTCGCGCCGGCCACTGGGGCGCCGGTCACCGGGGAGGCCGCCACCGTCGGCTCGGGCGTGGGAGGGGCTGCGGCCGCGGTGAGCGATGTGGACACACGAGGGTCGGTCGGCGCGGTCGTGGCGATCGTCGAGCGGCCGGCGACCTGGCGCGAGGGCCACGGCGCGATCTGGCGCGCGAAGTCACCCGGTGAGGTCGGTCCCTGGTCGTCGCCGAGCGTGAGGCGGCAGAGCGCGTCGAGGTCGCGCGGCACGCCGGCCGCGATCTCCGACGGCGCGGCGACCCCGCCGAGGACGCGAGGAGCGGCCCCGAGCGACGTCACACCGTCACCGGGCCACAGACCGGTGAGGCCGGCATACGCGAGGGAGACGACGCCGATGGCGTCGCGTCGGGAGGCGTCCTCGGACTCGAGGTCGTCGAGCTCGACGATCGCGGCACTCGTGGCCACGCCACGGAGGCGGACCTCGCCGTCGGTCGTGCGCAGGACGTCCTCGGGCCGCAGGTCGAGGTGGTGCAGCCCGCGCTGGCGGGCGGACTCGAGCGCGGTCGCGACCTCGCCCACGATGCGACGGACCTCGTCGGCGGGCAGGCCGCCCTCGTGGACGAGCTGGGCGAGCGAGCGGGCCCCGGAGGTGTCGGCCTCGACGACCCAGGCCACCCCGCGCTCACGGCCGACGTCGAGGACCCGTTGGAGCGTGGGCGTGTCGAGTCCGGCCGCCCGGCGGCCGGCGTCGAGGACGGCACTCGCGCGGTGGTCGGAGTCGGGCAGGCACAGCACGACGACGGAGCGCCCCAGCGTGGTGTCGTCGGCGGTCCACCGCTCACACCCGTGGCGCTGCTCGATCCTGCGCTGGGTGGTGTACCGCCCGTCCAGGGTGGTTCCGGGTCCGACGCCCTCCAACGGGTGCCCCTTCCGCTCGGGTAGTGGCGACCATCCTAGGCGGGCCACCCCGCCGGTCCCGGTTCAGTCTCCGGCGAGCCGCTGCCAGGCCAGACGGGCGATCCGGCGCTCGTTGGGGAAGGTGAGGTGGCGGTGCGCGTCGCGCAGCGGGAACCACGCGACGTCGATCGCCTCGTGGTCGGGGTCGTTCTCGATGGTGAGGTCGCCACCGACCGCCTCGAGGAGGTAGTGGTGGACGTACTTGTGGATCCGGCGCTCGCCGACGGCGAACCAGTAGTCGATCGTCCCCAGCTCGATGAGGACGTTGCCCTGTATGCCGGTCTCCTCCGCAACCTCGCGCGCTGCGGTCTGCGGGAGGGTCTCGGCGCCCTCGATGTGCCCCTTGGGCAGGCACCACTCGACCCGGCCGGCCCGGTTGCGCCGCGCGATGACCGCGATGAGGGCCTCGCCGTCCTGCACGTCGACGACGACACCGCCGGCGGAGCGCTCCTCGACCGCGGGGAGCCGCCGGGAGACCCGGGGCGGCTCGGCTGCGGCGTGGCTCATCGTGCCACTGTAACCACGGAGTAGCCCCGGCCTCCCACCGTCGTGCGCCGGGAGGCCCGCCCCGGCGGCGGCGTGGGCCTCCGGGCCCGAGTGCGGCCCACGGGACGCCGACGGGGCCGGTCGTATGCTCGCGGCGTGGCACTCGAGCTCGACGGCGACCTCTTCGACATCGCCACGTCGCTGGCCGCTCTCCTTGGGGCTCCGGTGACGATCGAGGACCGCGACACCATCGTCATCGCCTTCTCCGGAGGCGACCAGGACGTCGATGACGCGAGGATCTCCACGATCCTCGGGCGCCAGGTGCCGGTGCGGTACCGGGAGGCCATCGCCGCCACCGGGATCTTCGAGCGCCTCCGCATCTCGGATGACGTCATCGTCGTCGACCTGCCGGCAGAGGACATGGTGGCGCGCGCCGTCGTCGCGGTCCGTGACGAGGACGTCCTCGTCGGCTCGATCTGGGCCGCCATCCCGGAAGGCCCCGACCCGGCCCAGGTCGACACGCTCGTCGCGGCCGCACCGGTGGTCGCGCGCCGCCTCAGAGCAGAGCGGGACCTCGCCGACCGCGGACGCCGAGAGCGCACGCACCTCGTGACGACGCTTCTGGGGGGAGGTGACGCCGCCGACGAGGTCGCTGCGGACCACACCATGACGGGCCAGTGGGTGGCGGTGTCGATCCGCGGGCCCGAGGCGGTGCGGCGGGCCCTGGGACCGCTCACCCTCCACCTGTCCGCCGTCGCGCCCTCCGCGCTGTGCGCAGCCCACGACCGAGGAATCCTCGGCGTCCTGTCGGCCGACTCGGCGCGCAGGATCCTCGAGGGCTTCCTGCGGCGCTTCGGCGGCGGTGACCGCCTGGTCGTGGGCATCGGCACCCCGGCCGAGGCCGGGGCCCTCGCGGAGTCACGCGTCGTCGCCGACCAGGTCGCGGAGGCGCTCGCACGCCGGGGACGCACCGGTGAGGTCGGGACCCTCGAGGACGTCTTCGCCGACGTCCTCGTCGACCGGCTCGACGGGTTCCTGAAGCGCCACGGTGGGTCCAGCCCGCTGGCCCGGCTGCGGGAGCACGACCGTCGTCACGACAGCGGCCTCGTCGACGCGGTGCGGGCCTTCCTCGATGCCGGGGAGGTCAGCGTGGCCGCCGAGGCCCTCACCGTGCACCCCAACACCGTGCGCAACCGCCTGCGCCGGGCCCGTGAGCAGTGCGGTGTCGACGTCGGGGACCCTGCCACCCGCTTGGCGCTCATGGTCGACCTGCGCTCGGTGAGGTAGGCCGGCGTTCGTCGTGGGCGGGAGCCGTTGGCCGATCCCACAACGCGACGCGCACAACGGTGGCGCTTCGGGCACAGACGCCGACGCGGGCCTGCACCACGCTTGGGAGGCATGGCAGAGAAGCTCGACCACGTCGTCGTCGTGGGTGCAGGGATCGTCGGACTCTCGACCGCCTGGCACCTCCAGGAGCAGGGTGTGCGGGTCACCGTCCTCGACGGCGAGGGCGTGGCCGCAGGGTCGTCCTGGGGCAACGCGGGCTGGCTCGCCCCCGGCCTCACCCTGCCGCTGCCCGAGCCGGCCATCCTGCGCACCGGGGTCCTGGCCACCCTGCGTCCCGACTCGCCCGTCTATGTCCCGCTGCGGGCAGACCGCCGCCTCGCGCAGTTCCTCGCCGGGTTCGCCCGCCACTGCACCGCCGGCCACTGGGGCCGGGCCATCGAGGTCTTCAACCGCGCCAACGCGGGCGCGCTCGCGGCATACGACGAGCTCACGGAGCACGAGGGCACCGGCCGGGTCGAGGAGCCCACCCTCGACGCCGAGCCCTTCGTCGCCGGGTTCGTCAGCGAGTCCGACCGTGAGGTCCTCGTCGAGGAGTTCCGCCACGTCGCCAGGACCGGCGGCCTCACCGACTTCGAGCTGCTCGACCGCGACGACCTCCACACCCTCGCGCCCTCCCTCGGCGACGCCGTGACCCACGGCGTGCGCCTCCACGGACAGCGCTACCTCAACCCGGGCCGCTTCGTGCGCGCCCTCGCCGACGCCGTCGTGGCCCGCGGTGGCGAGATCGCCACGGGTCAGCGCGTCACCGACGTCAGCCAGCTCGGCCGCGAGGTCCGCGTCATGCTCGAGGACGGCGAGTCCGTCCTCGCGGACGCCGTCGTCCTCGCGAACGGCAGCTGGCTCGGTGCGCTCGCCCGGCCACACGGCATACGCAGGCTCGTCCAGGCCGGGCGCGGCTACAGCTTCACGGTCCATCCCGAGCAGGTCCCCACCGGACCCGTCTACTTCCCCACGCAGCGGGTGGCCTGCACCCCCCTCGGCAAGCCCGAAGAAGGGCTGCGCGTCGCCGGGATGATGGAGTTCCGCAGCCCCGACGACCCGCTCGACCCGCGCCGGGTCAAGGCGATCATCGACGCCGCCACCCCGATGTTCACGGGGGTCGACTGGTCGCAGCGGCACGACGAGTGGGTGGGCTCACGGCCGTGCACCACGGACGGGCTGCCGCTCGTCGGCGCCAGCCGCTCCGACCGGGTCTTCGTCGCCGGCGGGCACGGCATGTGGGGGGTGGCGCTCGGGCCGCTCACCGGCAGGATCCTCGCGCGCCGGATGACGGGGACGACCAGCGCCGACGAGAGGGCGCTGCTCACCGCGTTCGACCCCTTGCGGGCCTAGCCCTCTCTCCACGGCCGCAGGGCCGACTCGGGACGACACCTACTCTTGTCTCTCGTGTCATCGACTCCGCCCCCCGCCGCGCTCATGAAGCAGGCCGTCACCCGGCTCGCTCCCGTGCTGCCACTGCTCACCGACCTCGGGGAGCGGTTCACCACGGCCGGGCACGAGCTGGCGCTCGTCGGCGGTCCCGTGCGCGACGCCTTCCTCGGGCGCACGCCGCCCGACCTCGACTTCACCACGAGCGCCTCGCCCGACGAGACCGAGGCGATCCTGCGGGGTTGGGGCACGGCGACGTGGGACGTGGGACGCGAGTTCGGGACGATCGGCGCCGTCCGCCGCGAGCACGGCTCCGAGACCACGGTCGAGGTGACGACCTACCGCGCCGATGCCTACGACGGCGTGACCCGCAAACCGGTCGTCGCGTTCGGGGAGTCGCTCGAGGAGGACCTCGTCCGCCGCGACTTCACCGTCAACGCGATGGCCCTGCGGCTGCCGAGCCTCGAGTTCGTCGACCCCCACGGTGGCCTGGCCGACCTCGGCGCCGGGCGGCTGCGCACCCCGTCGACGCCGGAGGTGAGCTTCGGCGACGACCCGCTGCGGATGATGCGCGCGGTGCGCTTCGTGGCCCAGCTCGGGCTCGCACCCGCCCCGGAGGTCCTCGCGGCGATGCGCGAGATGGCCCCGACCATCGGGATCGTCTCGGCCGAACGCATCCGCGACGAGCTCGTCAAGCTGTTGCTCGCGCCCACGCCGCGGCCCGGCCTCGAGCTCCTCGCCGAGAGCGGGCTGGCCGCCCACGTCCTCCCCGAGCTCCCTGCGCTCAAGCTCGAGGTCGACGAGCACCACCGACACAAGGACGTCTACGTCCACTCGCTCATCGTCCTCGACCAGGCCATCGCCCTCGAGGGCCCGGCCGACGGACCGCCCGACTCCGTGCCGGGTCCCGACCTCTGGCTCCGCCTCGCCGCCCTCCTCCACGACATCGGCAAGCCCGCGACGCGCCGGTTCGAGCCGGGAGGCGGCGTGAGCTTCCACCACCACGAGGTCGTCGGCGCCAAGCTCACGGCCAAGCGGCTCAAGGCCCTGCGCTTCGACAAGGAGACGGTCAAGGCGGTCTCGCGCCTCGTCGAGCTGCACCTGCGCTTCCACGGCTACGGCGACGGGCAGTGGACCGACTCCGCCGTGCGCCGCTACGTCACCGACGCCGGCCCGCTGCTCCAGCGTCTCCACCGCCTCACCCGAGCCGACTGCACGACCCGCAACGTCCGCAAGGCGCAGCGGCTCTCGCGCACCTACGACGAGCTCGAGTCCCGGATCGAGGAGCTCATGGCCGCCGAGGAGCTCAAGTCGGTCCGACCGGAGCTCGACGGCAACGAGATCGCCGAGGTCCTCGGCATCGCTCCGGGGCCGGTGCTCGGACGGGCCTACAAGCACCTCCTGTCGGTCCGGCTCGACGAGGGGCCGATCGGGCGCGACGCCGCCACCGAGCGCCTCCGCTCCTGGTGGGCGGAGCAGCCGGAGTCCGACCCGTCCTGACCAGCCGCGACGGGGAGTGCTCCCCATCGTGCGGCGGCGTGGCTCCGGGCTAGGCTGGTTCGGCTTCTGCACGGCACCTGCCAGGGTGCCGCCCTCGTCCCCCATGGAGGTGGCCCGATGCCCACGGTGGGACATCCCAGCGCCCTCAGCCCGGCGTACCCGCACATCGAGCTCACGCTGCCCGACGACTGGACCGTCGAGCCCGGCGGTGACGCCCTGGTCCGCGCGGTCCACGGCCGGGGAGGCGACCTCGCTCCGGTGCTCACGGCATACGTGCACACGTCGCGGGAGGCGAGCACCGACGACCTCGTCGGTGTCCTCGCGAGCCAGGCCGAGGACCACGAGGAGGGCGAGGCGGAGGAGACCTTCGTCGTCGACCTCGAGGGCCGGGAGTGGACCGGGCTCAACGTGTCGTGGATCGAGGACGGCGAGCCGGTCTACCTCGTGCACCTCGTCACGGCCGTCGAGGCGGGCGAGGTCGTCCACCTCGTGCGGGTCACCGGGCGCATCGCCGGACCCGACTCGGAGCAGGACTACGAGCTCGTGCAGTCGATCCTAGAGACGGCGGTCGTGGACCCGATGGGCGGCGGCGCGTGAGCGGCCGGCACTACGCCTCGCTCACCGGACCCGACGTCCGGATCCGCTCCGGCGCCGCCACGCACGTGGGCCGGGTCCGCAACCACAACGAGGACGCCCTCATCGCCGAAGGGCTCGTCTACGCCATCGCCGACGGCATGGGCGGGCACGCTGCGGGTGAGGTCGCGAGCGGGATCGCGGTCCAGCTGCTCGGTGAGCTCAACACCCGCACGCACGTGCGCTCCGAGGACGTCGTCGCGCTGCTGCGTCGCGTCAACGGCCACATCCTCGAGTCGGCCGCGCGCAACCCCGAGCAGACCGGCATGGGCACGACCGTCGCCGGCCTCACCGTCGTCGACGCGGGCGGGGCCGACCACTGGATCGTCTTCAACGTCGGCGACTCGCGCGTCTACCGCTTCCTCGGCAACCGGATGAGCCTCGTGACGCAGGACCACTCCGAGGTCCGCGAGATGGTCGACGCCGGGATCATCACGGCGGAGGAGGCCCTGCGCCACCCGCTGCGCAACATCATCACCCGCTCGCTCGGCACCGACCCCGGACCCCATGCGGACGTCTGGGTCTTCCCGCCGCACCCGGGCGAGCGCTTCGTCCTCTGCAGCGACGGCCTGTCCAACGAGGTCGACGACCGGACGATCATGGTCGCCCTGCAGAAGTACGACGACCCGCAGGAGGTCGCGGACGCCCTGTGCCGCGCCGCACTGGACAACGGTGGACGTGACAACATCAGTGTCGTCGTCGTCGCCTTCGACTCGGACGAGGATGACAACGACGAGGCCGACACCGCGCCACGTCACACCCTGATGCCGACCTGAGGACGGACGCCGTGAGCAGCACCGAGGTCACGACCCGGACCCCCGCGGGCTGGGTCGCGCTGTCCGCGGGAGACCGCCACCTCCTCGTCCAGGGCTCCGCGGCCTTCGCCGACGACCTGCGCGGACCGCTCGAGGCCGGCGTCGTCGAGGTGCTCGACGCCCTCTCGCGCGATGGCCTGCGGGCGCTCCCGGACTTCGCGCTCGCCGACACCTCGGGCGAGCAGGCGCGCGTCGTCGTGCGCGGCGAGGCGGTCGTGCGCGCCGACGGCGACGACGTCACCGCAGACGCCCGTATGCCGTGGCGCGACCTCGACGTCGCCGCCTCGAGCCTCGAGCTGGCGGGCCCCGGTGGCCGGGGCGGGTGGAGGCGGCCCCGCCGGCTCGGTCGCCCGGTCGCGGCAGCGGCGTCCGAGCCCGCACCGGCGCCGGAGCCCGGGAACGAGCCCGAACCCGAATCCGAGCCGGACGCCCAACCGGATGGCCAGCCGGACGCCGAGCCCGAGGCGCAACGCCAGGACGAGGCCGGGCCGCCCCCCGTGCCACCGGCCGACCTCACGCTGCCGCCGTCGGAGGAGTACGCCGGCGCCGCCCCCGCCGAGCGGGTCGCCCCCGAGCCCGCCCCGCAGCCCGAGAAGAAGGTTCTCATCGACAGCGTGCCGTGGCGCACCCTGCCCGAGGGCGACCGGGCCCAGGAGCCCGCCGCCGAGCCGGCCTCGCAGCCCGCTGGCGCACCGACGCCTCCGCCGGCGGACCTCCCGGCGCCGCCGCCTCCCGGCCAGCCGGTCCCCGACGCCGCCGACGGCCCGACCGGCCCGGACAACTGGGGGCTCACGGGCCCGTCCCCGATGGCCGCCGAGCCCGCCGCACCCGCGTCCGCTCCCGAGACCGCAGCGTCGTCCGAGCCTCCTGCCGCCCTCGATCAGCCCGCAGCGAGCGCGCCTCCGGCACCCGAGGTCACCATGGACCGCAGTGCGCTCGGCCCGGCCGTCGACGGGCCCGCCGACAGCCCGATCGTCCTTGCTGTCATCTGCCCCGCCGGCCACCACTCCTCGCCGCACGCGAGCTCGTGCCGCGTCTGCGGTCGCGACATCCCGACGCAGCAGCCGTTCCAGACCCCGCGCCCACAGCTCGGCGTCCTGCGTGTCTCCACCGGCGGGCTCGTCCCGCTCGACCGCGGGGTCCTCCTCGGCCGCTCGCCCAAGGTCAACGCCGACCTGCCGCCGAGCAGCCGCCCGCACCTCGTGCGGCTCGCCTCGCGCGACAACGACATCTCGCGCAACCACGCCGAGGTCATCCTCGAGGGCTGGCACGTCCTCGTCCGCGACCTCGGCTCGACCAACGGCACGACGGTGACGCTTCCCGGCCAGGAGCCGGTGCGGCTGCGGCCCACCGAGGACTTCGGCATCGAGCCGGGCGCCGTCCTCACCCTCGCCGACGAGGTCTCGCTCACCTACGAGGTCTCCGAGTGACGCGAGCAGCCCCGGGCTCCGCGCCCGAGATCCCCGGCCTCGTCTACCGCCAGCCCCTCGGGTCGGGCGGCTATGCCGACGTCTTCCTCTACGAGCAGCAGATGCCGCGGATGCCCGTCGCGGTCAAGGTCCTCAAGCGCGACGGCCTCACGCCGGCGATCCGGCGGCAGTTCGTCGAGGAGGCCAACACCATGGCCGAGCTCGCGGACCACCCCTACATCGTCCAGGTCTTCCGCAGCGAGCAGCTCGCCGACGGCGGCGCCTACCTCGTCATGAAGTACTACCCGCCGCCCAACCTCGCGACCCGGGCCAAGCGGGAGCGGCTCACGGTCGAGGAGGTGCTGCGCACCGGCATCCAGCTCGCCAGCGCGGTCGAGACCGCCCACCGGGCGGGCATCGTCCACCGCGACATCAAGCCGGCCAACGTCCTCGTGAGCCAGTACGGCGCCCCCGGCCTCACCGACTTCGGCATCGCCGGCCGCGCGGTCGGGCAGGAGGAGCACGACGAGGACGTCGGCGTCTCGGTGCCGTGGTCCCCGCCCGAGGTGCTCTACGGCCAGAGCAACGGCGACGCCCGCAGCGACGTCTACTCGCTCGCCGCCACTCTCTGGCACCTCCTCGTGGGGCGCTCGCCGTTCGAGCAGCCGGGAGGCGACAACTCGGCATACGCGCTCATGCCCCGCATCCGGGCGACGCCGGTCCCGCAGACCGGCCGCGCCGACGTGCCCCTCAGCCTCGAGCGGCTCCTCGGCCACGCCATGGCCAAGAAGCCCGATGCGCGGCCGCAGACGGCGATCGACTTCGCCCGCGGCCTCCAGGCGATCGAGCAGGAGCAGCGGTTCGCGCGCACCCCGATCGTCGTCCTCGACGAGTCGGGCCACACGACCGTCGCCGACAGCACCGGCCAGCCTGCCCCGGAGCACACCGACCCCGACCGCACCAGCGTGCGCGCGCCCAAGGTCACGTCGGCCCAGACCTACGCGCCGACGGCGACCTCGACGAGCCGTCCCGCTGCGGAGGAGGCCGACGCCGGCCCGCAGCCCACGACGATCAGCGGCGGTGCCCTGCTCGCCGGTGTCGGCGTCGTCCTCGTGGCGCTCGTCGGCGCCCTCGTCTGGGCGATCGGCTTCCGCGGCGGCGACGAGCCCACCGACGCCTCGACCGACGCGCCGACGGCCTCGGTGACCCAGGGTGGTGGTGGCGCCGTCGTCGACATCCCCGAGCAGCCCTCGATCGACGGCCAGGGCATCGCCGGCGGCGCGGCCTTCTCGTGGCAGTACGCCGGGGTCCGCAAGGGCGACTACTACCGCCTGCGCATCGCCCCGAGCGAGGCCGGGATCCCGGAGGCGACCGTGACGACGGTCAAGGCGATGCCCCACCGCGTCCCCGCGAAGGCGGGCCAGTCCGTCTGCGCGCAGGTCGCGGTGGCCCGGGCGGCCGGCCCGACATCGGCATACTCGGCGATCAAGTGCGTCCAGGGAGGGTGACCCGATGGCAGTGACCGTGGAGTTCTGCGGCGAGGAGTTCGTCGCGCCGGAAGACGCGCCGCTGACGATCGGCCGCGTCGCCGACGTCGAGATCGACGACAACCCCTACCTCCACCGCGTCTTCCTCCAGGTGCACCGCGAGCACGACCTCTGGTGGCTCACCAACGTCGGCTCGACCCTCACCGCGACCGTGGGCGACCGCAAGGGCCTCTTCCAGGCCTGGCTCAACCCGGGCGCCCGCATCCCGCTGGCGCTCGAGGCCTTCACGGTCTGGTTCACCGCCGGCCCGACGACCTACGACTTCGACATCACCGTCGACGACGCGACCTTCACGACCATCGTCAACGACCCGGAGCCCGAGCCCGAGGACTCGCCCGGCGAGACGACCGTGGGCCGTGTCTCGATGACCCCGGACCAGAAGCTCCTCGTCGTCGCGCTGTGCGAGAGCTTCCTGCGGACCTCGTATGCCGGCCAGGGCCAGATCCCCTCCTCCGCCCAGGCGGCGGAGCGGCTCGGCTGGACGACGACGAAGTTCAACCGCAAGCTCGACAACGTCTGCCAGAAGCTCGCCGACGCCGGCACGCGAGGGCTCCACGGCGGCCCCGGCAAGCTCGCGAGCAACCGCAAGGCACGTCTCGTGGAGCACGCGCTCTCGACCCGGATGGTGACCGAGGCCGACCTGGCCCTGCTCGACTGACGACGATCGCCGGAGGCCACGGGCGAGGGACGAGCGAGGCCCGGAGGCGTGGGGAGTGGGTCGGGTGGGGCGGGGCTGACCTGCACGGACGGCATACGGAGGTCCCGTCCGGGTCATCCCGGGCACCCGTCGTGACCACTCACCGCAAAGTCCTTCCCCTATGTCGGTGCGGCGCGGCAGGATGCACAGAAGTTCGTGCAAAGACGCACGTTCGCCCGGGCCCCCTGCCCGGTTCCTGGAGGAGAGACATGACTGCTCGCACATCTCCGCGCGGACGGCGGCGCTACCTCGCCGCAGTGCCCGCGCTGGCGTTGGCCGCGACCGGCTTGACCATGGGGTCGAGCTCCGTCGTCGCCGCGCCCAGCTCAGGTTCGCCATCAGCCGGCGCAGACAGCGCGTCGTCCGACGGCTACATCAACTACGTCGCCCCGCGGATGGAAGCGGTCTCGTCGGGCGACAAGGCGCTCAAGATCAACGGCAAGGCCGTCTCCAAGAAGTCCGCCAAGGCGCAGCAGGACGCCCTGACCAAGGCCAAGGCCGTCGACCGCAAGCACGCCAAGGGCAACCCGGTGGCCGCGCGCCAGCTCGCCAAGCTGGAGGCGCAGGCGATCAAGACCGGCAAGAGCCCGAAGGAGCTCAAGGCCAACCGGTTCAAGCAGGCCAAGAGCACGCAGGAGGCCAAGCTCCTCACCATCCTCGTCGAGTTCAACGACAAGGCGAACGACGACTTCACCGACGTCATGGTCCCCGACGGCTTCAGCGCCGAGAACTGCGTCAACGGCTCGATCCAGAACGGGCCGAAGCACAACAACATCCCGAACCCCGCGGACAGCGAGCTCGAGGACAACAACTCGATGTGGGTGGAGGACTTCTCCTCCGAGCACTTCAACAAGATGCTCTACACCAGGACGGGCATCACCGAGCGGGTCCGTCCCGACCTCACCGGCCCCGACGGCAAGGCCGGCATCGACATCTCCGGCTACACGATGAAGAACATGTACGAGGAGATGTCCAAGGGCGCCTACACCGTGAGCGGTGCGGCCACCCCGTGGATCACCGTCCCGCACTCCGAGGCCTACTACGGCGCGACCACCTGCCACAAGGACGAGAACGGCGAGTGGACCTACGGCGCGATCCAGGACATGCAGGGACACCCGGACAACCCGCTCGGCCCCGGCCAGCTGCCCATCGACGCGGTGGCGGCGCTCGCGAAGGCGCAGCCGAGCTTCCCGTGGGCCGACTACGACATCGAGGACCAGGGCGACCGCGACGGTGACGGCAACGTCCTCGAGCCGGACGGCGTCATCGACCACGTCGTC
The DNA here is from genome assembly GCA_031844405.1 of Rothia sp. ARF10. Classification (GTDB taxonomy): domain Bacteria; phylum Actinomycetota; class Actinomycetes; order Actinomycetales; family Dermatophilaceae; genus Knoellia. The sequence continues at coordinate 411,262 of JAUZVC010000001.1, forward strand.
CTCGTCCACGCCGGTGAGGACAAGTCCGGTGGTGGCGGTGCCGAGGGTCCTTACGCCATCTGGGCCCACTCGTCGGCCGTCGCCGGCGGCGCCCCCGTGCCGGGCACGAACCTGCGGCTGTCGAACTACATCGTCCAGCCCGAGGACTCCGGCGTCGGCGTCTTCGCGCACGAGTACGGCCACGACCTCGGTCTCCCGGACCTCTACGACACCGCGAGCGGTGGCGACTCGGACGTCGACTTCTGGGACCTTATGAGCTCCGGCTCGCACTCGGGCCCGATCTTCCAGTCGATGCCGACCCACATGGGCCTCTGGGACAAGTGGGTGCTCGGCTGGGCCGACCCGGTCCAGATCAACCCCGGTGACGACCCGCGCGCCGTCAAGGTGGGACAGACGAGCCGGACCCCGAAGGGCTCGGCCGACGGTGTCAAGGTCAACCTCCCGCCGAAGCGGGTCGCCCTCGCCGAGCCGCACAGCGGCGACAGCATGTGGTACTCCAGCGCCGACCAGTCGTGGGCCAAGAACACCCTGACCCGTGACGTCGCCGTCCCGGCCGGTGCGACGGACGCCCGCTTCTGGACGTGGAACAACTTCCACATCGAGGAGGACTGGGACTTCGGCTTCCTCGAGGTCTCGACCGACGGTGGCACCACCTGGACCGAGCTCAAGCAGTTCGACTCCGCGGGCAAGGAGGTCACGACGCCTGACGGCTACGCCGACCCCAACGGCCGCATGAAGGACTACGGCAACAAGAAGTACGGCCTCAGCGGTGCGACCGACGGCTGGGAGCACTACTACGCCAACCTCACCCCGTACGCCGGCAAGAACGTCAAGGTGCGCCTGCTCTACGCCACGGACGCCGGCTTCGAGGACACGGGCTGGTTCGTCGACGACCTGTCGCTCACCAACGGTGGGACGACGGTCTGGAGCGACGACGCCGAGGCCAACAACGGCTGGACCGCCACCGTCGGCACCTGGACCGACACCACCGGTGCCGGCTGGGTCCTCGACCCGGGCGCGCACGACTACGCCCAGTACTACCTCGTCGAGTGGCGCAACTTCGACGGGTTCGACAAGGGTCTCCAGTACGCCTACGACACCACCTACCAGAAGCTCGGTGGCGAGGGCGCGTGGAAGGTCGAGAAGATCAAGTACAACGCTCCGGGTGCGCTCGTCTGGTACCGCGACACGTCGTACGGCAACGCCAACCACGTGCTCAACAACCTGACGACCCTCCCGAGCGAGGGCGCCAAGGGCGGTCTGCTCATCGTCGACAGCCACTTCGACCCGCTGCGCCGCAGTGGTGCGAACGCTCTCAACGACACGTCGACGCTGAAGAACCTGCCGTCCCGTCCGCAGTCGTCCAACGCCGCGTTCAACCTGTTCGGGACCTACCCGTTCAACGAGTGCACGACGAAGGCCGACTTCACCGGAGAGGCCTGCAACACCTTCGGCAAGCAGTCCGCCGTGAAGTCGTTCACCGACGACAAGGGCTGGTACCCCGGCATCGAGGTTCGTGGCAGCAGCGTCTTCTACCGTGACGCCGACGCCTCGACCGTCGTCCCCTCGGTCGGCAACGCGCCCTACAGCACGCGCGTCGTCGACGCGGCCGGCAACCCGCTGCCGCAGTACTACGGCCTCGACCTCGGCATCATCACGCCGCTGGGCACGGGCAACCCCGCCGACGACGGCGTCGGGTACGGCACCTCGGTGACCGTCTCGAAGGCGTTCGGTGGCAACCAGGCTGCTCTCATCAAGATCACCCCGCCCGCCGCGGAGTAGTCGCAGAGCAGCACCACGCATCGGGCCCGCATCCTCGTTCCGAGGGTGCGGGCCCGACGCCGTGACGGGCGTCCCACGCGCACAGAGGTTTTGGACCGTTCAACTACCTCTGAGTAGGCAAAGAGTAGGTATGGGCACCCATGGGGATGCGGCCCGTCAGCCGGTAAGGTGCTCCACGGCATACGCGGAAATTCTTGTCACGCCGGGATCGTCGCAGTGCCTGAAACACCCACGGGGGGTGGCGCCATCCGAGCCGAGCATCGTGCACGGCATCGGTCGACGGGTCCTCCCGCCACAGAGCGACGAGAGGACCCCGACCCATGACGGTCACCCACGACCAGGCCGCGTGGTTCACCAAGACCTTCGAGGCGATGGTGAGCAACGTCGACAAGGCCGTGCTCGGCAAGGAGCACGTCATCCGCCTGGCCCTCACGTGCATGCTCTCCGAGGGGCACCTGCTCCTCGAGGACTTCCCCGGCACGGGCAAGACCCAGCTCGCGCGGGCGCTGTCGAGCACGGTGCACGGCACCAACAGCCGCATCCAGTTCACGCCCGACCTCCTGCCGAGCGACGTCACCGGCGTGACGATCTACGACCCCAACAGCAAGAAGTTCGAGTTCCACCGAGGCCCGATCTTCGCGACGATCGTCCTCGCCGACGAGATCAACCGCGCCTCGCCCAAGACGCAGTCCGCGCTCCTCGAGGTCATGGAGGAGGCCCGCGTCACCGTCGACGGCGTGCGCCACGAGGTCGGCGAGCCGTTCATGGTCATCGCGACCCAGAACCCCATCGAGCAGGCCGGCACCTACCGGCTCCCCGAGGCCCAGCTCGACCGCTTCCTCATGAAGACGACGCTCGGCTACCCCGACCACGACGCCACCGTGCGGGTGCTCCGCGACGCCAAGACCCGCGACCGCACCAAGGCGCTCGAGCCGGTCGTCACCTCGCAGGTCATCCTCGACATGGCCGAGCTCGCCGACGAGGTGCACGTCGACGACGCGATCCTCGACTACGTCTCGCGCATCGCCGAGGAGACCCGCCGCCACGTGAGCGTCCGGCTCGGCCTCTCGGTCCGTGGCTGCCTCGCCTTCATCCGGTGCGCGAAGACCTGGGCCATCGGCCAGGGCCGCACCCACGTCATCCCCGACGACATCAAGCTGCTCGCCCACCCCGTGCTCAACCACCGCCTCCTCGTCACCGCAGAGGCGCAGTTCGCCGGCATCACCGTCGAGCAGGTCATCGACCAGATCCTCGGCGAGGTCGCGCCGCCGACCGAGCGCGTCGCCTGACGATGTCCGACCCGGTGGAGCCCGACGAGGCGACGGTGAGGCGGTCCGACCTGAGCGGACCACGCCCGCCGGCCTCCCCGGCCGCGCCGACCCCTTCCGCCCCGAGCGCTGCGTCCCCGGCTGCGCCCACCGCTCCCGTCGAGGAGGAGGCGACCGTCTCGCGCAGCTCGCTCAAGGTGCGGCCCGCGCAGGACCAGCCGAGCCGGCGCAGCGCCTCCGGCGCGACCGCCACGGGTGGCTCACGCTGGCGCTCGCTGCTCGGACTGCGCCAGAGCGACGACACGCAGGATGTCCGCCGCAACGACCGCCAGCCGTCGTCGTCGACGAGCGGCCGGTCCACCCGGCTCCGCCCCGAGCTCCCGACGATCACCCTGCCGCGCGTGCAGATCCCGGCTGCGATCACCCAGACCGGAGCCCGCCTGCTCGACCTCACCGGTGAGCGGATCAAGCCGATCGCGGAGCGGTCCGCACCCGTGTGGCGACCGGTGGCTCGCGCCCTCGGATGGGTCTCGCCGCTCGGCTGGACCGTCTTCGCCCTCGGGCTCGTCTCGTGGTGGTTCGCCGCGCGCTACGGCTGGACCGAGCTCGCGATGATCGCCGCCGCGTGCCTCGTCCTCTTCCTCGCGTGCGTCGCGCTCGCGATCGGTCATGCCAAGGTCGAGATCCGGACCGACGTCGACCCCACCCGGGTCGTCGTCGGTGACCCGGCCACCGGCCGCATCGAGGTCCGCAACCTCTCGGGCCGCGGCATGCTCCCGCTCCTCGTCGAGCTCCCCGTCGGTCGTTCGGCAGCCCGCTTCACCCTGCCCTCGCTCGGCTCGGGCAAGTCGCACGAGGAGCTCTTCGTCGTGCCGACCGAGCGACGCGGCGTCATCCAGGTCGGCCCGGCCACGACCGTCCACGGCGACCCGCTCGGCCTCGTCCGACGCACCCTGGAGTGGACCGAGCAGACCGAGCTCTTCGTCCACCCGCTGACGACGAGCCTCGAGCCGCTGGGTGCCGGTCTCCTGCGCGACCTCGAGGGCCAGGTCACGCCCGACCTGTCGATGTCGGACCTCGCCTTCCACGCCCTGCGCGAGTACCAGCCCGGCGACGACCGCCGCTACATCCACTGGCGCTCGAGCGCAAAGCACGGGCGGCTCCTCGTGCGCCAGTTCCTCGACACCCGCCGCTCGCACCTCGCGGTCGTCGTCGACACGACGCCGGAGGTCTACACGGGCGAGGACGCCGCCGTCGAGCTCGCCATCTCGTGCGCCGCGTCGCTCGCCGTGCGCTCGATCCTCGACGAGCAGGACACGACCGTGGTCGTCGGCGACCAGCGCATCTCGCGTGCGACGGCGCCGCTCACCCTCGACATGTTCGCCCGCGCCGCCGTCGGTCCGATCGACGTCTTCGGCTCGGCGAGCGACGGCGCCGCGCTGGCCCCGGACGCGAGCGTGGCCATCCTCGTCACCGGCTCACACCGCCCGTTCATCCAGGTGCAGCGCGCGCTCGCCCAGTTCGAGGTCGAGGTCATCAAGGTCGCCCTCGTCATCGACCCGGACGCCCAGGTCGGCGTGCGCCACGCCGGCGGCCTCACCATCCTCACGGTCCGTGAGCTCGGTGACCTGCGCCGGGTCCTCTTCAGCGGAGCACTGGCATGAGCACCCCACGACGCTCCTTCGTCGCTGCGCCCCTGCGGATGCGCGGCGGGGACCCCGCATGAGCACCGAGGCCACGGCGAGCCGCCGGGCACGGGCCGACGAGCGCAACGCACGCCCCTCGTCCCCACGCCTCTCCCTTCCCGGTATGCCGTCGCGCGACGTCCTCGTCGACCTCGGCTTCGCCCTCGTGCTCGTGACCATCGCCCTCGTCGGCTTCCGCACCGGCTTCATCGGCTGGGAGTGGATCCTCGCCGCGACCATCGGCGTCGTCCTCGGCACGGTCGTCGCGCACGTCGCCGTGACGCGATCGTGGCCGCTGCTCCCGACGGTGCTCGTCCTCGTGGCTCTCCACTTCGTCCTCGGCGGTCCGGTCGCGGTGCGCGGCGACCTCATCGCGGGCGTCATCCCGAGCCTGCAGACCCTCACCGACCTCGCCGTCACCCCGGTCACCGGCTGGAAGGAGTGGCTCACGCTCCTGCCGCCGGTCGACGCCCGCGGCCCGCTCGTCGCGCTCCCGTGGGTCACCGGGCTCCTCGGCGCCGCCGCGACCTACGGCGTCGCCCGCCGGTTCCGCAGCGTCGGAGCTGCGGCCGTCGCCCCGCTCGTGCTGCTCGTCGGCACCATCGCGCTCGGCACCCAGCAGCCCGCGGCCCGGCTCGTCCAGGGTGTCGTCTTCGCCCTCGTCCTCATCCTCTGGCTCGTCGCCCGAGCCGCCCGGACCCGCGCGAGCCTGCAGAACGGCGCCGGCCAGCGGGCTCGCGCCGTCACCGGGGTCGTTCTTCTCACCGTCGCCGCGCTCGCGGGCACGTTCCTCGGACAGGTCCTCCCGGGCGCCGGCTCGAGCGAGGCGCGCACCGTCGTGCGTGACCAGCTCACCCCGCCCTACGACGTCGCGCAGTTCATGAGCCCGCTCTCGGGGTTCCGTCGCTACACCGAGCCCAACCCGGCCGAGCTCTACGACACCGAGATCCTCCGGGTCACGGGCCTGCCGGCGGGCACCCCGATCCGGTTCGCCACGCTCGACAGCTACGACGGTCTCGTCTGGGGGGCGGCCGACCGGGCCATGGACGGCACCCCCTTCCAGCAGGTGGGGTCGCGCATCGCACCGCGCGTCACCGGGCGGGCGGTGACGGCGACCGTCACCGTCCCCGAGGGTGGCTACGAGGGGGCGTGGCTGCCGCTGGCCGGGTCGACGACCGGCGTCCGGTTCGACGGACCCCGCGGCGACGAGCTGGCCGACGCGCTCTGGCTCAACACGGCGACCGAGACGGCCGTCGTGCCCGCCCTCGTCCGGCCGGGGGACACCTACTCCTTCCAGGCCGTCCTCGGAGACGACTGGTCGACGACCCTGCCCAAGGACCTCGAGGTCGAGAGCGGCGCGCAGGTCGCCGAGGACACGAGCTTCCTCGACGCCAAGCTCGACGCCTGGAGCGGTCGCGCAGGAAGTCCGTGGGAGAAGTTCGTCGCCGTGGCGAAGACGATGACCTCCGACGGCGCCTACACCGACGGCGGCACGGCCAACTCCTACGAGAAGGTCTACCTCCCGGGTCACGGGCTCAGCCGTCTGAGCCGGTTCGTCGGCTCGACCCAGCTGGCCGGCAACGACGAGCAGTACGCCGCGACCCTGGCGCTCGTCGGCAACCGTCTCGGCATCCCGACCCGGGTCGTCATGGGCGCCATCCCCGAGTCCGGGACCGTCGTCAAGGGCAAGGACGTCCACGCCTGGGTCGAGGTCCAGGTCGACGGCGGCACGTGGCACGCACTCCTCCCCGAGACCTTCCTGCCCTCGCGCAACAAGAAGCCCAACGAGCAGCAGCTCAAGTCCGAGGAGCAGAAGGTCGGCGCGCAGGTGCCGCCACCGGCCGGTGTCAACCCGCCCTCGGTCCTCCAGGGACCGGACCAGGCGCAGAACGCGACCGACATCAAGAAGAAGAAGCGCAACCCGCTCGACATCGCGTCGTGGCCGCTCTGGCTGCGCATCCTCGTCCTCGGGCTCGTGCTGCCCGTCCTGCTCCTCCTCGGCGCCTACGCCCTCATCCGCTGGCTCAAGAAGCGGCGGCGACGGCACCACGCGACGACGGGTCCGCTCGCCTCGCGACCGGCGTGGGTGTGGCGTGACCTCGTGAGCGACGCCCGCAGCCTCGGCGTCGCCGTCCCGCGCGGGGCCACCCGCCTCGAGCAGGCCCGCGCCTTCCCCGCGTCCGCGCCCGCCGAGCCGATCGCGGTCGGTGCCAACGCGGCCGTCTTCGGTCCGGGGGAGCCCGGGGCCGAGGTGGCAACGGCCCTGCTCGAGGAGGCCGACGCCGTGCGCTCCGAGCTCCGCGGCACCGTCTCGCGCTGGCGCCGGGTCCGCTCCGACGTCGACGTGCGGCCGCTGCTCGAGCGTGACCGGCGCGCCCGCGTGAAGCGCAGCCTGCCGTCCCTGCCGTCGCTGCGCCGCACCCGTGGCGCCGAGGGATCGGCGTGAACCCGCTCCGACGCCGCCCCCGCTCCACCCCGGCGACCCGGTCGCTGCGTCACGGGCGCAACCGCGGGCGCATCGCGTCGACGACGGTCGTGGTCCTCGCCGCATCGACCTTGGGCTGGGCCGCCGTGACCTCGCAGGGCGCCACCGTCCACGAAGCCGACGTCGGTGACGGCGCCGTGTGGATCACCTCGGACGTCCAGGCCAAGTTCGGCCGGCTCAACAAGGCGGTCGCACAGCTCGACGCAGGCGTTGCCTCCGACGCCGCACCGGGCTCGGGCATCGACATCCTGCAGGACGGCAGCGCCGTCGTCGCCTGGTCCAGGGCGACCGCCCAGCTGCAGCCCATCGACGTCCGCACCGCGCAGTTCCGCGAGGAGACCGCTGCGGCGCCCGGGTCGCCGAAGGCACAGCCCGGGCGCATCGTCCCGACGCTCGTCGACCTGCGCGGCGGCACCATCGCCGCCGTCGAGCCCCGGTCCGGCAAGGTCTGGGCGCAGCGCGTCGACCCGCGCGAGGGCATCGACAACCTCAGCGGCCTCGGCGCCGCCACCAAGCCGCTCGCCACCGTCGGTGGCGACGCCGTGCTCGCCGTCGGCGAGGACGGAGCGGTGCACGTCGCTTCCGGCGCCAAGGGCACGGTGACGACGATCCATCCCTGGGGCTCCTCGTTCGCGAAGCCGGTGACCACGCAGAGCGGCGCCAAGGGCGACCAGCTCCAAGTCACCGCACTCGGGTCCGCGTGGATGGTCTACGACCCGCAGCGCGACGCCCTGCACAGCGAGGGACGCACCGAGGGCGTCGCTGCGGGGTTCGCGTCGTCGGAGGGCGAGCCGGCCTACGCCGCCGTCCAGCTGCCGGGGCCGTCGGCCGACGCCGTCGCGATCGCCGGGGGCAGCGCGCTGCACATGGTCCGCGTCGACGGCGGGGCGCCGACCGGCGGGATCGAGGTCGCCGAGCGGGTCAACCGCAGCGGCGCCGTGCCGCTGCCGGCCCACCCCGTCGTCCTGCGCGGCTGCGTCCACGGCGCCTGGTCCGAGACCGGCAAGGTCTTCTACGGCGCCAACTGCGGCCGGGAGGACCCCGTGCCGACGGGCACCATCGACAACATCAGCGAGACCCCGCTGCGCGACGGCGTCGCCTTCCGGGTCAACCGGGGCGTCATCGTCCTCAACGACCTCGACAACGGCTCGGCCTGGGACATCCAGCGCGACAAGCAGAAGATCGACAACTGGGACGCCCTCATCCCGCCGCCGGAGCGTGACGAGGACAGCAAGAAGAAGGACAAGAACGTCGTCGACGACGCCGTGGCGCAGCAGCCGCCGACGGCCAAGCCCGACGACCTCACCGTCCGGGCCGGTCGCACGAGCAAGCTCCACGTCCTCGACAACGACACCGACGCCGCCGGCTCCGTACTCGCCATCGACCCACGCGACGTCAGCGCCGTGTCGGACCCCGACGTCCGCGCCTCGGTGTCGGCCGACGGCCAGAGCATCGACGTCACCGTGCCCACCGGCAGCGTCGAGCCGTTCCAGTTCACCTACCTCGTCGGCAACGGCAAGGTGAAGGCCAAGTCCCGCGCCGCCGTTAAGGTCTCCATCGCGCCCGACGCCACGAACAACGCGCCCTTCCTGCGTGAGGGGCAGGCCAAGCTCGCGAAGACGGCATACCCGGTCCTGGCCGGCAAGCGGCTCGCGGTGCCGGTCGTCGCGGACTGGCGCGACCCCGAGTCCGACCCGGTCCTCGCGACGGTCGACGGCGAACGGCTCAGCATCGACGGGCAGGGGCGCCTCGCCTACCTCGCCCCGCCCGAGCCGGGCAAGGGGAGCATCGACTACGTCGCCGACGACGGCCGTGGTGGACGGACCAAGGGCGCGGTCCCGGTGGAGGTCGTCGCCCTCACCGAGACCCGGGCACGGCCGCCGGTCACCCAGCCCGACGTCATCCGCGGGGTCGTCGGCAAGTCTCTCCAGGTCGAGCCCCTCGGCAACGACATCGCCGGTGCCGACCCCAGCGACCCGGACGACCGGATGCATCTCGCCGGCGAGGTCCGCGCCAGCGGCTCCCTCACCGTCGACAGCAACCTCGACACCGGTGTCGTCACCGTCACCCCGTCCGCGCCGGGCACCTACGAGCTCTCGTATGCCGCCCAGGTCGGCGGCGGGGTCGCTCCGGGCCGGATCCGGGTCGACGTCATCGAGGCTGCGGACCCCGACGCGCCGCCGGTCGCGGTGGGCGACAGCGCGACGCTGCGTGACCAGTCGCCGACGCTCGTCGACCCGCTCGCCAACGACTACAGCCCGCGGGCCGACGTCCTCGTGACACAGGGCGCCACGGCTGCGACGAGCGAGGACTCGTGGCTGCGCGCCTCGATCTACCAGGGGCGCTGGATCCGGGTCGTGGCGCTCGAGCCCGCCGGTGCCGCCGCCGACGCCACCCGCCGCGGGACGATCCGCTACACGGTGAGCGATGGGTCCAAGCAGGCGACCGGCGAGGTGACCGTCACCCAGAAGGCGCCGCTCGACCTCGACCCCGTCGTCGAGGACGACACCGCGGTCGTGCGCGAGGGCGACACGGTCGCCGTGCCCGTGCTCGACAACGACACGATGGCCGACGGCATCCCGCTCCGGATCGACCCGCTGAGCGTCAAGGTCCTCGGCCGCGACGTCGAGCAGACCGCCTTCGCATCGGGCAACGTCGTCCGGTTCGTCCCGTGGGCGACCGAGCTCACGGCCGAGCAGCTCGTCACGGTCGAGTACGCCGCCTACCCCGAAGGTCTGCCCGAGCGTGCGCAGACCGGCCGGGTGAGCATCCGGGTGACTCCGCTGCCGAGCCAGGCACGACCCAACCAGGTGCCGGTCGCCCGCAGCTTCTCCTCGTCGGTCACGGCCGGCGACCCGCTGACGATCACCGTCCCGACGACCGGGGTCGACCCCGACGGCGACACCGTCGGCGTCGCCGGTGTCGTCGGCGCCAACGGCGGACCGGTCGACCTCACCCACGGGCGCGTCGTCTCCACCGGCCCGTCGACGATCCGCTACGAGTCCTTCCCGACGGCGTCGGGCACCGAGGTCATCAACTACGAGGTCGTCGACCGGTTCGGTGGTGTGAGCCGGGCGTTCGTGCGGGTCGGTGTCGTCGCGCCCGGCGACCCGCAGCCCCCCGTGGCCGTCGACGACACGGTGACGGCGGCGCCCGGCAAGACGGTGACCGTCCCCGTCACCGCCAACGACCTCATCGCACGGGGCGACTCCGTCGAGCTCCAGCACGAGGGCCTCAACCCCTCGTCCGAGGCCTCGCAGTGGAAGGTCGACCTCGACGAGGAGACCGTCTCGACGAAGGTGCCGGGCGAGGGCGCCCCCGTCCACGACTTCACCTACGGCATCACCAACGGCGTCTTCGACCCGTCGCGCGCGAGCCTGCTCGTGCGTGGGCAGGAGGGCTGGCTCAACCCGCCCACCGCCAACGACGACGTCGCCAGGCCCAAGGGTGGTGAGACGGCCACGACCGTCGACGTCCTCGCCAACGACACCGACATCGACTCGGACCCGGCGACGCTCGAGGTCGTCGACGTCCTCTCCACCCACGGCCGGGTCGTCGGCAACCGGGTGAGCGTCGACGTCCTCGACCACCCCCATACCGTCCCCTACGTCATCGAGGACGAGGACGGCGCGCGGGCGATGGCCGTCGTCCACGTGCCGCGCGGCGCCGGGGGCACGCCGTTCGTCGTCGAGGGCGCGCTCATCGAGATGGAGAAGGACTCGACGAAGACGGTCCGGCTCGGCGACTACGTGAAGTCCCCCCAGGAGCGCACCCTCGGCATCACGTCGGCGAGCACGATCTCCACCGTCCCGGGCAGCAACCTCGCCCTCGCCTCGGACGGCGACGGCACCCTCACGCTCACGTCCTCCGGCGGCTACGTCGGGCCGGCCTCGGTGATGTTCGAGGTGACCGACCAGATGAGCGACGACCAGCAGGACGTCCACACGGCATACGTCTCGGTCCCGGTCCAGGTGGGACCCAAGGTGCCGCTGCTGCGCTGCCCGGCCACCGCGGTCACGGTGCTCGCCGGCGGACTGCCGCGCGCACTCGACCTGCCCACCCTCTGCCGCGCCTGGCTGCCCGTCGGGACGTCGGTGGACGATGTCGAGTTCACCTCCGAGTGGGAGCAGGAGCCGTCCGACGTGCGGCTCGACCGCAGCGGGACCGGGGAACGGCTCGTCACCCTCACCGCCGACTCCGGGGCGCCCTCGGGCACCGGCGTCCTGTCCGTCGGGACGCGTGGCTCCGACGTGCGTGCGAGGGTGCGCGTCACCGTGGTCGGCGGCGACAGCGACCCCTTCGCGAACATGCCGCCGCCGCGGCTGCGCCCCATCACCGTCAACGGCCTCGAGGAGGGTGAGAGCCAGCAGGTCGACATCGGCTCCTACCTCGACTCGCCGGCGAAGGACCCGAGGTGCTCGGTCGAGTCCGCCACGGTCACGAGTGGCTCCGGGCTCAGCGTCACCCGCAGCGGCTGCACGATCACCGTCTCCGCCGGGCCGCGGCCCAGTCCCACGGGGCGGGTCTCGATCAGCGTCTCCGACGCCCCGGACGTCCCCGGCCGCACGGCCTCCGGCGCGGTGAGCGTCACGATGCTCGGTCGCCCGGACCCGCCGACATCGGTGGCCGCGCAGGCCGACCGCGACGCCGGTGGCCGCGCCCGGGTGAGCTGGTCGGCGCCCTCCTACGACGGCGGCGCCCCGATCCGCGGCTACACGGCACGGTGGACCGGCGGCTCGACCGGCAGCCAGGAGTGCACGGCCTCGCCCTGCACCATCGAGGGCCTCACCAACGGCAAGGACTACTTCTTCACCGTCACGGCCACCAACGCCGTCGGCGAGAGCGAGCCCGGGGGGCCGAGCAACGCCGCGCGACCCGACACCAAGCCCGGCCCCGTCACGGCGGTGTCCATGGCGAGCCGCGGCGACGGGTCGCTGACGATGACGTGGTCCCCGCCCGAGAACAAGGGCTCGGCCGTCACGAAGTACCTCGTGCGCCTCGTCCCGACGAGTGGCGGCACGCCGCGGACGGCGGAGGTGGCGGCCCCGGCCACGACGGCCACGGTCACCGGACTCGACAACATGAGCGAGTACGCCGTGGCCGCCCAGGCCTACAACGAGGCCGGGCCGGGCCCGTTCGGCGCCGACACGATGATGCAGTCGGCGGGCACGCCCCCGGCACCCACCGGCTTCACCGCGACGGCCGACGGCCCCGGCGCCAACAAGGACCTCGCCGCGATCACCCTCACGTGGAACGCGACGAGCCCCAACGGGCCGCCGCTCAAGAACTACACCGTCAAGCGCCGAGTGGGTGGGGGAGCGTGGTCGGTCCTCAAGACCGTCCCGGCCTCCTCGACGCGGACGAGCGACCAGGTCGTCTACGACGGTCGCCGCTACGACTACGTCGTCACGGCGACCAACGGCGCCGACCTCACCTCACCCGACAGCGCGGTCCAGTCGTTCACGTCGATCGGTATGCCGTCCACCCCCTCCGTGAGCGCGTCGACGCCCACGAGCGACCGGCGGGCCCGACTCACCGTCGACCTCGGTTCACCGCGTGCGTCCGGTTTCTCCTCGGTGACCTGGCGCGCGTCGACCGGTGAGGGCGGCACGTTCACCTGCGGCGCCTGCCCGAGCGGCGGAAGCGTCACCTTCACGACGTCGGAGGTGAGCACGACCGCCAAAACGTTCAGCGTGCGCACCAACAACGGCACGAGCTCCTCGAACCGCTCGGGCGAGAGCAACCAGGTCACGCCCTACGGCCCGACACCACCGCCCCGCGAGGGCGTCCACACCGCGTCCGGCCGGACGGCGACCTTCAACTGGAGCCTGCCGGAGGACGGTCGCAACGTCACCCAGGTCGAGGTGACCGGGGACGCCCGCCACAGCGGTTCCCCGATCACGAGCATCCAGGCCTCGGGCGACTACTCCGAACCACTCGTCATCCAGGTGCGGGCCTACTCCGAGGCCGGCTGGTCGGGCTGGACGATGATGAGACGCGTCACCGATCCGCCCCCGGACCCCTCCATCCACAACGTCCACCCCGGCTCCAGGCCCATCGTGGACAGGTCCGGCAACGGCGTCGGCTCGTGCGCCCGGGAACCCGGGTGCCCCGAGGTGATGTTCGACATCCGTGACTTCACCCCCGGGGCCGGCCAGTGGCGGGCCCAGCAGGATGCCGACCGCAACGGGACGCCCGACTACTACAGCACCTGGCGGTCGATCACCGTGACGGGTCCGGACTCGTACTCCACCCCCTACCGGCCCATCTTCGGTCGCAACGTCGGAAACATCCGCGTGCAGATCAGCCTGGGCGGCCGGGACTACTACTCGGGATGGGTCCAGTGGAACGCGCCGTACTGAGCCACCGCGGTCGCCGGGCAGTTCTCCCCATGTCCTGCACGGCGGACCTGTGGCATGGTTCGGACGATGGAAGGGGAGGCTCGCCCACTCAGGTGAGCGGTGAGGGTTCGTCATGACACGTTCATCACGCCGAGTCGCGGGGACACCCCGCGGTCGCCGCGGTGTCGCCTCCTTCGGCGTCGTCGCCGTCGCCGCGTCGATGCTCACCTACGCCGCGGTGACGAGCCGGGGATCGACGGTCCACGAGGCCGACGTCGGCGACGGCGCCGTCTGGGTCTCGTCGTCGGCCCAGGCGAAGTTCGGCCGGCTCAACACCCAGGCCCGCCAGCTCGACGCCGGTGTCGCGACCGCGCTCGCGGACGGCTCCGAGGTCGACATCCTCCAGGACGGCGCAGCCGTCGTCGGGGTCGCCACCGGCAACACCCTCTCGCCCATCGACGTCCGCACGGCCACATCCGGCGACTCCGGCGCTGCGGCTCCGGCGCCCCTCACGGCCCGCGCCGGCCAGTTCGTCCCCGCGACCGTCGACCTGCGCGGCGGCACCATCGCCACCGTCGACCCCAGAACCGGCAAGGTCTGGGCGCAGCGGGTCGACCCCAAGGAGGGCATCGAGTCCCTGCAGGACATCACGACGACGGCCAAGCCGCTCGCCACGATCGGGGCCGCCGCCTCGCTCGCGGTCGACGCCCGCGGCGCCGTCATCGCCGCCTCGGGTGCGACCGGACGCGTCGTGACGATCGCTCCCACGGCCGACGGCTTCGCCAAGCCGGTGACCACGGCGACCGACGTGCGCGCTCCACTGCTCGATGTCACCGCCGTCGGCGACACGTGGGTGCTCTACGACCCCGACAGGGACGAGCTGCACGTCGAGGGTCGTGAGGAGCCGGTGAGCGCCGGGGCCGCGCTCGGTGACGGGCCGGCATACGCCGCCCTCCAGATGCCCGGACCGGAGGCCTCGACCGTCGTCGTGGCCAACGCGGTGGCGGCACGCCCCGTGAGCCTCGACGGCAGTGGCGACGGCGCCGGCGGCGTCGAGGTGCGCGACCAGGCCAACCGCGCGGTCGAGCCACCCCTCGTCACCCGCCCGGTCGTCCTGCGGGGCTGCCTGCACGCCGCGTGGGCCGAGACCGGCAACGTCTTCTACGGCGCCAACTGCGGACGCACCGACGCCGTCGCCGCGGGCTCCCTCGGCGGCGTGGGCGAGGCCGTCGTCCGCGACGGGGTCGCCTTCCGCGTCAACCGCGGCAACGTGGTCCTCAACCAGCTCGACACCGGCGACGTCTGGGACCTCGACTCGACGAAGCAGAAGATCGACAACTGGGACGCGCTCATCCCGCCGACCAGACAGGACGACGACAACGACAAGAAGGACGAGAACGTCGTCGACGACAACCAGGTGAGCCAGCCGCCCAAGGCGATGCCCGACAACCTGCGAGTCCGTGCCGGTCGCACGAGCAAGATCCACCCGCTCGACAACGACACCGACGCCAAGGCCTCGATCCTCGCGATCGACCCCAAGGACCTCACCGCGCCCAGCGCGCCCGACGTCACGGCGACCGTGTCGAGCGACGGGCAGACCGTCGACGTCAACGTGCCACCGAACCCGTCGTCATCGCAGATCACGTTCTCCTACAATGTGAGCAACGGCAAGGCCAAGGAGAAGGCGTCGGCAAAGATCGTCCTCACCGTCGTCGGTGACGAGGTCAACACCCCGCCGAAGCTGCGCGAGGGACGCGCCGAGCTCGCCCGTCGGACCTATCCCGTCGTGTCCGGCGGCCGGGTCTCGGCGTCGGTCCTCGGCGACTGGCGCGACGGCGAGAGCGACCCGCTCACGGTCGACGCCACGGACCCGAGCACGGTCATCGACGGCCAGAACCGCGTGGGCATCAGCGCGCCGGTCAAGCCGGGTCCCGCCACCGTCGCCTACGCCATCAACGACGGACGCCAGAGCAGCAAGGGCGAGGTCAACCTCTCGGTCCTCGACCTCGCACAACCCAACGCGGTCGCCCCGACGACCCAGCCCGACGTCGTGCGCGCGGTGCTCGGCAAGCCCGTCCAGCTCGAGCCGCTGGGCAACGACATCCCCGGCGCCGACCCGGGCGACCCCGACGCCCGCCTCCGGCTCGCCGGCGAGGTCGCACCGACCGGGCCGCTCGACGTCGACACCAACCTCACGACCGGCGTCGTCACCGTGACGCCCAACGGTCTGGGCACGACCGAGCTCGCCTACGCGGCCCAGTCGGGCGGCACCGTGAGCCCGGGCCGGATCCGCATCGACGTCGTCGAGCCCGCCGACCCCGAGGCGCCACCGGTCGCCGTGCCCGACGGTGCCACCCTGCGCGACCAGGCACCGACGATGGTCGACGTCCTCGCCAACGACTACAGCCCACGCGCGGACGTCGTCGTCACCCAGAGCGCCAAGGTCGACGCCGACAACGGCTGGCTCCGCCCGACGATCTACCAGGGCCGCTGGGTCCGCATCGAGGCCCTCGAGCCGTCTCCGATCAGCGGCGAGGGCAGCCGGCAGGGCACGGTCGAGTACACGATCAGCGACGGCACCAAGCGCACGACGGGCCGCATCAACGTCGTCCAGCGCCCGCCTGTCGCGGGAGCGGCGCCGACGGTCGAGGACGACCGCGCGACCGTCCGCGAGGGCGACAGCGTCTCGGTCGGGGTGCTCGACAACGACACGATGGCCGACGGCATCCCCCTCGTCCTCGACCCCGGCAGCATCAAGGTCCTCGGCGGCAGCGAGCCACGCGCCTTCGCCTCCGGCAACCTCATCCGCTACGTCCCCGAGTTCACGGCTCTCACGGCGCCCAAGGACGTCGTCATCGAGTACGCCGCGTATGCCGAGGGCTCGCCCGAGCGCGCGAAGACCGGCCGCCTCACGGTCACCGTCAACCCTCTTCCCACCCGCGCCACGCCCAACCAGGCGCCGGTCGCGCGCAGCTTCTCCGGCTCGGTGACCGCAGGCGAGTCGGTCACCCTGACGATCCCGTCGACCGGGGTCGACCCCGACGGCGACACCGTGACGATGCGCGGGATCGTCGGCAAGGACGCCGAGGCGCTCGACCTCACGCACGGCCGCATCGTCTCGATCGGTCCGTCGACGATCCGCTACGAGGGCTACCCCAACGCCGCGGGCACCGAGCTCATCCGCTACGAGGTGCAGGACCGCTTCGGGGCGACGAGCCAGGCGTTCGTGCGCGTCGGCGTCGTGCGCCCCGGCGACCCGCAGCCGCCGGTCGCCGTCGAGGACGAGGTCGTCGCCGCGCCGGGCAAGCGCGTCACCGCCCACGTCCTGCGCAACGACCTCATCGCCCGCGGAGACGCGGTGCGGATGCAGTTCAAGGACCTCAACCCCGGTGACGTCCAGCGGCAGTGGCAGGTCGACGAGGACGACAACACCATCTCGACCCTCGCCCCCGAGCCCGGCGCCCCGACGCACCAGTTCGTCTACGGCATCGACAACGGGATCTTCGACCCCTCGCGCACGACGGTCCTCGTCCGCGGCGTCGAGGGCCACATCAACCCGCCGATCGCCCAGGACGACGTCGCCAGGGCCACCCCGGGCGAGACGACGACGCTCGTCGACGCGCTCGCCAACGACACCGACATCGACTCCGACCCGGCGACCCTGCGCATCGTCGACGTCCTCTCGCCCGCGGGCACGATCGAGAACGGCAGGGTCCGGGTCACGCTGCGCGACCACCCGCAGACCGTCCCCTACGTCATCGAGGACGAGGACGAGGCCCGGGCGCTGGCGATCATCCACGTGCCCGCGGGCGACAACGGCCTCCCGTTCGTCGTCGAGGGCGCCCTCATCGAGATCGACAAGGACTCGACCAAGACCGTCCGGCTCTCCGACCACGTGAAGTCCCCCCGGGGCAAGGCCGTGAGCATCACCGCCGCCGCCACGGTCTCGACCTCCCCGGCGCAGGCCCTCGAGGGCACGGCGCAGGGCGGCGACGCGGTCGAGCTCACCTCGCGCGGTGGCTACGTCGGACCCGGCGCGCTCATGCTCGAGGTGAGCGACCGCGAGAGCCCCGACGACAAGGACGTGCGGACGGCATACGTCTCGATCCCGGTCCAGGTCGGTCCCAAGGTCCCGCTGCTTCGCTGCCCCGACGCGCCCCTGGTCCTCGCCGCAGGCGGTCGGCCGCGCGAGGTCGACATCCCGACCTACTGCCGCGCCTGGCTGCCGATCGGCATGAACCTCGACGAGGTGGAGTTCGAGGCCAGGTGGGAGCCCCAGGCCAAGGGAGCCGACCTCGAGCAGGCCGAGACCGGAGGCCGCCTCGTCACGCTGCGTGCCGGTGAGCGCGCGCCCACCGGCACCGGTTCGGTCACCGTCACCTCTCCCGGTATGCCGTCCGTGAAGTTCCCGGTCCAGGTTCTCGGTCGCGACGCGGCCGGTCTCGCCGCCGGCGCCGCTGCGGGGGCGAACGGGACGGACCCGGCTGCCGTTCTCGGCCCACCGCGCATGCGCCCCATCGCCGTCGACGGCCTCAACGAGGGCGAGTCCACGACGGTCGACGTGAGCCGCTACCTCGACTCGCCGCTCGAGAAGCCGTCCTGCTCGATCGAGGCGGCCGCGCTCGAGAGCGGTTCAGGCATCGAGGTCTCACGCAGCGGGTGCACGCTCACCCTGCGCGCGACGTCGCAACCCAGCCCGACCGCGACGATCTCGCTGCTCGTCTCCGACGGTCCCGACCGGACCGCGGCCGGCCGGGTCACGGTGACGATGCGTGGCAAGCCGACGGCGCCGACCGGCGTCAGCGCCATCGCCGACCGGATCGCCGGTGGCCAGGCCCGCGTCTCGTGGGTGGCGCCCGGGTACGACGGCGGCGTGACGATCTCGACCTACCTCGTCCGGTGGACCGGTGGGAGCAGCGGGACGCTCGAGTGCTCCTCGTCGCCGTGCACGGTCACCGGCCTCACCAACGGCAAGGACTACACGTTCACCGTCCTCGCCCGCAACGCCGTCGGCGACAGCCCGCCGAGTGCGGCGAGCAACGTCGTGCGTCCCGACACCAAGCCCGAGGCGACCTCCGGGGTGCGGATGGTCTCCCGCGGCGACGGCACGCTCGTCGTCGGCTGGTCGCCCGCGCCCAACAAGGGCTCGGAGATCACGAAGTACGTCGTGCGCCTCGTCCCGACGAGCTCGGGCGCGGGCGTGCGCACGGTGACCGCCGCGGGCAACGCGACGAGCACCACCGCCGGTGGGCTCGACAACAACTCGCCCTACTCGGTCTCGGTCCAGGCCTGGAACGGCGCGGGCGCGGGTCCCTTCGGCCCGGCGGTGCAGATGCAGTCGGCCGGCACTCCGCCCGCGGTCACCGGCATCACCGGGGCCACCCGCGGGCCCGGAGCCGGCTACGACTCCGAGTCGATCACCGTGTCGTGGAACCAGCAGACCAACCCCAACGGCCCGCCGCTCAAGCACTACACCGTCTACCGCAACGTCGGGGGCGGCGGCTGGACGCAGATCGGGCGGGTCGGCGCGCAGACCCGCACCTTCGCCGACACCATCCCCTACGACGGCCGGACCTACGGCTACACCGTGACCGCGACCAACGGCGCCGACCTCGAGTCGCCCAAGGGTGACCCGTGGACCTACACGTCCGTCGGCGTGCCGAGCAACCCGAGGGTGAGCGCCGAGACGCCGCGCGCGGACAAGTCCGTCGTCGTGCACGTGCAGGTCGGCGAGTCGCGGGCCGGTGGCTTCCAGTCGATCCAGTGGCGCGGTGGTGGCAAGTCCGGGTCGCACCCCTGCGGCTGCACGCCGGGCACGACGGTGACCTTCACGCTGGACAACATGGGGACCCAGCCACTCACCGTCAAGGTCCGCACCGTCAACACCGGTGGCCGCCAGTCCGCCGAGGCGACCAGCAACCAGGTCCAGCCCTACGGGGACACACTGGCGCCGGTGAACCTCACGTCCTCCGTCGACGGTCGCACCATCACGTGGCGCTGGGACCTGCGCACCAACGGCCGGGAGATCGACAAGGTCGAGATCAGGACGTTCGACGGCCGTGGATGGCGGACACCGGACAACCGGCAGAGCCACACCCAGACCTTCGGCTACTCCGAGACGCACCAGCTCGAGGTCCGCGCGCACGCGACCCCGTCGGGCTGGAGCCCGGCAGCCGGGCCGCGAGGCGCGACGACGGTCCCGGAGCCGAAGAACCCCGAGATCTACAACGTGCGTGCCAACGGCACCGGTGTGGGTGGAGGCAGCTGCGCCAGCGGCTGCCCGAAGATGGACTTCGACATCCGGGACTTCCCGGGGAACTCGTCGTGGACCGTCACCTGCCAGCACTCCTCGGGCAACGACTTCACCAGCTCCTCGCCCGCGAACGTCGGCCCCGGGGGCAACGGCTACACGTGGGCCGGCTACTGCGTCTTCGACAAAGGGCTCCCGGGAGACGCCCGGATCGTCCTCAACCGGCGTGACGGCAGCGGCGTCGTCCGCTCGAACTGGGTGCCGTGGTGACGAGCAGGTCCCGACCGAGGCCGTCGGGAGATCGCACCCTCACTCGATGACGGCGAGGATGTCGCCCTCCTGGACGACGTCGCCGACCTCGACCTTGACCTCGCTCACGGTGCCCGCCTGCTCGGTGAGCACCGGAATCTCCATCTTCATCGACTCGAGGAGGGCGATCTCGGTCCCGACCTCGACGGTGTCGCCGACGGCGACGGCGATCGAGAGGACGTTGGCGACGAGGTCGGAGACGACGTGGTGCGACATGTCCCGAACCGTATCCACTACGCACCGGTAACCCCGCTTCGCCCGCGCTGCCCGCCGGTCGTCCGCAGTGGTTTCGCAGCACACCCGAACCGTCCGCAGCGGTTTCGCAGGACCGGCCCGCAGGGTCGAGGTCGTCGGGCACCCAGCCCGTCGCACGACCTCGACAGGCACGACATCTCCAGACAGGAGCACGACATGTTGACCATCTCTGCCCGCGCAAGCCGGGTCGCCCTCGGACTCGCGGTCGCCGTGGCCACCCTCGGCGGCGGCGTCGCCAGCGCTGCCCCCACGGCCGGTGACGGCGCGTCCCCGCAGCGCACCGAGGCCGTGACGCTCGCCGGCACGCGGCCAGCCTTCAAGGCGCCCTTCCAGTGCGGCACCCAGTGGCGGGGGAGCGCCTGGACCTGGTCGGACGGACACCAGCACAGCCCGCTCAAGTCGGTCGACTGGAACTGGGGGAGCGGCAACGACGACAAGGGCAAGCTCGTGCGCGCCTCGGCCGGCGGCACCGTCGAGTTCGCCGGCGACGGGGCCGGCGGCTACGGGAAGATGGTCCTCATCCGCCACGGCAACGGCTGGAAGACCCGCTACGCCCACCTCCTCGTCGGCTCGCTCGAGGTGTCGGCCGGCCAGTCGATCAACCAGGGCAAGGTCATCGGCAAGGTCGGCCAGTCCGGGGGCCAGCCGTCCTCGCACCTGCACTACGAGCAGATCGCCGACGGCAACGTCGTCGATGCCGTGGTCCAGGGCGTGCGCTTCGACCCCAACGACGTGCACTACATCACGAGCACGAACGCCTGCTGACCTCGGCGTTCGTGCGTGAGGTGGGCGGACGGCATACGGGAAAGACCTCCGTATGCCGTCCGCGCCCGTCTCGGGGAGCGTCGCGCGGTTCGTGCCGGAGGGTGTCCTGCCGTTACCGTGGCTGGCTGATCCCAGCCCCACGTGAGGACGTCCCATGCACTGCCGATCCTGCGGAGCCGACCTGCCGGTCGACGCCGCGTTCTGCACCCAGTGCGGCGCCCGGGTCGAGCTCGGGTCGGTCCTCGGGGTCGGCACCGACCTCCCGGCGGCGGCGACGCGAGAGCGCCCCGCGGGCGAGGTGGCGGAGCCTGCCACCGCCGCCGCACGCGAGGACCTCAGCCAGACACGCGAGCTGCCGCGGATCGACCCCGCCGCCGGCCCCGTCCCTCCGGTGCGTGAGCCGAGCCCCGTCCCTGCCGTGACGGAGCCACCCACGGTCGACGACGCACCCCCGGGACACTCGCGCCGCAGCATCCTCGCGATGGTCGCGACGTTCGCGGTGCTGACGATCATCGGGACCTTCGCGCTCACCCGGCTCGTCGGTCCCGACGAGCCGCCGCCGTCGCCGTCGACCTCGGCGGCCTCGAGCCCGGCGCCGTCGGAGGAGGCCGGTGACGCCCAGCCCGCCCCGAGCACGAGCGGCCCCGAGCCGTCGAGCTCCCCGGAGGTGTCGCCCTCGGCGTCATCCTCGATCCCGGCCGCGGCCCGTCGCTGCTCCACGAGCGGGAGTGACGCCGTCGCGACGGCATACGCGGGGACCGAGCGCACGTCCTGCGAGTTCGCGGCGGCCGTGCGCGACGCCTACCGGCAGGCGGGTTCGCCGGGCGGCGCCACGAGCCTGCGGGCCTACAGC
This sequence comes from Rothia sp. ARF10, assembly GCA_031844405.1. GTDB lineage: Bacteria > Actinomycetota > Actinomycetes > Actinomycetales > Dermatophilaceae > Knoellia. The sequence continues at coordinate 433,255 of JAUZVC010000001.1, forward strand.
CCGGTGACCAAGAAGTGGTACTCGCTCTCCTGCGACGGCGGCGAACCGGTCCGATGCACGACGACGACGAACGCGATCGTCTACCTGGCCCCCTGAAGGACGAGCGAGCCCGGATCGCCGGGAAACGCAGGAATTCTGAGCGGATTCACAGGTTCGTTACAGTGGCGGGCGTGAGTGGGGTCGAAAATGGGGTATGTACGCCTGAGCAGCCGGGGTCGGCTCCTCGGTGAACCTCCTGCTCCTCACCCACTACTACCCCCCCGAGGGCGGGGCGGCCCAGCATCGCTGGTCGACCCTCGTGGGCCATCTCGTCTCCGAGGGTGACACCGTGCGGGTCGTCACCCCGGCGCCCCACTATCCGCTCGGGCACCTGCTGCCGGGGCACGAGCACCTGCGGTCAGGCACGACCCACGAGGGTCCCCACGGGGAGACCGTGCACAGGGTGGCCTTCCGGCCCTACGACTCCAGCGTCCGCTCGCGGATGCTCGACGAGGCGACCGTCGCCCGCGACGCGGTGCGCACCGTGAGGCGCGGCTTCGACGGGTGGCGGCCCGACGTCGTCGTCGCGACGGTGCCCTCGCTGCCCATGGCGTGGGCGGGCGCGCGCGCGGCCCGGATGTTCGGGGTGCCCTTCGTGCTCGACCTGCGTGACGCCTGGCCCGACCTCATCTTCTTCGCGCAGGAGTGGGACCTGCCGACCTCACGGGTGCGCTCGCGTGCCCGCGCCGCGGTCCGCGTCGCCCTCAATGGTGTCGGGAGCGCCCTCACGCGCCAGCAGCGTCGCGCCGACGCCGTCGTCGCGACGACGGAGTCCTTCGCCGAGGTCCTGCGCTCGCGCAGCGTCGGGTCGGTCCACGTCGTGCGCAACGCGGCCCACGAGGTGCCGGGCTACGCCCAGCACGTCGTCCACCGCGAGTCGGGCCCCCTCCACGTCCTGTATGCCGGCACGATCGGCCGGGCGCACGGGCTCGGCACCGCGGTCCGCGCCGCCGCCCTGGCCCGCGAACGCGGCGTCGACGTCCGGCTGCGGTTCCTCGGTGCGGGAGCCGACCTCGGCCACCTGCGCCGGCTCGCCGAGGAGCTGCGCGCGCCCGTCGAGTTCCTCGACCCGGTGCCCCGCCGTCTCATGGGACCGCACTACGCGTGGGCCGACACGGCGCTGGTCTCGCTGCGTCCGTGGGAGGCGCTCGAGCTCGCGGTGCCCTCCAAGCTCTACGAGCTCATGGGGCTCGGGCTCCACGTCTCCGCCGTCGTCTCGGGGGAGGCCGGTCAGATCGTCGAGCAGACCGGGGCCGGAACCCTCACCGCACCCGGCGACGTCGACCAGCTCGCCCGGGCGTGGGCCTCGCTCCACGCCGACCGCAGCCTCCTCGACGTCTCGGACCGGGCCCGTGACTGGGCGCGGGAGCACGCCGACGCGACCCGGCTCGGCGAGGCCTACCGCACCCTGCTGCAGTCGATGAGAGCCCGTGTCTGAGCCGCCCACGGCGGCGCGGTGGCGAGTGCTCGTCGGCAACGCGCGCGCGGTCTCGGCAGTCGCTGCGCACGGGCTCGAGGACGACCCGGTGCGACTCGCCCTCCTCGCCGCCCGCCGCCTGCCCGCGTCGTGGCGGGCGCCCCTGTCCCGGGTCCTCACGACCACGGGACGGAGCCTCGGGCGACGCTCGCCCCACGTGCTCGCGCTCCTGCTCGCCGACCACCCCGAGCAGGCCCGGGCGGCGCTGGGACCGATCGACGGGCGCAGCCGGGGACGGCTGTCCGCGGAGCTCGCGGTCCAGCTCGACGCCGACCTCCCGGACGACCTCCCGCCGAGTGGCAGGGCGCGGGCCGCGTGGCAGCGCGGTGATGTCAGCGAGGCGCTCGCCGCCCTCGACGGTGCCGGTTCGGCGTCGTCGCGACGCCAGCGGGCCCGCCTCGCCTCCGAGGTCGACGTGCTCACGCCCGGACGCAGGCTCTCGGTGCCGACGCCGTCGCCGGCGGTGAACGCACCCTCCCGGGCTGCGACGGGACGTGGCGACCCGGTCGCGCGCGGCGACGGTGGTCACCGGGTCCTCCACCTCCTCACGAACTCACTCCCGCGGACCCGGTCCGGCTACGCCTACCGGTCGCACGCCGTCCTGCGCGCCCAGCAGGCCGAGGGCATGACCGTCGAGGCCGTGACGCGGCTCGGCTACCCCGTGACCGTCGGCGTGCCATGGGCGGGCGAGGTCGACGTCGTCGAGGGCGTCACCTACCGCCGCCTGCTCCCGTCCCGCATGGCGACGACAGCCGAGGGCCGCCTGGCCCAGACCGCGGAGCTGCTCGTGCGGCACGTCGACCGCCTCGGCGCCGACCTGCTGCACACGACGACGCACTTCCCCAACGCCCTCGTCGCACGCGCGGTCGCCGAGGCCACCGGCCGCCCGTGGGTCTACGAGGCGCGGGGCCAGCTCGAGAAGACGTGGGTCGCCTCCCGGCCGTCCGAACAGCGCGCGGCGGCAGCGGCGAGCGAGCGCTACGCCCTGTGGCGTGAGCGCGAGACCGAGGTCGCCGTCGAGGCCGACCACCTCGTCGTCCTGTCCGAGGTGCTCAAGGAGGACTTCGTCGCCCGCGGCGTTCCGCGCGAGCGCGTCACCGTCGTCCCCAACGCGGTCGACGACGAGCTCCTCGACCCCGCCCTCGTGTGCTCGCCCGCGGACGCGCGCGCCCGGCTCGGGCTGCCGCGCGACGGGTTCTGGGTGGGGACCGTCTCGTCGGTCGTCGGCTACGAAGGGCTGGACGACCTGCTGCGCGCCGTCGCCGAGCTGCGGGCCACCGGCCTCGACGTCCGCTGCGCGATCGCCGGTGACGGCACGGCGCGTCCGGGCCTCGCGGCTCTTGCCGAGACGCTGGGACTGTCCTCGGTCGTGGTCCTGCCCGGGCGCGTGCCCAAGGAGCTCACTCCGGTCTGGCACCGTGCCCTCGACGTCTTCACCGTCCCCCGCCGGGACACCGACGTGACCCGCTCGGTCACCCCGCTCAAGCCGATCGAGGCCATGGCGGCGGGCCGCCCGGTCGTGGCCAGCGACCTGCCGGCCCTCGCCGAGATCGTCGGCGCACCCGGCACCGGCCTGCTCAGCACGCCGGAGGACCCCTCGTCGCTGGCGGGTAGACTCCGGGAGCTGTACGACGATGAGGCCCTGCGTCACGCGCTGGGCTCTCGGGGCCGAGAGTTCGCGGCGACACGGACGTGGCGCGCCATGGCCGGCCGCTACGACTCCATCTACCGGGCCCTTGGGAGGACGACGTGAGGCCGCAGGAACGTCGCAACGGCAAGGGGACGGCATACGAGGGTCCGGTCGTCGAGCGCGTCGACGTCAGCCGGCTCGTCCCCGTGGGGCGGCGCGCGCCGCTGGGCTCCTACATCGGGCAGCTCTGGGGCCACCGGTGGTTCATCTGGGCCGACTCGCGCGCCCGGGCCTTCGCCGGCAACCGCGACACGCTGCTCGGCCGGTTCTGGCTCGTCGGGCGCCCGGTCCTCGACGGCTTCACCTACTTCCTCGTCTTCGGGCTGCTGCTCAACGCGAGCCGTGGCGTCGAGAACTACATCGGCTTCCTCATCATCGGCGTCTTCATGTTCCAGTTCAGCTCGAAGGCGCTCACCGGTGGCGCCGGGGCGATGTCGGCGGGCAAGAACATCATCCGCGCCTTCACGTTCCCGCGGGCCGCGATCCCGCTCGCCCTCGTGGTGCGCGAGACCATCTCGATGTTCCCCGTGATCCTCACGATGTTCGTGATGATCCTCGTCATCCCGCCGCATGCGACCCTGTCCTGGTACTGGCTGCTCTTCCCGGCCGTCGTCGTCCTCCAGGCGCTCTTCAACTTCGGCCTGACGATGTATGCCGCCCGCCTCGCCGCTGCGATCCCGGACCTGCGCCTCGTGCTGGGGTTCTTCTCGCGGTTCTGGATGTACGGCTCGGGCGTCATGTACTCCATCGACCGCTGGATCGAGCACCCCGGCCTCCTGGCTGCGATGCAGATCAACCCGACCTACTGCGTCCTCGAGATCTCGCGCGACCTCCTCCTCTACGCACGCATGCCGGACGTCACCCTGTGGCTGACGCTGGCCGCGTGGGCCCTGGTGACCCCGATCTTCGGCTTCATCTACTTCTGGCAGGGAGAGGAGAGCTACGGCCGTGAGTGAGACCCAGGCCCAGGACGCCCCCAAGAAGGGCATCGAGGTCCCGCTGGGCGAACCCACGGTGAGCGTGCGCCGCCTCTCGGTCCACTACCGGGTCTCGAGCTCCGAGCACCAGCATGGACCCGTCTCTCGCCGCGACCGGGTCGCCCGGCGCCTCGGGTGGAACCGGGTCGTCACGGTGCGTGCCGTCGACGACGTGTCCTTCGTCGCGCGCGCGGGCGAGTCGATCGGCGTCGTCGGGCACAACGGCTCCGGCAAGAGCACGATGCTGCGCGTCATGGCCGGGCTCGAGACCCCCACCGCGGGGGACGTGCTCGCGACCTCGACCCCCTCGTTCCTCGGGGTCAACGCCGCCCTCCTGCCCGAGCTGTCGGGACTGCAGAACGTCCGCCTCGGCCTCTTCGCCATGGGCAAGACGCCCGACGACCTCAAGGACCTCATTCCCGAGATCCTCGACCTCGCGGCCCTGGGTCCGGCGATCCACCGCCCGATGAAGACCTACTCCTCCGGCATGGGGGCGCGCCTCCGGTTCGCGATCGCGGCGACGGCCCGCCCGGAGATCCTCCTCATCGACGAGGCACTCGCGACCGGGGACGTGGCGTCGAAGGAGCGCAGCGAGGAGAAGATGGCCGAGATCCGCCGGGCGGCCGGCACGATCTTCCTCGTCTCCCACGTCGCCCAGACCGTCGAGGAGATGTGCACCCGCGCCATCTGGCTGCACCAGGGCCGCATGGTCCTCGACGGCCCCGCCTACGAGACCGCTCGGGCCTACCGCTGGTGGGCCTGGAACCTCGCCCAGGGCGAGACCGAGAAGGCCGAAGGGCTCCTCGAGGACGCCCGCGCGCAGCTGCGCGCCACCGTCGTCCACCCGGAGGACCCGACCACCGACCGCCACATCGCCCGACACTCCAACCCCACCTGAGAGACCCCATGCCGAAGCGCATCATGACCATCTACGGAACCCGACCGGAGGCCATCAAGGTCGCACCCGTGATCCGCGCCATCGAGGAGCACCCCGACCTCGAGTCGGTCACCGTCGTCACCGGTCAGCACCGCGAGATGCTCGACCAGGTCAACGAGATCTTCGGCATCGTCCCCGACCACGACCTCGACGTCTTCGCCCACGGCCAGACCCTCAACGGCCTCATGGCCAAGGTCTTCGACCGGCTCGACCCGGTCCTCGTCGACATGGCCCCGGACGCCGTCGTCGTGCAGGGAGACACCTCGACGGTCGCGGCAGCCTCGATCGCCGCCTTCTACCGGCACATCCCGGTGGTCCACCTCGAGGCCGGCCTGCGCAGCGGCGACATCTCCTCGCCGTTCCCCGAGGAGGCGAACCGCAAGATCACGAGTCAGATCGCCGCCCTCCACCTCGCACCCACCACCACGTCGCGCGACAACCTCCTGCGCGAGTCGCTGCCGGGCGAGACGATCGCGGTCACCGGCAACACCGTCATCGACGCCCTGCTGCACACCGTCGAGCAGGACATCCCCTACGCCGACGAGCGGCTGCTCGAGGCGGAGCGGGCAGGGCGCCCGGTCATCCTCGTGACGACGCACCGCCGAGAGAACTGGGGAGGGGCGATGGAGGGCGTGGGCCGGGCGCTGCGGCGGCTCGCCGAGCGCTACCCGGACCACCTCATCGTGCTTCCGGCGCACCGCAACCCGATCGTGCGCGAGGCCGTCCTGCCACAGGTCGAGGGGCTCGCCAACGTGCTCGTCACCGAACCCCTCGCCTACGGCGAGTTCACCCGCCTCATGAAGGCCGCGACGATCGTCCTCACCGACTCCGGCGGCGTGCAGGAGGAGGCGCCGTCCCTCGGCAAGCCCGTCCTCGTCATGCGCGAGAACACCGAGCGCCCCGAGGCCGTCCACGCCGGCACGGTCAAGCTCATCGGCACCGGTGAGGAGCGCATCGTCACGGAGGTGTCGCGTCTCGTGGACGATGCGACGGCATACGCGGAGATGTCGAACGCCGTGAACCCCTACGGTGACGGCGAGGCCGCCGCCCGCTCGGTCGCCGCGATCGCCGCGCTCTTCGGGCTCGGCGAGCGCCTCCCGGACTTCAGGGAGGCCTGACGGTGAACGAGCCCGCCGGCGAGAAGTCCGCCGCGACCACGTCCACCCCGGTCCGCGCCGGAGGCAAGGCCGCCCGAACGCGGGTCCGCACGGCCACGGTCGCCGGCGGTGCCGGCGCGGTGGTCGTGCTCGTCCTCCTCGCACTCGCCGCCGTCCGGGGGTCGGTGGCGCTCGCTGTCGCCGCCGTCCTGCTCGGCGCCGCGCTCGTCCTCGGCGCCTGCGTGGCCGTGCTGCGGACCGTCGAACGGATGGCTGCGGCCAGCGACCGGCGAGCGACGGAGACGCGCCGGCTGGAGGCGCTCACCCGCGAGGTGTCGAGGACGTCGACGACCGGTCTCGAGGGAGTCACCGCAGGTTTGGACGACGCCCGGACCGACGTGGGACGCCTCAAGCGCGATGTCAAGGTCCTGCGTGAGCGCGTCCCGGCGGGCTTCCTCGAGTCGCTCCAGTCCGACCTCGTCGACCTCCGCGGCTCGACGCGAGAGACCGTCCGCAGCACCTTCGAGTCCGGGATCCAGCTCGGCCGCGAACCGCGCTCCCTGCTCTCTCGCGAGCTCGCGCGCACGCTTTTCCGTGACTACCTCGAGGGGGACGACCTCCTCGAGCTGCGCCCGCTCATCGAGTCCTTCGACCTGCTCGAGGACCAGAGCCTCACGACGTTGCGCCGGCTGTACCGCCACTACCGCACCGCCGGCTACTGGGACCTCGCGCTCAAGGTCGTCGAGGTCGTGGGGGCCAAGACCGGCCGCGAGTCCGACGCCTACGCGGTGGCGCGGCTCGAGCACGAGATCGAGGTGTTCACGCACCCGACCCTCGTGACCTCGACCTTGGCCGAGGGGTCGGCCCACGACCCGCGCGGCCCGATCCTCCACATGGTCGGCCGGGTCCTGCCCGACACCCAGACCGGCTACACGCTCCGCACCCACTACACGGCACTCGCGCAGGCCCGCCGCCGCCTGCCCGTGGCAGTGGTGGGCCAGGTGGGGATCACCGAGCGGGCCGTCACCGAGATCGAGAGCTACACGCACGACGGCATCGACTACCACCTCCTCCCCGGAGAGGCGCGCAACCACATGCTCCTCGACGACTGGCTGCGGCTCAACATCGACGCGCTCGCCGAGCTCGTCCAGCGCCTGCGCCCGAGCATCCTGCACGCCCAGTCGGACTTCCTCAACGCCCTCATCGTCCACGTCGTCGGAACCCGTCTGGGCATCCCGACGGTCTACGAGTCCCGCGGCTTCTGGGAGGAGTCATGGCTCTCGCGACGGCTCGTCGCGAACCGGTGGCGCCACTCCGCGGAGACGATGTTCGACCTCTACGGCCTGCCCGCGGCCTACACGCTGCGCAAGAACGCCGAGGAGTCCGCGCGGCTCCTGCCCGACCACGTCTTCACGCTCGCCGACGTCATGCGCGACCACATCCTCGAGTCGGCACACGGCAAGATCGACCCCGCGCGGGTGACGCTCGTGCCCAACGCGGTCGAGTCGGAGAACTTCCCGGTCCAGGAGCCCGACCGCGAGCTCGCCGCCGAGATCGGGCTACCCGAGAATGCGGTCGTCGTCGGCTACATCTCCTCGATGGTCGAGTACGAGGGCATCCGGACGCTCATCGAGGCCTACCGCCTCGCCACGGCCACGTCCGATCAGCCCCTGTGCCTGCTGCTCGTCGGCGACGGGGACCACCTCAAGGTCCTCCAGGAGCAGGTGGAGCGCGACCAGGTCGCCGACGTCTTCTTCACCGGCCGAGTGCCTCACGCGGACGTCCTGCGCTACTACGGCCTCATCGACGTCTTCGTCGTGCCGCGCAAGAAGTCGCAGGTGGCCGACCTCGTCACCCCGCTCAAGCCGTTCGAGGCCTTCTCCACCGGGCGGGCGGTGATCCTCTCCGACGTCGGCGCGCTCCGCGAGATCGCCGACCAGTCCCGCGCCGTCGAGACCTTCAGGGCCGACGACGCGGACGACCTCGCCCGGGCCCTGCTGCGACTCACCGGCGACCCGGAGCGCCGCCGCGAGCTCGGGGCGCGCGCCGCTCGCTGGGTGCGCAACCACCGATCATGGGACAGGAACGTGAACGAGTACTACCGCGTCTACCGCCAGCTCGGCTACGACGGGCCGGCCAACCTCGTCGTCGAGTCGCAGATCGCGCTCGAGGAGCGTGGGGTCAACCCCGGCGAGCTCGTCGAGCAGCTCGCCGCGGCGTCGCTGCCCGGGCTCAAGGGCTGGTTCACGATCCAGGACATCCGTCAGTCGGCCCAGTCGGTCCTCGACGACGGATGGCGGTTCGCGAGCTTCGAGCCGGTCCCGGTCGCCACGATCGAGGACTGGGCGCGCTACGGGCGCGAGCACCGGTCGTGGGGCTTCCACCTGCACGCGTGGGAGTTCATGGACCCGTTCCTGCGCGCCTACGACGAGACCGGCGAGCGCCGATGGCTCGACGAGGCGGTGCGCATCGCTCTCTCCTGGGTCGCGATCCACCGCGGCGCCGACGACGAGAACGACCCCATGGCCTGGTACGACATGTCGCAGTCCCTGCGCCTCCCGCGCCTCCTCGCGCTCGCCCTGCGTGCCGCCCGAGTGCCTGACCTGCGTGACGACGCCGTCGTCCTCGCCGAGGCGGTCGCCTGGCACCTCGACGAGCTGCACGAGGATCGTGCCTTCAATCCGAACAACAACCACGGCTTCTACACCGCGGTGTCGCAGGTGCACGCGGCGAAGTACGCGTGGATGTTCCCGGACGCGTCGGCGACGGACACCGAAGGCCGTGTGCGCCTCGCACAGATGGCGGTGTCGCAGTTCGCCGAGGACGGCGTGCACCTCGAGCACTCACCGGACTACCACCGCATGCTGCTCGCCTCGTTCGAGCTCGCCGTCAAGGACGGTCTCATCGAGGACCCGGAGGTCAAGGGTCGCGTCGAGCGCGCGGCGCGAGTGCTGGGCTGGATGGTCCAGCCGGACGGCGCACTCGTGCAGTTCGGCGACTCGCCGGAGACGAAGATGGTTCGTCCCGACGCGGGCTCGATCGACCCCCAGACCGAGTTCATCCTGTCCGACGGGAGCCGTGGGGAGCGCCCCACCGAGGAGCTCGCGGTGTACCCGGCGGGGGGCTACGCCTTCGTCAGGTCCCCGCAGCCGACCGGTCCAGGGACGCTGCGCGACAGCGGCTACCTCGCGTTCAGCGCGGCGTTCCACTCCCGGGCGCACAAGCACGCGGACGACCTCAACGTCGTCTGGTTCGACCGGGGTCAGCAGATCCTCACCGACGGCGGCCGGTTCGGCTACGGCGACCTCCTGCCGCCGGACTCGCCGCTGCGGAGCCAGGGCTTCTACTACGCGGCGCCCGAGCGTCAGTACGTCGAGGGCACGATGGCCCACAACACCCTCATGATGGACGGCCGCAACCAGGAGCGCCGGACCCGCGCCCCCTATGGCAGTGGGCTGCTGGACTGCAGCGCTGAGGACGGGGTCTTCGACCTCTCCGGCCGCGTCCACCACGCCGACTACATCCATCGGCGCCGGGTCGTCTACCGCCCCGGCGAGGAGCTGCTCGTCAAGGACTCGGTGTTCTCCCAGTCGCCGGAGCCACGTGAGGGCACCCTGTGGTTCAACATCTCGGGCCACTTCGAGCTCGAGTCCGCGGTCGACGAGGGAGACGTCGTCCTCGTCGCCACGCAGGACGGCGTCACCACTCGGCTCGTCGTCACCGGTCCGGGCCGGATGCTCGAGCCGGTGCGCGGCCAGACCGAGCCGCTGCGGGGCTGGCGCTCGCGCCAGGACCGCTCGATGGAGCCGACCTGGTCCCTGGGCTTCACCTTCCCCATCGAGACCCGGGCCTCGGTCGACACCCGGCTGCGCCTCGCCTGACGGCGACCTCGAGCACTTCCGACGAGAGGACACCACCGTGAACATCAACTTCGTCTGCGTGGCACGCACCGAGGCCGCCGAGCACCTCCTGCCGACCCTCTTCGCGGCCGTCGTCGAGGACGCCCGCGACATCTTCGGGGAGGCCGAGGACCACCAGTGGACCGACGGCCGCGTGGCGATGTTCAACGCCGACCGGATGAACGGCGCCTGGCTGCCGTCGACCTGGCACGAGGAGCGGTCCGAAGGCGGCCACGAGATCTTCGCCGTCTCGCAGCCGCCGATCCCGGTCGACGAGGACCACACACCCGAGAGCTACTGGTCGGGGCTGGTCTCCGTCGTCCGCCGGGGCGCCATGGGCCGGCTGCTGCCCAACCACTTCGGCGTCCACCGGCGCTCCGACGGCTCGGTGCGGGTCTGGGCCGACACGCTCGGCGTCGGCCGCTGCTACTACGTCGTCACCGACGACTTCGTCGCGGCCTCCAACCACATCGGCATCCTCACCCACTTCCTCGACGGGCCCGCCGAGGTCGACATCGAGGGCGTCGGCCGCTATGCGCTCTCCGGCTGGTTCATGCGCGACGACTCACCCATCCGTGGCATCCACCGGCTGCGCGAGGCCCAGTGCATCGACGTCGACCCGCGCGGCGGGGTCGTCTTCCGCGAGCACACCGACCTCACCGAGCTCGTCGGCGCGCGCGACGCGCGCCCGGACTACGACCAGGTCATCGCGCAGACGCGGACCATCGCCCGCAACCTCGACGCGCTCACGGTCAAGGTCCCGACTCTCTACCTCAGTGGTGGCCGCGACTCGCGCATGACCGCCTCGATCTGGCTCAGCGGAGGCGGCAGCGCCCGCGTCGTCACCCTCGGCACCCTCGAGGCCGAGGCCGAGATCGCCTCGGAGCTCATGGCGTCGCTCGAGGGGACCTACGAGCCCGGCCAAGAGGTGCGGCACGACGTCACCGTCCCGACGCCGGGGGCGATCACCATGCCGCTGCACGACCGGCTCGCCAACGCCTTCGCCATGTGGGACGGCGACGCCGCCCCGACGAACGCGCGCGCCAACGTGCGGATCCCGGGACGCTCGGCCGGGCTGAGCATCGGCGGCGTCGGCGGCGAGATCATGCACGGCTACTACTACCACCGCCCCGGCGACTACGAGCGGATCGCGGAGCTCCCGCACCCCGTCGCGTATGCCGCGCGAAGCTTCCGCGGACCGCTCGCCACCGATGTCGCCCACCAGGCGATGGCTGGCCTCTTCGACGATGTCTACGAGCGGGCCGTGGGGCACGGCCGTCCCGACATCGCCTCGCTCGACTACCTCTACCTCACCGAGAAGTTCCGTCGCTGGGGCAACCAGGCGCTCGGCTCGATGTCGGCGATCATGCTGTCGGGGCCGGCATACGTCCGCGCGTGCTTCGACCTGGAGCCGGACGAGAAGGTGGGCAAGGTCTTTCCCGACGAGATCGTCCGCCGGGCGATCCCGCCGTGGGCCGACATCCGCTACTACAAGGCCGAGGTCGCCGACTCACGGCGTGGGATGAAGCGCAAGCTGGCGACCTACGACACCGACCCCGACTACTTCCACGACGTCTTCCGCAACCCGCGGCTGTGGCCGCAGTTCCTGCGTCCGGAGGGTGTGGAGACGTTCCTGAAGACGATCGAGAGCGACGACGCGCTGCCGGTGCACGAGTCCTGGCTCAACCGCGGGCTCTGGATCGACCAGCTCGACCGTCACGTCGAAGGACTCAACCGCCGCAGGCGAGAGGTCCGCTCCTGATGGATCGCGAGCTCCTCACCACACGGCTGCAGACCGCCTTCTTCGTCCCTCGTAGGAGCGACCCCGACGTCGCCCGCGACCTCGTGCAGGGGCGGCTCACCCTCGGGGAGAGCGTGCTGGCGGTGGGTTCCCCCACGACGTTCGACGACACTGCCCACCTCGCCCGCATCCACCTGCTCGAGCTGCACTCGATGCGGTGGTTGGACGCGCTCCGGCGCGTGCGCGGCACGACCCCGGAGGCCGGGGATGCGTGGTCGCGCCTCTTCGAGGCGTGGGCGAGCTCGACGACGGCGGGTCAGCTGGAGTCGGTGGCGTGGACCGACCATGCGCTCGAGCAGCGATCCATCGCGCTCGCCCTCGGTGTGACCCCCGACTCGCCCGCGACGGCGGCGATCCCGCTCCACCTCGACATGCTGGAGCGCTCCGCCCAGGGCGGGACGGCGGCCCGGCGGCTGCAGGTCCTGCGGGTCCAGCTCGCGCTCCGGGCCGCGCGCGGTGACTCCGACGAGACACTGCGCGAGGCGGCAGTCCGGACCGCCACCGAGGTCTTCCGCGAGGACGGCTACGTCGTCGCCGACGACCTCGCGGCCATCGTCGAGACGGCCGACCAGTGGGAGGGTGAGCTCCGCGAGCTCGGCATCCCCGCCGACCACCCCGTCATGGACCGGCTCCACGGAGAGGACTTCTGGGTCCAGGCGATGCGGCCGGACGGCTCGCTCGTGCCCATGGGTGGCCGGGTGCCCGACCGGGTGCCCGGCTCGGACAGCTCGCAGATGCGCTACGTCGTCACCGGCGGCGAGGAGGGCTCGCCGCCCGTCGCCATCCGCCACGTCGACCCGCAGGGCCTGGTGTCGCTGCGCAGCGGCTGGGGCGAGACCGAGCGCGACGCCCGCGAGGAGACGCACGTCAGCCTCATCCTCGGACCCGTCCGTGGCCGAGAGGCGCACCACGACCCCTCGCGGATCACCTACTCCTCTCAGGGCCGCGACTGGCTCGTCGACCCGTTCGCCGACGAGGCGAGCGGCGACGACGCCCACTCGATCGTCCACGTCGAGGACGTCCGCTACCGCATCCTCGGAGGTGCGGAGCTCGTGCGGGAGTACTCCGACGAGCAGCTCGACGGCTTCGTCGTCAAGAACTCGGTCCACCTCGCGGTCCAGTGGCAGCGGCACATGGTCTTCGTCCGCACGGGCAACTACGTCGTCGTCGACGACACCGTCCGCTCGCGAAACGAGTTCCGGGCGCACGTGCAGTGGATGGTGGCACCCGACGTGGAGGTGAAGACCGTCACCGGTGGCTTCCTGCTGCACGCCGACGGCAAGACGGTCTCGCTCGTCTCCTCGGCCAGAGGCGTGGGCGACAGCACGGTCGACGAGGTCACCGACGCGACCGGGTCACGGCTGGCGTGGCGCCTGCGCGTGCCGTTGACGGGCACGAGTGCCCGCGCCGTCACGATCATCTCCGACGTGGTGGACCCCAGCCGCTTCAGTGCGCGCCGGGTGCCCCACGCCGGCAACGAGTTCACCGTCGACATCCGGGACAAGCAGCTCGACGAGACCCTCGTCGTCACCCCGGAGCTGTCCGCGGTCATGCCGTCCGGCCTCGACCCCGACGAGGCGATCGAGCGCACCATGGCGGTCGCCGCCGCCGGGCAGCTCAGCGAGGACGAGGCTCTCGAGCAGCGTCTCGCGGTGCGTACGGCCATCGAGGCGACGAAGACCCGGATCCGTGAGCAGGGAGGCACCCCCGAGGCCAGGCGGCAGGGGATCGAGGAGCTCGTGGCCGCCGGACGGGACCTGCGCGTCACCGGGCTGCGGGACCACGGCCTCGCCGCGGCCCTCGTCGACGTCGCCGGATCCGACCTCGCAGGGTCGATCGCCTCGAGCCCCCTCGTGGGCAAGGTCCGCCGCACCGCCATCGTTCGCTGGGCCGGCGAGCAGCTCGTGCAACCGGCCTACACCGTCCCGGTCCACACGACCCTCGAAGCCTCCACGCTGCCGGAGGGCATCGTCGAGCCGGCCGTGTGGAGCGTCGACCGGGGACAGCTCGTGCCGTCGACCTACCTGCTCGACGGTCCCGGCGACATCCTCACGATCTACTTCCACGGCGCCACCGACCGGTCCCGCCATGCGATGCCGAGGTACGAGCGGATGCGCTCGTTCTCGCAGCTCGGGCTCGGGCCGGTGATGTTCTTCTCGGACCCGTGTCTCGACCTCGACGCCCGGATGATCCTGTCCTGGTACGTCGGCACCGAGGAGGTCGACCTCCACCTCGACATCGCGCGGATGATCGAGGCCTACGCCCGCCACAAGGAGATCGAGAAGGTCCTCCTCGTCGGCAACTCCGGGGGAGGCTTCGCAGCGCTCCAGCTCGGCGCCTACCTCGACGGGGCCAGGGTCGTGTCGTTCAACCCGCAGATCCAGATCGACGCGTACGTCCCGCGGATCGCCGAGACGGCCCACTGGGCCATCTTCGGTCGGAACACGGTCGCCGGCGACGAGGTTCACGGCCCCCGGATGGATCTCATCGAGAGGTACCGCCGGATCGGCTTCGACCAGGACGTCGTGCTCATCCAGAACCCGGGCGACGACATGCACTACCAGCACCACTTCGTCCCGTTCCGCGAGGCGTTCCTCGCCTCGCCGAACGCCGGGCGGTTCACGGAGCACACGCCCTACCTGGGCCCGGGCCACCGGGTCCCACCGCCCGACGAGTACCTCGACTACGTGAGGGAGGCGGCGTCGCGGCCGTCGGCCGACTGGTCTCTGCGCGGGCTGCGCGAGCACCTGGCCTAGAGCGTCGCGCCGACCGACTCGTAGACGGCGTGGTAGGTCGTGGCGTTGCGGTCCCACGACCGCTCGGCCCGGACCCAGGCGGCACCGTCACGGGCCATCTGCTCCCTGCGCGCCGGGTCGGCGAGGAGCGCGGCCACGGTCATCGCCAGGTCGTGGTGGTCGCCGGAGCGGAAGAGCTCGGCGCAGCCGCTGTCCGACCCGATCTCGGCGAGCGCAGCGACATCGGAGAAGACGCACGGGCGGCCGGTGGCCATGGCCTCGAAGGGCTTGAGCGGCGTGACGAGCTCGGTGACGGCGGCCCGCTTGCGCGGCACGACGAAGAGGTCGATCGCGGCGTAGTGGTCGGCGACGAGGTCGTGGCCCACTCGACCCGCGAAGACGACGCTGCGCATGTCGAGACCGGCCGCCAGCGCGCGCAGACCCGGCAGCTCGGCGCCGTCCCCGACGACGAGAAGCCGCACGGGGGAGCCACGCAGCGGTGCCACCGCGGCGACGAGCTCCTCGGCGTGTCCCCGCACCGTCTCGTCGGTCGCGTCGGGGTGCACCGCGCGCAGTCGTTGGGCGAGGACGTCGACCGGGTCGGCGCCGGTCTCGTCGCCGGTCTGGTCGCCGGCCTCGTCCGGCCGCCGGTCGGCATCGCCGTCCGTGCTCGCGTCGAGCGCGGCCTCGAGCTCGAACGCGGCCCGCACGAGGGTGCCGATGCCCTCGTACTCGACGATCGACGAGATGTAGCCGACGACGAGGGCGTCGGGCTCCAGCCCGAGCCCGGACCGGGTCGCCGGGCTGTCGTGCATCACCGGGAACTCGTCGCCGTCGACCGCGTTGGGTGCGATGAAGACCGGAGGAGCGGGGAGGTCGAGTCGCTCGCCGACGCGCTCGATGTGCGCCTCCATGACCCGGGCGAGGGTCACCACGGCGTCGGACTCGCTGCGCGTGCGCGCCTCGCTCTCGACCCGGAGGCGGTACATGTCCGGCAGGCCGAACCGAGCCTCGAGCTCGGTGGCGTCCGGCCACCCCGACGCCTCCGCGGTGCGCGAGTACCAGCTCTCCTCCCAGAACCCCCGCGTCTCGTTGACGAGCGGGATGCCTGCGTGACGGGCGACCGGAAGCGCGATGAGCGCGTTCATGAAGTCGGAGTGGACGTGCAGGACCGCGGGCCGCTCCTGTGCCACGACCTCGGCGAGGCTCGCGACGTTGGCCGCGAGCCACGCGTCCCACGCACCATCGCCCCGTCGCGGACCCGCGAGGAGATGGTGCCGTATGCCGTCGTGCTCGTAGGTCGTCGTCGTCTCGGCGGCCTCCCCGGTCGATCCCGAGTGGGCGACGACGACGGGCTCAAGACCGATCCGGACCTGGGCCTGCACGGTGTACTGCGTGCGCAGGGTGTAGCCGGACTGCGTCTCGGGCAGCGCCTTGCCGACGACGTGCATGACGACGCCGGGGCGCGGTGGTTCGGTGGGTGCCTGAGGGGGAAGGGCGGGCTCGACCTCGCCCCGGTAGAGCGCGAGCTCGGAGGCATAGAGCACGGCTCGCGCCTCGTCCTCCGGCTTCCGGGTCCGCTCGGCGACCGACCGGCTCAGCTCCGCCGACCGCTCGAGGTAGCCGAGCCGGAGCAGGCCCTGCTGGAGCCGTCGGACGTGGGTCACGCTCAGCGCGGCGTCCAGGCCGGGGAAGGCGGCGAGGTAGGGAAGGGCCTCGAGGTGGCGTCGCGCCTCGATGGCAGCCAGCACCTGGTCGGCAGCCTGCCGCGGTGTGAGTACCTCCGGCAGCGGCAGTCCCTGGTGCCGGGCGAGCGTGACGACGGCGTCGAGCACCTCGGCGGCCCGGGCCGGACCGGCGGTGGCCTCCAGGGCGTCCAGCCGCTGCTGGAGCGCCGCGGCCGACGTCGGTGTGGTGGCCGAGACAGCGGCGATCCGCCGCTCGAGGTTCGACACGCGCGTAGCCATGGCGTCGGCCCGCGCCCGGTAGGTCCGCGCCGCGAGCAGGGCCATTCCCGTCACGACCGCAGGGAGGACCACCCCGAGGACCGAGAGGATGGCGCGCGTCGACAGGGGAGCGGACAGCTGTGTCACGAGGGTCGCGACGGCTGCGCACCACAGCACGGCGCAGGCCACCATGGCCAGCTGGAAGGCACGGGTCCGCGACGACGTCGAGCGGGTGGAGACCATGAGGAGAACGGCTGCTTTCGGCGGGCGTCGGGACCCGCACAATCTACTCACGGCTCGCGCCGCGCACCACCGAGCGGCGGGCGTCCCCCCCGACGTCCGGCGGCCGTGGCGGGACCCGGCAGCCGGCGCCCTTGGGCACCGCACCGCTCGCTCCGGGGCGCGTCGTCGTGCTCGGTATCCTGAGGGGGCCGACGGGATCTCCGCCGGCAGTCGAGAACCTGGAGAGACGTGCCCGCCCCCACCGACCGTCCGGTACGTGTCCTCGTCTACGGCAGCTGCGTCGGTCGCGACACGATGGAGTTCGCGCGCAGCGGGTCGGTCGACCTGCGGGCCTACGTCGCCCGGCAGTCCGTCGTGTCGGTGGGCAGCGACGCGAGCCGGCACCTGCCCGAGGTGCTGAGCACGACCTCGAAGTTCCAGGAGTCGATGATCCGCGGCGACTTCGCGGGCAGCTTCGGCGGCCGCCTCGAGGAGCTCGCGCCCCGGGTCGAGGTGCTCCTGTGGGACCTCACCGACGAGCGCCATGGCATCCACCGCTTCGACGACGGGTCGGTCGTCACGAGGAGCATCGACAACACCCAGCTGCCCGAGCTGCGCGAGGTCCTCGACGGCGCAGAGCACATCCCCCTCGGCTCGCCGGAGCACGTCGCGCTCTGGGATGCCGCCGTCGACCGGTTCGAGGCCCGGCTGCGGGCCCTCGACCTCTTCGACAGAACGGTGGTGCTGAGGGTGCCGTGGGCGCTGCGGACCACCGAGGGCAAGGCCTCGCCGTGGAGCATGGGCATGCGGGCCAAGGACGCCAACGCGCTCTACGTCGGCTACTACGAGCGGCTGCGCGAGCGCGGCTTCGCGATGATCGAGGTCCCCCAGGAGGCCGTGCTCGCCGACCCGGGTCACCGCTGGGGCCTGGCGCCGTTCCACTACACGCCCGAGGTCTACGAGACGATCCTGCGCTCGCTCGACGGCGTGCTCGGCTCCTCGCAGACCGCGCCGATCGCAGACTGAGGCTGCTCGGCGACCAGGCCACCCGGCGTTCCGGCGGTCGGACGGTCAGGCCGGTCCGCGGCCCGTGTCCCGGCGCTGCGCCGTGGTCAGCGCCAGACGCCGCGGGTGTCGATGACGGCCTTCTCGGCGAGCAGCGCGCGGTCGAGGTGCTTGAACTCGCGGTGGTCGACGAGGAGCACGACGATGTCGGCCCGTCGGATGGCGTCCTCGGTCCTCTCGAGAGTGACGTGCGAGTGCTCGGCGAAGACGCCCGGCAGCTCCTCGATGTTGGGCTCGACCGCGAGGATCTGGGCGCCGGGGTGCCGCTCGGCGAGCTGCTTGGTGATCCCGAGGGCCGGCGACTCGCGCAGGTCGTCGATGTCCGGCTTGAAGGCCAGGCCCAGGGCCGCGATGACCGGCTCCTTGAAGCGGTCGGCCCGCTCCTTGACCTTGGCGAGGACGACCTCCGGCTTGCGGTCGTTGACCTCGCGCGCGGTGCGGATGAGGCGCGCCTCGTCGGGCACGGCGCTCACGATGAACCACGGGTCGACGGCGATGCAGTGCCCGCCGACGCCGGGGCCGGGCTGGAGGATGTTGACCCGCGGGTGCTTGTTCGAGAGCTCGATGAGCTCGAAGACGTCGATCCCGAGCTTGTCGGCGATGACGGACAGCTCGTTGGCGAAGGCGATGTTGACGTCGCGGAACGAGTTCTCGGTGAGCTTGGCCATCTCGGCGGTCGTCGCGTCGGTGAGGTGGAGCTCGGCATCGCAGAAGACCTCGTAGAGGTCACGTGCCCGCTCGGCCGCCTCGACGGTGAGGCCGCCGATGATCCGGTCGTTCGTGACGAGCTCGATCATGACGCGGCCCGGCAGCACCCGCTCGGGGCAGTGCGCGAAGTGGACGACCGGTCGCTCGCCGGAACCGTCGGTCGACAGGTCCGGGCGCGCCGCGAGGACGCGGTCCGCGAGGTGCTGGGTGGCGCCGGGAGGGGAGGTCGACTCGAGGATGATGAGCTCTCCGCCGCGCAGCTGCGGGATGATCGCGTCGGTTGCGGCGTCGATGTAGCCGAGGTCCGCCGCATAGCCGTCCTTGAAGGGCGTGGGCACCGCGACGATGTAGGTGTTGGCCTGCGGCGTCTCCTTCTGCGCCGACAGCATCCTCTGGCTCACCGCGCCGGCCACGTGGGTGGCCAGGTCGGGCTCGACGAAGGGCACCTCACCTCGGTTGACGGCGTCGACGTGACGGTCGCTCACGTCGACCCCGATGACCCTGACCCCGTTGCTGGCGAGGATCGCCGCCGTCGGCAGCCCGATGTATCCGAGGCCGATGACGGCGACGGTCTTGGTGTTCACGAAAGATCCCCTTGGTTTCAGATCATGGTGTGGGCCAGACCCTGCCCGTAGGCCAGCACGCGCGCGTTCGCGAGCAACTCGGCCGTCGTGGCCTCCCAGGTGTGGCGTTGCGAAGTATGCCGCATCTGGACGAAGTTGAACCTATCGGCCGAGTAGACCCGGCTCCCTCCGGCGACGACGTCGCGGAGGAAACCGGTGTCCTCGCCGCGCCGGACATCGCCGAACGGGTGGGCCACGGCGACCTCTCGCGGGGTCACGATGGTGGGGCCCATGACGAGGTCGGTGAACCGGTGCTCGCGCTCGGGGAAGCGCACGATCGTCGCGTCGATCGCCTCGATCCACATGTGGTGCGCCTGCTTGCCGACGACGACGGCGCCGGAGTAGTCGAGCGCGTGCAGCTGGTCGCGCAGGTAGTCGGGCCCGTAGACGTCGTCGTCGTCCATCTTGGCCACGACCTCACCCGAGGCCGCCTGCACGCACCGGTTGAGGCAGGCGCCGAGCGACGTCGACGACGGCTCGTGCAGCAGGGTGAGCCGCTCGATCCCCAGCTCTGCCGCCCGCGCCCGGAGGTCGGACTCCGGCTCGAACCCGTGGGTGAGCAGCACGAGCTCGACGTCGACCCCGCGCTGGGAGGCGACGGTCGCGAGCACGTGGTCGAGCTGGTGCGGCCGGTTCGTCGAGACCAGTGCGCTCACGGTCCGCGGACGGGACGCGACGGCATACGAAGCGAGTCCGGCGCCGCGAAGCACCTCGTCGACACGGTGGGTGTAGGTGTGGCCGTCCCAGATGCGGCGCTGTGCCGTGTGGACGGTGTGGTCGCGCAGCTCGGGGCTGCCCACGAGCGCACGCAGCGTCCACTCCGCCTCCTGAGCAGTGGCGACCTGGAGGACCTCGTCGGCGGGGAAGAACTCGGAGATTGCCGGGCTCGGCGTGGACACCACGGGAGTGCCGCACGCCGTGATCTCGAAGATGCGGCGGGCGCACATGCTCGGCGAGCCGACGACCGAGTTGACGTTGAGGAAGACCTTGTAGGACCGGTATGCCGTGAGCATCCGCGGGTAGTCGAGCGATCCGGCGACGCGTCGGTCGAGGGGGGCGGGGAACTGGTAGCGCTCGTCGGCGCCGAGGTAGCGGGAGAAGATCTCGAGCCCGGTCTCCATCCGCGGTGAGACCGCCTCGGCCGCCCCGAGGAGGAGGTCCATCTGCTCGCGCCGCTCGGGGTACTTGTGGGCGAAGTACATCCCGCCGAAGGCGATGTCGCGCTGCTGATGACCGCCTGCCAGGCGGACCGGGTTGTGCAGGGACTGCTGCGCGGCGAAGGGCAGCACGCCCACCCGGTCGTGTCCGAGGTCACGGCGGTAGTCCTCGAGCCGGTCGGAGTCGGTCGTCCAGACGTGGTCGAAGAGCCGAGCACTCTCGAGGAAGTCCTCGTAGTGGACCGGGTCCTCCTTGTTCCAGAACACCGTCGGCACCCCGTGCTCCCGGCACCACCGGACGAGCTCGACGAACGCGGGGCGCGGCGCCGAGGTCCCGGTGAGGTGGTACTGCCACGCGTCGCCGTTGCCGTGCCACGCCGACTCGACGAAGAGCAGGTCGAGCGGCTCGGACACCACCTGCTCTCGCCACCGCTGCGGGGTGAGCGCCACCTGCTCCCACTCGTAGCCGAGCGCGAGCGCGGAGAAGTCGTCGAGGATGACGCCGACGCGCAGCCCGGGACGCCGTGGCGCCCGCTCGGCCAGCGGCCACGGCGGCACCTCCAGCCCATCCCGACCCATCCGTATGCCGTCCCTCGCGGTGCCGTCGATGCGTCGCCGTGCGCGGTGGCGACGGAGCTGGCCGGGGCCGCCCTGCCGGAGGTGCCACAGCGCTCGGCGGACCTCGGCGAGCCGGCTGGCTGCGCGACCCATGGACGCTCCGTTCCTCCCCGGCGTGGGGGTCTCGTTGGGCCGACGGTGCACCGGTGACCGTCCCGACACCACCGCCAACATAACGAACGCTCGTGGCCGGTCCCGGTCCCGGGCGACGCGTGCGTGGCGGGGCCACCGCGGCTGCTGTAGCAGAATGAGGCGGTGCATCGATTCCGTGGGACCGACGTGGGCTGGGGCGTCCTGGCCATCGTCGTCAACGTCGCGCTCGTCGTCGGCGTGGTCCTCCTGCTCAGCGGACGCGATGCCTCGCAGGTCGCCGAGAGGCCGCCGCCGGCCAGCCCGACGGCCTCCCCGACGCCTTCCGCCACGCCCTCGGCCAGCCCGAGCGCGACGACGACCAAGGCCCTCTTCGCGCGCGAGACGCCCACGACCGTGGCCGTCCTCGGCGACCAGACGAGCGACGGCCAGGGTGAGTGGGTCGGCATCCTCGGCGAGCTGCTCGGACGCGACCGCCGGGTGACGGTCCACCGGCTCGACCCGGCCGACCCGACGGTCTATGCGCAGAAGCAGGCCTACGGCTCGACCGGTCCGGTGGTGACGATCTACAACGGCAGCCGCCCCGGCGCCCTCGCCGACTACGCCGCACGCCGCCTCGGCTTCCTCTCGCCCAAGGCTCCCGACCTCGTCGTGCTCAACTACGGCCGCAACGATGACGCCGACAAGGTCGCCGCCCGCCTCACGACGACGACCACGGCGCTGAAGAAGGCTTGGCCCCGGGCGATCGTCGCGGTCACGCTCCAGCCGCCGACCGCCGACGACGCCGCGAAGGACGTCCGCGAGGCCGTGCAGGCCTGGGCGGGCACGAGCGGGGTCGTCATCCTCGACGTCGCCAAGGTCTTCCTCGACACCGGTGAGCCCAACTCCTACGTCTCGGCCCGCGACGCCCTCGTCATGTCCGGGCGGGGTGACCGCTTCTGGGGGCAGACGGCATACCGGCTCCTCGTCGGCAGCGAACCGCCCGAGGCCGTCGCGACCGGCACCCCGGACACGGGGGAGGCGACTCCGACGAGCACCCCGGAGACGACCGAGCCCGTGACCTCCGCGAACCGCCCACGGCGGACCCGTGCCCCGCAGCCGACGACGAGCTCGACGCCCTCACCCAGCCGCTCCGAGCGGGGCCCGACGACCATTCCCTTCCCCACGCTCACGACCGTGCCTCCGCCCGGCGACCCGACGCCGGGTGAGACCGCGCCTGCGGGGACGGCGCCCGACCAACCGGCGTCCTGACCATGGCCGAGCCCACGCGCTGCACCGCGTGCGACGGGGAGCTCGCACCGGGAGCCCGCTTCTGCCCGCGGTGCGGGGCGGCCGTGGCAGCTCCTCGGACGCGCGACGAGCTGCTCGCGCAGGCGGAGCGGGCTCGGGCCGAGGCGCGCGCCCGCTCGGGTGCTGAGCAGTCCCACGACGGGGAGGCTGACCACGAACCCACGACCGTCCTCGACGTCGGCCCTGCGTCCCGCCCCGACGACCGGTCCGCCCGAACCGAGCTGCACGCCCCGGCCCCCACCTTCACCCCCGGCCGTGTCGCCGCGATGGTCGCGACCTTCGTCGTGCTCACCGTGCTCGGTACCTGGACGCTGTCGCAGCTCTTCGGGTCGACGTCCAGCGGTGCGCCCGACCCCACGGGAGCGGTGACGTCCGCCTCGACCGCGTCGTCGTCGCCGTCACCGACGGCGTCCCGGAGCGGCAGCGCTCCCGCCGACGCCGCACCCAGGCCGCGCCTGGCCGACGCGCCGCAGCGCTGCTCGACGAGCGGGAGCGACGAGGTCGCCACGACGTGGTCGGGCAACCGCGACACCTCCTGCGCCTTCAGCGACGCGGTCCGTGCTGCCTACCGCAAGGCGGGTGCCCCCGACGGCTCCGACCCGTTCCGCACCTGGAGCACGGTGACGAAGAAGTGGTACGACGTCACCTGCCTCGCCACGGAGGCGACGCCGCCGGTGCGCTGCCACAGCGCCGACGGCAACGCCGTCGTCTTCCTCGGCCCCTGACCGAGCCGTCGCACCTTTCCCGCCCGAAGTGGGCAACGGGCACTTCGCAAGGGTTGCCTTCCCCTGCGAAGTGCCCGTTTCCCGTGTGCAGTCGGCGCCGGGACGGTGTATGCCGTCAGCGCACCTTCGTCAGCGCCCGCTCGGTCAGCGCTCCTCGGTGCCCGCGATGAACGCCTCGAGCTTCTCGCGACCGAGGTCGTCGGGACGCTGCTCCGGCGGGGACTTCATGAGGTAGCTCGACGCGGACAGCAGGGCGCCACCGACGCCGCGGTCCTTGGCGATCTTGGCCGCACGGATGGCGTCGATGATGATGCCGGCCGAGTTGGGGGAGTCCCACACTTCGAGCTTGTACTCCAGGTTGAGCGGCACGTCACCGAAGGCGCGACCCTCGAGGCGGACATAGGCCCACTTGCGGTCGTCGAGCCACGCGACGTAGTCGGACGGGCCGATGTGGACGTTCTTGCTGTCGGTCACACCGGCGAGGGCTCCCGTGAGGTTGGACGTGACCGCCTGGGTCTTGGAGACCTTCTTGGACTCGAGGCGCTCGCGCTCGAGCATGTTCTTGAAGTCCATGTTGCCGCCGACGTTGAGCTGGTAGGTGCGGTCCAGGGTGACGCCGCGGTCCTCGAAGAGCTTGGCCATGACGCGGTGGGTGATGGTCGCACCGACCTGGCTCTTGATGTCGTCGCCGATGATCGGGACGCCGGCCGCCTCGAACTTCGCCGCCCACTCGGGGTCGGAGGCGATGAAGACGGGCAGCGCGTTGACGAAGGCCACGCCCGCGTCGATGGCGCACTGGGCGTAGAACTTGTCGGCCTGCTCCGAACCCACCGGGAGGTAGGACACGAGGACGTCGACCTCGGCGGCCTTGAGCGCGGCGACGACGTCGACCGGCTCGGCCGGGGACTCGTCGATCGTCATGGCGTAGTACTTGCCGATGCCGTCGAGCGTGTGACCGCGCTGGACCTCGACGCCCGTGGTGGGGACGTCGGCGATCTTGATCGTGTTGTTCTCGGAGGCGTTGATGGCCTCGGCGAGGTCCTTGCCGACCTTCTTGTCGTCGACGTCGAACGCCGCGACGAACTCGACGTCGCTCACGTGGTAATCGCCGAACCGGACGTGCATGAGACCGGGCACCGACGCGTTCGCGTCGGCGTCCTTGTAGTACTCGACTCCCTGCACGAGCGAGCTCGCGCAGTTGCCGACGCCGACGATGGCGACGCGGATCGAACCCATGGTGGTGTTTCCCTTCGGTGGTGTGCCGGTCAACCCGGCGTATGCCGGCCTGCCCGGTCGTTCTGTGGGCGGGAGGTGGTCTGTGGTCGGGTCAGGGCTGGGGGCCCGGGTCGGTGGGGTGGCGCCGCTCCGCGTCGATGAGCTCGGTGAGCCAGCGGACCTCGCGCTCGGTGCTCTCCTCACCGTGGCGCTGCAGCGCCGAGGTCCACGCGTCCATCCGCTCGCGGTTGCGGGTCGCGCTGGAGCGCACCGTCTCGAGCTGCTCCTCGACGCGCGAGCGCCGGCCCTCGAGGATCCTCAGCCGGACGTCGGCCTCGGTCCGGCCGAAGAAGGCGAGCCGCACGCCGAAGCCGTCGTCGTCGTAGGCCGCGGCATCGGTGCGCCGGGCGGCCTCGTCGAAGGCCTCCTTGCCCGCCGCGGTGATCTCGTAGACGATCCGGTTGCGGCCGCCCGACCTCGCGGACGTGCCGGACGCCGACCTGGCCGTGGCGCGGGCCGCCGGAGGTGCGTCCACCGCGGACTGCGCGATGAGCCCGCGGTCGAGCAGCCCCGAGAGGGCCGGGTAGAGCGTTCCGTAGGAAAGCGCCCGGAAGGCGCCCAGCGCCTCGTTGAGGCGACGCCGGAGCTCGTACCCGTGGGCCGGGCCCTCGTGGAGGAGCCCGAGGAGCGCGAAGTCGAGAAGATCCGACCGCTTGCTCATCACGCCTCCTCGATCGTCGGGTCCGGGTCGTCGACTGACAAACTCCGACCTTGTCAGCGCGACTGTACCCCACCGCTATATCGACCCGATACATCCATGCCTGACTTATTGCCACTTTCAGCGGCTTCCGCGAGCACGGAACGGCGCGCGGAGGCGCTGAAAGTGGCAATAAGTCGGGGTCGGGGGCGCGTGGGTGGCGGCTTTCCTGAACGTCGCACTCAGGTTGGGGGAGTCATACTGGAGGTGGCGCGGTCTGCCCTCGTGGGGATCGCGTCGTCGTCCGCACCGCTGTCGTCCCCCGAAAGTTGTTCATGAGCACCGCACCCCGTTCGCGCGCCGAGGCACGACGCCGTCAGGAGGGACGCACCGGCGGCTCCGGCCGCCCCCGCGGTGGCCCGCAGCGCCGCTGGCCGCGTCGCGTCCTCTACACGATGCTGGGGCTCTTCGTCCTCGGTGTGGCCGGCGTCGGGATCGCGTACGCGATGACGGACGTGCCCGAGCCCAACGAGGTCGCCACGGCCCAGACGTCGGTCATCTACTACGCCGACGGCAAGACCGAGATCGGCCGCGTGTCCGAGTACAACCGGGAGTCCGTCAAGCTCGAGCAGGTCCCGGTCCACGTGCAGCGGGCACTGCTCGCCGCCGAGGACCGCAACTTCTACGAGAACAACGGCATCTCACCCACCGGCATCGCCCGGGCGGTGTGGGTGGCGATCAAGGGCGGCCAGGCGACCCAGGGTGGGTCGACGATCACCCAGCAGTACGTCAAGAACTACTTCCTCAGCCAGGACCGCACGCTGTCGCGCAAGGCGCGCGAGATCCTCATCTCCGTCAAGATCGACGGCCAGCAGTCCAAGGACGAGATCCTCGAGAACTACCTCAACACGATCTACTACGGCCGCGGTGCCTACGGCATCCAGACCGCGTCGAAGGCGTACTTCAACAAGGACGTCTCCAAGCTCACCCCGGCCGAGGGTGCCTTCCTCGCCTCGGCCATCCGGGGTCCGTCGTTCTACGACCCGCGTCTGGGAGCGGAGCAGAAGAAGAACGCCCAGACCCGCTCGGCCTACATCCTCGACGCGATGGAGGACCAGGGCTGGCTCAGCCCCGAGCAGCGCGCCGCCGCCACCTTCCCGACGGACAAGCAGTTCGCGCCCTACCGGCCCCCGTCCGTGGGTGGCACCAACGGCTACCTCGTCCAGCTCGTCAAGGACGAGCTCCTCAAGAAGGTCAAGGTCGACGAGGGCGACATCTCCAGCGGTGGCCTGCGGATCGTCACGACGATCGACAAGAAGAAGCAGGACGCCGCCGTGAAGGCGATCGGCGACCGCATGAAGGGCATCACGGGCATCAACGTGGGGCTCGCCTCGGTCAAGCCGGGCGACGGCGCCGTGGAGGCGCTCTACGGCGGTGCGGACTACGCGAAGAACCAGTTCAACACCGCCACCGACGCGACGATGCAGGCCGGGTCGGTCTTCAAGATCTTCACCCTCATCGCCGCGCTCCAGAGCGGTGACCTCAGCATCCGCCAGTCCTTCGACGGCAACAGCCCCCAGTTCTTCGACGAGTTCGAGAACCCCGGGGGCGCGACCGACTTCAACCGTCGTGGCGGAGTGCGCAACTTCAACGACCGCGACTACGGCCGGGTCACCGTGCCCGAGGCGACGGCCGACTCGATCAACACCGTCTATGCGCAGCTCAACATCCTCGCGACGCCCGAGAAGACCGCTGCGGCGGCGAAGCAGGCCGGCATCACGACCAAGCTCAGCCCCAACTACGCCAACGTGCTCGGCAGCGACAGCGTCAAGGTCATCGACATGGCCAACGCCTACGCGACCCTGGCCGCCAAGGGCATGAGGGCCACGCCCTACTACGTCAAGTCGGTGAAGTCGACCAGCGGCGCGTTCGACTACAAGGCCCAGCCGAAGGCCACCCGCGCCTTCGACGAGGACCTCGTCTCCGACGTCGTCTACTCGATGCAGCAGGTCATCGAGAAGGGCAGCGGCGAGTACGCCGGCGACCGGCTCAACCGCGAGGCGGCGGGCAAGACCGGCACCTCGAGCGACAACTACTCCGCCTGGTTCGACGGGTTCACCCCGCAGCTCGCGACGGCGGTCGGCCTCTACAAGGGTGACGGGTCCATCAAGGAGGAGAACCAGATGGACGACGTCCCCGGCTGGGGGTCCATCACCGGTGGCACGATCCCGGTGCGCATCTGGACCGACTACATGCGCAAGGCTGTCGAGGGAATGGAGAAGCTGAAGTTCCCGGAGCCGGCATACATCAACAAGAACGCCGCGCCGAAGCGCACCCAGCAGCCCACCCGCACGCAGGAGCCGACGCGCACGCGGGAGCCGGAGCCGACGTCGACCCCGACGACGACGACCCCGTCGAGCGAGCCGACACCGTCCGAGACCGAGAAGCCGACGCCGACGAAGACCAAGGGCCCGAAGCCGTCGGTCACCCTGCCCTTCCCCGACCCGACCCCCACGACGGGCACAGAGGGCGGCGGCTGAGGGTGACCTCGCCCGCCCCCGATCGGGCGGGTCCCGGGGGACCCACCGCCGCGTTCGCACCGGTGGCGCTGCTCGCAGCGCTGCCGGTGCTCGCGTCGCTGTGGAAGCAGGGACCGTGCCTCGACCGCGGCTGGGGTGGGCAGGAGCCGTTCTGGCGGTTCTGCTACTCCGACCTCGCCGTGTCGACGCAGACGACGGGTGCGTCCGCGGGGCTGGTCGGCTGGCTGCGTGGTGAGGTCCCGCTCGACCACCCCCCGCTCACCGCGGCCCTCGTCTCGACCGTCGCCGGCCTCGGCCCGGGCGGTGACCCGGTCGTCACCCAGCGCTGGGTCCTCGGCGTGTGGGCGCTGCTCTCGGTCGCGGCCCTCGTCCTCGTCGCGTGGTGGGTGCGGGACGTCGGGCCGCGAGGTGCCGCAGGAGCGTGGCACGTCGTCCTCGCCCCCGTCGCAGCGCTCACGCTGCTCCTCTCGCCGGACCTCCTCGGCGTCGCACTCGCGACCGGTGGCATGTGGGCCTGGTCACGGCGACATCCCGCGCTGGCCGGCACCCTCCTCGGAGCCGGGCTCCTCGCCCGCACCTACCCGGGCCTGCTGCTCGTCGTCCTGGCTGCCCTCGCGTGGCGCACGGGGCGCGAGCGTGAGCTCGTCCGGGTCGCTGCCGGCGCAGTGACGACCGTGGCGGCCGTCGCCGTGCCGCTGCTGCTCGTCCGCCCCGTGCTCCTCACCCGCTCGTGGGGCCTGTGGGCCGACAGCCTCGCGGGGCTCGGCTCGGTCTGGTACGTCCCGACCCTCGCCGGCAGCCCGTGGCCGGCCGGGGTGCTCACCGCGGTCGCCGTGCTCGGCGTCGTCGTCGCCGTCGGGCTCGGCGCACTGCTCGTCCTCGGCTCGCCGAGCGTGCCCCGCATCGGTGCCGCCGCCCTCGTCGTCGTCGCGGTCGTCCTCGTCACCGGCAAGAGCTTCCCGGTGCAGGCCTCGCTCTGGCTCGTGCCGCTCGTCGCGCTCGCCGGGCTGCGGTGGCGCGACCACCTCGTCTGGGCGCTCGCGGAGGCGGTCCACTTCGTCGCCGTCTGGCTCTACCTCGGCGGGCTCTCCGACCCCGACCGCTCGTTGCCCGCGGGCTGGTACGCCGTCGCCCTCCTCGGACGCGTCGGCGCCGTCGTCTGGCTCGCCGTCCGCGCCTGGCTGACCGCCACCTCCGAGGACCCGCGCCGGATTTAGCCGTATGCCGTGCAGCCGGTACCCTTGGCAAGTTGCCTCGCGCCCTGTGGACAGCTCCGCGGCGGTGTCGGCAGCGATGCATACCCTCCTGTCACGGAGAGACCGTGACCGTTCAGACCGAAGGAGGCGGGTTAACGCATGCGTCAGTACGAACTCATGGTCATCCTCGACCCGGAGCTTGACGACCGCACGGTGCAGCCGTCGCTCGACAAGTTCCTCACGGTGATCACCAAGGACGGTGGCACCGTCGACAACATCGACATCTGGGGCCGTCGTCGCCTGGCCTACGAGATCAAGAAGAAGGCCGAGGGCATCTACGCCGTCGTCAACTTCACCTCGGAGCCGGCCACGGCCAAGGAGCTGGACCGCCAGCTCGGCCTCAACGAGTCGATCATGCGGACGAAGCTCCTTCGTCCCTCCGCCTGATCGTCTCCACCCCAGCGACACCCGCTCAACCCAGCCACACGGCATACCCAATCCGCCGCATCTGCACCAGACCAAAGGGGATCTGATCCATGGCAGGCGAGACCGTCATCACGATCGTCGGGAACCTCACCGGTGACCCCGAGCTGCGCTTCACTCCGTCGGGCGCTGCCGTCGCGAACTTCACCGTGGCCTCCACGCCGCGCACGTTCGACCGGCAGAGCAACGAGTGGAAGGACGGCGAGACGCTGTTCATGCGCTGCTCGGTCTGGCGTGACGCGGCGGAGAACGTCGCCGAGTCCCTCCAGCGGGGCACGCGCGTCATCGTCACCGGCCGCCTGAAGTCTCGTTCCTACGAGACCAAGGAGGGCGAGAAGCGCACCGTCATCGAGATGGACGTCGACGAGGTCGGCCCCTCGATGAAGTACGCGACCGCGAAGGTCAACAAGACCTCCCGCGGTGGCGGCGGTGGCGGCTTCGGCGGCGACCAGGGCGGTTCGGGCCAGCACGACCCGTGGGCCACCGGCGGCTCCGCACCCCAGGGTGGCGGCCAGCCGGGCGGTCAGGGCGGCGGCTGGAGCCAGGGCGGTGGCCAGCAGGCGCCGCAGCAGGGTTCGCAGGGACAGCAGGGTGGCCAGGGAGGCTGGGGCAACGCCCCGGCCTACGACGAGCCCCCCTTCTGATCCGACAACCACCACAGATTCACACCATCCCTGGGTGACCAGGGCTCATCCGCCGAGCAGCTCGGCAGAAGGAGAGCACCACGATGGCCAAGCCAGTTGTGCGCAAGCCCAAGAAGAAGGCCAACCCGCTCAAGGCGGCGAAGGTCGAGAACATCGACTACAAGGACACTGCGCTGCTGCGCAAGTTCATCTCCGACCGCGGCAAGATCCGCGCTCGTCGGGTGACCGGCGTGTCCGTCCAGGAGCAGCGTCTGATCGCCAACGCGGTCAAGAACGCCCGTGAGATGGCGCTCCTTCCCTACTCCAGCTCGTCCCGCTGACGCGCGACCCAGCAGACAAGGAGAGCTGAACAATGAAGGTCATTCTCACGCACGAGGTCTCCAACCTCGGCACCGCCGGTGACGTCGTCGACGTCAAGGACGGCTACGCCCGCAACTTCCTCTTCCGCCGCGGCCTCGCGACGGCGTGGACCAAGGGCGCCCAGAAGCAGGTCGACTCCATCGCCAAGGGCCGTGAGGTCCGCGCGGTGAAGTCGCTCGAGGAGGCCCAGTCGATCAAGGGCAACCTCGAGAGCAAGGCCGTCAACGTCCCGGCGCACGCCGGCAAGGAGGGTCGCCTCTTCGGCGCCGTCTCCACCGCCGACATCGCCGCGGCCGTCAAGGACGCCATCGGCACCGAGATCGACAAGCGCAAGATCGAGGTCCCGACCCCGATCAAGACCACGGGTGCCCACGAGGCCCTCGTCCGCCTGCACCCCGAGGTCCAGGCCAAGGTCGCGCTCAACGTCGTCGCCGGCTGACGCTGGACTTCCCACGACTGATTGCGACCTTCGGCGCCGACCGCGGTCAGCGCACCGCAGCCGGAAGCGGCCGAAAGTCGCAATCAGTCGAAGACCGCAGCGCCCGCTCCCCGCACGGGGAGCGGGCGCTGCCGCGTTGTCGGGCGGACGGCATACGGTGTCCGCCGTGCCCCTGACCCAGTCGAGATCCGTCCTGCACGCCGTCGTCGCCGTCCGGGTCGTCAACCGCCTCGGCGGGTTCGGGATGAGCTTCCTCGGGCTGCGGCTCGCCCGCGACCTCGGGATGTCGCTGTCGGCCGTCGGGGTCGTCCTCGCCGTCTTCGGTGCCTGCACCGTCCCGAGCCGGATCCTCGGGGGCGTCCTCGCCAGCCGGGTGGGGGCGCGCTGGACGATCGCCGGCGGGCTCCTCGCCGGCGCCCTCGCGCTGCTCGGGATCGCGCTCGGTGACTCCGTCCCCGTCGTCGTCGCGGCCGTCCTCGCGCTCGGGCTCGCCTACGAGGTCATCGAGCCCGCGACCCAGGCCGTCATCGCCGAGACCATCGAGCCGTCACGGCAGGCGTCGGCCTTCGCGCTGCTGTGGTCGACCCTCGCCGTCGCCGGCGTGGTCTCCGGCCTGCTCGCCGCACTGCTCGGGCGCTGGGGGGTCTCGGCGATCTTCGTGTGCGACGCCGTCTCGAGCGCGCTCGCGGCCGTCGCCGCCCTCGTCCTGCTCCCGTCGGCGCACGCGGAGCGGCACCCGTCGCCGTGGCGGTCGGCGCTCACGCCCCGGCTGCTCGCGTGGACCGGGGTGGGCACGGTCCATGCGACCCTCGTCATGGTCATCGTCTTCATGCTCCCGCTGGCCGTCGACCGCGCCGGCCACCCGACGTCGACGACCGGCTGGCTGCTCGCCGCCGCGGCCGCCTCGGCGATCGGCGCGCAGCGGGTCCTCGCCCGCGTCGAGACCCGTATGCCGGCCGCCACCGCCCTCGTCGTCGGTCACCTCGTCCTCGCCGCAGGTCTCGGGCTGTGGGCGACGGGGTCGGTCGCCGGGCTCGTCGCCGGCGCCGTGCTCGAGGGCGCGAGCGGGGCGTTCCTGCTCGGGACCTACCAGGCGACGGCCGCCCGCATGGGTGGCCCGGGCCTCGGCGCCGCCGTCATGACGATCTTCGGCCTGTCGTGGGGCGTGGCGACCGTCGTCGCCCCGCTCGTGTCGGCGCCGCTGCTCGACCGCGGGCCGGCCGTCCTCTGGCTGGCGGCTGCCGGGCTCTCGCTCGCCCTGGCCGCGGGCCACGCCGCCCGGGGCGTCGCCGAGCCGGTGTCGGTGCCCTGACCTAGGTTGGCGGCCATGGCAGCGAAGGGCGCGCGACCGGCATACCGGTGCACCGAGTGCGGGTGGACGACCGTCAAGTGGGTGGGGCGCTGCGGTGAGTGCCAGGCGTGGGGCTCGGTGACCGAGGTCGGTGCCGTGAGCGCGCGCACGACCGCCGTCAAGAGCGTCGAGCGCCCGGCGGTGCCCATCGGCGAGGTCGACTCCAGCAGGGCCGAGGCCCGCGGCACCGGTGTGCCCGAGTTCGACCGCGTCCTCGGGGGCGGGCTCGTGCCCGGCGCCGTGGTGCTCGTCGCCGGTGAGCCGGGCATCGGCAAGTCGACGCTGCTCCTCGACGTCGCCGGCCGCGCCGCCCGTGGAGGCGAGCCGGGCGCCGAGCGACGGGTCCTCTACGTCAGCGGCGAGGAGTCGGCGGCGCAGGTGCGCAGCCGGGCCGAGCGCATCGAGGCCATGGCCCGCACCCTCTACCTCGCGTCCGAGACCGACCTCGCCACGGTCCTCGGGCAGATCGACCAGGTCGAGCCCGACCTCCTCGTCGTCGACTCGGTCCAGACGATCAGCAGCGCCGAGGTCGACGGCTCGGCGGGCAACGTCTCGCAGGTCCGTGAGGTCGCCGCGAGCATCATCGCCACCGCCAAGTCCCGGGGCATCGCGACCCTGCTCGTCGGCCACGTCACCAAGGACGGCTCGATCGCCGGCCCGCGGGTCCTCGAGCACCTCGTCGACGTCGTCGTCCAGTTCGAGGGCGACCGGCACAGTCGCCTGCGGCTCGTCCGGGCGGTGAAGAACCGCTACGGCCCCACCGACGAGGTCGGTTGCTTCGACCTGTCCGACGTCGGCATCACCGGCCTCACCGACCCGAGCGGGCTCTTCCTCTCCAACCGCACCGCAGCCGTTCCCGGCACCTGCGTCACGGTGACGCTTGAGGGCCGCCGCCCGCTCGTCACCGAGGTGCAGGCCCTCGTCGACCAGAGCGAGGTGCCCAACCCGCGCCGGGCGACGAGCGGCCTCGACTCGGCGCGGGTCGGCATGATCCTCGCCGTGCTCGGCACCCGCGCCCGTGCGCCCATCGGGCGCAAGGACGTGTTCGCGTCGACCGTCGGTGGGGTCCGCATCACCGAGCCGGCCTCGGACCTCGCCATCACGCTCGCCCTCGCCAGCGCCATCAACGACCAGCCCCTCCCGACGGGCACCGTCGCGTTCGGCGAGGTCGGGCTCGCCGGCGAGCTGCGGCCGGTGACCGGTGCACACCGACGGCTCGCTGAAGCCTCGCGGCTGGGCTTCACCACGGCGATCGTCCCTCCGGGCGTCGTCGGGGGAGGCCCGGTGCCCGACGGACTGCGCGTCATCGAGGTGGGCAGCGTCCTCGAGGCGGTCCAGCTCTGCGTCACGCCCGTCGGCTGAGCCAGGGGCGGCCCCACGCGGGGGGTTCGCGGACCACGTCGGTGTCCGCGAGCGGCTTCGCAGCGGCGCGCGAGGGGGTTTCACACCGGCGCGTGAGCGGGCTCGCAGCGGCGGGCGCGCGGCATCTGGGTTCGCGAACCGGACGCGCCGCCCACGCCGTTAGACTCGCCATCGGGTCAGGGAGACCTGACCTGCGACGACTGGAGGGAAGCACGTGGCCACGCCGCTGCACGAGGACGAGTTGATGCGGACGACGCTCGCTGCCGTCGCCCCCGGCACCGAGCTGCGTGACGGTCTCGAACGCATCCTTCGCGGACGCACCGGAGCCCTCATCGTCCTCGGCACGGACCGCACGGTCGACGCCATCGCCACCGGCGGCTTCCCGCTCGACGTCGAGTTCTCGGCCACCCGCCTGCGCGAGCTGGCCAAGATGGACGGCGCCATCGTCTGCGACCGCGACGTCACCAAGATCCTGCGCGCCGCCACCCAGCTCGTGCCCGATGCGACCATCGAGACGAGCGAGTCCGGCACCCGCCACCGCACCGCGGAGCGGGTTGCGAAGCAGACCGGCTTCCCCGTCGTCTCGGTGAGCCAGTCGATGCGGATCGTCGCCCTCTATGTCGGCGAGTCCCGCTTCGTCCTCGAGGACTCGAGCGCGATCCTCTCCCGCGCCAACCAGGCCCTGCAGACCCTCGAGCGCTACAAGCAGCGCCTCGACGAGGTCACCGGCACCCTCTCCGCGCTCGAGATCGAGGACCTCGTCACCGTCCGCGACGTCGCCAACGTCCTCCAGCGCCTCGAGATGGTGCGCCGGATCAAGGACGAGATCGGCGACTACGTCCTCCAGCTCGGCACCGACGGCCGCCTGCTCAGCCTCCAGCTGGAGGAGCTCACCGGCGGTCTCTCCGACGACCTCGGTCTCGTCATCCGCGACTACCTGCACGAGTCGCGCGGCGAGCACGACCTGGCGCAGGCGACCGCCAACCTCACCGACATCGACGCCACCGAGCTGCTCGACCCGTCCGCCGGCGCCAAGGCGCTCGGCTTCATCGTGTCCGGTGACGCGCTCGACTCCTCGGTGAGCCCGCTCGGCTACCGCATGCTCAGCAAGGTTCCCCGCCTCCCGGGCGCGATCGTCGACCGCCTCGTCGAGCACTTCGGCAGCCTCCAGAAGCTCCTCGCCGCCGGTGTCGACGACCTCATGAGCGTCGAGGGCGTCGGCGAGGGCCGTGCGCGGCTCGTCCGCGAGGGCCTGTCGCGACTCGCGGAGAGCAGCATCCTCGAGCGCTACGTCTGACCCGGGTCGGGCACCGTGAGCGCCGTGCGTCCCTCCGCGACCGACCTCGCCGCCCTGCACGGCGCCGTCCTCGACTGGTATGCCGTCTCCTCGCGGCCGCTGCCCTGGCGCGAGCCGTCGTGCTCGCCGTGGGGCGTCCTGCTCTCCGAGGTCATGTCGCAGCAGACGCCGCTCGCCCGGGTGGCGCCGATCTGGCGTGAGTGGATGGAGCGGTGGCCCACCCCGGCCCACCTGGCCGCCGAGTCTCCCGGTGAGGTCGTGCGCGCGTGGGGACGGCTCGGCTACCCGCGGCGCGCCCTGCGCCTGCACGAGGCCGCGACCGTCATCACCGAGCGGCACGATGGGGAGGTGCCGCGCCACGAGGCCGACCTGAGGGCACTGCCCGGCATCGGCGACTACACCGCGGCGGCCGTCGCCGCCTTCGCGTTCGGGGACCGGTCGGTCGTCGTCGACACCAACGTCCGCCGGGTCGAGGCCCGGGTCGTCACCGGGGTGGCCCGGGCGGCACCGACGATGACGCGGGCCGAGGTCGGGCTCGCCGCCGACCTCCTGCCCGCCGACGACGAGGACGCCGCCAGGTGGAACGTCGCCGTCATGGAGCTCGGCGCGCTCGTCTGCACCGCCCGCAGCCCGCGCTGCGACGACTGCCCGGTCGTCGGCAGGTGCGCGTGGGTACTCGGGGGGCGGCCGGCATACGACGGGCCTCCGCGGCGGGGACAGAAGTGGCACGGCACCGACCGGCAGGTGCGCGGGATCATCGTCCAGACCCTGCGCGAGAGCCCGGTGCCCGTGCGGCGCGAGGCATTGGCACCCGGCCGGGACGAGGCGCAGGTCGACCGGTGCCTCGTCGGTCTCGTCGAGGACGGGCTCGTCGAGCCGGTCGGCGGCGAGCTCTACGGCCTGCCCGGGGTCGAGGAGGTCGCGGGGTGAGCCGCCGCGACGAGCCGACCGAGCCGGTGCGGCCGGTCGACCCGACGCGGCCACTGCGACCCGAACCGCAGCCCGACCCGCGGGTGACCGGCGACCACGGTGGCGGACCCCGGGACAGCGAACGCGGTGCAGACCGCGGTCACCGCGGGCGACGGCCCCCGCCCGACCCCTACGGCGTGCGGGCGGGAGCCGGCAAGGTCTTCCGGGTCGTCGGCCGCGGCACCGTCGGTGGCGCCCGCCTCGCCGGTCGCGGCAGCCGCGCCGGCGCGATGCGCGCGCGTGCGTTCGCCCGGTCCAAGGGCGCGGACGAGAGCGGTCTCGGGCGCCTCGTCGAGCTCCACTTCGTCAACATCGTCGGCGACGCCGCGCTCACCGTAAGCCTCGCGGGGACGATCTTCGCGATCCCGACCGACGAGGCGCGCACCCAGGTGGCGCAGTTCCTCGCGCTGACGATGGCGCCGTTCGCCCTCCTCGCGCCCTTCATCGGACCGCTGCTCGACCGCTTCCGGCACGGCCGCCGTTGGGCCATCGGCACGACGCTCGCGCTGCGCGCCTTCCTCTGCTGGGTGCTCGCGGGTGCCGTGGTCACCGACTCGCCCTGGCTCTTCCCCGCGGCACTCGGCTGCCTCGTCGCCTCGAAGGCCTACGGCGTCACCCGCTCGGCGGCGATCCCGCGCCTGCTGCCACCGGGTTTCACCCTCGTCAACGCCAACTCGCGGATCGCCCTCGCCGGCGTCGCGGCGATGGCCGTGGGTGGCGGGCTCGCGGGCGCGGTGTCGCGGATCGGCCCGGACTGGTCGCTGCGGCTGGCCTTCGTCGTCTACGTCGTCGGCACGGTCCTCGCGATCCGCCTCCCGGGGAGGGTCGACTCCTCGGCAGGCGAGGTCGACATCGAGGACACGGTCGACCTCTTGCCCGTTCGGGCTCCTCGGTCCGGCTCGGCACCGTCCGCGCGACGGCCCGAACGGGCAACACATCGCGTTGGGGACCGGCTTCGCGCCCGGGTCCTCGCTCTGCCGGCCACTGTGCGCGCTGCTCTCGTGAGCGCCATGGGGGGCCGGCTGCTCACCGGCTTCCTCACCCTCTTCATGGCCTTCCTCATGCGCGAGCACCCGATTCCGGGCTACAGCGGACCGCTCGTCCTCGCCCTCGTCGTCGGCGCTGCGGGCACGGGCAACGCGCTCGGCACGGTCGTCGGCAACGCCCTGCGACGCCTGCCCCCGGACCGGATCGTCGCGGCCGCGTTCCTCCTCATCGTCGCGGCGGCGCTCGCGACCGCCCTCGCCTACTCGCTCGCCACGCTGCTCGTCCTCGGGCTCTGCGCCGGCCTCTGCTCCCAGGTCATCAAGCTGAGCACCGACGCGATCATCCAGCGCGACGTCGCAGAGAACGTCCGCACCCAGACCTTCGCGTGGTCCGAGACCGTGCTCCAGATCGCCTGGGTCATCGGCGGCGGCACCGGCATCGCGCTGCCGCTCGACCCCGAGCTGGGGTTCGGCGTCATCAGCGGGCTGCTCGTCCTCGTCCTGCTGGTGTCGGTGCAGCTGCGCCGCACCGGTCGAGCGCCGGCGTGATGGAGCCGGTCAGAGGACGCGGAGCATCCGGGTGTTGCCGAGGGTGTTGGGCTTGACCCGCTCGAGGTCGAGGAACTCGGCGACGCCCTCGTCGTAGGAGCGCAGCAGCTCGAGGTAGACCTCGGGCTCGACCGCCTGTCCCTCGATCGGCGAGAACCCGTGACGGGCGAAGAACTCGGTCTCGAAGGTGAGGCAGAAGAGCCGCTCGACGCCGAGCTCGCGGGCCCGCTCGACGAGCCGCTCGAGGATGCGCGAGCCGACGCCGGCGCCCAGAGCCGCGGACGAGACCGCGAGGGTGCGGATTTCGGCGAGGTCCTCCCAGAGCACGTGCACCGCGCCGCAGCCGACGACCTCGCCGTCGAGCTCGGCCACGACGAAGTCCCCGACCGTCTCGTAGTAGGCGACCGCCTCCTTCTGGAGCAGGACCCGCTGCTCGGCGAGCGGGGTGACCAGGGCTCGCATCGCCCGCACGTCCCGCGTGCGCGCCGGCCGGATCCGTATGCCGGCCCACGCAGAGCGTGGGACCCGTCCCCCCGTCGCGTCCCCGGCCTGCGCCGGTGCGGTGGGCTGGATGGGCGGAAGGTGCGCGGACGGCATACCGACGATTATCGCGGGGAAGAACGAAACCGGCCGTCCACGCACGAGGCGCGGACGGCCGGTCCGTTCGGATGCCCCGGCTGGAGGCACCCGATGGGGGTCAGCGGGTCTGGTAGACCGGCTGGCTCTGGGGGTTGAGCTCGTCCATCTTCACGTCGGCAGCCTTCTTGAGGCTGGGGTCGGTGATCTTGAGGACGTCGAAGCCCTTGCCGAGGTCGGAGCTGTAGACGTGGCCGTTGTAGTAGTACGACGACCAGGTGCCACCGCCGCCGCCACCGTTGCCGCCGTTCGGGCCGCGCTCGAAGTAGCCGATCTCACGCGGGTTCTCGGAGTCGGTGAAGTCCCAGAAGGACGTGCCACCCATGTACCAGGACTGGACCATGACGTCGCGGCCGTTGACCGGGATGAGCGAGCCGTTGTGCGCGACGCAGTTCTCGCTGTCGTTCTGGTGGCGCTGGATCTTGTAGTACGACTTGAACGTCAGCTCGTTGGAGGACGACAGGTCGTAGATCGCGTTGGCGCCGCGGGTCGGGCCGACCTTGGTGTTGCAGGTCGCGCGGCCACCGCCACCGAGCTCGTCGGTGAAGACGACCTTGGTGCCCTTGTTGTTGAACGTGGCCGAGTGCCAGAAGGCGAAGTTCGTCGTGTCGCGGACGGTCTCGATGACCTTGGGGGCCACCGGGTTGGAGATGTCCATGATGACGCCGTCACCCATGCACGCGCCCGCCGCGATCTTCTTCGACGGGTAGGCCGTGATGTCGTGGCAGCCGGTCGTGGCCGAGTAGCCGTCACCGGACGGCTGGACGCCGCCGGGGTTGCCACCGTCGGGGAAGAGGTTGGGCACGGCGACGACCTTGGCGTCGGTCGGGCTCTTCTTCGGGACCTCGATGATGCTGATCGAGTCGTGCGGCGGCTGGCAGTCCGGGTAGTCCGCGCGCGGGGAGTACGACGAGACGTAGATGTAGTCGGTGTCGGCACCGCCCGGGACGAGGGTGTTGGTGTGCGAGCCGCACGCGGTCTCGACGGCCTTGAGGTACTTCGGGTTCGTCGGGTCGGACACGTCGAAGATCTTGATGCCCTCCCACGACTCCTTGAGCTGCAGCGGCGAGGAGGTCGACGCGCAGGACGTGTCGCTGCGCGAGGAGTCGGTCGACAGGTAGAGCAGGTCGCCCGAGATGGTGATGTCGTTCTGCGAGCCGGGGCAGCTCACGCGCGAGAGCACCTTGGGGCTGGACGGCGTGGAGACGTCGTAGATGACGAAGCCGTTGTAGTTGCCGACGAACGCCTTGTTGCCCGAGAAGGCGATGTCGCTGCCGGTGCCGTCGACAGGGGTGACGTGCGGGGTGTTGAACAGGTGCTGGACGTTGGCGCTGCGACCCACCTGGTCGGGGGCGAGTGCGGTGCCGTAGGCGCCGACCACCTCCGGGGGGACGTCTGCGGCGCCGGCCGAAGCCACGCCCAGGCCGCTGGCGGCGAGCGCGGCAGCGGCCGCGATCCCCACTGTGCGGAAAAGCCTCATGGTTCCTCCTCCGATGGGCCCGCCAGGGGGTGGCGACCCAGGGTGTGTTGTGCGGTGCCGACAGCCTCGTCGAAAAGTTCCCGGAGGTGGGTAAAGGGAGGGTAAGAACTCCCTACCCACGGGTTGTGTCCGCACTGGACATCCGCTGCGGACAGGGACGCCAACTACAGTGCCGCCCATGCCGTTTCGCACCACCACCACGCTCACCCTCGTCGCAGTGCTCGGCCTCGGTCTCGCCGGGTGCTCCGGCGACGCGGACCCGCAGCCCGTGCCCGGCACCCCCGGGCCCACCTCGAGCGACCCCGTCATCCAGCCCGGTCTGCCCGGTGAGCCCAACGCCACCGTGAGCGGCAGCGCGGCGACGAAGCCCGCGCGGACCGTCTCGCCCGGCGACGTGACGTTCTACCAGGACATGATCGTCCACCACTCCCAGGCGCTCGTCATGGTCGAGACCGCCCTGCCGCGGCTCACCGACCCGCAGGTGAAGTCCCTCGCGTCGCGCATCGGCGACGAGCAGAAGCCCGAGATCCTCGCGATGACGACGTGGCTCGAGGAGCGCAAGCAGGAGGTCCCGCCGCAGGCGACGAACCCGCGGCTCGGCGACCACGACCACGCCGGCATGCCCGGCATGGCGACCCCCGCGCAGATGGAGCAGCTCGCCAGGGCGAGTGGGGTCGAGGCTGACCGGCTCTTCCTCCGGCTCATGACCGCCCACCACAAGGGCGCCCTGACGATGGTCGGCACCCACGGCAAGGTCGCCGGCGAGGAGATGGTCGAGGAGATGGCCGCCGACATCAACGTCACCCAGAACAAGCAGATCTCCCAGATGCAGGAGATGCTCGCCCGGCTCTCCTGACGCTGCGTCGTCCTCCCCCGGTCGTCGCGGCGGGACAGACGAAAGGCGGCGTATGCCGGGAACTCGCGTCCCGGCATACGCCGCCTTGTCGTTCGGTCAGCCCCCGCCGACCTCCGTGGTCACTCGCCCGAGGCCGCGGTCCCGCTGCTCGGCGGCGCCGACGCGCCGGCCGTGACGACCGGCACCTCGATGGCGTGCGCGTGGGGCGTGCCCTCGAAGGTGAAGGAGTCGTCCTTGCCCTCGCCCGTGGCGTCGACCGCGACGATCTCGCCGGACTTGAGCTCGCCGAAGAGGATCTTCTCCGACAGCACGTCCTCGATCTCGCGCTGGATCGTGCGACGCAGCGGTCGCGCACCCAGCACCGGGTCGTAGCCGCGCTTGGCGAGCAGCATCTTGGCCGCGGGCGTGAGCTCGATGCCCATGTCCTTGTCCTTGAGGCGCTTGTCGAGCTTGGCGATCTCGAGGTCGACGATCTGGATGATCTCCTCCTGCGTGAGCTGGGGGAAGACGATCGTGTCGTCGACACGGTTGAGGAACTCGGGCCGGAAGTGCTGCTTGAGCTCGTCCTGGACCTTGGCCTTCATCCGGTCGTAGTCGGTGCGGGTGTCCGGGCCGGCCGAGAAGCCGAGGGCGCCCTTGGTGATGTCCCGCGTGCCGAGGTTGGTCGTCATGATGATGACCGTGTTCTTGAAGTCGACCATCCGACCCTGCGAGTCGGTGAGGCGGCCGTCCTCGAGCACCTGGAGCAGGCTGTTGAAGATCTCGGGGTGGGCCTTCTCGACCTCGTCGAAGAGGACGACCGAGAACGGCTTGCGCCGGACCTTCTCGGTGAGCTGGCCACCCTCCTCGTAGCCGACGTAGCCGGGGGGCGAGCCGAAGAGCCGCGAGACGGTGTGCTTCTCGCTGAACTCCGACATGTCGAGCTGGATGAGGCTGTCCTCGTCGCCGAAGAGGAACTCGGCGAGCGTCTTGGCGAGCTCGGTCTTGCCGACACCCGTGGGCCCGGCGAAGATGAACGACCCACCCGGACGGCGCGGGTCCTTGAGGCCTGCGCGCGTGCGACGGATCGCCTGCGAGAGCGCCTTGATGGCGTCGTCCATGCCGACGACGCGCTTGTGCAGCTCGTCCTCCATGTGGAGCAGCCGCGAGGACTCCTCCTCGGTGAGCTTGAAGACCGGGATGCCGGTGCTCGCCGCGAGGACCTCCGCGATGAGCTCCTCGTCGACCTCGGCGACGACGTCGAGGTCACCGCTCTTCCACTCGTTCTCGCGCTGCTGCTTCTCGCCCCGCAGGTTCTTCTCGTCGTCGCGCAGGCGCGCGGCCTTCTCGAAGTCCTGCCCGTCGATCGCCGACTCCTTCTCGCGCACGACGGCCTGGATCTTCTCGTCGAACTCGCGCAGGTCCGGCGGAGCGGTCATCCGGCGGATGCGCAACCGGGCGCCGGCCTCGTCGATGAGGTCGATGGCCTTGTCGGGGAGGAAGCGGTCGTTGACGTAGCGGTCGGCCATGTTGGCCGCGGCGACGAGGGCGCCGTCGGTGATCGAGACGCGGTGGTGCGCCTCGTAGCGGTCGCGCAGGCCCTTGAGGATCTCGATGGCGTGGGCCAGCGTCGGCTCGGCCACCTGGATCGGCTGGAAGCGGCGCTCGAGCGCGGCGTCCTTCTCGATGTGCTTGCGGTACTCGTCGAGGGTCGTCGCACCGATGACCTGGAGCTCACCGCGGGCGAGCATCGGCTTGAGGATGGAGGCCGCGTCGATCGCGCCCTCGGCCGCACCGGCGCCGACGAGGGTGTGGATCTCGTCGATGAAGAGCACGATGTCACCGCGGGTGCGGATCTCCTTGAGGACCTTCTTGAGCCGCTCCTCGAAGTCACCGCGGTAGCGGCTGCCGGCGACGAGCGCGCCGAGGTCGAGGGTGTAGAGCTGCTTGTCCTTGAGGGTCTCGGGCACCTCGCCGCGCACGATGTCCTGGGCGAGGCCCTCGACGACGGCGGTCTTGCCGACGCCGGGCTCGCCGATGAGGACGGGGTTGTTCTTCGTGCGTCGCGAGAGCACCTGCATGACCCGCTCGATCTCCTTCTCACGCCCGATGACCGGGTCGAGCTTGCCCTCGCGGGCAGCCACGGTGAGGTTGCGACCGAACTGGTCGAGCACGAGCGAGCCGGCGGGCGTGCCCTCGGCGGGACCGCCCTGGCCCACGCCGGCGGAGGCGCCCTCCTTGCCACCCTGGTAGCCCGAGATGAGCTGGATGACCTGCTGGCGCACGCGACCGAGGTCCGCGCCGAGCTTGACGAGGACCTGCGCGGCGACGCCCTCGCCCTCGCGGATGAGGCCGAGCAGGATGTGCTCGGTGCCGATGTAGTTGTGGCCGAGCTGGAGCGCCTCGCGCAGGCTCAGCTCGAGCACCTTCTTGGCGCGCGGGGTGAACGGGATGTGGCCGGTCGGGGCCTGCTGGCCCTGCCCGATGATCTCCTGCACCTGCTCGCGGACGGCGTCGAGAGAGATCCCCAGGCTCTCCAGGGCCTTGCTCGCGACACCCTCACCCTCGTGGATGAGGCCGAGGAGGATGTGCTCGGTGCCGATGTAGTTGTGGTTGAGCAGCCGCGCCTCTTCCTGGGCGAGGACGACCACCCGGCGGGCCCGGTCGGTGAACCGTTCGAACATGGTGCTGGCTCCTGACTGATATGAGTCACCTCGATGCTATCCCCGCTCCCTGAACGACGGGACCGCCCTGTCGAGGACGGTCGTTTGGTTGGGGAGGGTCGAGGAGGGCGAGAGGTGTGTCACGGGGTCCAACGCGGCATACGGGCGGGGTGTTCCACGCCTGAGCCGGGTCGGCTCATGTTCGCTCACGGCGGAAGCGGTCGCCACCCCCAGGGCCGTTCACCACACGGACCGGCCCCACGAGGGGCGAGGTGGGCCGGCCGGGTGAAGGGGAGCGCCGGGCCGCCGGCGCCCCTGAACGCCGCGGCCGCAGCGCGCTCCCGACCTCGGGCCCGACCGGCACCTCGGGGAGTCCTGCGGACTGTCCGTCGACCAGTGTGGCGAGATCCGTATGCCGTCCGCCACCGAGTTTCCCCGCGCGCGAGGTTCGTCTCAGCCGCGGCGCTGGCAGTTGCCGCACCAGAAGAGGTTGCGGCCGGCGACGACCTGGGTCCGAATCCGCGACCCGCAGACGTGGCACGGCTCGCCGGCCCGCTTGTAGACGTAGGACTCGCGCTCCGTGAGTCTCACGTCCTCGCCGGCCTCGAGCCCGAGCGCCACCTCGTCGACCTGCTCGGAGACGGTGACGATCTTGCTCGTCGCGACCCCGAGGGGGAGGAGGGCGACGAGGTCCTCCCAGATCGCCCGCCAGGTCTTGCGCTGGAGCTTGTTGCCGGGCCGGAACGGGTGGACCCGCCGTCGGAAGAGCACCTCCGAGCGGTAGACGTTGCCGACCCCGGCGAGGACCGCCTGGTCCATGAGCAGCTCGGCGATCGGCTTGCGGGAGCGGGTGATGCGCTTCCATGCGAGGTCGGGGTCCGAACGCGGGTCGGCCGGCCGAAGCGGGTCCGGCCCGAGACGGGAGAGGACCTCGTCGACCTTCTCGGGCGTGACGACGTCGCACACCATCGGCCCGCGCAGGTCGGCGACGTGGTCGGCTGTGGCGAAGCGGCACCGGACCTGGCCGACGACGGGGAGCTCGCCGGCATACGAGGTCGTGTCGATGGTGAAGGTGCCGATGAGACCGAGGTGCACCCACAGGAAGCGGTCGCCGGCGAACTCGACGAAGAGGTGCTTGCCCCACGAGGTCGCGCCGAGGACCTCGGTGCCGGTGAGCAGCGCGGCGCCGTCGGCGAACTTGCCCTGCGGGCTCGTCACGGTCGGCGTGCTGCCGCGGAAGGCGGTGTCGAGGTCGCGGGCGAGGGCGTAGAGGGTGTGGCCTTCGGGCATGCGTCAGGAGGCCTTCTTGGTGGCCTTCTTCGCCGTCGTCTTCTTCGTCGTGGACTTCTTGGCCGTCGCCTTCTTGGCAGTGGTCTTTTTCGCCGTGGTCTTCTTGGCCGGCTTCTCGTCGGACGAGTCGCTCGTGGTCGCGGACCTGGAAGGGGCCTCACCGCGGGACGCCTTGGCCTTCTCGACCGACTTGGCGAGCGCCGCGAGAAGGTCGACAACCTCGCCGGACTCCTCGGCCTCGGCCGCAGGGGCCTTGACCTCGCCCCCCTCGACCTTGGCCTTGACGAGCGCCTGGAGCGCGATGGCGTAGTCGTCCTCGTAGTCGTCCGCCTCGAAGTCGCCCGCGAGCTGCTCGATGAGGAGCTTGGCCATCGCCATCTCCTTGTCGG
The DNA here is from genome assembly GCA_031844405.1 of Rothia sp. ARF10. Lineage (GTDB taxonomy): Bacteria > Actinomycetota > Actinomycetes > Actinomycetales > Dermatophilaceae > Knoellia. Next base: position 477,732 of record JAUZVC010000001.1, read on the forward strand.
TGGCCTCGCCGGCCTCCTCGACGTGGGCGAAGTCGGGGCTGCGGATCTCGTCGGGCCAGAGCATCGTCTGCATGACGATGACGCCGTCACGCACCCGCAGCACGGCCATCGTCATCCGCGTGCGGATCGAGACGGTGACGACGGCCATGCGGCCCTCGGACTCGAGTGCCTCGCGCAGCAGGACGTAGGGCTTGGTCGCGCTCTTGTCGGGCTCGAGGTAGTAGCTCTTGTCGAGGAGCATCGGGTCGATCTGCTCGGTCGGCACGAACTTCTCGACGTTGATCTCCTTGGAGGACTTGCTCGGCAGGTCCTTGAAGTCCTCGTCGGTGAGGATGACCATGTCGCCGTCCTCGGTCTCGTAGCCCTTGGCGATGTCGTCGTAGGCGACCTCCTCGCCGTCGATGCTGCAGGTGCGCTTGTAGCGGATCCGGCCGCCGTCCTCCCGGTGCACCTGACGGAACTGCACGTCGTGGTTCTCGGTCGCCGAGTAGAGCCGCACGGGCACGTTGACCAGCCCGAACGAGACCGCGCCCTTCCAGATCGCACGCATGGGCCAACTGTATGCCGCTGGCGTGCCCCCTCGTCAGTCGTCGGCCGACCGTTGTCGACGGGGAAGAGCGCCCGGCTCCGACGGAGGGGGCCCTGCTCACGGCGGAGGGCCCCGCGCACGGCTGAGGGGGCCCGGCGCGAGCCGGACCCCCTCAGCCGTTGTTCTGGACCGGTCGCTACTTGACCTTGCCGTTCACCACCGTCACCGAGGTGGTGGCGGTGCCGGACGTGACGCGCGCGTCACCGGTGTAGCTGACGACGATCGACTTGGTCCCGATCGTCGCGAACGGTCCGAGGACGACCGTTGCGCGCCCGTTCGCGTTGAGCATGGCGGTCCTCGAAACACCCTCAACGACGACGGTGACGGTGCCCGTGGGGGTGACGTTGGCGGCCGTCACGTCGATCGTGAGGGTCGTCGCGTCCTTGCCCTTCTGGAGCCGGGCCGGCGAGGGCGTGGCGGTGACCGTGGCCGCCGCCTTGACGACCGTGACACTGACCGTCGTGCTCGAACCCTCGTGCGACGCGTCACCCGAGTAGGCGACCGTGAGCACGTGCGTGCCGGGCTCGAGCGACTTCGCGGCCAGGGCGACGGTGGCCGTCCCGCCCGAGAGGGGAGCCGAGCCGAGCGTGGTGGCGCCGAGCGAGACCGTCACGGTGCCGGTGGCACCGGACGGCGTCACCGTGGCCACGACCGAACCGGGTGCACCGTAGGTGATCTCGGCGGCGGTCGCGCTCACGCTCGAACCGGCCTTGACCACTGTGAACGGCACCGAGGTCCGCGTGCCCGTCTGCACCCCGACGATGTCGAGACGCTGCGTGCCCGGGGTCGTGGAGGCCGGAACGACCACGTCGACCGAGGCCGTGCCGTACTCGTCGAAGATCGCCGTGCCGATGGTGTTGTCGACCGGGAAGGTCCCGAGGGCCTGCCCGCCGAGCGACACCGCGACCTGCGTGTCCTTCCGGTCCGCCGCCGTCGAGAACGCCAGCGACGAGAGGGTGAACCGGACGTGGTCACCGGGGGCGTAGGTGCTCGGTGCGGCCGTGGGGAAGTCCACCCCGACGGAGTGCTGCTGGTAGTCGGGCGCCAGCGGCGGGTCGTCGTCCCCGGCGAACTCCGCCATGTAGTCGACCATGGCCTGCAGGTCGGTCACGCCCGTGTCCTGCTTGTTGGTGCCCTGCGAGAAGGCGTTGAAGTTGTCGCCTCCGGCCGCGAGGAAGGAGTTCGCCGTGACGGCGTAGGTCGTGCCGAGACCGATCTCCTGACCGTCGAGCCACATGTCCTTGATCCGGGAGCCCTGTGCGGCATCCGGGTCGTAGGTGTAGGTGAAGCCCTCGGAGAGACCGAGCTTGAGGAACGGCCTGGCCGCGCCGGCCGGCTGCCACTGCTGCTCGAGCACCGCCTTGATCTGCGCACCGGTGAGGTCCAGGTTCACCAAGGTGTTGGCGAACGGCTGCACGTCAGCGGCCTGCCGGTAGGACAGCACCCGCGGGTAGTCGGTGCCGGTGCCGGCCATGTCGGCCCGCAGTCCACCGGGGTTCATGAACCCGATCTGAGCGCCACCCACGGTTGCGGGCGTCGCCCAGCGCTGGACCTCGGCGACCAGGTTGCCCAGGGTCGACTCCTGGCCACGGTTCTCGGTCGTCCCGTTGGCCAGCTTGCCCCGGTTGAAGGGGGCGCCGAGCTCGCCCAGCGGCACCGCACCGAGCGGACCGGCCTTCGCGACGGCGTCGTCGACGACCGCCTTGGTGGCCGGGTCGACGGGGAACTGCGCCACACCGGAGCCGTTCTCGAGGGACACGATCGACTGGGCCTTGGCCTGGACCAGGCCCGTGCCGTTGTCGACGGTGAACACGAGCTTGTTGAGGTTCACGCCGTACTGGCCCGCCGAGACGACGGGGCGCTCCGTGACCGGCCGACCGGCCCACCCGGGAACCGGGAAGGAGCAGTCGTAGGCGAGGTGCGTGTGACCGGAGATGATCGCGTCGACGTTGTCGTTGACGCCCGCGATGACCGAGCCGAAGTCCGAGGTCGGGTCGTCGTCCATGGTCGCGCAGTTGGTGCTCGGCGCACCCTCGTGGACGAGGAGCACGATGACGTCGACACCGGCAGCCTTGAGGGCGTTGGCCTCGGCGTTGGTCGCCGTGACGACGTCGCTGATCTCGACGCCCTCGATCCCGGCCGGGGAGACCAGCTCGTCGAGGTGCTCGGTGACCGCGCCGATGAAGCCGACCTCGACCCCGTTCATCTCCTTGACCCAGCTGGGCTCGAGGAGCTCGCTGGACGGAGCACTGGCCTTGGTGACGTTGGCGCCGATGTACTTCCACTCCGCGCCGCCGTACGGGTTGGTCGAGGCGTCGTAGGGCGCCATGACCCGCTTGAGCAGGTCGTCGTAGCCCTGGTCGAACTCGTGGTTGCCCACCGCGGAGACCTCGAGGCCCGCCGCGTTGAGAGCGTCGATGGTCGGCTTGTCCTTCTGGATGAAGGACTCGAACGTCGACGCGCCGATGAGGTCACCCGCGGCCGCGAACACCGTGTTGGCGTTCTCGCTCCGCATCTGCTTGACCGCACCCGCGAGGACGGCGGCACCGGCCTCGTTCGGGAACGGCGCACTGGCGTTGTTGAGCAGGCGACCGTGGAAGTCGTTGGTGCCCAGGATCTGGATGTCCACCGGACCCGTGGCCGGGGCGGCGTTGATGCCGATGATCTCCGGGTTGTGGTCGGAGGACCGGAAGGGGTTGGCGGCGTACAGGTCGGTGACGTTGGTGTTGTACCGGCTGTACTCGTACCAGAGCGGCTCGTAGGAGTTGATGTCCCAGATGTCGACCGCGTTGACGTCGGCCATGGCGTCCGTGTTGGCGAGCACGTGGTCGAGCGAGCCGATCTGGCCGTCGAAGTTGTAGCTCTCCTCCTCCGGGTCGCTGGTGGACTCGAGGTTGGTGTAGCCCGCCGCGTTGAGGACCTGGATCGGGTCCTCCTCGCTGTAGGCGTTGAAGTCGCCGGCGAGGAACATGCGGGTGATGCCACGGGTGGTCTGGAAGTCGTCCGCGAACGCCACCAGGGCGTTGGCCTGCAGGACCCGACGGTCGTTGGCGTTGCCCTGACCGTTGGGGTCCGGGGTGCCCGAGCCCTTGGACTTGAAGTGGTTGACGATGACACCGAAGGCGTCGGCGTCGGCCGCGCCGACCTTCTTGAACGCCTGGGCGAGTGGCTCGCGGGCGTCCGCGAAGGCCTCGGTGCCCGACGACTGGTCGGCGAGGACGACCGACTCACCGACGAGGGCGACGTTGGCCGGCTTGTAGATGAAGCCGTTGCGGATGACGTCCTGCTCGGCGAGCGGCGGCAGGGCGCTCGCCGCCGGGGAGGGCACGAAGGCCCAGGTGCCGGCGCCGGCGTCCGCGTTGAGCGCGTTGACGAGCTCCCCGATCGCGAAGTCGCGGTTCTTGCCGAACTGCACCGAGTTCTCGAGCTCCTCGAGGGAGACGATGTCGGCGCCGACGGTGTTGATGGCCGCCACGATCTTGGCCCGCTGACGGGCGAGGTTGGCCTCGTTGGCTGCACCGCGGGGTCCGTTGGGGTTGCACGAGTTGACCGTGACCTGTGCCCCGGCGCGGTCGGTGAAGTAGGTGCAGGTGCCGAGCCCGGACGACACGAACTCGTTGCCGGTGGTCGGGAAGAAGTTGAGCACGTTGAACGTGGCGAGCTTGAGGTCGCCGCCGACGTTCTGCGGTGCGGCCGGTCGGGTCTGCTCGATCTCGAGGGCGCCGGTGGGGGCTCCGACGACCTGGGCCTGCGGCAGGATCCGCCACGCGTTGAAGCCGAACGTGAAGACCACCGGCTTGGTGAAGGTGATGCCCGCACCGACGCGCATCGTGTGCGTCGGCGTGAGCCACGGGAGGGGCTGCGAGGAGTTCTGCGTGGTCGAGAACGTCAGGCTCGAGGCGTCGTCGAGGATGATCCGGTGCGCGTTGTTGTAGTTCCTGCGCGCCGTGACCGCGGCCGTCGCCTGGGCGTCGATGACCTCGGTGGGGGACACCAGTGGCACGTCGCTGTTGGCCGCCACACCCATCTCACCCCGGTTGGCGGTGGAGTTGGTGCCGTCGTTGTAGAACGGGCCACCGTCGTAGACGTCGGTGAGGGTCCACGGAGCCGTCGGCTGGAAGAGCTCACCCTCGGAGACCTCGCGCGCGGTGTCGAGCGCTGCGCCGGTGAGGCAGGCGTCGCCGGGCAGGGCGCAGTCGGTGCCGGGGACGACGGTCTTCGGGGTGACGGTGCCGAGCGCGGAGACGGGGGTCACCGACGAGGCCACGATCTGCGTGGCGCCGGAGAACTCGGCGGCCGTGCCGGCCACCTTGACCGAGTCGCCGACGGCCGGGTAGGTGGCGAAGCCGCTGGTCCCGCCGTAGACGAAGATCGCGTCGGAGGCGTCAGCAGTGTCCGCCCCGGGCGTCTGGATGTAGAAGCCGTTGAGGCCGCCGGTCGGGTAGCTCGCCGTGACGACGCCCTGGGTGAGGACGTCCTGTCCGGAGAAGGGGGTGGTGGCGCCCGTGCCCTGGATCTCGGCGATCGGGCGCAGGGCCCCGGCGGCGTTGATCGTCCAGGTGAAGGAGGCGGTGTCGGTGGCCGGCGTCGGCGTCGCGGAGTCGGTCACCGTCGCGGTCACGTCGTAGGTGCCGGCGGTCGTCGGGGTGCCGGACACGGCCCCGTTCTGTGCGACGGTGATGCCCGCGGGCAGCCCGGTGGCCGACCACGAGTAGGGCGCGGTGCCACCGCTGGCTGCCAGGGTGAAGCCGGCGACGGGCGAGCCCACCTGGCCGGTCTTGTTGCCCGGGGCGGTCGCGTCGAGCGGCGTCGGGGCGACGGGGCCGGAGTTCGTCGGCGACGGGGCGGCGGTGCCGAACTCGGCCGCGTTGTTGTCGGCGTCGACCGCGGTGCGGTTGACCGATACGGAGGCGGTGCCGACGACCGTGGCGGCCGCCGTCTCGAAGCTCGTGGAACCGCTCACGCCGACCATGTCGACGATCCCGGCGACGCCGGCCATGTTGCCGTTCGCCGTGATCGCGGTCGAGCTGCTGAGGAGGAAGACCTGTCCACCCGCTGCGGCCATGCCGAAGCCCGCCGGGCCCACGTCGGGCGTGGGGAGGGCGGCGCCGGTGGACCCCGCCGTGCTCATCTGGATGAGGTACGTGCCGTTCGCCGGGATCGACCCCGTGAGCGCGAACGGCGTTCCGCCCGAGCCGCCCGCCGCCGAGCGGTAGTGGATGTACTTGCCGGCCAGGCTCACCGGGCTGGACGTGGGGTTGGACAGCTCGACGAAGTCGGCGTTGTAGAGCGCGCCCGAGTTGCCGCCCGCTCCGTAGACCTCGGAGATGACGACGTTAGGGCTGACCGCGCTCGCCGGGGTGGAGAACCCGGAGGCGAGGGGGGCGACGAGCAGGCCGAGCAGGGCCGCGGCAGCGCTGGTGCGACGGCCGCGGCCTCCTCTCGGCACCACGGCGGAGGGACGGAGCACGAGAAGGCCTTTCGAGGGGGCGCAGGAAGACGGGGGCCACGAGATGTTCCACCCCGGTGAGGCGTCACCCTCGGGACCAGTGCCCCGTGGTGAGCCGGGAACAAACTAGGCGGTGGCGCCGACATAGCGGAATGGCGAGAGTTGCCAAGAGCGCCGGGAGGGCGGGGGCCAGGGTTCCGCCAGCGGGCCCGGGCGCCGGAGCCGACGGTCAGGTGGGCGCGCCGCCCTCGCTCGAGAGGATGAAGCTGACGATGGCGATGTAGAGGGCGACCGGCCCGACGAACACGATCAGGGCGATGACGGCGAGCACGAGGGTCCAGCCGACGACGCCTCGCAGCACCCGGTCCCGCGGGGAGAAGCGCAGGTGGAGCTCGCCGACCAGCCAGATGAGCGCGAACGGGCTGAGCGCCACGGTCGTGCCGACGGATGCCCAGCCCACGCTGCGCAGGGTGCCCGACGTCGTGTTCCCGAGCTGGGAGCCGAGCATGAACACGACCAGCAGGACGAGGGCGAACCCGACAGCCCAGGGCAGGTTGCTCCGTCGCGTCGTGCCGGCCCCCTGCTCCATGTCGGTATTGAACACGGGCACCGGCACCCGGTGCGACAGGATGGGCGGATGAAGCCGATGCTCGCCTCCGTCGCCGACGGTATCCCTCGGGGCCCCGACTGGGTCCACGAGGTGAAGTGGGACGGGATGCGGGTCCTCGCCGACGTCCACGACGGCCGGCTCGTGCTGTCGAGCCGCACCGGTCGCGACGTCTCGGTGAGCTTCCCCGAGCTGGCCGGCCTTGCCGAGACCTATGACGACCTCCTTCTCGACGGCGAGGTCGTCGCGCTCGACGGCGGCATCCCGTCCTTCGCCGCGCTCGCCGAACGCATGCACGTGTCCTCGGCCCGCAAGGCGGCGCAGCTCGCGACCACCCGTCCGGTGACGTTCATGGCCTTCGACCTGCTGCGGCTCTTCGGCTCGGACCTCACGAGCCAGCCGTGGTCGGCCCGCCGCGAGCTGCTCGAGCGGCTCGACCTGCGTTCGAGCGCGTGGCAGGTGCCACCGGTCTACGACGACGGTGAGGAGCTCTACGATGCGACCCGCGAGCAGGGCCTCGAGGGCATCGTCAGCAAGCGGCGCAGCGCCCCCTACACCGCCGGCCGCCGCTCGCCCGACTGGCGCAAGTCGCCGCACCGGGCGACCCTTTCGGTCGTCGTCGGCGGCTGGCGCCCCGAGACCGGCACGACGAACCGCTTGGGAGCCGTCCTCGTCGGCACTCCCGACGGAGCGGGTGGGTGGGAGTATGCCGGCCGCGTCGGCGCCGGACTCGCCGGCGCCGCGGGTGCCCGGGTCGGCCGCCTGCTGGAACCGTTGGGGCGCACCGGCCCCCCGTTCTCCACCGACGTGCCGCGTGAGGACGCCGTCGGGGCGTTCTGGGTCGAGCCCTCCCTCGTCGTGGAGGTGCAGTCGCTGGGACGTGGGTCGACCGGGAAGCTGCGCCAGCCGGCATACCTCGGGGTCCGCACCGACCTCACCCCCGCCGACCTGCACGAGGTGAGCGATGCCTGAGAAGTACGCCCCCGAGATCACCCGCGTCGACGTGGGTGGCCGGACGATGAAGCTCTCGAGCCTGAGCAAGGTCATGTATCCGTCCACCGAGACGACGAAGGGCGAGGTGCTCAGCTACTACGTCGGCATCGCGCCGATCCTTCTGCCGCACATCGCCTCCCGGCCCGTGACGCGGGTGCGCTGGCCCCACGGCGTGGCCGACCAGAGCTTCTTCGAGAAGAACCTGCCGAGCGGCGCGCCCTCGTGGTTGCCGCGGGTCCGGGTCGATGACGTGACCTACCCGATGGTCGACGACGTCTCGCACCTCGTCTACCTCGTCAACCTCAACTCGCTCGAGGTGCACGTGCCGCAGTGGACGGTCACCGAGGACGGCGAGCGCGAGAACCCCAACCGGCTCGTCATCGACCTCGACCCGGGCAGCCCGGCGGGGCTGAAGGAGTGCGCCCAGGTCGCGCTGCTCCTGCGTGAGCGGCTCGAAGCGCTGGGGCTCGAGCTCCATCCCGTGACGAGCGGCTCGAAGGGGATGCAGCTCTATGCCAGCCTCGGCGGCGACCTCACGAGCGACGAGGTGCGCGACCTCGCCCAGCAGCTCGCGCAGGAGATGACGAAGAAGCACCCCGACCTCGTCCTGTGGAAGATGACGAAGTCGCTGCGGCCGGGCAAGATCTTCCTCGACTGGAGCCAGAACGTCGCGGCCAAGACGACGATCAGCCCCTACTCGCTGCGCGGACGCGAGCTGCCCTGCGTGGCGGCGCCGCGCACGTGGGACGAGGTCGAGGCCGGCGCCGAGGGCGAGGTCTTCGAGCAGGTGCTGTTCGAGGACATGGCCGACCGCATCCAGGCGCACGGCGACCTCCTCGAGGACCTGCTCTAGCGCGGGAGAGTCGCGAGCTACCGGGCGAGCGGCGGGCGGTTCGAGCGGACCTGAGCTCCCTGCGCGGCCCAGCCGACCAGGACCCCGACGAGGGCGGGCCCGGCAGCCAGGAGCAGCAGGAAGATCACCGTGCTCAGCTCGTTCTCGACGAGGCCCTCGTCGGTGCCGGCCGCGCGCAGGGACTGGACGAGGACGACGAGGAGCAGGGACACCAGCACCCACCGAACGAGCAGGGGGCGGAGCTCGTCACGACCCTGCGGTGCGTCGTCACGGCGTGCATCGATGAAGCCCAGGGGCCCGGTCCGCCCGAGCCCGTCGAGCAGCGCCCAGCCGAAGCTGCCGGCCGCCACGACAGCGAAGACCGCGAGCCCGGCACCGATGTTGGCGCCTCCCTCTCCGTCGTCACCCATCATGAGCAGCGCGAAGGCGAGGGCAGCGGCCATGCCGATGCCGAGGACCCTCGCGAGGACTGCCATGGCCCAACTCTGCCGGGTCGCAGCCCGGCGATTCATGAGAATCGGTACTTAGGTCGTGGCCGTCCGAGGACAGCCTGCGCACTCGTGACACCCCGGGAGCGCGTAGATGAGGCAGCACGACCGGCGCGCCACCGGCGGGCCCCAGCCGTCGCCGGTCGCGGCCCTGGCCTCCCGCAGCGCCATCTCCCAGACGTCGTCGACCATGCCGAGGCGCTGCCGGCTCGACATCTTCACCCCGACGTCGTAGGCGCTCGCGATCGCCGTGCCGAGAACCCTGTAGGCCGTTCGCGCCTCCTCGATGCGCACCTCGCGCTCGGCGGTCGCCGGCACGACGGACCGGAACCCCACCCGTTCGGGGTAGAGCCCGGGCGCGAGGTCGCACGAGAGCGCCGGCTCCTCGACCGTGCCGAGGTCGACCCGCCACGGACCCGTCGCCGCGGCACATGCAGCCGCGTGGGCAGGAATGCTCAGGAGGTGCTGGAGGACGAATGCAGCGGCCACCTGAGGAGGTGCGGCAACGGCATACACCGCGGTGTTCTGCTCCGTGAGTTTCCTGCACCATTCAACAGAAAAGGCAAAAGCGCTGGTCAGCGGCATAGAGAGGTCGCGTCCGCCGACGAATTCGAGATATCCGTGGTGTCGCGACATGACGAAGGCGACGGCACCCGGGTCGGGTGCCGCCGCCTTCGAAATGTCGTTCGGGGTCAGCGGTTGGCCTTGTCGTAGGCCTCCTGGACCGCGGCCGGAATGCGCCCGCGCTCACTCACGTCGTGACCGTTCTTGCGGGCCCACTCGCGCACGGCGGAGACGTCCTTGCGGCGCCCGCCGCCACCACCGCTGCTGCTGCTGCGGCCGGTGGCCTTGCGACCACCCGAGCGGCGTGCGTGGCCGACCCACGGGGCCAGGGCGTCCCGGAGCTTGGCGGCGTTGGCGTTGTTGAGGTCAATCTCGTAGGACACGCCGTCAAGAGCGAACGTCACCGTCTCGTCGGCATCGGTGTTGTCGATGTCGTCGACGAGCAGCACCTGGACGCGCTGTGCCATCTTGAATTCCCTTCGCGGTCGAAATAGGACGAGCGAAGATTATCAGTGGGAATTGTCTTTGTGCACGTTTGACTGTTCTGCTTCCCATTGGCTTTGCGCGAGCCGCTCGCGACGGTCACCCTCGAGGATCCTCTTCATGAGGAAATAGAAGAGAAACGCCACGATGATCGTCGGCAGGATCGCTGCGAGATAGGGCCACACGGAGTCCCACATGTCACGCCTCCGGCTTGAGGTGAGGGAAAAGGATCGTCTCGCGGATGTTGGCCCCGGTGAAGAGCATGACGAGCCGGTCGACGCCGAGACCCAGGCCACCCATCGGGGGTGCGCCGTACTCGAGCGCCCGCAGGAAGTCCTCGTCGAGCTGCATCGCCTCGGGGTCGCCGCCGGCGGCGCGGCGGGACTGCTCGGTGAGCACCTCGCGCTGGATCTCGGGGTCGATGAGCTCGGAGAAGCCGGTGCCGCGCTCGACGCCGCCGATGATGAGGTCCCACGCCTCGATGAGGCCCGGCTCGCTGCGGTGCGGGCGCGCCAGCGGCTGGGCGCTCGCGGGGTAGTCGCAGAGGAAGGTCGGCTGGAGCAGCGTCGGCTCGACGAGCTCACCGAGGAGCTCGAGGAAGACCTTGTCGCGCTCCCACGAGGGGTCGACGGCGACGTCGTGCCTCGCCGCCAGCGCGCGCAGGGTCTCGAGGTCGGTCTCGATCGTCACCGTCTCGCCGACGGCCTCGCTCACGGCCTCGTGGACCGGCAGCCAGCGCCACTCGCCGTCGAGGTCGATCGTGCCGCGGTCGGTCTCGACGAGCCGCGAGCCGACGGCGTCGGCGGCCGCCAGGTAGAGGTCCTTGATGAGGTCGGCGATCGTGGTCTGGTCGCCCCACGCCTGGTAGGCCTCGAGCATCGTGAACTCGGGGGAGTGGGTCGCGTCGACGCCCTCGTTGCGGAAGATCCGGCCCATCTCGTAGACGCGGTCGACGCCACCGACGACGGCCTTCTTGAGGTTGAGCTCGAGTGCGATCCGGAGGGTCATCTCCTGGTCGAACGCGTTGAGGTGGGTGCGGAACGGGCGGGCCGCGGCGCCGCCGTGGATGAGCTGGAGGATCGGCGTCTCGACCTCGAGGTAGCCCTGGTCCTCGAGCTCGTGGCGCATCGCGCTGAGGATGCGGGCCTTGGTGCGGACCATGTCGCGCGCCTCCTGGCGCACGATGAGGTCGGCGTAGCGCTGGCGGACCCGGCTCTCCTCGGAGAGCTCCTTGTGCAGCGTCGGCAGTGGGCGCAGCGCCTTGGACGCCATGGTCCAGCTCGTCGCCATGACGGAGAGCTCGCCGCGGCGGCTGCTGATGACGCGGCCGGTGACCGACACGTGGTCGCCGAGGTCGACCTGGGCCTTCCAGTCGGCGAGCGACTCCTCGCCGACCTCGGCGAGGCTGAGCATCACCTGGAGCCGGATGCCCTCGCCCTCCTGGAGCGTGGCGAAGGCGAGCTTGCCGGTGTTGCGGATGAAGACGACGCGGCCCGCGACCGAGACGACGTCGTCGGTCTCCTCGCCGGTCTGGAGGTGCCCCCACTCCTCGCGCACGTCGGCGAGGGCGTGCGTCCGGTCGACCGACACGGGGTATGCCGCCGTCCCCGACTCGAGGAGGCGCGCGCGCTTCTCGCGGCGGATGCGCTGCTGCTCGGACAGGTCGATCTCGGGGACGGTGGTGGTGCCGGTGGGGGTCTCGCTCACACGCTCAAGGGTACGAGGGTCGGCTGGGTGCTCCTTACGTGACCGCTGGGAGGAGGCCGGGTGCGGGTTCAGCGCCGGTCGGTGCGGGTCAGCGACGGCTGCGGCGCACGGTGATCGTCGGCGGCACGGCGAGGCTCTGCCCCACGACGCAATAGCGCTCGGTCGCGGCGGCCAGCCGGGCGAGGGTCGCGTCGTCGGCCTCGGAGTCGATGGTCGCGGTGATGGCGATGCCGGTGAGCCCAACGGGGACGTCGCGGTCGACGCCGAGGGTGCCCCGCACGTCGAACTCGGCGTCGGCGCGCAGCGTCGCGGCGCGCAGGTTGAGGCCCATGGCGGTCGCGACCGACCGCATCGTCACGCCGGCGCAGGCGAGGACGGCCTCGAGGAGCATGTCGCCGGAGCAGGCGTCGTCGCCGTCACCACCGGTGGCGGGGTGGAGGCCGGCACGGGTGCGGCCCGACCAGACGTCCACGCTCGTCGTGATGCCGGGGTCGCGCCAGTCGGCGCGCGCCGTGAGGTGGACGACCGCCTCGTCGGGCTCCTCGCGGTAGAGCTCCTTGAGCGGCGCCTGGATGGCACGGAGGGTCGCGGCGTCCATCGGCTCGTGAAGCTCGTGCATGGGGGAAGTCTGCCTCAGGGTGGTCCCCACGGCGTCCACGCTCCGGTAGACCCGCACGGGCGGATCGGCCGGATCGGCCGGATCGGCCGGATCGGCCGGATGGGGCGGATCGGCCGGATCGGACGGAAGCCGTCGGGGTGGCCCCGTCCGGGTCAGTTGCCGAGGAGGTTGCCCAGTCCGCCGGCGAGACCGCCCTGGGACTGCCCCGCCTGGGCGTGGCTGCCCTGCTGCACCGACTCGCTCGGCTGGACGAGGACGTAGCCTTCGCCCGAGAAGGCCATCTGGAGCATCTCGCCCGACCCGCCGCGCAGCATCGAACCGAGACCGCCGGTGTCGACGCGGATGTCGCTGCGCACGCCGGCGGTCCAGAGGACGACGGACTGGGCGTCGGCGAAGGTGTTGCCCCCGGCGACGTTGAGCGCGACCGGCTCGCCCTCGGTGGTCACGGCGACGTAGCCGGTGCCGCGAAGCGACACGTTGTAGAGGCCGCCGGTCATCGCCGCGCCGCGGGCCTGGATCCGGTGGATGTCCCAGTCGATCGAGCCGGAGAAGGCGAGCACGTTGTTGCCGTTGACCGAGACCATGTCGTCCTGGAGGTAGATGACCTGCACGTCCTTGGCGAGGTCGGCGACGAAGAGCTCGCCCTGCCCCTCGCACTTCATGACGCTCACGCCCTCGCCGGTCATCGCCGACTTGACGAACTTCGCGACGCCACCGCTGCCGGTGTTCTGGAAGCGGACGTTGCCCTGGTAGGCGACCATGCTCCCGGTCTTGGCCCAGACCGCGCCGTAGCCCATCTGGATCTTGAGCAGCTTCTTGTTCTGGTGGGAGAACGGGTCCTGCGAGCTGTTCTCCTGGTGGTCGGTGAAGAGCGAGCCGTGGATGGCCATCGTCGGGACCCCTGTCCTGTGCCGTCGCCGGCCCGGGGTCACGCCGCCCGTGCCCTCGGATGTCCGACGTGGATTTGCGCCCAAACGTATTCGACGCAGCGGAGCCGGACCTATCGTTTGGAGGAACACGTGGACGACGTGCTCGATCGGCCCCGGGAGGCAGGCATGGGATTCCTCGACAAGGCCAAGGCGGCGGCGACCGAGCTCTCCGCCAAGGCCGACGCGGCGATGTCGCAGGCCGGGATCAACACCCCCGGCACGGGAGGCACGTCGGCGGGCGCGGACCGGCTGCTGCGCGACCTCGGCGTGCTCGCCTACCTCGAGGCCACCGGGCGCCCGCTCCCTGAGGGTGAGCGCGAGCGCGTCATGGCCGGGCTGCACGAGGCCGAGCAGCAGGGTGGCCTCAGCTCGTTCGCGCTGCGGACGACCCCGCCCCCGCCGCCCGGCATGGCCGGCGCCGGTCCCGGGATGTCCGGCTCCGCGGTCGCGCCGCCCCCACCACCGCCCGGCCAGCCCCAGCAGGCACCGCCGACCCAAGCTGCGCCCCCGCCGCCCGCGGCGACGACACCTCCGCCTCCGCTTGGGGCGTCCACCCCGCCACCCCCACCGGGTCAGCCGTCGACGGCAGGTCCCGACCAGGGCACCCCGCCGCCACCGCCCCCGCCCAGCTGGTCCTGAGACGGCCGCGGCCAGAGGGGTCAGCGCTCGTCGACCATGAGGTCGATCGTGTAGTCCTCGGCGCGGTAGATGTGGTCGCCGTACTCGACCGCCGCACCCGAGCCGTCGAAGGCCATCCGCGTCATCGTGAGCACGGGCGCCGTACCGCGGATCCGCAGGTGCCGGCGTTCGGCCGGGTTGGGCATCCGCGCCGAGATCGACTGGTGCGCGACGACCGCGTGCACGCCGCGAGCGCGCAACGCGGCATACAGGCCGGTCGCCTCGAGCTCGTCGCGCGAGATGTCGCCGTATGCCGGCGGCAGCCAGTTCCGCATGACCGCGAGCGGTGCGTCCCCCGCGAGTCTCAGGCGGACGATGGCGAGGAGTGGCGTGTCGGCCGGAAGGTCGAGGGCTGCGGCTGCGGACTCGTCGACGACGGTGTCGTGCTCGAGGAGCTTCGTGCGCGGGGCCCGGCCCTCCCGCGAGAGGTCGTCGTAGAGGCTGCTCAGGGCGACGCGACGGTGGACCTTGCGGTTGGCGACCGTCGTGCCGAGGCCGCGTCGCCGCACGAGCAGACCCTTGTCGACCATCTCCTGGATCGCCCGGCGCACGGTCGGCCGCGACAGCGAGAGGCGCTGCGCGAGGGCGACCTCGTTCTCGAACGGGTCACCGGGCTGGAGGCGACCGTCGGTGATCGCGGCGCAGAGCTGCTCGGACAGCTGGTGGTAGAGCGGGACCGGTGAGGTCCGGTCGATGCTCACGTCCACGAGCTGCGCCGTCATGCCGGGAAGGGTAGCGAAGCCGAGGATAAATGACCATATGTCCGAACAAAGGTTGACAGGAGCGCGGGCGGGGCGGAACAGTTCTCGGCATGAGGATCGGACTGGCCGGTGTGGGCCGCATCGGCGCCTTCCACGCGAGCACCCTCTCCGGACTCGACGCCGTCGACGAGGTGGTCGTCGCCGACCTCGACTCCTCGCTCGCCGAGCGCGTCGCGACCGAGCAGGGGCTGCGTCACGCAGCCGACATCGACGCCCTCCTGGCGTCCGGACTCGACGCGTTCGTCATCACGACGGCGACCACGGCGCACGCCGCGCTGCTGCGCCAGGCGCTCGCGGCCGGCATACCGACGTTCTGCGAGAAGCCAGTCGCCGCGACGCTCGACGAGACGATCTCGCTCACGGAGCTGAGCGAGGCGACCGACACCCCCGTGCACATCGGCTTCCAGCGGCGGTTCGACGCCGGCTACCGCCGCGCTCAGGCCGCGGTGGAGTCGGGCGAGCTCGGCACGGTCCACGCCGTGCGCGCCCTCACCCACGACCAGGAGCCGCCGCACGCGGCCTACATCCCGACGAGCGGTGGCATCTTCCGCGACTGCTCGGTGCACGACTTCGACATCGTCCGGTTCGTCACCGGCCACGAGGTGGCGACCGTCTATGCCACCGGCGAGAACAAGGGCGCCGACTTCTTCGGCGCGGCCGGCGACGTCGACACCGCCGCCGCCGTCCTCACCCTCGATGACGGCACCCTCGTCACCGCGACGGCGACCCGCTACAGCGGCGGCGGCCACGACGTCCGTCTCGAGGTCATGGGTTCGTCGGGCAGCATCGCCGTCGGCCTCGACGACTCGCTCGCGCTCCGGTCCGCCGAGGAGGGCGCCACCTTCCCGGCGGGGCCGCCGCACCGTTCCTTCATGGAGCGCTTCCTCGCGGCCTACCGCGCCGAGCTCACGGCGTTCTGCGACGTCGCCGCGGGTCGCACGCCCAGCCCGTGCACGGTCCGGGACGCGCTCCAGGCGTTCCGCACCGCCGAGGCGTGTGAGCTCTCGCGCGCCGAGCGCCGCGTCGTCGCCATGTCCGAGATCCCCGATGCCCCCGTGAAAGCAAAGGCCACCGCATGAGCACCCCGACCACGACCGACACCGAGCGCCCTCCGCTCGCCGAGCGGATCGCCGGCGCACCCATCTCGTGGGGCGTGTGCGAGGTGCCGAACTGGGGCCACCAGCTCGACCCCGAGACCGTGCTGCGCGAGATGCGCGAGGTGGGGATCGTCGCGACCGAGTTCGGGCCCGACGGCTTCCTGCCGGACGAGCCGGTCGCCAAGGCCGAGGTCCTCGACGCCGCCGGGCTCAGTGCCGTCGGCCAGTTCGTGCCCGTCGTCCTCCACGACCCCGGGCACGACCCGCTGCCCGAGGTCGAGACCGCGATGGAGGCGCTCACCGTCGCCGGGGCCACGACCGTCGTCATCGCCGCCGCCACGGGAGTGGAGGGCTACGACGCCCGCCCGCAGCTCGACGACGCCCAGTGGGACACGCTCCTGCAGAACCTCGACCTCATCACCGCGGCCGCCGAGGCGCGCGGGCTCACCGCGACGCTCCACCCGCACGTCGGCACGCTCGTCGAGTCGGGCGAGGAGACCGAGCGGGTCCTCGCCGGCTCGCGGATCGGGCTCTGCCTCGACACCGGCCACCTCCTCATCGGCGGTGGCGACCCCGTGGCCATCGCGCGCATCCACCCCGACCGCATCGGCCACGTCCACCTCAAGGACGTCCGGCTCGACGTCGCCGGCCGCGTGCGCTCGGGCGAGCTCGCCTACACCGAGGGGGTCGCCGAGGGCATGTACGTCCCGCTCGGGGAGGGCGACGTCGACGTCGCCGCGATCGTCGGATCGCTCGAGGAGGCCGGGTATGCCGGGTGGTACGTCCTCGAGCAGGACACCATCCTCACCGGTCCGCCGTCGCAGACCGGGGTCGACCCGCTCGCCGACGTGCGCACCTCGCTCGAGTTCGTCCGCAACGTCCGCAGCTCCGGTGGCCAGGGCGTCACCTTGCCGGACGCACGTTCGGCGCCCTCCAACAGCGTCCGCACTTCTGGGGGCCAGGGCGTCACCTCGCCGGACGCAGGCGGGGCCGCAGGGGGCAGCGATGGGTGAGCGCACGGCATACGACCTCGTGGCGATCGGGCGCACGGGCGTCGACATCTATCCCCTCCAGCACGGCGTGGGGCTCGAGGACGTCTCGACCTTCCAGAAGTTCCTCGGAGGCAGCGCGACCAACGTCGCCGTCGCCGCGGCCCGGCACGGACGTCGGGTGAGCCTCGTGACCAAGGTCGGGCCGGACGCGTTCGGGCGCTACGTGCGCGCGGAGGCAGAGCGGCTGGGGATCGACCCGGTCCACATCACCGCGATCGAGGGTGAGCCCGGGCGGGTGCCGCCGACGCCGGTGACGCTGTGCGAGGTGCACCCGCCGGACGACTTCCCGCTGACCTTCTACCGCTACCCGACCGCGCCGGACCTGCTCGTCGAGCCCACCGACGCGATCCTCGACGACGTCCGCGACGCCCGCGTGCACTGGTCGACGGTGACCGGACTCTCCCAGGAGCCCTCTCGCGCAACGCATTTCACGCTGTGGGGGGAGCGCGGGCGACGCGAGCACACGATCCTCGACCTCGACTACCGGCCGATGTTCTGGGACTCCGCCGCCGAGGCCACGGCCCAGGTCGAGCGCGCCCTGGAGCACGTGACGATCGCCATCGGCAACCGCGAGGAGTGCGAGGTCGCCGTCGGCGAGACCGACCCGCAGCGCGCCGCCGACGCCCTGCTCGACCGTGGGCTCGAGCTCGCCGTCGTCAAGCAGGGGCCGCGCGGCGTGCTCGCCGCCACCCGCGACGAGCGGGCCGAGGTCGCGCCCTTCCCCGTCGAGGTCGTCAACGGCCTCGGCGCCGGCGACGCCTTCGGTGGCGCCTTCGTCCACGGGCTGCTCTCGGGCTGGGACCTGCGCCGGGTCGTCGAGTTCGCCAACGTCGCCGGGGCCATCGTCGCCGGACGGCTCGAGTGCTCGACCGCCATGCCGACGACCGACGAGGTCGAGGAAGCCCTGCGCCCGGTGGGGAGCGTCTGATGGACGTCGCCGACCTGACCCGCGTCCGCGCCACCGACCCCGGCCGCATCGCCAAGGCCTGGGGTGAGCGCCGTCGCCGGCCGCTCGTCGCCGACGACGGCCGGATGCTCCTCGTCGCCGCCGACCACCCGGCGCGTGGTGCCCTCGGCGTGCGTGGCGACGCCACCGCCATGGCCAGCCGCAGCGACCTGCTCGACCGGCTCGTCACGGCGCTCGGGCGCCCCGGAGTCGACGGCGTGCTCGGCACCCCCGACGTGCTCGACGACCTCATGCTGTTGGGCGCGCTCGACGACAAGGTGGCCATCGGGTCGATGAACCGCGGTGGCCTCCAGGGTGCGGTCTTCGAGCTCGACGACCGCTTCACCGCCTACACCGCGGGCGAGCTCGCGGCCCGTGGCATCGACGGCGGGAAGATGCTCACCCGCATCTGCCTCGGTGACCCAGGCACGGCTGCGACCCTCGAGGCCAGCGCCGCGGCGGTGACCGACCTCGCCGCCCACGGGCTCATGGCGATGGTCGAGCCCTTCCTCTCCGTCGTCGAGGAGGGGCGGGTGCGCAACCTCCTCGACCCCGACTCGACGATCGCCTCGATCGCCATCGCGAGCGGTCTCGGCGCGAGCAGCGCCCACACCTGGCTCAAGCTGCCCGTCGTCGACGACCTCGCGCGGGTCATGGACGCGACGACGTTGCCCACCCTGCTCCTCGGCGGAGACCCGCAGGGAGACCCGCACGACACGTATGCCGCGTGGTCCGACGCGCTCTCGCTCCCGTCGGTCTCCGGCCTCGTTGTCGGACGCGCCCTGCTCTATCCACCCGACGGCGACGTCGCCGCGGCCGTCGACATCGCCTCGGGCCTCGTCCACGGAGGTCGGTCGTGACGCGCTCCGGTGTCGGCGCCGACAACGACCGCTGGTTCCGCCCCCTCGGGTCCCTCGACGACGGCGAGTTCCAGGTGGCCGTCACGCCGACCGCGACCAACCCGGTCGAGGGCTGGCAGCACACGACCCTGCGGGTGGCTCGGCTCGGCGAGAACGGGCATGTCGAACACGACACCGGGGACGAGGAGGTCGTCGTCGTCCCGCTGTCGGGTGCGGTGACCGTCGAGGTCTCCGGCTTCGACCCGATCCGGCTCGACGGGCGGGCGAGCGTCTTCGACGGGCCGAGCGACACGGCATACGTGCCGCGGCAGCGCACGATCACGGTGCGCAACAGCGGAACCGGCCCGGCACGGGTCGCGCTGTGCGGCGCACGAGCGAGCACGGACCGCGAGCCGCGCCGGATCGCCGCCGACGAGGCGGCGCCCGAGGCGCGCGGTTCGGGCAACGCGAGCCGCGAGGTGCGCGCCTTCGGGCTTCCGCCGGTGCTCGACGCCGACGCGATCCTCGTCTGCGAGGTCATCACGCCGGCCGGCAACTGGAGCTCGTGGCCGCCGCACAAGCACGACGAGGACCGGCCGGGCGAGGAGTCCGAGCTCGAGGAGATCTACTACTTCGAGACGCGCCCGACCGACGCACGCGGCACGGACCCGGTCGGCTACCAGCGCGTCTACGGCACCGGTGACCGGCCCATCGACGTCCTCGCCGAGGTCCGGACCGGCGACGTCGTGCTCGTCCCGCACGGGTGGCACGGACCGGCGATGGCCCCGCCCGACGCCGACCTCTACTACCTCAACGTCATGGCCGGACCCGGCACCGAACGGGCCTGGCTCATCACCGACGACCCGGCGCACGCATGGGTGCGCGAGACATGGAGCTGAGCAGATGACCGAGACCGTGCGGCTCACGGTGGCGCAGGCGACGATCCGGTTCCTCGGCCAGCAGTGGTCCGAGCGCGACGGCGAGCGGCAGCGGCTCTTCGCCGGGTGCCTCGGCATCTTCGGGCACGGCAACGTCGCCGGAATCGGGCAGGCGCTGCTGCAGGAGGAGCTGGCCGCGTCCGACGCCGGCCGCAGTGCCGACCTGCCCTACGTCCTCGTCCGCAACGAGCAGGCCATGGTGCACACGGCCGTCGGCTACGCCCGTCAGCAGGACAGGCTGAGCACGTGGGCCTGCACCGCCTCGGTCGGCCCGGGCTCGACGAACATGCTCACCGGCGCCGCGCTCGCGACGATCAACCGCATCCCCGTCCTGCTCCTGCCCTCGGGCACCTTCGCGACGCGCGTCTCGGCCCCGGTCCTCCAGGAGCTCGAGGCGCCGTATGCCGGTGACCTCACCGTCAACGACGCCTTCCGTCCGCTCTCGCGCTTCTTCGACGAGGTCGACCGGCCCGAGCAGCTGCCGTCGGCCCTGCTGTCGGCGATGCGCGTCCTCACCGACCCGGCCGAGACCGGCGCGGTCACCATCTCGCTGCCGCAGGACGTGCAGGCCGAGGCGTTCGACTGGCCCGTCGAGCTCTTCGCCGAGCGGGTGTGGCACGTGGCGCGCCCGGTGCCCGAGCCGTCACGCGTCGCCGCCGCGGCCGAGGTCATCCGGTCGGCCCGAAGGCCGCTGATCGTCGCCGGTGGTGGCGTGCACTACTCCGGCGCGGAGGACGCGCTGGCCGAGTTCGCCTCCGCGACAGGGATTCCCGTCGCCGAGACGCAGGCCGGCAAGGGGTCGCTGCTGCACGGGCACGCCCAGCTCGTCGGTGCCGTGGGCTCGACCGGCACCACGGCGGCCAACGCGCTCGCGGCCGACGCCGACGTCGTCATCGGGGTCGGGACGCGCTGGTCGGACTTCACCACGGCATCGCGAACGGCGTTCGCTCGCAGCGGTGTTCGCTTCGTCAACGTCAACGTCGCCGGCTTCGACGCCGGCAAGCAGTCAGGGCTGTCCGTCGTCGCCGACGCCCGGGAGGCGCTCACGGCGCTCACCGAGGAGCTGGCCGGCTGGTCGGTGTCCGACGCCTACCGCAAGCGCCAGGGCACCCTGTGGCGCCGGTGGGACAAGGCCGTGACGACGGCATACGAGCCGCCTGCGTCGGTCACCGACGCGCTCGCCGAGGGGCTGCTCACGCAGGCCTCGGTCATCGGCGCCGTCAACGAGCTGAGCGACCCTCGCGACGTCGTCCTCTGCGCGGCCGGGTCGATGCCAGGCGACCTGCACAAGCTGTGGCGGGTGCGCGACCGCAAGGGCTACCACGTCGAGTACGGCTACTCCTGCATGGGCTACGAGGTGCCCGCGTCGATCGGGATCCGGCTCGCCGACCCCACGCGCGACGTCTTCGCGATGGTCGGCGACGGCGGTTACCTCATGATGCCGACCGAGCTCGTCACCGCCGTGCAGGAGCGGGTCAAGGTCGTCGTCGTCCTCGTGCAGAACCACGGGTTCCACTCGATCGGGTCGCTCTCGGAGGGATTGGGGTCGCAGCGCTTCGGCACGGCCTACCGCATGCGGGGGGAGGGGTCGCACCGGCTCGACGGCGACGTGCTGCCCGTCGACCTCGCGGCCAACGCGCGCAGCCTCGGCGCGCACGTCATCGAGGTCCACTCCCGAGAGGAGCTCGCCGACGCGATCGCGGCAGCAAAGGCGTGGCCGAGCGATGGAGGACCGGTCGTCATCCACGTCGAGACCGACCCGCGGGTCTTCGCGCCGGACAGCGAGAGCTGGTGGGACGTCCCCGTCGCGGAGGTGAGCAAGCTCGCCTCGACCCAGTCGGCGCGTGCCGGCTATGACAAGCACAAGCAGGACCAGCGGTCCTTCCTCACCCCGGGGGAGCGGTCGTGACCGCCGCGCTGCGCGTCGGCGTCGTCGGCGTCGGGATCATGGGTGCCGACCACGCCGAGCGGCTCGCCCGGCGCACCGCTCGCGCCGAGCTCGTCGCCGTCGCGGACCCCGACGAGGTGCGGGCCAAGGAGCTCGCCTCGCGCCACGACGGCGTGTGGTCGACCGGTGACGCCCTCGAGCTCATCGCGTCCGACGACGTCGACGCGGTCGTCCTCGCCTCGCCCGGGTTCGTCCACGAGGAGCAGGTGCTCGCCTGCCTCGCCGCGGGCAAGCCCGTGCTCTGCGAGAAGCCGCTGACGATGGACTCGGAGTCGTCGCTGCGCGTCGTGCAGGCGGAGCGCGAGGCCAGCGAGCGGTGGCGGCGCTCCCTCGTCCAGGTCGGGTTCATGCGCCGCTTCGACCCGGAGTACGCGCGGCTGGCCGAGGTGCTCGCCGACGGCTCGCTCGGCCGGACGCTCCTGCTGCACAACGTCCACCGCAACGCCTCGGTCCCGAGCACTGACTTCCGCTCCGAGATGATCGTGCGGGACAGCCTCGTCCACGAGGTCGACGTCGCCCGCTTCCTCTTCGGCGAGGAGGTCGTCGCGATCCAGGTGCTCTCGCCCGCGCCGACGTCGCACGCCGCCGAGGGCGTCGTGGACCCACAGGTCGCGATCTTCACCATGGCCGGCGGGGGCATCGTCACCAACGAGGTCTTCGTCAACAGCCAGGTCGGCTACGAGGTGCGGTGCGAGGCCGTGGCCGAGCGCGGCTCGGTCGTCATCGGCCGGCCCGCGTCGGGCGCCTACTCCACCTCGCTCTGCGCCTCCGGTGTCGGCCAGTGGGGTGGCACGGTCCCCGCGGACTACCGCGAGCGGTTCGCCACGGCATACGACCTCGAGGTCCAGGCGTGGGTGGACTCGGTGCACGAGGGCACCTCCGTCGGCCCGACCGCCTGGGACGGCTATGCCGCCACCGCCGTCTCGACCGCGGGCATGGCCTCGCTCGCCTCGGGCGAGCGCGTCCCCGTCGACCTCGTCGACCCCACCACGTTGTCCCACAACGCCTCCAGCACGAAGGAACCGTCATGAGCACTGCCACCCGCATCACCCACCACGTCGCCGGCCGGACCTGGGAGGGTCCCGTCGGCCGCACGAGCTCGGTCTACAACCCGGCGACGGGCGAGCAGACCGGCGTCCTCGACCTCGCCACCGCGGACGAGGTCGGACAGGTCGTCGCGACCGCGAAGGAGGCGTGGGCGGCCGGCTGGGGCAGCTCGTCGCTGTCGAAGCGCACCCAGGTGCTGTTCCGCTTCCGCGAGCTGCTCAACGAGCGCAAGGAGGACATCGCCGCCCTCATCACCGCCGAGCACGGCAAGGTCCTCTCCGACGCGCTCGGTGAGGTGACCCGCGGCCTCGAGGTCGTCGAGTTCGCCTGCGGCATCCCGCACCTGCTCAAGGGCGGGTTCACCGAGAACGCCTCGACGAAGGTCGACGTCTACTCGATCCGCCAGTCGCTCGGCGTGGTCGCGGTCATCTCGCCGTTCAACTTCCCAGCGATGGTGCCGCTGTGGTTCGTGCCGGTCGCGATCGCGTGCGGCAACACCGTCGTGCTCAAGCCGAGTGAGAAGGACCCGTCGGCGACGGTCGCCATCGCCGACCTGTGGCGCGAGGCGGGGCTGCCCGACGGCGTGATGAACGTCGTCCACGGCGACAAGGAGGCCGTCGACGCCCTCCTCACCCACCCCGACGTCAAGGCCGTGTCCTTCGTCGGCTCGACGCCGATCGCGCGCTACGTCTACGAGACCGGCACGTCGCGCGGCAAGCGGGTCCAGGCCCTCGGCGGCGCCAAGAACCACATGCTCGTGCTGCCCGACGCCGACCTCGACCTCGCCGCCGACGCTGCCGTCAACGCCGGGTTCGGGTCGGCCGGTGAGCGCTGCATGGCGATCTCCGCGCTGCTCGCCGTCGAGCCCATCGCCGACGACCTCATCGAGAAGATCAAGGACCGCGTCGGCAAGCTCGTCACCGGCGACGGCACCCGCGGCACCGACATGGGGCCCCTCGTCACGCAGCAGCACCGCGACAAGGTGGCGTCCTACCTCGACGCCGGGGTCGAGGCCGGGGCGGAGCTCGTCGTCGACGGCCGCGAGGCCGACTTCGACGCCGATGGCGAGGGCTTCTTCCTCGCGCCGACCCTCTTCGACAAGGTCTCGCCGGAGATGTCGGTCTACCAGGACGAGATCTTCGGGCCGGTGCTCTCGGTGCTGCGGGTGCAGTCCTACGACGAGGGGCTCGAGCTCATCAACTCCAACCCCTACGGCAACGGCACCGCGATCTTCACCAACGACGGCGGCGCCGCCCGCCGCTTCCAGAACGAGGTCGAGGTCGGCATGGTCGGCATCAACGTGCCGATCCCCGTGCCGATGGCCTACTACTCGTTCGGCGGCTGGAAGAACTCGCTCTTCGGCGACAGCCACGCGCACGGCATGGAGGGCGTGCACTTCTTCACCCGGGGCAAGGTCGTCACGTCGCGCTGGCTCGACCCGAGCCACGGCGGCCTCAACCTCGGCTTCCCCCAGAACACCTGAGACCACGACTGAGGGCACGACTTATTGCCAGTTTCAGCGGCTTCGTGGGTCCGGAACCTACGAGGAAAAGCGCTGAAACTGGCAATAAGTCGCAGCCAGCGCGGGTGTAGGTAGCGCGGGTGGGGTCACCAGCCCCAGGTGCCGGGTGCTCCCTTGAACGGGCCGACGACGCGGCTCGTGACCCACCCGCCGTAGAACCCACCCTCCTGCGGGACGACGACCTCGCCGTCGACGCGGCACTGGTCCATCGCGCCCGGCATGACGGCGACGTGGCCGGCGAGGGCCTCGAAGCCGGGCCACGGGTCGGGGTAGGTCCAGGCCGCCGAGCGCGCGACCGAGCCCCCGGCGACGACGTCGAAGTACGTGGCGTCGCCCTTGAACTCGCACCGGGTGGAGCCTGCGGCGGGTCGCAGCACCCCAGCGACGCCGTCCTCGACAGGCAGGTAGTAGGTCGGTGGGTGGCTCGTCTCGAGGACCCTGAGCGTGCGGGCCGACCGCGCCACGAGGACACCTCCGAGCCGGACCTCGACGAGCTCGTCGCTCGGCTCGACGCGCGGAGGCCGCGGGTAGTCCCAGACCGACTCCTGACCCGGTCCGGGGACCTCCGGCACGGCCCTCACGACGACTCGTCGGCAAGGTCGTCGTGGGTGAGGCGGCTGCGGTCGATGTGGCCTGCGCGCAGCGCCGCCCGGCCGAGCATGTGCGCCGACACGGGCGCGGTGACGAGCTGGAAGACGGCGGCCAGCGCGATGACGGTGAGGGCGCTGCGGTCCTCGACGCGCAGGGCCAGCCCGAGGAGGACGAGGAGGACGCCGAGGGTCTGGGGCTTCGTCGCCGCGTGCATGCGGGTGAGGACGTCGGGGAAGCGGACGAGCCCGATGCCGGCGATGAGGGCGAGGAGCGAGCCGACCACGAGGCAGGCCCCGGCGAGGACGTCGATCATCGGTGCCTCCCCTCCTCGAGGTGGGGCCCGCCGTCGCCGTCGCGGGCGGCGAACCGGGCGATGCTCACCGAGCCGAGGAACCCGACGAGCGAGAGAGCGAGGAGCACCGACACCGTGCTCGAGTAGCGCCCGACGGCCGCGTGGACCCCGACCGCGCCGACGATCGCGGCGACGAAGACGTCGGTGGCCAGCGTCCGGTCGAGCATGGAGGGACCGCGCACGACCCGGACGAGGCAGAGGACCCCGCTCGCGGCGAGCAGGACCGCGCACACGATGCCGACGGCGATCACGCGCGCACCTCCTGACCGCAGACGGCGTCGCGCTCCTCGCGCGGGGCGAAGGCCTTGACGACCCGCTCCTCCTGCTCGAGGACCGACTGGTGGAAGGCGGCGAGGCGCTCGGGCGTGTGCGCGTCCATGACGTGGAGGTAGATCGCACCCTCCTCGGGTTCGAGCTCGACGAGCA
Source organism: Rothia sp. ARF10 (assembly GCA_031844405.1). GTDB lineage: Bacteria > Actinomycetota > Actinomycetes > Actinomycetales > Dermatophilaceae > Knoellia. Next base: position 503,210 of record JAUZVC010000001.1, read on the forward strand.
GCGAGCCCGGCACGAGGCACACGAGCTCGGAGGTGATGGTCATGATGAGCTCGGAACGGGTGCGCAGCTGGACCCGCAGGAGCGCGCTCGGTGGCGCACCTGCCGGCCGGAGCGCGAACCAGGACACCTCGACGCTCGCGCGCACGAGGTCCCAGAGGAAGCGCACGGCGAGCACGAGGGTCGGCCAGGGCCGGATGACCCACGTCCACGGCGCCCGCGGGAACGGGAAGACCGTGACGACGAGGACCGACGCGAGGACCCCGCCCACGACGATCGTCGGGGAGACCGCGCCCCAGAGCAGGACCCAGATGAGGGTGAGTCCGGCGACCATCGGCAGCGCCCCGCTCACGGCTGCCCCCCGAGGACGGCGGAGACGTAGGGCGTGCGCTCGAGCAGCTCGGTGGCGGCACGGTCGGTGATGCCGAAGAGCGGCCCTGCGAGCACGGTGAGGCCGACGCTGAAGATGACGAGCATGACCGTCGGCAGGCCCATCGCCATGGGAAGCCGCTGGGTCTGCTCGACCTTCTGCCACATGGTCGTCATGAGGGTGCCCGCCGAGGTCGAGACGCGGCCACCGCCGTGCAGCGGCCCGTGCGACCAGTCGTCCTCGTCGTCGTGCTCGTGGTCCGCGTCGGGGGCGGGCTGCCAGAACGCGCGGTTCCAGACCTTGGCGATGGCATAGAGGGTGAGCAGGCTCGTGAGGATCGACGCGGCCACGGTCGTCATGGCGAGCCAGTCGCCGTCGCCGATGCCGGCCTGGCCGAGCGCCACCTTGCCGAGGAACCCGGAGAAGGGCGGGATGCCGGCGAGGTTCATCGCGGGGACGAAGAAGACGACCGACAGCACCGGTGCCGACCTCGCCAGACCGCCGAGCCGGCTGAGGTTCGTCGTGCCGGCGCGGTACTCGATGAGGCCGGCGACGAGGAAGAGCACGGTCTGCACGGTGATGTGGTGGGCGATGTAGAAGATCGCGCCCGACAGCCCGAGCTGGGTCGCGAAGGCGATGCCGAAGAGCATGTAGCCGATGTGGCTCACGAGCGTGAAGGACAGGATTCGCTTGATGTCCGACTGTGCGACCGCACCGAGGATGCCGATGACCATGGTGAGGATCGAGGCCCACAGCAGCAGCCCGCGCAGGCCGTCGCCGGGGAAGACGAGCGTCTGGATGCGCACGATGGCATAGATGCCGACCTTGGTGAGGAGGCCGGCGAAGACGGCGGTGACGGGCGCGGGGGCCGTCGGGTAGGAGTCCGGCAGCCACGCCGACAGCGGGAAGACCGCCGCCTTGATGCAGAAGGTCGTGAGCAGGAGCAGCTGGAGCATCTGCGCGATTCCGGGCGGCAGGTCCCCGACCCGCCCGGCGAGCTCGGCGAAGCTCACGGTGCCGGTCGCGGCATACACGCAGGAGATGGCGACGAGGAAGATCGCCGACGAGATGAGGCTGACGACGACGTAGATCGTGCCGGCGCGGATGCGGGCCTCGGTGCCGCCGAGGGTGATGAGGACGAAGCTCGCGGCGAGCAGCACCTCGAACCCGACGAAGAGGTTGAAGAGGTCGGCCGAGAGGAAGGCGTTGGACACCCCGGCGCTGAGCACGAGGAAGGTGGGGTGGAAGACCGACAGCGGTGTCTCGCGGCCGTACTCGACGATGCCCTGGCCGAAGGAGTAGAGCAGGACGCAGAGCGTGACGAACGTCGACACGAGCAACATGAGCGCCGAGAGCCGGTCGGCGATGAGCGAGATGCCGATGTCCGGGCCCCACCCGCCGATCTGCACCGCCTGCGGCCCGAACCGGTCGGCGCGCACAAGCAAAGTGGCCGCGGTGACGACGACGGTCGTGAGCACGACGACGGAGATGAGCCGCTGGGCGCGGGCCGAGCGCCCGAAGACGAGACAGAGCCCGGCGCCGAGCAGCGGCAGCAGGACCGGCAGGACGACGATCTGGGTCATCGCTTCTCCTGCATCTCGGCGGCGAGCTCGTCGTCGCTGACGCCGGTCGGCTCGGACGGCTGGTCCTCGCCCTCCTCGTCGGGGACGCCGGCGGCGATGTCGTCGAACGACGCGGACGGGTGGTCGAGGTCGGCCCGCCGGCGCACGAGGTCGTCCTCGAGGTCGTCCTGCACGTCGTCGTGGCCGGTGAGCTGCCACGCGCGGTAGGCGAGCGCGAGGCCGAAGGCGGTGACGCCGAGGGTGATGACAATGGCGGTGAGGACCATCGCCTGGGGCAGCGGGTCGGTCATCTCCCCGTCGCCCATGCCGATGATCGGGGCGTCGCCGGACGGGCCCGAGGCGACGAGGTAGGTGAGGTTGACGCCGTTGCCGAGCATGACGAACCCGATGAGGATCCGGCTGAGGCTGCGCTCGAGGACGAGGACGGTGCCGCAGGCGACGAGCACGACGATCGCGAGGACGAGGACGTAGTTGGTCGCCACTATGCGATCGCCACCTCTCCCGTGTCGGTCTCGACCTCGCCCTTCTCCTCGCCCTGCTTGTCGATCCCGCCGCCGAGGCTGCGCAGCACGTCGAGGGCGAGTCCGACGACGACGAGGTAGACGCCGAGGTCGAAGAAGAGCGAGGTGACGAGGTGGACCTCGTAGCCGAAGAGGCCGGTGGGGATGTCGAAGATGCCGCTCTGGAAGGCGTTGTAGCCGAGCAGGGCCGGGACGACCCCCGACAGCGCCGCGATGACGAGCCCCGACCCGAGGACGACGCCGGCGTCGACCGGTGCCGCCGAGTCGAGCTCCGCGCGGCCACCGGCGAGGTAGCGGACCATGAGTGCGAGCCCGGCGATGAGCCCGCCCGCGAACCCGCCGCCGGGGAGGTTGTGACCGGCGAAGGTGAGGTAGACCGAGAAGATCATGAGCACCGGGAAGACGATGCGCGCGACGATCTCGAAGACGACGGAGCGGCGGCGGTCGGCGATGAGCCCGGCCCCGTGCAGCCAGCCCAGGTCGGTCGACGCCCGCCCGCGTCGGGCCTCGCGGTGCGAGGTCGCCCGGTCGGTGAGCAGGAAGATGAGGCTGGCGACGCCGGTTGCGGCGACGGCGAGCACCGCGATCTCCCCGAACGTGTCCCACACGCGGATGTCGACGAGGGTGACGTTGACGATGTTGTTGCCGCCGCCGTAGTCGTAGGCCGGCTCGGCGAAGTCGAGCCCGACCGGACGGGCGGTGCGGGCGTTCGCCGCGAGCAGGGCGTAGCCGCCGACGGCGAGACCGACGAGGCAGCCGACCGCGACCCGGATCCGCCGGGCGGACGTGAACGGCCGGTCGGAGAAGAACGGGGGCAGTCGCCGCAGGACGAGGACGAACGTCACGACCGAGAAGGTCTCGACGAGCACCTGGGTGAGGGCGAGGTCGGGCGCGCCGTGGGCGACGAAGAGCAGCGCCGTGCCGTAGCCCGTGACCCCGACGAGCAACACGGCCCTCAGGCGGCGGCGCGAACGCACGGTGAGGACCGCGGCGAGGACGACGACGATGACGATGGCGACCTGGAGCAGGTTGTCGGGCCCGCGCAGCCGCACGCCGTCCCACGCCTGCGCGAGCGCGATGCCGGGGATGACGACGAGGACGAGGAGGACGATGCCGACGTAGACCGGCAGCGAACCCCGCTGGGTGCGACCGGTGACCTCGATGGAGAGACGGTCCACACCGCGGATGACGCCGTGGTAGACGAGCTCGGCGTCCGGCACGTGCAACCCCTCCACCACCCGGCGCTGCAGCGCGGCCACCCGCCGGCGGGCCACCCAGAGCAGCAGGCCGGCCGTGATGGCGAGGGCGGACAGGCCGAGCGCCGGGCTGAACCCGTGCCACAGCGTGAGGACCGGCTCGTGGGCCCCCGGAGGTGCGTCACCGGCATACGAGAGAAGTCGTGGCGTGAGGACACCTCCCGCGAAGCCGCCGACGAGCGACAGCGCGGCCAGGAGCACCGGCGCGACGACGAAGCCCACCCGCTGCGGGGTCACCGTCGGAGGCGTCACCGAGCGGACGCCGAAGGCGCCCCAGACGAAGCGCGCGGTGTAGGCGACGGTGAGGGTCGACCCGACGACGAGGCCGACGAGGGCCACCGGGCCCCAGACCCCGAGGTCGGCATCCGGGCCGAGGTCGAGGAACGCCGCGAGCGCGGCCTCCTTGGCGGTGAAGCCGAGCAGTGGCGGGATGCCCGCCATCGACGCGGCGGCGACGACGGTCGCGGCGAAGACGACGGGCAGCGAGCGGTGCAGACCGGTGAGCTCGCGCAGGTCGCGGGTGCCGGTGCTGCGGTCGATGACACCGACGACGAGGAAGAGCGCCGACTTGAAGAGGGCGTGGCCGAGGACGAGCGCGAGCCCGGCGAACATCGCCGCCCGGGTGCCGGCACCGACGACCGCGATGAGGAAGCCGAGCTGGCTCACGGTGCCGTAGGCGAGGAGGAGCTTGATGTCGTGCTGGCGCAGCGCCCGGAGCCCGCCGAGGATCATCGTGAGGATGCCGGTGCCGAGCAGGAGCGGTCGCCACCCGGGGATGTCCGAGAACGCCGGCGCGAGCAGCGCGACGAGGAAGACGCCGGCCTTGACCATCGCCGCTGCGTGCAGGTAGGCGCTCACCGGGGTGGGGGCGGCCATCGCGCCGGGCAGCCAGAAGTGGAACGGCACGAGTGCCGACTTGCTGATCGCCCCGACGAGAATGAGCAGGACGGCGATGGTCGTCGCGGTGCCCTCCGGCGGTGCGGCGAGGATGTCGGAGATGCGTGCGGTCCCGGCCTCGTGCCCGAGCACGAAGAGGCCGAGGAGCATGACGAGGCCGCCGAAGGTCGTGACGATGAGGGCGTTCATCGCCGCCCGGCGGTTGGCCTTGCGCTCGGGGTTGTGCCCGATGAGCAGGAACGACAGGACCGTCGTCAGCTCCCAGAAGACGAACAGCACGTAGAGGTTGTCCGAGACGACGAGCCCGAGCATCGACCCGGCGAAGGCCGTGAGCACCGCCGAGAAGCGCCACATCTCGCGGTCGCCCTCGCGGAAGTACCAGCGGCAGTAGAAGAGGACGAGCGCGCCGACACCGGTGACGACGAGCGCCATCACCGCGTTGAGGGGCGTGAGCGCGAGGTCGATCCGGACGTCGATCGTCGGGATCCACCGCATCCGCTCGGTGCGCACGTCGCCGCCGAAGGCCGCCTCGGCCTGGCCGAGCAGCCACAGGAACGACCCGAGGGGGACGAGTGCGAGCACGAGGAAGGTGCGTCGCTCGAGCCTGCGCACGAGGACCGGCGCCACGGCAGCGGCGAGGAAGTGCAGCGTCACGATCGCGATCATGAGTGCCTCCATCCGCGCAGTGGGCCTGTGGGGTGGGGGTTGACGTGAGGTCGCCCGCCATGACGAGCAGCTCCCGGGACAACATCCCTGGTTGCCCCAATTATGACGGTTCGGCCTGTATCCCGTGACCCCGGTCCAGCGCCGCCGCTCCCGCGTCGGTCGCCGGACGCACGTATGCCGTGTGGCTCCCCCTGCGGGACCACACGGCATACGTGCCCGGTCGATGGCTCCGGGTGGCCCGGGTCAGAAGTCCTCGTCGAACCCGACCGAGCCGCTCACCCCCACCTGGTAGGCGGAGACGCGGCGCTCGAAGAAGTTCGAGAGCTCCTGCACGTCCTGGAGCTCCATGAACGCGAGCGGGTTCGGCGATCCGAAGATCGGGTCGAGCCCGAGCCGCTGCATCCGCCGGTCGGCGACGTGCTCGAGGTAGGAGCGCATGTCGGCCGTCGAGAGCCCGGCGACCCCGCCCCCGAGGAGATCCTCGGCGAACTGCGCCTCGGCCTCGACGCCCTCGACGAGCATCTGCCGCACCTGCGCGGCCATCTCGTCGTCGAAGAGCTCCGGCTCCTCCTCGCGCACGGTGTCGACGACGTCGAACGCGAACGCCATGTGCATCGACTCGTCGCGGAAGACCCAGTTCGTCCCGGACGCCAGCCCGTTGAGCAGCCCGCGCGAGCGCAGGAAGTAGACATAGGCGAACGCGCCGTAGAAGAACAGGCCCTCGATGACCGCGGCGAAGCAGATGAGGTTGAGCAGGAAGGCCCGCCGGTGCTCACGCGTCTCGAGGGCGTCGAGGTCGAAGACGGAGTCGATCCACCGGAAGCAGAAGTCGGCCTTGTGCTTGATCGAGGGGATGGTGTCGACCGCCGCGAACGCCTCGTGCCGCTCGGTCTCGTCGGGTACGTAGGTGTCGAGCAGCGTGAGGTAGAACTGCACGTGCACGGCCTCCTCGAAGAGCTGGCGGCTGAGGTAGAGCCGCCCCTCCGGCGAGTTGATGTGCTGGTAGAGGTTGAGCACGAGGTTGTTGGCGACGATCGTGTCGCCGGTCGCGAAGAACGCCACGAGCCGCGACACGAGGTGCCGCTCGGCCGCCGTGAGCTTGCGCAGGTCCGCGAGGTCGGAGTGCAGGTCGACCTCCTCGACGGTCCACGTGTTCTTGATGGCGTCGCGGTAGCGGTCGTAGAAGTGCGGGTAGCGCATCGGCCGCAGCGTGAGGTTCATGCCGGGGTCGAGGAGCATCCGGGTCTCGGTGTGGGACAGGGTCATTCGCACGCCTCGCACGTCTCGGGGTTCTCGAGGGAGCAGGCCACTGCCGCCTCGTCGGTGATGGTGAGCGCGGCGTCGGGCGACGCGGTCGCGCTGGTGGGCTGGCCGGCATACGCGGTCGTGCCCGCCGCCGTGCCGGTGACGCTCGTCGTCGCCTGCTGGATCCGGGTCGCCGGACGGGAGCGCAGGTAGTAGGTGGTCTTGAGGCCGGACTTCCACGCGAAGAGGTACATCGAGCTGAGCTTGCCGATCGTCGGCGAGGCCTGGAAGAGGTTGAGGCTCTGGCTCTGGTCGATGAACGGCTGGCGCGCGGCGGCGAGCTCGATGAGCGCCCGCTGCGGCAGCTCCCACGCGGTGCGGAAGAGGTGGCGCACGTCCTCGGGCAGCGCGGTGACGCCCTGCACCGAGCCCTCGGCCCGCTTGATCTGCTCGCGGATCTCGGGGCTCCACAGGTCGCGCGCCTTGAGCTCGCGCACGAGGGCGTTGTTGACCTGCAGGAACTCGCCGCTGAGCGTCTCGCGCTTGAAGAGGTTCGACACCTGCGGCTCGATGCACTCGTAGCAGCCTGCGATCGAGGCGATCGTCGCCGTCGGGGCGATGGCGATGAGTAGGCTGTTGCGCAGCCCGTGCTCGGCGATGCGCTCGCGCAGCGCCGCCCACCGCTCGGTCTGGGTGCCGGTAACGTCCCAGAGGTCGGGCTGCAGCTGCCCGCGGTTCGCCCGCGTCGTCTCGTATGCCGGGTGCGCACCTTCGCGCTCGGCGAGCTCGCACGAGACCTCGAGCGCGGTGAGGTAGATCTCCTCGGAGATGCGCGTCGACAGCTCCTTGGCCTCGGGGGAGTCGAAGGGCAGCCGCAGGGCGAAGAAGACGTCCTGCAGTCCCATGAGCCCGAGCCCGACCGGGCGCCAGCGCGGGTTGGACGCGGCCGACTCCGGCGAGGGGTAGTAGTTGATGTCGATGACCCGGTCGAGGAACGGCACCGCGGTGCGGACCGTCTCGCGCAGCCGCTCCCAGTCGACCTCGCTGCGGTCGGCGGTGAGGTGGGCGGCGACGTTGACGCTGCCGAGGTTGCAGACGGCGGTCTCGCCGTCGGAGGACACCTCGATGATCTCGGTGCAGAGGTTGGAGAGGTGGACCATCGGCGCGCCGACCTCGCCGGCGTCGGAGGTCTGGTTGCACGTGCGGTTGGACGCGTCCTTGAAGGTCATCCAGCCCTGGCCGGTCTGGGCGAGGGTGCGCATCATGCGCGCGAAGAGGTCGCGGGCCTTGACCTGGCGGACGTAGCGGCCCTCCGCCTCCGCACGGCGGTAGGCCTCGTCGAACGCCGGCCCCCAGAGGTCGACGAGCTCGGGTGCCTGGTCGGGGTCGATGAGCGACCACGTCTCGTCCGCCTCGACGCGACGCATGAACTCGTCGGGGACCCAGTGGGCGAGGTTGAGGTTGTGCGTGCGCCGGGCGTCCTCGCCGGTGTTGTCGCGCAGCTCGAGGAACTCCTCGACGTCGGGGTGCCACGGCTCGAGGTAGACGCAGGCCGCGCCCTTGCGTCGTCCGCCCTGGTTGACCGCGGCGACCGACGAGTCGAGGGTGCGCAGGAACGGGACGATGCCGTTGGACTGCCCGTTGGTGCCGCGGATGAGCGCACCGCGGGAGCGGATGCGGGAGAAGCCGATGCCGATGCCGCCGGCGAACTTCGACAGTCGGGCGACCTGCTGGTAGCGCGAGTAGATCGAGTCGAGGTCGTCGCGCGGGCTGTCGACGAGGTAGCACGAGCTCATCTGCGGGTGCCGTGTGCCCGAGTTGAAGAGCGTCGGGCTCGACGGCAGGTAGGCCAGGCTCGACATGAGCCGGTAGAACCCGATGGCCTCCTTGGCCGAGGTGGCGAGGCCGCAGGCCACACGCAGCAGGAAGTACTGCGGCGTCTCGATGACGAGTCGGGTCGTGGGGTGGCGCAGGAGGTAGCGGTCACCGACGGTGCGGATGCCGAAGTACTCGAACCGGTTGTCGCCGTGCGGGTCGATGGCGGTGTCGAGCTTGCGCGCGTGGTCCTTGACGAAGCGGGCGGTGTCGTCCCCGATGAGGCCCTCGGCGTGGCCGAGCGCGACCGACTGGCTGAACGACGCGACGCCCTGGCCGCGCACCTCCTTGTCGAGGTAGCCCGAGAGCAGGCGGGCGGCGAGCCGCGAGTACTGCGGCTCCTCGCCGATCATCTGTGCCGCCGTCTGGATCGACAGCTGGTCGAGCTCTTGGGTGCTCGCACCGTCGTAGAGCCCGCTGATCGTGCGGGTCGCGACCCGCAGCGGGTCGACCTCGAGCAGGTCGCCGCTCACCCGTTCGACGGCGCGCACGATCTTGCCGACGTCGACGACCTCCTGGTCGCCGTTGCGCTTGCGGACGTGCATCTGTGGACGTGTGGAGGCTTCCACCACTGTCATGACTCTCTCCTCGCGAGACCAGACCTGGGGGTCCGGGTCGTGCGGGGAGGACGACGAGGGGAGCGGACGGCATACCGAGTCGGTGCGACGTACGAAAACCTGCCGTCGGCCGTCCCGCGCGGCGTCGGACCACCGTGCCCGGCGGGCACGGTGCGCTGGCAGGTCTTCGGACTCATGGGCCTGGCCGGAGCCACCTACTGGCCATCGCTTCCCACACCCATCAGGTGCAGTGCTGCCGACACGGCGTATGCCGTGTGGGATGGCGGTCGTTCCCACTCACCGCTGCGGGGCAGTCCCGGACTTGCACCGGGTTCCCTCTTGCCTCGACGCGCCTGGGTTGGGCGCCGAACCAGCTGCGGTTGTCACCATATATGGACCGCTGAGCGGCCGTGGGACCCACATCTGGTGCCGCGTGTCGAGCGTGTCGCATCGATGAACGCGAAGGTCCCACGGATCGCGACGTCCATGCCGCGGTCCGTGGGACCTTCGTGGTGCCTGGGTCCGTCAGTAGCGGCGGCCCTGACCGCCCTTGCCCTTGATGGCCTTCTTGGCGGCCTTGAGGATGACGTCGCGACGACGCCTGCCCTCGACCTTGTTGGGCAGCGAGAGCTCGACGACCTTCCAGTAGACGCCGCCGACCTGCTTGGCGAGCGAGCCGGTGACGTACTTGAGGTCGTGGCGCTCCATGAGGTCGCGGATCTTCGGCGCGATCTCGGCGTAGCGGTTGCTCGGCATGTCCGGGAAGAGGTGGTGCTCGATCTGGTGGCTGAGGTTGCCCGTCATGACGTGCATGGCCTTCGAGCCGGCGATGTTGCCGGAGCCGAGCATCTGGCGGAGGTACCACTCGCCGCGTGTCTCACCGTCGATCGAGGTCTTCTCGAAGGTCTCGATGCCGGGCGGGAAGTGCCCGCAGATGATGACGGTGTTGGTCCAGACGTTGCGGACGAGGTTGGCGACGAGGTTCGCGGTGAGCGTGTGCCGGGCGGAGCCGGTGAACGTGGCGGCCGCCATCGCCGGGTGGACGACGTAGTCCTTGGTCGCCTGGCGCTTGATCTTGGCGATGACCTCGTCGGCGTTCTTGCGGAACTCGGCCTTCTCCTCCTCGGAGAGCCGCTTGCGCTTGGCGAGGTAGCCGCCGAGCTCGAGGTCGTAGGCGGCGATGGAGTACTCGAACATCAGCGCGTTGGCGACGTGCCAGATCGGCTGGAAGAGGTAGAACAGCGTCCACTTCTGGTCCTCGTCGACGCGCAGGATGCCGTAGCCGAGGTCGTTGTCGCGGCCGAGCACGTTGGTGAACGTGTGGTGGATCTCGTTGTGGCTGTGCTTCCACTGGCTCGAGGGGGAGGCGTTGTCCCACTCCCACGCGGTCGAGTGGATCTTCGGGTCACGCATCCAGTCCCACTGGCCGTGCATGACGTTGTGGCCGATCTCCATGTTCTCGAGGATCTTCGAGACCGACAGGCCGGCCGTGCCGATCCACCAGAACGGGCGGACACCCTTGACCTTGACGCCGGAGAAGAGGAGCGCGGCTCGGCTGCCCATCTCCAGGTAGCGCTGGGTCTTGATGACCTTGCGGATGTATGCCGCGTCCTTGGCTCCGCGGGAGTCCATCACCTCGGCGCGGATCGCGTCGAGCTCGCGCCCGATCTCCTCGATCTGCTCCGGGGTGAGGTGGGCGGCCGGGTTGGGGCGGCCGGACTTCTTGAGCTCGGGTCGCTGCGGGCGCGGCTCGGCGCTCGTCACGGACAGGCGCGAGTTGACGCCGGAGCGGGCGGCGGCGGTGGTGGGGCGTTCGGGGGCGAGGGTCATGGGTGTGTCTCCTTGGGTCTCTCGCTGGATCAGAGGTCGATGGCGCAGGCGCCGGCGGCGGCGCTCACGCAGGTCTGGATCGGCACGGCGCCGGAGTTCTCGTCGGTCGAGGTGATCTCACCGGTGCGCAGGTCGCGGACGGCACCTTCGCGCAGCGGCACGACGCAGCCGAAGCAGATGCCCATCCGGCAGCCGCTCGGCATGAGCACACCGGCGTCCTCGCCGGCGTCGAGGATCGGGGTGCCGCCGTCGGCGTCGACGGTGACGGCGCTGCGGTCGAAGGTGACGACGCCACCCTCGCCCGGTTCGACGACACTGGGGCGGAACCGCTCGACGTGGAGGCGCTCGGCGAGACCGGCGGCCTCCCAGTGCGCCTCCGCGGCGTCGAGCAGCCCGGTCGGTCCGCAGACCCAGGCCTCGCGCTCGCGCCAGTCGGGGACGAGGTCGTCGAGGCTGGCGAGGTCGAGGACCCCGGCCACGTCGTCGTGGTTCTCGTGCAGCCGGATCCGGCCGGCGACGGAGTGCGCGAGCAGCTCGTCACGGAACATCGCGTCGCGCTCGCTCGGCGCACAGTGGATCTGCACGACGTCGTCGAGGTCGTCCAGCGAGCTGCGGAGCATGCCGATGACGGGGGTGACGCCGGAGCCGGCGGTGATGAAGAGGACCTTGTCGGGCAGGGTCGCCGGGAGGGTGAAGTCGCCGGTGGCCTGGTCGAGCATGACGAGGGTGCCCGGCGTCGTGGCGTGCACGAGGTGGTTGCTCACCTCGCCGTCGGGGATGGCCTTGGGGGTGATCGTGATGAGGCCGTCGGCGGTGTCGGCGCGGTGCGTGAGCGAGTAGGCGCGCCAGTGGCGGACGCCGTCGATGTCGATGCCGATGCGGATGTACTGGCCCGGCACGTGCCCGGCCCAGCCGCGTCCGGGCTGGATCGTGATCGTCGCCGAGTCGGCCGTCTCGGGGGTGACGTCGACGATGCGGCCGCGCAGGTCGGCGCCGGCGCGCAGTGGGTCGAGGAGGTCGAGGTAGTCGGCGGGCACGAGCGGGGTCGCCAGGGCCTGGGCGACCTTGCGCGCGCCGTCGAGTAGGCCCGTCAGCGGCGCGGGACGTCGCGTGCCTCGGTTCCGGTCGGTCGGGTTGAGCGTTGCAGTCACGTACGCCAGCGTAACCTACGATTCCGTAGGTTACGAGATCGTAGGTATGGGTCTCGTCACAGGGAGCCGTCGCGAGCCGTGCCGGGATTGCCGTCAGGCGCGTCATCGAGGACGTCACGCAGACGAGCTCCGAACTCCACGGGTTTGCCCGGCCACGGGCCGTCCGCGCTGGCGAAACCGCCGTGGTGGCTGGGGAAGACGACGAGCGGCAGACCTGCGGCCTGGGCGACTCCACGTGCGGTGCGGGCCGTGACGGCGTCACCGGTCTCCTCGCCCACCCCGATGACGAGCCGGACCCGGCTGTGGCGCAGGGCCTCGAGGTCCGGGCGCGACGAGGTCACCGCGTCCGATCGCGGGGACAGCAGCGGGTCGTCGCGCGAGCCGTCGTCTCCGGTGGGCAACCCGAACTGAGCGGGATCGGCCGGCGGCTGCGCGAGGAACTCCTCGGTGTACTCGCCCTGCCACCCGCTCATCCGGATGAACTCGGCCATGCCGTGACCGAAGCCCTTCTCGGCGTAGGCCGTCGACACGCGCTCGGTGGCCCGGGCGGCGGCGTCCGCGTCCGGCAGGGCCCACAGCGACGGCGGTTCGTGCGCGACGACGGTCGCGAGGTCCTCGGGGTGGGCGACGGCCCACTCGAGCGCGGTGACGGCACCGCCGCTGCTCGCGAAGACGTCGACCGGCCCGGCGCCGAGGTGCTCGACGAGGGCGTGGAGGTCGGCCGCCTGGTCCTTCGGGTCCTGGTCGTCGCGACCGTCGCGGCGGGTCGTGCTGCGACCGAGCCCACGCGGGTCATAGGTGACGACGGTCCGGTCGGGGAACTCGCGGGCCAGGGCCTCGAACCCGTCGGCGCACATCGGCTGCCCGATCATGAGGAGCAGCGGGCGCCCGTCGGCGGTGGGGACGGGTCCGCGGACGTCGTGGACGAGGTCCACGTCCGCGAGCTCGAGGGTGGTCGTCGTCATCTCCGGCTGCGTCGGGGCCATGGCCCCACCCTGTCAGCGGCACCCCGTCGCTGTCAGCCGCGGCTCAGGAACCGTTGGGACACTGCCCACATGACTCGTCACCTCGCCCTCACCGCCCTCGTCGGCGCGGCCCTGCTCGGCGGGTGCTCCGCCGCGGAGGGAGTCGCCTCCGACGCGGCGTCCGCGGCCACCTCGCAGGCCAAGGAGTCCGCCCTGCGCGAGCTGCGCGGCTCGATCTGCCCGCTCGTCGCCGACAACGACCTCAGCGAGTCCGACCGCGCCACGCTCGGCTCGGCCATCGACCTCGCTCAGGGTCTCGGCGTCGAGTCCGAGCTGCTCACCGCGGCCGAGGACATCGCCGCCTCCGACGGCACTCCGCCGGAGTCCGCGGTCGCCCAGCTCGCCGCCGAGTGCCGCTGACCCGGCGGCCGGGCGGCTGAGCCGCTCGCACTTCGGGTGGGAAAGGTGCAGTGGGTGCGGGGACAGTTGCCGCCTTCAGTGCACGCTTCCCACTTCGGGCGGAAAAGGTGTGACGACACCCGCGTATGCCGGGCGGCCGGCATACGGGGGTGTCGTCTCGTTCAGTGGTCGGTGTCTCCGGCCATGAGGCGGCCGATCTCGGTGCGGTCGGCGTCCTTGCCGTCGACCTCGGCGACGACCTTGCCGCCGTGGATGACGGCGATGCGGTCGGCCAGGCCGAGGATCTCGTCGAGCTCGGCGGAGACGAGGAGGACGGCTGCGCCGGCGTCCCGGGCCTCGACGATCCGGCGGTGGATGAACTCGATCGAGCCGACGTCGACGCCACGCGTGGGCTGCGCCGCCATGAGCAGGCGTGGCCGCGCCGACATCTCGCGGGCGACGACGACCTTCTGCTTGTTGCCACCCGACAGCGAGCCCGCGGGCACGTCGACGTTGGGGGAGCGGATGTCGAACTCCTCGCGGAGCTTGACGCCGTTCTCACGAACAGCACCGAAGTCACGCACGAAGCCCTTGGCGTAGGGCGGCTCGTCGTAGCGGTTGAGGACGAGGTTGTCGGCGATCGACCAGCCGCCGACGAGCCCGTGCTTCTCGCGGTCCTCGGGGATGTGGCCCACACCCGCGTTGTTGGTGTCGTGCGCGTTGGACCGCGTGATGTCGTCCTTGCCGAGGTGGACCGACCCACCGACCGACGGGCGCATCCCCGCGATGCTCTCGACGAGCTCGCGCTGGCCGTTGCCCTCGACGCCCGCGAGGCCGACGATCTCGCCGGCCCGGACCTCGAGGTCGAAGCCGTCGACGGCGGGCAGCCCGCGGTCGTCCTTGACCTGGAGGCCCTTGATGGACAGGACCGTCTCGCCGGGGGTGGCCTCGGCCTTGTCGACGCGCAGGACGACGTCGCGCCCGACCATCATCGAGGCGAGGTCGCTCGTCGTCGTGTTCGACAGGTCGTCGACGCCGCCGACGACCTTGCCCTGGCGCAGGACGTAGCAGCGGTCGGCCACGGCGAGCACCTCGCGCAGCTTGTGCGTGATGAAGACGATCGACGTGCCGGCGGCAGCGAGCTCCTTCATGACACCGAGCAGCTCGTCGGTCTCCTGGGGCGTGAGCACCGCGGTCGGCTCGTCGAGGATGAGCAGGTCGGCCTTGCGGGAGAGCGCCTTGAGGATCTCGACGCGCTGCTGGGTGCCGACGGGGAGGTCCTCGATCTCGGCGTCGGGGTCGACGGCGAGGTTGTGCTTCGCGGAGAGGTCCTTGACCATGCGGCGGGCGCCGTCGAGGTCGAGGATGCCGCCCTTGGCACTCTCGTGCCCGAGCATCATGTTCTCGGCCACGGTCATGACGGGCACGAGCTGGAAGTGCTGGTGCACCATGCCGATGCCACGGCGGATCGCGTCCTTGGGGTCCTTGATCCGGGTGGCGTCACCCTTGATCGAGATCGTGCCGGCGTCCGGCGTCATGAGACCGAAGATCTGCTTGACGAGGGTGGACTTGCCGGCGCCGTTCTCGCCCAGGAGGGCGACGATCTCGCCGCGGTCGACCCGCAGGGAGATGTCTTGGTTGGCGTGGACCGTGCCGAAGGACTTCGACAGGCCCTCGATCTCGAGGAGGGTCTCGCGCGACGAGGGCGACTCGCGGACCTCGGACGTGGTCTGGGTCATGTCAGTCGCCCTTCACGAACGGCTGCCCCACGGCGCCCGGGGCCCGGACGCGACCCGCGGCCGCGGCGAGGACCACCAGGGTGAGGACGTAGGGCAGCAGGTTGATGAACTGCTGGGGGATGTTGACGACGTCGCTCGCCTGGAGCTGCGAGGCCGAGGCCGACATGAAGCCGAAGAAGAGCGCCGCGGCCAGGGCGCGAAGCGGACGCCACGCGCCGAAGATGAGGATGGCGAGGGCGAGGAAGCCCCGGCCCGAGCTCATCCCTCGCTCGAAGGTGCTCGTCGCCTCCATGGAGAGGTAGGTGCCCGCGAGGCCCGCGAGCGTGCCCGCCATGGTGACGTTGAAGAGCCGCAGTGCCACGACGTTGATGCCGGCGGTGTCGGCAGCCGACGGGTACTCGCCGACCGCACGGGTGCGCAGGCCCCAGCGGGTCTTGAAGAGCAGGAAGTGCAGGACGAGGGCGATGACGAGCGCGAAGAGCGCGATCGGTCCGTCGGAGAAGAAGACCGGGCCGATGAGCGGGATCTTCGAGAGCAGTGGCACGTCGAAGTTGGGAAGACCGCGAGGGATCGTCTTGCCCGACTCGTAGTAGAAGGACGTGATGCCCGTGGCGACGATGTTGATGACGACACCGGCGATGATCTGGTCGAGCTGGCCCTTGACCGTGGTGAAGGCGAGGAACGCGCCCATGGCGATGCCCGACAGGGCTCCCGCCACGACGCCGACGACGACGGACTGCGTCGCCGCGGCGGCGAAGAAGCCGGCGAAGGCGCCGACGAGCATCTGTCCCTCGATGCCGATGTTGACGACGCCGGAGCGTTCGCCGATGACGCCGACCATGGCACCGAGGACGAGGGGTACGGCGAGGAACCAGGCGTTCGAGAACATCGAGACCGCGATGTTGGGGTTCGCGAAGTAGAACGCGTAGGCGGCGACGAGGACGAGCACGGCGGTGCCCAGCCACACCTTGTTGCGCATGACCCACTCCATGTCAGGCACCCCAGCTTCCGGCGAGCTGGGTCTGCTTCACGGTGTGCCGGCGGAAGATCCACTTGGCGATGACCGGGAGCGAGACCATGAGCAGGGTGATGGCGAGCAGGACGTCGACGACCTCGGGCCGGATGCCCACCTGGAACTGGAGCGTCGGTGCGCCGGCGCGCATGGCGCCGACGAGCACCGCGGCGGGGATGGTCCCGAGCGGGTTGCCCCTGGCGAGCAGCGCGATGGTGATGCCGTCGAAGCCGAGCGAGCCGGCGATGCCGTTCTGGTAGCGGTAGGGCTCGATCTGAAGCAGCTCGAAGGCACCTGCGAGACCGGCGAGCGCACCCGACATCGCCATGGCGATGAGCGTGGTCTTCGTCGCCGAGATGCCGGCATACCCGGCAGCGAACTTGTTGCGGCCGACGGTCTGGAGCTCGAAGCCGAGCGTGGTCCGGTTGAGCATCCAGGCGACGACGACGGCAAGGAGGAGCGCGACCGGGAGGCCCCACGGCAGGACGCCCAGCGGCGTCAGCCGGGCACCCTCGGGCACGGCGTGCGAGGCGGGGAACGGCTGGGCCGGGTCCGAGAGCGGACCGTTGTTGATGAGCCAGTCGATGATGCCGACGGCGATCGAGTTGAGCATGATCGTCGAGATGACCTCGTGGACACCGCGGGTCGTCTTGAGCAGAGCGGCGATCGAGGCCCACATCGCACCGAAGAGGACGGCGACGGCGATGGCCGCGACGACGAGCAGCGCCGCGGGCAGGTCGCGCAGCGCGTAGCCGACCCAGGCGGCGCCGATGCCACCGGCCATGAGCTGGCCCTGGCCACCGATGTTGAAGAGGCCGACCTTGAGCGGGATGGCGACGGCGAGCCCGACGAGCACGAGGGGCGTCGTCTTCTGGAGCGTCGCGAGCAGGCCCGACTCCGTGAGGAACGAGTGGGTGAAGAGCAGCTGGTAGGCGTAGGTGGGGTTGAACCCCTGGGCCCGGATGAGGATGGCCCCGATGGCGAACGCCAGCACGACGGCGACGAGCGGGACGACGATCGCCTGGTGCCGGACGAGGAAGCCGAGCACGCCGGTGGGGGGCGGTGGTGCGCCGCGCTCGGCGACGACGGGAACCGCCGGTGCGGGGGCGGCGTCCGGAGCGGGGGACGCGTCCTTCGCCGGCGGGCGGTCGGGGTCAGCCATGACTCTCCGTGGGTGTGTGAACGGGGGGCGGAACGGAGGAACGGGTGCCCTCCGGGGAGGGCACCCGTTCCGTCGAGATCATGCTCGGACTGTAGCGGACCTGGCTCCGGTCCCCCGAGGCTTCGGGAGGCCCGTGGAGCACCGGGACGGTGCCGAGCGGGTGCTGCGGGTCAGGCGACCTTGAGGCTGCCGTCCTCGAGCTGCTTGACGATGTCGGCGACCTTGGTCTTGACGTCGGCCGGGATCTTCGACTCGAAGTCGTGGAACGGCGCGAGACCGGTCTTGCCCTCGAAGTTGCCGCCCTTGATCGAGCCGTCCTTGGCCTGGTTCAGCAGGTCGGTCGTGCCCTGGGTGAGCTTCTTCTCGGCCGAGGTGATGAGGCACGGGTGCGCCTCGGGGACGGTCTCCCACTGGTCGACGTCGACGCCGATGCAGAAGATCGAGGAACCCGCGCCGGAGGTCTTCGCGGCCTCGCCGAGGGCGCCGTTGCCGGTGCCGCCACCGGCGCCGAAGATGAAGTCCGCACCCTGCGCGAGCATCTTCTTGGCCTCGCCGGCACCCCACGGGGAGTCGGAGAAGGCGTTGTCACCAGCGGGGTGGTAGACCTTCGCGACCGTCGACTTCGGGTTCGCGGCCTTGGAGCCCTGCTCGTAGCCCTTGGCGTAGTTCTGGGTGGGAGGGATCTCCTGGCCGAGGACGATGCCGAGCTTGTTGGTCTTCGTCATGAGGCCGGCGAGGTAGCCCGCGGCGTAGCCCGCGTTGGCCTCCGGGAAGATGAGGCCCGTGACGTTCGGGGCGGTCGCGGCCGGGTCCTGGAACTGGTCGACACCGATGAACTTGACGTTCGGGTTCGCCTTGGCGGCGGTGACCGTCGCCTCGGCCATGAGGAAGCCGACCGTGACGATGGCGTCGTACTTCTGGTCGGTGAACTGCTTGAGGTTGTTCGCGTAGTCCTTCGCGTCCTTGGTCTCGATGTACTTCGTCTGGACGCCGTCACCCTCGAGGGCCTTGACGCCCTCCCAGGCGGCCTGGTTGAAGTTCTTGTCGTCGACCGAACCGGTGTCGGTGACGAGGCCGACACAGAACACGTCCGCCGAGGAGCAGTCCTTGGGCGCGGCCGAGCTGCCGTCGGAGCTGCTGTCACCGGTGCTGCCGCCACAGCCAGCGAGGACGAGGGCGAGGGCGGCGGGTGCCGCAACGAGGAAAGGCTTGGCCTTCATAGGTCTGACTCCTTGGGGGTGTGCAGGATGCCCCCGAATGGTAGCCGCCGGTGTCAGGTCCCGAGAGCGCCTCGGGATTCCGTTGCCGTGTCGTTACTGGCGGGTTGAAAACCGCAGGGTCAGGAGCGTGCCCGCCGGGCCCGCGAGCGGCTGTCGAGGGCCACCGGTTCGACCACTGCCCCGGAGTCGGGACGGGTGAGCGCGGCGATCTCCGCGGCATACGTCGGGAACTTCGAGGTGAGGTCGTCGCGGTCGCCGAGGGTGAAGTGCCTCGGCCGGAAGGCCGGGCTGCACCAGCACGACAGCAGTGACCACTCGCCCATCGTCGCGGCGCCCTGCCACCACCCGGACCGCACGAGCATCTGCCGGCGCTGCGCGCTGAGCAGGGCGAGGGTGCCGTGGTTGCGCTTCGGGCCCTCCTTGAGCCGGAGCAGCGCGGCCGGTGCACCCTCGAGCCACTGCCACCCCTCGTCGACGCCCAGCTTGTGCATCGCCGAGAACCCGTCGTCGGCGGAGGTGAGCAGGACGAGGATCGAGGACAGCCCCTGGGTGCGCGGACCCTCGACGAACCACGCCCCCTCGTCGGGGATGGGCTGCATGTTGAGCTCGGCGATGATCTGCTCGGCAGTGCGCATCGATCAGGCTTCCTCGACCTCGTGGGCGGCGGTGGCGGCCTCGCGGGCGCGGGCGCGGCACCGGTCGAGCAGCTCGGGAGTGTCGACCTGGGTGCTGCGGCGCTCGCGAACCACGATGATCCCATCCACGAGGACGTCGGTGACATCGCCCCTCCCGGCGGCGTGCACGAGCAGCGCCGGGACGTCGTGGACCGGCGTGAGGTGCGGCTGGTCGAGGTCGAGCAGGGCGAGGTCGGCGCGCTTGCCGACCTCGAGGCTGCCGACGAGCCCGTCGAGGCCGAGCGCGGTGGCGCCGTCGATCGTCGCCGCGCGCAGCACCTGCGCCGCGTCGACCTCCGGGTGCCCGCTCGTGAGCGCGGCGAGGTGGGCGGCCTGCCGCATCGCCTGCCACATGTCGAGGTCGTTGGAGCTCGCGCAGCCGTCGGTGCCGATCCCGAGGCGTATGCCGTCCGCCCGCCACCGCTGCCAGTCCAGCGCCCCGGAGGCGAGCTTGAGGTTGGACGCGGGGCAGTGCGCGACGGTGGCGCCGGCCGCGGCGGCGGTGGCCCGGTCGTCGTCGGTGAGGTGGACGCCGTGCCCGAGGACGACCCGGGGCACGACGCGCTCGCCGTCCTCGCCGTCCTCGCCGTGCTCCCGGTCGTCGCCGGCGAAGCGCGGGCGCAGCCAGCCGGCGCGCGCGAGGAGCTCGGTCGGGGTCGCACCGACCCGGTCGAGGAGGTCGGTGTTCTCGGCGGCGTTCTCGGAGGCGTGCGTGTGCAGGACGCCCGTGGGCGTGAGCTCGCGCAGCACCGAGGCCACCTCCGCGAGGTGCTCGACGGAGTTCGTGTAGGTCGCGTGCGGCATCGCCGCGACCGGGACCTCGGGCCCGCCGGTCTCGCGCAGCACGTCCGGCCACGCCCGCAGCCCCGCCATCCGCTCGTCCCACGAGAGGCCGTCCGGACCCGGGCCGGAGAAGAAGGTGGGACCGCCGACGTGCCGGGCGCCCGCCGCCACCGCACCACGGTGGGCTGCCTCGTGGTGGAAGTACATGTCGAGCTGGGTCGTGCACCCGCCGAGGAGGGACTCCAGCGCCCCGAGCGTCGCGCCGAGCTCGACCGTGGCGGGGTCCATGACCGCGCCCTCGGCGGCCCAGACCCGCTGCAGGAACCCCTGGAGGTCCACGCCCTCGGCGATGCCCCGCAACAGCGTCATCGGGAGGTGGGTGTGGAGGTTGACGAGCCCGGGGAGGGCGAGCCGGCCGCGGCCGTCGAGCACCTCGTCGCCGTCGCGCGCCTCGACCCTCCCGATCTCGGTGATGACACCGTCCTCGACGGCGATCGAGACGTCCCTCAGGACCGTGTCGGTGGCGTCGACGGTGACGACGACGGCGAGGTCGCGCAGGACCAGACGGCTCATGCCCCCGCCTCCTCGCCGTCGACGACCCTGAAGACCGACCTCGTGTGGACGAGCTCGTCGAGGACGGCGAGCACCTTCGGTGCGCTCGTCTCGAGGACGGCGTTGATCTCGTCCACGGTGATCGCCTCCCCGGGCCGGACACCGGCCGCAGGGTTGACGACGAGGCTGATCGCGGCATACCGCAGTCCTGCCTCCGCGGCGAGGGTCACCTCCGGGACGCCGGTCATGCCGGCGACCGTGCCACCGGCGAGCGCCGCGAGCCGGATCTCGGCCGGCGACTCGAAGCGCGGGCCCTCGAAGCAGACGTAGGTGCCGCCGTCGATGATCGGCTGCCCGACCCCGCTGGCGGCGTCGAGGACCTCACGGCGCAGGACGTGGTCGTAGGCGTTGGTCATGTCGGTGTGCACCACCGCGCCCGGCCCGTCACCGTCGTGGAAGGTCCCCACGCGTCGCCGCGTGAGGTCGAGGAAGTCGTCGACGCAGACGAGCTCGCCCGGCTCCAGGTCCGGGTCGATGCCGCCCGTGACGTTGACCGCGACGACGTCGTGGACGTCGAGCTCGTCGAGCGCCCGGATGATCGCGCGGTAGTTGACGCGGTGCGGCGGGACCTCGTGCCCCGCCCCGTGGCGGGTGACGAAGACGACCGGCTGCCCGTGCCAGGAGCCGCGCGTCACCGCTGCCGGACCGTATGCCGTGTGCACCGTCTCGTGGCGGGCGTCGTCGAGCGCGTCGAGGTCGTAGAAGCCGGTGCCGGCGATGATGCCGAGAGGGTGGGGGCTCACGGCGGTCACGCTACTGGTGGAGAGCCGACCTTCGCCGCCCTCGTCGCGCCCGCGTCCGCGACGGTGCGCGGGTGCGAGGATGCGCAGCATGGGCGTGCGGAGGCAGGTGGCGGTCGCGGCGACCGGGCCGGCGTCGCTCGATGCCGGCCGCGCGGTGGTCGCGGAGGGCGGCAACGCCGTCGACGCAGCCATCGCGGCCGCCGTCACCTCGATGAGCACCGAGCCGGGCATCGTCAGCCTCGCCGGCGGCGCCTTCGTCACCGTGTGGCCGCCTTCGGGACCACCGGTCGTCCTCGACGGCAACGTCGGCATGCCGGGTCGCGGGCTGCCGCGAGAGGCGTTCGGCAGCGGCGTCCGCGAGGTGGTCACCGACTACGGCGGCGGCGTGACGATGTATGCCGGCCACGGCTCGGTCGCGGTGCCCGGCGCGCTCTCCGCATGCGAGACCGCCGTGACGCGATACGGCTCACGGCCGTGGGCGTCCGTCGTGGCCCCGGCCGCAGCGGTGTGCCGGGAGGGCTACCCGGTCGGTGGCGCCGCCGCCCGCTACCTCGGCTTCGTCGCCGACGGTCTCTTCGGCCACGACGACGGCGCCCGCCGCCTGACCCGTCGGGAGGACGGCTCGCCCTTCGTCGCCGGGGATCTCGCACGCAACCCCGAGCTGGCGGCGGTGCTCGACGCCGCCGCCCGCGAGGGCGCCGCGCTGCTCCTCACCGGCGACCTCGGACGGGCGCTCGCGACCGAGATGGCCGCCCACGGCGGCCTGGTCACGGAGGCCGACCTCACGGCATACGAGGTGGTGGAGCGGAGCCCGGTGAGGCGCGCGGTCGGCGACTGGGACGTCGCCGTCAACCCCCCACCGTCGGTCGGCGGGCCGATGCTCGCGGTCATGCTCGGCGAGCTCCAGCGCGCGCACGACTACGGGTGGGACGACGTCCTGCGGATCCAGCGCGCGGTCCTCGCCTACCGGCTCACGGTCCACGACGTGTCGCACGACCTCGACGCCGACGGGCACGCGCTGCTCGCGGCGGTCGAGCGGCACGGGCTCGCCGGGCTGCCGACGTCGGCGTCGACCGCGCACATCTCTGCGGTGGACTCCGACGGGCTCGCGTGCGCGGTGACGATGTCGAGCGGCTACGGATCCGGCGTCACCGTGCCCGGCACCGGGATCCTCCTCAACAACGCGCTCGGCGAGCCCGAGCTCAACCGGCTCGGGCTGCACGCCCTCGCCCCGGGCTCCCGGCTCGCGTCCAACATGGCGCCGACCGTGGCCCGCGCCGCCGACGGGCGCGTCCTCGCGGTCGGCTCGCCCGGAGCCGACCGGATCACCACCGCGCTCATGCAGGTGCTCGGCCAGCTGTGCCTCCACGGCGCCGACCTCGACACCGCGATCGCGGCGCCGCGGGTGCACGTCCGGTTCGACGACGACGGCGAGCCCGTCGCCGAGCACGAGACGAGCCCCGACATCGAGGCGGCCGTCGGTGCCGCCGGGCTCCGCGGTCTCGACCACGGCGAGCTGTCGATGTACTTCGGCGGCGTGGGAGCGGCCCACCTCGGCGCGGACGGGGAGCTGCGCGCGGCCGGTGACCCGCGGCGCGAGGCGGCCGTCGGCGTCGTCTGAGGCTCCGCCCCGACCTCACCGGGTGGCGCCGGTGACCATCCAGCCGTCGGTGCGCACGCGCGCCCACATGAGGACGCCGCGGATCGCCATGAAGCCGGTGAAGGCCAGCCACAGCCACATGACGGCGTTGCCCGTCCCCCGGGCGCTGCCGCCCTCGAGGAGCCAGTCGCCCATGAGGTGCACGCCCAGGATGAGTGGCAGGTAGGCGAGGAGGTTGGCGAGCATCGCGCGCGCCAGCCACCGACCGTCGCCGGCGCCGATGAGCACTCCGTCGATGACGAAGACGTAGCCGCTGAGCGGCTGCGAGAGCGCGACGATGACGAGGGCGGCGGCGATGGCGGCCTGCACGGCGGGGTCGCTCGTGAAGAGGTGCGGCAGGACGGTGCGGAGCACCAGCAGGACGATGCCGAGCGTGAAGCCGGCGATGATGCCCCACCGCACCATGAGGGTCGTCGCGGAGCGGGTGCGGACGACGTCGCCCTCGCCGAGGGTGCGCCCGGTGATGGCCTGCGCCGCGATGGCGATGGCGTCGAGCGCGAAGACGAGGAAGCTCCAGATCGTCGCTGACACCTGGTAGGCCGCCAGCGGCACGTCGCCGAGCCCGGCCGCCACCCACGTCGTCACGAGCAGGACGGCGCGCAGCGCGAGGGTGCGCACGAGCAGGGGTATGCCGGTTCGTGCCGCCCCGAGGATCCGTCCCGGATGTGCCCTGAGGGTGACCTCGTGACGCCCGGCCTCGCGCATGAGGACGACGACGAGCGCGGCGGCCATGCCGGACTGGGCGAGGACGGTGCCGAGGGCGGAGCCGGCGATGCCCCAGCCGAACCCGTAGACGAAGAGCAGGTTGAGCGCGATGTTGCTCGTGAAGCCCAGCACGCTCGCCGCGAGCGGGGTGCGGGTGTCCTGGAGCCCGCGCAGGACACCGGTGGTCGCGAGGACGACGAGCATGGCCGGGATCGAGATCGCGCTGATCCGCAGGTAGGTCACGGCGTGGCCGAGCGCCTCGGGACTCGCCCCGAAGAGACGGCAGATCGGGCCGGCGGCGGCCGCGACGACGGCGGCGGTCACCGCCCCGAGCCCGACGGCGAGCCAGGTGCCGTCGATGCCCGCGGCGATCGCCCCGGCCCGGTTGCCGGCGCCGAGCTGCCGCGCGACGACGGAGGTCGTGCCGTAGGCGAGGAAGACGAAGACGTTGGCGGCGGTGAGCAGCATGGCGCTCGCGACGCCGAGCCCGGCGAGCTGCGGGGTGCCGAGGTGCCCGACGATCGCCGAGTCGGTGAGGAGGAAGAGCGGCTCGGCGACGAGGGCGAGGAAGGCGGGCAGGGCGAGCCGCAGGACCTCGCGGTGCTGGCTCGGAGTCTCCTCGCGCCCCCCGGCGATGTCGTCGCGCACACCCGAAACCTAGTGCGCGGCGCCGACCCCCGCACCGCGTGTCTCAGCGCCGTGCTTCGGGCCCCTGCGCCGGAAGGGCAGGTTCAGGTCGCGAGGGTGACCCAGACGGCGGCGACGCCGAGGACCGCCGTCGCCGTCGTGACGACGAGGACCTCGCCGACCGCCGGCTCGAGACCCGGCATGGGGAAGTGGTGCGCGACCCGACGCAGCCGGGTGCGCGTGTGGAAGAACGTCCACGTCGCCGTGATGAGCGCGGCAGCGACGAGGACGACGACGAGCGGCCCGTGCTGGGTCGCCCAGCGCAGGAAGAGCAGCGAGGCCGCCGCGAAGGAGACCGCCGTCCGCTGCCAGGCCAGGGCGGTCCGCTCGGGCTGGAGGCCGGCGTCGGTGCGGGGGGTGGGCGAGCCGGTCACGGCGGGCGTCAGCGGGTCGTGACGAGGACGAGGAGGGTCGCCGCCGCAACGACGGTCGCGACGACCAGGAAGGGGATGAGCGTGGGGAACGGCAGCGGCCGCCCGTGTCGCATCGCGGCCTCGACGCGCAGCCACCTGACCCCGGCACCGACCGCCACGGCGACCCCGAGGGTGGTGAGCCCGACGGCGAGGACCGTTCGCACCCCCTCGTCGAGGTCGATGCCGAAGCCCTCGACGGCGACGGCGCCCGCGACGAGGGCCAGCCCGGTCCGGATCCACGCGAGGAAGGTGCGCTCGTTGGCGAGCGTGAAGCGGGGGTCAGGCTCGGTGCCGTCTCGCAGGACCTCGGGGCGCATGCCACCGACCCTAGCCACGACGGCGCGCGGGGGCTGTCGAGAGGCGCGTGACCGGCATACATTGAAGGACATGTGCCGAAACATCCGTCAGCTGCACAACTTCGAGCCGCCCGCGACCGACTCGGAGGTGTATGCCGCCGCGCTCCAGTACGTGCGCAAGGTGAGCGGGTCGACCAAGCCGTCGCAGGCGAACCAGGCGGCGTTCGACGAGGCCGTGCGCGAGGTCGCGCACGCCACCCAGCACCTGCTCGACCACCTCGTGACGGCGGCTCCACCGAAGGACCGCGAGGTCGAGGCGGCCAAGGCGCGTGCGCGGTCGGCGGAGAGGTACGGACGCGCCGGCTGACCCCGGTCGCAGGGCCGGCACACCTCGCAGGCAGCGGGGTGGCGCGAGGTCCTCGGCTGCCCACGACGGGCCGTCCGAAGCGGGCAACCTTGCACAAAGATTCCACAGGCTTCTCCACGGACGTGGGGCCGAGGCATGTGGACAGACACGCCCGGAAGTTTCTTCTGCGCACACGGCGTGGACAGCAAACCTGCAGGTCAGCGGCGTGTGACCAGCCAGTCCCGGCGATCCTCCACAGGGGTTTCCACCGACTGTGCACAACACCCGGCGGCGTTTTGCACTCGCCGTCCACAGGTTGTCCACACGGGTCCATGGCGCCCGGCCCCCAGGATTGGGACAGTGCCTCTCGCACGACCTAGGTTGGGCGCGGCCAGGCCCGACCCGGCCCTGTCCGCACCCCACCGACGGGGTGTCAGGGCGAGGTGCTCAACTGGTCGGACGGCAGCAGGCGACAACGAAGGGAAGGGGTGCGCAGGTGTCGATCGCGGAGCTCAGCAGCAGCTACACCGGCTCGAGCGACGGTCCCCCCGACGACCGCCTCCCTCCCCAGGACCTCGGTGCCGAGCAGTCCGTGCTCGGCTCGATGCTCCTCAACAAGGACGCGATCGCCGACTGCCTCGAGGTGACGAAGTCGGCCGACTTCTACCGCCCCGCGCACGAGCTCATCTACGACGCCGTCCTCGACCTCTACGGACGGGGTGAGCCGGCCGACGCCATCACCGTCGCAGACGAGCTCGGCAAGCGCGGCGACCTCACCCGCGTCGGCGGGCAGGCCTACCTCCACCAACTCATCCAGTCGGTCCCAACCGCCGCCAACGCCGGCTACTACGCCGAGATCGTCCACGAGCGCGCGGTCCTTCGCCGCCTCGTCGAGGCCGGCACGCGCATCGTGCAGATGGGTTACGGGCAGGGCGAGGGCGACGTCGACGAGATCGTCAACCGCGCCCAGGCCGAGGTCTACTCCGTCGCCGAGAAGCGCGGCGGTGAGGACTACCACCAGCTCGGCGAGATCCTCAACGCGACGATGGAGGAGATCGAGGCCGCGGCCGGGCGCACCGACGAGATGACGGGTGTGCCGACCGGCTTCCTCGAGCTCGACCAGCTCACCAACGGCCTGCACCCCGGCCAGATGATCGTCGTCGCGGCGAGACCTGCCGTCGGCAAGGCGCTCGCGCTCGACACGCCGCTGCCCACACCCTCCGGGTGGACGACGATGGGCGAGGTCGCTGCCGGCGACCTGCTGCTCGATGCGCACGGGCGCCCAACCCGTGTCGTCGCGGCGACCGAGGTCATGGAGGGTCGGCCCTGTTTCGAGGTCGAGTTCTCCGACGGCACGGTGATCGTCGCTGACGCGCAGCACCAGTGGCTGACCGACACCCGTGCCTCGCGCAGGTCGTTCCGGGCCGCCCGACACGGGCGCAACCGCACGCGGAACCAGCGGACCCACGCAGCCGTGAGGACCACTGAGGAGATCGCGGCAACTCTGCGCACGGCGACGGCCGAGGCCCGTCTGAACCACTCCGTTGCACTGACTGCTCCGCTGGACCTTCCTGAGGCGTCGCTGCCCCTGGCTCCGTATGTTCTCGGCGCATGGCTCGGTGACGGGACCTCGGCCGCAGCTGAGATCACGACCGCGGACGACGAGATGGTCATGTTCCTCGAGGGCGAGGGTCTCGTCGTCACGCCGACGTCTGCTCCCATGCGCTACTCGCTGCGTCTGCCCGTCGCGAAAATGGGCGAGCGCGAGTGCGTCGTGTGCGGAGTGGTTTTCGTGCCGCGGACGAACGCCGTGAAGTCCTGCGGCCGGTCCTGCGGGGGCAGATCGAAGGGCACCGAGCGGCTCACCGCCCACTGCGAGGACTGCGGCGCCCCGTGCACCGGTCTTCGGCAGTGCCAGTCGTGTCGCGACGACCACGGCACCGTCAAGGCCCTCCTTCGCAAGGTGGGCGTCCTCGACAACAAGCACATCCCGATGACCTACCTGCGCGCGAGCGAGTCGCAGCGCCGGCAGCTCCTCGCGGGCCTGCTCGACACCGACGGCACGGTCACCGCGGGTGGCTGCCCGCAGTTCACGACGACGGACGCGCGTCTCGCAGCAGACGTCAGTGATCTCATCGCCGGGCTCGGCTATCGCTTCGGCGTCAGTCGCAAGGTGGTCAAGGGCCGATCCCACGCGTCGTCCACGGCGTTCACCATCACCTTCTCCGCCGATGAGGACGTCTTCCGCCTCACCCGCAAGGTGATCCGGCACAAGGAGCTGCGCGGCCGGCGCTTCCAGCGGCGCAACTCGCGGTTCATCGTGGACGTGCGGCCCATCGAGTCGGTCCCGGTGCGTTGCGTGGAGGTCGACAACGATGACCACCTCTACCTGGCCGGTCGGGCCATGGTGCCCACGCACAACTCGACTTTGGGCATCGACATCGCCCGGGCCGCCTCGATCAAGCACAACATGGCGACGGCGGTGTTCTCGCTCGAGATGAGCCGCACCGAGATCACCATGCGCATCCTCTCCGCCGAGGCGACGATCCAGCTGCAGGACCTCCGCAAGGGCCTCAAGGGCCAGGAGCAGTGGAACAAGCTCGCCCGCATCATGGGCAAGATCTCCGACGCGCCCCTCTTCATCGACGACTCGCCCAACATGTCGCTCATGGAGATCCGCTCCAAGTGCCGCCGGCTCAAGCAGCAGCACAACCTGCGGATGGTCATCATCGACTACCTCCAGCTCATGAGCTCGGGCAAGAAGGTCGAGTCCCGGCAGCAGGAGGTCGCCGAGTTCTCGCGTGCGCTCAAGCTGCTCGCCAAGGAGCTCGAGGTCCCGGTCATCGCCATCTCGCAGCTCAACCGTGGACCCGAGCAGCGCACCGACAAGCGGCCGCAGATGTCCGACCTGCGTGAGTCGGGCTCGATCGAGCAGGATGCCGACATGGTCATCCTGCTCCACCGCGACCGCTCCGACCCCGAGCGCGACGGTGAGGCCGACGTCATCGTGGCCAAGCACCGCAACGGCCCCACCGCCGACATCGTGCTCGCCTTCCAGGGCCACTACAGCCGGTTCAGCAACATGGCCCGCGACGGCGGCTTCTGACGCTCCTCCTGTGTAGCGACATAGGAGTGTCACCGCTGGCGACATCAACCGTCACCGGTGACACCTCATGTCACTTGTCCACAGCGGTGGCTAGAGGACGTCCCTGACGGCGTCAGCCACTTTGGCTAGGACGGGTCGATCGTCGCCGCCACTGGCCCAAGCGGGGTCCTGCGGCATGGGACCCATGGGGTCCGCGTGGTGCACATCCGTGGTTGGGGTGGCGAGGGATCTGTGGAACGCCTCCTCTAAGCCGATCAGGTGATACCCACGTGGCAACAGCAGGGCGCGGAACTCGTCCTCGGTGGCGACCATGTCGTGGTGCAGGCTTTCGGTGAGGGCTTCGACGGTGGCCCGTGGGACGTCAGTGAGGCTTCCGACGAGGGTGCCTACGAGTGCGGTCGCCAGCGGCGGGACTGTGACCTGCGGTCGGGTCAGACCCGCGTGTTTGGTGTACGCGGCAAGCAGGTCGGCGTACCGCAGTCGGTCTGGTCCGCCGACGTCGAAGTGCCGGGAGGGGCCGTCGTAGTCGAGGGCGCCTGTCAGCGCTTCAAGGACGTCGACGATCGCGATGGGTTGCACGAGCGAATTCATCCAGGACGGGACCGTGTGTACGGGCATCCGCTGGCTGACCTGGCGGATGATCTCGAAGGATGTGGAGCCGCTTCCGAGGAGGATGGCTGCACGCAGGACGATGACGGTCGCGGTCGACTCCGCGAGGATGCGTTCCACCTCGCGGCGGGATGAGATGTGCTCGGACAGGTCGTCGTCTGCGACGTCGGGAACGAACCCTGACAGGTAGATGACTCGGGATACGCCGTGCGCCGTCGCTGCGCGGGCGAAGTTGGCGGCGGCCGTGCGATCCGCTTCGACGAAGTCCTCACCGCCCATGCCGTGAATGAGGTAGTACACCGCGTCCATGCCGTCACACGCCGAGGCGACCTGATCGTCCTTTAGTGCGTCCATCACGACGGTTTCGACTCGGTCGTGCCACCACGGCTGTGACCGGGCGGGGTCGCTCGTCGTGGTGCGCACGGCGTGCCCGCGATCCACCAGCAGAGGCACCAACCTGCCGCCGACGTATCCGGTCGCGCCCGTGACCAAGATCCGCATCGTGTCTCCGTGTTCTCTAGGCCTGAGGAAGGACTGTTGGGGCTGGTTCCGATCGTCTGATTCTGCACCTCCCCCGTGCCAACTGCTGCCCAGAAACGTATCCGCGTTCTCCTTACGAACCAGACAGGGCCCCGATCCAGCGGATCGGGGCCTCGTCGTGTCCCTTGGCGATAGTGCCACGCTCTGTCACCGGTGGCATGCGTTCGAGCGCTCCTCCGGCTGATTCATGAGGGATGCGCATACGGAGCCGACAACCTCCCATCGAGGCATTGGCGCTGCGGTCAGTTGCCCCTGCACAGACCCAACGTGCCGGGCGCACCCTTCGGCAGGCCGTAGTACCTCCAGGAGTCGGCTGCGGTCTGCACCTGCGACTCGACCTGACCCTCGTGGGGGTCAAGGTCGTTGAGTCCGCTGGCCGCGCACGTCGACTGCGCGTGGTCGAGCGCGCCGGTCGTGTTGGTGCTGTCCACCGTCCCGGGTGGTCCCTTGATTTCCCCCGCGTGCGCGGTGCTCGCCGACACACCTGCCATGGCGAGTACACAAGACGCCACTGCGAGTGATCGCTTCATCGTCGATCCCTTCCCTTGCCCGTGCCGAAGTTGACCACGGCGCCGGGACATGCGGGCGGAAGCGTTGCCCGCCCGGTCTCG
The DNA here is from genome assembly GCA_031844405.1 of Rothia sp. ARF10. GTDB lineage: Bacteria > Actinomycetota > Actinomycetes > Actinomycetales > Dermatophilaceae > Knoellia. Next base: position 533,440 of record JAUZVC010000001.1, read on the forward strand.
GTATCGGTAGCCACGGTCGCGCGGGTGGCCGTCGCCCGTCGCCCCCCTGATCGAGGTCTGGTCCGTGGCGCGGGTGGCGAGGATCATCGGAGACGCACACAGGAGTCCTGCCGGAGGAGGCCGATGATGGCTCGCCGAATCGTCACCACGCCCGGGGCGCCGCAGTCGCCGCTCTTCGCCCAGGGCGTCCGGGCCGGGTCCCACGTCTGGGTCTCGGGGATGACCGGGATCGATCCCGATACGGGCGTCATGGCCGGTCCGACCATCCAGGAGCAGACCCGTCAGGCCCTCGTGAACGCGGAGCGCGTGGTCGAGGCGGCCGGCGGGTCGCGGGCAGACATCGTCGAGGTGGGCGTGCTGCTCGCGGAGCCAGACGACTTCGCCGGCCTCAACGAGGCGTATGCCGTGCACTTCCCTGACAGCCCTCCGGCGCGCTATGTGGCCCGGCTCGGCCCCGAGCTCCCGGGGGTGCTGGTCTCGGTCCGGATGACCGCGGTCATCGAGTAGCCGAGGGCAGGCCGAGGAGGCGGGCGCCGATGGCGTCGCCCAGGCGTGTCGGCGTCACGGCGTTCATCGTCAGCATGGCCCTCGCCTGCGCACCGGCGGCGTAGCGGGGGCGTGGCCGTCGCGCCGTGAGCGCCCGTTCGACCGTCCGGGCGACGACCTCCGGCTTCGTCGTCCGTGACTGCAGCGAGCCCGTGAGGCGGCGGAGTCCGGCGACGTGTGGTGCGTAGAGCCGACGGTGCTCACGTGACATCCCCTCCTCCAGCTCGTCGAGCAGGCCAGGGATCTCCTGCCACACGCTCGTGCCCGTCGGCCCCGGCTCGACGACGGAGATGTCGACGTGCCACGGGCTCAGCTCGACCCGGAGCACGTCCGCGAGGGCCTCGACCGCGAACTTTGAGGCGCAGTAGGCGCCCTCCATGGGCACCGCCGCACGGCCGCCCGTCGACGTGATGAAGACGATCCGCCCGTGGGCCGCGCGGATCCGCGGAAGGACGGCCTGGGTGACCGCGACCTGTCCGAAGACGTTGACCTCGAACTGGCGGCGGAAGTCCGGCACCCCGACGGCCTCGACCGGTCCGAGGACGCCGATGCCGGCGTTGTTGACGAGAGCGTCGAGGCGGTCCGGCAGCGCGTCGTCGAGGGCGGCGACCTGGGCCTCGTCGGTGATGTCGAGCGGCAGGGGCGTGATGCGCCCACTGCCCTCACGAAGCTGCTGCGCCCCGGCCTCGTCCCGGACGCCGGCCCACACGCTCCACCCGCCCTCGGCGAGGCGCTGGGCGATGGCCCTCCCGATCCCACGGCCGGCTCCGGTGACGAGGACTGTCGACATGGGGACCACCGCCTTGGCGTCCTGGGGGAGGGTTGTGACGAGACACTACTCCCGTAGTGGCGTGCTGTCACGACATCTATAGTGGCTGGATGTCCTCACCCCGAGAGCGCGCCGTCGACGCCGCGATCGACCTCCTCGGGACGGAGGGCCTCCGGGCCTTGACCCACCGGCGGGTCGACGAGGCGGCCGGACTGCCTCCAGGGTCGACCTCCAACTACTTCCGCACCCGGCAGGCGCTCCTGCGAGGGGTCGCCGACGGGATCCTGGGCCGCGAGCTCGCCGGCATGGGGGCCGCCTTCTCGCCCCGGTCGGCCGATGACCTCGTCGACGCCTTCGTCGCCCTGCTGGAACGCACGACGGAGGAGCAGCGGACGCTGACGAGCGCGCGTCTGGCCCTCTTCATGGAGGCGAGCCACGAACCGACCCTGCGCGAGACGCTCGGGCAGGGCCGGTCGATGCTGGAGACCGCGGTGCGGTCGATGCTCGCGGACCTCGGGGCCAGGGACCCGGCCTCCTCGGCCCGCGCGCTCATGGCCTGCGCGGAGGGGCTGATCCTCCACCGCGTCGCGCGGCACGACGACGCCGCCATCCGGCCGGTCGTCGACCTCGTCGTGCGCGCGGCCCTCGCCTGAGGAGCCCGCAGCTCGCCTGACGTGCCCGCAGCCTGACGTGCGCGCCAGCGCGACAGTCGCCGTCGAGGCGTGGCCAGGGGAGCGGACGATGTGAGGCGGGCGGGACGGCATACGTCCTCGGCGGAGCCGGATCAGGCGGACGGTGCGGCGGAGGTGTCGGCGCAGACGACCCCGCGGTTGCCCTCCGGGTCGGCGAGCACGGTGAGCCCGGGCGACTCGCTGTCGTCGACGATCGTCGCCCCGGCCGCGACGGCCGCCTCCACGCGCTCCGCAACGACCTCGGGGGCGACGTAGACCTCGACGTGGAACCGCTGCCGGGACGAGTCGGAAGCAGCTGCACCGGAGTGGGGCCCGGGTCCGTCCGCCGCGTCCGTCTCGGAGTCCACGTCGCCGAACCACAGGTTGGGCACCCGCACCGTCGCGTCGCGCACCTCGTCACTCGGCGTCCCCCGCCCCTGCGCCGAGGCGTCCCCGGTGAGGAGGGCCGCCCACACCGGCGCGACCGTCGCCGACTGCGCGACATCGAGGCCGAGCTCGACCTCACTGACGGCGGTGGGATCGGCCCGCAGGCCGTGCGCGGCCGCGACCTCGCTGACCCGCCGCGCGAGGTCGACGTCCTGCTGGGTCACCCACTCGACGACGTGCTCGGTGCCCTCGTCGTCGCGATAGACGGCGTCCGTGGTGACGAGCTCGAGGTCGACGTGCCCGGACCCGATGCGCGCCCGCGGATGGTGGCCGACCTCGTCGCCCTCCTTGCCCACGGCAGCGACGAACCGCGCGGCCGCCCCGAAGTCGTCGACGAGGAAACGGGCGTGCAGCCCTTGGGCGAGCTTGCGCCAGTCGGCCAGCCCGGCCTCGGCGATCTGTGGTCCCCTCACCATGTCCATGCCTCGCGAACCTACTGGAGCACCTGCGCCTCAGACGGCGTCGAGACCGAACCGCCCGCCGCGGAACGCCTCGACGAAGAGGGCATGGTCGGCGCGCACCTGCCCGGCATACTCCATCGCACGTGCGGCCACCCACCCGAGGAACTCGGTCCGCCCGCCCTCGACCGACGCCGCCACGGCCTCCTCGACCTGGAAGTCGACGAGGTCCTGCTCGCTGTCCTCGTCGGAGGCGCAGTGGATCTTGGCCGTTGCCTGCCCGAGCTGCCGGACGACGACACCGATCTCCTCGGGCTCGGTGAGGTCGGCCCAGGGGAGGTCCACCTCGTAGGGCGACACCTCGGAGACGACGAACCCGACACCGTCGACCGTCGTGTGGCCGAGCAGCGAGTCGGTGTGGGCCTGGAGGGCGCGCTGACTCACGACGGTCCGGTGCGCCTCGTGCTCGAACGCCGCCTCGACCGCCTCGCTGTCGACGAACCGGCTCAGCGCCGGGACGCTGGCCTGCTTCATCTGCACGACGACGTCGTTCTCGAGAGCCTGGCTGTAGCCCTCGAGCAGCAGGTCGTAGCTGGTCTGTCCGGCGCTGCCGATGCCGTGAGCGCTCGTCGACACGATGTCGCGCACGTCGTAGAAGACGGGGATCCGGCTGCGCTTGTCCTCGGGGATCGTCGAGAGGTAGCGCTCGAACGCCTCGAGGACCTTGGCGTGCTCGGCCTTCGCGAGGTGGCGCCTGCCGTCGCGCTCGGTGAAGACCCGGCGGTGGTCCTCGACGACGGTCATCGAGTCGAGCAGGTCGACCCGGCGGGTCTCGCGCGCCCGGTGCAGGACGTCGAGCACCGGCCCCCTGGCGTTGTCGAGGCGCAGCGCGAAGTCGGTGTCGTCCGGCGTCGCGCGGTAGTGGTTGACCTGCCGCAGGTAGGCGCGCACATAGGCCTCGATGAGGCTGCGTACCTCCTCGTCGGGCAGCGCCTTCTGCCATCCGACGAGGGCCAGCGACGCCGCGAACCGCAGCAGGTCCCACGTGTAGTGCCCGACGTAGGCCTCGTCGAAGTCGTTGACGTCGAAGACCAGGCGCCCCGCCGAGTCGAGGTAGGTCCCGAAGTTCTCGACGTGCAGGTCGCCGTGCACCCAGATCCGCGACGACCGCTCGTCGACCCACGGCGCCTCGAGCCGGGTGACGTCACGGTAGAAGAGCGGAGCCGAGCCGCGGTAGAAGGAGTGGGGGTCGTGCGCCATGCTCCGGAACTTCCTCCGGTATGCCGTCGGCTCACCCTTCATCGCCTCACCGAAGGCGTCGCGAAGCACGTCCACGAGGACGCGGGTGCGCGCGCTGTCCGACCGGCTCGGCGACATGTGTGGACCCTAGACCCGGCACCCGCGCCCGAGCGCGGATCGGCCGGAGTCAGAGCCCGAGGAGCTCCTCGCTGCGGTCCCATACCCGCGCCGCGAGACCGGCGTCGTGGACGAGCGGGTTGACCGGGGCCTCCCGGTTGTCGACGTAGTAGGACCCCGACCGCCACGTCCGGCCGGGCGTCCCGTCGGCGAGCCACGTGAGGCGTCCGCCGCCGGTCTCCACGTTCGTGAGCAGCCGCGAGAGCGGCGTCCGCCAGACCACGCGCATCATGCTGCTGGTGTCGCTCGCGAAGTTCGTGCGGATGACGCCGGGGTGGAACGCCGCGGCCCGCAGCCCATGCCTGTGGAACCGGCGATGCAGCTCGACCGTGAAGAGCGCGTTGGCGAGCTTCGCGGCGCCGTAGGCCTTCGTCGCCGTCCAGGTCCCGGTCGGACCCAGGTCGTCGTGGTCGAGCCGGCCCGACAGCAGGTGGGCCCGGCTCGAGGTCTGGATCACCGAGGCGTCGCTCTCGAGCAGCCTGTCGCGCAGGAGCCGGGTGAGGAGGAAGGGTGCGAGGTGGTTGACCTGGAGCGTCTTGTCGAACCCGTCCACCGTCGTCTCCCGCCCGAACGTCCCTCCGGCGTTGTTGGCGAGCACGTCGATCCGCGGATGGTTGGCGAGGAGCTTCTCGGCGAGTCCGCGCACCTGCGCGAGCTCGGTGAAGTCGGCCACGTGGCCCTCGACGCCGAGCTCCTCCGCGACCCGTTGCGTCTTCTCCGGTGACCGTCCGACGAGGACGACGTCGTGGCCCTTGGCACGCAGTTGGCGGGCGGATGCCGCCCCGATCCCGTCGCTGGCCCCGGTGACGACGATGGTGCGCTTCTCGCTCATGCCTGCTCCTGTGCGGTCGGGCCGGACCCGGCCGGTCACCCCGACTCTGTCACGGGCCGACGCCACCTGCGCACCCGCGCGGAACCGAACCCGGGGTCCGTGCGTCGAACGGGCATGAGAAGCCGAGCGGTGTGGCTCGTGGTCGCGGCGGTCGTCGCGCTCGTGGCCCTCGGATCCGCGTATGCCGTGCAGCGCACCCTCGGTCGTGCTCCGGCCGAGGACGCCGGTTGGCTCGACTCGCTGCGCGACGTGCAGGGTGCGTGGGTGTCCAGCGTCGGGTTCGCCCGGGACGGCTCGACGCCGTGGGCCACCCCGGTCCACCTCGTCGTCGAGGGCGGCCGGATCCGACTCGACGCCGGCTGCAACACGGTGACCGGCGACGTCACGGTCGACGACCACCGGCTCGAGGCTGGAGGCGGCCTGGCGACGACCGAGATCGGCTGCCCGCCCGACGTCGCCGCGACGGAGGCGTGGCTCGCCGCGATGGTCGCCGCCCGACCGCAGGTGTCCCTCAAGGGCTCCACCGAGGGACCGATGCTGGCATTCGACTCCGACGCCGGCTGGATCGGCTTCGTCCGCCGCTGACCAGGCTGCGGGCCCGGCCCTGTGGGAAGGCCGATTGCGAACCCCCGCACCGTGCCTGCCGTGGGTCATGCTGGGCCCATGGCGATCCGCAGCGGGAGCAAGGTGAAGTGGAAGTGGGGCTCGTCCTGGGCGGAGGGAACGGTCTCGGAGGTCCACCACGACTCGGTGACGCGCACGACGCAGGGTGAGGAGGTCACGCGCAACGGGAGCGATGACGACCCGGCATACGTCATCACCCAGGACGACGACACGGTCGTCCTCAAGCTCGCGAGCGAGGTGCAGCGGGCGGACGGCGACTGACTCGTGGCCGAGGGGCACGCCGTCCACGGCATGGCCCGGCGCCTGCGGCAGCTCGTCGGTGCGCCGGTCCGGTCGCGCTCCCCGAACGGCCAGCTCGACGCCGACCTCTTCGACGAGCGGGTCGTCGCCGACGCGCAGGCGGTCGGCAAGCACCTCCTCGTCAGCGCAGTCGACGTGCCGCTCACGGTGCACCTGCACCTCGCGATGGACGGCGGCGTCTCGGTCCGCCGTCACCAGCGGGCCGTCGACGGCGACTACCCGCGGACCGAGCCTCCGGTCCACGGCAACGTCGCGTGGCGGCTGCTGTCGGCGACCCACCTCGCCGAGGTCACCGATCCTGCGGTCTGCGAGCTGCTCGACGAGGACGGTGTCCTCGCGCTGCGCGCCCGGCTCGGACCCGACCCGCTGCGCGACGACGCCGATCCCGACCTCGCCCGGCGACGGATCCAGAACTCGCGCCGGCCGATCGGCGCGCTTCTCATCGACCAGAAGGTCATCGCGGGCATCGGCAACGTCTATCGCGCCGAGCTCCTCCACCGCGCCCGGCTCGACCCCTTCACACCCGGTCGGGACGTCGGCGACGAGACCGTGGAGGCGATCTGGCAGGACGCCGTCGACCTCATGACGATCGGGCTCGGCGCCGGCTGGATCGTCACCGAACCGCGGCAGGTCGCCGCCGTGCGCGAGGCCCTCGTCCGCGGTGAGACCGTGCCCCGCGGCCCGAAGCGGTATGCCGTCTACGGCAGGGCGGGCAAGCCGTGCCACGTGTGCGGCACGACCGTCCGCGCCGAGCGGATGGGGCTTCAGCGGCTCTTCTGGTGCCCGGGCTGTCAGCACTCCTGAGCCCGGAGCAGGCACGATGGGCCGCATGCAGTCCCTCGAGCTGCTCCTCGACGACGACACCGACGCGACCGTGCGCGCAGAGTGGACGGTGCTGCGCGAGGCCGGCCTGCCGAGCCAGGCCGACCACACCGGTGCCTCGAACGCGCCGCACGTGACCCTCCTCGTCACCGAGCACCTGCCCACGACCGACGACGACCTCGCATCGGAGCTCGGGCCGATGCTCCCGCTGCGGGTGCGGCTCGGCCCGGTCGTCGCATTCCCCGGCCGACGGCTCGTGCTCGCGCGGCTCGTCCTGGTCGACGAGCCGCTGCTGCGGATGCACGCCGCGGCGCTCGGTCGCAGCGGAGCCTCGGCCACCCCGCTCACCGCCAACGGCAGGTGGGTCCCTCACGTGACGCTCGCACGCGGCATACCGGAGGAGGACGCGGCCCGTGCGCTCGCGCTGCGGTGGGCCCCCGACCTCGAGGGAGCCGTGACGCAGGTGCGCCGGTGGGACAGCACGGCGCGTGAGACGTTCGCCGTCGCCGGCGCGAAGGCGGCACCATGAGCGCCACCGAACCGCCTCTCGGTCCGCGGCTCGCCGCCGCCCTCGTCTTCGGGAGCAGCGGCGCCGTCCTCGTCGTCGAGCTCGTGTCCCTCCGCCTGCTCGCGCCCTACCTCGGGCTCACCCTCGAGACGAGCACCCTCGTCATCGGCATCGCGCTCGCGGCCATCGCCCTGGGCGCCTGGCTCGGCGGGCGGGCGGCCGACTCGACCGACCCCCGCCGGCTGCTCGCACCCCTGCTCGCGGCCTCCGGGATCGCCGTCTCGCTCATGCCCGTCCTCGTCCGCGGAGTCGGCGAGGTCGCTGGTGCGGGCGTCTTCCTCTTCGGGGCGCTCGCGATCCTCGTGCCGGGCGCGCTGCTTTCGGCGGTCTCGCCGATCGTCGCCAAGCTGCGGCTCTCGGACCTCTCCGACACCGGCAGCGTCGTCGGCGGGCTCTCGGGCATCGGCACCGTCGGCGCGATCGCGGGCACCGTGCTCACCGGCTTCGTCTTCGTCTCGGCGTTCCCCGTGAGCGCCCTGCTCGTCGGGCTCGGGGTGCTGCTCGTCCTTGCCGCCGTGGCGCTCGAGACCCACCTGCGCCGGGGCGCCCGTCGGGCCCTGCCCGTCCTCCTGCTCCTGCCCGGTGGCCTCGGGGCCGCGTGGGGCCCGGGGAGCTGCGACGTCGAGACGGTCTACCACTGCGCCGAGGTCGTGACCGACGACAACCGGCCCGGTGGGCGGCTGCTCGTCCTCGACGGCATCCGCCACTCCTACGTCGACCTCGACGACCCGACCCACCTCGAGTTCGACTACGTCGGTGCCCTCGCCGCCGTCACGGACACGGTCCGGCCCGGGAAGGAGCCGCTCACGGCATACCACCTCGGCGGGGGAGGCCTCACGCTCCCGCGCTACCTCGCGGCGGAGCGGCCCGGCACGACGAGCGTCGTGTCCGAGATCGACGCGGGGGTGCTCGAGGTCGACGTCGAGCGGCTCGGCCTCGTCACGGGACCCCGGCTCGACGTGCGGGTCGAGGACGGCCGGCTCGGGCTGCGCCGCATCCCGGACGGGTCACAGGACCTCGTCGTCGGCGATGCGTTCGGCGGGCTCAGCATCCCGTGGCACCTCACGACCCGCGAGGCGCTCACCGACGTGCGGCGCGTCCTCACCGTCGACGGCACGTATGCCGCGAACCTCATCGACTTCGGAACGCTCGCCTTCGCCCGGGCCGAGCTCGCGACCCTGCGGTCGGTCTTCGACCACGTCGTCCTCGCGGCCGACCCCGGAACGGTGGCCCGCGATCCCGACGGCGGGGGGAACCTCGTCGCCGTCGCGTCGCAGTCGCCGGTCGACGCCGCCGCGCTGGCCGCGGGGATCACCGAGCGCGGGCTCGACTGGCAGGTCGTCGAGGGCGCCGAGCTCGACGCGTGGATCGGTGACGCCATGGTCCTCACCGACGACCACGCGCCGGTCGACCAGCTGCTCACGCCCTACCCGCCGCAGCCGCGCCTGCCGTGAACGTGCGACGCCGGGGTGGCGCACCCGGCGGGTGCCCCACCCCGGCGCCGACCGCGTGCAGGGACTCAGGCGAAGAAGCCCCTGATCGCCGCGGCCAGCTCCTCGGGCACCTCCATCGAGGCGTAGTGGCCTCCGCGGGGGTGCTCGGTCCACGACACGATGTCGGTGTTGTCGCGCTCGGCAGGAGCGCTGGTACGTCGTCGCCCGCCGTCGCCCGACCGGGACCTGGCAGGCCTTCCGGGTCGACTGGACGACGCTGCGGGTGCCGGGTGCCGGGCGGTTCGCCCCGGCCCCCCTCGAGGGCGGCGACTATGCGGCGTTCGTGCTGCGCGACGTCGCCTTCTCGGGGAGGAAGGTGCACTGCCGGATCGCCGTCGACGCCCCGGCCGACGAGGTGCTCGGCCGGATCAACCCGACCGCCGGGGTCGTGCAGACCGTCGACGAGCAACACAGCGTCCTCGTCACCGGCGGTGACAGCGTCGAGATCGTCGCCGTGTGGATCAGCATGCTCGGACTCGACTTCCATGTCGCCGACCCCCCGGAGCTCGTCGAGCACGTGCGTCTCCTCGGGCGTCGCTACGCACGGGCGGTGCGCTGACCCGTGGAGACGGGACGGACGGCATACGGGCGGGTCGTGGAGACGGTTCCCGTGCGGCCGACCGACCACAATGCCCCCATGGACCTCGGTGAGCCCCTCGAGTTCGACGGCCCGGTGATCGAGTGGCGCGGGCCGGCGCCCTACTACTTCGTCGCGATCCCCGAGGAGGAGAGTGGCGACATCAAGCTCGCTGCCAAGGGCCTGGAGTACTGGGGGCAGGTCCCGGTCGAGGCCCGCATCGAGGGAGTCGACTTCAGCACGGCGCTCTTCCCGAAGGACGGCGCCTACCTGCTGCCGGTCAAGGACGCGGTCCGGCGGGCGAGTGGCGTCGAGCCCGACGACCGGGTCACGGTGACGCTCTGGGTGGGTCGGGCGGGCCGCCAGTGACGGCGCCCGGACGCGAAGGTCCCACGGACCGCGACCCCCTGTGTCGCGATCCGTGGGACCGGTGCGGCTCCCTGCCGAGAGCGGGCCTCAGCCGGCGCAGTCCGCCGACTCGGCGCCCTCGATGAAGGTCTCGACCATCTGGAACGGCAGCTCGGAGCCGGCACCGAAGTACTCGAGGCCCTTGCCGTCGGCGCCGTTGGGGTTCATCCGCCCGGTGTGCTTCGGGTCGCCGATCGTCATCTTCTCGAAGATCTTGAGACCGACGGGCAGCCCGGCTGCACGCAGCGCGTCGTAGCCGGCGTCGACGGCCGCGTCACAGGCGGGCTCGTAGCCGGCCTCGAACACGGCGCCGTCGGCGGCGGAGAGGACGAACCAGTTGGCCGAGGACGGGGCGCCGTCGAGGCTGTACATCGGGACGAAGCAGTGGTGTGCCATCGCCGGGGCGGCGGCGAGGACGGCGGCGGTCCCGGTGGCGACGATCGCGAGTCCGGCCCGGCGCAGGGTCGTGCGGTGCATGTTTCCTCCTGTGTGGGTGACGGCGGGCCGTGTCGGACCGCCGTGGGTACCTCCACAAGGTGTCGCGCCCGGTGTCCCGGCGGACAGGGGCAGGTGTCCCGCGCCGCCGGGAGGTCTGAGGGCCCGTCCGGTGCCCCGCGAGGACTAGGCGCCGTCCTGCGCGGGTGACCGCTCCACGGTGAAGAAGGAGAAGCCGCCGTCGACTTCGAGCACGCACAGCTCGATCTCGCGCAGGCTGCGGATCCCCTTCTCCCGAGCCGCTTCGTGCACGTCCTCGATCGTCACTCGCTCGGAGCAGAGCACGTCGAGCACGGGCTCGCCGTCGCGGACGACGACCCGGGCCCGGCCGGACAGCAGCGGGCGCGACCGCGGGAACCGGTAGTGCATCCAGGCGAGCAGCAGGCTGAGCAGGCAGAACGTCGAGACGGCCAGCGTGGCCGCGCTGAGCGAGTAGTCCTCCTGCACGACGCCCTGTGCGACGAGGTCACCGAGCGTGACGACCATGATCATGTCGAAGGCCGAGAGCTGGGCGACCTCGCGCTTGCCGGAGACGCGGATGGCGAGCCACAGCACGAGGAAGACGACGGCCGCGCGGACGACGATGTCCATCAGGGCGCCACCCACGTCGTGAAGTCCACGCTGACGACCGGCTGCTCGGCGTCGAGCACCTCGGCCCAGCACTGCTCGCGCCCACCCCACTGGCCGGGTGCCGCCCGGGCGTCGAGGCTCACCTCGAGGACATTGCCCTCGGGCGGGTCGAACTCGTACAGCAGGCGCGTGGGCGAGCTCGTCTCGGCGGACGGGTTCGGGTACCAGTTCTGGAAGTCGAGGTGGTCGAAGAGGTCGTCGCACAGGGCCACCTGGACCGGCCCGGTGAAGCCGTCGCTGCTCTCGATGCGCAGGTGCAGCGGCGCCGGCTGGCCGGAGCGGGTGATGGAGGCGTGCTCCACGGACAGCCGCCAGCCGTCGGCCGCCTCGGTGTGGGTGCTCGTGCGCGGCCCGAGGATGCCCAGAAGGCCGGCGGCGACGACGAGGAGCACGAGACCGATGCCGGTGCGGTGCGCCAGCTGTCCCCGGAAGGTGCGGGGTGCCTCGACCAGGTCCTCGGTCGTCGAGTCCGTGCGGGCCACGACCCGACGCTAGGACGTCTGATCGGGCAGGGCACCTCGCCACGCGGGGGAGACCAGGTAGTCGATCGGTTTGCACGTCCCGCCGTTGGACTTCTCGGCCGAGCACGCGGTGATGCCGACGTGGAGGTCCATCTCGGCTCGCACCGAGAACCGGTCGCCGGCGACGCTCGGCGGCGGGTCGATGTGGAGGTCGCCGGTGTCGTCCGCCCAGACGTTCATGAAGACGTTGAGGGTCGTCCCGATGTCGTCGGGGCGCACGCCGTGCGGCTCGAGCGCGTCGACGAGGTTGGCGAAGCAGCTGGGGTGCTCGGCACCGCCGAGGTCGGGGTAGAGGATGTCGAACGTCTGCTGGCTGCAGGGTGTGAGGAGGAAGTCGTGCGTGCCGCACGAGTCCTCGACGACGGTGAGCATCGGGCGGCTGCGGTTGCTCCACAGCGTCGAGCCCGTGGTGAAGCGGATGCCGTTCTCGAAGTCGATCGACCGCCCTGACGAGAGCCTCTCGTCGACGTCGTCGGCCGCGACGCAGTAGAGGTCGCTCACCTGCACCCCGGTCGGGTCGAGCAGGGTGAGCACCTCGCCCGCGGCGAGCCGGACGTGCGTGCCGGTCTGCGGGGCGAGGCGGGTGAAACCGTCGGCGAGGGGTTGGGTCACGAACCCACCCTGTCGTGCTCCAGCGGCGCCTGCCACGTCGGCTCCACCCTGCGCCCGGAGTACTGCAGGGCCTCGGAGACCTCACCGTGGTCGGCGACCATCGGGTTGAGCGAGCCCTGGAGCTCGAGGTCGCGGCTGCGGATGAGGTCGCGCATGTGCTCGTAGCGGCCACTCGCCTTGAGCTCGACGAACTGCGAGTGCAGGTTGAACACGAGCACCGGCCACGGGGTGCGGCGGGCGTCGCGCGAGGCGTGCGGGTGGAGGCCGACGACGAAGTAGGCCGTGCCGCCGATGCTGAACGAGAACTCCGGGTCGGCGGGGTCGCTCGACACGTCCGGGTCCCACGGCGTGTCGTCGAAGTCGTGCAGGTGCTGCAAGGTCGTCCACAGCCGCTGCTCGAAGGCCTGCTCGGTCGGCGGAACCGCGCCGCCGAACGCGGCGACGAGCGAGGTGAAGCCCTCTCCAGGGTCCACGTCCTCGCCGAACGAGCGCAGCGCCTGGTAGACGTCGAGGCTGCTGCTCGCGCTGCCGAGTCGGCCCGTCGTGACGACGTGGTCGCGCTCGCGGTTGAAGACCGCGCGGGCGCCGAGGCAGGGGTAGTCGGGGTCGAGCACCCACGCGGCAAGGTGCTCGTGGACGGTGTCCGGTGTGGGGACGGGCGGCTGGGCCGAGCTCATGGTGTGCCTCCTGGCAGGGGTTCGCCGTGACCGTAGGCAGGTCGTTCCGCCCCCCACTACCTCCCTACGGGTGTCCGGCCGCGCAGCCGGTGCGGGTGGCCCGGGGCTGGTTGGATGGGGCGATGACGTCAGCGCAGCTCCCCGGCGCGGGCCTTCGCGTGGCGCTCTTCGCGACGTGCTTCAACGACACGATGTGGCCGGAGACGCCCAAGGCCGTCGTGCGCCTCCTCGAGCGGCTCGGGTGCCGGGTCGAGTTCCCTGCCGCCCAGACCTGCTGCGGCCAGATGCTCACGAACACCGGGTATGCCGGTGACGCCCTGCCGCTCGTGCGTCGCTTCGTCGACGTCTTCGGCTCCTACGACGCGGTCGTCGCGCCGTCGGGGTCGTGCGTCGGCTCGGTCCGCCACCAGCACGCGACGGTCGCCCGCGACGCCGGCGCCACCGCGCTCGCCGGCGAGGTGGAGCGGGTCTCGACGCACGTGCACGAGCTCTCCGAGCTCCTCGTCGACGTCCTCGGCGTCACCGACGTGGGAGCCTTCTTCCCCCACCGCGTCACCTACCATCCGACGTGCCACTCGCTGCGGATGCTCCGGGTCGGCGACCGGCCGCTGCAGCTCCTGCGGGCGGTCGAGGGCATCGACCTCGCCGAGCTGCCCGGCGCCGAGGAGTGCTGCGGCTTCGGCGGCACCTTCGCGGTGAAGAACCCCGACGTGTCGGTCGCGATGGGCAGCGACAAGGCCGACCGGGTCACCGGCACCGGGGCCGAGGTCCTCGTCGCCGGCGACAACTCGTGCCTCGCGCACATCGGCGGCATCCTCGGGAGGCGACGCGCCGGCATACGCACGATGCACCTCGCCGAGGTCCTCGCCTCGACGCGGGAGGAGCCGGCGTGAACCAGGAACCCCACGTGAGCACCCCTCCGGCACAGCGCACCTCCCCCACCTTCGTCGGTATGCCGTCCTTCCCCGAGGCCGCACGCGTCGCCCTCGCGGACACGCAGCAACGCGACAACCTGCGTGCCGCGACGCACACGATCCGGACCAAGAGGGCCGCCGTCGTGGGTGAGGTGCCCGAGTGGGAGGCGCTGCGGGTCGCGGGTGCCGAGGCCAAGGACGAGGCGCTGACCCACCTCGGCGACTACCTCGAGCAGCTCGAGGCGTCGCTCACGGCCAACGGCGCGACGGTGCACTGGGCCCGCGACGCCGACGAGGCCAACGCGATCGTGGTCGGCATCGCCCGGGCCAAGGGCGTCGACGAGGTCGTCAAGGTCAAGTCGATGGCGACCCAGGAGATCGAGCTCAACGAGGCGCTCGAGGCTGCGGGGATCTCCGCGTGGGAGACCGACCTCGCCGAGCTCATCGTCCAGCTCTTCGGCGACCGCCCCAGCCACATCCTCGTCCCTGCGATCCACCGCAATCGCAAGGAGATCCGCGAGGTCTTCCTCCGCGAGATGGGCCGCGTCGGGAAGGCTGCCCCCGACGACCTCACCGACGACCCGGCCAGGCTCGCCGAGGCCGCGCGGCTCCACCTGCGCGAGAAGTTCCTGCGCGCCAGGGTCGCGGTGTCGGGCGCGAACTTCGCGGTCGCCGACACCGGCACCCTCGTCGTGGTCGAGTCCGAGGGCAACGGCCGCATGTGCCTCACCCTCCCCGAGACGCTCGTCTCCGTCGTCGGCATCGAGAAGGTGCTGCCGACGTGGGACGACCTCGCCCCGATGCTCCGGCTGCTGCCGCGCTCGAGCACGGGGGAGCGGATGAACCCCTACACGACGATGTGGTCGGGGGTGCACGACGGTGACGGGCCGCAGGAGGTCCACGTCATCCTCCTCGACAACGGCCGCAGCCACGTCCTCGCGAACCCGACGGGGAGACAGGCACTCCGGTGCATCCGGTGCTCCGCCTGCCTCAACGTCTGCCCGGTCTACGAGCGCACCGGCGGCCACGCCTACGGCTCGGTCTACCCCGGCCCCATCGGCGCCGTCCTCAACCCGCAGCTGCGGGGGACCGCGAGCGAGGTCGACCGGTCGCTGCCCTATGCCTCGTCGCTGTGCGGTGCCTGCTTCGACGCCTGCCCGGTGCGGATCGACATCCCCGAGCTGCTCGTCGAGCTGCGCGGCGAGGTGGCGGGGCAGGACGGTCACCGCGCCGAGTCGGCGGCGATGAGGGCGGCGGCCTGGGTGCTGTCGGACCCGCGTCGCCTCGCCGTCGCCCAGCGGGGTGCGACGACCGCCGGGCGGCTGCTGCGCGGGCGCACGGTGCGGCGGGTCCCCGGGCTCGGCGCGTGGACCGACGCCCGTGACGTGCCGACACCACCGACCGAGACCTTCCGGCAGTGGTGGGCCCGGGAGAGGGGCGAGTCGTGAGCGCCCGCGACGAGATCCTCGCCCGCGTCCGTGCCGCCACGGCGGACGTCACGACGCCCGTCCGGCCGGCGACGCGCAGCGACCCGGCGCAGGTCGCCACCGGCTCGGTCGAGCTCTTCGCCGAGAACGTCGCCGACTACCGGGCCGAGGTCGTGAGGGTGCCAGCCTCCGAGGTGCCGGAGGCGGTCGTGGAGGTGCTCGGCCGACACGGGCTGGGCAGCGTCGTCGTGCCGACCGGGCTCGACGCCGCGTGGGTGACCGCCCTCGAGGCGGGGTTCGACGTCGTGCCCGAGGCCGCCGCCGTGTCGGCGACCCAGCTCGACGGCATCGACGCCGTCGTCACCGCCGCGGCCCTCGGCATCGCGGCCACGGGGACCGTCGTCCTCGACCACGGACCCGACCAGGGACGGCGCGAGCTCACGCTCGTGCCCGACACCCACGTCTGCGTCGTGCGCGAGGCCCAGGTCGTCGACGACGTCCCCGACGCCGTGCGGCTCCTCGGCGGCGAGGCCCACCGCGGCCGGCCGCTCACGTGGGTGAGCGGTCCGAGCGCGACGAGCGACATCGAGCTCCAGCGGGTCGAGGGCGTCCACGGTCCGCGCACCCTGATCGTCGTGCTGGTCTCGGACGGCTGAGCGGCGCCTCGGACGGGCCAGGGGCTCAGGCCTCGTCGGACGTGCGCGTGTGCACGTCCCCGTGCGCCATCCCGGCGACGGCCGCGCGCAGCTCCTCGTCGGTCGGGCGGTAGGGCCGCAGCCCGTCCGCAGGGACCCGGCCGAGCCGTCCTGCCTGGAAGTCCTCGAACGCCTGCACCACCTCGCGCTTGGTGTTCATGACGAACGGGCCGTACTGCACCACCGGCTCACGGATCGGCTGCCCACCGAGGAGCAGCACCTCGAGCGCGGGGGTCTCGACGTCCTGGCGCTCGTCGGCGGTGAGGGTCAGCAGGTCGCCGGGGCCGGTGACGATGGTCTGTCCAGGGCGGATCGGTCGCCGGTCGCGACCGATGGACCCGTTGCCCGAGAAGACGAAGACGAGCCCGTTGTATGCCGGGTTCCACGGGATCTCGGCCTGCGCACCGGGCGAGATGGTCGCGTGGGCCATCGTGATCGGGGTGTGGGTGTCGCCGGGGCCGCGCCGTCCGCCGATGGAGCCGGCGATGATGCGGAGCAGCGTGCCACCGTCGTGGGTCGTGACGAGGGTCGAGTCCGTGCCCTCGAGGTTCTGGTAGCGCGGGTCGGACCACTTCTTGGCCGCCGGCAGGTTGACCCACAGCTGCACGCCGTGGAACAGGCCCCCGGAGACGACGAGCTCGGCCGGCGGGGTCTCGATGTGCAGCACCCCGGAGCCGGCCGTCATCCACTGGGTGGCGCCGTCCTCGATCATCCCGCCGCCGCCGTGCGAGTCCTGGTGCCGGAAGCGGCCGTCCATGATGTAGGTGACGGTCTCGAAGCCGCGGTGGGGGTGCCAGTCGGTGCCGCGCGGCTCGCCCGGCGCGTAGTTCACCGCACCCATCTCGTCCATGTGGACGAACGGGTCGAGCTCCTGCACCGGGATCCCGGCGAACGCTCGTGTCACCGGGAAGCCCTCGCCCTCGAAGCCCTTCGGCCCCGAGACCTGGCGACGCACCTCGCGGTCGCGTGCACTCTCGGCGGGCCGTTCGAGGCGGGGCAGCGTCAGCGTGTCGGCAGTCACAGCAGGCATGGTCGTCCTCCTTCGCGGGACCTCGCGGCAAGGTCGTTGAGCATTCAACCACCATGTCCCGATCGGCATTCCCAACTCTCCTCCGCCCCGCCATCCGCGTCGAGGGGCAGGCGCCGGACGAGCCGTCCCCGTCGAGGGGCAGGCGCCGGACGAGCGGGAGGCGCCTGACCGGCATACGGTGGGAAGACGACGAAGGGAGCGCGCCATGGCGGAGCGGGAGTCCTCGTGAGCACCCGACGGCGGGTGCTCGTCACCGGGGCGACGGGGACGATCGGGCTGCTTCTCGTCGACCGGCTCGACGACGACTACGACCTCGTCCAGCACGGCCGGACGCCCAGGACGCCCGAGCAGGAGGGCCAGCTCGAGCGGGCCGACCTCACGAGCTACGAGGACGTGGCGCCCCTCATGGAGGGCGTCGACACCGTGCTGCACCTCGCCGGCGAGGCGGCCCCGGATGCCGAGTGGGACGCGGTGCTCGCCGCCAACATCGTCGGCTACCGCAACGTCCTCGAGGCGGCGCGCGAGGCCGGGGTGCGACGCGTCGTCTATGCCTCGTCCAACCACGCGATGGGGATGTACGACCGGTTCGAGGAGTGGCCGGTCTACCCGCACCACCTGCCGCGGCCCGACTCGCTCTACGGGGTCTCCAAGGTCTTCGGCGAGACCCTCGGCCGCTTCTACCACGACGAGCACGACCTCGACGTCATCTCGCTTCGGATCGGCTGGAGCTCGGGCGACCCGACACTCGCCGAAGAGGAGCTGCTGCACGCGATGTGGCTCAGCGACGACGACACGGAGCAGGTCTTCAGGTGCGCCATCGAGGCGAAGGTCCGTCACGGCGTCTACTACGCGATCTCCGACAACCCCAACCGTCGGTGGGACCTCACGAACACGATGCTCGACCTCGGCTACCGGCCCAAGGACTCGTGGACCGACGCGACCGGTGAGAGCGAGGACGTCGTCGAGGGTGGTGCCGCCGTGCGCGGCGACTGGCCGGCCGGGTCCTGACGCGGCGTCCGTCGTCGCGGCGCCTGTGCCACGATCGGAGTCATGAGCCCTGTGCAGATCCGTCCCGTCGGCGGTGCTGCCGGCTGCCTCGTCATGATCCTCGTCTCCGTCGTCCTCTCGGTGGTGCTCACCATCGTGCTCAACCTCCTCGTCCGTTGAGCCGACCCATGACGATGACCCCCGGCGACGTCGACTCCCCGACCCCCGTCTTCTTCCTCGCCGGGGGCACCGGCATCTCGGCCGAGACGCTCGGCAACCTCCTGCTCGCGCAATTCCCCGGTCTGACCTTCACCCGCCGCAAGATCCCGTTCATCACCTCCGTCGAGCAGGCCAGGTCGGTCCTCGAGCAGGTCGACGCGGCGATGACCGACGCCGTGACCCCCCTCCTCTTCTCGACCGTCTCGGACGAGGAGATCCGGCAGGAGCTCCAGCGCACCCGGGCGGCCTTCATCGACCTCTTCGGCTCGCACCTCGACACCGTCGAGCGGGTCCTGCACGTCAACGCCACCCACAACACCACCGCGCTCCACGGTGTCGGCGACACCGTCCGGTACGACCAGCGGATGAGGGCCATCGAGTTCGCCATGGAGCACGACGACGGGGCCAGCCTGCGCAACCTCGAGCAGTCCGACCTCATCCTCGTCGCACCGTCGCGGTGCGGGAAGACGCCGACCTCGATGTACCTCGCCCTCCAGCACGGGCTCAAGGTGGCGAACTACCCGCTCGTGCCCGAGGACTTCGAGACCGCCGACCTGCCGCGCCCGATCCGGCCGCTCGCCGAGAAGTGCTTCGGACTGCTCTCCACGCCCGCCCGGCTCAGCCAGGTGAGAGGCGAGCGCAGGCCCGGGTCGACCTATGCCACGCTCGCCCAGTGCAGCTACGAGCTGCGCCGGGCCGAGGCGATGTACAGGGCGCATCGGATCCCGTCGATCAACTCCGCCAAGATGTCCGTCGAGGAGATGGCTGCCGTGATCATGCAGAGCAGCCGGCTCCCCGACCTCGGCTGAGCAGCAGAGGGCGACGACGCCCCGACGAAAGGACCGCCATGACCGCCACCCAGCAGGGAGCCGGCAGCACCAACATCGCCTGGTTCGCCGAGCTCGGTCTCGACGACGTCGAGCACGTCGGCGGCAAGAACGCCTCCCTCGGCGAGATGGTGCAGCACCTGTCGAAGGCCGGCGTGCGGGTGCCCGACGGCTTCGCGACGACGGCCGACGCCTACCGCCGCTTCCTCGCCCACGAGGGCCTCGCCGAGCGGATCAACGGCATCCTGCGCGAGCTCGACGTCGAGGACACCCGGGCCCTGGCCGCGGCCGGCGCGGAGATCCGCGACACCGTCGAGAAGCAGCCGTTCCCGGCCGACCTCGAGGACGAGATCCGCACGGCATACGAACGCCTTGTCTCGGAGGCGGGAGCCGCGGCCGACGAGGTGAGCTGGGCGGTGCGCTCGAGCGCGACCGCAGAGGACCTGCCCGACGCGAGCTTCGCGGGGCAGCAGGAGACCTTCCTCAACGTCCGCGGGATCGACAACATCCTGCTCGCGATCAAGCGGGTCTTCGCCTCGCTCTACAACGACCGCGCGATCGCCTACCGCGTGCACAGCAACTTCGACCACGAGGCCGTGGCCCTGTCGGCCGGGATCCAGCGCATGGTCCGCTCCGACATCGGCAGCTCGGGCGTGATGTTCACGATCGACACCGAGTCCGGCTTCCCCGACGCCGTCTTCGTCACGAGCAGCTACGGCCTCGGCGAGGCCGTCGTCCAGGGCGCGGTCAACCCCGACGAGTTCTACGTCCACAAGCCAGCCCTGCGCGCGGGCCGCCCGGCGATCCTCAAGCGCGGCGTCGGCAGCAAGGCCACGAAGATGGTCTACACCGACGACTCCGAGGTCGGCCGCTCGATCGAGTTCGTCGACGTCGACGAGGCCGAGCGCGCCCGGCTCAGCCTCAGCGACGCCGAGGTCACCGAGCTCGCCGAGCACGCCCTCAAGATCGAGGAGCACTACGGCCGCCCGATGGACATCGAGTGGGGCAAGGACGGCGTCGACGGCAAGCTCTACATCCTCCAGGCCCGCCCTGAGACCGTGAAGTCGCGCCAGTCCGGCTCGACCCTGCAGCGCTTCCGGATGGACGAGCGCGGCGAGGTCGTCGCCGAGGGCCGTGCCATCGGCCAGAAGATCGGCGCCGGTGCGGTGCGGGTCCTCTCCTCCGCCGAGCACATGCACGACTTCCAGCCCGGCGAGGTGCTCGTCGCGGACATGACCGACCCCGACTGGGAGCCGGTGATGAAGCGCGCCAGCGCCATCGTCACCAACCGCGGCGGCCGCACCTGCCACGCCGCGATCATCGCCCGCGAGCTCGGCATCCCCGCCGTCGTCGGCACCGGCTCGGCGACCCGCGACCTCGCCGACGGCCGCGAGGTCACCGTCTCCTGCGCCGAGGGCGACACCGGCTTCGTCTACGACGGCCTGCGCGAGTTCTCCGTCACCGAGACCGAGCTCGACGACATGCCCGACATCCCGGTGCGGATCATGATGAACGTCGGCACCCCTGAGCAGGCCTTCGAGTTCTCCCGCCTGCCGCACAAGGGGATCGGCCTCGCCCGCCTCGAGTTCGTCATCAACCGCCAGATCGGCATCCACCCGCGCGCCCTGCTCGAGCTCGACGACCAGGAGCCCGGGCTCAAGGCCGAGATCGAGCAGCTCATCGCGGCCTACGACTCGCCCCGCGACTTCTTCGTCAAGCGTGTCGCCGAGGGCGTCTCGATGCTCGCCGCGGCCTTCGCGCCGGAGCCGGTCATCGTGCGGATGAGCGACTTCAAGTCCAACGAGTACGCCCACATGATCGGCGGCCCTCGCTACGAGCCGACCGAGGAGAACCCGATGATCGGCTACCGGGGCGCGGCGCGCTACCTGTCGGCCGACTTCGCCGAGTGCTTCGCCATGGAGGCCGAGGCCCTCAAGCTCGTCCGCGACGACATGGGCCTCACCAATGTCAAGATCATGATCCCGTTCGTGCGGACCCTCGCCGAGGCCGAGGGCGTCATCGACCTGCTCGGCCAGCACGGCCTCGTGCGCGGCGAGAACGACCTCCAGGTCGTCATGATGTGCGAGGTCCCGTCCAATGCCGTGAACGCGGATGCCTTCCTGGACCACTTCGACGGGTTCTCGATCGGGTCCAACGACCTCACCCAGCTCACCCTTGGCCTCGACCGCGACTCGGCGCTCGTCGCCGGCAGCTTCGACGAGCGCGATCCCGCGGTCAAGAAGATGCTGTCGATGGCGATCGAGGCGTGCAAGGCACGGGGCAAGTACATCGGCATCTGCGGCCAGGGCCCGTCGGACCACCCCGACCTCGCCGACTGGCTGCTCGACCAAGGCATCGAGTCGATGTCGCTCAACCCCGACACCGTCGTCGACACCTGGCTGCGGCTCGCCAAGCGCGCCAACGCCTGAGGTCTACGCTGCGAACGTGACCACGACACTCGTCCTCTCCGTCATCGGTGACGACCGCGCCGGGCTCGTCAAGGCCCTCGCCGACGTCATCGCCGCGAACGACGGCAACTGGGAGCGCAGCCACCTCAGCGAGCTCGCCGGCAAGTTCGCCGGCATCGTGGTCGTCACCGTCCCCGACGACCGCGCCGATGCCCTGCGCGAGGCGCTCGCGCCGCTCGAGGGACTGCTCGACGTCACCGTCCACGGCGCGGCGCAGGAGAGCGCGACGGCGGCGGGCGGCCCCACCGGCACCACCGCCGCCACCGACGACGCCCCGGTCCGGGTGCGCGTCGAGCTGCTCGGCAACGACCGGCCCGGCATCGTCGGTGCCGTCTCGGGCGTCCTCGCCGACCACGGCCTCAGCGTCGCCGAGCTCGTGAGCGGGACCCGGCCGACACCCGAGGCGGGTGGTCGGCTCTTCGAGGCCGTCGCCACCGCGACCGCACCGGCCGGCATCGACCTCGCGGCGCTCCAGTCCGCCCTCG
This sequence comes from Rothia sp. ARF10, assembly GCA_031844405.1. Taxonomy (GTDB): domain Bacteria; phylum Actinomycetota; class Actinomycetes; order Actinomycetales; family Dermatophilaceae; genus Knoellia. The sequence continues at coordinate 555,298 of JAUZVC010000001.1, forward strand.
AGGAGCTCGCCACCGAGATCATGGTCGACCTCACCCTCGACGCCCCCGAGCCCGGCGAACCCGCCTGACCCCGAGGCTCCCGCGCTCGACCACCCGGCACGGCGACCGACCCGGCAGGGCGACCGACCCGACAGGGCGAAGCCGGTATGCCGCGCCGCACGACGGCATACCGGCTCGCCCCCCGTGGGCCGGCGTCAGGGGCGCACGGCCCGGGTCAGATGTGGTTGGACCAGCAGAGCCAGATGTTGGGCGCCCAGTGGTCGCCGATCCGGCCGTCGACCTTCTTGCAGGCGTAGTCGCGGTCGGGGTTGGACGGGTTGGCGCCACCGACGTGGATGTCGTAGGAGCCGTACCAGTCGCCGTGGGTGCGGATGGCGCCGGCGTACTGCGAGTAGTCACCGCGGTCGTAGAGGCTGCCGATCGAGACCATGGTCCACATCGTCCGGCCGACCGTGCCCCCGACGTGGACGTTCTTCACGCACACCTCGGACTCGCGGTAGGAGCCGTACTCCCAGATCTGCACACGGCTGAGGACCGTGCCGCCGGCGTTGGTGATCGGCACCGACCTGCTGAGGTCGCCGCGACAGCTCGCGTAGGTGGGGGTGTTGCTCTCGGCGCTTGCCGCCGGGGCGGAGGCGACGACGGCGCAGACGGCGGCGGCGCCGGCCAGGGCGGTGGTGACGAGGCTTCTCATCTCGGTCCTCTCGACGGGGTGGTCGTCGAGAACTGTCGGGCCGGGCGCTGCGGATCCACTGCGGAACCGCTGCGACCCGGACCGTCCCGGCCTGCGGGACCGGTCGCGGACCTGCGGGTCAGTCGTCGTCGATCTCGATGCCGTGCTTCCCCGCGGCGCGCTTGATGCGGCCCTTGATGGCCTCGACCTCGTCGGCGTCGTACTTCGCGGCGTTGGACCTCTTGTTGATGTAGGACCACGCCGCGCGGACGTGCTCCTCGGTGTCGATCGGGTACTTCTTGTTCGTCGGGTCGGCGAACGTCACGTCGCCGTACTCGCGCTCGCCCTCGGCGGGGTCGACGTCGTCGCGCCTGGAGATGTGGGTTCCCATGCCTTCACCGTATGCCGGTCGCCCACCTCGTGGTTCCGCCCTTTGGGGTGGAGCGCTTCACCTCCGTGCTTCGTAGCGTCGGCTCCATGACGATCTGGAGCACCACCGTGCGCGCGACCCACCTCGTGACCAACGCCGCGTGGTTCGGTGGCTCGCTCATGGGGGCTGTCGGCCTCAACCCGGCGGCGCGCGAGGGCGACGACGAGCGCGAGCGGGCGCAGATCCTCGACCGTGGCTGGAACGAGTGGGGGCCGGTCCAGGGCGCCGCGATCGGGCTCCACCTCGTCAGCGGTCTCGGCATCCTCGCCGACAACCGCCGGCGCACCGTGCTCCACCCGCCGACGACGGCCGCGGTCGTGCTCAAGACCGCCCTCACCGGTGCCGCGGTCGCAGCGAGCGGTGCGGCCTACGTCAACGGTGCCCGACTGGGCGAGGCCCAGGAGAGGGCCGCAGCCGACGCCGCGGCCCGGCGTCGCCGGGACGAGCTCGTCGCGCGCATGCGGTGGCTCCAGTGGGCGACCCCGGTCGCCACCGGGGCACTGCTCGTCCTCGACGCCTACCTCGGCGAGCAGCAACGGGGAGCGGCCGGCCTGCTCGACCGGCCGACGACCTGGCTGCGGCGCCGCGGATGAGGGGCTCCCTCGCGGGAACCCGCGACACCGGAGCCTTCCTCGACTGGTCGGACTCCTCCCTGGTGAGGGCCGCGCGCGACATCGGCCCCGACCTCGACGCGGCGCTCGAGCTCGCGGTGACGCTCGGTCCGCTCGCGGACGAGCTCGGCGACCGCACGTGGACCTGGCTCCGCGCACTCGGCTCGCTCGGTGCCGGCGACCTCACCGTCGCCCGGGTCGTCGAGCCGCACCTCGACGCGCTCGCGATCCTCGCGCAGGCGGCGACCGACGACCCGGGTTCGGGTCCCACCCCGGGTCCGGGCACGACCTGGGGCGTGTATGCCGCCCACGCGCCCGGTGCCCGGCTCGAGGCCGTGGCGACCGCGGACGGGTGGCGGCTCTCGGGCAGGAAGCCCTGGTGCTCGCTGGCGGACCGGCTCGACCACGCGGTCGTCACCGCTCACGTCGACGCCGACCGGCGACAGGCGTTCGCCGTCGACCTGCGTCAGCCGGGGGTCGTCGTGGAGGACGGTCCGTGGGTGGCGCGAGGTCTCGCCGACGTGCGCAGCACCGCACTCGTGCTCGAGGACGTGCCGGCGCTCCCGGTCGGACCGCCGCAGTGGTATCTCGAGAGGGCCGGCTTCGCGTGGGGCGGCATCGGAGTGGCCGCCGTGTGGTTCGGGGCGGCGTGCGCCGTCGGCCAGGCGGTGCTCGACACGGCACGGTCGCGCACCCCCGACCAGGTGGCCCTGGTGCACCTCGGCCGGATCGACGGAGCCCTGCGCGCCACGCTCCTCTGGCTGCGTGAGGCAGCCGTGCTCGTCGACGCGGGACGGGCCACCGGGAGCGAGGGGCAGCTGCTCGCGGCGCGGGTCCGGGCGTCGGCCGCGGCCACCGCCGAGCTCGTCCTCGGGGAGACGGGCCGTGCCCTCGGGCCCGGACCCCTGACGTCCGACGAGGAGCACGCGCGCCGGGTCGCCGACCTCACCGTCTACGTCAGGCAGCACCACGGTGACCGCGACCTGGCCGTCCTCGGCGCCCAGCTCGTCGAGGGCGACGAATGACCGGCCTCGGGTCGCCGACCTCCGCGCAACGTGCCCACCCGGACCCGGGTCCCTCGGACCACCCGGACCGGGACCGCCCGGACGGAGCCCGGCTCGACCACCCTGAAGGCGAGGAGCGCTGGGTGCGTGACGGCCGCTGGGCCGATGTGGCGCACACGGACGCGCGAGGGGCGCTCACGGCATACGACCGCCTGCTCGTCGTGGCCGCGCACCCGGACGACGAGTGCCTCGGCGCCGGGCTGCTTCTCGCCGACGCCCACGACCTCGGACTCGAGGTGACCGTTCTCGTCCTCACCGACGGCGAGGGCTCGCACCCCGACTCGCCGACCGTCACCGCGGACGAGATGCGGCGCAGGCGTGGGACCGAGGTGGACCGTGCCATGGCCGTCCTCGTGCCGGGGGCCCGGGTGCTGCACGCAGGCCTGCCCGACGGCGGTCTGACGGAGCGTCACGCCGAGGTCGTGGAGGCGGTGCGCGGCCACCTGTCCGCCCGGACGCTCGTCCTCGCCCCCTGGGTGGCCGACGGCCACCCGGACCACGACGCGACCGGGCGCGCCGCCGCCGAGGCGGTGGAGCCCGGTGACGGCACGGTCGCCCTCGCGCACTATCTCGTCTGGCTCTGGCACTGGAGCGGGCCGGAGGACCTGCCCTGGGAGCGGGTGGTCGCCGTCGACGCGTCGCTCGAGGGCATCCGCCGGTCGGCCCTCGCCGTGGCGGAGCACCGGAGCCAGGTCGCGCCCCTGTCACCCGAGCCCGGGGACGAGCGGCTCCTCACCGAGGGTGTGCTCGCACCGTCGCGGCGCGGCTTCACGACGCTGCTGCTCGGCCGAGGCGTCGACCCGCCCGAGCCCGCCGCCGGCGCGGGCGGCAGGGTCGCCGACTTCGACGCGATGTTCGACGACGGAGACGACCCGTGGTCCAGCGGCTCCTTCTACGAGCGGCGCAAGCGCGACCTCTCCCTGGCGGTGCTGCGCCGGGCGCGCTACGAGCGCGTGCTCGACGTCGGCTGCTCCACGGGCAGCCTGACGCGGGCGCTCGCCGAGCGCGCGGGCGAGGTCGTGGCCGTGGACGGCAGCGGACCGGCCCTCGAGGTGGCTCGGCGTGACGCCCCGGGCAACGTCTCCTGGGTGCAGGGGGTCGCCCCCACCGTGCTCGGGTCCGTCGAGGGGCCCTTCGACCTCGTCGTCCTCTCCGAGGTCCTCTACTTCCTGACTCCCTTCGAGGTGTGGCGCACCCTCGGGTCGGTCCTCGCGAGGCTGGCGCCCCGTGCCGAGGTGGTTCTCGTCGACTGGCGCCACGCGACCGAGCGCATCCCCCTCGACGGTCCCGCAGTCCACGAGCTCGTGCGCGGCGTCTGTGCCCGATGGGGCAGCGTCGCCCACGTCGAGCCGGACGTCCTCCTCGACACCTACGAGGTCACCGCGTGACGCGCGCCGTGCACGTCGTCATCCCGGCGCGCGACGAGGAGGTGCTCCTGCCTCGCTGCCTCGCCGGCGTCGAGCGCGCTCGCAGGGTGCTGCGCGCCGTGCGCCCCGACCTCCTCGTCGACGTCACCGTCGTCCTCGACGGGTGCCTCGACGGCTCGGCGGCGGTCGTCGAGCAGGCGCGGGTCGCCAGCCTCGTCGTCGACCACGGGGTCGTCGGTGCGACTCGCCACGCCGGCGTGGCCCGGGCCGCCGAGGTGGCGGCGCTGGAGGGCGTCGACGCGGCCGACCTCTGGGTCGCCTGCACCGACGCCGACTCGGTCGTCCCGCCGCACTGGCTGCTGGGCCAGGTCCGCCTCGCCGCCGCCCACGACCTCGTCGTCGGCACCGTCGAGCCCGTCGGGCTCGCCGACGCCGCGCTCCTCGCCGCCTGGCGCGAGCGGCACGAGCTCGTCGAGGGGCACGCACACGTCCACGGCGCCAACCTCGGGATCCGTGCGAGCACCTATCTCGAGGTCGGCGGCTTCCGGCCGATGCCCCTCCACGAGGACGTCGACCTCGTGCGCCGCGTCCGCGCCCACACCGATCGTTGGGTCGCGACCGACTCGGTCCGCGTCGCCACCTCCGCTCGTTCCCACGGCCGCAGCCCCCACGGGTTCGCCGGCTACCTCTCCGACCTTGCCGAGGAGGTGAGCTGACGATGAGGATCGCCATGCTCGCGACGTCCCGACACCCGATCGCCGAGCCGTATGCCGGTGGGCAGGAGAGCCACACCGCGCTCATCGCCCGCGAGCTGCGCCGGAAGGGCCACTTCGTGCGCCTCTACGGTGTCGAGGGCACCGACGAGAAGCTCGTCGACGAGGTCGTCCCGTATGCCGGCCGCCCACGGTTGAGCCACCTCGGCGACCGCGACCCGGAGCGTCCCGAGCTGGGCTTCCTCGCCGACCTCGCCGCCTTCACCGGGGGCATGGTCGACATCCTCGCCCGCGACGACGTCGACATCGTCCACAACCAGAGCCTGCACTTCCTGCCGCTCGCCCTCACGCCGGCGATGCGGGCGCCGGTCGTCACGACGCTGCACACCCCGCCCTTCCCGTGGATGGAGCTCGGCATCGCGCTCGCGGACCCGTCGGCGTCGTACGTGTGTGTCAGCGAGGCCAACGCCCGCGGTTGGACCACCCTGCCGACCCCGCCGCGGATCATCCTCAACGGCGTGGAGGACGACGGTCTCGGTGAGGGCACCGGTGGTGAGGACCTTGTGTGGATGGGCCGGCTCACTCCCGAGAAGGGCACCGACCTCGCGATCCGGGCCGCGCGCAGGGCCGGTCGGCGACTGCGCATCGTCGGCCCGGTCAGCAACCCCGGCTGGTTCCACGAGGTCGTCGAGCCGGAGCTCGGCGACGACGTCGTGCACGTCGGCCACCTGGCCCAGCCCGAGCTCATGGCCGTCGTCCGCGAGTGCGCCGCGGCCCTTGTCACTCCGCGCTGGGACGAACCCTTCGGCCTCGTCGCCGCCGAAGCGGCGGCGTCGGGGACCCCGGTGGTCGCCCTCGACAGGGGCGGTCTGTGCGAGTTCCTCACTCCGGAGATGGGCGTCCTCGTCGAGCCGGCCGGTGACGACGAGGTCGTGGCCGACCGCATGGCCCGGGCCGTCGACCGAGCAGTGGTGCTGCCCCGCCGGGGGGTCCGGGCGCAGGCGCTCGCCGACCTCGGCAGCGAGCAGATGACGAGCCGCTACGTCGAGCTCTACGAAGGGCTCGTCCGCGAGCGGAGCGCGGGCCGGGACCGATGAGGGTCGGCTGGTACGTCCACCACCACGGGGCCGGCCACCGGACCCGGGCGCGGGTGCTCGCCGACGAGATGGCCACGCGGGGCCACCGAGTGACGCTCCTGGGCTCCGGCCGCGAGTCGTCCGGCGCCTTCCCGAAGCTCGTCGACACGGTGGCGTTGTCGATGGACAGCCCTCTCGACGGCGCCGGTCCCGAGCGACGTGCGGACGTCACCGTCGGTGGGCTCCTGCACTGGGCACCACTGCGCCACAGCGGCTTCCGCGACCGCATGACGCACCTCGCGGCGTGGGTCCGTGAGCACCAGCCGGATGTCTTCGTCGTCGACGTGTCGAGCGAGGTCGCCGTTCTCGTGCGGCTGCTCGGCGTCCCCGTCGTCGTCGTCGCCCAGCCCGGCGACCGGCGCGACGCCGGCCACCGCGCGGCCCTGGCCGCCGCGTCGGCCGTCCTCGCGCCGTGGCCGGAGTGGGCGACGACGGACCTCTGGCGGACCGGCGTCTCGACGGGTCAGCAGGAGGACTCGTCCGCGGTGGTGGCCGCGGTCGGTGGGATCACCCGCACGCCCGAGCCGGCCCTCGAGGGGACGCCGGAGCCCGCCCCGGACGCCTCGGCGGGGTCGGCGAGCGCCGTGCGGGCCGTGAGGACGTCCGTCACGCCACGGCTGCGCGGTCTCGTGCTCGCCGGTGCGGAGGGCTTCGACACCCCGGGACTCGTGGACGCGGTGACCCGCTCCGTCACGGACGTCGACTGGATGGTCGCCGACGGACGCCACTGGGTGCCCGACGTGCGACGCGCCCTCTCTGGCACCGACGTCGTCGTCACACACGCCGGGCAGAACGCCGTGGCCGAGGTCGCCCTGGCGGGGGTCCCGGCCGTGGTGGTGCCCCAGCAGCGTCCGTTCGGCGAGCAGGACCACATGGGCGCCTGCCTCGCGGCGTCCGGGCTCGCGGTGGTGGTGCCGCGCCGGGCCGTCGGTGAGACCGAGTGGGCCGGCACCGTGGCCCGGGCCCTCCGCACGGGTGGCGGCGCGTGGGCGCGGTGGGGGTGCGAAGGTGCCGTTGCCCGTGCCGTCGACGTCCTCGAGGGGGTGGCCCATGGCTGAGACCACCTGGGTCGTCACCGCCGTGTCCGGGCGGCACGACCACCTGCGCGAGCAACGACGTGTCCTCGCGGAGGTCGCTCCGCAGGCGCACCACGTCGTCGTGTCGATGGGCGACCCCGCCATCGAGGGGGTGGTTGCGGAGGCCTCCCGGCCACCTGGACGCGACGTCGTCCGTCAGGTCGAGCCGGGCCCTCCGCTCCTGCCGCTCTCCCGCGCCCGCAACCTCGGGGTCGAGATGGCCCTCTCCCACGGCGCGGCTCTCGTGGTCCTGCTGGACGTCGACTGCGTCCCGGGCCCCGGGCTCGTCGGCGCCTACGAGCAGGCGGCTCGGGTCTGCCCGCGCGCGCTTCTCGCGGGTCCGGTGACCTACCTCGCAGCGGGGGTCGCCGTGCCCAAGGACCCGGCCGACCTCGCGGACCTGCGTGCGCCGCACGCCGCCCGCCCCGACCCACCGGCCGGCTCGCTCGTCGCCGGCGGTGACCCCGACCTCTTCTGGTCGCTCAGCTGTGCGATGACCCCGCAGACGTGGCGGCTCGTGGGTGGGTTCCACGAGGGCTACGCCGGCTACGGCGCGGAGGACACCGACTTCGGCCGGCTCGCACGATCTCGCGGCGTGGACCTCGTCTGGGTCGGTGGCGCCGATGCCTTCCACCAGCACCACCCGGTCTCGAGCCCTCCGATCGAGCACCTCGCCGACATCGTGCGCAACGCCAGGACCTTCCACGACCGCTGGCGCGAGTGGCCCATGCGTGGCTGGCTGGAGGAGTTCCGGCGCCGGGGGCTGGTCCGCTGGGAGGGCGAGCACCTCGAGCTCACCGGACGGGGGCGCGGTTTGTCTCCGGAAGGTCACGGGTAGGTGCAGTGATGAGCGAGGCGACCCCGCAGCAGCCTGTCGTGACCGTGGCCGTGGTGGACCACGAGCTGGTGTGCCTCGGCGTGCGCTCGATGCTCGCCCGCTTCGCCGACCGGATCCACGTCGTCCCGCTCGAGCCCGGTCATTCGCCGTCCGCTCCCGTCGACGTCGTGCTCCACGACGCCTTCTCCCCCGTCGAGCTGCCGGGGCCGGACCTCGAGGGGCTCGTCGAGGACCCGCTCGTCGGCGCCGTCGTCCTCTATTCGTGGTCGGTCAACCCCAGCGTCATCCAGGCGGCGAGGCGACGCGGCGCCACGGCGGTGCTGCCGAAGTCACTCGACTCCACCCGGCTGGCCGACGCCCTGTGTCTCGTGCACCGAGGCGAGCCGCGTGCCGCCACGGACGAGGGAGGACAGTCGACCGAGGCCCCAGAGCGGCCCTGGCCCGGCAAGGAGGTGGGGCTCACCCCGCGCGAGGCGGAGGTGGTCGCCCTCGTCGCCACGGGCCTGAGCAACGCCCAGATCGCCGAGGATCTGCACCTCAGCCTCAACTCCGTGAAGTCCTACCTCCGGTCGGCCTACCGCACCATGGGGGTGTCGACCCGCAGCCAGGCCGTGCTGTGGGGGATCGACCACGGCATGGCCCCCACGAGGGTGCGGATCCTCCTCTCGCCGGCGAGCTGAGGGGGTCCGCGCGACGGGCGCGGACGGCATACCACCCGGTGGAGTGGGTCCCGGCGGGCTGGCCGGGAGGTACCGTGCACCCATGACCGAAGCGCCCCGCCGACCCGTGACGGTCGCGGTGATCAACGACCACGAGCTCATCGTGCGCGGGGTGGCAGCGATGCTCGAGCCCTTCGCCGATCTCGTGGAGATCGTCGAGCTCGACGCCGACCTGCCCGTCTCGCAGCCGGTCGACGTCGCGCTCTATGACGCGTTCACCCGGACCTCGCTGGGCGGTGACGACCTCGACGAGCTCGTCGACAACCCGAACGTGGGGCGTGTCGTGCTCTACACCTGGGCCCTCACTCCGGAGCTCATCGCGACGGCCCGCTCCCGTGGGGTCCACGCCGCCATCCCGAAGGGGCTCGGCGCCGACCGTCTCGCCGAGGCGATCACCTCGGCGCACGAGGGGCGCATGGACGTCATCCCCGTCACCACGCATCCACCGGTCGACAGTCCGAGCTGGCCGGGCCGCGAGCAGGGGCTCACTCCTCGCGAGGCGGAGATCATCGCCCTCGTGGCGAGCGGCCTGAGCAACAACGACATCGCCGAGCGGACCTACCTCAGCATCAACTCGGTGAAGTCCTACATCCGCTCGGCCTACCGCACGATGGGGGTGACGAGCCGGAGCCAGGCCGTGCTGTGGGGGATCGACCACGGGATGACGCCGACGCGGATGCGGATCGCCCTGCGTGACGGCGCCGACCCGGAGGAGGGCCCGGCCGACCTCACCGGCTAACGGCTCGTGCTCCTCGTCTCGTTGAGCCGCCGGGCGGCACGGTCCCCGAGGGTCGACAGGCCGCCGACGACCCGCGACCCCAGCGCCCTGCGCGCGGACGCACCCTCGACGCCCGGGTGCGCGCCGCTCATCGAAGGCCCGCTCGCCCCGGGGTGCGGCAGCGCCCTCGCCACCAGCCCCAGGACGCGTGAGGTGGTGCCGGGAGCGAGGCCGTGGACCCGTCGCCCGACCCGGGTGAGGGGGGTGAGCTCGACCTGCGCGCGCCCCGCGAGGACCCCGTCGACGATGCGTCGCGCAGCCCGCTCGGCCGAGATCGACAGCAGGGGCAGCGACGCCGCCGGAGCGAACCAGGCGTAGTCGCGCGGCGCGTCACCGGCGAACCGCGCATGCACGTGCCCGCCGGTCCGCATGAGCCCCGGCACGATCGTCGTCGCCGTGACCCCGGTCCCGACGAGCTCGGCGTGCAGGCCCTCGGTGAGGCCGACGGCTCCGAACTTCGCGACCGAGTAGGGGAGGAGGTGCGGCACCGACACGACGCCCCCGACTGAGCTCACCACGCCGATCCGGCCGTGACCCGCCTCGAGCATCGAGGGGAGGACGGCGAGGCACAGGTGCACCGGCCCGAGGAGCATCGTGTCGACGGCAGCCCGGAAGTGCCCGAGCGTCGTGGTCTCGACCGGTCCCACCTGGATGATCCCGGCGACGTGGACGGCCACGTCCACCCTGCCCTCCTCGGCACGGACGCGGTCCACCCACTCCCCGACGGCGTCTGCGTCGGTGACGTCGCAGACGCCGGGGACGAACGCACCCTCGGCTCTGCCACCGCTCGCGATGCGCCCGCCCGGCGAGGGCCCGACGGCTCCCGTCGCGATGAGCTCCTCGGCCCGTGCCAGCTCGTCGGCGTCCCGCGCGCAGCCGTGGACGCGGAAGCCCCGGGCGACCAGCTCGGCGGCGACGAGCAGCCCCAGGCCACGGGAGGCGCCCGCGACGAGGGCGACGCCGGTCACGGCTTCAGCACGACCTTGATGCAGCCGTCCTCCTTGGCGCGGAACATGGCGTAGGCCTCCGGGGCCTTCTCGAGCGGCCAGCGGTGGGTGGCGAGCGACTCGAGGCCGAGCGGGTCCCCGTCCTCCATGACGACGGGGACGATGTCGTCGATCCAGCGCTTGACGTTGCACTGGCCGAAGCGCAGCGAGAGCTGCTTGTCGAAGATCTCCATCATCGGCATCGGGTCGGTCATGCCGCCGTAGACCCCGCTCACCGAGACGGTCCCGCCGCGCCGCACGGCGCCGATGGAGGCGCGCAGGGCGGCGAGCCGGTCGATGCCGGCCCGCTCCATGAGCGGCTTGGCGAGGACGTCGGGCACGAACCCGACCCCCTTGATCGCCGCCTCGGCGACCGGGCTGCCATGGGCTTCCATGCCGACGGCATCCAGCGTGCCGTCGACGCCACGGCCGGCCGTGAGCTGGACGATCGCGGACACCGGGTCCTCGTCGGAGCTCACGACGGTCGCGCCGTAGGCCTCCGCCTTGGCCATGCGCTCGGGGACGTTGTCGACGCCGATGACCCGCAGGCCGCGGTGGACCCCGATGGCGACGGCGAGCAGCCCCACGGGGCCGAGGCCGAAGACCGCGAGGCTGCCGCCCTCGGGCACCTCGGCGTACTCCACACCCTGCCAGGCGGTCGGCAGGATGTCGGAGAGGTAGAGGAAGCGCTCGTCGGGCACCCCGTCCGGGACCGGGATCGGCCCGAACTGGGCCTGCGGCACCCGCAGGTACTCCGCCTGCCCGCCGGGCACCGACCCGTAGAGCTCGGTGTAGCCGAAGAGCGCCGCCCCCTTGCCCTGTGAGCGGACCTGCGTCGTCTCGCACTGCGACATGAGCCCGTGCTCGCACATCCAGCAGTGGCCGCACGAGATGTTGAACGGGATGACGACGCGGTCGCCGGGCTTGATGTTCGTGACCTCCGCACCCACCTCCTCGACGATCCCCATCGTCTCGTGCCCGAGGACGTCACCCTTGGCGAGGAACGGCCCCAGGGGCTCGTACAGGTGGAGGTCGGAGCCGCAGATCGCCGTGGAGGTGACCTTGATGACGGCGTCGGTCGGCTCCTGGACACGAGGGTCCGGGACCTCCTCGACGCGGACGTCCCGCTTGCCCTGCCAGGTGAGTGCCTTCATGTGGTGCTCCTTCTGTCGTCGTCGGGCTGTGGTGCGGTCGGGTCGTTCGGTGGTGCCACGCTCCTCCTTTCGGCGTACCCGCGTTCGGAGGATGTATGCCGTCCTCCCGGCTGAGGTGCCCACGGCCGGGATGTGCCCCTCGTCGAGGCGGGTGAACACCCCCCGGGCAGCACGCGGACGCCCCTCGACGCTATGCCGGGGCGTGGGGTGCTGCCACCCCCGTCGGGGTGGAGCGGCCCTCGACCGACCCGGACGGCCGCTCGGAAGAGGGGTCGTCCTTGCAGGTCATCCGGTGGTTTCGCTGACCTATCGTGAGGGGACCCGACCCGCAGGAGGGGCCACGTGGTCCACATCGCCCGAGAGTTCGAGGTGCCCTGTCCGCAGGACGCCGCCGTCGCCTACCTGGCCGACTTCGCCAACGCCGTCGAGTGGGACCCGGGCACCGTGTCCTGCGTCCGCGACGGCGACCCCGCAGCTCCGGTCGCCCCGGGGGCGACGTGGACCAACGTGAGCAAGGTCCTCGGACGCGAGACGACCCTCACCTACGAGCTCGTCACCCTCGCCGACGACCACGTCGTCCTCGAGGGCAGCAACAAGACCGCCGACAGCAAGGACGACATCACCGTGACCGCGGTGGACGGTCGGACGAGCCGGATCCGCTATGAGGCCACGATCACCTTCAAGGGGCTCGCGAAGCTGTCCGACCCGCTCATGGCCCTCGTCTTCAGGGGCATCGCCGACGAGACCGTCGACGACATGACCGCAGCGCTCACCCGCGTGGGCAGCGCGAGCGCGTGAGCGTCACCGCACGCGCGGCCGGCCTCGGCGCACGGCCGGCGTCGAGGCGCAAGGGCCGCGCCCACCGCGACACCGTCGTGCGCCTCAGCGCCGAACCCCAGCACACCGACCGAGAGGACGCCCACCATGGCTGACCAGGACCCCAGGGAGCTCGTCGAGACGATCATGAAGGAGACCCGGATCGCCACGCTCACCTACGTCGACGACGAGGGCCGACTGGTCTCCACGCCGATGGGCACCCAGGACTTCGAGGACCCCGGCACGGTGTGGTTCATCACCGAGCTCGACACCGACAAGGTGGCTGCGATCCGTCGGCGGCCCGAGGTCAACGTCGCCTACGCGAGCGACACGGGCTGGGTCTCGCTTGCCGGCCGCGCGGCCGTGAGCACCGACCGCGCCAAGCTCGAGGAGCTGTGGGACCCGTCGGTCTCGGCCTACATGCGGGGCGACGCGCAGACCCCGAACAACGGGCTCCTGGAGATCACCGCCGACACCGCCGAGTACTGGGAGTCCCCGGGCAAGGCGGCGATGCTCGTCCACCTCGTCAAGGGTCTCGTCACCGACGAGAAGGCCGAGGACGAGGACGACGACTCCAGCGGGGTCGTCCAGCTCTGACGGAACCCGCCACCGCGTCCGCGGACGCGCTGACGGACCCGCCACCGCGTCCGCGGACGCGGTCCGGCGGCGAGCGCCCCGGCCCCCAGGGCTCGGGGCGCTCGCGCGTCAGTTGCCCCGGACGGAGCGCAGCACCCGCGGCAGCTGGTCGACGAGCTCGCCGGCGAGGTAGCCCACCCGGCCGAACCGCATGACGAGGTCGTCCCCGGCGGCCGCATGGACGTACTTCGCCCAGACGAGCGCCTGCACCGGGGACGCGCCCCGGCTCAGCAGGCCCACGGTGGCGCCGGCGACGACGTCCCCGCTGCCCGAGGTGCCGAGGCCCGTGTCGCCCGTCGTCATCTCCCAGACCTCGCCACCGGCGACGACGACCGTGCTCGCGCCCACGACTGCGTCGAACCGCTCGGCCGCCTCGAGCGCCGCCTCGGCGAGGTCGTCCTCGGCGAGGTCGTCACGGTCGAGGAGGTGCGCGAGCTCGTGGGCGTTGGGGGTGAGGACGAGGCGGCCGCGCAGCGCCCTCGCCGTCCCCGCGTCGGCCTGGGGCAGGCTCGTGAGCCCATAGGCGTCGAGGACGACGGGGGTGTCCTCGGGCAGCCGCGGCACCAGCTCGTCGAGCAGCCGGGCCGTGCCCTCGGCCGAGTCCAGACCGGGGCCGACGAGCACGGCGTCGGCGCGCTCGAGCTCCTTGGCGAGGGCGTCACCCGCGCCCTCCCCGGTGACTGAGCCGTCCGCGTCCTCGGCGAGCCCGCGGGCGCCGCACTCGGGCAGGGCGACGGCGACGTGCTGCGCCACGCTCTCCGCGACCGCGACACTGAGGCGTCCGGCTCCCGTGCGGAGCGCGGCCCGCCCGGCGAGCAGCACGCCTCCGGGCGTCCCCCGTGCGCCGCCGACGACGAGCGCCTGGCCGCGGCTGTACTTGCTGCCCTCTGGCTCGGGCAGCGGCCAACCCTCGAGCAGGTGCGGTGTCACGGGACGGGGGGAGTCGGCGTCGCCGCCCCGCACGGCCGCCGGCACCTCAGCCACGGCCCACACCCACCTCGTCCGATGCGCCCGGCTGGTCGGTGACCTCGACGCCGACGTCGCGCAGGTGCGAGTCGAGGTTGTAGTCGCCCACCCGCCAGCCGGTCGGCGACTCCTCGTCGCGCTCGAGCCGGCAGATGGCGGCGTTCTTGAGGGGCTCGTTGCGGGACCGCTCGAGCACGCCCTCCTCGTCGAGCCCGTCGGCGACGTAGGTGAACATGAGGATGACGACGTCGTGCGCGGTGACGAGGACGCTGTCGTGGCTCTCCGTGCTGCCGATGTCGGTGAGCACCGCGCGCACCCGCAGGGCCACGTCGGCCCACGACTCGCCGCCCGGTGGCCGGTAGTAGAACTTGCCGATCCACTCCCGTCGTTCGGCCTCCTCGGGGTACTTCGCCCGTATGCCGGCCGCGGTGAGCATGTCGGTGATCCCCATGTCGCGGTCGCGCAGGCGCTCGTCGACGCGCAGGTCGAGCTCGGCCTCGGCGACCGACAGCGCGATCTCGGCGCTCTCACGCGCCCGTCGGTAGGGGCTCGTCCACACGATCCCGGGGCGCTCGTCGTCGGGCAGCGTCGACAGCCACCGCCCGACGGCGCCGGCTTGCTCACGACCGAGCTCGGAGAGGGCGACGTCGGGGTCACGAGCGGGCACGTCGATCCGCTCGAGGCGCTCGCGCTGCGCGGACTCGGCCGCGACGTTGCCCTCGGACTGTCCGTGCCGGACGAGGATGATGCTGCTGGCAGGCATGCACCGAGGCTATTGCGGAACCCGCCGGATCGCAGGGATCGCGGGCGACGGCACCGCCGGGTCAGGCGAGCTCGTCTCGGTAGTGCCCCACGAACGCGGGGTAGTAGTCGTCGAAGTCGACCGTGCCCGGGTCCTCGCCGGCCTCGGCCAGGACCATGCGGTCGAGGTAGTAGTCCCAACCCGGTCCGACACTCTCCGCGAGCACGGTGTCACCGACCTCCTGGGCGAACGTCAGGGTCGTCACGCCATCGGACTCGGCCAGGTCGACCTGCCACCGCCACTCGAGGTTCGGATCGTCGGGTCGCGCCGAGCGCATGACGAGCCGCCGAGGAGGGGCGCACTCGTCGATCGTGATCGTCTCCTCGGGCGCGTCCGCTGCCTCGGCCGTCATCCAGAACGAGACCGCCCCGCTCGCGGGGTCCCCCTGCCAGTGACCGATCCAGCGCACGAGCCGGTCGGACTCGGTGACCGCCGCCCACACGTCCTCCACGGGAGCACGGAAGGTGCGCTCGAAGACGAGGTATGCCGTCCTGTCCCGATCCTGCCTGCGTCCTGTCGCGCTCGGCGTCCGTGTCGTCATGCTGTCTCCTTCGTCGTCTTCGTCCTCGTCCTCGATGCGGGTGACGTGCTGGTCGCGAGGGCCCGGTCGGGCTCGGTGCCGCGGCGCTCACGGACGGTCCGCCGGACCTCGAGGTCCAGCCCGTCGAGCACCGACTCGTCGAACCGCGGCTCGGGCGCCAGCGACGCGAGGTAGTCGGCGACCGGTGACAGCCCGCTCGGAACCAGCCGGTAGTGGCGCTCCCGCCCGACGTCGTCGGCGGCGACGAGACCGGCCTCGCCGAGCACCCGGAGGTGACGGCTCACCGCTGGTCTGCTGATCGGGTGCTCCTCAGTGAGGTCGACCACCCGCGCCGACCCGCGCGCGAGCCGACGCACGAGGTCCCGGCGGACCGGGTCGGCGAGGGCTGAGAAGACATCCACGACCTATTGGTAACAGACCTGTTACCAATAGGTCAAGAGGGACGGGGGCCCTACGCTTCGACCATGGTCGTCGTCGCCTACGTCCTCGCCGTGCTCGCCGCGGCCGTCCACGTCTACATCTTCCGGCTCGAGTCGGTCGCCTGGACGGCGCCGGCCACGCGCAGGGTCTTCGGCACGACGCCCGAGACGGCGGAGGTGACGAAGCCGATGGCCTACAACCAGGGGTTCTACAACCTCTTCCTCGCCGTCGCCACGCTCGTGGGCGTGGCTCTGCACGCCTCGGGCTCCGAGGCCGCGGGCGCCGCCCTCGTCTACGCGGGGTGCGGGTCCATGGCTGCGGCGGCGCTCGTGCTCGCCACGAGCGACTCGACCAAGCTGCGCGCGGCTGCGATCCAGGGCGTCGCCCCGACCCTCGCGGTCCTCGCACTCCTCCTCGGCTGAGGCGTAGCGTCGAGTCATGGCAGCCCTGTTCGCCGAGTCGGCCGACCTCGACCCCACCATCGCGCCCTCGGGCACTGGATGTGCGGAATGCACTGCGGCACAGGGCTGGTGGGTCCACCTGCGTCGGTGCACCGCATGCGGTCACGTCGGGTGCTGCGACACCTCACCCGAGCAGCACGCGACCGCCCACTTCCGCGAGACCGGCCACCCCATCGTCGCGAGCTTCGAGCCCGGCGAGGCGTGGCTGTGGAACTACGCGACCGAGGAGATGGGCCGCGGCCCGGCACTCGCCGAGCCGACCGCCCGGCCCGAGGACCAGCCGGTGCCCGGGCCCCAGGGGCGGGTGCCCGACAACTGGCGCGACCTCATCCACCGGTGAGTGGCTGACGCATGGACGACGCCACCCGGTTCCTCGCCGAGCAGCGGTACGTGGAGCTGACGACCTTTCGTCGCAACGGTGCGGGCGTGCCCACCCCGGTCTGGATCGCGCCCGACGGCGACGACCTCCTCGTCGTCACCGTCGACGGCACCGGCAAGACCAAGCGGCTCGCACACACCGACTGCGTGGAGCTGCGACCGTGCAGCGTGCGTGGCGAGGTCGCTCCCGGAGCACCCCGGTATGCCGGCCGCGCCCGTGTGCAGCGCGACCGCGCCTCGGTGGCTCGCGTGAAGCGGGCGATCGGTGCGAAGTACGGCTGGTGGTACCGCGCGCTCACCGTCGTCGAGCCCGTCCTCGAGCGGCTGCCCGGCCGCAAGCCGCGGGCCGCCGTCGTCATCACCGACGTCGTGCCGCTCGAGCCCTGAGCTCCTTCTCGATGCCGTGGGCGAAGCCGGAGCCCATGGCGGTGAGCACGCCGTGCATCGACGCCTGGACCGCCGGCCGGGCGATGCCCGGGAAGGGGAGGTCGACCGTGACCGAGAGCTCCATGCGCAGGTGCGTCGACCCCTCCGGATGTGCGTCGGTGAGGTCGTAGCGGCCGTCGGTCCCGGCACGCTCGCGCCCGTCCGGCGCATGGGCGAAGATGATGCGGGAGGTCGGGTCGAAGTCCATCCGTTCGGTGAAGTCGAGCTCGACGTGCTTGCCCAGCACCGGGATCCGCACGAGCTGCCAGTGCCAGAGGTCGCCGTCCGCGGTGATGTCGCGCACCATCGGCGTGATCCTCGCGATCGTCGCCGGGTCGGTGAGGACCTCCCAGACGAGCTCACGGGGATGGGCCACCGTCGCCTCGGACGTCTTCGTCGCGGTGAAGCTCGCCATGGTCAGTAGCTCGCAACGATCGAGACGCAGGCACCGCCGAGGACGAAGCTGCCGACGGCGAGCCCGAGCATGATGCCGATGCCCCACGACCTCGTCTGTCGCGCGATGAGGAGCGGCGAGGCGAGCAGCACCGGGATGATCGTCACGAGGAAGACGAGGAGCTCCACCGGCGCGTCGACCCCGGCCAGGGCGAACGCGAGGAGGGGTGAGCCGACGGAGACGAACAGGCCGATGAGGACGCCGAGGACGACCTTGCCCCACGCCGCCATTCCCGGTGCCGGTGGTCGTTGGGCGTAGGGCGCACCATAGGGACCGTACGGCGGCGTGCCGGGCGGCAGCTGACCGTAGGGCGGCTGTGCGTGCGGCGGCTGTCCGTAGTGCGACTGTCCGGGCGGCAGCTGACCGTAGGGCGGCTGTGCGTGCGGCGGCTGTCCGTAGGGCGGCTGCCCGAACGGCGGCTGCCCGTGGACCGGTTGTGGGCCTGGGACCTGCTGCGGCCCCGGCGTCGGCTGTGGCGGTGGTCCGGAGGGTGGCACGGGTCCGGGGGGCTCCTGCCCCTCGGGTTGCTGGTCGGTCATCGGGCTCCTTCCCGGACGTCGAGGATGGTCACCACAGCCGCCACGGGCCGAAGCCGACGACGAGCGCGGCGACCGCGAGGAGGACGAGCGCGGCGAGGTACGCGAGGACCAGCCGGGTGTCGCCGAGCAGGCACTTCGAGCGGAGCAGCCCCGCCCGTCGCGCCTTGGCGTAGCCGACGACCCCGAGGCCGGCGAAGAAGGCCAACGCCAGGGGCCCGAGCAGCCACCCGAGCAGGGCGACGGTCGCGAAGATGCAGAGCCTCAGCGGGTCATGACCCGCCGCGGACGCCGCGCCGGACGGGCCGGCCGAGCCAGGCGCGCCCACGCCGACCGCGTAGGGCGGGGCACCCGCGGGGCCCAGGGTGTCGGTGGGGACGATGCGCGGGTCGGTCATGCCCGACCTCCCGTCGCCGTCGAGATCCGGGTGCGGGACAGCGGCGCCCACGCCTGCACCGCACAGAACGGGGCGCACTGGTGGGCGTCGGTCTCGGCGTTGACGGTCGCGACGTGGACACAGCACTGGGTGAGCCGTTCCTCGATCATCGTGTTCATGTCCATGAAGGGCTTGACCGTCACGCGCAGCACGCGTTCAGCGAGCAGCGCGCGCAGCTTCTCGTGCCGGCCCGGCAGCCGGGACGACGCGAGGGTGGCGAGGGTCCCGATCCCGAGGTCGCAGCTCGTGCAGATGTCCTTCCAGATCGTCGCCATCGACGGGTGCGACAGCGAGGACTGCTCGCTGAGGAGGTCGAGGAGCGAGCCGCGCACGATCGCCTTCATCGCGTCGGGGATCGTGTCGTCGGCGATCCGGTTCGCGAGGAGGTCGGGCTCGAGGTCGAGCCACTCCTTGAGCCGGTCGTGTCCGATGAGCGAGGTGAGCGAGCGCCACTCGCCGGCGTCGTCACGCAGGAGGTAGCCGACTGAGCAGCAGTGCGGGTGGCTGCACGGCAATGCGGTGAGGTCGCGCCACGTCACCTGCCCACCGGTCTGTCCCTCGAGGCGCGCGAGCACACCGGTGTGGGTGAGCCGGTCGAGCGGGTCCACCCCGCTGCCGCGACCGCTGCCGAAGACCGGCTGGATCGTCACCCCGCCGACGTAGGGCGTGTCGAGGGCGCGCTTGACGACGTGACCGATCTCGTCGTCGTTGACGCCGAGTGCGGCCGTCATCGTCAGCGTCGTGAAGATCCCCGCACCCGACAGCCGCTCGATCGCGCGCTCCTTGAAGCGGCGGATGTCGGCGCCACGGTGGGTGATCGACGCCTGTGCCGACTCACCGTCGTACTGGAGGTAGACCTCGACGCGCTCGCGGTGGCGGCGCAGCAGGGCGAGCAGCTCGTCGTCCTGGGCGATGCGCAGCCCGTTGGTGTTGACGAGGACGCGCACGATCGGCCGGGCGGTCACTGCGTCGAGCAGCTCCTCGAGATGCGGGTAGAGCGTCGGCTCACCCCCGGAGAGCATGAGGACGTCGATGCGGCCGTTCTCGCGGGACAGCCGGGTGTCGATCGACGCGAGCACCTGCTCCAGCGGCGCGACCGAGGCCAGCGCGGGCGAGGACTCGGCGAAGCACGTCGGGCACTTGAGGTTGCAGTGGTCGAGCAGGTCCTCGAGCAGGATGCAGGTGTGCTGGGTCTGCATCTGCGGCAGCCCGTCCTCGTAGGCGCTCGGCACCGGCTTGAAGTTGCCGAGGGTGTCGGGCTGGTGCACCTTCGTCGGCGCGGTCCACTGCTCGAGGTAGGCGAGGATCTCGGGCGACTCGTCGTAGAGCGTGCGGACGAGCCCGTGGTCGGGACAGCCCCGCTCGAGCCACACCCGGCCGTCCCGCACGGCGAGCCAGCCGCTGAGCCGGCGCACGTCGGCGAGCGGCCGGTCGGGCCGCTCCTCGTGGCACAGGGGACAGAACGCGTTGACGTAGCGGTGCACGCGCGAGTCTCGCAACGGCATACCGGCTCCTCGGGGTGCGCTCACGCGCTCACCTCCACGGGCTGGGCGGGACGGGTGGGTGCGTACGCGCCGGACCGCCAGCGCCACACGATGCGCGCCAGCACGACCGGGACGGTCACGGCGAGGAAGAGCTGTGGCCGGGTGAGACCCATCCAGACGACCTCGTTGCCGCGCACCGCCTCGACGGCGAACCGGAAGACCCCGTATGCCGCGACGTACCAGACGAAGGTCTCTCCCGGAGGCAGGTCGCGGTGGCGAAGCCACAGCCACAGCACCGCGAACGCCGTGGCGTGGAAGGCGATCTCGTAGACGAACGAGGGGTGGAGCGGGACGCCGGCGACGCTCCCCGTCCGCTCGGCCGCGGCGGCGTCGAGGGTGATCCCCCAGCCGCCAGCGGTCGGCGTGCCCGGCTTCTCGGTGAGCAGGCAGCCGACCCGCCCGACGGCCATGCCGAGCGCGACCGCGGGCGCGAAGAGGTCGCCGGTGCGCAGCCGGTAGCCGGTGAGCCGCTTGGCGACGTGGACACCGAGCCAGGCGCCCACGAGCCCGGAGAGGATGGAGCGGTTGCCGTGGAGCCACTGCTCCATGACCGAGGCGTTCTGCCGGAGGTCGAGGTGCTGGAGCCACGTCCCCATCCGCATGAGGACCGCCCCGCCGACGACGGCGCCGAGGACGACGTGCAGCAGCCGCTCGTCGCGCTGGCCGCGACGCCGCGCCTCGACGACGAAGACCACCGCGGCCACGACGACACCGAGGGCCACGAAGAGCTCGTGGGCCGGGACGGGTCCGAGGCGGGGGATCACGTGGGACACCCTCCCACCCGAGCCGGGCTCGCGCCCGAGTATTGCGACTCAGGCCCGCGTGCCGGTCGGTCGCGTCCGGCACCCGTCGGGGGTGGCCTGACGTGTCGAGGTGCCGCGGGGCGCCGAGCCGTGACAGAACCCCGACGTGATGGTCAGCGGACGAGACCGCGCTCGCGGGCGATCGCCGCGGCCTCGGTGCGCGACGAGGCACCGAGCTTGGCGAGGATGCGCGAGACGTGGACGCTCGCCGTCTTGGTCGAGATGAAGAGCTGCGCGCCGACCTGCCCGTTGCTCAGGCCGCGTGCGACGAGCTCGAGCACCTCCTGCTCGCGCGGGGTGAGGGCGTCGGGGTCGTCCGCCGAGGTGGCCGGCGTCGACTCGAGTGCGTCGAGCTCGCGGAGCAGGGGGGCGGCGCGCAGACGTGTCGCGACCTCACGCGCGAGGTCGGCCTCGCGCCGAGCCCCGGCGAGGTCGCCCGAGGCCCGCAGGACGGAGGCGAGCCTCGCTCGTGACCGCGCGGTCTCGTAGGGGTGGCCGTAGTGCTCGAAGGCGTCCACCGACTCCTGCCACGCAGCCACCATCTCGGCGAACGTTGGCGGGGTGCCCTGACCGGTGAGCCACCGCACCCGCAGCAGCTCGGCGCGCACGCGTCGGTCCCAGGCCCACGTCTCGGTGTTGGTGTCCTCGATGGCCGACGTCGTGGGCTCGAGCACGCCGCGCTGCGGCTCGCCGACGATCGCGTCGACCCGGGCCGTCATGGTCTCCAGGTCGGCCGTCGCGCGCCGCAGCAGTGCGGCGTCGAGCCGTGGTGCGTTGCCGGCCACCTGCCCGGCGACGAGCGCGGTCAGTCGCACGACGGCGTGGAACCGGCCCCACGTGCGCTCGAGGTCGTCGACGGCGTCCTCGGCGATGTCGAGGGCGCGCGCGAGGTCACCGCGGTGGCCGTAGTGCTCGACGGCCGGCATGACGAGCTGGACGACGCCGAACCCGTCGACGTGCCACCACTCGCGCACCGCCGCGATCTCGCCCTCGGCGATGTCCTCGCCGCGCGCGGCGCGCACCGACATGAGCGCGGCGTCGAAGAACGACCGCCCCGGCTGGGGCAGCAGCGGGTCGTCAACGTGCAGCCGGCGGACCGCGCCGTCCCAGTCACCGATCTCGTATGCCGTGAGCCCACCGATGAGTCTCGACTCGAGTGCGAAGGGGGCCCAGTCGATGTGGAGCTCCGCGGCGAGGGCGGCGCCGCGGTCGTAGGACTCGAGGGACTGCTCGAGGTGCCCGCGCCGGTGGTGCATCGTCGCCGCCTGGTGGTGGATGCGCACCCGCAGCGGGTCGCGGTCGCCGAGGTCGGCGAGAAGGCCCTCGATGTGGCGCTCGAGCGCGTCGAGGTCGTCGTGGACCTCGATGACCCGCGACATGACGGTGCGGATCTCGGTGAGCGGGGTCCCGAGGCGCTCGGCGAGCGCGGTCGCCTCCTCGCCGAGGGCGGCGGCCTCGGGGTACTGCCGGGTGTCGACGAGCTGCTGCATGTGCGCGGTCGTGACGAAGAGCCGGTCGGCGTCGTCACCCTGCGGCGCGAGGGCCATCGCCTCGGTCGTCATGTCGAGCGGTGACTGCGCGAAGGCGAGGTCGACGAGCCGGCACCGGTTGGCGCAGGTCGCGAGCAGCCGGGCGCGCACGGTCGGCGACTGGTCGGGGCCGGGGTGCTCGATGCGGTCGCGCAGGAGCTGCACCGACCGCACGATGTCGCCGGCGGTGAGCGCCGCGTCCGAGGCCTCGAGACTCACCTCGTCGCGTTCGGGTGCCTCCTCGGGCAGCCACCCGAGGGCGTCCTCGAGGTGCTGGAGGGCGTTCGCCGGGCCACCGACCGCGAGGTCCGCCCGCGCCGCCGCGCGGGCCGCGCGCACCGCGGTGACGAGGTCGCCCGAGGCAGCGGCGTGGCGGGCCAGCTCCGCCGGGGAGCCGAGCGCGGGATCGGCGGCCAGCGCACCGGCATACGCGCGGTGCAGGCGGATCCGCTGTCCCGGGAGGAGGTCGGCGGTGGTGGTCTCGGCGAGGAGGGCGTGGCGGAAGGCGTAGGCGGGCGGCCACCGCGTCTCGATGACGTGCCGTTCGACGGCCTCGGCGATCGCTGCCTCGAGCTCGGCCTCGTCGAGGTCGACGAGGCGGACGAGGAGGTCGTGGGTGATCGTCCGGCCGCCGACGGCCATCGTCCGCACGACCTCCTGCGCCGGCGCGGAGAGCTGCTCGACCCGGGCCCAGAGGACGCGGCTCAGGCCGCCCGAGATCGGCTGACCCGAGACGGTGCTCGCTGCGAGCTCCTCGGCGAAGAACGGGTTGCCCTCGGCGCGGCGGGTGATCTCCTGCGTCGTCCGGGAGCCGAGGTCGAGGGAGCCGGCGCCGGCGACGATGTCGCGGATGGCGTCGTCGTCGAGCGGCTTGAGGTCGACGTGCTCGACACCGGCGATGCGCGCCCACACGGCGAGGGTCTCGTGGAGCGGGTGGCGGCGGTGGAGGTCGTCGGAGCGGTAGGTGACGACGAGCGCGACGGGTGAGGAGAACCCGCGGGTGAGCAGGAGGGTCATGAGGTCGCGCGAGGACGGGTCGGCCCAGTGGGCGTCCTCGAGCACGACGAGCAGTGGCGAGCGCTCGCCGACGACGGTGAGCAGGGCGTGGACGGCCTCGGCGACCTGGCCGGGGGAGGAGGCGCCGGCGCTGTCGCGGCGACCGGGGAGGAGCACGGCGAGGGCCGGGCGGGTCGCGACGACCTGTTCGACGGCCTCGGGGTCGAGGACCTCGAGCCGCGAGACGAGCTCGGTGAAGGGGAGGTGGGCGACTCCGCTGCCGGACTGGCCGACGCAGTGCCCCCAGGCGACGGTCCAGCCGGCCTCCTCGGCGTCGGCGGCGACGCGGGCGAGCAGGCTCGACTTGCCGATGCCCGCGTCGCCGGACACGACGACGCCGCCCCCGCGAGGCGCGTCGAGTCCGAGGATCTCGACGAGCCTGGCGAGGTCGGCGTCGCGTCCGACGAGCTCGCGCACGGGAGGGGTCATGAGTCGAAGTATCGACGACTCCACCGACTCGGGCGCGAGCCCCACTCCGGAGGTCACCCGGTTCAGCGGGTGCGGCGGGCGGCGCTGACACGGGCCCGCACGCGGCGGATCACGTGGAGCGAGGAGCCCGGGCGCTCCTGCGTCTCGGGGAACTGGCCGTAGCGGGCGTGCATCTCTGCGCGGACGGCCTCGGGGGTGATGAAGGAGGTGTTCATCGCTGGTCCTTTCCGACCTGGGCTGTTGCTGACTCCTCAACAGTCGTCGGATGAGGTAGCGGCCCACATCGGGCAGGTGCCGTATTTCGTGCGTGACCGCCTACCTCAGGCGGGCTCTGCTCCCTACCTCAGGCACGTCGTATGCCGTCCGCCCGGCTGCGTGCCGCGACCCCGCCGCCCGGGGCCGGACCAATCCCTCACCCCCGGTCACGCCGAACCCCACGGGCAACGCGCCGGGCCGAGCGTCGGTCCGGAACGACGAAGGAGCGCAACGATGCGAACCACCACACGAGCTGCACTCGCCCTCCCGGGCACGGCGCTGCTGATCCTGGCCGGGGCGGCCGGAGCGAGCGCCGACGAGTCCTACGACATGAAGCTCACCGACACCATGGGCAACGACAGCGGTTCGTCCTCGACGGCGCAGCTGACCGTCGACGGCGACACCCTCAAGATCTCGATCGAGGGTGAGGGCTTCACGCCGAACTCGCCGCACGCGCAGCACTTCCACGGGTCCTTCTCGGAGGACAAGAAGTTCACCTGCCCCGACGGCTCCGCCGACAAGGACGGCGACGGCCAGGTCAACACCGAGGAGGGCCTCCCGATGTATGGCGACGTCATCCTCTCGCTCACGACCTCGGGGGACACCGGCGCCAAGAGCGGTCTGGCGATCGACCGGATGCCGAAGGCGGACGCCGACGGCAACCTCTCCTACAGCCGCACGATCGAGCTGCCCGCCGGCGCCGGGGCCAAGCTCAAGAACCTCCACGTCGTCCAGCACGGGCTCGACGCCAACGGCAACGACGAGTACGACCTCGAGGCCCTGGGCGAGTCCACCTTCGCGAAGTCGCTCGGTGTCAACGGCATCCCCGAGGAGGCGACCAACCCGGCCACGTGTGGGACGGTCACCGGCGCCTCCGTCGGCGACATGCCCTCCGGCGGCGTCGACACCGGTGACGGCACGACCGACGGCATCGAGGCCGGTGGCACGTTCGGCCTCGCCGGAGCGGCCTTCGCCATCGCGGGTGGTGCCCTGCTCTACCGCCGCCGCCTCGCCACGGACAAGGCCTGAGCGGACCTCCCATGACGGATGACGGCACCAGCCGCAGCCGGCGCCTCTCGGTGTCGGCTGCGGCCGTCATGGTCTTCGGCCTGCTCGGGGTCGGTGCCACGGGGTACGCGCTGTCCCAGCAGGTCGGACCGCCCCCTCAGGCGGTGACGACGGCCAGTGGGCACGCCGGCCACGGTGGAGCGGAGGCCACCTCGCCGTCGGCCACACCGTCGACCTCGACCGGTGCCACGGGTGCCCCCCACGCGGGGCACGGTGGGCAGGCGCCGCAGGGGAGCGCCTACGAGACCCCGAAGGGCCCACTTCTCCCACGGTCGCGACCCACCGAGGTCACCGTGCCCGGGCTCGGGGTGAGTGCACCGATCATCGACCTCTCGCTCCGCTCCGACCGTCGGATGGAGGTGCCCGACAACGGCACCGACGCAGGCTGGTTCACGAGCAGCCCCACACCCGGTGAGCTCGGACCGGCGGTCATCGCCGCCCACGTCACCCACCGGAGCAGGCCGGCGGTCTTCTTCGAGCTCGCGAGCATGCGCAAGGGCGACCGGATCCAGGTCGCCCGAGAGGACGGCAGCACGGCGACCTTCGCCGTCACCGAGGTGGGTCAGTACCCCAAGAGCGACTTCCCGAGCGAGAAGGTCTACGGCTCCGTCGACCGCGCGGCCCTGCGGCTCATCACCTGCGGAGGCGTGCTCGACGGCGAGACCGGCAGCCACGTCGACAACGTCGTCGTCTACGCCGACCTCGTGGCCTAGCTGCCTCGCGGACCCGGGTGGGGTGCCGTGCCGCCCGGCGCGGGGTGCGGACTCAGGGGCTCGCGAGCCGGATCGCCGCTCCCGAGCCTCGTCAACGAGGCTCGCGAACGGACACCCGGCTCGGGAGCCGGGTGTCCGTCCGTGTGGTGCGTCAGAAGACGGGCTTGCCGCCGGTCACTCCGACGACGGTGCCCGAGACGTAGCTCGCCTCGTCGGAGGCGAGGAAGACGTAGGCCGCGGCGACCTCGACGGGCTGCCCGGCCCGGCCGAGCGGGGTGTCGGACCCGAAGCCCTCGACCTTCTCCTCCTCCATCGTCGCGGGGATGAGCGGGGTCCAGATCGGCCCCGGCGCCACCGCGTTGACGCGGATGCCGCGCGGTCCGAGCTCGCCGGCGAGGTTGACGACGAGGTTGTTGAGCGCGGCCTTGGTCGCGGCGTAGTCGAGGAGGTGGCCGGACGGCTCGTAGGCCTGGATCGACGTCGTGACGATGACGCTGCCGCCGCTCTTCTCGAGCTCGCCGGCGAGCGCCTGCACGAGCCAGAACGTCGAGAAGACGTTCGTCGCGAAGGTGCGCTGAATCTGCTCGGGCGGGAAGGCCTCGAGGTCGTCGAAGGTCATCTGGTAGGCCGCGTTGCAGATGAGGACGTCGAGGCCGCCGAGCACCTCGACGGCGTCGGTCGCGAGCGTCTGGTTGGCGGCGAGCACGGTGAGGTCGGTGGCGAAGAGATGGGCGGTGCCACCGGCCTCGGCGACCGCCCGGACCGTGTCCTCGGCATCGGACTGTTCCTGCGGCAGGTGGGCGATGGCGATCGTCGCGCCCTCCTTGGCCATGGTGACGGCGACGGCCCGTCCGATGCCGGAGTCGCCGCCGGTGACGAGGACGCGCTTGCCCTCGAGCCGACCGCGTCCGGTCCACGAGGACTCGCCGTGGTCGGGGGCCGGTGTGAGCTCGTCGGTCGTGCCCGGCCAGTCCTGCTGCTGGCCGGGGATGTCGCTGAGCTCCTCGGTGGACGCAGCCTGTGCGTTCGACGTCTGGTCGCTCGACGTCTGGTCGTTCGTCGACATGGGTCTCCTCCTGTTGCAGGGCGGGTGCTCCTCCTGTCCTACCCACCCTGCACTGGAAGGATGCCTCCATGCCCGACTACGGCCTCGACCTCGAGTTCGGTGTCTTCCCCAGCCCCGACGCGGCACGCCACCACGAGGTGCTCGAGCTCGCCCAGCTCGCCGACGTCCTCGGCCTCGAGCACGTGAGCGTCCAGGACCACCCCTACCAGGCCGGGCACCTCGACACGTGGACGCTCCTCTCGGCCGTCGGGGCGCGCACGAGCCAGGTCCGCCTCTCGACCAACGTCGCCAACCTGCCGCTGCGTCCGCCGGTCGTGCTCGCCAAGGCCGCCGCAACCCTCGACGTCCTCACCGGGGGCCGCGTCGAGCTCGGGCTCGGGGCCGGTGCGTTCTGGGACGCGATCGAGGCCGCCGGCGGCCCGCGGCGCACCCCGGGGGAGGCGGTCGACGCCCTCGTCGAGGCGATCGGAGTCCTGCGCGGCTTCTGGGCCGGGGAGACCGGCCGGCACGACGGCAAGCACTACTCCACCCGCGGCCTGCGACCCGGTCCGCGACCGGCGCACGACATCCCGATCTGGGTCGGCGCACTCAAGCCGCGGATGCTTCGCGTCACCGGCCGGCTCGCCGACGGCTGGATCCCGAGCCTCGCCTACGCCCCACCCGAGGCCCTGCCCGGGATGAACGCCCGCATCGACGACGCGGCCCTCGCCGCCGGCCGCGCCCCGCAGGACGTCCGCCGGCTCTACAACGTCCACGGCCGGTTCGGCACCGGCTCGGGACTGCTCCAGGGCACCCCGAAGGACTGGGCCGAGCAGCTCACGGACCTCGCCGTCGGCATCGGGATGAGCACCTTCATCCTCGCCACCGACGACCCCGACACCCTGCGGCGCTTCGCCGAGGAGGTGGCGCCGCTGACCCGCGAGCTCGTCGCGGCCGAGCGCGAGGGCGGTGGGCGCGCGACGCCCGAGACCACACCACCGTCCGCAACCCATGATCCCGGTCAAGCCGCGTCCACCGAAACCGTTGCGACACAATCGCCCTCGCGCTTCACGGCCCAGCAGCTCGCCATCCCCGCGCACCTCGTCGAGGTCCACGACTACCTGCGCGCCGAGCTCGACCAGGTGCGCGACATCGTCCGCCAGGTCCGCGAGGGCCACACGAAGGTCGGCTCGGCGCGGTCGGCGATCAACACGATGACGATGCGGCAGAACAACTGGACCCTCGGCGCCTACTGCGAGTCCTACTGCCGCATCGTCACCGGCCACCACACCAACGAGGACCGCGGCATGTTCCCCCACCTGCTGCGTGCGGACCCCGCGCTCGAGCCCGTGGTCGACCGGCTGCACGGCGAGCACGAGGTCATCGCCGACCTGCTCGACGGTCTCGACCGCGCACTCGTCGCGCTCGTCGCCGACCCGGGTGACGGCAGCGAGGGGCACCGCACCCTCGACGGGCTCTCCGACGCCGTCGACGAGCTCACCGAGCAGCTGCTCGCCCACCTGTCCTACGAGGAGGAGGCGCTGCATGACGCTCTCGCCACCCACGGCTTCGGCTGAGTCCGCCGACGTCCCCGGCATCCCGCTCGACGCCGTCGCCTTCTACCGAGAGCTCGAGACGTCCAACTCGCGTGAGTGGTGGGCCGCCTCCAGGGACCGGTATGCCGTCAGCGTCCGTGAGCCCCTCGAGCACCTCGGCGACGTGCTCACCGAGGAGTTCGGCGAGCCCAAGGTCTTCCGCCCGAACCGGGACGTGCGCTTCAGCAAGGACAAGCGCCCCTACAAGGACCACCAGGGACTCTTCGTGCCCACCTCGGCCCGGATGGGGTGGTACGTCCAGGTCGGTCCCGACGGCCTCCGGACCGCAGGTGGCTTCTATGCCTCGGCATCCGACCAGGTCGCGCGCTACCGCGCCAGCGTGCAGGACGACATCGTCGGTGCCCGCCTCCAGCACATCGTGGACACGTTGTCCGACAACGGTTTCGACATCGGAGGCGACGTACTCGTGACGCGGCCACGCGGCATACGGGAGGACGCCCCGCGACTCGAGCTGCTGCGGCACCGGACCCTCACTGCGTCGCGCGACCACGGCACGCCGGACTGGCTCGAGACCGAGGAGGTCTTCGAGCGCGTCCGGCAGGACTGGGCGGCGATGCGGCCGCTCGTCGAGTGGTGCGACCAGTACGTCGGGGCGAGCGAGAAGCCGGGACGCGGGCGATGAGCCCCCGGAGCCGCCGCGCGCGGCCGGAGGACGTCGACGAGATCGCCGGCTCCCTGCCAGGGGCCGAGCTCGGGATCTCGTGGGGCGACCGCCCGACGTGGAAGGTGCGCGGCAGGGGGTTCCTGCTCTACCGGATGCCGCACAGGACGGCGGTCGACCCCGAGACGGGCGAGATGTGGGACGACCTCCTCGTCGTCTTCACCCCGGACATGGGCGCCAAGCAGGCACTCGTCGAGGCCGACAACCCGTTCTTCGACATCCCCCACTTCCGCAGCAACCCCGGCGTGCTCGTCCGACTGTCGCGTCTCGGTGAGATCGACCGCGACGAGCTCGAGGAGGTCATCATCGAGGCCTGGGCCGCCAGGGCCCCGACGAAGGTCGTCCGCGAGCACCTCGGCGACTGAGCCACGGCGGGGCGTGGAGACGCCACGAGGTGGGATGCGCCCGTGCGCATCCCACCTCGCGACGACCGGTCGACGGTCAGCCGACGTGCACCGGCTCCGGGCCGTCGGTGGCCAGCTCCTCGTGCTTGACGTCGAGGAAGATCCAGATGACCGCGGAGGCCGCGAGCATGAGGAGCGACCCCACGAGGAACGCCTGCGTCGAGCCCTCGGTGAAGACCTGGAGACGGGCGACCGCCTCCATGGCCTGCATCTGCTCGGGCGACGGCGTCGCGCCACCCGCCGCCGCGGCGGCCGCCCCGGCACTGGCGAGCTCCGCGCCGCGGTCGGTGAAGGTCTGGGTCGCCACGGTCGCCAGGACCGCGAGGCCGAGTGCGCCGCCCACCTGCTGCGCGGTGTTGAGTACGCCCGACCCGATGCCGGACTCCTCCGCGCGCAGGTGGTGGACCGCGGTGAGCGTGACGGGGACGAACGTGAGGCCCATGCCGAACGCCATCATGATGACGAAGGGCAGGATGTCGGAGACGTAGGAGCCCGTCACGCCCTGGACCGGGAACGACGTGTCGTAGGGGAGCGTCGAGAAGCCGTAGAGCGCGCCCGCCGCGATGAGGGTGCCCGTGCCCGAGATGACGCGCGGGTTGACCCGGCTGAGCAGGTTGGACGCGAGCCCGGCGCCGACGACGATGCCGATGGTGAAGGGCAGGAACGCCACGCCCGCCTTGAGGGGGCTGTAGCCCATGACGTTCTGGATGTACTGGCTGAGGAAGTAGAACATCGCGAACATCGCGGCCGGCGCGAAGAACATGGCGACGAAGCTGGCCGCACGGGTCCGGCTGGTGAAGATCCGGAAGGGCAGCAACGGGTGCGCCACCCGGCGCTCGATGAGCGCGAAGACGACGAGCATCGCGACACCGGCGGCCAGGCTGGCGAGGGTCAGGCCGTCGGTCCACCCCTCGGTGCCGGCGCGGGACAGGCCGTAGACCACGCCGAGCAGGCCCAGGGTGCCGGTGAGGGCGCCGGGCAGGTCGAGCTCACCGGGGTGCGACTCGGACTCGTTGAGGAAGCGCGGGGCGAGCGCCGCCGCGGCCAGCCCGATCGGGAAGTTGATGAGGAAGGTGAGGCGCCAGCCGTCGATCGCCGTCCCGAAGAGCTCGGGCGAGGTGCCGGTGAGCCAGCCGCCGAGGATGAGGCCGACGGCCGCACCGGCGCCGGACATCGCGGCATACACCGCGAAGGCACGGTTGCGTGCGGGCCCGGCCGGGAAGGTCGTCGTGATGAGCGCGAGCGCTGCGGGGGAGGCGAGGGCCGCGCCGAGGCCCTGGAGGCCACGGGAGGCGAGCAGCATCGGCTCGCCCGTCGCGAAGCCGCCGAGCAGCGAGGCCACCCCGAAGATCACGAGGCCGGCCATGAAGACGCGGCGACGACCGTAGAGGTCGCCCAGCCGTCCACCGAGGAGCAGCAGGCTGCCGAACGCCAGCGCGTAGCCGGTGACGACCCAGGTGAGGTTGGCCTGGCTGATCTCGAGGTCGGCCTGGATGTAGGGGAGGGCGATGTTGGCGATGGTCCCGTCGAGGACGATCATGAGCTGGGCGACGGAGATGAGCACGAGGGCCCACGTGAGGTTGAGCTCGCGCGGCTGCCTCGCGACGTCGGCCGCGGGTTCGTCGAGGGGTCGTACGTCGGTCATGCGAGGTCCTTGTCCTGGGGCTGGTCTGACGTGTGGGGGGCGTGACAGGCCGGGAGGACGACCTGGTCGATGAGCGCGGCGATGACCGCCTTGCTGGGGGGCTCGCCGAGCAGGTGGGTGCGGTGGAGCACCATCCCGGCCAGGGCGGGGGCGATGAGGTCGAGGTCGACGTCCGGCGAGATCTCGCCGCGCTCGCGGGCCCGCTCGAACACGGCGCGACCCGCCGCGACCTTGGGCCCGACGAAGTCGCGCCGGAAGGCGGTCGCGAACTCGGGGTCGATGTTGACCGCGGTGATGACGGACGCGAGGACGCTCATGGCCCTCGTGTCGGTGACGCCGCCCGTGCCGCAGTGCATCTGGAGGAGGTCCTCGCGCAGGCTCCCGGTGTCGGGCGTCGACGTCGGGCCCTTCTGGGCGAGCACGGCATCGATGACCAGCGCCGACTTGCTGCTCCACCGGCGGTAGAGCGTCGCCTTGGACGCCTTGGCGGCGGCGGCCACCGCATCCATGGTGAGACGGTCGTAGCCCACCTCTGCGAGGACGTCGAGCGTCGCCTGCAGGATCTCCTGCTCGCGGTCGCCCTCGACTCGGGGGCGGGCCTGCGACTCGGGGGTCATGGGTGAGCGTGTCCTCTCTCTGCGGGGGCGATGAAACGAAACCGTTCCGTACGATAGAACGAAACGGTTTCGTTTCGCAAGGGGCCGGTGGAGGATGCGGCGCACGCGCGGTGGGACCGCAGCGGATCCGCAGCGACTTCGCAGCGCCCGCGTCCACGGTGTCCTCCATGAACGAGAACACCCGCAACGACCTGCCTCCCGCTCCCCTCCTCAGCCGCCGGTCGGTGGCCCGGCTCGGGCTCGCCCTCGGCGCCGGTGCCGCCACCTCCGTCGCTGCCGCGGGCTCGGCCTCGGCCTCCAGCTCGACCTTCCGCGTGGGACACCTCAACATCCTCAGCAGCCTCAGCCACGCCGACTTCATGCACGACCTCAACCTCATCGCCGGGCACTGCCACCTCCTCGGCCTCAACGAGGTGCAGTTCCGCCGCGACGCGCTGCGGACCTGGGCCGACGAGAACGGCTGGCACCTCTACATGCCGAGCGGCACCTGGCCGGGCGCCGAGCCACTCCTCGCCCGCACGTCGATGTTCGACGTCACCACGCCCGGCGGTGACCGTGGCTCGATCTTCGTGTGCGACACCGGTGGCAGCGCCGACCCGCCGCCGCCGCGCTACATCACGTGGATCAGCTGGACGCACAAGCCGAGCGGCCGGCGCGTGCAACACATCAACAGCCACCTCAACGCGCACATCGACGACAACGGACAGCCCTACAACCTGCCGCGCACGGACGACGCCGAGAAGCACATCCGGATGATCCGCGACCTCGCCGTGAACCGGTCGGACAACGGTCAGGTCGTCGTCAGCGGCGACTTCAACGTCGACTACCAGGACGACAAGCGCGTGCAGTACTCCCGCTTCCCCTACACCGTCCTCGAGGAGCGGCAGGCCGCCGGTGCCATCCCGGGCCTGCGGTCCGGCTACTCGCAGATGGGCGTCACCAACCAGGCGACGCACGGGAGCCGCCGCATCGACTACATCTACGAGTGGGTGCGCGTGCCGTCCGCCCGACTCATGCACATGACGAACCACTACGTCGTCGACGGCACCCGCTCCGACCACAACGGGGTGGTGGCCGCCTTCTCGATCACGCACTGACCCCCCCGCTCGGGCCACACCGCACCCCTCATCAGGGGGAGTCCTCCCCGGCTCCTCCTGATGACAGGCATGCCCACCCTCGCCTAGCCTCGCCGTGTGGTCAGTCGTCCGGTCCAGGACTCCTCCACGCCCGGTCCGGACGGGACCTCGGCGACGGAGCTGAGCGCGTGCGTGCTCGGCACGGTCAGGCTGGTCCGCGGCGCGGACGACGTCCCGCTGACCCCGTCGGAACGGGCTCTCGTGGCCGGTCTCGCCGTCGCCGACCACCGCGTCGTCACCGTCGACGCCCTGGCCGAGTGGATCTGGGGCGGTCGTCCGCACGCCTCACCGCGCAACCGCGTGCAGGCCGTCGTCTCCGGCATCCGGCGCAAGGTCGCGCCCGCGTCCGTCATCGTCACGCACGAGGCCGGCTACCGCCTCGCCGACTCCGTGTGGACCGACCTCGGGCACCGTGCGGCCCTCACCCGCAGGGCCGCGACCCTCGACATCGCGAGCGCCGAGAAGCACGGCCTCCTGCACGAGGCGGAGGCGCTCAACCTCGGGGCTGCGCTCGGAGGCGTCCCCGACAGCCCCGACGTCGAGTCCCGCCGGCGCCGGATCGACGAGGAGAGCCTCGAGGTCACCCTCGCCCGGATCGAGGCCGACCTCGAGACCGGCCACCTCGACGGCCTGGCGAGCGAGCTCGGCCACCTCAGCCAGCGCCACCCCTTCCACGAGCAGGTCCACGCCCTCCTCATGCGCACGCTCGTCCGGGTCGGGCGCCAGGCCGAGGCCCTCAGCGTCTACCGCGAGGTCCACGCCCGGCTCGACGAGGAGCTCGGGGTGCGCCCGGGTCCGATCCTCGTCGCCGCGCACCAGGAGGTGCTCACCTTCGACGAGGCGCTGCCGGCGGCGTCGAGGTCGCACCCGGCCGCTGACGAGGCGCCGACCGACCCACCCCGCGACGGCGTCCCGGTCGCCGAAGCGCGCGACACCCCCGGCGACCCCGCCGTTCGGGGAGCCGCGACCCGAGGGGCGGCACGGGGCGGTCACTCCCCGGGGCGGCACACCCCCGCCGAACCCATCCCGCTCCGCCAGATCCCCGCCCCCCGCACGGCTCCCCGCAGCGTCGCCCACCTCGTCGGCCGTGAGGCCGAGCTCGAGCGCCTCGTTGCAGCGGCCACCCAGCCCTCGAGCACCGCGCCCGTCGTCGCCGTCACCGGCCTCGGCGGCATGGGCAAGACGACCCTCGCGGTCGAGGCGGCACACCGGCTGCGCGACGATTTCCCCGACGGCACCCTCTACCTCCACCTGGCCAGCGAGACCGGGCGAGCGGGGGTGTCGAGCATCCTCGCCCACTTCCTCCAGCTCCTCGGCGTGCCCGCCGACGTGCTGCCGGCAGGCCACGACGCCCGCGTGGCGATGTACCGCTCGATCCTCGACACCAAGCGGCTCCTCGTCGTCCTCGACGACATCGGCGCCGGGGTCGACGTCGGCGACCTCCTGCCGACGCGCGCGCCCTCCGCGGCCATCCTCACGAGCCGGCAGCCGCTCACCGAGTGCGAGCCCACGCTGCGGATCGTCGTCACCGCCCTCACCGACGCCGAGAGCGCCCGGCTCCTCGGCGGGCTCGTCGGCGACACCCGCGTCGACGCCGAGGCCGACGGCCTGCGCCAGCTCGCCCAGGCCTGCCTCGGCCTGCCGCTGCTCCTGCGCATCACGGCGCAACGGGTCGCCTCGCGTCCCGACCTCTCGCTGCGCCGGGCCGCGTCGTCCCTGAGCAGCGAGATCCGCGGCCAGTCCGACGGCGAGCAGTCCGACCGCGCGATCATCGCCGGCCTCGGCCTCGCCGAGGCTCCTCTCGGGGAGGGCGCCCGCGAGGTGCTGTCCCGCTTCGCCGGGCTGCCGTTCCGCGCTGCCAGCCGCTGGCTCCTCGCATCGCTCGTCGACGACGGGCACGACGGTGACGCCGCCGTCGACGAGCTCCACGCGGCATACCTGCTCGAGACCGAGTCGCGAGAAGGCCTCTCGACGCAGTTCGTCCTCCACGACCTCGTGCGCCTGTATGCCGTGCAGTCCGCCTCGTCCGCCGACGTCGCCGAGGACCTCGGCAGGGTCGCGCGCACCCTCCTCGAGACCGCGCTCCCGCACGCGCAGGCCTACCCTGTTCGGTTCCTGCCCCTGCCCCCGTGTCCCGAGGGTGGGCGGCTGCCCCGGATCGACGGGGTGCTGGAGGCCGAGGAGGCGCTGGCCTTCATGCGCACCGAGCAGGACACGTTCGTCCTCTGCGCCCGCGAGGTCGCGGCGAGCGACCCGTCGACCGCGTGGCGCCTGCTCGTGATCCTCGGCCAGCACGCCCAGAACGGGCTCGAGCTCGAGCGCTGGTGCACCGAGGCTGACGCCGTGCGGACGCACCTCGACCGGGACGCCGTCGACGACCGCCGGGGCCTCGCGCACCTCGACCTCGTCGAGGCCCACCTGCGCCACGAGTCCGCCTCGTCCCGCGTCGCCGCCGGACTCGCCAGCCGCGCCCGGCGCACCATGCTGCTCGACGGTGACGTCGCCGGTGCGATCGTCGCCGCGGTCGTCCTCGGTCGGGCCCACCGGGCCAACGGCGAGCGGGCCGCCGCGGAGGAGGCGCTCGAGTGGGCGACGCGCTCGAGCGACGACGCGGTCGACCCGGTGGTGCGGGCCTACGTCGCCCTCGGCTGGGGAAGCCTCCTCGACGACTACGACGTCCTCGAACCCGGTCGCGAGCAGCTGCGCGAGGCCACCCGTCTCTTCGAGGGCGTCGAGGACTGGTCCGGCTCGGCGACCGCGCTCTTCGCCCTCGCCCGCGTGCACCGCCGGCTGCGCGAGTTCTCGGCCGGGCTCCCGCTCTGCGACCGGGCGATGGAGCTCTTCTCCCGGCTCGGCGACGCCAACGGGCTCACCGCCGTCCTCGACACGCGGTCCGACATCCTCGTCCAGATGGGTGAGCCGCTCACGGCGCTGCCCGGAGCCGAGCAGGCGGTCGAGCAGGCCGCGGTCCGCCACGACGACTTCATGCTCCACCGCGCGCAGCGGACCCTCGGCCGGGCGCACGCAGCCCTGGGCCGGCTCGCCGAGAGCGAGTCCGTGCTGCGCGACAGCATCGCCGGGTTCGAGCGTCTCGACCGCCCGCTCAGCCGGGCCGCGAGCCTGCGCGACCTCGGCCACGTCCTCCAGCTCCAGGACCGGATCCCGGAGGCCGTCGAGGTCTTCGAGTCCGAGCGCGACTGCCTCGTCCGGCACGGGCTGACCGACAACGCCGAGCTCGAGGAGATCCTCGACCGGCTCGGCGCCGTGCTGCGCTCCCGCTCGGGTGGGCGCCTCGCCCGGGGAGCGGGTGGACCCGGCGGCCGCAGCGGCCACGGGGTGGCCTGAACCGCAGCCGATCCGCAGCGGGTTCGCAGCGCCCCTTGGTTGTCTCGGGAGCAGCGGCCCACCGGGCCCACACACGACTGAGAGGACCTCCCATGAGCACCCTTCGACGAGGCGCGGTCACCGCCGTCTCCGCCCTGGCCGCCACGGCCTCGATCGGCCTCGCCGGCAGCCCGGCGCACAGCGCGACCGCCGAGGTGACGGCGCTGCCCGTCGTCAACCACGAGCGCCTCCTGCTCGCCGCTCAGCTCGACCCGAGCAAGCCGGGCCGGGGCCTGACGAGCGGCGCGGAGGCGTCGGTCAAGACGGTCAAGGCCGCGCTGCGGGCCAAGGGCCTGCTCGCCTCGAGCGACACCGACGGACACTTCGGCGTCGCGACGATGAACGCGTGGCGCACGTGGGAGAACCGCGTCCACACGACGTCCAACGCCTGGTCGACGAACGGGCTGCCGAGCCTCTACGAGCTGAACGAGCTCGCCCCGAACCGGTTCACGCTGAGCCACAAGGTCGACCAGGGCTCCTGGGTCGTCCTGCCCCAGAACGACGCGCCGGCTCAGTTCCAGGACCAGACGGTCAACGAGCGCACGCGAGACATGTTCTTCAAGGCCGAGCAGATCGCGGGCAACATGACCATCAGCCAGGGTCGTGGCGGCGCCGACGCCTCGGCCGGCACCCACATGGGCGGCGGTGCCATCGACATACGCGTCGTCGACGCGCCGTCCCAGACCTCCGCACGGGTCGCGGCCCTGCGCAAGGTGGGGTTCGCCGCGTGGTACCGCAACTGGGAGGGCAACCAGCACATCCACGCCGTCGCCGTCGGTGACCCGTGGGTGGCCTACGACGCACACAGGTCGCTGTGCCAGATCTACCAGTTCCGGTTCGGGGGCGAGGGCCTGTCCTGCAGCAACTCGACGGCCGGCGACGACCGTCCGCTCATCTGGTGGGAGGACTACCAGCGCTCGCTCTGAGCGCGGGCCACGAACGAACGAGAGGCGGTATGCCGGGTGCGCACCCGGCATACCGCCTCTCGTTCTTGGACCCTCGTGGTCACTCCCGTGAGGTGTGCCCCATGAAGTGCTTGCCGTCCTTGGTCGGGCCGTTGGCGTCCCAGGCGTAGGTGATGCGGCGGATCTCGTCGCCGGCGACGTTGCCCTCGACGCTCGTGACGACCTTCGTGGTCGCGTTGACGGCGGTGACGACACCGACGTGGCCGTAGGGGTTGCCGTTGTCCGCGCCGGCCGTGCCGCTGCCGTTCTGCCAGACGAGCACGTCACCCGGCTTGGGCAGGCGGCTCTGGGAGAAGCGGTAGTAGGGCGTCTTCGCGTCGGTCCGCCAGGCCTGTGAGCGCATGTAATGGGTGGGGATGCGCGGGTAGACCGCGGGATCGGGGGTGTTGGTCCCGGTCCACGTCCGGGCGACGAGGTAGCCGCACCAGTCGAGGCCGTTGTAGTCGTTGAGGACGTTGCTGTTGGTGTTGCTGCCGTCGCGCTCGAGGACGTTGCGGTCGGCGCTCGGTTGCGTGCTCGTGCGGACCGTGCCGCCCGCGTCCTTGAAGGAGAGGTCGGTGCTGACGAGCCGGTCGGCGCGGTCGACGGTGTCCTGCCGCAGCGTGGACAGGGCCGACGCGGCGTCCTGTCCGGTGCTGCTCGCCGTGCCGTCGGCGACGTTCTGCCGCGCCTGGGCGGTGGGGACCGCGGCGACGAGCCCCGCGGTCGTGGCCGCGGCGGCGAGTGCGGCGATGGTGCGTGCCTTCATTTCAGCCCTCCCTGTCGTGGGTGCGGGCGAGGTGCCCACGACAGGCACGGTGCTCGTCAGCGCTGCGAAACCGCTGCGATTCCGCTCCGGGAGGTGACGGTCAACGCTGCGGCTCGCCGATCGAGGTCCGCACCGAGAAGAGCTCCGGGAAGAAGGTGAGCTCGAGCGCGCGCTGGAGGAACCCCACGCCGCTCGAGCCGCCGGTCCCGGTCTTCATGCCGATGACCCGCTGGACGGTCTTGAGGTGGCGGAAGCGCCACAGCTGGAAGTTGTCCTCGAGGTCGACGAGCTCCTCGCACGCCTCGTAGACGTCCCAGTGCTGCTCAGCGTTCTCGTAGATCCCCGTGAGCACGCGCACGAGCTCCTCGTCGGGGACGTGCGCCACGCTCACGTCACGCTCGAGGATCGCCTGCGGCACGGCATACCCGCGTCGTGCGAGGTAGCGCAGGAACTCGTCGTAGATGCTCGGCGCCTCGAGGAGCTCCTCGAGGAGGGCGTGGGCGGCGGGGTCGGCCTCGTGGACCTTGAGCATCCCGCGGTGCTTGTTGCCGAGCATGAACTCGACGGCGCGGTACTGCCAGGACTGGAAGCCCGAGGCGTGGCCGAGGTAGTGCCGGAACTGGCTGTACTCGGTCGGGGTGAGGGTCGCGAGCACGGACCACTGGTCGGTGAGGGTGCGCTGGATGTGCTTGACCCGGGCGATCCGCTTGAGCGCGATCCGCATCTCGTCCCGCGCGAGGAGGTCGGCGGCCGAGCGCAGCTCGTGCAGGACGAGCTTGAGCCACAGCTCCGACGTCTGGTGCTGGATGATGAAGAGCAGCTCGTCGTGGTGCTCCGGGTCGCTCACCGGGTGCTGGGCGCTGAGCAGCTCGTCGAGGGCGAGGTAGGAGCCGTAGCTCATCTCCCGGCTGAAGTCGGTGTGGATGCCCGACTCGATGTCCCGGGTGTTGCTCCGCGTCGTCCTGCTCATGCGTCCACCCTAGAGCCCCCGACTTATTGCCATTTTCGTGCGGCGAGCGGTCGGATCACCGATGCGAGATGCGTACGAAAATGGCAATAAGTCGCAATACGTCGGACCGGTCACACGCGGCGGAAGAGGGCGGCGAGGGCCTGGCCCCCACCGATGCACATCGTCACGACGCCGGTCTCGAGGTCACGCCGGTGCAGGTCCTTGGCGACCCGCAGCGAGAGGATCGCGCCGGTCGCGCCGACGGGGTGGCCGAGGGCGATGGCGCCGCCGTAGGGGTTGACCTTCTCCGGGTCGAGCTTGGCGTCGCGGACGACGGCGACAGCCTGCGCGGCGAACGCCTCGTTGACCTCGAACGTGTCGATGTCGCCGGCGCCGAGCCCGGTCTGCTCGAAGAGCTTCTCGAGCGCGACGACCGGGGCGTAGCCCATGAGCTCGGGCTCCATCGCACCCGTCGTCACGGCCTCGAGGGTGACGAGGCCGGTGAGCCCGTGCTCCTTCGCGACGGACTCGCGGGCCAGGACCACGGCCGCGGCGCCGTCGTTGATGCCGGAGGCGTTGCCGGCCGTCACCGTCCCCTCCTTGGCGAAGGCGGGCCGCAGCCCGGCGAGCGCCTCGAGGGTCGTGCCCGGCTTGGGGTGCTCGTCCTCGGTCGCGGTGAACGGCTTGCGGCCACCGACCTCGACGGGGGTGATCTCCTCGGCGAAGGCGGCGCGACCGGCCTCGCTCGTCGCGAGCTGCTGGCTGCGGAGGGCGAACTCGTCCTGCTCCTCGCGGCTCACGCCGTACTTCGCCGCGACGTTCTCCGCGGTGACGCCCATGTGGATGCCGTGGAAGGGATCGGTGAGCATCATGACGGTGCCGTCGACGAGTTCACGGTTGCCGAGGCGGTAGCCCGCACGGGCACCGAAGTCGTAGAACGGCATACGGCTCATCGACTCGTCGCCGCCCGCGAGCGCGACGTCGACGCCTCCCCAGCGCATCTGCATCGCCGCGGACCAGATCGCCTGCAGTCCCGACCCGCAGAGCCGGTTGACCGTGTATGCCGGTGCCGACGCCGGGAGACCGGCCGCCAGTGCGACGCGTCGCGCGTTGTAGGCGTCCGGACCGACCTGGCCGATGCAGCCCATGACGACCTCGTCGATCTCCTCTGCTCCCACGCCGGCCCGGGTCAGGGCCTCCCGGGCCGCGGTGGCACCGAGCTCGTGCGCGGGCACGTCCTTGAACATGCCGCCGAAGCTGCCGATCGGGGTGCGGGCGCCGTCGACGAGGACGATCTTCTCGGTGCTGGGGTCTGCGGGGGAGGCGGTCATGACGTCATCGTAGGAAGCCTGTCCGCGCGGGGACAGGGCTGTGCGGTGTGACGTGCGCGGGACCTAGGGTGTGGCGGTGACCCGTCCCGCCGGCCCCGACCGCCCGCTGCACGCCCTCTGGCAGCGCCACCGCCGCTACCGCGGCCGCCTCGTCGCCGCGGTGACGATGTCGACCGTCAACAAGGTCGCGGACGTCATGCCCGAGCTCCTCATCGGGGCGGCGATCGACGTCGTCGTGCGTGGTGACGACTCGTTCGTCGGTGAGCTCCTCGGCATCGAGTCGCGCTACGCCCAGCTTGGCTGGCTGGCGGCGTTCAACGTCCTCGTGTGGGTGATCGAGTCGGCATCGCAGTACGTCGCGGACGTGCTCTGGCGCGGGCTCGCGCAGGGGGTCGAGCACGACCTGCGGGTCGAGGCCTACGACCACGCGCAGCACCTCGACATGTCGTGGCACGAGGGCCGGGCGAGCGGCACGACCCTCGCGACCCTCAACGACGACGTCAACCAGCTCGAACGCTTCCTCGACGTCGGCGCTCCGGCAATTCTCCAGACGGCGCTCAACGTCGTGCTCGTCGGTGCGGTCTTCGCCGCGTCGAGCCTCCAGCTCTTCGTCCTCGCGTTCCTGCCGATCCCGCTCATCATCGCCGGGTCGCTGGTCTTCCAGCGTCGTCTCGAGCCGCTCTACGGACGGGTGCGCGAGAGCGTGGCCGACCTCTCGGGAGCACTCAGCGCCAACCTCGCCGGCATCTCGACGATCAAGGCGTTCACCGCGGAGGCACGCGAGCGCGACCGGATCGCCGAGCTGTCGACGGCCTACCGCCGGGCCAACGTCGACGCGATCCGGTCGAGCGCCGCCTTCGTCCCGCTCGTGCGCATGGCGATCCTCGCCGGCTTCACGTGCACGCTGCTCTTCGGCGGCTGGTCGGCACTGAGGGGCGACCTCCAGGTGGGGCTCTACTCGGTGCTCGTCTTCATGACCCAGCGCCTGCTCTGGCCGCTCACCGAGGTCGCGACCGTCCTCGACCTCTACCAGCGCGGACGTGCCTCCGCCGGTCGCATCCTGCGCCTGCTCGACGAGCCGGTCACCGTCCCGGCCGGGACGGAGGCCCTGCAGCGTCCGGTGCGCGGCGCGGTGGAGCTCCGCGGTGTGACCGCGGGCTACGGCGAGGGCCCGGCGGTCCTCCACGCCCTCGACATGGTCATCCCCGCCGGTGAGACCCACGCGATCGTCGGTGCGACCGGCTCGGGCAAGTCGACGCTGCTGCGGCTCGTGCTGCGCTTCGACGACCCTCGCGAGGGCTCGGTCCGCCTCGACGGACGCGACGTGCGCGAGCTCGACTGGGACTCGCTGCGCGGCTCCATGGGCTACGTCGCGCAGGACGTCTACATCTTCTCGGGCTCCGTTGCCGACAACATCGCCTACGGGCGGCCGGACGCCACGCGCGCGGAGGTGCGTGAGGCGGCGGTGGCGGCGGCCGCGGCCGACTTCATCGAGGCGCTGCCCGACGGCTTCGACTCGCACCTCGGCGAGCGTGGCGTCAACCTGTCCGGTGGCCAGCGGCAGCGGATCGCCCTCGCCCGGGCCCTCCTGCGCGACCCCGCCGTGCTCGTCCTCGACGAGGCGACGAGCGCCGTCGACAACGAGACCGAGGCCGCGATCCAGGCCTCCCTGCGGAGGGCCACGCTCGACCGCACCGCGATCGTCGTCGCGCACCGGCTCTCGACCGTCCGGCACGCGCACCGCATCTGGGTGCTCGACGCCGGTCGGGTGGTCGAGGCGGGGACGCACGACGAGCTGCTCGACGCGGGCGGCAGCTATGCCTCGCTGTGGCGGGTGCAGACCGGCGAGCTCTGAGGCGGGCGTCTGTGCTGGACTGCGGGGATGGAGCACACCGCTGTCGTCCTCGTCGCCCACGGCACCCGTGACGCCCGCGGGGCCGAGACCGTCCGCCGACTCGCGGAGCGGGTGGACGCTGCCCTGCCCACCCAGGAGGTGGCGCTCGCCTTCGTCGACGTCCAGTCACCGCTCGTCGGCGAGGTCCTCGACGACGTCATGACGCGACACGCGTCGGTCGCCGTGGTGCCCCTGCTGCTGAGCCGCGGGTTCCACGTCGACGTCGACATCGCCGACGCCGTCGCGGGCCACCCGGGGTCGTTCGCGCTCGCCCAGCTCGGGCCGGACCCGCTGCTCGCGACCCTCGTGCTCGAGCGGCTGCGCGCGGCCGGGGCGCCTGCCACGGCGCACGTCGTCCTCGCCGCCGCCGGCTCGAGCCGGGCGGAGGCGGCCGAGGACGTCGAGGTCGCTGCCGAGCAGCTCGCCGCGGAGTGGGACGGGCCGGTGTCGGTGGCCTACGCCGCGGGGACGGCCCCGTCCGTGCCCGACGCCGTGGCCGCGGCCCGGTCCTCCGGGGCTGCGACGGTCGCGGTGGCGTCCTACCTCCTCGCCGAGGGGCACTTCCACGACCGGCTCGACGACTCAGGGGCCGACGTCGTCACCGCACCGCTGGCGTCCGACGACGAGGGCGCCGACGCCGTCCTCGCCGTCGTCCTCAGGCGGCTCGGCTCCGACTGACGTTCATGGGTGCGTCTCAGGTCGAGTACCTATGGGTCTTCACGAACACCTATGGGTATTCGACCCGAAAGGCACCCGCACCCCAGCACCTCGCCCGTCGGAACGGGCTGTGTCTCGCGCGGTTCAGCTCGCGGGGAGGTCGTGGGCCGTCGCGTGGTGTGGCTCGTAGAGCATGACGTCGTCGGCGCCCGGCACGGCCATGAAGACGACGACACCGAACCCGCGGTCGACCGGGTCGGTCGTG
Source organism: Rothia sp. ARF10 (assembly GCA_031844405.1). Taxonomy (GTDB): domain Bacteria; phylum Actinomycetota; class Actinomycetes; order Actinomycetales; family Dermatophilaceae; genus Knoellia. The sequence goes on from JAUZVC010000001.1 coordinate 598,429, forward strand.
AAGGTCGCCCCGCGTGCCGCCAGCTCGTCCATCGTCGCCCGCAGGTCGTCACACATGAGCGAGATCGAGTGGTGGCGCGGCACGTGGTCACCGCCCTCACCCGTCGTCGGGTGCACGCCGAGCTCGCTGGGTCCCGACCGGAAGATCGGCCACTCGGGCTCGCCCTCGTCCACCGGGTCCGCGGCCGACGGCCACCCCAGGACGTCCCGGAAGAAGGCCCGGGTCGCCACGGCGTCGTCCGAGTAGACCAGCGTGTGGACCGCGGTGATCACCTCTCCACGGTAGGCCCGTCGCGCCGCCGCCGGTAGGGGTCGCCGTCAGTCGGTGGAGGCCGTCGCGATGTCGCGGTGCCAGGACTCGGTCCTGTATGCCGTCGTCCACCCCATGGAGAGGTAGAGGCCGTCCGCTCCGGTCGGCGAGTCGGCGTCGACCTCCAGTCCGACGCGGTTGTGACCGCGCTCGGCCGCGTCACGGATCACGGTGTGCAGCAGGGCCTTCGCCACTCCGCGGCCGCGCGAGAGACGGTGCACGCCGATGTAGTCGACGTAGCTTCCGAGCTCTCCGGAGTCGTCCGGCGGCAGGATCGTCGCGACGAGTGCTCCGCCCGGCACGGTCTCACCGTCGACGTCGAGCTCGGCGATCCACCAGTGGTCCCACCGGTGCCCGGGGTCCTCGCGCAGCCGCGACAGGAACTCGGGGAACGACTCGCGGTAGCTGTTGAAGTGGTCGGCGAACGACTCCTCGAGCATCCGGTGCACCGTCTGGAGGTCGGCGGCGACGGGCAGCCCGTTGTCGTGCTTGGCGACCCGGCGGATCGTCACACCGTCACGCGGTTCGGGCAGGGCGCCGGGCTCCGCCTCGGCAGCGGAGACCGGTCGCGACATCTGCAGCCACGTCCGGGTCTGGCGGTAGCCGGCGGCGGCGAGCCACCGCCGTTGGCGCTGGTCGTCGGCATAGGCGCCGGAGTCGAGCTGGGTTCCGCCGAGCTCGCGCCCACCGGCGATGACCCGGCCGGCCTCCTCGGCCCAGGCGAAGAGCGCGCTGGCGAGCGCGTCGGCGTCCGCCTCCTCGAGACCCTCGGCCGCCACCGTCACCTCGACGAGGGTCCGGCCGCTCGCCCGGTCGTGCACCGTCGCCCACCCGATCACCGTTCCGTCGGCGTCGGTGACGAGGGCCTGGTGGCGCGTCCACGAACCCGTGCCGGCGACGTTGCTCTCGACGGTGTCGACGTCGACCGTGCCCGAGCCCCTGGCCATCCGCTGGTGCGCCTCGGACAGCGCCACGAGAGCCGTGACGTCGTCACGTGCGGGGACGCGCGCAACCCAGCCGGACGGCATACCCGCCAGATCGGGGAGGCCGGACTGGTGAGGCGGAATCACGGTCTCGGACAACGGATCCGGCGTCTGGGACGTCATGCGATGGGTCCTCCGGACTCCACGATCGGGACAAGGTCAGCGATCGAGTCCATCACGGCGGTGGGGCGGTAGGGAAACAGCTCGACGTGGTCGGGGCGGGTCGAGCCGGTGAGGACGAGCACCGTGCGGAGGCCGGCCTCGAGTCCGGACACCATGTCGGTGTCCATCCGGTCCCCGATCATCACGGTCGTCTCGGAGTGCGCCTCGAGCCGGTTGAGCGCGCTGCGCATCATGAGCGGGTTGGGCTTGCCGACGTAGTAGGGCTGGCGGCCGGTCGCGGTCGAGATGAGCGCGGCGACCGAGCCGGTCGCGGGCAGCGTGCCCTCGGTCGACGGGCCGCTGACGTCGGGGTTCGTCGCGATGAACCGGGCGCCCTTCTCGATGAGCCGGATCGCCTGGGTGATCTGCTCGAACGAGTAGGTGCGGGTCTCGCCGAGGACGACGTAGTCGGGCTTGCGGCTCGTGAGGATGTAGCCGACGTCGTGCAGCGCCGTCGTGAGGCCGGCCTCGCCGACGACGTAGGCCGTGCCCTGCGGACGTTGGTCCGCGAGGAACTGCGCCGTCGCCATCGCCGAGGTCCAGATCGACTCCTCGGGGACGTCGATGCCGCTCGCGAGGAGCCGGGCCCGCAGGTCGCGCGCGGTGTAGATCGAGTTGTTCGTGAGGACGAGGAACGGCCGGCCGGCGGCCTTGAGCGCCTCGATGAACTCGGTGGCACCGGGGATGGCGTGCTCCTCGTGGACGAGGACGCCGTCCATGTCGGTCAGCCAGGTCTCGATCGGCTGCGGCTCGGTCATCGGGGGTCCTCTGTCATTCCGCCATTGTGGTGCCTACGGTGGAGACATGGCGCACGCACAGGCATCCCGGACCGAGTCGGACACGATGGGACCGGTCGAGGTCCCCACCGACGCCTACTGGGGCGCGCAGACCCAGCGGAGCATCGAGAACTTCGACATCGGGCGAGACACCTTCGTCTGGGGCCGACCGATGATCCGGGCCCTCGGCATCCTCAAGAAGGCTGCGGCACAGGCCAACGGCGAGCTCGGCGAGCTGCCCGAGGACGTCGCCGAGCTCATCGTCCGGGCCGCCGACGACGTCATCTCGGGCGACCTCGACGAGCACTTCCCGCTCGTCGTCTTCCAGACCGGCTCGGGCACGCAGTCCAACATGAACGCCAACGAGGTCGTCTCCAACCGCGCCATCGAGCTCGCCGGCGGGGAGCGCGGTTCCAAGACGCCGGTCCACCCCAACGACCACGTCAACCGCGGACAGTCGAGCAACGACACCTTCCCGACGGCCATGCACATCGCCGTCGTCCTCGAGATCGTCGAGCGCCTCGAGCCCGCGGTCGCGGAGCTGCGCGAGGTGCTCGACGGCAAGCGAACGGCATACGGAGACGTCGTCATGGTGGGGCGCACCCACCTCCAGGACGCGACGCCGGTGACCCTCGGGCAGGTCTTCGGGGGCTGGGTCGCTCAGATCGACGACGCGATGAAGGCCCTGTCGTATGCCGTGGAGTCGGCTCGCGCTCTCGCCATCGGTGGCACCGCCGTGGGGACCGGGCTCAACGCGCACCCACGGTTCGGGGCGCTCGCGGCCGAGAAGATCGCGGCCGAGACGGGCCAGGCGTTCCGGCAGGCGCCCGACCTCTTCGCGGCGCTGTCCGCGCACGACGCGCTCGTCGGGGTGAGCGCCGGGCTGCGCACCCTCGGCGGGGTGCTCATGAAGCTCGCCAACGACGTGCGCTGGTATGCCTCCGGGCCGCGCAACGGCCTCGGCGAGCTGCGGATCCCCGAGAACGAGCCGGGCAGCTCGATCATGCCCGGCAAGGTCAACCCGACCCAGGCCGAGGCGCTGACGATGGTGGCGACGCGGGTCTTCGGCAACGACGCGACGGTGGCGTTCGCGGGCTCGCAGGGCAACTTCCAGCTCAACGTCTACAAGCCGGTGATGGCGCACGCCGTCCTCGAGTCGACCCGGCTGCTCGCCGACGCGTGCCGCTCGTTCACGGCGCACTGCGCCCGCGGGATCGAGCCCAACGAGGAGCGGATCCAGGCCAACCTCGAGAGCAACCTCATGCTCGTCACCGCGCTCAACCGGCACATCGGCTACGACAAGGCGGCCGCGATCGCCAAGAGCGCCCACAAGCAGGGACTGTCGCTGCGCGAGGCGGCGGTCGCGTCCGGCCACGTCACCGAGGAGCAGTTCGACGAGTGGGTCGTCCCCGAGGACATGACCCACAGCTAGGCGCCGCCGTTCAGCTCAGGCGGGTGGCCCCTCGCTCGCGCCGTCGGGCAGCCCGCGCTCGAGCGTCCACCGGATCGCCGGCGGCCGGACGGCGGCGCACACGGGCTCGCCACGGGCGTCGACGAGCGGCAGCCGCCCGACGAGGAGCGCGTCGTCGCGGGCGTCGACGAGGTCGGCCGGGTCGAGGACCCCGAGCATGAGCTTGGCCCGGCGCACCGTGACGAACCCGCCGCCGTCGTCGTGCCCCCACGACAGGTAGAGGAACCGGTCGCCGCGCCGTCCCTGCACCCACGGGCCGCGCAGGTCCACACCGGCCGGGGTGACGACGACGTCGAACGCCGCGTCGAAGGCCATCGACGTCCCCTCGACCGGACGCGGCGCCTCGACGTCGCGCCCGCGCTGGAGCCCGACGAGCACCCGGCGCCCGCCGACCACCGGTGGCGGGAGCGGCTCCCCGATGATGCGGACGTCCACTCCCACATCATGGCCTCGGACGCGCCCGGGTCGGCGGGTCACTGCGCACTAGGTTGACCGGCATGGACTTCACCGCACCCTCACCCCATGAAGGCATGGGCGCCGTGCTCGTCGACGGCGGCGCCACCTTCCGGGTCTGGGCACCCCACGCCGCGCACGTCTGGGTCATCGGTGACTTCAACGGCTGGGACAGCGGCGCCAACCCGCAGCTCGAGCGCGACGGCGACGGTGCCTCGGGCACGTGGTCGGTGCACGTCCCCGGGGTCCACGCCGGGCAGGAGTACCAGTTCCAGGTCGACACCGGCTCCGAGGTCGTCTGGCGCGCCGACCCCTACGCCCGGCAGATGACGAGCTCGGTGGGCAACTGCGTCGTCTACGACCCGGACGCCTTCGACTGGGGCGACAACGCCTTCCGTATGCCGTCCCGCGACGACGTCGTCGTCTACGAGATGCACGTGGGCACCTTCGGGGGCGACGGCAACGGTGGGCGCGGCAGCTTCGAGTCGGCGACCCACCGTCTCGACCACCTGCGCGACCTCGGGGTCTCGGTCATCCAGGTCATGCCGCCCTTCGAGTACGCCGGCGACATCTCGTGGGGCTACAACCCGAGCCACGTCTTCGCCGTCGAGTCCGGCTACGGCGGGCCCGACGCCTTCAAGGGCTTCGTCAAGGCTGCTCACGAGCACGGGATCGCCGTCGTCGTCGACGTCGTCCACAACCACATCGGCCCGTCCGACCTCGACCTGTGGCGCTTCGACGGCTGGTTCGAGGGCGACGGCGGCGGCATCTACTTCTACAACAACTGGCGGGCCGCGACCCCCTGGGGTGCGACCCGGCCCGACTACGGCAGGCCCGAGGTGCGCTCGTTCCTGCGCGACAGCGCGCTGCTCTGGCTCGAGGAGTTCCGCTGCGACGGGCTCCGGTTCGACGCGACGAACTACATCCGCTCGGTCACGGGCGGCACCTGGGACGAGGGGTCCCTCATCCCCGACGGCGCGGCATACCTGTCGTGGCTCACCTCCGAGATCATGGCGCGCCAGCCGTGGAAGCTGCTCATCGCCGAGGACCTCCAGGACGACCCGGTCGTCACGACACCCACCGACGAGGGCGGGCTCGGCTTCCATGCGCAGTGGGACGCGGGTTTCGTCCACCCCGTGCGCCAGGCGCTCACCGAGCTGAGCGACGAGCACCGCGACCTCGACGCCGTGGCCGCGGCAGTCCTCGGCGAGGGTCGCGGGCCGGCGGAGGCCCGCGTGGTCTACACCGAGTCGCACGACGAGGTCGCCAACGGCAAGACCCGGCTCCCGGAGGCCGTCGCGCCGGGCGACGCGGACTCGTGGGCGGCCAAGAAGCGTGCCGCGCTGGGCTTCGTCACGGTGATGTGCTCACCCGGCATACCCATGCTCTTCCAGGGGCAGGAGTTCCTCGAGGACCGCTGGTTCGACGACTCGGTGGCTCTCGACTGGGGCAAGTCCGAGGCCAACTCGGGCATCGTCGCGCTGCACCGCGACCTCATCCGGCTGCGGCGCAACGCCGACGGCGTGAGCGGCGGGCTGCGGGGGAGCGGGGCCTCGGTGCTGCGCTGCGACAACGAGGCCAAGATCCTCGCCCTGCACCGCTGGGCCGAGGGTGGGGTCCACGACGACACCGTCGTCGTCCTCAACTTCTCGACGCGGGTGGAGCACGAGCTGCCCGTCGGGCTGCCCGCGCCCGGGCTGTGGAAGGTGCGGTTCAACTCGGACTCGCCGCTCTATGCGCCCGAGTTCGGTGGGGTCGACGCGTTCGACGTCGAGGCCGACGGCCCGGAGATGGACGGGTGCGAGCAGAGCGCCGTCCTCACCCTCGGCCCCTACAGCGCCGTCGTCCTCACCCGCGAGACCTGACCCCCCGGGTCTTGGGCCGACTTGTTGCGAGTTGTGGCGCAGTCTGTGGGCGGAGCGCCGACGGCGCGAGCCGCCACAACTCGCAACAAGTCGAAGGGGTGGTGGGTCAGTCGGTGGTGTGGCGGTCGGCGACGTCGAGGGCGGCGTCGAGTATCTCCAGCCCCTGGCGCATCTCGGCCGCGGTCGTCGTGCAGGGCGGCACGACGTGGGTCCGGTTGAAGTGCACGAACGGCCAGAGCCCGTTCTCCTTGCAGGCCGCGGCGAACTCGACCATCGGCTTCGCGGCCGGGCCCGAGGCGTTGAACGGGACGAGCGGCTCCCGGGTGCGACGGCTGCGGACGAGCTCCACGGCATACATGAAGCCGACGCCCCGGACCTCGCCGACGGACGGGTGGCGGTCGGCGATCGCCTCGAGGCCGGGGCGCAGCACCGTCTCCTCGACGCCGCGGACGTGCTCGAGGATGCCCTCCTCCTTGAAGATGCCGATCGACGCGACGGCCGAGGCGCACGCGAGCGGGTGGCCGGAGTACGTGAGCCCGCCCGGGTAGGGCCGGTCGCTGAACGTCGCCGCGATGTCGGCCGAGATGACGACGCCACCGAGCGGCACGTAGCCGGAGTTCACTCCCTTGGCGAAGCAGATGAGGTCCGGGGTGACGCCCCAGCGGTCGACGGCGAACCACTCGCCGCAGCGGCCGAACCCGGCCATGACCTCGTCGGCGATGAGGACGATGCCGTGCTCGTCACAGATCTCGCGAACCCCGGCGAGGTAGCCGGCCGGCGGCACGAGCACTCCGTTGGTGCCGACGACCGTCTCGAGCATGACGGCGGCGATGGTCGCTGCGCCCTCGACCATGATCGTGTCGCGCAGGTGCTGGAGCGCGCGGGCGCACTCCTCCTCCTCGGTGCTCGCGTGGAACGCCGAGCGGTAGAGGTAGGGCCCCCAGAAGTGGACGATGCCCGGCACCGACGGCTCCGAGGCCCAGCGCCGCGGCTCCCCGGTCGCGGCGATCGCGCCCGCGGTGGCGCCGTGGTAGCTGCGGTAGGTCGTCAGCACCTTCTGCCGTCCCGTGTGCAGCCGGGCCATCCGCATCGCGTTCTCGGTCGCCTCCGCGCCGCCGTTGGTGAAGAACACCGAGTCGAGGTCGCCCGGCGCCAGCTCGGCGATGAGCCGGGCGGCCTCGGAGCGCACGTCGTTGGCGAACGCCGGCGAGACCGTGAGCAGCCGCCCCGCCTGCTCCTGGATCGCCGCGACGAGCGTGGGGTGCTGGTAGCCGATGTTGACGTTGACGAGCTGGCTCGAGAAGTCGAGGTAGCGGCTGCCGTCGGCGAGCTCGAAGTGGGAGCCCTGTGCGCTCACCACCTCCGCCGGGGAGATCTGGCCCTGCGCGGACCACGAGTGGAAGACGTGCTTCCGGTCGGACTCGGTCACGGAGAGGGCTGCGCTCGTCGTCGTCACCCTCGGCAGCATATGGGGGTCGCGGCCGCGACGCGTCGCGTGTCACAACCTCGAAGACTGTTCAACGACACGAGTTCTTCGCTAACATCGGAGTAGCCGGGCGCGCGTCGTGAACTCCCTGTACCGACGCGCGCCCGTGGCGTGTCCGGACCCCGATGGCGTATGCCGGCCCAGGCCGAGCGTGGGACCCGCGCCCCCGATGGATGATCCGCGTGCCTCCCGGTGTTGATGCCTGTGAAGACAGTCGACCAGACACCCCTGACCCCCGAGGAGACCCCTGCATGGCCACCGTCGAGCTGACCGCCGAGACCTTCGAGAAGACCGTGACGGGCAACGACATCGTGCTCGTCGACTTCTGGGCCGACTGGTGCGGACCGTGCAAGCGCTTCGCGCCCGTCTTCGAGGAGGCGTCCGAGAAGCACCCCGACGTCACCTTCGGCAAGATCGACACCGAGGCGGAGCAGCAGCTCGCCGCGGCCGCCCAGATCACGTCGATCCCGACCCTCATGGCCTTCCGTGACTCGATCCTCGTCTTCTCGCAGCCGGGTGCCCTGCCCGCCCCCGCGCTCGAGGGCATCATCGAGCAGATCAAGGGCCTCGACATGGACGACGTCCGCGCCAAGGTCGCCGAGGCCCAGAACGCCGCCGCGCAGAACGGTGGCGCGCAGGCCTGACGCCGCCCCACCCCTCGAAAGAGTCGAGAGAAGAGAACACGCCGTTCACCAGCCTCCTGGTGCGGCGTGTTCTCTTCTCTCGACTGCTTGGATGAGCGGATGCCGCAGCCCTACGTCGCCCTCGGTGACTCGTATGCCGCCGGCGTCGGGGGCGGTGCCCGCCGCAACGCGTGCTGGCGCGCGGTCGAGGGCTATCCCGTCCTCGTCGCGCGCAGCCTGGGGCTCGACCTCGCCTACCAGGCCTGCCTCGGCGCGACGACCCGCGACGTCGAGCGGCACCAGCTCGCCGCCCTGGGGTCCGCCACCTCGCACGTGTCGCTCACCGTCGGTGGCAACGACATCGGGTTCGTCCCCGTGCTCGTCGAGTGCGCCAAGCCCGCGTGGATGGCCGACACCGACCCCGTCATCGACGCCGCCCTCGCTCGGCTGCGCACCGAGCTGCCGGGGCGGCTCTCCGCCCTCCTGGCGCGGGTCGCGGAGGCGGCGCCGGACGCGCAACGGGTCGTCACGGCATACCCGCTGCTCTTCAACGGGGAGGACTGCAACGCGCTGACGTTCTTCAGCCCGCACGAGATGCGCCGGATCGGGGAGGGCGTCGACGAGCTCGCTAGCGTCATCGGGAGCGCAGCGAGGGAGTCCGGGGCGCGCGTCGTCGACCCGCGCGACGCGTTCGGCGGGCACGCCGTCTGCGACCGGGAGGAGTGGGTGAGCGGGGTGTCGCTCCCGCTCGAGGAGTCCTTCCACCCCAACACGCTCGGCCACGCGGCCTACGCGCGCCTCGTGGGCGACGCGTTCGGGGTCGAGGTGGCGAGCGCCGACGAGGGCGCGACGTCCGAGCGTGAGATCCGCGTCGTCGACGGCCCGGCCGTCCCCGGCGAGGCGCCGACCTTCGCGCTGCCCGACCTGCTCTCGCACGAGAGCCTCGACGGGGCGCGGCGTCACGGTCTGGACCCGGAGCGTGTCGCGGACCTCGCGCGCAGGGCGGACCGGACGGCGACCGGTGCGGACGCTGATGAGGCCCGCGCCGAGCTCCATGCGCTCGACCGCCTCGTGCGGGAGCGCCTCGGGACATGAGTCAGCGCTGGCCCGGGTCCCGGTCCAGCGCTGTCGGGTGGGCGCGGGTCACGCGCCGGTGGTGCCTGCTGCGTCAGCGGTGCAGCAGTGGTGCAGCGGTGCTCAGATCGAGCGGTTGGTGTGCTGCCACTGCGACGCGACCATGAGCTCGTGGCTGGCGCGCGTGTGGTCCATGTCGACGACGGTGGACCAGCCGGAGGTGCCCTGACGACGGAAGTTGCGCAGGCGCTCGGCGATCTTGTGGGCGTTGGTGAAGGTCTGGGTGCGGGAGATCATGTCGTCAATGATCCGCGCTTCAACCTCTTAGCACAACGTGACTTTGCTTAGGGGTTGTTAAGCAACGCTGTAGAGTGAAGGCATGCTCGACCCGCACCGTCTCCGCATCTTCCGGGCCGTCGTCGGGAGCGGCTCGGTGCAGGCCGCCGCCGACAACCTCGGCCTCACCTCGAGCGCCGTGAGCCAGCACCTCAGCGCCCTCGCGCGCGAGACCGGGCTCGTGCTCTTCCAGCGCCAGGGGCGGGGCATCTCACCAACGCCGGCCGGGCTCGAGCTCGCCGCCCAGAGCGAGGAGGCGATGAGCCAGTGGGACCGGCTCGACTCCGTCGTCACCGACCTGCGTGAGGGGCGCAGCGGGCGGATCACGGTGGGCTACTTCGCGTCCGCCGGCTCGGCGTGGATGCCGGCGCTCGTCAAGCGGCTCACCTTCGAGCAGCCGGACCTCACCGTCGACCTCGTCCTCACCGAGGTCACGAGCCGCAACGTCCGGCCCGACCTCGACATCGTCACCGAGATGCCCGGTGATGCGGAGCGGCCCGGCTACCGACGCGTGCACCTCGCCCGCGACCCCTACGTCGCCGTCGTGCCGCACGACCACGAGCTCCTCGCCCGCCGGGCCGTGCCTCTCGCCGACCTGCGCGGTGAGACCTGGGTGTCCAACGACCTCGTCGGCAACCCCGGGCACCGGATCCTCGTGCAGGCCTGCGCGGCGGCGGGCTTCACGCCACGGTTCACGGTCCAGGCGCAGGACCACTACTCGGCGATCCAGTTCGTGGCGGCCGGTGTCGGCATCTCGGTCATGCCGCGGCTCGCCGCCCGCGCCCTGCCGCCCGAGGTGACGCGGCTGCGGCTCACCGACCCGACGCCGGTGCGCGAGATCTCGGCGCTCGTGCGCGACACGGGTCGTCCGAACCCGGCGGCCGAGCGGCTGCTCGAGATGCTCCTCGAGCTCAACACCCACCCCGCCCGGCGAGGTCGCACCGCCGCGAGCTGACCGGCGGCCTTCGCTCGGCACCCCCGTTGCGTCCGGCGAGATGACGACCTGGCCACCACAGTTGCGGACGCAAGCGTGGGTGGGGAGGCGCGGACATGTGCGATTGACCATAGTGTGCGTCGCACACTATGGTGCGAGGCATGGATGACGACCTCATCGCAGGGCATGTGCAGGAGCTGCGCAGGGGCACGGTCGTGCTGGCCTGCCTCACGACGCTCGCCCGGCCGCACTACGGCTACGCCCTGCTCGAGACGCTCGCCGACGCCGGGTTCGCGGTCGACGGCAACACGCTCTACCCGCTCCTGCGGCGCCTCGAGAAGCAGGGACTGCTCACGGCCGAGTGGAACACCGACGACACGCGGCCCCGCAAGTTCTACCTCGTGACCCCGGACGGCGCCGCCGTCCTCGACCGGCTCAGGACCGAATGGCGATCGCTCGACACCGCGATCGGCGCACTAGACGGAGGGACGCAACGATGACGCCCAGGACCAGCACCACGCTCACCGACCGCTACGTCTGGACGGTCACCCGGCACCTCACGGCGGACGTCGGCCCCGACGTCGCCCGCGAGCTGCGCGCCACGATCGCCGACGCCGTCGATGCCAGGGTCGAGGCCGGCGCCGACCCGACCGAGGCCGAGGAGGAGGCCGTCGCGGAGCTGGGTGACCCCGACGTCCTCGCGCGGCAGTACGGCGGGCGGCCGGCATACCTCATCGGTCCCGGCGTCTATCCCGCCTACGTGCGGCTCATGCGCATCCTTCCCGCGGTCGTCCTGCCGCTCGTCCTCGTGGCGAACGTCGCGGCGAAGGCCATGACGACCGACGACGGGTGGGGCACCATCGCGCTCGACGCCTTCCTGCTCGTGCTCACGACCGCCGTTCACCTCGCGTTCTGGGTCACGCTGACGTTCGCGGTGATCGAGTGGACCCGTCCGGAGTCCGAGCGCGACCGGCCGCTGAACGCATGGACGCCCGACCAGCTCACCGCCGACGTGCCGTGGCGCACCGTGCGGCTCGGCGAGACGATCTGGGAGGTCGGGTTCGCGCTCGCCCTCGCCGCGCTGGTCACGTGGCAGCTCGGCGGCGTGGGCGGCAACGGCATCCAGGTGCTCAACCCCGATCTCCACCCGGTGTGGAAGGTCCTGCTCGTCGGCTCGTTCCTCGTCGACGCGGCCCTCGCGCTCATCGTGTGGCGGGTGGGCCGCTGGACCCCGACCTTCGCGGCGGTCAACGTCGTCACCAACGCCGGTGCGGCGATCCTCACGCTCTGGCTCCTCGCCCGGGACGAGCTCCTCACCGACCTGCCGCAGGTCCTGGGCGACACGTTCGGGTGGTCGACCGACTGGTCGGTCTCGTCGGCGGCGGTCGCAGTGGTCATCGTCGCCATCGCCGGCTGGGACGCGGTCGAGTCCGTGCTCAAGGCGCGCCGCTCCGCGAAGGGGACCCACGTCGGGGCCTGAGCCCCACCCGTGACGGACGGGTCAGTGCTGCCCGTGGGGCGGGTGCAGCACCCTCGTGCCGACGACGGCCGAGGGGTTGATCGGCCCGTAGACGTGCGGGAAGGTCTCGCCCGTCTCCGGGTTGCCGACCTCGCGCACGAGCCGCGACTCGAGCAGCTCGGGGTCGATCGTCAGCAGGAGCAGGTCGTGCGGCACCCCGGCATAGAACGTCGTCAGCACGAAGTCGAGCTGGGCCGCGTCGCAGCAGTGGATGAACCCCTCCTCCTCGAGCGAGCGGTCGAGCGTCGACTCGGTGAACGTCCCGTCCGCCACGGCGCGCGCCCACGTGTCCGGCGTCGTCACGTGGTGGATCCGGCCGTCGTCGACGACGCTCACGTCCTGTCTCCCTCGGTGGTCGTCATGGCTGCCAACCTACGCCGCCGCCTACGCTCGCGGACATGACGATCCGCGAGGCCACCCCCGACGACGTTTCCGCGATCCTGCGGCTGGTCCACGACCTCGCGGCCTACGAGAGGGAGCCCGACGCCGTCGAGGCGACCGAAGAGCACTTCACCGCAGCCCTCTTCCCCGAGTCGGGCACCCCGACGACCTTCGCGCACGTCGCGGAGGTCGACGGCGAGGTCGTCGGCATGGCGGTCTGGTACCTCACCTTCTCGACGTGGACCGGCGTCAACGGGATCTGGCTCGAGGACCTCTTCGTCGAGCCCGAGCACCGCGGCAGCGGCCTCGGTCGCGAGCTGCTCGCCACCCTCGCGCGCACCTGTGTCGAGCGCGGCTACCGCCGGCTGGAGTGGTGGGTCCTCGACTGGAACGAGCCCTCGATCGGGTTCTACCGCAGCCTCGGTGCGGTCCCGCAGGACGAGTGGACGGTCTTCCGGATGGACGGCGACGAGCTCGCCGCGATGGGCGCCTGACGAACGAGGTATGCCGGCCGGTCAGGGCCAGATCGAACCGACCCACTCCGGGTGGTCGATGAACGGGTTGCGGTTGCCCTGCCACTGCGCGTGGATGCGGTCGTTGCGACGCTTCTCGAACGTGTCCGGTGGGTCGCCCGCGCTCCAGACCTTGAGGACCGACAGCTTGCCGATGTAGGGGGCCGTCCCGTTGCCCACGGACTCGTTGGGCTCGAGGTTCGGCCAGCCGTCGCCGCCCTCGTAGCGGACCGCCATGTAGAGGATCATCCGGGCGACATCGCCCTTGACGGCGTCCCGCGGCTCGAACGAGTCGGCGTCGCGCCAGCAGTCCGAGCACTGGTTGACCGCCGAGCCGCCGTTGTCGAAGTCGAGGTTGCCGCGGTCGGAGTTGACCGTGACGTCCTCGGGGCGCAGGTGGTGGACGTCGGTGCCGGGACCGTTGGCCGTGCCGAAGTCGCCGTGGCTCTTGGCCCAGACGTGCTCGCGGTTCCACTGGTCGACGCCACCGCCGTTGTTCGACTTCGCGATCGAGCGGCCGGAGTAGATTTCGACGACGTTGCTCGAGTTGTTGGGGTCCTGGTCGGTGTCCTTGAGGGCGTCCCACACCTGGTCGTAGGTGAGCACCGTCTGCTTGCTGATGATGCTGTGGAGCGCGCTGCGCAGGGCGGCGCCGGACTTGCCGATGGCCGCCGCGTAGTAGGTGTCGGTGCTCGACGTGGGTGACGGGGTCGGTGTCGCGGTGGCCGTGGCCGTCGAGGTGGGGGTGGGCGTGCTGCCGACCGCGGTGATCGCCGTCGGCGACTTGAGCCCGGCGTGCGAGAAGTAGGCCGTGAGCTGCCCGGTGACGTCGACGAACCGGCCCATGTGGCCGGGGTTCGTCCTGAGGCCCCACGCGCTGCGCCACTGCGTCGTCAGCTGGACGTAGAGCATCTTCGAGGTGTCGGTCTGCGACGCCGAGTCGGCGAGGGCGATGGCGTAGTCGCCGGTGAAGCCGCTGCGGTTGACCGTCGTCGTCGCGACCGGCTCGCCGACGACGTAGCCACGCACGGTCTGCGACGAGCCGTTCTGCGTGGCGATCGCCTGCGAGACGGTGAGCGGGGTCGCCGCGGTGGCCCGCAGCGCCGTGGCCGTCGAGAGCGCCACGGCGGCGACGAGGGCGAGCACGGCGAGGACGACGACGGCCGGGACCCCGCCCCGGTGGACCCGGCGGAGTGGGGGGCGGGGCGCGGTGGCGAGCATGACGGACAGCCTGAGGCCGGCATACGGGCGGTGGGGCAAAGCCCGGGTGCAGGTTCGGCAAGCGTTCGGCAAAGAGCCGGCGCCGGGGGGTCAGCCCTTGGGGATGTTGCGCTCGATCTCGGCGAGCCACGCCGCCGGCGAGACGTCGGACGGCATGCGCCAGTCGCCGCGCGGCGACATCGTGCCGCCGGCGACGACCTTGGGGCCGTTGGGCAGGGCGCTGCGCTTGAACTGGCTGCCGAAGTAGCGCCTCACGAAGACCTCCAGCCAGTGCCGGATCGTCGCGAGGTCGTATGCCGGCCGCTCACCCTCGGGGTAGCCCGCCGGCCAGTCGCCGGTCGCCGCGTCGGACCACGCGTGCGAGGCGAGGAAGGCGATCTTGCTCGGGCGGTAGCCGCGGCGCAGGACGTGGAAGAGGGTGAAGTCCTGGAGGGCGTAGGGGCCGACGGAGTCCTCGGTCGACTGGATCCTCTCGCCCTCCTTGGTGGGCACCAGCTCGGGGCTGATCTCCTGGTCGAGGATCTCCGTGAGGGTGTCGTTGACCTCGCCCTCGAACTGCTGTGACGAGACGACCCAGCGGATGAGGTGCTGCATGAGCGTCTTGGGCACACCGGTGTTGACGCCGTAGTGGCTCATCTGGTCGCCGACGCCGTAGGTGCACCAGCCGAGCGCGAGCTCGGACAGGTCGCCGGTGCCGAGGACGATGCCGCCGCGCTGGTTGGCCGCGCGGAAGAGGTAGTCGGTGCGCAGGCCGGCCTGGACGTTCTCGAAGGTGACGTCGTAGACCTCCTCGCCCTCACCGGCGGGGTGGCCGAGGTCCTTGAGCATCTGGGTCGCCGCCGGCCGGATGTCGAGGGTCTCGAAGGTGATGCCGAGGCTCTCCATGAGGTGGATCGCGTTGGACTTCGTGCCCTCGCTCGTCGCGAACCCCGGCATGGTGAACCCGATGATGTCGGTGCGCGGCCGGCCGAGACGGTCCATGGCCTTGGCCGCGACGATGAGCGCGTGGGTCGAGTCCAGGCCGCCCGAGACGCCGATGACGATCTTGGGCTGGCCGATGGCCCGGAGCCGCTGCTCGAGGCCGGACACCTGGATGTTGTAGGCCTCGTAGCAGTCCTGGGCGAGCCGGGCCTCGTCGTCGGGGACGAACGGGAAGCGGTCGACCTTGCGGCGCAGGCCGATGTCGCCGGTCGGCGGGTCGATCTCGCGCGCGATGACCCGGAAGGAGTCGCCGTCGGGGACGCCGATGCCCTCTGCCTTGCGGTTGTCGTCGAACGAGCCCATGCGGATGCGCTCCTGGCGGAGGCGGTCGAGGTCGACGTCGACGACCGTGGCGCGCGGCCCGCTGGGGAAGCGCTCGGTCTCGCCGAGCAGGTCACCCGTCTCGTAGACCATCGTCATGCCGTCCCACGAGAGGTCGGTCGACGACTCGCCCTCGCTCGCCGCCGCATACAGGTAGGCCGCGTTGCACCGCATCGCGGCCGAGCGGGCCAGGAGGTGGCGGTCGTCGGCCCGTCCGACCGTGATGGGCGAGGCGCTGAGGTTGAGGAGCACGGTCGCGCCGGCGAGCGCGGCGCGGTGGCTGGGCGGCACCGGGACCCAGACGTCCTCGCAGATCTCGACGTGGACGGTGAGGCCGGGGACGTCGGTGACCTCGAAGAGGAGGTCGGTGCCATAGGCGATGTCGCCGTCCTCGTCGGCGCCGGGCCAGTGCGGACGGTTGACGAGGGTCTCGACGGCGTCGTCACCGGCGGCGAACCAGCGCTTCTCGTAGAACTCGCGGTAGTTGGGGAGGTAGGACTTCGGCGTCACACCGAGGACCTCGCCGCCCTGGATGACGACGGCACAGTTGAGCAGCCGGTTGCCGATGAGCAGTGGGGCGCCGACGACGACGACCGGGCGCAACCGCGCGGTGGCCTCGGCGATGGTGACGATGGCACGGTCGACCTCGTCGAGGAGGACGTCCTGCATGTGGAGGTCGTCGATGGCGTAGCCGGACAGCCCCAGCTCGGGGAAGAGCGCGACGGCGACGCCGTCTTCGTGCAGCGCCTCGACCTGCTCGATCGTCGCCTGCGCGTTGCGCGCCGGGTCGGCCATGGCGACGGGAAGGGTGCAGGCGGCGACACGGGCGAACCCGTGCGCGTAGGCGTTGCGGAAGTCCATGCGCCGAGTCTGTCAGAGCACGCGCGATGTGCCGGGTCGGCGCTCGCGGCACTGGGGCCGGACGGCATCCGAGGAGCAAGGGGGGCGTCGCGATGGTGGGGGTTCTCGTTCGCGCTGCCGAGCCCGGCCGCGGACGCCGGCTAGCGTGTCCGCCGGCTCGACGAGACGAAGGCGGTGACGAAGCCGACCGCCGCCTCGAGCTGCCGGGGTGCGTCGAGCGGGGTGTCGTCGAGGACGGCCCGGAGGGTGAGCTCGGTGAGCCCGGCGACGATGGCGACCGACTCGGCCTCGCCGAGCGACCGCAGGTCGGGGTGGTGCTCGCGGGCGCGCTCGACGAGCTCGCGCAGGTAGCCCGCGTGTCCGTCCATGAGCGCGCGACGCGCTCGCAACCCGAGCTCGCCGAGGGCGTGTGACTCGAGGATGTGGGCGCGCGCGAGCTCGGGGTTGTCGGCGAGGAAGCGCAGGTAGGCCGCGACGCCGCCGCGCACCTGTTCCTCGATCGGGGCCGCGGGGTCGGTGACGACAGCGGAGATGGCGTCGACGAGGCGGGCCGCGCGGGTGTCGTAGAGCGCGAGGAAGGCCTCGTCCTTGGTGGCGAAGTGCTCGTAGAACGTGCGCTTGCTCGTGCCGGCGATCCGGGCGACGTCGGCGACCGTCGTGCGGGCCAGTCCCTGCTCGACGAGGGCCGTGCCCAGGGCGTCCAGCAGACGGTTGGCGGCTGTCTCGGTCATGGTGGTACCGTAGCGTACCAACGATGGTACGCAGGAGTACCACGGACCCACAGACCCGTCCCGCACCTGCTGGAGCACCTCATGACCACCCTGTCCGTCACCCTCGCCGAGCTCCGCCGGCTCACCGGGACGAGGTTCGCCAGGATCGCCCTCGCCGCGATGCTCGTCGTGCCGTCGCTCTATGCCGGGCTCTACCTCTACGCCAACAAGGACCCCTATGCCGACCTCGACGGGCTGCCCGCGGCCGTCGTCATCGAGGACCGGGGCACGACCCTCGCCGACGGGTCGGCGCTGCAGGTGGGTGACGAGGTGGCGAGCACCCTGCTCGACGCGCACGACCTCGACTGGCACGAGGTCGAGGCCGACCGGGCTGCGGCCGGCCTGCGCGAGGGCGACTACGCCTTCGTCCTCGTCGTCCCCGAGACGTTCTCCGCGGACCTCGCGTCGAGCGCCGACTTCACGCCGCGACGGGCGATGCTCGAGATCGACACCAACGACGCGACGAACTACCTCGCCGGCACCATCGCGGACCGTGTCGTCGAGCAGGTGCAGGACTCGGTCGCCTCGCAGGTGAGCCGCACCGCCGCGAGCCAGCTGCTCGGTGGGCTCTCCACGGTCCACGCCCAGCTGGTCGACGCCTCCGACGGCGCCGGCCGGCTCGCGACGGGGGCCCACGACGCCCACTCGGGTGCCTCGCAGCTGAGCAGCGGGAGCGGGCAGCTCGCCGCCGGCGAGCGGGACCTCGTCACCGGGACGGCCCGGCTGTCTGCCGGCGCGACCGAGCTCTCCGACGGCCTCGCCACCCTCGACCGGCGCACCGACGCCCTGCCGGCCCAGACGACGCGGCTGGCCGAGGGAGCCCGCGACGTGGCGGACGGCAACGCCGAGGTCGCAGCGGCGGGACGGCGGGCGGCCGCCGCGGGACAAGACCTCACCGACGGCCTCGCCGCGTTCGACGAGCGGCTGCCCGCCCGCCTCGCCGACGCGGGGCTCACCGACGAGCAGGTCTCGGCCGTGCTCGCCGAGACCGACCGGCTGCGCGCGCCCGTGACCGAGGCCAACGGCACGCTGCAGTCGACGTCGCACGACCTCGACCGGCTCGCCGGTGGGGCCGACGCCGTCGCCGACGGCGCCGAGAGGCTCGCGGCCTCGTCGACCGAGCTCGAGTCCGCCATCGACCGCGCCGCAGCGGGCAGCGCCGACCTCGCCTCGGGCGCGACGCGGCTCGACGAGGGCCAGCGCCGAGCCCTCACCGGCGCACAGCAGCTCTCGTCGGGGGCGGAACGCCTCGACACCGGTCTCGCCTCGCTCGACACGGGAGCCGGAACCCTCGCCACCTCGCTCACCCACGGCGCCGGGCAGGTGCCCGACCCGACGCCTGAGCAGCGCAAGGCCGTCGCCCAGACGATCGGCGCTCCCGTCGGCATCACCTCCGACACGCTTGCCACCGCCGGCTCCTACGGCGCCGGGCTCGCGCCGTTCTTCCTCGCTCTCGCGATGTGGATCGGCGGCTTCACCCTCTTCACCCGCGCCCGCCCCCTCGTCGAGGAGGCGATCACGAGCCGGTGGGCGGTCCTGCCCGTCGCCCTCGGCGGCTGGCTCGCGCCCGCGGTCGTCGGCGCCGCGCAGGCCGTGCTCGCCTGGGTCGTCGTGCGCTTCGCCGTGGGCATCGACCTCGCGCACCCGTGGGCCGTCCTCGGGTTCATGCTGCTCGTCTCGACGACGTTCATGGCGGTCATCCACGGCCTCATGGCCCGGCTCGGCGACACGGGGCAGTTCCTCGGTCTCGTGCTCATGGTGCTTCAGCTCGTCAGCGCCGGAGGCACCTTCCCGTGGGAGACCCTGCCCGGTCCGCTTCGCGCCCTGCACCACGTGCTCCCGATGTCGTATGCCGTCGAGGGCCTGCGGACTCTCGCCTACGGCGGGCCGCGGATGCACCTGGGGCTCGACGTCGCGGTCCTCCTCGCGTGGGCCGCCGGGGCGCTCCTGCTCTCCACGGCGGCCGCCCACCGGGTCCACCGGCGGCGTCCCGTCGCCCTCGCAACGGCGGCCCACGCGTGACCGTCCGCCCGGCTCGGTCCGCCGTCGCCTGCGTCACCTCACTCGCCGCCGTGCTCGTCACGGTCGTGCTGCTCACGGTGATCCTGGGCGGCTGCGGCTCGGGTGGTGACGGGCCCGGCTCGGGTGGGCGGCCGGCATACGAGATGTCGGTCGACTGCCCGGACGCGTCCGGCATCGGCTCGGTGAAGCCGACCGTGGAGCAGCTCAACTCGGTTCTCGCGCGGGCGGACCTGCCCTACTGGCAGGCGGCCGACATCGGCGCGAGCGCGCGGCTCACCGACGGCCGGCTCGTGTGGGTCTTCGGCGACACGATGCGCCGGCAGGGCGTCGCGCCCGGCATGGTCGCGAACTCGATGCTCGTCTCGTCGGGCCTGTGCGTCAGCCAGGTCATGGCGACCGCGCGGGGACCGGTGATCCCCGACGTCGAGCCCGGTGTCGTGCGCTGGCCGATGTCGGTGAGCGTCGTGCGCGACGGCGACGAGGACGTCGTCATCGTCTTCACGGGTCGCATCCGCCGGGGGAGCGGGACCGACGTGTGGGGCTTCCGCTACCTCGGGTCGGACGCCGTGACCTTCCGGGTGCGCGCGGGGGAGGCGCCGCAGCTCGACACGGTGCTGCCACTCACGCCCGACGACGAGAGTGCCCACCAGGTCAACTGGGGCTCGGCGTCGATGGTGTCCGGCGACCACATCTACGTCTACGGCACGGAGCTGCCGTCGGGGGCGGCCTTCGGGCGCTCGCTCCTCGTCGGTCGAGGCAGACTCGGACGGCCCGAGGACCGGCAGTCGTGGGAGTTCTGGGATGGGCGCCGCTGGCAGGCCGACCCGCACCGTGCGTCACCGGTCATCGCGGCCGAGGGCGGTGTCTCGCAGACGCTCTCGGTGGACCACATCGGCGACGAGTTCGTCGCGGTGTCGAAGAGGGACGGCGACCTCGGCTCGACCGTCGCCACGTGGACGTCGGCGTCACCCGTGGGGCCGTGGCGGGTCAGCGATGCGCTCGAGGCGCCGTTCCTGACGGGCAGGGACGAGTTCGCCTATGCGCCGCTCGCGCACCCCGAGATCACGCTCGCCGACGGCGGGCTGCTCGTCTCGATCTCGCGCAACACGACCGACCTCGCCCGGCTCCGCCAGGACCCGACCGTCGGCCGGCCGAGGTTCGCCGAGATCCCCCGCCCCTAGGCCTGGCACTTCTTGCGAAAAGCGGACGGTTCGAGGACCCGTATGCCGTGCAGAACGTCCGCTTTCCGCAAGAAGTCGCGTGGTGGCGGCGTGTGCAAGAGTGCCCTCAGGGGGTGAGGAGGACCTTGCCGGTCGCGCGGCGCTCGTCGATGTCGGCCAGGGCGACGGCGACCTCGTCGAGCGCGCGCACCGACCCGACGACCGGGTCGAGCCGGCCGTCCTCGAGCAGCGGCACGAGCTCGTCCCACTGGCGGCGGACCGAGCCCGCACCGCCGGCACCGGTCCACCACGCGCCCCAGCCGACGCCGACGACGTCGATGTTGTTGAGCAGCAGCCGGTTGACCTTGACCTCGGGGATCGAGCCGCCGGTGAAGCCGATGACGAGCAGCCGGCCGAGCGGTGCCAGCGACCGGAGCGAGTCGGTGAAGCGCTCACCGCCGACGGGGTCGACGACGACGTCGACGCCGTGACCGGACGTGAGGTCGGCGACGGCCTCGCGGAACCCGTCGGCGGGCAGCACCTCGTCGGCACCGGCCGACCGCGCGACGTCACCGCGCGACGGGTCGGACACCACCGCATACACGGTTGCTCCCCACGCCTTGGCGAGCTGCGTCGCGGCGGTGCCGATGCCACCGGCGGCGCCGTGGACGAGGACCTTCTCGCCCTCGGCGAGGCGGCCGCGGGTGCGGAGCGCGAAGTGGCAGGTGAGGTAGTTCATCGGGAGCGCGGCACCCTGGTCGAACGTCACGCCGTCGGGCAGCGGGAAGACGAGGGCGGGGTCGCACACGACCTGCTCCGCGAACCCGCCGAGGAACGGGAAGGCCGCGACCCGGTCCCCGACCTCGAGCCCGCTGCCGGCGGGGGCGACCCGGACGAACCCGGCAACCTCGGCGCCCGGGACGAAGGGGAGCGGCGGCTTGACCTGGTACTCGCCGCGCGTGAGCAGCACGTCGGGGAACGCCACCCCGGCGGCGGCGACGTCGAGGAGCACCTGGCCGTCCGGCACCTCGGGCGAGGGGACGTCGACCACCTCGATGGCGTCGGGTCCGTCGAGTCGGGTCACGAGGGCAGCGCGCATCCCCGAATCCTAGGAGCCACGCCGGGGGCTGCGTCCGGGCGCGAGACGCCGCACGACGAGGACTCACCGCCAGCCGGTGCGGTGAGTCCTCGCCAGACTCCTTCGCGGAGCACCCCGGGGGCAGGACCACCCGTCCCTGGCCCATTCGGGTCAGGAGAGTGCGGCCATGTTGCCGGGACCACTCCCGAAGGTAGGACCACCTTTGGCCAACGGTCCAACGAATCCTGCTGAAGGGTGCTGAGATTCGTTCATGAACCTCGAACAGGTTCGGGCGCTCGCGGCCATCGTCGACACCGGCAGCTTCGAGCTCGCCGCACGATCGCTCCACCTCACGCCGTCCGCGGTGAGCCAGCGCGTGCGAGCCCTCGAGACGAGCGTCGGCCAGGTGGTCGTGCGCCGAGCCAGCCCGTGCACGCCGACCGACGCCGGTGCCGTGCTCGTGCGGCTCGCCCGGCAGGTCGAGCTCCTCGAGGACGAGTCGCGCGACCTCCTCGGCGTGACGCGGCAGGCCCCGGTCGTCCTGCGCGTCGCCGTCGACGCCGACTCGCTCGACACCTGGCTCGTCCACCTCATCGAGGCGGCCTCGACGTGGGACGACACCCGGCTGCGGTTCACCGTCGTCGACGAGGACCACTCGCTCGGGCTGCTGCGTGAGGGTGCCGTCGGTGCGGCGATCGCCACCGATCCGACGTCGGTGCCCGGCTGCCGGTCCTTCCCCCTCGGCTCGGCGCGCTATGTCGCCGTCGCCTCACCGGCGCTTGCCGCCCGGCACACCCTCCCCGACGGCAGCGTCGACTGGGAGCACCTGCCGGTCCTGCGCTACGACGACCACGACGCCCTTCAGGAGGCCTATCTCGCCTCACTGGACGTCACCGCGTCCTCGCCCCCGTGGCAGATCCCGTCGGTGCACGGCCTGCGCACTGCCCTCATGGCCGGCGTCGGCTGGCTCTTCGTGCCCGATGTCTCGGTCGGGGAGGACCTCGCCGAGGGCCGGCTCGTCACCCTCACCGACGACGTCGTCGACGTCCAGCTGCACTGGCACGTGTGGAAGGTCCCCTCCCACCGCCTCGACCGACTCAACGACGCCGTCGCCGAGGCGGCGCGGATCGGGCTGCGGGCACCCGGCGGGTCGCCCAGCCTCTCGCCGGTGGCGGCGCCACCGCTCGTCGCCGCCCGGTAGGGAATGTCGCCGCCGCGTCGACGCTTGTCCTTGTGTGCCCGCGCCCCGCCATGCCCTCCTCGCCACCATCGCCCTCGTCGTCGGTGGCTTCGCCATCGGCACGACCGAGTTCGTCACGATGGGCCTGCTGCCCGAGATCGCCCGGGGCGTGTCGGTCTCGATCCCGACGGCGGGCCACACGATCTCGGCGTATGCCGCGGGCGTCGTCGTGGGTGCCCCGCTCCTCGCGGTCCTCGGGGCGACCTGGCCCCGCAAGGCGCTCCTCGTCGGGCTCACCGTCGCCTTCGTCGTCGGCAACATCGGCACCGCGCTCGCTCCCGACTACGCCTGGCTCATGCTCGCCCGCTTCGTCTCCGGCATGCCGCACGGGGCCTTCTTCGGCGTCGCCGCGCTCGTCGCCGTCGACATGGCGGCGCGCGGCCAGGCCGGCCGGGCGGTGAGCCGGGTCATGCTCGGCATCCCGTTCGCCAACGTCGCCGGGGTCCCCGGCGCGACCTGGCTCGGCCAGCAGTTCGGCTGGCGGGCCGCCTACTGGCTCGTCGCCGTCCTCGGCGTCCTCACCGTGGGGCTGCTCGTCGCCTACATCCCGCACATCGAGCGCAACCTCGAGAGCACGATCAGGCGCGAGCTCCAGGGCTTCGCGACGACCCAGGTCGCGCTCACCCTCGCGATCGGCGCCATCGGGTTCGGTGGCATGTTCGCGATGGCGAGCTACATCGCGCCGACGGTCACCGACGTCACCGGGCTCGACGCGAGCGCGGTCCCGATCTTCCTGCTCGCCTCGGGCATCGGCGGGCTCGTCGGCACGCCCATCGCGGGCCGGCTGGCGGACTGGTCGGTCCTGCGCTCGATCACCATCGGCTGCGTCGGCATGGGCGCCAACCTCGTCGCCTTCGCCCTCACCGCCCAGTGGTGGTTGCCCGCGATCTTCTTCTACTTCCTCTCCTCGGTGCTCGCCGGCATCCTCGTCGTCAACCTCCAGCTCCGGCTCATGCAGGTCGCCGGAGACGCCCAGACCCTCGCCGCCGCCAGCAACCACGCCGCGCTCAACACGGCCAACGCGCTCGGCGCCTGGCTCGGCGGCGTCGTCATCGCCGCGGGCTACGGCTACACCGCCCCGAGCTGGGTCGGCGCCGGCCTGTCCGTGCTCGGTGCGGGCGTCCTCGGCCTCAGCCTCAGGAAGCACCGGGCGGACACTCGGCCGGCACCCGCACGCACCGCCTGACCCGGGCCTAGTCTCTGGGCATGACCGAACTCGTTCGCAGCCGCACCGAGGACGGCATCGCCCACGTCACGCTCGACCGCCCCGACAAGCTCAACGCCCTCACGCTCGACACGCTCGAGCAGCTCGTCGCCACGGCCCGGACCCTTCACGCGGACCGAACCCTGCGTGCGGTCGTGCTCTCCGGCGCCGGCGACGCCTTCTGCGCCGGCCTCGACTTCGCCACCGTCCTGCGGGAGCCGCGGCGCGTTGCCGCGGCCTTCGCGCCCCGGCCCTGGCGCGGCACCAACACCTTCCAGGAGGCGTGCTGGGCCTGGCGGCGCCTGCCCGTCCCGGTCATCGCCGCGGTCCACGGCCACTGCCTCGGCGGCGGTCTCCAGATCGCGCTCGCGGCCGACTTCCGCATCACCGCCCCCGACGCGAAGTGGTCGGTCCTCGAGGCCAAGTGGGGGATCATCCCCGACATGTCCGGCATCCAGGCCCTCTCGCAGCAGGTGGGCATGGACGTCGCCAAGCGCCTCACGATGACCGGCGAGACCGTCTCGGGCACCGAGGCGGTCCGGCTCGGCCTCGCCACGGAGGAGAACCTCGACCCGTATGCCGGTGCGCTGGCTCTCGCGGGCACCATCGCCGAGCGCTCGCCGGACTCCGTCGCGGCCGCCAAGCGGCTCTTCAACCGGACGTGGTCGGCGGGCGACCACCGGACCTTCCGCTGGGAGCGGCTCGAGCAGGCCCGGCTCCTCCTGGGAGCCAACGCGGCCGAGGCGCGCAGGGCGGCCACGCGACGTGAGCGGCCGGCATACAGACCGCGTGCCGGCTTCGACCCGCGAGGCTGAGGTGGGAACCCGCGCGGGCGACGACGCCACGACCACCCGGCACATCACGTGCGTGCTGTGCGAGGCGATGTGCGGCCTCGAGGTGTCGCTCCGCGGCCATGAGGTCGTCGCGATCAAGGGTCACGCCGACGACCCGCTCTCGCGCGGGCACATCTGCCCCAAGGGGGTCGCACTCCAGGACCTTCACACCGACCCCGACCGGCTGCGGCGCCCGGTCAAGCGGGTGGGCGACGAGTTCGTCGAGATCGGCTGGGAGGAGGCGATCGAGCTCGCCGCCGACCTGCTCCACGGCGTGCAGGCACGGCACGGGCGCGACGCGGTGGCGACCTACCTCGGCAACCCCAACGTCCACAGCACCGGGGCCCTCACCCACGTGACGATGATCCCGCGCACGCTGCGCAGCCGGCACGTCTTCAGCGCGACGAGCGTGGACCAGCTGCCTCACCACCTCGTCGCGTGGGCGATGTTCGGCCACCAGTTCCTCCTGCCCGTCCCCGACATCGACCGCACGCGGCTGCTCGTCCTCGTCGGCACGAACCCAATGGCCTCGAACGGCTCGCTGTGGACGGTGCCCGACTTCCCGGGGCGTCTGCGCGAGCTGCGTTCTCGCGGAGGCCGACTCGTCGTCATCGACCCGCGGCGCACCGAGACGGCGGCCGTCGCCGACGAGCACCACTTCGTCCGTCCCGGCACCGACGCCGCCGTGCTCCTCGCGCTCGTCCACGTCGTCCTCGCCGAGGGTCTCGCGCGCCCGGCACCATGGGTGAGTGGGATCGACGACCTGCGCCTCGCCGTCGCCGACTTCACCCCCGAGCTCGCGGAGGAGGTGAGTGGCGTCCCGGCCGACACGATCCGTGGCCTCGCCCGTGACGTGGCCGCGGGCTCCGCCGCGGTCCACGGGCGCATGGGGGTGTCGACGCAGGAGTTCGGCGTCCTCTGCCAGTGGGCGATCCAGTGCCTCATGGCCGTCACGGGCAACCTCGACAGTCCCGGCGGGACGATGTTCACGACGCCGGCGATCGACATCGTGGGCCGCGGGCTCGTCGGGCGCGGCCACCGCGGCCGGACCCACTCGGCGGTGCGCGGGCTGCCGGAGTTCGGGGGCGAGCTGCCCGTCTCGGTCATGGCCGAGGAGATGGAACCGCCCCTGCCCGCGATCCGCGCGCTGCTCACCGTCGGGGGCAACCCGGTGTCGTCGACTCCGGCGGGGGGCCGCCTCGACGAGCGGATCGCGGCGTTGGAGGCCGTGGTCGCCATCGACCCCTACGTCAACGAGACAACGCGGCACGCCCACGTCATCCTGCCGCCCACAGGCCCGCTCGAGCGCGACCACTACGACCTCATCTTCCACACGCTCGCGGTCCGCAACACTGCTCGATGGTCGCCGGCGCTCTTCCCCCGCAGCGACGACCAGCGACACGAGTGGGAGATCGCCCGCGACCTCGTCCTCGCGCTGAGCCGCCGTAGCGGCCGGCGGCTCGGCTGGCGGCGGACAGCCCGTCTCAAGGCCTCGCCGCGCCTCACCGTCGACGTCCTGCTGCGGTCGGGTCGGCGGGGTCTGTCGGTCCGGCGGCTGGCCCGCACGCCCGGCGGTGTCGACCTCGGCCCGCTCGAGCCGCGCCTGCCCGACCGCCTCCCCACCCGCGACAAGGTCGTCGTCCTCACCCCGGCCGTGGTCACCGACGGGTTGGCGGCCCTGCGCGCCCGGCTGCCCGAGCTGCGAGACGCCGCCGGCAGCGACGACCTCCTCCTCATCGGGCGGCGACATCAGCGCGACAACAACTCCTGGATGCACAACACCGACCGGCTCACGCGCGGGCGCCCACGCCACCAGCTGCTCATGCATCCCGACGACCTCGCCGTGCGCGGCATCACCGACGGCTCGCTCGTCACCGTGACCTCCGACGTCTCGTCGGTCCAGGTCGAGGTCCGGGCCACCGACGACGTCATGCGCGGGGTCGTCTCGCTCCCCCACGGCTACGGCCACCGGCGCCCCGGCGTCCGCCTCTCCCGCGCCGTCGAGGTGCCCGGAGTGTCGATGAACGACCTCACCGACCCCTCCCGCGTCGAGGGCGTCTCGGGCAATGCCGTGCTCAACGGCATACCCGTCGTCGTGACCCCGGCGGTCGCGATCGGTGAGCCGGACTCCGTGGCGAAGGCGACACCGACTACCGGCTAAGCGACCGCTCACCTAGGGTCTGGTGCATGGACTTCTCATCGTCGGAGCGTTCGCTCGACCTCGCGCAGCGTGTCCGCGACTTCGTCGAGACCGAGATCGAGCCGGCGGAGCGCATCCTTGCCCAGGACATCGCGCGGCGTCGTGCGGCCGGCGAGGACCCGTGGCCCGCGCACCCTCTCCTCGCCGAGATGCAGGCGAAGGCGCGCGACAGGGGGCTGTGGAACCTCTTCCTCCCCGCCGGTCACGAGGGCCCGTATGCCGTGCAGTTCGGCACCGACGGCGGCGCCGGTCTGTCGAACGTCGACTACGCCCCGATCGCCGAGGCGATGGGGCGCAGTTTCTCGGCGCCGCTCGTCTTCAACTGCAACGCGCCCGACACCGGCAACATGGAGGTGCTGCTCAAGTACGGCACCGATGAGCAGAAGACGGAGTGGCTCGAGCCGCTCCTCGACGGCCGGATCCGCAGCGCCTTCCTCATGACCGAGCCCGGTGTGGCCTCGTCGGATGCGACCAACATGGAGGCCACCGCCGTCGTCGACGGCGACGAGGTCGTCCTCAACGGCCGCAAGTGGTGGTCCACCGGGGTCGGCAACCCCGACTGCAAGGTCGCGATCTTCATGGGCGTCACCGACCCCGAGGCGTCGCGCCACTCGCGTCACTCGATGGTGCTGGTCCCCTTCGACCACCCGGGTGTGCGCGTGGAGCGGATGCTGTCGGCGTTCGGGCAGCACGACGAGCCCATCGGCCACGGCGAGGTGTCGCTCACCGACGTCCGGCTCCCGATCACGAACATCCTCGCCGGGCCCGGCCGCGCCTTCGAGATCGCGCAGGGCAGGCTCGGCCCGGGTCGGGTGCACCACTGCATGCGGCTCATCGGGCTCGCCGAGAGGGCGCTCGAGCTGGCCTGCGAGCGGGCAACCACCCGCACCGCCTTCGGCAAGCCGCTCGCCAACCTCGGCGGCAACCGCGAGCGGCTCGCCCAGGCGCGGATCGCGATCAACCAGGCCCGCCTGCTCGTCCACCACGCCGCGTGGAAGCTCGACACCGTGGGCGCCCTCGGCGCGATGAGCGAGGTGAGCGAGATCAAGGTCGCCGTGCCGCGGATGGCGTGCGACGTCATCGACATGTCGATCCAGCTCCACGGTGGCGCCGGGATGTCGGAGGACTTCCCGCTGTCGGCGGCCTACGCCAACGCGCGCTCGTTGCGGCTCGCCGACGGGCCCGACGAGGTCCACCTCGGTGTGGTCGCCAAGATCCTCCTCGCTCCCTACGCCGAGCGGGCCGCCCGCACGGGAGAGACGAGCCGCTCATGACTCGCCGTCCCCAGCTCACCCGTTCCTCCCGTCCGGCACGAACCGGGACCGGTCGCAGGGTGCTCATCACCGGCGGCGCCTCGGGGCTCGGCCTTGCCCTGGCGCGCGCCTTCACCGAGCGCGGCGACCGTGTGCTCGTCGGCGACCTCGCCGACAGCCGGCCCGACACCGTGCCGGACGACACGGCATACGTGCGTCTCGACGTCCGCAGCCAGCAGGACTGGGACGCGGCGCTCGCCCATGTGCGCGAGACGTGGGGCGGTCTCGACGTCCTCGTCAACAACGCCGGGGTGGCCACCGGTGGGCGGATCGACGTCGAGTCGATCTCGGACTGGGAGCGTGTCCTCGACATCAACCTGCTCGGCGTGGTGCGCGGCTGCCAGACGTTCACGCCGATGTTCAAGGAGCAGCGCTCGGGCCACATCGTCAACACCGCGTCGCTCGCCGGGCTCGTGCACGGACCCGGCATGTCGTCCTACAACGCGGCCAAGGCCGGGGTCGTCGCGCTCTCGGAGACGCTCGGGTTCGAGCTCGCGCCGTGGGGCATCTCGGTGTCGGCCGTGTGCCCGGCGTTCTTCCGCACCAACCTGCACGAGTCGCTCCAGGGCAAGGACACCGCCATGGAGGAGACGGCTCTCAAGCTCATCACGAAGGCGACGATGACGGCCGACGAGGTCGCCGCGGTCGTGCTCCGGGGGATCGACAGGCGCAAGCGGATCATCCTCACCGACCGGCTGGGGCACCAGGCCTACTGGACCAAGCGGCTGGTGCGGCCGGCATACGACCGCGTCGCGACCAAGGCGGGACAGAAGCTCGCGCGGAAGTCCCGCGATGCCTGAGCCGACCTCTGCGTCCGGTGCCCCGGGGGCGCGGAGCACGCCCGGCAACGCCGTCGCGGTGCGCGACGAGGACGCGTTCGACGTCGACGCCCTCGCGGCGTGGCTCCTGGACAACGCCCCCGACCCCGACGGGCTGGACGCGACCCCCGAGGTGCGGCAGTTCAAGGGTGGGGCGTCCAACCTCACCTACCTGCTGCGCTACCCGACGCGCGACCTCATCCTGCGCCGGCCTCCACGGGGCACGAAGGCCAAGGGCGCCCACGACATGCGCCGGGAGAGCGAAATCCAGCGTGCGCTCGGCACGGTCTACGACCGCGTGCCCGAGATCGTCGCGTGGTGCGGCGACGAGTCAGTCATCGGCTCGGAGTTCTACGTCATGGAGCGCCTCGTCGGGACGATCCTGCGACGGGACGTCCCGGAGTCGCTCGGACTCGGGCCGGATGACGTGAACCTGTTGTGCCGCAACGCTCTCGACACCCTCGTCGACCTCCACCGGGTCGACGTCGAAGCGGCCGGGCTCGGTGCGCTCGGCAAGGGCCCGGGCTACGTCGAGCGCCAGGTGACCGGGTGGTCCGCCCGCTACCGCAAGGCGCGCACGCCCAACGTCGGGTCGTTCGAGGGCGTCATGCAGTGGCTCGAGGAGAACCGGCCCGACGACGTCGGCCAGGTGCTCATCCACAACGACTTCCGCTTCGACAACCTCGTGCTGGCGCAGGACGACCCGACGCGCATCGTCGGCGTCCTCGACTGGGAGATGGCGACCGTCGGCGACCCGCTCATGGACCTCGGTGGTGCGATGGCCTACTGGGTGCAGGCGAGTGACGACCCCGTGGCCAAGGCGCTGCGACTCCAGCCGACGCACACGCCTGGGATGCTCACCCGCGTCGAGGCGGTCCGCTACTACTGCGACCGCATGGGTCTCCCGATGGACGCGCGGCGATGGGCCTTCTACGAGGTGTTCGGGCTCTTCCGGCTCGCCGTCATCGCGCAGCAGATCTACCTGCGGACCTACCGCGGCGAGACGACGAACCCGCAGGCGAAGCGAATGCGGTGGTTCGTCCTCTACCTCGACCTGCGCTGCCGCGTCCTGGTCCGTCGAGCGCGCCGGGCCGAACGGGGCGCAGTCGGAGGGGACGGGCGATGAGCCGGATCGTCCTCGTCCGCCACGGCCAGGCGTCGTGGGGCAAGAAGGACTACGACAGGCTCTCCGACCTCGGACACGAGCAGGCGCGCACCGTCGGGCGCGAGCTCGCCCTGCGCGACATCGAGGCCTCACGCGTCGTCTCCGGATCGATGCGCCGTCAGCGCGACACCGCTGCCGAGCTCGTCGTCGAGGCGGGCTGGACCTGCGAGGTCGAGACCGACCCCGCGTGGGACGAGTACGCGCACACCGCGATCCTCACGGCATACAAGCCGGCCTACCGCTCGATGGCGCTCATGAAGGCCGACCTCGCACGCACCCTGCGACCGCACCGCGCCTTCGACGAGATGTATGCCGTGGCGACCGAACGCTGGGTCGCCGGCGCCCACGAGGGCGACTACGAGGAGCCGTTCTCCGTGTTCGGTGAGCGGGTGCTCGCCGGGCTGACAGCGCTGTCGGACAACGTCGGTCGTGGCGAGACGGCCGTCGTCGTCAGCTCTGCGGGCGCGATCTCCTGGGTGGCCGCGTCGCTGCTCGGCGGTGGCGCGCCCGTGTGGACCTCGCTGCAGCGCGTCATCGCCAACGCCTCGCTCACCACCCTGTCCATCGGGGCCACCGGACCCGTGCTGCGGACCTTCAACGACACCTCCCACCTCGAGCGGGTCCCCGACCTGCTCACCACCCGCTGAGGAGAACGCCTCCCATGACCACCACGCTCATCACCGGAGCCAGCTCGGGCATCGGCGCGGAGCTCGCGCGCCAGCTCGCCGCCCGCGGTCACGACCTCGCGCTGTGCGCCCGTCGCACCGACCGCCTTGAAGAGCTGCGCCATGAGATCGTCGCGGCCCACCCGGACCGGATCGTCTCGCTCAAGGCGCTCGACGTCACCGACGACGACGCCGTCTTCCGCGTCCTCCACGAGTTCGACACCGAGCTCGGTGGCATCGACCGGGTCGTCGTCAACGCCGGTCTGGGCAAGGGTGCGCCGATCGGCGTGGGCGGTTATGTCGCCAACCGCGCGACGGCGATGACGAACTTCATCGGTGCGCTCGCGCAGTGCGAGGCGGCGATGGAGATCTTCCGCGCCCGCAAGCGGGGGCATCTCGTCGTCATCTCCTCGATGTCGGCGATGCGCGGCATGCCCAAGACCGTGACGACCTATGCCGCGACCAAGGCCGGCATCGCCCACCTCGCCGAGGGCATCCGCGTCGAGATGCGCGGCAAGCCCGACCTCGACATCACGGTGTCGACGATCTTCCCGGGCTACATCCGCTCGGAGATGAACGAGAAGGTCGAGCAGCGGACGAAGTTCATGGTCGACACCGAGACCGGGGTCCGCGGCATCGTCGAGGCGATCGAGAAGGGCGTCGAGACGGCACGCGTCCCCGCGTGGCCGTGGAAGCCGTTGGGGACCGCGATGCGCCACCTGCCGCTCGGGGTCGTCCGCAAGCTCACCTGAGAAGGGCCGCTCTCCTCAGAGCGAGAAGAGCGTGGCTGCCTGCCGCTCGGGGTCGGCATTTCATGCTCGTCCAAGGGCCAGCGCTCCCGTATGCGTCCCGCGACGACGTCGGGACCGTGACCTTGGACGAGCGGGCGCCGTCGTCGTCCGCTTCGGCTTCGAAGAACGCCAAGGACTCCTGGCCGACCGCCACCACACCTTCGGTGTCCCACCCTGGATGAGGTTGACTCCGACGCGCTCAAGCACGCCATCCGCCTCGCGTGGCACATGCGAAGGAGGGCGGCGAGCTGACACAATGACTGCCGCGCATCGGGGCGGAGCGCGGCCCGTGAGGGCTCGCCCGCACACCCCTTGAGTTTCGCTACCGTGGTCATCCTCAGCGAGGAGGCGCGGGTGAACGTTGCTGATGCGGCGCGGTTCGTCGACGCGCAGGTCGGGCCTCTCCTGTCCGTCGCCGGGTTCGCCGAGGCTGCGATGGGTGTGAATGAGGGCCGCACGCAGATCCTCTACTGCGCCGACCTGCGGGCGGTGCGGCGACAGGTGCCAGGCCTGCCCGATGGCCACGAGGCTGACGCGCCAGTGGGCGCCTGTTTCGACGTGATGATCGAGCTGCATGCCGACCGCTTGGCAGACGTGCACATGGACGGCGGTTCGCTAGAGACGGCATTGGACATCGTCAAGATGGCGGACCTCGCCGGCCGGCTGCGAGACGTCCTGGGCCGACCGGTTCAGGATGCCGCCCCGGTCGTTGCCGAGGCGGTGAGGGCGCTGTTCGTCAATCTTCCTCAGCGGCTGTCGTCCGAACAGGAGTTCCCCGCCTGATCTCCTCGATGCCAGGACCGCGTCACTGTCACCGGACTCCCACGTAAGCCTGGACCCAGCATGCGCCCCGGCACGTGGCGCAAGGCGCACAGAATCGACTTCCGTGAGCGAGCCTGCGGGTCCGTTAGGGCGGAGGCGTGTGACGTTCGTCGCACCCCAACGAAACCGCAGACTTCGGCTCTCGATGGTGCTGTTCCAAGGACCCGGTGGCAGGCTCGCAGCGGCGACATCCGACCGACCTCAGGGGAGACCAGCCCGCATGCGCACCATCCGCACGTCCTTCTTCGCCACCGCTGCCGCCACGGCTGCGGCCGCCGTCTCGCTCCTGTCGGCGGCGCCCGCCCAAGCAGCCCCGGCAGTCAACTGCACGTTCAGCGCGAGCGGCCGCACGCTCAGCGCCTACTGCTACGACAGCGGCACCGACGGCAAGGAGTTCCGGGCCCGGGTGGGTTGCGCCGTGTGGTCGGGCGGCTACGAGGTCTACTCCCGTTACGGCACATGGCGCAAGCAGAGTGGTGGCACCTGGTCGTCGGCCTCCTGCGACTCGGGCCACTACGTCGTCAAGCACGGCGTCTCCCTGCGCTGACCTCGGCGGGGACCGACTGCGACGGCGCCCGGCGCGTGGAGGGGCGCGCCGGGGCCGTGGTGGCTCAGCCCCACGGCGGGCCGAACCGCGAGTCGGGCCTCAGAGCCGGCGGTGCATGACGTGCAGACCCACCCGCCCGTGCGCCCGGCTCTCGAACGCCTCGGGGACCGTCCCGATCACCTCGAACCCGAGTGCCTTCCACAGCCCGACAGCCACGGTGTTCGACTCGACGACCGCGTTGAACTGCATTGCGGCATAACCCTGCTCGCGCGCCCAGCCCAGCACCCACCCTCCGAGTGCCCGCCCGACACCTTGTCCACGAGCCGCCGACGACACCATGAACGACGCCGTCGCGACGTGCGCCCCGCGACCGGGCCGGTTCGGACCGGCCTTCGCCGATCCGAGCACCTCGTCCGTCTCCTCGTCGACCGCGACGACGGTCATCCCGGGCGGCGGTGACTCGACCCACCAGCCCCGCGCCTCGTCGATCGTCAAGCCCTCCGGGAACGCATAGGTCTCACCCGCCTCGACGACCTCGGTGAACGTCGGGAAGAACGCGACCCAGTCGTCCTCTGTGATGGGGCGGATGATCATGCGGTGGAGTCCTCCGGGACGGGGTCGGCGAGCACGGGCTCGTCGCGAAGCCCGTGGACGAGCAGGGCGAGCGCCGCGGCATACGTCGTCATGACGATGCCCGAGACGACCGCCCGCTGTCGCGGGGTTTTCGCGAGGTGCTCGCCGAGGATGATCGTCGCGTCGGACACGAGGAAGAGCCCGCCGCCCAGGGCGACGGTCCGACGCCGGGTCAGCGCGAGGGCCGACATCGACCCGAGAAGCATCCCGTATGCCGTGAGCACCGGATCCGGGCGCCCGGCACCTCCCGTGTCGACCACCGCCAGGCCCGCGAGCGTTCCTCCGACGATCGTGGCCGGCACCGCACGCGGTCGGACCCCATCGGCGAGCAGCAGCCGGACGAGCCCTGCCTGCTGCACCGCGAACGCCGCTGCGCCGAGCCTCATCGACTGCCGGCGCTCCTCCGGCGAACCCGCTCGCCCGGACGCGTTCATGAACCAGTCGCCCACGACCGACCCGGCGAGCGCAGCCACGAGCGTCACCGACCGAGTGGCCGACCGCTCCCCACGGGTCGCCACGACACCCGCCGCGAGGGTCGGCGCGAGCAGCAGCTTGGTCGCGAGGTGGGTCCGCTCCCGGCCGGCCACGGAGGCGGCCGTCGTCACGACGGCCAGGGGCACGTAGCCGAGCAGGTCGGCGCGCCCGGGAAGCCTCACCGGCGGGTCGTCGTGAACTCGAAGTCGAAGCCCTCGAGCCGCGACACCAGTGCTGGGCCGAACGCCACCGACGGCGTGAGCACCCCACCGGCCGACGCCAGCTCGTCGAGCGCCAGCGAGAGCCCGGCCTGCCCGAGCATGATCGCGGTGCCGGAGTAGCCGGGGTCGTAGGGAGCTCCGACGCGGGTCCGGTAGCGCGCGCCCGTCGTCGTGGTCGTCTCGATGTCGAAGACGAACCGCCCTCGAGCCATCGTCTCCTCCGACGGCCCTTCGCCGGGCTTCGGCAGCACGACGTCGAGCACGCGCCGCGTCGGCGCGGTCGACATACCGGCGAAGAGCCCGCCGAGCACCGCCGAGGTGAGCCCGGCCTTGACTGCGCCCATCGGCCCGCGCCCGGTGTCCATGACCTCGTCGTAGCGGAAGTCGCGACCGTAGGACCAGTCCGTCAGGGCGTTGCTGCGACGGACGATCCGCGTGTTGAACGACGCCATGAAGAACGGCGCGACCCAGCGCTTCGTCACCGAGTCGTAGCGCGTGCCCGACACCGCCTGGACCTTGCCGAGCAGCCCGAACTCGTCCTTGGTGCGGTTGCGCGACGGCGGCTCCGCGGACCGGTCGGGCGAGAGCCCGTGGGGGTCCGTCACGGCTCGACGCCGCACCGGGTCGGCCGCCTCGATCGCCTGCTGCCGCATCGAGTCGATCGTCCCGCCGCTCACGCCACCGCGCAGCGTCCGCACGTGGGTCACGGTCTCGCCGAGCGTGCCCTCGCCGTCCGCGGCGACCCGCTGCGCGAGCGCCCACACCCCGAGGTCCGACGGGATCGAGTCGAACCCGCACGAGTGCACGACCCGCGCCCCGGTCCGCTCGGCCTCCTCGTGGTTGGCGTCGATGCTGTCGCGCACGAAGAGGACCTCGCCGGTGAGGTCGGCGTAGTGGGTGCCCGCGGCGGCACACGCGGAGGCCAACGGCATACCGAGCTTCGCGTAGGGACCCACCGTCGTGACGACGACCCGGGTGCGCGAGGCGAGGTCGGCGACGGCCGCCTCGTCCGTCGTGTCGACGACGAGCAGCGGCCACTCGCGGGCCACACCCGTCAGTGAGGAGCGCACCTCGGCCAGCCGAGACTGCGACCGGCCCGCCAGTGCGATGCGCACCGAGGAGGGCGCGTGCTCCGCGAGGTGGTCGGCGGTGAGCCGGCCGACGAAGCCGGTGGCGCCCACGAGGACGAGGTCGAACTCCCGATCGCTGGTCATCGCCCGAATCTAGGCGATGCCCGCACGCGGCCCGCGCCGACTGTGACGCGTGCGGCAGAGTGGCCCCATGCCGCGACGACCGAAGGTGCTGGCCATCGTCCAGGCGGGTGGCCAGGGCTCCCGCATGGACGTCCTCACGCGCGAGCGCGCCAAACCCGCCCTCCCGTATGCCGGCCACTACCAGCTCGTGGACTTCGCCCTGTCGTCGCTGTCGCACAGCGGGGTCAACGACGTGTGGCTCTCGGTGCAGTACCTCTCGACGAGCCTGCACAAGCACGTCGCCGCCGGCCGGCCGTGGGACCTCGACCGCACGCGGGGCGGCCTCCAGTGGCTCTCACCCGAGGAGGGCAGCGGCGCCGCGTCGCAGGCCGGGTTCAGCGAGGGCAACGGCGACGACCTCTATCGCAGCCTCGACGCCATCCGGAACTTCGGCGCCGACGTCGTCCTCGTCCTCAGCGCCGACCAGGTCTTCTCGCTCGACCTGCGCGACGTCGTCGACCAGCACCTCGACACCGGCTCGTGGTGCACCGTCGTGACGACCGACGTGGGCGCCTCGCAGGCCGGCTCCAAGGCGGTCGTCGAGATCGGCCCCGGAGACGTCGTCACGGGCCTCGACTACAAGCCCAGCGACCCCGGCGCCTCGACCATCGCGGCCGAGATCTTCGCCTACCAGCCCGAACGCCTGGCGACGACGCTCGAAGCCCTGCGGGCGGAGCGGGTCGGCTCCTCCGACGGGTCCGACTCGGGCATCGGCGACTTCGGCGAGCACCTCATCCCCCGGCTCATCGACGAGGGTGCCGTGCACGCCTTCGCCCTCCCGGGCTACTGGCGCGACCTCGGCACCCCCAGCGAGTACGTCGCCGCGCACCGCGACCTGCTCGCCGGCCGGGTCGACGTGCTCGACGATCCCGCGTGGCCGATCCTCACCCGCTGGCCCGAGCTGCCGGCCGCGCGGATCCGCAAGGAGGCCGAGGTCTCGGCGTCGGTCGTCAGCGCCGGAGCCGACGTCTCGGGCACGGTGGTGCGCAGCGTCATCGGCCCGGGCGTCCGCATCGCCAAGGGCGCGGTGGTCGAGGACAGCGTCCTCTTCGCCGACGTCGTCGTCGAGGCGGGCGCCGAGGTGCGGGCCTCGGTGCTCGACACCGGCTGCGTCATCGGGCAGCGGGCTCGTGTGGGGGCCACCCCTCCCGGGTCGCGGATCGGCGACGACCGGCTCGTCCTCATGGGTCGCGACAGCCGAGTGACGCGTGGTGCGGACGTGGCGCCGGGGTCGCGGCTCGAGCCGGGTTCGACGGCCTGACCTGCGATTTTGCCCTGACGCTTCCGAACCGCACGCGCTCCGCCGAGGAGTAGACAGGGGGGACTGGCGCCGTCCGGTGCCGGACACCACAGGAGGTACGCGATGACGCAGGACCAGAGTGGCACGGACCCGGAAGGCGGCCTCGACATGGGCCAGGGCGATGAGGGCGGCCTCGGAGGGGGCGCCGGCGACGAGTCGAGCTCGGGCGGCATGGGCTCGACCGGCGACTCGGCCGGCATGGACAGCTCGGGCGGCTCCGGCCTCGCCGACGACTCCGAGATCTCCGGCGCCGAGGGACCGGCCGACAGCGGTGCCGAGACCGGCATGCCCGGTGAGCAGGACGGTGGCGCCGACGGCGGTGCCGACGGCGGCATGGGCGGTTCCGGCGACTCCGGAGGGACGGGCGGCGACGCCGAGGGCCCTGCCGACAGCGGCGCAGGCGAGTCGGGCATGCCCGGTGAGCACGACGGTGGCGCGGACGGCGGGGCCGACGGGTCCCAGTGACCGAACCGCACGAGGAGCCGCGGTCGGGGACGTCGTCCCCGACCGCGGCTTCGCCTGCGCTGGCCCGCCTCGTCGGTATGCCGGCCGCGGACTTCGCGGACCGCGTCTGGTCGCGTGGTCCCCTCCTCACCCGGGGGAGCGACCTGCCCCGGGACTTCACCGACCTCTTCGGCCCCGACGCCGTCGACGAGCTCGTCGCCCGCCGTGCCCTGAGGACGCCGTTCGCCCGGATGGCCAAGGACGGCGCGACCCTGGCCGACCGCACCTTCACCCTGGGCGGAGGCGTGGGTGCGGGCATCGCCGACCAGCTGAGCGAGGACCGGGTCCTGCGCGAGCTCGCCGGCGGCGCGACGCTCGTCCTCCAGGCGCTCCACCGCAGCTGGGCACCGGTCCAGGACTTCGCGGCGGCGCTCGCGGACGACCTCGGCCACCCCGTCCAGGTCAACGCCTACGTCACCCCGCCGCAGAACCAGGGCTTCTCCGACCACTACGACGTCCACGACGTCTTCGTCCTGCAGGTCGCGGGGGAGAAGCGCTGGCGCATCCGGCCACCGGTCCTCGAGGCGCCGCTGCGCGACCAGCCGTGGGAGCGGCAGCGCGACGCCGTCGAGCGGGCGGCGCAGGCCGAGCCCTTCCTCGAGGAGACGCTGCGTCCCGGTGACTGCCTCTATCTCCCGCGCGGCTGGCTGCACTCCGCGACCGCGCTCGGCGGCACGAGCATCCACCTCACCATCGGGGTGCACACATGGACCCGCCGCCACCTCGTCGACGCCGTGCTCGGCCGCATCGGCGACCGTCTCACGGCCGACGTCGAGGCGCGGCGCTCGCTACCCCTCGCCCCCGGCACGTCCGACGGCTCCGAGGTCGCCTTCGGCGACGACGCCGAGGTCGTGAGGTCCCTCGTCGCCAAGGCGCTCCAGGACCTCGGTGTCGACGAGGTCGTCGAGGCGCTCCGCCCGCAGGTGCGCGCCGCCCAGCGTGCCGAACCGCTCCGCGTCCTCGACCAGGTCGAGCGCGCCACCCGCGACGAACGGGCCACCGGCGACGAACGCGTCACCCGCGACACCACCACATGGCGTCCACGGCGCCACCTCGCCGCGCACTGGGAGGACGCCGGTGACACCCTCGTCCTCGTCAGCCGGGTCGGACGCCTCGAGGTGTCGCCGGACGAACGCGACGCGGTCGCGGAGGTGCTGGACGGCATACGGGATGCTGCGGGTCTCGACCCCGCACTGAGGCGACGGCTCGCGCTCGCCGGACTCCTCGTCCCCGCGGACGTCAGTGGCGGGTGACCCGCCCGGCGTCGACGTGCCAGCGCTGGTCGAGCTCGACGTTGTCCAGCAGCCGACGGTCGTGCGAGACGAGGAGCAGCGTGCCGTCGTAGGCGGCCAGCGCCTCCTCGAGCTGCTCGATCGCGGGCAGGTCGAGGTGGTTGGTCGGCTCGTCGAGCACGAGGACGTTGACCCCTCGTGCCTGGAGCAGGGCCATCGCGGCGCGGGTGCGCTCGCCGGGCGAGAGGCGTGAGACGAGGCTCGTCACCTGGTCGGCGCGCAGCCCGAACTTCGCGAGCAGCGTGCGCCGGTCGGCGGGTGCGAGGTCGGGCACGACCTCACCGAACGCGTCGTGGAGGGTGAGGTCCTCGCGCAGCCCGGTGCGTGCTTGGTCGATGACGCCCACGGCCACGCTCGCGCCCAGGCTCGCCCGCCCGGTGTCGGGAGAGATCCGCCCGAGCAGCAGCCCGAGGAGCGTCGTCTTGCCGGCGCCGTTCGGTCCGGTGATGCCGATGCGGTCACCCGCGTCGACCTGGAGGGTCACGGGCCCGAACTCGAAGTCGCCGCGCCGGACGGTGGCGTCGCCCACGGTGGCGACCACCGAGCTCGACCGAGGGGCGCTGCCGATCGAGAACTGGAGCACCCACTCCTTGCGCGGCTCCTCCACCTCCTCCAGCCGGGCGATGCGCGACTCCATCTGCCGGACCTTGCGCGCCTGCTTCTCGGCCGAGTCGATGCTCGCCGCCCGCCGGATCTTGTCGTTGTCGGGGCTCTTGCGCATCGCGTTGCGGACGCCCTTGCTGCTCCACTCGCGCTGGGTGCGGGCACGCGACTGGAGGTCGGCCTTGGTCTCGGCGTACTCCTCGTAGGCCTCGCGCGCGTGCCTGCGGGCGATCTCGCGCTCCTCGAGGAAGGCGTCGTAGCCACCGTCGTGGACCGCCACGGAGTTCTGCGCGAGGTCGAGCTCGACGACCCTGGTCACGACCCGTGACAGGAACTCGCGGTCGTGCGAGACGAGGACGACGCCGGCCCGCAGCCCGGTGACGAACTCCTCGAGCCGCTCGAGCCCGGCGAGGTCGAGGTCGTTGGTCGGTTCGTCGAGGAGGACGAGGTCGAAGCGGCTCAGCAGCAGCGCGGCCAGCGCCGCCCGCGCGGCCTGGCCACCGGACAGCGACGTCATGAGGGCGTCGCCGCCGACGTCGAGGCCGAGCTCGCCGAGGACCGCGGGGATGCGGTCCTCGAGGTCCGGAGCGCCGCTCGCGAGCCAGTGGTCGAGGGCGGTCGCGTATGCCGTGTCCGCACCTGTCGTGCCCGCGGCCAGGGCCGTCGCGGCCGTCTCCATGGCCTCGGTGGCGTGGGTGGCGCCGGTGCGCCGGGCGATGTATCCGCTGACCGTCTCGCCCGCGAGGCGCTCGTGCTCCTGCGGCAGCCAGCCGACGAACGCGTCGCTCGGAGCGGTGGTGACCGAGCCGGCCAGCGGCACGGAGTCGCCGGCGAGCAGCCGGAGCAGGGTCGTCTTGCCCGCGCCGTTGGCGCCGACGACGCCGACGACGTCACCCGGGGCGACGGTGAGGTCGAGGTGCTCGAAGAGGGTGCGGTGCGCGTGCCCCCCGGACAGGTCCTTCGCGACGAGGGTGGCACTCACCCGCACAGACTAGGTGCACCCGCGGCCCCTCTTCCCCGACTTCTTGCGCAGGAGCGACACGAGCAGGGCCGAAAACGGGTTTCGGTGTCGCTGCTGCGCAATCAGTCCCGGGTCAGCCGTGGAGGCGCTCGCGCAGCTCGGCGTAGCGACCGCGCAGCGCGGCCGTCGCCTCGGCGGCGTCGGCCGAGGGCTCGACGACGGCCTCGGTGCGCACCTCCCACTCGGGCAGGTCGGTGCCGGCCAGCGTCGCGGCGGCCTGGCGGGCGGCGCCGAGCGCGACGTACTCACCGGACGCGGGCACATGGACCGGCACCCCGAAGAGGTCGGCCGCCATGGACCGGACCGCAGCCGAGGCAGCCGCCCCGCCGATGAGGAGCACCCGCTCGACGTCGACGCCCTGACCGCGCAGGGCGTCGAGCGCCTCGGCGAGGTTGGCGACCATGCCCTCGACGACGGCGCGGGCGAGGTTCTCGGGTGTGGCGTTGGCACGGGTGAGCCCGGCGAGGGTGCCCGACGCCGACGGCAGGTTGGGGGTGCGCTCCCCGTCGAGGTAGGGCAGGAGGGTGAGCCCACCCGCACCCCGCGGGGCGTTCGCGGCAAGCCGGTCGAGCTCGGCGAGCTCCACGCCGAGCATCGAGGCGCCGGCGGTCATGACCCGGGCGGCGTTGAGCGTGGCGAGCAGCGGCAGGAAGTCGCCAGTGGCGTCGGCGAAGGAGGCGACGGCGCCGGAGGCGTCGGCAACGGCCGCGTCGTGCCTGGCGAAGGCCGTGCCACTCGTGCCGAGCGAGATGACGGCGTCGCCGGGGCGCAGGCCGAGGCCGAGGGCGGCGCCGGCGTTGTCACCCGTTCCGGGGCCGAGCACCATCCCACCCTCGGTGCGGCCGGCGGGCTCGGTGGGCCCCAGGACGCGTGGCACCTCCACCTGTCGGCCGACGGCGAGGTCGAGCAGCTCGGGGAGGTAGGCATTCGAGCCCGCCGACCAGTAGCCCGTCCCCGACGCGTCGCCCCGGTCGGTCGTCCACCCCTCGAACCCGTTGCCCTGCTGGAGGATCCGGCCGGTGAGCCAGTCGTGGGGCAGGACGCAGGTGCGTGTGCGCTCGAGCGACTCCGGCTCGGCGCGACGCAGCCACCGCAGCTTGGTGATCGTGAAGGAGGCCACCGGCACGACGCCCACCTCGGTCGCCCAGCGCTCGGCCCCGCCGAACTCCTCGGTGAGGTCCGTGGCGTCCTGCGCCGACCGCGTGTCGTTCCACAGCAGCGCCGGGCGCACGACCTCCCCGGCCCCGTCGAGCGTCACCATGCCGTGCTGCTGCCCGCCGACCGAGATGGCGGAGACCCCGTCGAGCAGCCCGTCCGCGGTCGCCGTCTCGTATGCCGTCCACCACGCCTGCGGGTCGACCTCGGTCCCGTCGGGGTGCGGTGCGCGCCCCTGCCGAACGACCTCGCCGGTCTCGGCGTCGCACACGACGACCTTGCAGGACTGGGTGGAGGAGTCGACGCCGGCGACGAGCTGCTTCGATGCCATGTCTCCATCCTTGCCGACTTCGTCGCGTCAGTGGGGAGTGCTCCCCACTGACGAACGGACCGGTCCGTGCTTGGATGCGGGGATCGTCGGTCGGCTGCTGCCCGCGGCCGTCTCAAGGGAGGGAGCGCCGTGGTCGACCCGGAGGAGCTGTTCCGCGACCTCGTCTCGGGGAACCCGTCGACGGTCCGTGGCCAGGCGGACACCGTCGGCGACGCGATGAAGAAGGTCACCGAGGCCTCGTCCCGCGTCGAGGAGGCAGCCGACCGCCCGAGGTGGACGAGCGCCGCATCTGCGGGCTACAAGGTGCGCACCGCAGGCGTGAGCCAGGGCATCGAGGTGAACTACTTCGTCCTCGGGCGGATCAGGGCGGCGCTGTCGACTGCTGCCAGCCAGTGCTCGTCGATGGAGACCCGGGCGCGCAACGTCATCGACCACTGGCGCAACCGCCCGGCCGGCCTCAACACGGTCATCGAGGACCTCCTCGCGCTCGTCGTCCACAGCGCTCTCGTCCAGGTCTCCGCCGACTACAACGCCGACCTCGCGACCGTCGCCGCCTTCGCCAAGGGCGAGAAGATCGACACCGAGGAGCTCGACGCCGACACCCGGGAGTGGCTGGGGCGCGGCATGGACAAGACCGCCGACTGGCTTCTCGAGCACGGTGGCGGTCTCGGCCCGCTCATCCCCAACCTCGGCGTGAGCGGCGACGACCGCGGTCTCATCCCGCAGGGTCTCGGCATCGACCCGACGACCGGCTGGATCATCCAGACGAGCTACTCCAAGGACGGTGAGCAGCCCTCGGTCCTGTCGATGGTCGACCCGAAGACCGGCGAGGAGATGGTCGACGTCGAGCTCGGCGGCTACGGCGACATCCGGACGCCGGACCACGCCGGTGGCGTCGCGTCCGACGGGAAGTACACCTACGTCACGTCGAGCGGCAACCCCTCACACGTGTTCACCTACCTCACCTCCGACCTGCGCAAGGGCGGCGACCGGCCGGTCGATCCGCTCGGTCCGCCCACGGAGCTGCCCGACGGCGCCGGGGCCTACGGCACGGTCAAGGACGGCGTCCTCTACGTCGGCACCCACCACGACACCATCGGCGGCGGCGGCAACGCCTACGACGGCGCCGACGACGACGGCAGGCTCTACGCCTATGTCTCGGACGGCCACGGCGGCTGGGTCCAGGACACGAGCTTCGGCGGCGGCGCAGGCTACGTCCACACGCCGCCACAGGCGCAGGGCGTCGTCGTCCGCGACGGGGAGTACGTCTTCAGCACGTCACTCGGACGTGACAAGGCGGGCCGGCTCATCGTGCAGGAGCGCCAGGACGACGAGCCCGGCAACGGCGACCGCGGTGAGGCCTACGAGCTGCCCTACATGTCGGAGGGCGTCATCGAGCTCGACGGGGAGATCCTCACGACCTACGAGTCCGGGGCCGACCACTACGGGCCGGACGGCTCCGACGACGAGGACCTCTGGGCCAACCCCTACATGACCCGGACGTCGCTCGAGGCGCTCGGGCTCAGCGAGGACGTCGACGTCGACCCCGAGTCCCTCAAGGGCGCAGCCAAGGACCTCGAGACGGCCGCGGGTCCACTGGCCCGGGCGGCCGCCCTCGTCGGTGGCATCACGGTGAGCGCCGGTGACCTCGGCAAGGTGTCGGCCGCGAGCACCTTCGCCACCGCGGTCAACACCGAGCTGGGCAGGAGCGAGACGAGCCTCGACACCGGCGCCAAGGCCGTCGAACGGACGTCGGCCATGCTCACCGGCAACGCGAGGACCTACACCAACACCGACGACTGGGCCGCAGACTCGATCCGCCGCCCGGGCATGCCCTGAGCGGCTCCCCACCGTCCGGCACCGGGCGTCAGTCCCAGGTGACGACGACCTTGCCGGAGGCTCCCGCTGCTGCGACGGCATACGCCTCGCTGGTCTCGGCGAGCGAGAAGCGGTGCGAGACAATGCGTTCGGGGTGCTCGCCCCAGCGTGCGAGGAGGTCGAGCAGCTCGGCCATGTGACCGAGCGAGGTCACCCACGACCCGAGGAGGTCGATTTGGTGGTGGATGAGCAGGTCCGACACGGGGAAGTCGATGCGGCCGCCCTCGCCCACCATGACGCAGCGGCCGCGCACCGCCGTGTGCGTG
This sequence comes from Rothia sp. ARF10, assembly GCA_031844405.1. Taxonomy (GTDB): domain Bacteria; phylum Actinomycetota; class Actinomycetes; order Actinomycetales; family Dermatophilaceae; genus Knoellia. The sequence continues at coordinate 642,256 of JAUZVC010000001.1, forward strand.
AGCGCCGCGAGCCGTGCGTGCGCGTTGCCGCTGCAGTCGATGCTCACCTCGCAGCCGCGTCCGCCGGTCGTGTCGCCCACGGCGTCGGCGAGGTCTGCCGGGTCCGTGACCACGACGTCGACGAGGTCGAGGTCCTTCGCGAGGGAGGCGCGTTCGGCATTGGGCTCCAGTCCGATGACCGTGCTCGCGCCGAGGTGCTTGCCGAGCATCGCGGCGGCGAGGCCGACCGGGCCGAGTCCCGTGACGAGCAACCGGTCGCGCCCGCTCACGCGCCCCCGGAGCAGGCCCTCGTATGCCGTCCCGAACCCGCACGAGACGAGCGCACCGTCGACGTGGGTCACGCCCTGGGGAAGCCTCAGGCACGACACCGCCTCGGCGAGCATGAAGTCGGCGTGGCCGCCGTCGCGCTGCCAGCCGTGCGCGGCGCGGGTCGGCGACGTGCAGCCGATGGGGTAGCCCAGGCGGCACTCGGCGCAGGCCCCGCAGCCGGTGATGTGGTAGACCGCGACCGCGTCGCCGACCTCGAGCGTCCTCACCCCGGAGCCGAGCTCGACGACGTCGCCGCAGGGCTCGTGGCCGGCGACGACGCCTTGGTAGGCCTCGGCGCCGTGGCCGAGGTGCTCGCGGTAGATCGCGCGGATGTCGCTGCCGCAGATGCCCGACGCGCGCATCCGGAGCAGGACCTGGCCCGGCCCGGGTGTGGGGACGTCGACGGTGACGTGCTCGACGGTGCTGTCTCCGGGCAGCCGCACCACCGGCATGGTCCGAGCGGTCATCAGCCCGCGCTCTCGCCGGTGGTGGTGGCGCCCGTGGGGCGGCCGTGCGGGTGGATGACCGACTTGATGGCGTGGGCGTCGTCGCGGGCGGCCGTGAGAGCGGCTGCGGTCTCCTCGAGCTCGAAGTGCCCGGTCGCCAGGGGCGCGAGCCGGACGCGCCCCGAGGCGACGAGGTCGATCGCCGTCGGCCACGTGTTCGCGTAGCGGAAGACACCGGTCACCCACAGCTCGCGGTTCTGGACGTCGCCGAGGGGGAGGGCGAGGGTGTCGCCGCCCATGCCGATGAGGACGACCCTGGCCGCGGGGGCCGCGACCCGGATCGCCGCCTGCGTCGAACCCGCGTGGCCCGAGCACTCGAGGACGACGTCGGGGCCGGGGCGGCCGGCATACACGTCCTCCAGCGAGCGGGAGGAGACGTCGACGACCTCGGAGGCGCCGAGGTCGCGTGCGACGGACAGGCGGTGCGCGTTGACGTCGGCGACGACGACCTCGCTCGCACCGTAGGCCGAGGCGACCTGCGCGGCGAGCTGGCCGACGGGCCCGGCCCCGGTGACGAGCACCCGCACACCGGGCGCGACCCCCGCCCGCCGGCACGCCCAGATGCCGACGGAGAGCGGCTCGAGCATCGCCCCCTCGTCCAGGGACACCGAGTCGGGGAGGGCGAAGGCGAAGGCTGCCGGGTGGGTGACGTACTCGGCGAGGGTCCCGTCGACCGGCGGCGTCGCGTGGAAGACCATGTCGGGGCAGAGGTTGTAGTGCCCGGAGAGGCACTGCGCGCACGACCGGCAGGGCACCCCCGGCTCGATGGCCACCCGCTCGCCGACGCGGGCGGGGTCGACGTCGGCACCGACCGCCACGACCACCCCGGCGCTCTCGTGCCCGAGGACGAGCGGGCCGGTGACGACGTGGTCGCCGATCCGGCCGTGGTCGAAGTAGTGCGTGTCGGAGCCGCACACCCCGACCGAGCGGACCTCGATGAGGACCTCGTCGGCCTTCGGCGACGGCACCGGCCGGGACTCCACGACGATCGACCCCGGCTCGGTGAGGACGGCCACCCGCATCGTGTCGAGCGGCCCGCCCGACGTCATCGGTTGGACTCCAGGTCCTCGAGGGTCGTGCGGGCGCCGTTGTCGTGCAACGACTTGAGGAACGCCGCGTAGGCCGTGGTGAACGCCTCGCTCTCGACGAGGGTGCCGAAGAAGTCGCGGTCGCGGAGGAAGCCCAGCTCGTCGTCGGGATAGGTCCGCGCGGCCGCCATGACCCGGTCCTTGAACCGGTCGACGATCTCGATCGGCTGGCCGTCCTCGTCGACGCCCTCGGCGTAGCGGGCCCACGAGGCGACGACGAGCGCCGACCGCTCGAAGGCGCCACCGGACTCGAGGTTGGCCTGGATGACGGGCACGAGCCACTTGGGGATCCGGTCCGAGCTCTCGGCACACAGCCGCGCGAGGGTGTCTCGCACCTCGGGGTTCGCGAAGCGCTCGAGAAGCTGGCGGCGGTAGACGTTGAGGTCCACGCCGGGCACCTCGGGCAGCGTCGGCGACCCCTCCTCCTCCATGTAGCCGAGGAGGAAGCCGGCGAAGAGCGGGTCCTGGGCCACCTCGTGGGCGTAGCGGTAGCCGGAAAGGTAACCGAGGTAGCAGAGGGCCTGGTGGCTCGCGTTGAGCAGCCGCAGCTTCATGAGCTCGTAGGGCACGACGTCATCGACGATCTGCACCTCCACGTCCTCGAACGGCGGTCTGCCCGTGGGGAAGTGGTCCTCGAGCACCCACTGGGTGTAGGGCTCGCACACGACCGGCCATGCGTCCTCGACACCGAACTGCTCGGCGAGTGCGGCGATGTCCTCCTGCGAGGTGACCGGGGTGATCCGGTCGACCATGCAGTTGGGGAAGGCGACGTGGGCCTCGATCCAGTCGCCGAGGCCCTCGTCCAGGAGCCGGGCGAACGCGACGATCATCTTCTTCGCGACGTCGCCGTTGCCGGGCAGGTTGTCGCACGACATCACGGTGAAGGGCTCGGTGCCTGCCTCGCGCCGGCGTCGCGCGGCCTCGACGACGAAGCCGAACATGCTCTGCGGTGCGTCACCGCCGGCAAGGTCGGCTGTCAGGTCCGCCTGCAGGACGGGGTCGTTCGCGTCGAACTCTCCCGTGACCTGGTTGACGTGGTAGCCGCCCTCGGTCACCGTGAGCGACACGATCCGCGTCGCGGGGTCAAGCATCGCGTCGAGGACGGCGCTGGGGTCGTCCGGCGCGAAGAGGTAGCCGACCACCGACCCGATGACGCGGGGTTCGAGGCGTCCGTCGGGGTGCTTGACGACGAGCGTGTAGAGGTTGTCCTGCGCCGCCATCGCGTCGCGCATCCTCGCGTCACCCGGCATGAGGCCAACGCCGACGATGCCCCAGTCGAGGGCCTTGCCGTCGTTCATGAGCGCGTCGAGATACATCGCCTGGTGCGCGCGGTGGAAGCCACCGACGCCGAAGTGGACGATGCCGGGGGTCACCTCCGACCGGTCGTATGCCGGCCGCGCCACCTCTGTGGGCAGGTCGCCGAGCGTTGCCTGGCTGAGCTTCACGTGATCACCCTTCCACCCTTGCGTCCGGCAAGGTGACGCCCTGGCAGCCAAAGTTGCGGACGCAAACGCAGGTGGACGGACGGCATACGGCAACGTCCGGCAAGGTGACGCTCTGGCCACCACAGTTGCGGACGCAAGCGGAGGGGGCGCTCACTTGACGGCACCCATGGACAGGCCCTGGACGAGCTTGTCCTGCGCCGCGAACCCGGCGGCGAGCACCGGGAGCGAGACGACGAACGACGCTGCGCACACCTTGGCGAGGAACAGGCCCTGGCTGGTCACGAACCCAGTCAAGAACACCGGGGCGGTTCCGGCAACGGTGCCGGTGAGGACACGCGCGAGGAGCAGCTCGTTCCAGCTGAAGATGAAGCAGATGAGAGCGGCTGCGGCGATGCCCGGCATGACGACCGGTGCGATGACCTTGCGCAGCGTCGTCATGAGCGAGGCGCCGTCGACCTGGGCGGCCTCGAGCATCTCGACCGGGACCTCGGCGAGGAAGGAGCGCAGCATCCACACGGCGATCGGCAGGTTCATCGACGTATAGAGGATGATGAGCAGCCAGATGTTGTCGAGCAGGTTGACCCTCTGTGCGAAGAGGTAGATCGGCAGGATACCGGCGACGATCGGCAGCATCTTGGTCGAGAGGAAGAAGAAGAGGACGTCGGTCCACTTCCTCACCGGCCGGATCGACAGGGCGTAGGCCGCGGGGAACGCCAGCAGCAGCACGAGGATCGTCGAGACGACACTCGCCGTGAGCGAGTTCGCCAGAGGCGGCCACGGGCCGGCGTCGAAGAACGCCTTGTAGCCGTCGAGGCTGAGCGGTGCGAAGAGGCTCGGCGGGTTCGTCGCCGCGTCCTCCTCCTTGTGGAAGGAGGTGAGGATCATCCACGCGACGGGCAGGGCGAAGAGCAGCCCGCAGAGCCACGCGGCGAGGGTGAGCAGGATGTGCGACTTCGGGTCCCGGTGGTGGTTGATCGCCTGCGGCTCGCGGTGGGGGTCGGCCACCTCGGCCCCGTCGACGGTCTCGGTGGTGCTGCTCATCGCCCTTCCTCCTTGAACAGGCTGAACGCGGTTCTCAGCGCGGCGGTCGCGATGAGGATCGTGCCGATGACGACGACGACGCCTGCGGCAGAGGCACGTCCGTAGTCCTGGGCGGTGTAGAAGGTCTGGTAGATGAAGTACGGCAGGTTCGCCGTGCCGAGGCCACCGGACGTGATCGTGAAGACGTGGTCGAAGTTCTGCACGACGTAGATCGCGCCGAGCAGCGCCGACAGCTCGATGTACTGGCGCATGTGCGGGAGCGTCATGCTCCTGAAGATCTGCCAGGGGCTCGCGCCGTCGATCCGCGCGGCCTCGACGACGTCGAGCGGACGTGACTGCAGCCCCGCCAGCAGGATGAGCATCATGAACGGCGTCCACTGCCAGACGAGCGCGGCGACGATCGAGATGAGTGGGTTGTTGCTGATCCAGTCCGGCTGCGGAGCGTCGTCGCCGAAGAGGAACGTCAGCGTGCCGTTGAGCAGGCCGTACTCGGGGTTGTAGAGCGCGTGCTTCCACAGCAGCGCCGCCGCGACGGGCACGACGAGGAACGGCGTGATCATGAGCGTGCGGACGATGCCCCGGCCCATGAACCTGCGGTCGAGCAGCAGCGCGATCGCCATGCCGAGCACGAGGCTGATGACGACGACGAGCACCGTGAGCAGGATCGTCACGAGGACGGCGCTGCGGGTGTTGCTGTCGGTGAAGACCCGGGCGAAGTTGTCGAACCCGGCGAACCCGCGCTCGTCGGGGTAGTAGGCGTTCCAGTTCATGAACGACACGACGAGCGTCGCGATGAACGGCAGCTGGGTGAGGACGATGACGAAGATCAGCGCCGGCAGCAGCGGTGCCCGCCGCGACCAGTCGCCGGCCCTCGCCAGCCTCGTCGCGCGCTCGGTGTTCTCTCCCGGCTCGCGTCCGCGAGGTGCGCCGGCACGCTCGGCGGGACCGTCCGGCATACCGGGATCGGTGGTCTGGGAGACGTCGGAACTCATCCCTGGCTCCTCTTCTGGTAGCGCTCGGCGACGTCCTCGGCGAGCTCCTGCCCCTTGTCGAGCGCCTCCTTGACCGTCGTCTGGCCGGCGATGGCCGAGCTGACGTCCTGGCTCACCTGCGTGCCGAGGTCGGGGAACTCGGGAATGTCGACGAACTGGATGCCGATGGCCGGTCTCGGCTGGAGGCCCGGGTTCGTCGGGTCGGCGGCCTCGATGGCGGCCCTCGTCGGCTCGGCGAAGGCCTTGGCGACCTCGAGGTACTGCGGGTTCTCGTAGGTCGAGGCGCGCTTGCCCGCGGGAACCCGGGTCCAGCCGAGCTCCTCGCCGACGAGCTCCTCGTACTCCTTGCTCGACGCCCACGAGATGAACTTCCAGGCGTTGTCCTTCTTCTCACTCGCCTGCTGGATGCTCCAGGACCACGCGTAGAGCCAGCCGGAGGAGTCGGTCTTGACGACCGGGGCGGGCGCGTAGCCGAACTTGCCCTTGGTGGGGGAGTCGTCGGCCTCGAGCGAGCCGGCGGCCGACGTCGCGTCGTACCACATGGCGACGTTGCCCTGGACGAGGTTGTTGAGGCACTCGGTGAAGCCGGCCTGCGGTGCGCCGTTCTCGCCGTGCTTGCGGACGAGGTCGACGTAGAACTGCACGGCCTCGGTGAACTCGGGCGCGTTCACCTTGGGCGTCCAGTCCTCCTCGAACCACGTGCCGCCGAAGGTGTTGACGACCGTCGTCAGCGGCGCGAAGAGCTGGCCCCAGCCGGGTTGGCCGCGAAGGCAGATGCCCTTCATGCCCGGCTCGGCGCCGTCGACCTGGGCCGCGATCTCGGCGACCTCCTGCCACGTCGGCTTCTCGGGCATCGTCACGCCCTTGGCCTCGAGGACGTCCTTGCGGTACATGAGGAACGAGCTCTCGCCGTAGAACGGCTGGCCGTAGATCTTGCCCTCGCTCGACAGTGAGGTCGTCATCGGCTTGAGGATGTCGTCCTGGTCGAAGGCGGTGTCCTGCGCGATGTAGTCGTCCATCGGCGCGATCCACTTGGCCTTGGCGTAGATCGGGATCTCGAAGTTGGAGAGCGTCGCGACGTCGTACTGCCCCGCCTGGCTCGAGAACTCCTGGCTGATCTTGTCTCGCACGTCGTTCTCGGGCAGGACCGTGAAGTTGACCCGGATGCCGGTCTCGGCGGTGAAGTGCTTCGCCGTGAGCTGCTGGAGGTCGACCATCTGCGGGTTGTTGACCATGAGGACGTCGATCGAGTTCGCGCCTCCGCCGCCGACGCTGCCCCCGCCCCAGCCGGCGCACCCGGTGAGCCCGACGGAGAGTGCGGCGGCCCCGGCGACCGCGAGCACCCGGGCCCTGCGGCGCCGATGTCGCGTATGCCGTGTGGCGGTCGGGTTGGTCGGCTCCAGTGGCGATCCGGTGGGGGGCATCGTTGCCTCGTTCTCGTCGTCTGCTCCGGGTTCCGCACTCGCTCTGCTCAAATGAGCGCGTATGCTGCACACATGAGCCTGTCGGAGCGACGCCGCCCTGTCAACAGGTGCGCCCGCCCCGGCTGTCCGGCGAACCGACTGCGGCCCCGGGCGACGGGTCGGGAGAATGTGCCTCGTGGCTGACGCCCTGGGTCCCTCGGAAGCCGTCCTCGCGGCGGCTGTCGCGCGCCGTCACCTCATCGAGGGGGAGTCCAAGGTGGACCTCGCGACCTCGCTGGGGATCAGCAGGTTCAAGGTCGCGCGCCTCCTCGACGCGGCCCGCGAGAGCGGGATGGTGCGCATCGAGGTCGTCTCGCCGGTGGGGATCGACACCGACCGGTCGGCGCGGCTTCGAGAGGCACTTGCCCTGGAGCACTGCGTCGTCGTGCCGGGGTCCGGCGCCCAGGCGGACCCGGGGGTCTCCGCGGCCGCGGCCGCCCTCCTCAGCGAGGTCGTCACCGACAAGGACGTCCTCGGCCTGCCGTGGAGCCGCTCCGTGAGCCGCATGGTCGACGCGCTGACGTCGCTCCCGCGGATTCCCGTCGTCCAGCTGAGTGGAGCGATGGTCACACCCGAGGAGGACAGCAGCTCGGTCGACGTCGTCCGGCGCGCGGCCCGGATCGCCGGCGGCGGGCGGCACGTCTTCTACTCTCCCCTGCTGCTCGACGACGCGGCGAGCGCCGAGGTCATGCGCCGGCAGCCCCCCGTCCGGGAGGCGCTCGACCGCGTCGCCGACGTCACCCTCGCCGTCATCGGGCTCGGCGCGTGGACACCGGGGACGTCGACGATCCACGACGTGCTCAAGCCGGCGGACCGCAAGGCGGTGACCGCGTCGGGGGCGGTGGGTGAGGCCGCGGGCGTGTTCTTCGACGCCGAGGGGGCGGTCGTCGAGACGCCTCTCACCGCACGGATCGTCGGGCTCACCGGCGAGCAGCTCCACGGCATCCGGCACGTCATCGGCATCGCCCACGGTCCCGACAAGGTCGACGCCATCGCGGCAGCGGTCAAGGGCGACCTCATCGACTCGCTCGTCACGACCGCCGACACCGCCGACGCCCTCCTCGACCTCCGCTGAACCGCCGGCCGAGAGCGCTGTCGCCCCCGGGTGTCGGGGATCCGGGCGCACGCCGGCCGGGATGGGCCCCGATCCCCGACACCCGGGAGGGGCGGGTCCGCAGGGGGCGCGCCGACGTAGCATCGTGCGCGTGAGTCCCGAATCCGGCCGCTGCTCCAACATCGCCCGCGAGAGCTCCGAGCCCATGCTCGGCTCCGCGCCGGTCGCGCGACGCTGGCTCCTCATCGAGCACCCCGGGCCGTGGGCGAAGAACCACCTCGAGACCCCGCCGATCTCCCCCTCCCTCGCCGCTGCGATCGAGTCCGGGTGCGCCGAGCTCCAGAGCCGGTCGCTCCTCGTGCGTCGTCACGGTCGCCGGGCTCCCGGCGAGGCGCCATCCTGGTATGCCGTCGACTCCGCCCACGGGACCTGGGTCACCGGCACGTGGCGCACGAGCGACGACCTCCTCGCCGCCGTCGCCGCGATGGGCGCGCCGCTGGCTCAGTCGGAGGCGCTCGCCGAGCCGATGCTCCTCGTCTGCACGCAGGGCACCCGCGACGCCTGCTGCGCGCTGCGCGGCCGCCCGATCACCGCTGCGCTGGCCAAGGTGTGGCCCGACGAGGTCTGGGAGTGCACCCACCTCAGCGGCCACCGGTTCGCCGGGACCTTCCTCTCGATGCCTGACGGCACCTGCTTCGGCAAGGTCGACATGGCAGACGCCGTCGACATCGTGAGGTCCCATCGCGCCGGCGAGGTCGACACGCGCCACCTCCGCGGACTGGCGCGCTGGTCGCCGGCGGTCCAGGCCGCGACCGGCTGGGTGCTCGCCGAGCACGGACCCGCGCCGATCACCGCCGCCCGTCCCGGGACCGTCGACGTCGTCTCCGAGACGGTGACGCGGGTCGAGGTCATCGGCGACGACCCGCTGCCCGACACGACCTGGGTCGAGGTCACCGCGGAGGCGCTCCCGCCGGCACCGCTGTCGTGCGGGAAGGGCCCTGGTGAGCACACGGCATACCGGACCGCCGTCTGCTCCGGCCCCGCCTGACGCAACGAGTCGGCCGACCGCTGGCGCGCGACCTCCCCGCGAGGCAGGGTGAGCGCATGACGACGACGCCCGCGCCCGCGAACCCTGCCACCGACCTCTACCGGGCGGCGCGCGACCAGATCCTCGGCTGGCGCGGGAAGCACGAGGAGGCCGTGCGCGACTTCGCCTTCCCCGACCTCGGCGAGCGGTTCAACTGGGCGGTCGACTGGTTCGACGTCATCGCCCGCGGCAACGCCCGCACGGCCCTCGTCCTCGTCGAGGAGGACGGGAGCTCGAGCGAGGTCACCTTCGACGCGATGGCCAACCGGTCCGACCGCGTCGGCCACTGGCTCGCCGAACGCGGTGTGGCACAGGGGGATCCGGTCATCCTCATGCTCGACAACCAGGTCGAGCTCTGGGACTGCATGCTCGCGGTGATGAAGCTCGGCGCCGTCATCATGCCCACGACGTCCGCCGCCGGAGCCGCCGAGCTCGAGGACCGCGTCACGCGCGGCGGCGCCCGGCACGTCATCACGAACGCCTCTCAGGTCGACAAGCTCGCGGGCATCCCGGGTGACATCACGCGGATCAGCGTCGGTCCCGCAGACGGCTGGCACGACCTCCACGACGCGTATGCCGTCGACTCGCCTCCGTTGCCCCACCCCAGGACCGCGCCGGGTGACCCGCTGCTCCTCTACTTCACGTCGGGGACGACGAGCCGGCCCAAGCTCGTCGAGCACACCCAGGTGTCCTACCCGCTCGGGCACCTGTCGACGGTCTTCTGGCTGGGGCTGCAGCCGGGCGACGTGCACCTCAACATCAGCTCGCCGGGCTGGGCGAAGCACGCGTGGTCCTGCTTCTTCGCACCGTGGATCGCGGAGGCGACGATCCTCGTGCACAACTACACCCGGTTCGACGCCGGCGCCCTGCTCGGGGTGCTGCGCGACCACGAGGTGACGACCTTCTGCGCGCCGCCGACGGTGTGGCGCATGCTCATCAACGCCGACCTGTCGGAGGGGCCGGGCTCGCTGCGCGAGGTCATCGGCGCGGGCGAGCCGCTCAACCCCGAGGTCATCGCGCAGGTCCAGGAGAAGTGGGGCCTCACCCTGCGTGACGGCTACGGACAGACCGAGATGACCGCCGCCGTCGGCAACACCCCCGGGTCGCTGGTCAAGCCCGGTTCGATGGGGCGACCGCTGCCCGGCTACCCCGTCGTGCTCGTCGACCCGGCGACCGGCGAGCGGGTCGTCGGGGCAGGAGAGGGCGAGCTGTGCCTCGACCTCGCGGCCCGGCCGCTGCCTCTCATGACCGGCTACCAGGGCGACCCCGAGCGCAACGCCGAGGCCATGGCCGACGGGTTCTACCACACCGGTGACGTGGCGAGCGTTGACGAGGACGGCTGGATCACCTACGTGGGACGCACCGACGACGTCTTCAAGGCGAGCGACTACAAGATCAGCCCGTTCGAGCTCGAGTCGGTCCTCATCGAGCACCCGGCGGTGGCCGAGGCCGCCGTCGTGCCGGCCCCGGACGAGGTCCGGCTCGCGGTGCCCAAGGCCTACGTCGTGCTCGCCCCCGGGCACGAGCCCGACGAGGAGACCGCGCGCTCGATCCTCGCGCACGCCCGGGAGCACCTGCAGCCCTGGCAGCGGGTGCGCCGGCTGGAGTTCGGTGAGCTGCCCAAGACCATCTCAGGCAAGATCCGGCGGGTCGAGCTGCGCGGTCGCGAGGAGGAGCTGGCCCGCGGGAAGGGCGAGCGGGAGGCCACCGAGTGGCGGGACGACCTGCTCCGGACCGACTGACCGTGGGCGGCGTGCTGCGGACGGGTCAGGGGTCGGACCGGCGACAGGGCCGTCCGTGGTGAGCGCGAGCACGGACGCCGACGTCGTCATCGTCGGCGCCGGACCGGCAGGGGCGGCCGCGGCGCTCGGCGCCCTCACCGAGGACCCGACGCTGCGGGTGCTCCTGCTCGACCGCGCCGACTTCCCGCGGGACAAGTCGTGCGGCGACGGCATCGCCCCCCACGTCCTCACGACCCTCGCCGAGGTCGGCGCCGCCGACGTCGTCGACGACTGGGCGCCGCTCACCCGACTCGAGCTCTCGCACGGCGACGTCCGGGTCGAGGGTGACATGGCACGGGAAGTCCACGTCGTCCCGCGCGCGGTCCTCGATGCCCGGCTCGTTCAGCGCGCGGTCGCGGCCGGCGCGCAGCTGCGACGCCACCGCGTCACCTCGCTCTCGACCGACCCGGTCGTCGTCTCCGGTGCGCGCGGCGACCTCACCGGCGGTGTCGTCGTCGGCGCCGACGGCGCCCACTCGCTCGTGCGCGAGCGGCTGCTCGGACGCCGCCGCGAGTCGCGCGCCCTCGCCATCCGCGGCTACGCCCCGGTGACGCCGCAGACGCGCGGCCGGCAGGTCATCCGCTACGGCTCGCGGCGCCAGCCCTCCTACGCGTGGGCGTTCGACCGCGGCGACGGGCTCGTCAACGTCGGCTACGGCGAGCTGCTCCCCGGGGAAGGCGGCACGCCTCCGAGCAAGCGGCTGCTCCTCGACCAGCTCGAGGAGCTCGTGCCCGGCGCCGCGTCGTCCGGAGCCGACTGGATGGGTCACCACCTGCCGCTGAGCACGTGGCGCTGGGACCAGCCCGACGGCCCGGTGCTGCTCGCCGGCGACGCCGCCGGTCTCGTCAACCCCATGACCGGTGAGGGCATCTACTACGCCGTCGCGACCGGGATCCTCGCCGGGCGCACCGCCGCCCGCGCCGTGCGCCTGGGCCGCCCGGCGGACGCCGGCGCCGTCCACCGCACCGAGGTCCGGCGGCTCCTTGGCAGCCACCTGCGCCACACCTGGCTGGCGGCGCGTCTCTCGCAGTCCTCCCGGGTCGTCGACGCGGGCATCGCCGCCGCCGGACGCGACCGCCGCGTCTTCGACACCCTCGTCGAGCTCGGCCTCGGCGACGGCCGGATCGACCGCCACCTCGTCCGCGGCCTCGCCGGAGCCCTCGCCGGCCAGGGGAGGTCGGTGAGCAGGTCCAGGGAGGCCGGCTGACCGGCATACGAGGTGGTCAGGCGAGCGCGGTCCGGACCTTGTCGATGACCGCCTGTTCCTCGGCGCTCACTCCGTCAGAGGCGTCGGCGACGGCCTGCACCGCTTCGAGGATGACCCCGGTGAAGGCCTCGGCGGACCCGTCACCCTTGGCGGCGAGGATGCCCTTGGCCTGCGAGAGGCCGGCCATCACGGCCTGCTCACGGGCAGCGGCGTCCCCGGTGGGCGGGGAGGGCAGCCCACCTCCACGCAGGATCTCGGTGATCTCCTTGGGCCCGGAGGCCAAGGCCTTCGAGCCGGCGAGGCTCTCCTTGAAGCTCGAGAGGAACCCGGGGTCGGCCCTGCTCACGAGGGCAATCGCCCCGAAGGCGGCGTCGCGGACGGTGTCGCGTTCTGTGTCGGTGTAGTCGGCCATCACGCCAGTCTGCTCGCCGTCACTCCGCTTGGGGGGCTTGGGCCACGACCTTCGTCAGGGTGAGGGCGTCGAGGACGCCGGGGCCCGGCTCGGGGCGCTCGCAGGTGCGGCCCTCCTCGGCCGTCGTGTCGATGCGGCTCCCATTGACGAGGCTGACGTCGTCGTATGCCGGCCGCCCCTCGATGACGTTGCGGTATCGGTAGCGGGTCACCGAGGTGAGCCGGCACGTCTCGCCGAAGCTGAGAACGTCGAAGGCCGACGGCTGACCGATGAGCTCCTCGCCGTCCTCGCTGCCGACGAAGTGGGTGAGCGGCCCGCCGCCGGTGAAGGTGCCGGCCTGGATCCGGTTCCCCTCGAGGTCGGGCGTGTGCATGTGGCCGTTGACGGCGACGTCGGCGCGGGGCACGTCCTGCACCGCCCACGGCTCGTGCGACACGAGCAGGTCGAGCGGGTCCTGCTCCTCGAACGCCGAGACGAAGGCCTCCTTGGCCGGCTGCTGCTTGGCCTTGCTCCGCTTGCCGTCGTCGCCGAACCACCGCGGGTCGTTGAACCCCGCGATCCGTATGCCGCCGGCCTCGACGATCGTGTAGGTCTCTTCGTCGGGCTGGAGGAGGACGACGTTGGGGATGGCGGCCATGCGGTCGAGCACGGCGCGGTCGGTCGCGGACGTGGCGTCGTGGTTGCCGCGGACGAAGACGTAGGGCACGGGAAGCGAGGCGATACCGGCGAACATGCCCGAGGCGTTGCCCTCGGCGACCGTGCCGAAGTTGACGAGGTCGCCGGCGTCGACGACGAGGTCGATGTCCTCCTCCTCGACGATCGTGCGCATGAGCGCGTACTGGTTGCCGGCGTGGAGGTCTGAGACGAGGAGGACGCGCAGCGCGGTGGGCTGGGCGAGCTCGGTCGGGGAGTACTTGTCCTGCAGCGCCGACGAGAGCGCGATGAGGTTGCGGAGGTAGGGCGAGACCTGCGCCGTGCGCGCCTCGACGTCGGAGAGCAGCGACTGGTTGCGCTGCACCGTGCCGAGGACGCCGGTCGAGGTGAACTCGTGCTGCCGCTCGGGCTGGTAGGTCTGCCACATGCCGAGGCCGGTCGCGCCGCACGCCACGACCCAGGCCGTGGTGGCCCCGGCCCACGCCCAGCCACCCGGCCGCCGCCGACGGACGAGGGCCCTGACGAGGATCCAGAGGGCGGCGACGGCGAGGGCGCCGAGGGCGAAGCGGATGCCGACGTCGCGGGCGGCGCGCACGATCGCGGCGTTGAGCTCGAGGGGGCCGGGCTGGAGGCTCGAGACGGTGATCTGCGGACGGCTGAGGAGGTCGGCGATCGAGGCCTTGACCTGCGGGGTGGCCTCGATGCCGGGCGCGAGCCCGGTGAAGCCGACGTCGATGTCGCCGAAGAGAGTGCGGGCCACGAGCCGGGTCGAGTCGCGCGGGTCCATCGACAGCTGGACCTGCGCCGAGTAGTGCGTCGTCTCGGCGGTGGCCGGGGCGAGCCGGGTGGCCGCGACCCCGCCGGCCGCGCAGGCAACGGTGAGCAGAGCGACGGTGACGACGCGGCGCACCCTCCGGTCGCCGATGCGGTGCCCCATGGCCCACCACGCGACCGCGGCCGTCGCCAGCGGCCAGGCGGCGAGCAGGCCCGCGACGACGCGCTCGTGCGCTCCGAACGGCAGCCCGCTCCGCCCTCCGAGCGCCAGGGAGGCGACGAGGAGGAGCAGCACGACCGCGGCGGAGCGGGCGACCGCCGGACGCAGCAGCGGGGTGGCGCGCTCGACGGCCCCGAACCACGGCCACGCCGCAAGGAGGACGAAGCTCAGCGCGGCGACGACGGTGTGGACGGCCGACCCCTCGGCACGCGAGGGGAGCGGGACGAGGGCGACGAGGACGGTGGCGACACCTGCCGCGGCCAGCACCGCCCGGCCGGCTCGGCGCAGCCCCGGCAACAGGAGCGCTGATCCGACGTGCGCGACGCCGGTAAAGACGAGCGCGGCCGTCATGATCCACCGGTGCGGCGTCTCGGAGGCGGCGAGCGCGCTGATCGACTCGCGCACCGCGTCGTAGCCGTCGGGCTGCTGCATCGCGGCCCAGGTCCAGCCGCCGACGAGGGCGACGAACGCCGTCGTCGCGCTCACGAGGGCGCCCCGCACGTGTCCCGAGGTCGGAGGCGCCATGGCCCAACCCTAGGCTGATCCGGTGAGTGCACCCCTGGCCGGAGCCCTGCCCGATCGCGTCTTCGGTGGCGTCCTCTTCGACATGGACGGCACGCTCATCGACTCCACCCCCGCTGTCGTGCGGTCGTGGCTGCAGTGGTGCGAGGAGGTCGGGGTCGAGCCCGCGGCCCTCGCCGGGTCCCACGGCCGCACGAGCATGAACACGATCCTCGACGTGATGGCCGACCGCTCCGAGGCCGAGCAGCTGGCCGCCCACGCCCGCATCCGCGAGATCGAGCTCGCCGACACCGACGGGGTCGTCGCCCTCGAGGGCGTTCGCGAGGTCTTCGCGCTCCTCGACGAGCTCGGCGTGCCGCACGCGATCGTCACGTCGTGCGAGCACGAGCTCGCAGGGGTCCGGATCGCCGCTGCGGGGCTGCCCCGCCCCACTGTGGTCGTCACTGCGAGCGACGTCTCACACGGCAAGCCGGGGCCCGAGCCCTATGTCCTCGGCGCCTCGCGCATCGGGCTCGCGCCGGAGGACTGCCTCGTCGTCGAGGACGCGACAGCGGGCCTGGTGTCAGGCCGCGCCGCCCGGGCGGGCGGGCTCGTCGCCGTCCTCGGCACGACGCCGGTCGACGTCCTCGTGCGCGACGCGGACGTCGTCTTCGAGAGCGTCGCCTCGGTCCCCTGGCGCACCCTTGTCCCGGGCCCCTAGCGGGTCCCGGTCCGCTTCGCGCGCTCGATGGTCACACCGCTCGCGGGGGCGCCGTCCTGGGGGGTGCCTTCGGTGCCCGGGTCGATGCCGCCGGCGGCGATGGCGTCGAGCACCTCCATGCCCTCCTCGGTGACGTGCCCGAAGACGGTGTAGTCGGGCCGCAGCCGCGAGTCCTCGTCGAGGAAGAACTGGCTGCCGTTGGTGTCGGGCCCGCCGTTGGCCATCGCGAGCGTGCCGCGCGGGTAGACCTTGCGGCTGCCGTCGGGGAAGCCCGGCCAGTTCTCGAGCGCCCTGGCCGAGTCGAGCTCGTCCGCGAACGCGTAGCCCGGGTCACCCCAGCCGGACCCGAGGGGGTCACCGCACTGGAGCACCGAGAGCGCCGCCGGCGGAGTCGTGTATGCCGTGAGGCGATGGCAGTCCGTGCGGTCGAAGTACTTCTTGCGGGTGAGGAACTCGAAGCTCAGGACGGTGCAGGGTGCCTTGGCGCGCTCGAGGACGACGGGGATGTCGCCCTGGCTGGTCCGGAGCACGACACCGGAGGTGCCGCGGCTCGGGGGTACGGGCGGGGTCGTTCGGCAGCCCGACGAAGGTCGACCAGGTCTGGTCCTCGAGCGGCGCCTGTCGAGCGGGAGGCGGGCGGCCGGCATACGGGTCGATGTGGGTGGTCGGGTGTCGGGGAATCGGGGCCTCGCGCGGGCCGATGACCCCGGATGTCCGACACTGGACGGGATCGGGAGACTGCTGGTACCGGCGGGTAACAAGCACTAGGGTCGCGGCATGGACGCTGACGCCCTTGTCGTCGGGGCCGGCCTCGCCGGTCTCGTGGCCGCCAACGAGCTCGCCGACGCCGGACGCTCCGTCGTCCTCCTCGACCAGGAGAGCGAGGCGAACCTCGGCGGCCAGGCGTGGTGGAGCTTCGGCGGGCTCTTCCTCGTCGACAGCCCCGAGCAGCGGCGGATGGGCATCAAGGACACCTTCGACCTCGCGTGGCAGGACTGGCAGGGCACGGCCGGCTGGGACCGCGACGAGGACTTCTGGCCCCGCCAGTGGGGCCGTGCCTACGTCGAGTGGGCTGCCGGCGAGAAGCGGGAGTGGCTGCGGCAGTTCGGGATCAGCTTCTTCCCGGTCGTCGGGTGGGCCGAGCGCGGCGACGGTCGTGCGGGCGGCCACGGCAACTCGGTGCCGCGGTTCCACATCCCGTGGGGGACGGGAACGGGCGTGGTCCAGCCGTTCATCGAGCGCGTGCGCGAGCACATCCGCGGCGGACGCATCATCTACCGCCCACGTCACCGGGTCGACGCCCTCGTCACGACCGCCGGCGCCGTGACCGGCGTGCGGGGATCCGTTCTCGCGCAGGACGACTCGGAGCGTGGCGTCGCCTCGAACCGCGACGTCGTCGGCGACTTCGAGTTCGCCGCGCACGCCGTCCTCGTCACGAGCGGCGGCATCGGCGGCAACCACGAGCTCGTCCGCGCCAACTGGCCCGAGCGGCTCGGCACGCCTCCGGAGCACATGATCACCGGCGTCCCGGCCTACGTCGACGGGCGCATGCTCGCCATCACCGAGGAGGCCGGCGGCACGGTCATCAACCGCGACCGCATGTGGCACTACGTCGAGGGCATCAACAACTGGAGCCCGGTGTGGCCGAGCCACGCCATCCGGATCCTGCCCGGGCCGTCGTCGCTGTGGTTCGACGGCAACGGCGACCGGCTGCCCCCGCCGAACTTCCCGGGCTTCGACACGCTCGGCACGCTCTCGCACCTGCGGCGGACCGGCCACGACCACTCGTGGTTCATCACGAACCGGACCCTCGTCGGCAAGGAGTTCGCGCTCTCGGGCAGCGAGCAGAACCTCGACCTCACCGACCGCAGCTACCGCGACATCCTCAAGCGACCTGTGACGGCGGTGCAGCCGTCGGTGCAGGCCTTCCTCGACCACGGCGTCGACTTCGTCCAGGCCACGACGCTGCGCGAGCTCGTCGCGAAGATGAACGCGCTCACGCCCGACGCCCCGCTGGACGCCGACCACATCGAGCGGCAGGTGGTCGAGCGCGACCGCCAGGTCGACAACCCCTTCACCAAGGACGCGCAGGTCGCCGCGATCCACGTCGCCCGGAAGTACCGCGGCGACAGGCTCACCAAGCGCGCCTTCCCGCTGCACCGGATCCTCGACCCGAAGCGCGGTCCGCTCGTCGCGGTCCGCCTCAACGTCCTCACCCGCAAGTCGCTCGGCGGCCTGCAGACCAACCTCGACTCACAGGTCATCGGCGCCGACGGCGAACCGGTCACGGGCCTGTATGCCGCCGGGGAGGTCGCGGGGTTCGGCGGCGGTGGGGTGCACGGCTACCGGTCGCTCGAGGGCACCTTCGTGGGCGGCTGCCTCTTCTCCGGTCGCGCCGCGGGACGGGCCGCGGCCCGCGAGGTCCGCTGACCGGCATACCCGCCCCTGTGGTCTCGCGACTCATTGCGATTTTCTGACACTCAGCACCTCCTTCGTCGGTGACATCGCGTCAGAAAGTCGCAACAAGTCGCGGGGGAGAGGGTCAGAGGTTCATGCGGGCGGCGAGGGTGTCGCGCTTCTCCTCGAAGCGGGAGGCCTTGGTGTCGAGGTCGTCCATGAACGCGGACAGCTCGAGCCGGGCCTGCTCACCCTCGGCGGAGAGGTTCTCGATGTCCCAGACCTTCCAGAAGCGCAGGACCGGGGCGACGACGTCGTCGCGGTGCTGGCGCAGGTCGTAGATGCCGGCGACCGCCATCTCGACGGCCTTGCGCTGGAAGCCCGGGATGTCGGTGCCGGGCATCTGGAACCCCTTGACGACGTCGCGGATCGCCATCATCGACTGGCTCGGGTCGAGCTCGAGCGCCGCACCCAGGAGGTTGCGGTAGAAGATCATGTGGAGGTTCTCGTCGGCCGCGATGCGCTGGAGCAGCTGGTCTGCCATCGGGTCGTCGGTGAAGCGCCCGGTGTTGCGGTGCGACACCCGCGTCGCGAGCTCCTGGAAGGAGACGTAGGCGAGGGAGTGCAGCAGCTCGCCGCTGTGCGCCGACTCGTAGCCCTGCGACATGTGCGTCATCCGGAAGTCCTCGAGCGCCTTCGGGTCGACCATGCGCTTGACGAGCATGTAGTCGCGCATGGCGATGCCGTGGCGGCCCTCCTCGGCCGTCCAGCGGTGGACCCACTCGCCCCACGCGTCGTCGCGCCCGAAGATGATCGCGATCTCGTGGTGGTAGCTCGGGAGGTTGTCCTCGGTGAGCAGGTTGACGATGAGCGCCGAGCGGGCGACGTCCGAGACAGGGGCATCGTCGGGGCTCCAGGCGTCGCCGCCCATGAGCCCGTCGAAGTTGCGGCCGTCGCTCCACGGGATGAACTCGTGGGGGTACCAGTCCTTCGCGACGCCGATGTGCCGGTTGAGGTTGGTCTCGACCACCTGGTTCATCTCACGCAGCAGGTCGGTCTGGCTCCACGTCGTCGCGGTCATGCTGGCCAACCTACGCTTCCGTAGGTTGGCCCCGCCAGTTACCGGGGAGTTCGATTCGGGAGGTCAGAGACGACCGACCCGGCCGCCCCCGCCACCGGCCCAGCACGCCCCGTCGGCCGTGCAGTCGAGGGTGTGGAAGAGCTCGTCGCCGAAGCGCTGCCACGTGCGCCCGCCGTTCTCGGACACGCTCGCGCCGCCGACGGTGCCGCCCTGGCCGACGACGACGAGCCGGTGCCCGAGCCACGAGACGTCCTCCCCGAGGTGGGTGAGGTCGCCGCCGCTGCGCCACGTGCGCCGGTTCGAGCTCACGGCGCTCGCGTCGACCCCGTCGGCCGGGGCCGCGAAGTCGCCACCGACGGCGACGCCCTGCCCGGGCGTGCGGAAGGCGAGGGCGAAGACGCCGGCCGCCTCACCCGCCTGGATCGTCGAGTCGGTCGCGCTCCACGTGAGACCGCCGTCGCGCGAGGAGAAGACCCGCGACCTCGCGCCGCCCGAGCCGAACCAGGCCTGCTCACCCGAGATCGTGAGGCAGTCGCCGCTCGCCGAGAAGTTGGCCTCGCCGGTGGAGTCCGGCATGCCGTCGTCCGGCAGCACCTGCCACGACCGTCCGCCGTCCTGCGTCGCGGCGATCCGGAACCTCCCGTCCACCGGGTCGCTCACCGCGAGGCCGCGGCGGCCGTCGGGGTAGAAGTCCATGCAGTTGTAGAACGCTGTCGGGGTGTCGTTGCGGAAGGTCTCGGTCCACGTCGCGCCGCCGTCGGTCGTCCGGTAGATCCGCGACGCCTCACCCTCGCCGATCGCGAGGATGGAGGCGGTGCGGGCGTCGACGGCCTCGACGTCGCGGAAGTTGAGGCCCGTCGCCTCGGCCGGGCCGACGTCCTGCCACGACGTGCCGCCGTCGGTCGTCCGGAAGACCTTGCCCCGCCCGCCGGTGACGCTGGCGCCGACGACCCAGGCCGTCGAGCGGTCGACGGCGTCGAGCCCGCGGAAGCTCTGGTCGGCGTCGAGGGTCGTCGTCGTCCACGAGAGCGCGCGTGGGCTCGCGGGCGACGAGCCTCCCGTCGGCGAGCCTCCCGTCGGCGCGGCTTCCGGCGCCGCAGGCGAGGCCAGCGCGACGGGGGCGGTCAGCGCGACGAGCGCGACGGCATACAGGGGAGCGGTGAGGGTTCGGGGCAGGGTGCGCATGAAGGCACCCTGCCGCACCTCGCGCCGGAGCGCGCGGCGAGCGGGGAGCGGCGACCGGCGCCGACGGCTCAGCAGGTCAGAGGTACTGGCCGGTGCCCTCGCCGTGCGACTCCTCGGGGCGTGTCGGACCGCCGGGCATGTTGGGCATGCCCACGGGCGGGCTGCCGGGGCCGCCACCGTGCCCGGGGGGAGCCGAGTGGCCGGGCGGCAGTGCGCGCATCTGCTGGAGCTGGGCCTGGGCGGCCATCTGCTGGGCGACGAGCGCGGTCTGGATGCCGTGGAAGAGCCCTTCGAGCCAGCCGACGAGCTGGGCCTGGGCGACGCGGAGCTCGGCGTCGGACGGTGCGTCCTCGGAGAACGGCAGCGCGATCCGCTCGAGCTCCTCGACGAGCTCGGGCGCGAGACCGTCCTTGAGCTCGGCGATCGAACGCTCGTGGACGTCGGCGAGGCGGGCGCGGCCCTTCTCGTCGAGCGGGGCGCCCCGGACCTCCTCGAGGAGCTGCTTGATCATCGAGCCGATGCGCATGACCTTGGCCGGCTGCTCGACGAGGTCGGCGGGGTTCTGGTTGGGCTTGCCCTCCTCGGGCGAGCGCTCCGCGACACCCATGCCCTCGGGCGTGACGACGACGACCTTGTCGTCACCGACCGTGGCGGTGCCGTGCACCTCGCGCTGCCCGCCCGCCTGCTCGGGTCCCTGCTCGCGGTCGGTGGGTCCGGGCTGCTGCGTCATGTCACCCATCCTGCCCCACGGGGTCCTCGGCGGCGCGGGCCGGCGGGACCCACGAGGGGTCGCGGCCGACGAAGCCCATGAGCCGGTCGGTGATGTCCGCGGTCTCCGGCACGTCGACGCGCGGGCCGTACTGTCCGGATGCACGAAGCATCTCGTCGTGCTCCTGCATCCCGCTGAACATCTGGTTGGCGAACTCCTCGTCGAGCCGGTCCGGCTGCCCCGTCGCGCGTGCGAGGTCCCACGTGTGCATGAAGACGTCGCTGGTGTAGAAGCGGTCGACCGCCTGCGGCAGCGGCACGTCGCCGATGTGGCGGTTGCTCAGCACCTTGGTCTCGGTCTCGGGGTCGTCGAGCAGCGCCTGCACGGCGTCGGCGTGCGTCGTCCACGCCGCCACCGGGTCGTCGTCGACCGACGGACCCCGCTCGAGCCGCACCCCGGCCCCGGCCTCGAGGAACCCGGGGAACCACTCGACGAGGTGGCGCACGACGTCGCGCGCCGCCCACCCGTCGACCGGCGCCGGGACGTCCCAGTCCTGCACCCCCTCGACGCGCTCGGTGAAGATGCCCGCGATCGCGCGGTGACGTCCGGCCGGGTCGTGTGGGAACGGCATACGCGGAAGTCTGTCAGGAACCGGTGTCACTCACGCCGTGCGGTGCGTGGCGTCCGGAGCCTTGCGTATGCCGGCCGCAGCCAGTCCCGCGGCCACCACCGGGACCGCGACGGCGAACCCGACGAGGACGAGCCACGGGAACACGAGGATCGGGTCGCTCTGGAGCTGGGCGCCGGTGATCCCGTCCCACGACTGGGCGGTGAGCGGGTAGGCCAGGGCGATGCCGGGCACGATGCCGACGGCGACGCCGAGCACCGCACCGATGACGCAGAGCGTGAAGGCCTGCGCGGCGGCCATGAGGCGACGTGTGCCTCGCCCCGAGCCGAGGGCGGCCAGCGTCGCCTGGTCGTTCTCCTGCTCGGCGAGCGTGAGCGCGGTCGACGTGAGGGTGATGACGAGGAGGAGGAGGACGAAGAGGCCGATGAGGACGGCCACGATGCGCCCGACGTCGGACTGGAACCCGCGCTCGGTGTAGAGGTAGACGGCGTCGTCGGAGCCGAACCCGAGGCGGTCGGTGAGGTCCTGCGACATCGGCCCGGCCGGGTCGTGCACCGTGAGCCGGGTCGTCCGGGTCGGCCATCCGTGGCTCGAGGCCGTCTCGGGCGTGGCGAGCATCCGGGCACCGAGCAGCGCGCCGACGCTCGACCGGTCGAGGGGGACCTCGATGGCCGGGACCTCGACCGTGCGGACCTCGGTCAGCGCGGTCGCGGGGTCGGGCTCCTCGGTCGCCTGCGGGTCGACCCGCAGCGTGCCGGACATGACGGTGACCTTGCCCCGGGTGACGAGCGACGGCTCGCCGTCGGGGCGTCCGACGACGACGGCTCCGGCACGGACGGCAGCGGCGTCGTCCTCGCGCCCGAGGGTGGCGAGACGGCGGCTGATCTCGTCGGCCGTCGTGACCGTGATCTGGCCGCCGTTGCCCATGCCGTTGGTGCCGAGCACCTGGCACGACGAGGGCTTCATCTCGCCGCGGGTCGGTGGGGTGGCGTCGTGGACGGTCGCCTCGGGGATGCACCCGGGTGGGACGACGTTGACGGCGGTCGTGTCATAGGGCTCGGTCGGTGGGGCGGCGTCCGCGGTGTACATCCACGAGTCGCCGGAGTGGACCTCGCCCACCGGTGCGACGACGAGCCCGGGACGCACCGAACGGAACCCGTCCGTGATCGTCGCGACGGTGTCAGGGTCGAACGTCCCCGACTCGTGGTGCACCGTGGTGTCACCCTCGAGGTTCTGAGCCGTGTACTCGCGCCGGCTCTGCTCCTCGTCGCTCCCGCTGGCGATGAGCACCATCGTCAGCACCGCGACACCGGCGAGGATCGCCGCGATCGCGGGAACGCTGCGAGTGCGCTGGCGGCCGGCGTCGCGGGTGGCCATGCGCAGCGGGACCGGCAGCCGCGAGCTGATCCGGGCGAGCCCGACGAGGATCATCGGGGAGAGCATGACCGCACCCACGACGAGCGCGATGGCTGCGAGGACCGTGCCGACCTGGCCGCCGTCCGTGCCGCTCGCGGCTTGGGACCTCGCGAGCCAGATGAGGGCGAAGCCCCCGAGCCCGGCCATGACGGCGCCGACGACGAAGACCGCGACGCTGGGCCGGGGCGAGACGCTCTGGCCCTTCATGACGCCGATGATGTCGAGCCGCCCGAGGCGGCGGGCGGGGATGAGGGCAGCGATGAGCGCGCTCGCCATGGCGACGAGGGTCGTCGCCGCGACGCCGAGGAGGGGGACGTCGAAGGGCCCCGACATGCCGAACGTGTCGGCCAGCCGGTCCTGCTGCGCGAGCAGCCACGCGGCGCCGACCCCGAGGCCCGCGCCGACGGCCGCGGCCAGGGAGCCGAGGACCAGGGCTTGGGCGAGGACCGTGTGTCGCAGCTGCCCGGTCGTCGCGCCGTTGCTCGCCGACAGCGCCAGGGCGCGTCGCTGCCGGGCGGCGCTCACGGCGAACGCGGGACCCACGAGCAGGGTCGTGACGACGAGCAGGAGGGCGCCGCCGATCGCCAGGAACGTGCCCATGCGGTCACGGTCGAAGTCCGCCATCGAGGCGACCTCGGGGTCGAGCGCGCTCGTCGGCGGAGGGTCGCGCAGCACGTCGGCCGACCAGACCATGAGGCCGTAGCGGTTGAGGGCGGTGACGTCGGCCCACGACACCGGGTCGTCACCGAGGAGGATCCAGCCGCTGCCGGTGCCGCCCTCGACGAAGGGTGTGGGCGTGACGATGTGGTTCCACGACGTGCCGCCGAACTCCGAGAGGACCTTCGCGGTGCCCACGACGGTCACGGGCACGTCCTTGTCGCCGGCGCGCAGCGTGAGCGTCCCCGAGCCGGGGAGACCGCGTTGGGTGCCCGCGGTCGTCACGAGCACCTCGCCCGCGCGCTCGGGCAGGCGCCCGTCGAGGAGGGTGACCTTGCCGGTGACGCCGGCGCGCACGTCGAGGCTGAGCGACTGGAGGGTGATGCGCCGCCCGTCGCGACGCGTCGTGAGCGACTCCTCGAGCACGGGGACGGCCCGTGTGCCCGTGAGCCGGCTCATCGCGTCGGCGTTGTCGAGGACCGACCCGCCCTCGACCCACCCCGGGATGGGTGTCGCGTTCCCGCGGACGCCGCTGCCGATGCCCGGGTCCGGCGGGTGGAGCACCTGTTGGGGCTGGGGGTACTCGACCATGGCCACGCCGTTGCCCATGCGCCCGGGGATCACCTCGGGACCGGTGACCTGGCTCGTGCTGGCCGCCACCATCGCGAAGGTGAGCAGGGCGGTCGGCAACGCGACCATGATGAGGATGAGTGCGCTGCGGCCCTTGTGGCGCCGCACGTCGCGGCGGGCCATCCGCAGCGCGACCGCCCAGCTTCCGGTGAGCCGGCCACGGGCGGAGCGGTGCTCGGTGGCGCCGGGCGCTTCGGGAGCGGCGGGCGCGTGGGTGAGGGTGCTCATCGCGTGCCGGCGGTGAGGAGATCCTCGGCCGAGCTCGCGCGTCCCGTCGAGTCGACGACGACGCCGTCCCGGAGGAACACGACCCGGTCGGCCCAGGCGGCGTGGCGTGCCTCGTGGGTGACGAGCAGCCCTGCGACCCCCTCGTCGCAGCGCTCGCGGAGCACCCGGAGGACGTCTTCACCGGTGTGGCTGTCGAGGGCTCCGGTCGGCTCGTCGGCGAGCACGAGCCGGCGGCTGCCGACGAGTGCCCGCGCGATGGCCACGCGCTGCTGCTGGCCACCCGACATCTGGTCGGGGAAGCGGTCGGAGAGCTCGCGCAGCCCCATGAGGTCGAGGGTCTGGCGCGCCTGCCGCCGGGCCTGGCCGGCGCGGACGCCGTCGAGCTCGAGCGGCAGGGCGACGTTCTCGGCCGCCGTGAGGCTGGGGATGAGGTTGTAGTCCTGGAAGACGAACCCGACCCGGCGCCGGCGCAGCTGGGCGATGCCCTTGGCGCTCAGCGTCGAGAGGTCCTCGCCCTCGATGACGACCCGGCCGGTCGTGGCCAGGTCGAGACCGCCGGCGAGGTTGAGCAGGGTCGACTTGCCCGACCCGCTGGGGCCCATGACGGCGACGAGCTCGCCGGGCATGACCTCGAGGCTCACGCCGTCGAGGGCGCGCACGGCCGTCTCACCGGTGCCGTGGACGCGGGTCACGTCGTCGAGGAGCAGGCTGGGTGCGGTCATCGGCGTGCCTCCGTCGTGCTCGTCCCGTGGTCGGCGCTCTCGAGGCCTGTGGTCTCACGCCGGTATGCCGTCTCCTCGGCCGCCGCTCGCGCGGTGGCCTCCGGGGTGCGCCCGGAACGGGGAAAAGGGCGCAGCGACTCCCGGTGCAGCCGGGTCTCGACGTGGTCGAGCCAGCGGACCTCCGCCTCTGCGGTGAAGATGAGGTTCTCGAGGACGAGGAGCCAGGCGAGGTCGTGGTCGGCGCCGCCGCCCTGCCCACCCCGTGGCTCGCCGTCGGGTGAGTGCTCACCCTCGCGCTGCTTGCGCATGACCTGCTGCTTGAGCCGGGTGAGGTCGTGGAGGTGCTTGAGCGTCGAGGTCCGCTGGGTCTGCGCGACCGCCTGCACGTCGACTCCGGGCACGGTCACGGCGAGCGCGAGCTTGATCGTCAGCTCGTCGCGCGGGGTGTTGTCGCGGTCGACCGGCGTCGTCCACCACGTGCCGACCTCGGCGGTGCCCGCCTCGGTGAGGCGGTAGGAGATGCGCCCCTCGGCGTCGGCCTCCCCGGTCGGCTCGACGAGCCCGTCCCGCTCGAGGCGGGCGAGCGTCGTGTAGACCTGCCCGACGTTGAGCGGCCACGTGCCGCCGGTGCGCTCCTCGAACTCGACCCGCAGCTGGGCGCCGTACATCGGGCCTTCTGCGAGGAGGGCCAGCAGCCCCTGCTTGACCGACATGCGTCTCTCCTTCGACGTTCGACGCGGGAACCCCTGCGCTCCCGCGTACGGTGCCGAGCCGGCATACCGAGGTCTCCAGTTGGCCCCTGTTCCGCGTGAATACTCGGTATGCCGTGCTCGGGCAGGACATGTATACCGAGTATTCACCCCGTTGGCAAGCACGCCATCCCCACGCAGAGCGGGGGACCGCCGCCCGAAGTGGCATCCGTGCACACGGGGCGGGAACTGTCCCCACGCCCAGTGACCGATACCCACTTCGGGCAGGAAGGGTGTGGCGGCGCGAGGTGTGCCGGCGGGTCAGGGAACGAGGAGGATCTTGCCGATGTGCGTGGACGCCTCCATCTCGGCGTGCGCCGCGGGGGCGTCGGCGAGCGGGTGGCGCGAGGCGATGACCGGCCGCACCCGGCCGTCGGCGACGAGCGGCCAGACGTGCTCACGCACGGCGGCGACGATCGTCGCCTTCTCGGCGACCGGCCTCGCGCGCAGGGAGGTGGCGATGACGGCGCCGCGCTTGCGGAGCAGGGTGCCGAGGTCGAGCTCGCCCTTGACGCCGCCCTGCATGCCGATGACGACGAGGCGGCCGGCGGTGGCGAGGGCCTGGACGTTGCGCGGGAGGTACTTCGCACCCATGTTGTCGAGGATGACGTCGGCGCCGTGGCCGTCCGTGGCCTTCGCGAGCTCCTCGACGAAGTCCTGCTCGCGGTAGTTGACGAGGATCTCCGCGCCGAGCTCGCGGCAGCGGTCGAGCTTCTCCTGCGAGCCGGCGGTGACGGCGACCCGGGCGCCGACCTCGCGGGCGAGCTGGATGGCCATCGTGCCGATGCCCGACGACCCGCCGTGGACGAGGAAGGTCTCACCGGGCTGAAGGTTCGCGGTGAGGAAGACGTTGGACCAGACGGTGCACGCCACCTCGGGCAGGCCGGCCGCGTCGACGAGGTCGACCCCCTTGGGGACGGGCAGCACCTGGCCGGCGGGCACGGTGACCTGCTCGGCGTAGCCGCCACCGACGAGCAGCGCGCACACCTCGTCGCCGACGACCCACTCGCCCACGCCCTCGCCCACCGCGTCGACGACACCGGACACCTCGAGCCCCGGGATGTCGGTCTGGCCGGGCGGCGGGTCGTAGAAGCCCTGTCGCTGAAGGGTGTCGGCCCGGTTCACCCCGGCCGCCGCGACCTTGATGCGGACCTCGCCCGTACGGGGCTCGGGCGCGTCGACGTCGGACAGGACGAGGGCCTCGGGCCCACCGGGCTTGGGGATCGTGATCGCCTTCATGTCCTCAACGTACGACGACTACCCGCGACGCTCCGCACCGCTGTCCCACGGCCGGGGGTCGGTCCGGAGCAGTGAGTAGAGCAGGACGTCCTGGTTTCGTCCGTCGTTGAAGAAGGCGCCCCGCACGGTCCCCTCGAGCACGAAACCGCATTTGTCCGCGATGCGTCGCGACGCCGCGTTCTCGGGGACGATGACGAGGTGGATCCGGTGTTCCTTCTTCGTCCCGAAGAGATGGTCGACCAGGAGCTGCACAGCCTCGGTCGCATAGCCCCGGCCGGCGTGCCGATCGTCGTACAGCAGGTAGGAGAGCTCGAAGGCGTCCCAGTAGGACACCGGGCGGAAGAACTCGATGTGGCCCGCGATCTCGCGCTCGGCGGACTCGATGACCAGCACGCCTTCGGTCTTCTGCCAGAAGCCGTGGTCGGCGAACTCCTTGCGGAATGCCGTCTGCGACAACACCCCGAGCGGGAAGAACGCACCACGGTTGCGGATGTTCGTGTGCGCGTCGTAGAGCGAGTCCAGATCCGCCTCGCGGACCTGGCGCAGGGTCACCGACCTGCCCTCGAGCACCCTTCAAGAGTAGGGCGCTCGTCGCGGCCCGTCACCCGTCCCGGAGCGTCGTGAGGTCGGCGGGGGTGTCGATGTCGCGGGCCTCGGCCGGCGCCGGTACGACGACGTGGGGGAGGGTCAGGAGCGTGCGTGCCGCGACCCCTGCGGCCGGGCTCGGCACCGCGCCCCTCAGGGCCTCGACCCGGTATGCCGCGAGGAGCGGGTTCGCCTGCCCCTCACGGTCGCTCGCCACTGCCGCATCGAGGGCGGGGCCGGCGAGCAGGGCTGACACGAGCGCCGGCAGCACCCCGCCCGCGCCCGGCGTGTCACCCGCGACGAGGCACACGACCTCGGCCTCCACCAGTGCCAACCCGGCGGCCACGCCCGCGAGTGGACCGCCCCCGGGCGGCTCCTCCCGGACCCACCGCACCCGCTCCGACACCGCCGACGGGACCGGCCGCGAAGGCCCGACGACGACCAACGGCCAGGCGGACGGCATACCGGTCAGGCAGGTGTCGAGGACGGACCGTCCGTCGGCCAGGCGGGCCGCGAGCTTGTCGGAGCCGAACCGGCGTGAGGATCCGCCTGCCAGCACGATGACCTGCACGGATCGACTCATCTGACCATTGTCGCCCGTCACACCCTCGTCCTAGGTTGGGTCGATCGCCACACGACGAAGGAGTCGAAACACCATGGCAGTTGACGATCACACTCCACAGCGCCGCACCGTCCTCAAGGGTGCTGTGGTCGCCGCGGGGGCCACCGCCCTCGCCGGTCCGTTCCAGGGGCTCGTGGCCGGACCGGCCGGAGCCGCCCCCGTGGGGAAGATCGGGGGTCCGGCGTTCCGCGGCCTGCGGCCCGTCCCCGACGAGCGCGACGGCAAGGTGCGGCTGCACCTGCCCGAGGGCTTCCGCTACCGCTCGTTCCACGACACCGAGACACCGGTCGTCCTCGACGACGGGACCAACCTCCCCGGCCGGCACGACGGCATGGGCGCGTTCGACGGGCCCGACGGCGCCGTCACGCTCATCCGCAACCACGAGCAGAACGGCACCGGCGCGGCGTTCGGTCCGCCCGGCGAGCACGTCTACGACCCGGCGGCCAAGGGCGGCTGCACGCACATCGACGTCGACGGCCACGGCAACGTGCAGGCCGCGTGGACCGCGATCAGCGGCACGATGATGAACTGCTCCGGCGGCCAGATGCCGTGGGGCGCCTGGGTCACCTGCGAGGAGACCGTCAACGGCCCCGATGTCGGCCCGGACTTCACCGGCGCTTCGAACACCGGGCTCACCAAGCCGCACGGCTACGTCTTCGAGGTGCCCACCGAGGGCCGCGCCGACGCCATGCCGATCACGAAGGCCGGGCGCTTCCCGCACGAGGCGGTCTCGTTCGACCCGCGCGAGGGTCGTCTCTACCTCACCGAGGACAACTTCGCGTTCCCGTCCGGCTTCTACCGCTACACGCCGAGGACCAACCCGATGGAGTCCGGGCACCTCGACAACGACGGCGTCCTCGAGATGCTCGCCGTCAAGGGGCAGCCCAACGCGCACCTCGAGGGCCACCAGGCCAAGGGCGCGGTCTACTCCGTCGAGTGGGTCGAGATCGACGACCCGGACCCCGAGTTCCCCTACACCCCGGGCCAGACCGCCCCGACGGCCAACGACACCGCGCTGCAGTACGTCGGCGGCCAGGGCCGGGCCAAGGGTGCGGCCGGGTTCTCCCGGCTCGAGGGCCAGATCTACGACAACGGCGTCGTCTACTTCACCTCGACCCAGGGCGGAGGCGCTCCCGAGACCGGCGACGAGCTCATCAACGGCTACGGCAACGGCTTCGGCCAGGTCTGGGCCTACGACACCCGCTCCGAGAAGCTGCGCCTCGTCTACCAGTCGCCGGGCAAGCAGACGTTCGACTTCCCCGACAACATCACCGTGAGCGACCGCGGCACCCTCGTCGTCTGCGAGGACAGCAACCAGGACAACTACGTCCGCGGCCTCAGCCGTGGCGGCCAGCTCTGGGACATCGCCCTCAACCGTGCCGAGTCGGCCCGCACCGGGTTGCCCCGCTACGACGACGAGTTCGCGGGCTCGACCTTCAGCCCCGACGGACGGACCCTCTTCGTCAACATCCAGGCGAGTGCGGGCATGTCCTTCGCCATCTGGGGTCCGTGGGAGCGCATCGGCGTCTGACGCGCGCCTCCCGTCCCACGACGCAGCTCGGCGTATGCCGGTCACTCACCCGACCGGCATACGCCGAGCTCGCGTTTGCCCCACCGCGTATCCGCACGTCAGCGGCCTACGGGCGTAACGTGCCGTCTCGGTCCGGCACCCCGTCGGGCGCGTGTGACGTTCGGCAAGGGAGCTCGATGTCAGCGACAGAGGTCGACCAGGAGAAGCCGGTCCGGAGCCTGATCCCGGCGCGGATGCACGACATGCCGTGGACGAAGTTCCACTGGATGGTCATCGTGGGGCTCGGCACCGCGTGGATCCTCGACGGTCTCGAGGTGCAGATCGTCGCCGCGGGCGGGTTCGAGAAGTCGCTCGACATGAGCGCGACCGAGGTCGGCCTCGCCGGCTCGGTCTACCTCGTCGGGCAGGTCGTCGGTGCGCTGGTGTTCGGCCGCCTCACCGACACCCTGGGCCGCAAGAAGCTCTTCACGATGACGCTCGCGCTCTACCTCGTCGCCTCGGGGCTCGCGGCGTTCTCGCCCAACATGCTCGTCTTCCTCGCGCTGCGCTTCGTCGCCGGCATGGGCATCGGCGGTGAGTATTCCGCGGTGAACTCGGCCGTCGACGAGCTCATCCCAGGCCGCTTCCGTGGTCGCGTCGACCTCGCCATCAACGGCACCTACTGGTTCGGTGCCGGCATCGGTGCGTTCGCGAGCCTCTTCCTCCTCGACACCGAGCGCTTCGGCGAGAACATCGGCTGGCGCCTCGCCTTCCTCATCGGCCCGATCCTCGGTCTCGCGATCATCTACCTTCGCCGCCACATCCCCGAGAGCCCCCGCTGGATGGTCACCCACGGCAAGGGCGAGGAGGCCGAGGCGATCGTCTCCGGCATCGAGCGGGAGGTCGAGGCCGCCGGCAAGACCCTGCCGAGACTCGACGAGGAGAAGGACGGCATGTGGGTCAAGCCGCGCGAGGGCCTCACGCCCAAGCAGCTGGCCTACGTCTTCTTCAAGCTCTACCCGACCCGCACCGTCCTCGGCGCGACGCTCATGATCACGCAGAGCTTCCTCTACAACGCGATCTTCTTCACCTACTCGCTCGTCCTCCAGAACTTCTACGACAAGACGCCGTCGAGCGCAGCGATCTACTTCTTCCCGTTCGCGGTCGGCAACCTGCTCGGCCCGCTCCTGCTCGGCCCGTTCTTCGACACCGTGGGCCGGCGCAAGATGATCGGCGGCTGCTACGCCTTCGCCGCCGTCGTGCTCGCCATCTCGGCGTTCCTCTTCAACGCCGGGTCGCTGTCGGCGGGCACGCACACGATCTTCTGGTGCGTCGCGTTCTTCTTCGCCTCCGCCGGTGCGTCCGCGGGCTACCTCACCGTGTCGGAGATCTTCCCGCTCGAGGCCCGCGGCCAGGCGATCTCCTACTTCTTCGCCATCGCCCAGGTCTTCGGCGCCCTCGGTCCGGTCCTCTACGGCTGGCTCATCGGTGAGGGCGAGGAGCGGGGCCCGATGTTCTGGGGCTACCTGCTCGCGTCCGGGATCATGCTCATCGGTGCCGCCGTCGCCGCCGTGTGGGGCGTCGACGCCGAGGGCAAGTCGCTCGAGGAGATCGCACCGCCGCTCAGCAGCTACGACGAGCACGGCAACGAGACCATCAAGCTGCCGGTCTGAGGAGGCGAGCCATGAGCGAGCAGACCGACACCCCCACTCCGGGCGAGCGCCCCTACACCGTCGTCGTCGGCGTAAGCGCCACCTCGAAGTCCCCGGCCGCCCTCGAGTGGGGCGCCGCGCAGGCGGCCCAGAACGGCGGGCGGCTCGTCGCGGTGCGGTCGTGGCGGGTCACCGGTCCACCGGGCTCGATGTCCGGCGCGGCCGCGGCCCGGATCACCGATGAGCGCGACACCGCCCGCAGCGAGCAGGCCGCACTCGAGTCCGACGTCGCCGCCATCCTCGGTGACGACCACGGCGCCGAGGTGCGGGTCGTGCGGGGAGGCAAGCGCAAGGTGCTGCTCGCCGCGGCGCAGGAGGCGGACCTCCTCGTCATCGACGCACCGCGCAGCTTCACCGGCCCGCCGCTCTTCGCGCAACGGCTCGTGTATGCCGCGTCCTGCCCGGTCGTCGTCATGCCGCCTCGCGTGTCGCACCTGTCGAGCCCGCTCGAGCAGGCCGGTCGTGCGGTGGGGCGGGCAGCGGTGCGCTCGGCCGGCCTCGCGGGACGTCCCGGCTACCGTCCGCCCATGTCCACCGACTGACCCGGTCCGACGCGGTTCGCTGCGCGGTCAGGTGCGACGTGGAGGTCGTGCCTGACCGCGCAGCCGTGCGGAGAGGTCGTCGGCCGCCTCGCGGACAGCCGTGACGAGCCGCGCCTCCTCGGCGTCGTCGACCGACTCGACCCTGAAGGTCACCGCCACCGACGCCACCGGGTGCTCGCTGTGGTCGAGGACCGCCACGGCCACCGATCGGAGGCCGCGGGTCACGAGACCGTCCTCGACGGCATACCCACGCCCGCGGACCGACTGCAGGAGCGAGCGGAGCGCGGTCGTCGACGCCGGTCCGAGCCCGTCGCGCTGCACGAGCGCGTCGGCGTGCGGGAAGAGCGCGCGGACCTGGCCCGCCGGCAGCGCGGCGAGCATCGCGAGCCCGGTCGCGGTGAGCGTCGCGGGCAGGCGCACCCCGACGTCGGAGACGAGCACCGGACCCTTGGGCGCGCGCTGCTCGATGACGTAGAGGACGTCGCGTCCGTGGAGCACCGCGAGGTGGGCGTTGTGCCCGGTGCTGTCGACGAGCCGGTCGAGGGCGCCGCGGGCGATCCGCTGCAGCGGCGCCTGCCGCTGGTAGGCCGACCCCAGCTCGTATGCCGCGACGCCGAGCCCGTAGCGCCGCTCGGCCTCGAGGTGGGAGACGTAGCCGCGGTCCCGCAGGACCGAGAGCAGGTGGTAGGTGCTCGACCGGGGGAGCCCGAGCTCGCGCGCCACCGCTGCGGCGGGCAGCGGCTCACCCCGGCGGGCGAGGAGCTCGAGGACGTCGAGGGCGTGCCCGGCGGCGGGCACGCTGGAGCGCTCGCGGGCCGAGGGACGCTGGGGTGGTTCGGGGGCTCCGAGGGTCACTTCGCCTCGGGGTCGGGCTGGTGGAGGCCGAAGACGTTGCCCTCGGTGTCGACGAAGTATCCCTGCCACGCCATCCCGGTGAGGGCGTGCTTCTCGAGGGCGACCGTGGCGCCGGCCTCGAGGGCCCTGGCGGCGGTGGCGTCGAAGTCGTCGGTGCCCATCGTCAGCACGCACCCGGCCACGGGCGCACCTGGTTCGGGGTTCGGGCCGGAGCGCTGCATGATCGCCCCGTTGATGCCCGGCTGGTCCTCCGGACCGGTGATGACGCCGAAGTAGGGCATCCCGGCGAACTCGCCCCAGTCCTGGGTCTCCCAGCCGAAGACGGCGGTGTAGAAGGCGACGGCGCGAGGGACGTCCTCGGCGTGGATCTCGAAGTGGATGGCGCGCGTCATGCGGCGCTCCTCTCTCGGGCGGCTGATGCGCTCATCATCCCCTCGGTGCTCGCCCGTCGTCGACGAGTCGGGCGAGGATGCGCGTGAGGGTCGCGCGGTCCCGGTCGGAGAGCCCGGCGAAGTAGTCCTCGGAGTCGGCCCGGCGGGCCGCGTCGAGCTCGTCGAGGACCCGGCGCCCCTCGGGTGTGAGGGCCACCCGGGTGGCGCGACGGTCGCTCGGGTCGGGTTCACGGGCGACGAAGCCATGGCCCTCGAGCGCGTCGACGACGTCGGTGACCGACCGCGGTGCGATGCGGAGGTGGCTGGCGACGACGCCCAACCGGGTCGGCTCGTGGTGTCCGACGACGCGCAGCGCCCGGGCCTCGTGGGGGGTGATGCCCCACGGCTCGAGGGTGGAGGCGAACCGGCGCCGCAGCGCGCGGGCCACCTCCATGACGAGCTCCCCCGGATGCGGCTCCGGGGGCGGATCTGGGTGAGCGGACGGCATACAGGAATGCTAGCCGCGGATCGTGCGTTGGGCTCATTGTGAGGCAACCTCACCATTGACGCTCACCGGCTCGACAGACAGGAGGGTGCGCATGACAGCCACCCCACATCCCACCCCCGACCCCGGCGTCCCCATGGGCCGCGGCGGTCGCGGCGGCCCGATGAGGGTCGACCCACGCGACCGCGCACAGCTCGAGATCGCGCCCGTGCCCCTGCGCCGCGTGGCCGGGCTCTTCCGCGGCTTCGGCCGCCCCATCGGCGTCGTCACCGCGATCATCGTCGCGACGTCGGTCGTCTCGATGGCCCAGCCGTTCCTCGTGCGCGAGGTCGTCGACGTCGCCATCCCGCAGCAGGACGTGCGCCTGCTCCTCCTCGCCGTCGGTGGCATGCTCGCCGTCGCCGCGACGACCCAGGTCCTCGGCGTCGTCCAGACATGGCTCTCGACCGGCGTCGGCCAGCGCGTCATGCACCGGCTGCGCACCGACCTCTTCGCGCACCTCCAGAAGCAGTCGCTCGGGTTCTTCACCCGGACCCGAGCCGGCGAGGTCCAGTCGCGCCTCACCAACGACATCCACGGCATGCAGGGCGTCGTGACGACGACCGCGACCTCGATCGCGAGCAACCTCACGACCGCCGTCGCCACCTCGGTGGCCATGGTCGCGCTGTCGTGGCGGCTCTCGCTCCTCTCGCTCCTCGTCATCCCGCCGGCCGTGTGGCTCACCCGCCGCGTCGCCCTCATCCGCCGCGAGGTCACCGCGCGCCAGCAGGCCCGACGCGCCGACCTCAACGTCCAGATCGAGGAGGGGCTCTCGGTCTCGGGAGTGCGCCTCTCGAAGACCCTCGGCGCCGGGCGCCGCCATGCCGAACGCTTCGCCTCGACCTCGGAGGAGCTCGTCGACCTCGAGCTCCGGAGCCAGCTGGCCGGACGCTGGCGGATGGCGACGATGCAGGTCGTCTTCGCGGCGATCCCCGCGCTCGTCTACCTCGTCGCCGGGCTGCCCGCGACGTCCGGCGGCATGACCATCGGCACCCTCATCGCCTTCACGACGCTCCAGGCCGGCATCTTCCGCCCGCTCATGGGCCTGCTCAACGTCGGCGCCCAGTGGGTCTCGTCGATGGCGCTCTTCAGCCGCGTCTTCGAGTACCTCGACCTCGTGCCCGACGTCGCGGCCCCCGTCGCTCCGGTCGTGCTCGACCCCGCGCGCGTGCGCGGCGAGGTGCGCCTCGAGGACGTCTCCTTCGCGTATGCCGCTGGGGCCCCTCTCGCGCTCGACTCCGTCTCCGCGGTGGTCCCAGCCGGCGGCTCGCTCGCGCTCGTGGGGCACACCGGCTCGGGCAAGTCGACGCTGGCCTCGCTCGTGGCCCGGCTGCACGACCCGACGTCCGGTCGCGTCACCATCGACGGGGTGGACCTGAGGGAGCTCGACCCCGAGGTGCTCGCGCGCGTCGTCGGCGTCGTCTCGCAGGAGACCTACCTCGTTCACGCCTCGATCCGCGAGAACCTCCTGCTCGCGGCACCCGACGCCACCGAGGCCGAAATGTGGCGGGCGCTCGACGCGGCCCAGGTCGCCGACCTCGTCGCGTCGCTGCCCGACGGGCTCGACACGGTCGTCGGCGCTCGCGGGCACCGGTTCTCCGGCGGTGAGCAGCAACGCATCGCCATCGCCCGCACGATCCTGCGAGACCCCCGGGTGCTCGTCCTCGACGAGGCGACGAGCGCGCTCGACAACGACACCGAGCGCGCCGTGCAGCGCGCCCTCGACGAGCTCGTCCGCGGCCGAACGACGATCACCATCGCGCACCGGCTCTCGACGGTCGAGTCCGCCGACGAGATCGCGGTCCTCGACTCGGGTCGCATCATCGAGCGCGGGACGCACGACGAGCTGGTGCGCCTCGACGGTCGGTACGCCGCGCTGGCAGGTGCGCGGCCGGCATACGCCGCCGCCTGAAGGGTGGGCGACGAGCAGGGGGTGCGTCGGGGTCGAGTGCCTATAGGTGTTCAGGAACACCTATAGGCACTCGACCCCTCGACACACCTTGCGCGCGGGGGGCTCAGGCGTTCGTGAGCTCGCGCTCCGGGGAGGGCACGTCCTGCCCCGGGGCGTCGACCTCCGCGCGGGCGAGGTGCGTCCGGAGCTTCGTGCCCTCGACGTCGAGGTCGGGCAGGACCCGGTCGAGCCAGCGCGGGATCCACCAGGCGCGGTCGCCGAGCAGGTGCAGGACGGCCGGGGTGAGCGTCATCCGGACGAGGAACGCGTCGACGGCGACGCCGATCGCGAGGCCGAGGCCCATCGGCCGGATCATCGCCAGGTGGGCGAAGACGAAGCCCGCGAAGACCGCGATCATGATGAGCGCCGCGGCGACGACGACCTTGTAGCCGTGCCGGAAGCCGGTGCGGATCGCGGTCCGGCTGTCCTGGCCGTGCGCGCGGGCCTCGTGCATGCCCGAGACGAGGAACATCTGGTAGTCCATCGCGAGGCCGAAGAGGACGCCGATGAGCAGGGTCGGGAGGAACGGCATGATCGGCCCCGCGCGGCTCACCTGGAAGAGGTCGGCGAGCCAGCCCCACTGGTAGACCGCGACGACCGAGCCGAAGCCCGCGGCGACCGAGAGCAGGAAGCCGCCGGTCGCGACGAGTGGCACGAGCACCGAGCGGAAGACCGCCATGAGCAGGAGCAGCGAGAGCCCGACGACCAGGGCGACGTAGAGCGGGAGGGCGTCGGCGAGCCGTTCGGAGATCTCGATGTTGGCAACGGTCTGGCCGGTGATGCCGAGGTCGACGCCCTCGGGCATCTGCTGCTGCAGGTCGCGCAGCTCGTGGACGAGCTCGGTCGTCGCCTCGCTCGTCGGGCCCTCGAGCGGCACGACCTGGAAGGCGAGCGTGTCACGGTCCTCGCTCACGCCGAAGGGCACGACCCGCTCGACGCCGACGCTGTTGAAGAGCTCGCGGCCGTAGCGGTTCTGCATCGTCACGACATCGGCCTGTGCGACCGGCTCGTCGAAGGAGACGACGGCGACGATGGGCCCGTTGGCGCCGGGTCCGAACTCGCGCTCGATGGTCGTGTAGGAGTGGAAGGCGCTCGAGTCCCGGGGCTCACTGCTGCCGTCGGGCAGGCCGAGCCGCAGCGCGGCAGCGGGCACGGCGAGCATCCCGATCGTCACGACGGTGAGGACGATCGCCGGCCACGGGCGGTTCGTCACGAGGACGCCCCAGCGGCCCGAACCCCGGCCCGTCGGGTCGGCGGCCGCGGCGGCGTCGACCTCGGCGGTCGTCTCGTGCCGGCGCCAGGCGCGCTTCGAGACGACCCGGCGGCCGAGCAGGCTGAGCACGGCCGGGGTGACGGTGAGGGCGACGACGACCGTCATGACGACGGTGCCCGCGGCGACGAGACCCATCTGGGCGAGGATCGGCAGGCCCGACACGGTGAGGGCGGTGAGGGCGATGACGACGGTCGCGCCGGCGACGACGACGGCATTGCCCGCGGTGCCGGTGGCGAGCCCGATCGAGTGCTGCTCCTCGACTCCGTCGAGCAGCTGCTGGCGGTGCCGGTTGACGATGAAGAGGGCGTAGTCGATGCCGACGGCGAGCCCGAGCATGAGGGCGAGCGCCGGCGTCATCGAGTTCATGTCGAAGAAGGCGGTGGAGGCCATCGCCGCGAGGAGCCCGGCGCCGACCCCGACGAGGGCGACGAGCAGCGGGAGCCCGGCGGCGAGGAGGCTGCCGAGCATGACGAGCAGGACGGTCGCGGCGACGGCGAACCCGATGACCTCGCCGATGCCGACGATGCTGCGGGTCTGGAGGATGTCGGCGCTGTAGTCGACGCGCATCCCGGAGTCGGTGAGCTGCTCGCCGATCTCGGGGACGTGGGCGCGGACCTCGGGGGAGAGCTGGGCGATGGCGTCGTCGTACTGGATCTGGAGCATGACGGTTGCGCCGTCCTCGCTGACGAACCGGAGGCCGTCGCTCAGGGCGAGGGTGCCGGTGCCCTGCGCGAGCTGGACCCGGGCGTCGGCGAGCTGCGCCTCTCCGTCCTCGACCTGCGCTCGGATGGCGGCGTTGCCCCTCTCGCGGGCGGGGATCTCGACCCGGAGCTCGCGGGCCCGGCCGCTCGACCCGCGCCCGGTGGACTCGAGGGTGGCCAGCTCGCTGCGCGCCTCGGCGAGGTCCTCGTCGCCGCGGTCGAGCAGCCACTGCCCTTGGCGCAGCCGGTACTCCGCGTCCGCGTACTTCGCCTGTCCGTCGGCGACCTCGGCGCGCCCGTCGTCGAGCTGCGCCTGGTTCTCGAACGGGTCCATGACCGACTGGACGTGCGGCGCCTTTTCCCACTCCGCGAGGGTGGCCTCGATGGCGGCGCGCTGCGCGGACGTGAACCGCCCGGACGCGCTCTCGATGGTGATCGCGCCGATGCCACCGGCAGCGCGGGGGATCTCGCGGCCGAGGGTGTCGAGCACCGACTGGAACGGCGCGCCGGGGATGCTGATCGCCGAGCTCGGCGGCGTGGCGACGGCGGCCATCGTGCCGCCGAGGCCGCCGAGGACGAGGACCCACGCGAGGAGGGTGAGCCAGGGGCGGCGGGCGGTGAGCCGGCCGAGCCGGTAGAGGAGGACGGCCATGTTCAGGACCTCCGGGACGCGGTGGGGGTGGCAACGGCGGTGGCCGGCGCCTCGGAGGCGCTCGCGGCCGAGAAGGCGGTGAAGAGGTGGGCGAAGGCCTGCCGGAGGAGGTCGAGGTGGAGCCGGCGGGATGCGTCGTCGACGACGCCGCCGGACTGCTCGAGCCACGCCTCGGTGGCGGCGTAGCCGGCGCCCATGACGGCGCGGGCGACGACCTGCGCATACATCGGGTCGACCCCGGGCGTGCGGTCGAGCAACGCCTGCTCGACCTGTGCGGTCTCGGCGAGCTGTGTCTCCACGAGGAAGTGGCGTGCCGCGGCGGACCCCGACGCCTGCGCGAGGACGATGGCGGCCTTCTCGAGCAGGTCGGCGTCGAATGGCTCACTGAGCACGGCTGCGAGCGAGTCCGGCACCGGCTCGTCGGTGGGGCGGGCGACGAACCGTTCGGCGAGCGCGGCGATCGTCGAGCGCATCCGCTCGTTGAGGACCATCTCGACGCGCGGGAAGTAGTTGAAGAACGTCCGGCGCGACACCTCGGCGCGCTCGGCGACCGCATCGGCCGTCACGGCGTCGAAGCCCCGCTCGGCCACGAGCTCCCACGCGGCCTGCTCGAGGCGGGCGGCGGTCCGCCGGCGGTTGCGCTCGCGCAGGCCGCCGATGACGCAGCTCGTGTCCTTCGTGCTCATGACGGGCGACGGTACGCCGATTCTGCACTGCCGTGCAACTTTGCGTCGAGATGCAGGATTGCGTATGCCGTCCGCCCGGGTGCCGCTGACCCGATCGGGCTACCGCCCGGTCACCGAGCGAACTACTCGCGGTTGTGTCACCCTCTCGTCCATGGGCGTGCGCGCGAGGGTCCCAGCAGTCGGTGTCGGTGCGGTCCTGGCCGCGGCCCTGGTCGCGACGGGGGTGGGCACTCCGGTGAGCGCCCAACCCTCGGCCGCGCGGGCGGCGGGGGCGATACCCGCAGTGACCTCGCCGGCACCCCGGCCCGAGTCGGAGGCGCCGCCGGACACCCGAGGCCCCCTGAGCACGGGCTGGCAGCGCAACTCGGGATCGACCTCTGGGAACCGCACCATCGCCCAGCGGCTCGCCGCAGCGGGCAGCGACCCGGCTCTGGGCAGCCGGGTGAGCGCCGTCGTCATCGACGCGACGACCGGAGCGGTGGTCTACAGCCGCAACGCCTCGCTCGCCCTCATGCCCGCCTCGAACCACAAGGTGACGACCGCCTTCGTCGCGATCGCCTCGATGCCCCGCACCAAGACCCTCACCACCCAGGTCCGGACCAACGCGAGCCGCAACACCGTCTGGCTCGTGGGCGGAGGCGACCCGGGCCTGAGCGTCGCGAAGGCCTACGAGATGGCGGCCACCACCCGTTCAGCGCTCGTCGCCGCCGGGGTGAGGTCGGTCGCCGTCCGCATCGACGACACGATGTTCCCGCCGCCGACGATGGCGACAGGCTGGAAGACGAGCTACATGCCCGGTGACGTCGTCCCCGTGCGCGCCCTCGTCGTCGGCGGTCGCAACGCCATGGACACCGGACTCGACGCCGGCGTCATCTTCGCCAACGAGCTCAAGCGCCTTGGGATCGCGGTGTCGTCGACCGTGCGCGGCACCCTGCCGTCGGGGACGTCGACCGTCACCAGCGCGACCTCCTCCTACATCGGCACGCTCACCGCGCAGTTCCTCAACTCCTCGATCAACGACTACGCCGAGAACATCCACCGACACTCCTCGCGGACGGCGGGCAAGGGCACGACGTGGGCGGCGGCCAACGGCCACGCCCTCGCGGTCCTGCGGGCGCGCGGGGTCAACACGACGGGCATGGCGATCCACGACGGGTCGGGGCTGTCACGCTCGGACCGCTCGAGCGCGGCCACCATGGCGAGCGTCCTGCTGGCCGCACGGCGTGACCCGGCGGTCAACCAGGTCTTCACGTCGTCGGCGGGCCTGCCGGTCGCCGGTGTCTCCGGCACCCTCAAGTCTCGGTTCGCCGTGTCCGGCACGACCTGCGCGCGCGGTCTCGTCCGCGCCAAGACCGGCTGGCTCAGTGACGTCGTCTCGCTCTCGGGGACCGCCCGCGGCGTCGACGGCCGCGACCGCATCTTCTCGATCATCGAGAACGGCGCCCCCAACCCCACCGAGGCCCGCTACGCGATCGAGCGCTTCGCCGCCGCTGCCACGGGGTGCACATCCGGCTGACGCCAACGCCCCACCGCGTTGGTTACTGGGGGTAGATTGGGCCGGTTGCCACACCCGCATAGTTGCCCTGCGCCGACGGTCACCGATGCCCGTCATCTCGCGCCCCTGCCCCCTGGAGGTCCACGTGACGACAACGACGTCCACCACCCGAGACGGGGCCATGCGCCTCGTCGCACCCCTCGCGCGCACAGCGCTGGCCCTCGCCGCGTCGATCGGCCTGGCTCTCGCCGCCACGGCACCGGCCCAGGCCCATGGTGACGCGCACAAGGACCGCACCCGCGCCGCCAGCATCACCGCCGCCTCCCTCCCCGCGCTCTCGGCGAAGAACGCGACCCTCGTGGACTCGGTCCCTGGCAAGGCCGGAATCTCCGGCTGCTTCATGCCCACCGCGCCGATCTTCGTGATGTCGTCGCTCGACTCGATCACGGTCTTCGACGCCAGCGACCCCCGCCACCCGGTCCAGCTCGGCGTCCTTCCGAACCTCGTCTTCGAGAACGAGGCGATGAACTGCGGTGAGCGCAAGGTCGGCCAGTCGGTCGAACGGTTCGCGCTCATCGGCGTCGACACCTACGACGTGTCGGCCGACATCGACCACACCTCGGAGGCGGCGGGCGGCAAGCAGCTCATCGTCGTCGACGTCACCGACCCGAAGGCCCCACGCCTGCGCTCGACGGCACCGGCCACGACCTCGACGCACACGGTCGCCTGCGTCGACGCCAAGGACTGCCGCTACGCCTACTCCGCCGGTGGACGGACGACCTTCTCGCTCATGGACCTCACCGACCTCGATGCCCCCGTCGAGGTCGACGCCGACCCCCAGGTCGCCGGCACCCAGCCGCACGCCACCCCGACAGGTGGTCACAAGTGGAACTTCGACGACGCCGGCTTCGCCACGCACACCGGCTACAACGGGTCGGCCGTCTTCGACGTCCGCGACCCGCTCCACCCGGCACTGGTGACGACGACGGGAGCAGCCGGTCGGGGTCTCGCCGAGGACGGGACCAAGAACGGCTACAACGACTTCATCCACCACAACTCCTCGCGGCCCAACGCCTCGGCCTTCCAGCCGGACGCGGCGCCCTCGTTCGCCAACGGCAACGTCCTGCTCGTGACCGAGGAGGACTACGAGGACGTGAACTGCTCGACCGCCGGCTCGTTCCAGACGTGGTGGGTCAAGCGGCTGGACGGCACCCCGGACGCCATCGTGCCGCTGGACAAGGTGGAGCTCGCCGACCTCGGCTCGTTCCCCTCGCCCGTCGGCGCGTTCTGCTCCG
The DNA here is from genome assembly GCA_031844405.1 of Rothia sp. ARF10. GTDB lineage: Bacteria > Actinomycetota > Actinomycetes > Actinomycetales > Dermatophilaceae > Knoellia. Next base: position 683,946 of record JAUZVC010000001.1, read on the forward strand.
CCCACTGGTTCGACTGGCACCCGTCGGGCATCGTCACGGTCGGCTACTACGGGGGTGGCACCCAGCTCATCGACGCTCGCGACCCGCGCAACCTCACCCCGTGGGGTCACGCGGTGCACGGAGCCTCCGAGGTGTGGGACTCCTACTTCGTGCCCGTCTACAACAACGCCGACCGCCGCACGGACCGCCGGACCAACATCGCCTGGTCGGTCGACCTCGTCCGTGGGCTCGACGTCTACGAGGTGACCCTCCCGTCGTCGACGCCGAAGGTCAACGGGCTGGTGCGCTGAGCCCGCCGGCCCGGGCTCGGGGTCAGTGACCCCAGTGGTCCTCGACGGTCGCCTCGAGGATGCCGTGGCGACGGACCTCGGTGGTGCGCTCGGAGTCGAGCGGGCCGCTGCGGTGCCGCCCGAGCGGAACCGCCGGAGCCGACAGAGCGGTGAGCAGGGCGCGCAGGGACCGGTCGGGCGAGGTTGCCTCGAGCAGCACTCGCCCGACCGGACCCGGATCGACTCCGAGCGCCAGGGCGAACGCCGTGGCGACCACCTCCGCGTCAGCGGCCGGCAGCGCGTTGACCTCTCCCGACGTCCATCCCACGCGGGCGGTCCGGCGACCGCCCGCCCAGAGCTGGACGGCTGTCCTCAGGTCACCGACGACGACGAGAAGCGCCGGCCCGAAGGCGCTCGCCTCCTCGGCCACCCGCTCCAGCGCGGCCTGGTTGGGCTCCCCGACGTCGGCGAGGCACCACCCGGGTCGCTCGCTCTCGACGAGGCGAACTCGCGTGCGTGCCCAGAGCACCGGGCGTTGGAGCTCGGCGAGCGGTGCCCGGACGCACAGGACCATCGCGGTCACGACGACGCGGCCGCCATCGTCACGATGTGGGAGCGGTGGGTGAGGAACTCCTCGCGCGCGTCACCCCAGTAGCGCCATGGGTAGGCCGTGGCGTGCGGACCCACCGCCCGCAGCTGCTCGTAGGCCTCGCGTGGGCGCTCGAGGTGGAAGAGGACTCGCGCCAGCGTGTTGCGGGTCCGTGCGGTGAGGTGGTGCCCGGCGTCCGGGTTGGCGTCGAGCCAGCCCTGCGCGCGGGCGATGGCCTCCTCGACGCGGTCCGGGTCCGACGTCAGCGCCGACGGCTCGGCGGCCATGTGCTCGAGGACGGCGTCGAGGAGCAGCGACTGGACCCGGGCCTCGCGCGGCGCCGCGTCGACGCTCGCCTGCGCGAAGTCGAACATCTCGTCGTGCGACCCGAACCACTTCGCGCACACGAACTGCATCGCCTCCCAGCGCGCGCCGTAGTGGTGTGGGTCGGCCCCGTCGAGCTCCCGCAGGCACTCGTCGAAGACCGCCCGGTCGTGCTCGGTGCCGCGGCAGTGGCGCAGCGCGACCGCCCACGGCACCGGGTCGCCCGGAGAGCCCGCCACGGCCTGGCGGATGCGCTCGGTCGCCTCCTCGAGGGTGCGGCCGAAGGCCTCGAACTGCTCCCGGCTCACCTGGCTCGCGTCGTCGTTCGACCGCTGCTCCCAGGCCAGCTCGACCAGGCGGCGCGCGTCGACGACGGCGAGGTCGGGGTTCTCCGGGTCGGACGCCGCCCACGACTCCAGCCAGTCGGGTGACCTCAGCGCGAGCCGGGCGAGGCTGTGCACGTCGCTGTCGCGGTCCTCCCAGGCACGAGCCTCCCGGCCGCGGGCGAGGACCTCGGCCGCGGCCTCGAAGTGCCCGTCGAGCGCCGCGTCGACCGCCGGACGTGCTGCGTCCGAAGGTGCGTCGAGCACCACCGCGTCGTCCGGGACGAGCCCCGAGGCGAACTCGTCGCCGTGGTCGAGGTAGGCCTTCGCGGCCTTGATCTTCTTGAACATCGCGCCCCTCCGTCGTCGGTGTCTCGAACGCTAGACCCGCGGAGCCGCGGGGAGGCCGCGCAGCAGTGACCATCCGTATCGTCTCGCATCCGAGACGGTATGCCGGGTGCGCGCCTGTCGCGGACGGCATACCTGCGGTGTGCTTGGCACATGACGAACGCGCAGCACTCGCAGGCCCCCGTCGTCGTCGGCGGCGCGCGGCTCACCATCGACGAGGTCGTGCGGGTCGCCCGGCACGGCGCCCCGGTCGAGCTGAGCCCCACGGCACTGGACTTGGTGCGCGCGACCCGCGCGACGATCGAGGGGCTGGCCGAGGACACGGTGGCGCACTACGGCGTCTCGACCGGCTTCGGGGCGCTCGCGACCCGCCACATCCCCGTCGAGCTGCGCGCCCAGCTCCAGCGCTCGCTCGTGCGCTCGCACGCTGCCGGCGCTGGGCCCGAGGTCGAGCGCGAGGTCGTGCGCGCCCTCATGCTGCTGCGCATCAACACGCTCGCGACGGGCCGGACCGGTGTGCGTGCCGAGACGCTCGAGACCTACCTCGCGATCCTCAACGCCGGCATCACCCCGGTCGTCCACGAGTACGGCTCTCTCGGGTGCTCCGGCGACCTCGCCCCGCTGTCGCACTGCGCGCTCGCGCTCATGGGGGAGGGGCCCGTCCGTGACCGAGACGGCGAGGTTCTGGACGCCGCAGAGGCGCTCGCGACGGCCGGGATCGAGCCGGTCGAGCTCGCCGAGAAGGAGGGCCTCGCCCTCATCAACGGCACCGACGGCATGCTCGGGATGCTCTGCCTCGCCATCGCCGACCTGCGCCGGCTCGTGACGACGGCCGACATCGCGGCGGCCATGTCGGTCGAGGGCCTGCTCGGCACCGACGACGTCTTCGCCGCCGACCTGCACGCCCTGCGGCCGCAGCCGGGGCAGGCGCGGTCGGCCGAGAACATGCGGAAGGTGCTGGCGGACAGCCCGATCCGCGAGTCGCACCGGGATCCCGAGGCGTGCACGCGCGTCCAGGACGCCTACTCGCTGCGGTGCGCGCCGCAGGTAGCCGGCGGCGCCCGGGACACCATCGACCATGCCTCCCGGGTCGCCGAGTGGGAGCTCGCGTCGGCGATCGACAACCCGGTCGTCACGCTCGACGGGCGCGTCGAGTCCAACGGCAACTTCCACGGGGCGCCGGTGGCCTACGTCCTCGACTTCCTCGCGATCGTCGCGGCCGACCTCGCCTCGATCTCCGAGCGCCGCACCGACCGCTTCCTCGACAAGGCCCGCAGCAACGGCCTGCCGCCCTTCCTCGCCGACGACCCGGGGGTGGACTCCGGCCTCATGATCGCGCAGTACACCCAGGCGGCGATGGTCTCGGAGATGAAGCGGCTCGCCGTCCCCGCGTCGGTCGACTCCATCCCGAGCAGCGCCATGCAGGAGGACCACGTCTCGATGGGATGGTCCGCCGCCCGCAAGCTCCGCCGCTCGGTGGACGCGCTGACCCGGGTCCTCGCCATCGAGCTCGTCGCGGCCGCGCGCGGGATCCAGCTGCGGGCGCCGCTCACCCCGTCCCCGGCGACAGCCGCCGTCATCCGGGCCATGGACGACGTGACGCGGACCGCGCCCGGTCCCGACCGCTTCCTCGCCCCCGACCTCCACGCGGCCTACCTCACCGTGCTGGACGGCTCGGTGGTCGGCGCCGCCGAGAGCGTCACCGGCCGACTCAGCTGACTTAACGGCATACCGAATCGCAGTCAAGGAGAACGTCATGGAAGGTGCTCGTCCCGTCCGCGCCCCGCGCGGCACGTCGCTGACCTCGACCACCCACTGGGGTGCCGAGGCGCCGCTACGGATGCTCATGAACAACCTCGACCCCGAGGTCGCCGAGCGTCCCGACGACCTCGTCGTCTACGGCGGCACCGGCCGCGCGGCACGCGACTGGCGCTCGTTCGACGCGATGGTGCGCACGCTCGGCACGCTCAAGCAGGACGAGACGATGCTCGTGCAGTCGGGCCGGCCGGTCGGTGTCATGCAGACCCACGAGTGGGCGCCGCGCGTCCTCATCGCCAACTCCAACCTCGTCGGTGACTGGGCGACGTGGCCCGAGTTCCGCCGGCTCGAGCACCTCGGGCTGACGATGTACGGGCAGATGACCGCCGGGTCGTGGATCTACATCGGCACGCAGGGGATCGTCCAGGGCACCTACGAGACGTTCGCGGCGGTCGCCGAGAAGCGCTTCGGCGGGACGCTCGCCGGCACCCTCACGCTCACTGGTGGCTGCGGGGGCATGGGCGGGGCGCAGCCGCTCGCGGTCACCCTCAACGGCGGTGCCTGCCTCATCGTCGACGTCGACGAGTCGCGGCTGCGACGCCGGGTCGAGCACCGCTACCTCGACGAGGTCGCGTCCTCGCTCGACGAGGCCGTCGAGCTCGCGCTGCGCGCCAAGGACGAGAGGCGCGGCTGGTCGGTGGGGGTCGTCGGCAACGCGGCGGAGGTCTTCCCCGAGCTGCTGCGCCGTGGTGTGCCGATCGACATCGTCACCGACCAGACGTCGGCGCACGACCCGCTGTCCTACCTGCCCGAGGGCGTCTCGCTCGAGGAGTGGCACGAGCTCGCCGACAAGAAGCCCGAGGAGTTCACCGACCGCGCCCGGGCCTCCATGGCCAAGCAGGTGCAGGCCATGGTCGAGTTCCAGGACGGGGGCGCCGAGGTCTTCGACTACGGCAACTCGATCCGTGACGAGGCCCGGCAGGGCGGCTACGACCGGGCGTTCGAGTTCCCCGGGTTCGTCCCGGCCTACATCCGCCCGCTCTTCTGCGAGGGCAAGGGCCCGTTCCGCTGGGCGGCGCTCTCGGGCGACCCCAGGGACATCGCGGCGACCGACCGCGCCGTGCTCGACCTCTTCCCCGACAACGAGCGGCTGCACACGTGGATCAAGGGGGCGCAGGAGCGGATCGCGTTCCAGGGACTGCCTGCTCGCATCTGCTGGCTGGGTCAGGGTGAGCGCGACAAGGCGGGCCTCGCCTTCAACGAGCTCGTCCGCACCGGCGAGGTGAGCGCACCGCTCGTCATCGGCCGCGACCACCTCGACACCGGCTCGGTGGCCTCGCCCTACCGCGAGACCGAGGCGATGGCCGACGGGTCCGACGCCATCGCCGACTGGCCGCTGCTCAACGCGCTCGTCAACACCTCCTCCGGCGCCTCGTGGGTCTCGATCCACCACGGGGGCGGCGTCGGCATGGGCCGCTCGATCCACGCCGGTCAGGTCTCGCTCGCCGACGGCACCGACCTGGCCGCGCAGAAGCTCGCGCGCGTCCTCACCAACGACCCGGCGATGGGCGTCATCCGCCACGTCGACGCGGGCTACGACATCGCCGAGCGGACCGCCGCCGAGCAGGGCGTGCGCATCCCGATGCGCGAGGGCTGAGCCGCTGGCCCCAGCTTTTGCTCCCCATGAGGGAACGTTGAGGGTCCGGACGGAACATTTCCGTCCGGGCCCTCAACCTTCCCTCCGTATGCCGGGTGGGCGTCAGCCGTCGAGGACCGGCCACCGCTCCCACTGGGCGGAGAGCTGGCCGGCCCGCACGTCCGGCTCGGCCGACGCCGGGACCTCGCGCTCCTGCCAGGTGAGGCCCCAGTCGGTGCTGATGTGGAGCTGGGCGGCCAGCCGTCCGGCCGCGTCGACACCGACGGAGTAGATCGCGATCGCGCCGTCGAGGCCGTCGGCGACGACCCCGGTGGCGGCGGGCCCTGAGCCGTCGATCCGGTGCCGGTGCTTGCGGCCCCCGGGCTCGAACCAGACCGCGTCGAGCCGCACGACGTTGCACTCGGCGACCGCCGCCACGCCCCAGAGGCCCCTGCTCCCCAGCCGACCCCACCGCGTCGACTCCACGACGTCGTCGGGGTGCACGGGCCCGGTCGAGACGGCGGCCAGGCCGGCCGGCCGGGGGGTCGACAGGCCAGACTCGGGCCAGCACTTTGGTGCCGTCGGGCCGACCGCTGCGGAGCTATCCGGCGCCGTCGCGGCCCCACGGTCGTCCGGGAGGCGCCCGGGCGTGCCGTCGGGAGCGGTGACGGACCACCCGAGGGCGAGGACCACGGCGACGACGGCGGCCCATCCCGCCCTCGCGGTGGCGCGCGGGTTCGACCCGTCGAGCCAGCCGGCGACCCGGTCCACCACCGGGTTCGGGGTTCCTCTCATCGCTGCTCCGTCGCTGCGGTGTCGTGCACGTGCGTCCTCACGACGCTACGCCTCGCGGCGCGCGGAGGGGAGCGCGGGTCCCACGCTCTGCGTGGGCCGGCATACGGGCCGTCCTGGTTCGCGAAAACCTTGTGCGGCCACCCGGCGCGGGAGCACAGTGAGGACATGAACCGCGCGTCAGGTGGCGACGAGGCCCCGGCTCCCAGCAGCCCACAGCAGATCCGCAACGTCGTGCTCGTCGGACCCCCGGGCGCGGGCAAGAGCACCCTCTTCGAGCACCTCGTCGCGGCCCGGGTGGAGGGCCGTCGACCGAGGGACGACGAGCGGTCGTCGTCGACCGGGCTCGTCGCGGCGAGCTTCGCCAGCGGGGAGGTGGTGGTCAACCTCGTCGACACGCCGGGGAACCCCGACTTCGTCGGAGAGGTGCGAGCAGGGCTGAGGGCGGCGGATGCCGCCCTCTTCGTCGTCTCGGGGGCGGACGGCGTCGACGAGGCGACGAAGATGCTCTGGCGCGAGTGCGCGACCGTCGGTATGCCGCGTGCGATCGTCGTGACGCGGCTCGAGCAGGCGCGTGCGGACTTCGACGAGACCGTCGAGACGTGCCGGCGGGTCTTCGGGGACGCCCAGCCGCTGGCGCTGCCGGTGCAGCCGGACGGTCCGGCGACGACGGTCACCGGGCTCACCGACCTGCTCGCCGCGGGACCTGAGGCCACCGAGGAGGTGCTCGCGCGGCGCGGCGAGGTCGTCGAGGCGATCATCGAGGAGTCCGAGGACGACACGCTCCTCGAGCGCTACCTCGAAGGCGAGGAGGTCGACGCCGCGACGCTCCGCGAGGACCTCCACACCGCGGTGGCGACGGCCCGCTTCTTCCCGGTGCTCCCGACCCACGCGACGAGCGGCATCGGTCTCGACGCGGTGCTCGACCTCGTCGAGCACGGGTTGCCGTCGCCTGCCGACGCGGCGCTGCCGACGGTCTACCGCACCAACGGCGGCGAGTTCGGTGTGGTGTCGTGCGACCCGGACGGGCCCCTCGTCGCCGAGGTCGTGCGCACGACGACGGACCCCTTCGTCGGGCGCCAGTCGCTCGTACGGGTGTTCTCGGGGACGCTGCGCCCCGACGACCCGGTGCACGTGTCGGGCCACCTCCAGCAGTTCGCGGGGGAGGAGATCGGCGGTCACCGCGACCACGACGAGGACCTCGACCGGGTCGGCGCACTGTCGGCCCCGCTCGGCGACGACCTGCGCCCGAAGCCGGTCGCCATCGCCGGCGACCTCGTGCTCGTGGCGCGCCTCACCGTCGCGGAGACGACGGACACGCTCTCCTCGCCCTCGCGCCCGGCCCTCGTCGAGCCGTGGGTGCTGCCCGAGCCGCTGCTGCCCGTCGCGATCCACGCGAAGAGCAAGGGCGACGAGGACAAGCTCGCGACCGTCCTGCAGTCCCTCGTGTCCGAGGACGTGACGATGCGGCTCGTCCTCGACGCCGAGACCCACCAGGTCGTCATCTGGGCGATGGGGCCGGCGCACGTCGCCCTCCTCACCCAGTCCCTCGAGGAGCGCCACCACGTCGCGGTCGAGGCCGAGCCGCTGCGGACCGCGCTGCGGGAGACGTTCGTGCGCGAGTGCGAGGTCCAGGGGCGACAGGTCAAGCAGTCGGGCGGCCACGGGCAGTACGCCGTGTGCCAGCTCAAGGTCGAGCCGCTTCCGCGCGGGTCGGGCATCGAGTTCGTCGACAAGGTCGTCGGTGGTGCCGTGCCGCGCCAGTTCATCGCGTCGGTCGAGAAGGGCGCGCGGGCCCAGCTCGAGAAGGGCGTGCTCGCGGGCTACCCCGCGGTCGACGTGCGGGTCACGCTCGTCGACGGCAAGGCGCACTCGGTCGACTCCTCGGACATGGCCTTCCAGACCGCAGCCGGGCTCGCGCTGCGCCAGGCCGCCAACGAGACGACGGTGGCGATGCTCGAGCCGATCGACGCCGTCGACATCGACGTCGCCGACGCGTCGGTCGGCTCGGTGCTCGCCGACCTGCGTGGTCGGCGCGGTCAGGTCCACGGGACCGAGCCGTCGGAGCACGAGGGTCGCACCGTCATCCACGCGGAGGTGCCGGCACTCGAGCTCTCGCGCTATCCCATCGACCTGCGCTCGGTGTCCCACGGGACGGGCACCTTCCGGAGGAGGTTCGCCCGCTACGACTACCTGCCGCCACAGCTCGTCAAGGACGTCGTCGCCGGGACCCGCTGACCACCCGACTTATTGCCCGTTTCGGCGCGTTCCAGCTCCGGTGCGCCGACCGCAGTCGGCGCCGGAACGGGCAATAAGTCGAGGTTTCACGCCGGGTCGGTGACGTCGACGACCTCGGCGCCGAGGGCGGACACGACGTCGTCGGCGGCCAGGGTCACGGACGTGCCGTGCGCGCCCGCGCCCATCGAGATCGTCCGTCCGGGCACGGTGGCGTCGGCGATGACGGGCCACGCGGTGGTCGAGCCGAACGGCGTGATGGTGCCTCGCTCGTAGCCCGTCGCCTCCTTGGCCTTGTCGGCCGGCGGCATCGACAGCCGGTTGACGCCGAGGTGGGCGCGCAGCTTGGGCCACGAGATCTCGCGGTCGCCGGGCACGAGCACGAAGACGTAGTCGCCCGACCCGCGCCGCACGACGAGCGACTTGACGATGTCACGGGGCTCGATGCCCCGCTGCTCGGCCGCCTCCGCCAGCGAGCGCGCCGGGACGGTCGAGACGAGGATGCGGTGCTCGATGCCGCTCGCCGCGAGCGCCTCGCGGGCCCGCCGGGCGCCGTCGGACTCGGGCTGCGGGTTGTCGGTGACGCTCATGCACCGACTCTAGGCTCCGGTGGCGCTCCGTGGCGTTGCCTCACGCGGACCCCAAGGTCTGGCATCCCAGACACCGAATCGGCGCTGCGTCGCACGTGCGGACACCGACCGGGTGTGGAATGGGGCCGTGGCCCGACGACGAGGACGGAAGAGGCAGCGGTGACCTTCAGCGCGATGTGGCGAGAGCTCACGCCGGTCGGCCGTGACGCCCGCTCGGGTGGCTACTCGCGCTTCGCCTGGACCCGCAACGACCACACCCTGCGTGAGTGGTTCGCGGCCGAGGCGCAGCGTCGTGGTCTCGACCTCACCGTCGACAGGGTCGGCAACCAGTGGGCCTGGTGGGGCGACCCGGACGAGGCGCTGGCGGCAGGTCGCCCCGGGATCGTCACCGGCTCGCACCTCGACTCCGTGCCGGACGGTGGCGCGTTCGACGGCCCGCTCGGCGTCGTCTCGGCCTTCGCCGCGCTGGACGCGCTCCGCGACAGCGGCTTCGAGCCCGACCGCCCCATCGGTGTCGTCAACTTCGTCGACGAGGAGGGTGCCCGCTTCGGGGTCGCCTGTGCCGGCTCCCGCGTGCTCACCGGCGCCCTTACCGCCGACCGGGCGCGCTCGCTCACCGACGCCGACGGCACGTCGATGGCCGAGGCGCTGAGCGCCGCCGGCCGCGACCCGCACGAGCTCGGACCCGACTCCGAGACGGTGCGGCGGGTCGGCACCTTCGTCGAGCTCCACGTCGAGCAGGGCCGCCACCTCTCCACCCTCGACACCGACACCCCCGTCGCCGTGGGCAGCGACATCTGGCCTCACGGCCGCTGGCGGATCCGCACCCTCGGCGAGGCCAACCACGCCGGCACGACGCGGCTGGAGGACCGTGACGACGCGATGCTCGGCTTTGCCGCCGCCGTCATCGCCGCGCGCAGGGCCGCCGAGGAGCACGGGTGCGTCGCGACGGTCGGCAAGGTCGCCGTGACCCCGGGTGGCGTCAACGCGATCCCGAGCGAGGTCACGGGCTGGCTCGATGCACGGGGTGCCGACGAGGACGCCGTCCGGCGCGTCGTCGCCGACGTCACGGACGTGGTCGACGAGTTCGGCGGTCTCGTCGTCGAGGACTCGTGGACCGGCTCGACGCCCTTCGACCCGGGACTGGCGCGCAGGATCGCGACCCGGCTGGGCGGCATACCCGTCATCGGGACCGGAGCCGGACACGACGCCGGGATCCTCGCCAACGCCGGCGTCCCCAGCGCGATGCTCTTCGTGCGCAACCCGACCGGCGTCTCCCACTCGCCCGAGGAGTTCGCGACGTCCGAGGACTGCCTCGCCGGCGTCGAGGCCCTGACGACCGTCCTCACCGACCTGGCGGGAGCTCACGCGTGACGACCTTCTGGTGCGAGCACGCCCAGCTGCCCGACAAGGTGCACCGGGGCGTGCGGGTCGTCGTCGAGGGTGGCCACATCACCGAGGTGACCTCCGAGACCAAGCCCGAGGAGGGCGAGGTCCGACTGCGTGGGCTCGTCCTGCCGGGGTTCGCCAACACGCACAGCCACGCCTTCCACCGCATGCTCCGTGGGCGCACCCACGCGGACGGCGGCAACTTCTGGTCGTGGCGCGACCAGATGTATGCCGTGACCGCCCGCCTCACGCCGGACACCTACTTCGCCCTCGCGAGGGGGGTGTTCGTCGAGATGGTGGCTGCCGGCTACACCGTCGTCGGTGAGTTCCACTACCTCCACCACCAGCCCGGCGGGAAGCCCTACGACGACCCCAACGCCATGGGCGAGGCGCTCGTCGCCGCCGCCGACGAGGCGGGGATCCGGCTCACGCTGCTCGACACCTGCTACCTCTCCGGCGGGCTCTCGGCCGATGGCCACCTGCCGCTCGACGAGGTGCAGACCCGCTTCTCCGACGGCTCGGTGCAGGCGTGGGCAGAGCGCGTGGAGGCGTTGCGCGACACCGACACCGTCCGCATCGGCGCCGCCGCGCACTCGGTGCGTGCCCTCACGGGGGAGCAGCTGGCAGAGTTCGCCACCGTCGTCGGCGACCGGCCGGTGCACGCGCACGTGAGCGAGCAGATGGCCGAGAACCTCGCGACCCAGATGGTCTACGGCGCGAGCCCGGTCGAGCACCTCACCGACGCCGGGCTGCTCGGCGAGCGGTTCACCGCCGTGCACGCCACCCACCTGTCCGAGGACGACCTCGAGCTCATGGGCCGCTCGGGCGCGGGTGCCTGCTTCTGCCCGACGACCGAGCGAGACCTCGCCGACGGCATCGGCCCCGGCTGCGAGCTGACCGAGCGGGACGTGCCGCTCAGCCTGGGCTCGGACCAGCACGCCGTCATCGACCCCTTCGAGGAGATCCGCGGCATCGAGATGCACGAGCGGCTCAAGAGCCACGAGCGCGGCCGGTTCCCGCTTTCCGGGCTCCTCGAGATGGCGACGGCGAACGGCTACCGCAGCCTCGGCTGGGACGGCGGCCGGATCGCCACGGGCTCGCTGGCCGACTTCGTCGCGATCCGCACCGACAGCCGCCGCACGGGTGGGGTCGCGCTGAGCCAGGCCGTCTTCGGCGCCACGGGGTCCGACGTCACCGACGTCGTCGTCGCCGGCCGCCGGGTGCTCTCGGGCGGGGTGCACCCGCTCGGCCCGGTCGACGACGTCGTCGCCGAGTCCATCGAGGCCGTCCGGAGGTCCTCGTGACGGCTGCCTCCTCCGCGGGGGCGACGCTCGTCACCGGGATCGGGGAGCTCGTCACCTGCGTCGCGGAGCCGGGTGACCGGGGCGCGAGCAGCGAGGGCGGCACGAGCGACGTCGACCTCGGCATCCTGCGCGACGCCGCTCTCGTCGTCGAGGCTGGACGCGTCGCGTGGCTCGGTCCCGCCTCGGACGCCCCCGACGCCGACCGTCGCCTCGACCTCGAGGGGCGCGCCGTCCTGCCCGGGTTCGTCGACAGCCACAGCCACCTCGTCTTCGACGGCGACCGCGCAGCCGAGTTCGCCGCCCGGATGACGGGCGAGCGCTACGACGGCGGGGGCATCGGGGTGTCGGTGGCCGCCACCCGGGCCGCGGACGACGACCGGCTGCGCGAGCTCGTCCGTCGCCGGGTCGCCGAGATGCGGGCCCAGGGGACGACGACGGTCGAGATCAAGGGCGGCTACGGACTCACCGTCGAGGACGAGGCCCGCTCCTTGCGCATCGCCCGTGAGCTCACGCCCGAGACGACGTTCCTCGGTGCGCACGTCGTGCCACAGGAGGCGCGAGGTGAGCGGGCGGCATACGTCGAGCTCGTCATCGGGCCGATGCTCGAGGCGTGCGCGCCGCACGCGAGGTGGGCCGACGTGTTCTGCGAGCCGAGCTCCCCCCACGCGTTCACCGGGGAGGAGTCGCGCGCGGTCCTCACCGCGGCCCGCGACGCCGGTCTCGGGCTCCGGGTCCACGGCAACCAGCTCGGACCGGGACCGGGTGTCCGCCTCGCCGTCGAGCTGGGTGCGGCCAGCGTCGACCACTGCACCTTCCTCGACGACGCCGACGTCGACGCGCTCGTCGACGCAGCGGACACGACCGTCGCCACGCTGCTGCCGGGAGTCGAGTTCTCGACGCGCTCGCCCTATCCCGACGCCCGTCGGCTCCTCGACGCCGGCGTCTCCGTCGCGCTCGCGACCGACTGCAACCCGGGCACGTGCTACTCGAGCTCGATGCCCTTCGTCATCGCCCTCGCCGTGCGTGAGATGGGGATGACGCCGGCCGAGGCGGTGTGGGCGGCGACGCGTGGCTCGGCCGCCAGCCTGCGGCGCGACGACGTCGGCCGGATCGCGGTCGGCGGACCTGCGGACCTCGCCGTGCTCGACGCGCCCAGCCACCTGCACCTCGCCTACCGGGCGGGCGTCCCCATCGCACGGGCGCTGCTCACGACGCCCTCCGCGGCGGAGTGAGCGGCACACCCTCGCCGTCGAAGCCGTAGTCCGCCACCCTGGCGTGCGGCACGATGGTGACGTGGGCGCCGATGGCGAGCCCGATGCGCCCTGCCGCCGCCATCACCGCAACGATGTCGAAGTCCGGCGGCAGGCACACGCCGATCACCACGGGACAGTCGACACCTTCGGAACCGTCGGCCACCCCGCCGTGGACGTGAGCATCGGTCGCGCCGAAGGCGTCGAGCGCCGCGAGGACGGTGTCGAGCTCGGCGACGAGACGCCGCCCGATCGGCCCCGAGAACCGTGCTGTACGCACCGCCTCGGCGGCGTCGGGAGCGTGCCGCAGATCCCACTCCACGACGTAGCCGCAGGCAGCGACGAGTCGTTCCAGCGCGGCGACCGTGGGCTGCTGACGGCGCGACTCGTATCGCGCGACGACGTTCTGGCTCACGCCCGCACGCGCGGCGAGCTCCGCCTGCGTGAGGCGCTGCCGACGCCGCGCGAGCCTCAGCAGGTCGCGCGCGGTCGTGGACGACGAGACGGACGGCGGCGTGGGCTCGGTCTCGGGAGTCATGGCCCCACGATGGCGTGCATGCTCAGGGCGGGCTCGCGACTGTCCACAGGATCCCACCCGGCCGGCAACCACTCCGGTGCCGCCGCCAGGACCTGTGCTCCGAGTCCCATGACCTATAGGTGTGTCCACACACCTATAGGTCATCGAGCCATGACGACCCCCCCGCGGCGCCGCCGGCGGTCAGAGCGACGTCAGAGGTCGCGGTCGACGATCTCCTTGGGCTTGTGCCCGGCCGAACGGGCGTAGAACTGGGCGGCCTTGCGCGTCGCCATCGTGCGCGCGACACCGGCGGCGAGGCCGGTGAGGGCGGCGTAGGCGAGCGCCGTCGTGAACGGCGAGTCCGGGTCCTTCGGGTCGAACTTCGCGTCCTGACCCGCCTTCTGCCAGATCTGGTCGGCCACCTTCGTCGCGGCGATGCCGGCGAGGATCGCCGAGCCGGTGCCGAGGATCTTCCACACCATGCTGCCCATCGGACTCCTCCTGATCGCTCGTGCGGGACGCACTCCCTGCTCTCGCTCCACCCTGCCACACCGAACGAGTAGGGTGACGACGTCAACGACAGGGGAGCGCTTCGGCGCTGAGAGTGCGGGAGACCGCAGACCCTCACACCTGATCCGGTTCGCACCGGCGTAGGGAGTCGAGTTCTCAGGTGACTGAGCGGCATACGAGAGGTATGCCGGCCGGTCACCTCCCCGAGGTATCCAACGGTGCGACCGCGCCGGAGACCACGGGAGAAGTTCACATGGCAGCACAGACCGACACGTCGGCCACGACCGACGGCACGACCGGCGCGACCGCGGGCGCGGCTCGCGGCCGCAGCATCCGCGCGACCCGTCCCCTCACCGGGTGGCGGACCGTCGACATCCTCACCATCGCCTTCCTCGGCGCGGCGCTCGGCATCGCGTTCTGGGGCTGGGGGGTGTTCTACAACGGACCGCTGAGCGCCCTCACGTTCGGGTTCGCACCGCTCGGCGGGCTCTTCGCCGGGCCGTGGTTCCTTGCGGGCGTCGTCGGCGGGCTCGTCGTGCGCCGACCGGGCGCCGCGCTCTTCTGCGAGGTCGTCGCGGCGCTCGTCTCGATGATCCCCGGCACGGAGTGGGGCGCGACGACCCTCGTGTCCGGCATCGTCCAGGGCCTCGGCACCGAGATCGCCTTCGCGCTCCTCGGCTACCGCGCCTTCGGCATCGCGGCCGCGATGCTCGCCGGTGCGCTCGCGGGTCCGTTCGCCGCGGCCTACGAGTCGTTCACCTGGATCCAGGACTGGTCGCTCGCGTGGAAGGTCGCGTATGCCGGCGTCCTCGCCCTCTCGGGTGCGGTCGTCGCGGGCGCCGGCGGGTGGCTCCTGACCCGGGCCCTGGCGGCGGCGGGTGCCCTGAACGCCTTCCCGCCCGGGCAGGAGCACCGGGAGACCCGCGCTGTCTGAGGCAGCGCGCGTGGCACCGCTCGAGCCGGCTCCCGAGCCGGTCGTGGACCCGGTCGCCGGCGGCCACGTCACCCTCGAAGGGGTGACGTGGCGGCCCTTCGGGCGGCGCGAGCCGGTGCTGCGCGACGTCTCGCTCGCGCTGGCGCCCGGTGAGCGCGTGCTGCTCGTCGGTCCGTCGGGCTCGGGGAAGTCGACCCTGCTCCGCGCGGTCGCGGGCCTGCTCGAGACCGCCGACGCGGGCGAGCTGTCCGGGTCGGTGACCGTCGACGGGCACGCACCGGGCACCCGCGCCGGCGAGGTCGGTCTCGTCCTCCAGGAACCCGGCGCCGGGGTGGTCGCCGCGACGGTGGCTCGGGACGTCGCGTTCGGTCTCGAGAACGTCGGTACGCCCCGCGCCGAGATGCCCGCAGGAGTCGCGTCAGCGCTGGCTGCGGTCGGTCTGGCGCACCCCCACGACACCCCGACCTCCGCGCTCTCGGGCGGCGAGACGCAACGCCTCGCCCTCGCCGGCGCCCTCGCGCTGCACCCGAGCGTGCTCCTGCTCGACGAGCCGACGGCGATGCTCGACCCCGGCCACGCGGCGCAGGTGCGGCGGAGCGTCGCGGACGTGCTCGCCGCGCATCCGGTGACGACGGTCGTCGTCGAGCACGTCCTCGGTCCGTGGGTCGACCTCGTCGACCGCATGCTCGTCCTCGACGCCGACGGGGTGCTGGTCGCCGACGGCCCGGTGCGCGACGTGCTTCGGGACGAGCGGGAGCGGCTCCTCGACATGGGCATCTGGGTGCCCGGCGCGCCGCCGCCCGCACCCGTGGCGTCCGCTGCGTTCGCGTCGTCCGGCGCGGGCACGCAGGACGTCGCCGCGACGCCGATGACCGTCGAGCGCACCGTCCGCCTCCTCGACGGCTCCACCCGCACCCGCACGGCGGCCGTCGTCGAGGTCCCGCTCCATCCGGCACCGGGCAGTGCGACCGCCCTCGTGGGGCCGAGCGGCTCGGGCAAGTCGACCGTGCTCCTCGCCCTCGCCGGGGCGCTCGAACCCGCGACCGGGTCGGTGACCGCCGGCGCAGACCGCGTTGCCGATCTCGGCACCACCGAGCTCGCCTCCCGGCTCGGGTGGGTGCCGCAATGGTCGAGCTCGACGATCCTCGCCGGCACGGTGCTCGACGAGGTTCTCGTCGCCAGCCGCGCGCTCGGTGAGGAGACCCCCGAACGCGTGGCCCTCGCCTCCCGGCTCCTTGCCGACCTCGGCCTCGGGCACCTCGAGGCCGCCGACCCGCGCGAGCTGTCCGGCGGCGAGCAGCGGCGTCTCGCCATCGCCTCGGCGGTCCTCCACCGGCCAGCGCTCCTTCTCGCGGACGAGCCCACCGTCGGACAGGACCGGCACACGTGGGCGGCCGTCGTCGGGCTGCTCGCCGGCTACCGCGAGACCGGCGGGGCGGTCGTCGTCTCCACCCACGACGCGGCGCTCGTCGAGCGGGCACACACCGTCGTCGGACTCGTGCCTCCGGCGTCGCCGCCCGACCCGGAGCCGCCACGCCCGGTGCTCGCCGCGCACGCCGGCCCGCTCGCCCTCCTCCTCGGTGCCTTCGCGGCGATCCCGGCAGGCATCGTCCCCGACCACTGGCGCACCTCGCTCATCGTCCTCGCGGTCCAGGTGGTCCTCGCCGTGGTCGCGTCGTGGGCGGCGCCCGGGTCCGGTCCGCGGCCTCGCGGCCGGGTCCGCCGCGTCGTCCTACGGATGCTGCCGGGTGCGCTCGGTGCCCTGTCGGTGGGCTGGTCGACGTGGCTGCTCGGCGGGCACGACACGACGACCGCGGTCACCGCCGCCCTGCGAGTGCTCATCATCGTCCTGCCCTCGGCCGTCCTGCTGCCGCTCGTCGACCCGGACCGGCTCGGCGACCACCTCGCCCAACGCCTCCGCATGCCGTCCCGTCCCGTCGTCGCTCTCGCCGCGGCACTGCAGCGGGTCCACACGCTCGGTGAGGTCTGGTCCGAGATCGCCCTGGCCCGGCGGGTCCGCGGGATCGGCGTCGACCGCCGCCGGCCGGTGGCGCTGATCCGAGACCTCGGCACGGTGACCTTCGGGCTGCTCGTCCGCACGCTCCGGATGGCGGCCGACCTCGCCGTGGCGATGGATGCACGCGGGTTCGCGTCGGCCTCGCGGCGCACGTGGTTCGCTCCGGCACCGTGGCGGTGGGCCGACACGCTCCTCGTCGTCGGATCCCTCGCCCCGCTCGTCGTCGCGGTCCTGGTGTACGGGGTCTGACGCACGCAGGGAATGTCGGAGGGCGACGGCATACTTGTTCCCTGTCATGACCACCCCCACCTCCGCGCCGGTCGAGCGTGTCCGCATCCCGCGCGAGATCTGGGTGCTGGTCGCCTCGGCCTTCGTCATCGCCCTCGGCTTCGGGCTCATCACGCCGGTCCTGCCGCAGTTCGCGCAGAGCTTCGGCGTCGGGGCGACGGCGAGCGCGGTCGTCGTCAGCGTCTTCGCCTTCTTCCGGCTCGTCTTCGCACCGGCCGGGGGCAACCTCATCGTCCGGCTCGGTGAGCGCCCGGTCTACCTCGCCGGACTCCTCATCGTCGCCGCGTCGACCGCCGCGACCGCCTTCGCCGGCTCCTACTGGCAGCTCGTCGTCTTCCGCGGCCTCGGCGGCATCGGCTCGGTGATGTTCACCGTGTCCGCGACTGCCCTCGTCGTGCGGCTCGCCCCGCCCTCGATCCGCGGCCGGGTGTCGTCTGCCTACGGTTCGGCGTTCCTCATCGGTGGCATCGGCGGACCCGCGGTGGGTGGCCTCCTCGGTGGCCTCGGCCTCCGCGTCCCCTTCCTCGCGTATGCCGGCGCGCTCGTCGTCGCGGCGGCGCTCGTCGCGTTCTTCATCAACGGCCAGTCGCTCCGGCCCGCGCCGGACGCGCCCGTCCTGCCCGTCATGACCGCCCGCGACGGGCTGCGCGACAGCGCGTTCCGCGCCGGGCTCGTGTCGGGCTTCGCCAACGGGTGGGCCAACTTCGGCGTGCGCAACGCGATCATCCCGCTCTTCGTCGCCGCCAACATCGGCAAGGAGCCCTGGCTCGCGGGCACGGTCCTCGCCATCTATGCCGGCGCGAACGCGATCGGCATGAACATCGCCGGCCGGCTCAGCGACCGCCTCGGTCGTCGGCCCTTCATCCTCGGCGGACTCGCCGTCGCCGGGGTCGCCACGATCGCCACCGGGCTCGCCGGGTCGTTCCCCATGCTCGTCGTCTTCTCGGTGGTCGCGGGCATCGGCTCGGGCGCGCTCAACCCCGCCCAGCAGGCGAGCATGGCCGACGTCGTCGGGCGCGACCGCAACGGCGGTCCCGCGCTCGCGGCCTTCCAGATGTCGGCCGACGCGGGCGCAATCATCGGGCCGATCGTGGCCGGGGCCCTCGTCGACTCGGGCAGCTATGCCCTCGCCTTCGGGGTCACCGGGCTGCTCAGCCTGCTCGCCACGATCCCCTGGGCCCGCGCCCGCGAGACGCTGCCGCGCGAAGCGGTCCTCGCACATCAACCCGCACGCTGACGGCTCAGAGCCCCTGCTCGGCGGCGCGTCACCGCACGAGGACGGTCGAGCCCATCGGCATGTCGTCGCGCGCCCAGATCATGTCCATCGCCGCGTTGCTCAGCCGCGCGCAGCCGTGGGACGCGGGGTAGGGCGGGATCGACGGCGAGCCGTGGACGGCATACCCGCCCTTGAAGTAGCGCGGCCGCCACATCTCCCCGAGGAAACCCTCGTCGCGCCCGTCGACGGAGTGGTAGACGCGGAACGACCCCTTCGGGGTGCGGGCGGTGGCGGTGCTGCCGTCCTTGCGCTCGTACTCGTAGCCCCCGCCGGTGCTCGTGTTGAGGACGTACTTCACCTGGCCACCGCGGACGACGAGGAGGATCTGGCGGCTCAGGTCGATGTCGATGCCGCTGCCGTCGAGGCGGGTCTTCGGGCGCACCCCGCGGTCGAGCGCGCGCTGGGTCCGCGGTCCGACCCGGCCGTCGCGCGGGATCCCCGCGGTCTTCTGCAGGGCCCACACGGCCTGCTGGGTGAGGGAGCCGTAGTGGCCGTCCGGCTCTCCCAGCCAGTAGCCGAGGGCCGAGAGCCGCTCCTGGAGCGTGCGCACCTCGGGGCCGCGGTCACCGAGGCGCAGGTCGGTCCGGGGCCGTGGCGCCTCGGGGGTCGACGTCGGCTTCGGCCGCGTCGACCCGGAGGGCCGGGGCGTCGGCGTGGCGCGCGGGGTGGGTGCGACGCGGGGAGTCGGCGTCGTCGTCGGGGCGCTGGGGGTGGGGGTGGGCGTGGCCGTCGGCAGGACGGGCTCGAGCGGGGCCACACTCGAGCTCGGCTGTCCTGCGCCCGGTGCGTCCGTCCCCGCCGCGGCGTCCGGTGTCCACGTCACACCACCGCAGCCCGCCAGTGCGGCCGTGAGCGCCGTTGCGACGGCCACCGTCGCGAACCGCCGCCTCGTCGTCGCTGCCATGTCGCTCCCCGCTCGTGGTTGCCGGACATCCTCCACCCCTGAGGACGCGCGGTCCGGGAGGCAGGTTGCGTGCGTGGCTGATTCGTGACCCGACAGTCGCCGACGGGCGTGGCTGGTGACGCCTGGGTCCGGAGCTGCCGTCAGGCGAGGCCGAGGGCGAGCAGGGCCGCGCCGACCGCGGCGACGGCGCACGCGAGGCTGCGGACGGCATACGGGAAGGCGTCGACGCGCAGTCCCGCGCGGCGGCAGCGGTCGCGCCACAGCAGGGTCGCGAGCGAGCCCCACACCGTGACGATCGATCCGGCGTTGACGCCGACGAGCAGCGCCATGAGGTGCTCGGGAGAGGTGTCGGAGACCGGCTCGAGAGCGAGGTAGGCGGGGAGGTTGTTGACGACGTTGGCGCCGGCGGCGCCCACCGCGCCGACCTGCCACAGGCTGCCGTCGGGGCCACCGACGAGGTCGGCGAGGACGCCTTCGAGCCCGTGCCGCATCGCGATCTCGACGACGACGAAGAGCGCGCACACCGCGAGCACCATCGGCCACGGCACCGCGACGGTCCGGAGCCGAGCGGGCCAGCGCCACGCGAGGGCGCCGACGAGGACGACCGCACCGATCGCCGCCGGGATCGCCGGGGTCATGCCGCTGACGAAGGCCGGACCGAGCGCGACGCAGACGCCGCCGGCGACCCAGAGCAGGACGCGGTCGTGCGGGTCGGCCGGCGGGTCGGGCGAGTAGCGGGTGAGCAGGTCGCGCCGGTGGAGCACGAAGAGGACGACGACGGTCGCGACGATCGCCGCGAGGGCGGGACGCCACGCGAGCGCGATGTACTCGTGCGTGCCGACGCCGAGCGACGAGAAGCGGTGCAGCGCAATGAGGTTGGACAGGTTCGACACGGGCAGCAGCAGCGAGGCGGTGTTGGCCAGCCAGACGGTCGTCAGGGCGAAGGGCATGGCCGGGATGCCGAGCTGACGGGTCATCGCGATGACGACGGGGGTGAGCAGCACGGCCGTCGTGTCGATGCTGAGGACGATCGTGCAGGCGGTGGCGAGGGCGACGACGAGCAGCCACAGCAGCCACGTCCGGTGGCGTCCGGCGTGCGAGGTCCAGTGCGCCGCGACGTCGAAGACCCCCGCGATCTCGGCCACCTCGGCGACGACGGTCATCGCCACGAGGAAGACCATGACGGGGCCGACCCTGGCGGCGAGGTCGATGAGCTCCTGCGTCGTCACGCCGCGGCCGTCGCGACGTCGACGATGTGGCGGGCGATGGGGAAGGCCGAGGTCGCGGCGGGCGAGGGCGCGTTGCAGACGTGCACCGTCCGGTCGGTGCGCCGGATGAGGAAGTCGTGGAGGAGCGTGCCGTCGCGCATCACGGCCTGGGCGCGGATGCCCGCCGGCTCCCGCAGGAGGTCGTCGACGGTGAGCTCGGGGCAGTAGCGCTGCACGAGCCGGAGGTAGCCGCGCCGGCTCCACGAGTCGCGCTGCTCGGCGAGGCCGGTGCGCCAGTGGGTCCGGGCCACGTGCCACGTCCCGGGGAAGCGCGCGAGGTCGGCGAGGTCGCGCAGGTCGACCGACCCCTTGCGGTAGCCCTCACGGCTCAACCCGAGGACCGCGTTGGGGCCGACCGTCACGCCGCCGTCGATCGTGCGGGTGAGGTGGACGCCGAGGAACGGCAGGTCGGGGTCGGGCACGGGGTAAATGAGGGTCGACACGATGTCGCCCCGCGACGCGGGCAGCCGGAAGTACTCGCCGCGGAACGGCACGATCCGGAACGCGTCCCGGCCGTCGTTGACCCCGGACATCGCGGCGAGCCGGTCGGCCTGGAGCCCCGCGCAGACGACGACCCGGCGAGCGGTCTCGCCGTCGGCGCCGGTGCCCGTGGCGCTGCCGCCCGGCTCGAGCCCGACCCGCACGCCGTCGGTGTCCTCGTCGATGGACGTCACGGAGGTCGAGGTGCGCACCTCACCGCCCGCGGCGACGACCTCGGCGGCGAGTGCACGGCATACGGCGGCGTAGTCGGTGATCCCGGTGGCGTGCACGTGGAGCGCCGCGAGGCCCGCGACGTGGGGCTCGCGCTCGCGCAGCTCGGCGCCGGAGAGGGAGGTGAGGGCCAGGCCGTTGGCCCGGGCACGCTCGGTGAGGTCGGCGAGGCGCGCGACCTCGACCGGAGTCGTAGCGACGACGAGCTTGCCGGTGTCGGAGAACGGGATCCCGTGCTCGGTGCAGAACTCGCGCGTGCGGGCGGCGCCCTGCGTGCAGAACCGCGCCTTGAGGCTGCCGGGCGCGTAGTAGACCCCGGCGTGGATGACACCGCTGTTGTGGCCGGTCTGGTGGCGGGCGACCTCGGCCTCCTTCTCGACGACGAGGACGTCGGCCCCCGGCCGCCGCCTCAGGACCTCGTATGCCGTGGCGAGACCGACGATGCCGCCGCCCACGACGACGACGTCACGCACGGGTCAGCCCCGGGTGGCGGCGTCCCTCGACGAGGTCCTCGACCGCCGACGCGAACCGCGGGCAGGCGGTGATGTCGTGGGCGCGGCAGCGCAGCGCGTGCTCGGTCATCTCGCGTGAGCGCTCGAGGGCGATGCGCCGCTCCTCGAGGTCGCGAAGGTGCGCCTCGAGGACCTCGTGCCGGTCGCGGGCGTCGGCGTCGAGGAGCACGCCGATCTGCTCGAGGGTCATGCCGGCGAGCTTGTTGCGTTGGATGACCGCGACGCGGACGAGGTCGTCGTGGCCGTAGCGCCGGTAGCCCGATGCGTCGCGCCGGGGCTCGAGCAGGCCGAGGTCCTCCCAGTGCCGCAGCACGTGCGTCGGCAGGTCGAAGCGGCCGGCGAGGTCGCTGATCGACCAGGTCGCCTCGCTCGTCGTCTCGGTCATCGCCGTCGTCCTTCCTTCAGGCTCACCTGAACCCACGCCCGAACCTACGCCCGACCGACGCCTCCGTGCACACTGGTCCACATGGCGCGCTGGGTGCTCCACGTCGACCTCGACCAGTTTCTCGCGGCCGTCGAGGTGCTGAGGAGGCCCGAGCTCGCGGGCCTCCCCGTCGTCGTCGGCGGTCGCGGCGACCCGACCGAGCGCGCCGTCGTGTCGACCGCGTCCTACGAGGCGCGCGAGTTCGGGGTGCGCTCCGGGATGCCGCTGCGGCTCGCGGCGCGCAAGTGCCCGGACGCCGTCTTCCTGCCGGTCGACGGCCCGACCTACGACGCCGCGTCCGCCGTCGTCATGGAGACGTTGCGCGCGCACGACGGCGCGGTCGTGCAGGTGCTCGGCTGGGACGAGGCGTTCGTCGGGCTGACGACGCCCGGGGACGACGTGGCCGAGGCGGTGGCCCATGCCGACGCCATCCGGGCCGAGGTGCTCGACGCCTCGGAGCTGCACTGCTCGGTCGGCGTGGGCGACACGACGGTGAGGGCCAAGATCGCCACCGACTTCGGCAAGCCGCGGGGCACCTTCGTCCTCACCCGGGAGAACTGGTTCGAGGTCATGGGGGAGCGGCCGACGACGGCGCTCTGGGGCGTGGGCAACCGGATCGCCGCTCGCCTCGCGTCGCACGGCTACGACACCGTGCGGCAGCTCGCCGACGCCTCGGACGACGTGCTCACCGCCGAGTTCGGTCCGCGCATGGGCCCGCACTACGGCCGGCTCGGCCGCGGCCTGGGCGCCACGGTCGTCGACGACACGCCCTGGGTGGCCCGGGCCCACGGCCGCGAGACGACCTACCAGTCCGACCTCACCGACGTGGGCGAGGTCGAGGCCGCGGTCCGGGTGCTCTCGGAGCAGGTCGTCGACGACATCCGGCGCGAGGACCGTGCGTGCGCACGGGTGCACCTCAAGGTGCGGTTCGCGCCGTTCTTCACGACGACCCGCATCCGCACGCTGGCCGAGCCGACGTTCGACCCGGACGTCATCTCGGCGACGGCGCTCGAGCTGCTGCACGGCCTCGACGACGACCGGCCCATCCGGCTCCTCGGGGTGCGCGCGGAGATGGTCCCGCCCGAGGGCGGCTACGTGCCGCCCCGCACCACGGGACGGGGCGGTCCAGCCGCCCGCGATCCGGGCTTGCCTTCAGGTTGACCTGAAGGTTCACCATCGACTCATGACGACCTCAGCCGCACCCCAGAACCACACCGACATCGCCGTCATCGGCGGTGGCCCCGCCGGCCTCCAGGCCGCGCTCACCGCCGGCCGCGTCCGGCGGCAGGTCACGCTCTTCGACGACGGCACCTACCGCAACGCCACGGTGAGCCACATGCACAACGTCCTCACCCACGACGGCACCCCACCCGCAGACTTCCGCGCCGCCGCGCGACGGGAGCTCACGGCATACGACACCGTTGCTGTGCGCGAGGAGCGGGTCGAGACGGTCGAGCGCGACGGCACCGGCTTCCGGCTCACCCTCGCGAGCGGCGACGTCAAGACCGCGTATGCCGTCGTCCTCGCCACCGGGGTGCGTGACGAGCTGCCGCCCGTCCCGGGGCTGCAGGAGGTCTGGGGTGACCTCGCCGCCCAGTGCCCGTTCTGCCACGGGTTCGAGTTCGCCGGGCAGCGGATCGGCATCCTCGGTGCAGCCGCCGCACCGCACCTGTCGGCGCTGCTCGGGCCGGTCGCCGGTGAGCTCGTCGTCCTCGACGAGGGGCAGGCGCTGCCGGAGGGCGCCACCCTCGACGTGCCCCGGGTCGCGGCCCGCGTCACCGCCGTCGAGCGGCACGGCGACGGCCTCCGGCTCGCCCTCGACGACGGGTCGAGCGAGGACGTCGCCGTGCTCTTCGTCGTGCCGACGCTGCACCAGTCCGCGCCCTTCGCCGACCAGCTCGGCCTCGAGCGCAACCCGTCGGGCGCGGTCCGGGTCGACGAGTTCGGACGCACGAGCGTGCCGGGCGTCCTCGCGGGCGGGGACCTCGCGCACCTGCCCGCCTACCCGATGCCGATGGCCTCGGTCGTCCAGGCGTCGGCCGCCGGGCAGGTCGCGGGCAGCTCGGCGATCGCCCACCTGCTCACCCGGGGCTGAGGCGGGCCGCTCGGCTGCCCTCGTCGAGGAACCCGAGCACCTCGGCGTTGACCCGCTCGGGCTGCTCGTGGTGCAGCCAGTGCGTCGCGCCCTGCAGCACGAGCATCCTTGCGTCGGTGCACTGCACGAGGGCGGCCTCACCGACCCGGGAGTCGAGGAAGACGTCGTCCTCGCCCCAGAGGACGAGAGTCGGAGCGGTCACCCGGACCGGGGCGAGCGAGGTGCGCGGCAGCCGCAGCGCGCGGTAGTAGTTGAGCATGGCCGTGAGGGAGCCGGGTCGAGCCCAGGCATCGACGTGGCGGTCGAGGTCGGCGTCCGAGAACGTGCCGGGCGCCGACGTCGACCGCAGGCTCTGGCGCAGGAGCGCGAACCCTGCGACTCGCAGGACGGACTCCGGGAGCCACGGGAGCTGGAAGAGGCCGGCATACGAGCTCCGCACGAGCTGGACCGGCGAGCGGAGCGCCGAACGCAGCAGGACGTCGGGGTGGGGCCCTGCCATGGCGACGAACCGCCGCAGTCGCTCGGGGTGCTGTGCGGCGAACCGCCAGCCGATCATGGCGCCCCAGTCGTGCCCGACGACATCCACCTGCGCAGCGTCGAGGCCGTCGACGAGTCCCACGACGTCCTGCACCAAGGCGTCGAGGTGGTAGCTCGCCATCCGCTGGGGTGCCTCGCTGAGGTTGTACCCACGCAGGTCCGGGACGACGACATGGTGACCCGCCTCGGCGAGAGCGCTCATCTGGTGGCGCCATCCCCACCAGAACTCCGGGAACCCGTGGAGCAGGACGACCACCGGGTCGCCCGGGTCACCTGCCTCGACGACATGCAGGAGCACGTCCCCGACGTCGTGCACGGACTCACGCCACCCCGGTTCGACAAGGGTCGTGTCGGTCTCGAGCAGCATGGGTGGTCCTCCGTCGGGTCGTGGCGTCGCGTCCCACTTACCCCGTCGGCCCCCGGGCGACGCGCCCCCGGGTACTCACGCGCGTCCTCGCCTCGTCTCCCGCGACGTGGTCGAATGGCGCGGTGACTGCGTCCAGCGTGAAGCCCCTGCAGCGTCCGCGACGGCTCACCGAGAGGGACCGCGTCGTCATCGTCTCGCCGAGTGGGCCCGCCCCGCGGGACCGGATCGAGAGCGGGGCCGAGGTCCTTCGGAGCTGGGGCCTCGACGTCACCGTCGCCCCCAGCGCGGGTGAGCGGTCGCCGCGGTTCTCCTACCTCGCCGGCGACGACGACGTCCGTGCCGCCGACTTCGAGGCGGCGTGGTGCGACCCCGACGTCGCTGCGGTGGTCTGTGCCCGCGGCGGCTACGGCGTGCAGCGCATGGTCGACCGTGTCGACTGGGACGCCCTGCGCACGGCCGGTCCCAAGGTGCTCGTCGGCTACAGCGACATCACCGCGCTCCACTCCGCCGTGACGACCCACCTCGGCCTCGTGACCCTGCACGCGCCGATGTCGGCGACCGAGGTCTTCCTCAACGACGTGGCGAGCGCGGAGCACCTGCGCCGCACGCTCTTCGAGCCGGAGTCGGTGCAGACCCTCACCTCCGAGTGGGCGAGCCCCGTCGTCGGCGGCCGGGCGGAGGGCGTCACCCTCGGTGGGTGTCTCAGCCTCCTCGCCGGTGAGCTCGGCACCCCCACCGGTATGCCGTCCGCCTCCGGTGGGCTCCTCCTGATCGAGGACGTCGACGAGAAGGCCTACCGCATCGACGGCTACCTCACCCACCTGCGCCGGTCCGGGTGGCTCGACGGCGTCGCGGGCGTCGTGCTCGGCTCGTGGCACGACTGCGAGCCCGTCGCCGAGGTCCTCGAGGACCGGCTCGGCGACCTCGGCGTGCCCGTGCTCGCCGACCTCGGCTTCGGTCACTGCCCGAGCACGATCACCGTCCCGCTCGGCGTCCCGGCGACGCTCGACGCCGACGCGTCAACGCTGGTGCTGGACGTGCCCGCCCTCGCCTGACGTCGCGAGCAGCCGGGCCTGCGCGAGGTGGCAGGCAGCCTGTGTGCCACGCCCGTCGAGCACCGGCAGGTCCGTCGTGCGGCACAGGTCGGCGACGCCGGCCGCCGCGGCGGCACCTGAGGCGAGGCTCTGACAGCGCACGTGGAAGCGGCACCCGCCCGGCACCCGCGACGGGTCCGGCGGCTCGCCGCTGAGCACGACGGGCTCCCCGCCCTCCGGCAGGACCGAGAGCAGGGCCTGCGTGTAGGGGTGCTCGGGCGCGGTGAGGATCTTCTCGACCGGACCGGTCTCGATGATCCGGCCGAGATACATCACGGCCACGCGGTCGGCGATGTTCCACGCCAGGCCGAGGTCATGGGTCACGACGAGGGCGGCGAGACCGAGCTCCTCGCGCAGCCGGAGCATGAGGGCGAGGATCTCGCCGCGCACCGACGCATCGAGCGAGGCGACCGGCTCGTCGGCGACGAGCAGCGTCGGGTCGAGGACGAGCGCGCCGGCGATGACGACGCGCTGCCGCTGCCCGCCCGACAGCTCGTGGGGGTAGCGCAGGAAGAAGCGCTCGGGCGGGCGCATCCCTGCCCGGGACAGCGCATCGGCCACGCGCTCGCGCTCGTCGGCGACCTCACCGTGGATCCGGAGCCCCTCGGCGACGGCCTCGTAGACGGTGTGCCGCGGGTTGAGCGACCCGCTCGGGTCCTGGAGGACGAGCTGGGCCTCGCGGCGGTAGGCCTTGAGCGCCCGGGAGCCGTAGCTCAAGGGCGTCCCGCGGTAGGACACCGTGCCCGACGTCGGCTTCTGGAGCCCGAGCAGGGTGCGGGCGAGCGTGGTCTTGCCGCAACCGGACTCGCCGACGAGCGCGACGATCTCGCCCGGTGCGACGTCGAGGTTGACGCCGTCGACGGCGCGTGCCGCCGCGCCCCCACGCCGGCCCGGGAAGGTGACGTGCAGGTCGCGGGCACTGAGCAGCGACGTCACCGTGCCGGTGGCCGGCTCACCCGTGCGGTCGGTCAGTGCGTCGCTCATCGGGTGGCCTCCACGGCGCTGGTCGGGTCGACGCCGGTCGGGTCGGCGCCGGCAGGAATGGCGGCGAGTGACCGACCCTCGTCGGGCAGGACGCGCACACAGGCGGCCTCGTGCGCCGCACCCGCCGCACCCGCTGCACCCGACCCGCCCGCCGGCCACAGCACGGGGTCGACGGAGTCGCAGTGCTCGAGCCGCACCGGGCAGCGCGGGTGGAAGGCGCAGCCCGTCGGCAGGGCCTGTGGGTCGGGCGGGTCGCCGGGCAGTCCCTGCGGTCGCATCCGCGACGCGGGGTCGCCCACGGTCGGGAACGCCGACGCGAGTGCCGCGCCGTAGGGGTGGCGGGCCTGCCGGAAGACCCCACCGGCGGGACCGACCTCGACGACCCGGCCGGCATACATCACCGCGAGGCGGTCGCAGACGTCGGAGAGGACCGAGAGGTCGTGGCTGATCATGAGCAGGCTGATGCCGCGGCTCGCGACGAGGTCGTCGATGAGGGTGAGGATCTGGGCCTGCACCATGACGTCGAGGGCGGTCGTCGGCTCGTCGGCGATGACGAGGTCCGGCTCGCACGCCAGGGCCATCGCGATCATGACGCGCTGGCGCTGGCCGCCGGAGAGCTCGTGGGGATAGGAGCGTGCCCGGTCGGGCAGCATCCCCACCTGGCCCAGGAGCTCGCGCACCCGGGCATCGGCGGCGTCGCGACCGACCTTCTGGTGGCGCAGGATCGGCTCGGTGATCTGGTCACCGATCGTCTGCACCGGGTTGAGCGAGTGCATGGCGCCCTGGAAGATGATCGATGCCCCGGCCCAGCGCACGGCCCGCAGCCGGCCCCAGCCCATCTCGAGGACGTCCTCGCCGTCGAGGAGCACGCGACCCGTGACCGTGGCCGACGGGGGGAGCAGCCGCAGGAGGGCGAGGGCGAGGGTCGACTTGCCCGACCCGGACTCGCCGGCGACGCCGAGCTTCTCGCCGCGGGCCAGGGTGAGGTCGACGCCGCGCACGGCGGGGACGACCCCGTCGTTGGTGCGGTAGCCGACCGTGAGGCCGTCGAGCTCGAGCAGGGGCGTCGTCATCAGCGGGACCTCAGTCGGGGGTTGAGAACGGCCTCGATGGCGCGTCCGCAGAGCGTGAAGGCGAGCGCGACGAGGGCGATCGCGATGCCGGGCGGGAGGATGTACCACCACATGCCCGAGCTCACCGCGCCCGTGTCGCGGGCGGCCTGGATGGTGCTGCCCCATGACGGTGTCGTCGGGTCGCCCAGGCCGAGGAAGGCGACGGTCGACTCGGTGAGGATGGCGCCGGCGACCATGAGCGTCGTCTGCGCGAGGACGATCGGCATGACGTTGGGCAGCACGTGACGGGTCATGACGTGCCAGTGCCCACCGCCGAGGGCGCGGGCGCGCTCGATGTAGGGACGGGCCTCGACCGCCAGGGTCTGGGCGCGGACGAGCCGGGCCGTCGTCGGCCACGACGTCACACCGATGGCGATGACGATCGTCGAGAGGCTGCGCCCGAGGACGGCGGCGAGGGCCACCGCCAGCACGAGCGTCGGCATGACGAGGAACCAGTCGGTGATGCGCAGCAGCAGCCCCGACATCCACCCCGAGAAGTGTCCGGCGAGGATGCCGATGAGCGAGCCGAGGGCGATCGAGATGAAGGTCGCGGCGAAGCCGACCGTGAGCGAGACCCGCGAGCCCCAGAGGATGAGGTCGAGCACCGAGCGGCCGGAGCGGTCGGTGCCGAGCCAGAACTCACCACTCGGCGGCTGCAGCGGCTCACCGGGCGGGCGGGTGACGCTCAGGGCGTCCTCGCCCACGATCCATGGCACGAGCAACGCCGAGAGGACGAAGACGGCGAGCACCGCGAGGCCGAAGAGCCCGGCGCGGTTCTGGCGGTAGGAGCGCCAGAACGTGCCCACCGCACGGCGCCGACGCGCCCACGTGAGCTGGCGGCGGGTCGCGGTCGAGATGGCCGCCGGGGTGTCCGACGGAGTCGCGGAGGTCATGGGCGCACCCGGGGGTCGATGAGCGGGTAGATGAGGTCGGAGACGAGGTTCATGAGGATGACCGCCGCCGAGAAGATGACGAACAGCCCCTGGACGAGCGGCAGGTCGGGCACGCTCAGCCCCTCGTAGAAGAGCTTGCCGAGCCCTGGCCACGAGAAGACCGTCTCGACGAGCACGGCCCCGAAGAGGACGAAGCCGATGTTGATGAAGACGAGCGTCGTCGTCGGCAGCAGCGCATTGGGGACGGCGTGCCGGCGCTTGACCTCGGTGTCGCGCAGGCCCTTCGCCCGAGCGGTCGTGAGGTAGTCCGAGCCCATCTCGTCGAGCAGCGAGGACCGCATGACGAGGAGGTACTGCGCATAGACGACGGCGACGAGGGTGACGAGGGGCAGCACCATGTGGTGCGCCACGTCGAGGACCATGTCGAACCCGGTCGCCCCGGGTGTCTTCATGCCCGAGGTCGGGAACCACCCCAGACCGGAGGCGAAGACGACGATGAGGATGAGGCCCAGCCAGAAGCTCGGCACAGACCAGAGCGTCAGTGCCACACCGGTGTTGACGCGGTCGGCCGTGCTCCCGTGCTTCCACGCGCCCTGGACCCCGAGCCAGAGCCCGAGGGCGGCCGAGACGGCGAGGCTGGCCCCGACGAGCAGCAGCGTCGGGCCGAGGCGCTCGCCGACCATCGACAGGACCGGCCGGTTGTACTGGAAGGACTCGCCGAAGTCGAAGCGCAGCACCCCGAGGAGGTAGCTGACGAACTGCTCGAGCATCGGCTTGTCGAGCCCGAACTCGCGGGCGAGCGCTTCCTTCTGCTCGATCGTCACCGGGCGGCCGTGGGTCATGACGCGCACCGGGTCGCCGGGGATGATCCGGAAGAGGAAGAAGCTCGTGAAGATCACGGCGACGAGGGAGACGGCGGCGCCGAGCAGCCGCTTCCCGAGGTATGCCGCGGTGCGCCGCAGGCGGTCGTCGTCGCGCCCGCGTCGGTCGGCGGTGGCGACAGCGCCACCGCCGGTGCCACCGGCGGCGCCACCGCGGTCCCGCACCTCGTCGAGGTGCGGGACCGCGTCACTGGGTGGGAGCTCGGTCATCCGTCACTCACGGTCGTCGGCGGCGGTGGTGCCCCGACGACGCAGGAAGACGGCGCCGGCCGCGAGGGCCGCGAGGACGACGGCACCGCCGCCGAGCATGAGGCCCGAGCTGCTGCCACCGGAGTCACCAGCAGCCTTGTCCTCCTCGCCGACGGGCGTCGCCGACCACCAGCTCCAGTAGCCGTCCTGGCTGTCGTAGTTGCCGCCCGGGTCCGGCTGCGGCTGCATCGACGCGATGGTGTCCGAGCGGAACGCCTCGAGCTGGTCGGCGTAGCCCCACACCACGAAGACGTTGTCCTTGTAGAGGATCTCCTGCATCTGCTTGACGATCTCGGCCCGCTTGGGCGGGTCGAGCTCGGCCAGCTGTGCGGCATACAGCTTGTCGTACTCCGGGTTGCAGTAGTACGCATCGGACAGGTACGGGCCGCCGACCTTGGCGGGCAGGCCCGAGCACCGGTTGATCCCGAGGATGTAGTCGGGGTCGGGGTTGACGCTCCAGCCGGTCGTGAGGATGTCGTAGGTGCCCGCGTCGAGCAGCGCGCCGACCTCGGACACGGGTTCGACCTTGAGGTCGATGCCGGCCTCCTTGGCCCACTCGCGCATCATCTCGGCGGCCTGGACGTACTGCGGGTTGTCGGCGTGGACGTTGAAGCGGAACGAGAGCTTCGTGCCGCCCTTGGCGCGGATGCCGTCCGAGCCCTTGACCCAGCCGGCGCCCTCGAGGAGCTCGCCGGCCTTCGCGGTGTCGAAGCCGATGACGGCGTCGCCCTCGGGCTCCCAGTGGTAGTCGGTGTAGCGCGAGGGGATGTAGCCGCCGTTGGCCTCGCCGAAGCCGCCGTAGGCCGTCTTGTAGATCGCCTCGCGGTCGATGGTGCGCACGAGCGCCTCGCGCACGACGGGGTCCTGGAGCGCCTTGTTGCCGTCACCGAAGGGGGTGCCGTCCTGGAGCTTCGCGCCCGGGTTGAGGGTGATCGCCTGGAAGCGCTTGCCCTTGGCCTTGTTGACGGTGATGTTGTCGGCGGACTCGAGCGCCTTGGCCTGGGCCGGGGTGAGGCCCGAGACGAAGTCGACCTCGCCGGCCTTGAGCGCCTCGACCTGGGCGTCGCTGTCGTCGATGTAGCGGAAGACGAGCTTGTCGAACTTGGGGGCGCCGCGCCAGAAGTCCTTGTTCGGCGTGAGGGTGATCGACTGGTTCACCTCGTAGGCGCTGATGACCCACGGGCCACTGCCGACGATGGGGAACTCCTGGTCGTTGTTGAACTTCGAGTAGTCGCCGACGCCCTCCCACTTGTGCTTGGGCAGGATCGGCACGTCGAGCGCGAGCATCGTCGCCTGCGGCGCCTTGAGCTTGACCTCGAGGGTGCGCGGGTCGGGGGCGCTGACGCTCTCGAAGTTCTCGACGAAGTTGCCGTTGGCGGTGGCCGCGGCCTCGTCCTTCATCATCGTGTCGAAGGTCCAGCGGGCGTCCTCGGACGTGATGGGCTGGCCGTCGGTCCACTTCGTGTCGCGGATCTTGTAGGTCCAGGTGAGCCCGTCCTCGGACGTCGTCCACGACTCGGCGAGGGCCGGGATCGTCTTGCCCGTCTTCGGGTCGTAGTTCGTGAGGAAGTCGTAGGAGAGGCGGCCCAGCGCCGTCGTGATCCGTCGCACGGCGAGGAAGGGGCTCAGCGAGTCGACCTCCTGGCTCACGGCGATCGTCAGCGTCTTCTCGTCCTTGGTCTCCGCCTGCGCGCTTGTGCCGGTGACGAGCGCCACGGCACAGGCCAGCAGCGTGATGAGCAGTCCGGAGAGCACGGTTCGGAGCCCCCGGCCGCGATGGTTCGTGTGGAACATCGGTCCTCGATCCTCTGGCCTTCGCGGAGGATCGCCCCCGCGCCCCACGCGAAGGCGCGGTTGTCGATGAGGTCTACACGGCTCCGAAGGCTCCGTCAATAACTACCGCTCGAATGACCCATGTCTGTAACTTTCCGTCGCATCGTCGTAGGGGATGGGTCCGGGGCAGACTGGCGGTATGAGGAGGGAGACCCGGCGCGGCGCGGGAACCGACCTCTCCGTCGCCGTGTGGGACGCCGACAGTCCCGCGCGCCCGCCCGTCGTCCTCCTGCACGGCACCGGTCTCACCGCCGAGGACTGGTCGCACGTCGCGGCCGACCTCTCGCACGACCGGACCGTGCACGCCGTCGACCTGCGCGGGCACGGACGGTCCGCGTGGCCGGGCACCTACTCGGTCGGGCTCATGACCGCCGACGTCCTCGCCCTCCTGGAGTCGACGGGGGAGGAGGTCGACCTCGTGGGCCACTCGCTCGGAGGTCTCGTCGCCTGCCTGGTCGCCGCCCGCTCACCCCTCGTGCGACGTCTCGTCCTCGAGGACGTCGGTCTCCTGCGTCCTCGTATGCCGGCCGCCCCCGTCCGCCCCGAGGGTCGCCTCGCGTTCGACTGGGCCGTCGTGGAGCAGGTGCGACCCGAGGTCGACACCCCGGCGGCGGACTGGCCGGAGGTGCTGGCGCGCATCACCGTCCCGGTGCTTGCCCTGAGCGGTGGTCCGAGCAGCTTCGTCCCGCCGGAGTGGGTCGACGACCTCGTCGCGATCGTGCCGCGCGCCACCGCGGTCACCGTCGACGCCGGTCATGAGGTCCACGCGACCCGTCCGCACGAGTTCCTCGCCGCGGTGCGCGGCTTCCTCGACGCCGACGGGGCCGACCCGGCGCCCTGACTGGATATGCTCCGGGGCGTCAGGGCGGCGTCACCGGGGCGTCCGTGGGGGCCGCCGCGCGAGGGGCGACGACATTCGGGGGACGGCGATGAACGACGAGATGAGGGTGCGCGACATCCCGGCGGTGCTCCTCTCCGCCTGGCGCGTGCTGCGCACCTACTGGGCGCCGTTCGTCGTCATCGCGTGCCTGGGTCTCGCGCTGCGCAGCGGCGCGCTGTGGATCGCCGTCGAGGTGAGCGACCACAACGCCTTCGTCGCCCAGCTCATCCTCGTGCTCGCCCCGCTCGGCTTCCTCCTCGCGATGATCGCGATGCTCTGGATGACGCGCGGCGCGCTGCCCAACGTGGCCGAGCTGTCCCGGCGCGAGGCCCGGCAGGCGCCGACCGAGAAGCGCGAGCTGCGGCTCGTCGACGTCGCGGTCAGCGTGCTCGTGCCCTTCCTCGCGGTCTACGTGTCCTACGGGCTGCTCAGGGAGGACCTCCTGAGGTTCACCAACGAGGCGGCCTACGCGGAGTTCAACCAGTTCAGCCTCGAGGGTGGGGTCGACTACGACTTCGCCGGCCGGCTCGCGATCTACGACTGGCAGGTCGTCCTCGCCATCGTCGCGATCGCGTGGGTGCTCCGCTACGCGCTCGGCCGGTTCGAGAGCGTGACCCGCTTCCTCTGGCTCGCGTTCGCCGGCGCGCTCGTCGAGGTCTACTACACCTCGCAGGTCGCGCAGAAGGTCACCGAGCTCCGCGAGGACGGCGTGGCCTGGATCCAGGAGCGCCGGGCGTCGCGGCTCGTCCTCGACCAGTACGACCAGGTCATCACGACCCTCGGCCCGCTGGCGAACCCGGTCGACACCGCGACGACGTGGCTCTTCGGGCTGCTCGGCGCGGTCGACGCCGTCGTCGTCGTCCCGCTCGCCTGGATCACCGTCGGTGCCGTCGTCCTGGGGCACAAGCTCTCCGGGCCGGAGGAGCCGGTGCGGCAGCCGGACCCACGGTGGGAGCGCGTCCCGGCGCCGGTGCGACGCTTCGGTGGTGGGCTCGTGGCCGACGTGCGCGAGCGGTGGTCGGCGTTCTGGAACGGGCTCCGGATGATGGCGGCCGCCGGCCTGCTCCCCATGCTGACCTTCTGCGTGGTGTTCCTCCTCGTCCTGCGTGTCCCGTGGATCGTGACGCAGCTCGTGCGCCTCGCGGTCGGTCCGATGGAGACCAAGACCTGGCTGGCGTTCTCACCGATGGAGAAGTCCGTCGGGCTCGCGGTGACGATGGTCCTCGCGGCCGCGCTCCTCGCGGCCGCGATCGACTGGCTCCTCGGGCCGAGGGTCGGCACGCGTCCCGTCGAGGACCCGGCACCGGTCGCGGCGCCGGAGGTCAGCGCGGAAGCCGGAGCGTGACGTAGTCCGGGTCCTCGAAGGAGATCCGCACGGCGACGAACCGGGCGTCCTTCGGTGCCGCGATCGCGGGGGAGACCGACCACTCCCGGGGCCGGGGCAGCTCGCCCTCGGGGAGGGCCCCGCGCTCCATCGACGTCAGGACGGCTGCGCTCGGTCCCGGCGTCTTCTCGGGGACGCACGTGGAGATGCGCGGCCCGATCCCGTCGAAGGGGTGGCCGACGCGGTACTCACGCCCGTCGTCGTCGACCAGAGTGAGGATGCAGTTCTTGAGCACCTGGTCGGGGTCGGCTTTGAAGTCGAGTCTCACCTCGCGCGCGAGCATCCCGTCGGCGAGCGTGAACTCGTCGCCGAAACCGGCCTCGTATGCCGTGCTCCCACCACCCAGCCCGTCGAGCCTCACGGAGTAGCGACGGGTGAGGTCGCCGTGTGCGTCGGACGTCTGCTCGCTGACGTCGACCCACTGCTGGGCGTCGCCCTCGGCGATCTCGTGGTGCTGGCCCGACTGGTACCAGAAGACCGGGACGCGGTAGCCGTTCGCGGCGACCATCGCGGCGACGGCGACGGGGACGGCCGCCATCCACCAGCGGCTGGGGCGGCGGTGGCGGGTGGCGCGCGTCGGGGGAGTGGCGGGCGGGGGAGTCGCGGGCGGAGGCGCCTCCGTGGTGGTCATCGGCGCGCCTCCGCGGGCGGGACGGGCCCGCTCTCCTTGACGTTGACCGGGTCGGTGCCCGCCCAGAGGGCGTCGACGTCGGAAGCCTTGATGGCGAGGTCGACGTCGGCGAGGTCGTCTCGACGGAGCTCGGACTCGTGCGAGGTCCACGTGCCCCGGGTCGCGACGAGGCGCGCCCCCGAGAGGGCGCGCTTGGGCACGTCGAAGCAGAAGCTCGCGTAGTGCCGCACGCCGGTCGAGAGCTTGGCGTTCGTCACGCACTCGCTCCCCCGGGTCGAGGAGATCCAGCGGTGGTCGCGGCCGTCCACGAGGAAGAAGCCGGCCATGAAGACCGGCGCGCGGGTGGCGACGAGCTCGGTGTCGACGACGAGGAAGCGGCCCCCGGCGGCCGAGGCCGGGTTGCCCATGATCGTCGGCGTGACGTGGACCCCGGTGACCGTGACGTCTGCGTAGTCGAGCACGACCTTCTCGCCCACGACGCCGGTGTGCGTGAACGGTTCGTCGGCGACGTCGCCCGTGGGGACGTGGTCGGTGATGAGGCGCCCGAGGCCCATCGCGGCGAGGACGAACGCGGCCAGTGCGATGCTGCGCCTCACGTGCGCCTCACGAGGGGGAAGGTCCCGCGTGACTGGATCTGGTCGCGGGCGACCCAGGCGTCCGGGTCGAGGGTGAGCTTGTCCTCCTCGCGGAACTCCACGAGGTTGGTGCTCAGCGTGGCCGAGTCGCCCTGCCACGGCCCCGATGTCGTGTAGGTGAGGGCGAGCCGGTAGGTGAGGCCCGGGTTGATGTTGGACATGCGGGTCGCGTCCTCGACGAAGTAGAGGTCAGGACCCTCGACGACCTTCACGCCCCCACCCGTGAGCGAGACGTTCTTCGTCAGCGTGACGGCATACTCCGGGCGGTCGCCCGTGAGGGTGACTCTCATGTCCACGACGACGACCCGCTGCGACGGCTCCGGGGAGACAGCCGGCTCGAGGTCGGGCAGCTCGACGACCTGGTCGACGACCACCTCGTAGGGCCCGACCATGACGGCCCTGCCCTTGACGATCGGCTCCGGTCCCGGCTCGGGCACCCCGGCCAGTCCGCCGAACGGCGCGCTCGCGAGCAGCGCGGCGGCGACGCCGCCACCCACCTTCTGGCTCGCCGGCCGGCCCTTGACGAAGCCGCGGGCGCGCCCGAGCACGCCTCGCCCCACCGTCGCGTTCTCCCCCATGGCAGGGAGTGTAGGGAATCGCCGCTGCCGGTGAGGTCAGGAGCCGTCCGGGTCTGCGACCATGCGCTGCAGGAGGTCGCGCAGGGTCGTCCGCTCGGTGTGCGAGAGCTCGGCGAGCGACTCTCGTGCGAACCCGAGCGACGCGCGCAGGCGACGCGCGGTGCGGGCGCCCTCGGTGGTCGCTGCGGCCACCTTGACCCGGCGGTCGCTGAGGTCCGGGCGGCGCTCGACGAGCCCGCGCGCCTCGAGCCGGTCGACGATGCCGGTGACGTTCGACGGCTCGCACCGCAGGGTCCGGGCGATCCTGCGCATGGGCAGAGGCTCGACGGCGAGCAGCGCCAGCAGCCGCGCCTGGGCTCCGGTGAGCGAGTGCGCCGCGGCGGCCCGGTCGTACTCCGCGTGGTAGCGCGCCACGACGGACCCGATGAGGTCGACGACCTCGAGGGTGAGCGGATCGGTGCGGGGCGCGGCCACGCGTTCGAGGATAGGCCACGTATTTGACAACCTGAAATATCTCAGCGCATGGTGTTTCATGTTCTGAAGTTTCGCGTCGCCCCCGAGGAGAGTCCCGACCCATGACCGCCGCACTTCCCGCGACCAGCCGTGAGTGGCACCTCGTCGCACGCCCCCGGGGCTGGCCGACGACAGAGGACTTCGCGCTGCGGGAGGCCCCGGTCTCCGCTCCTGCCGACGGCAAGGTCCTCGTGCGCAACCTCCACTTCTCGGTCGACCCCTACATGCGCGGCCGGATGAACGACGTGAAGTCCTACACCCCGCCGTTCCGGCTGGACCGGCCCATGGAGGGTGGCGCCGTCGGTGAGGTCGTCGCTTCCTCCGCCGAGGGTGTGTCCGTCGGCGACCACGTCCTGCACGGGCTGGGCTGGCGCGAGTACGCCGAGGTCGACGCCTCCTTCGTCGTGCCGGTGGACGCCTCGCGCGCGCCGCTCTCCGCCTATCTCGGCGTCCTGGGGATGACCGGCCTCACGGCCTACGCGGGCCTGCTCGAGGTCGCGTCCTTCCGGCCCGGCGACGCGGTCTTCGTCTCGGGAGCGGCCGGCGCCGTCGGCAGCCAGGTCGGACAGATCGCGCGGCTCAAGGGCGCTTCGCGCGTCATCGGCTCGGCCGGCTCCGACGAGAAGGTGCGCCTGCTCGTCGAGGAGTACGGCTTCGACGCGGCCTTCAACTACAAGGACGGACCGGTCGCGCAGCAGCTGCGCGAGGCAGCGCCCGACGGGATCGACGTCTACTTCGACAACGTCGGTGGCGAGCACCTCGAGGCCGCCATCTCGTCGCTCAAGGTTCACGGCCGGGTGGTCATCTGCGGGATGATCGCGCAGTACAACGCGACCGAGCCGACCCCCGGCCCACGCAACCTCGCCCTCGTCATCGGCAAGCGGCTCCGCCTCCAGGGAATGCTCGTCGGTGACCACGCCGCCCTGCAGCCGCAGTTCGTCGAGGAGGTCGGCGGCTGGCTCGCCTCCGGCGAGCTCACCTACGCCGAGACCACCGTCGAGGGCATCGAGTACGGCGTCGACGCCTTCCTCGGCCTCATGCGCGGCGAGAACACCGGCAAGATGGTCGTCTCGCTCGGCTGACGCTCAGCCGGGTGGGAAGGGCGGCAGGTCGCGCCGCTCGCCCCTGCTCACCTCGACGACGAGACCGCCGGTCGGGAGCAGCCCCACCGCCACGCGCCTCATGTCGGCGACGCCAGCGACGTGAGCCCCTGTGGTCAGCCCGTCGCCGGGGCCGTAACCCGCTTGTGTCCGGGTCTGCCGCGCTGGGACGCTCGGCGGATGACCGACGCCGCCTTCGGACCGCCCTACGACCGGCTGCTCGCCACCGCCGAGGGGGTGGCCGACGCTCGTCCCGAGGTCGACCGTGACATGGCCCGCGAGGTCTTCCGCGAGGCCGCGACACTGCTGCACGACGGGCTCGCGCTCGACGGGCTCGACGAGCACGACGCGGCGGCGGTCGTCGCCGGCCTGTGCGAGGACCTCGTCGCCGAGGACCCGGGGGCCGCGGTGCGGGCGCGCGCGGACCGGGCCCTCACCGAGCCCGGGGGCCTGCACGACCCCAAGGGCGTGCACTCCTCGCTGCTCGTCTCCGCGGTCGTCCTCCAGCTCTGAGAGGTGCGCTCAGCCCGCGAGCAGGCGGGCCCGCTCGGCCCGCAGCTCCTCGAGCCGCGCCCAGTAGTCCTCGCGCTCGAGGTCGGCCGGAACCTCGGTGACGACGTCGTCCGGACGCGTCTCGCGGACGACCCGCAGACGCCTCGTGGTGCTCTCCTCAGCCATGCCGCACACCGTAGGACCGGCCACCGACAGTGTCGCCGAGGGGCGCGTCGAGCGGGTTCGTCCGGGTCGGACCCCGACGCCGGGAACATTCCACAGCGGGCAAGAGTTGAGTCGAGTGAACGCAAGTTTGGCTGCTTGGATTTGCCACCCGGCATACGGGCTCCTAACTTGAGTGACAGCAACTCAACCACGCTCTATCGCAAGGAGACCTCCATGGCCCGTGCAGTCGGTATCGACCTCGGAACCACCAACTCGGCCGTCGCCGTCCTCGAGGGTGGCGAGCCCACGATCATCGCGAACGCCGAGGGCGGGCGCACCACCCCGTCCGTCGTCGCCTTCTCCAAGGGCGGTGAGGTCCTCGTCGGCGAGATCGCGAAGCGTCAGGCCGTGACCAACGCCGACCGCACGCTCCGCTCCGTCAAGCGCCACATGGGCACCGACTGGACGAGCGCGGACATCGACGGCAAGAAGTACACCGCGCAGGAGATCAGCGCCCGCACGCTCCAGAAGCTCAAGCGCGACGCCGAGTCCTACCTCGGCGAGCCGGTCACCGACGCGGTCATCACCGTCCCCGCCTACTTCGACGACGCCGAGCGCCAGGCCACCAAGGAGGCCGGCGAGATCGCGGGCCTCAACGTCCTGCGCATCGTCAACGAGCCCACCGCCGCGGCCCTCGCCTACGGCCTCGACAAGGGCAAGGAGGACGAGCTCATCCTCGTCTTCGACCTCGGTGGTGGCACCTTCGACGTCTCCCTCCTCGAGGTCGGCAAGGACCCCGAGGACGGCTTCTCGACGATCCAGGTCCGTGCGACGAGCGGTGACAACCAGCTCGGTGGCGACGACTGGGACGACCGCGTCGTGCAGCACCTCCTCACCACGGTCAAGAACAACACCGGCGTCGACCTGTCCAAGGACAAGATCGCCATGCAGCGTCTGCGTGACGCGGCGGAGCAGGCCAAGAAGGAGCTCTCCTCGGCCAGCTCGACGACGATCTCGATGCAGTACCTCTCGATGAGCGAGAACGGCCCCATCCACCTCGACGAGACGCTCACCCGCGCCCAGTTCGAGCAGATGACCAAGGACCTTCTCGACCGGACGAAGCAGCCGTTCCAGAACGTCATCAAGGACGCCGGGATCCAGCTCTCCGACATCGACCACGTGGTCCTCGTCGGTGGCTCGACCCGCATGCCGGCCGTGACCGAGCTCGTCAAGGAGCTCACCGGCGGCAAGGAGCCCAACAAGGGCGTCAACCCGGACGAGGTCGTCGCGCTCGGCGCCGCCCTCCAGGCCGGTGTCCTCAAGGGTGAGCGCAAGGACGTCCTCCTCATCGACGTCACGCCGCTCTCGCTCGGCATCGAGACCAAGGGTGGCCTCTTCACCAAGCTCATCGAGCGCAACACGGCCATCCCGACCAAGCGCTCCGAGGTCTTCTCGACGGCCGAGGACAACCAGCCGTCGGTCCTCATCCAGGTCTTCCAGGGTGAGCGCGAGATCGCCCAGCAGAACAAGGCGCTCGGCACCTTCGAGCTCTCCGGCATCGCGCCGGCCCCCCGCGGCGTGCCGCAGGTCGAGGTCACCTTCGACATCGACGCCAACGGCATCGTCCACGTGACGGCCAAGGACCGCGGCACCGGCAAGGAGCAGAAGATCACCATCTCGGGCGGCAGCGCGCTGTCCAAGGAGGAGATCGACCGCATGGTCAAGGACGCCGAGGCCCACGCTGACGAGGACCGGAAGCGTCGCGAGGAGACCGAGACCCGCAACATGGCCGAGTCGCTCGTCTTCTCGACCGAGAAGTTCCTCAGCGAGTCCGGTGACAAGCTCACCGACGAGCAGCGCAGCCCGGTCGACACCGCCCTCGCCGACCTCAAGGAGGCGATCAAGCCCGAGTCGACGCTCTCCCGCGACGAGATCCAGGCCAAGATCGACCACCTCAACGAGGAGTCGCAGAAGATGGGCGCGGCGATGTATGCCGCCGCGGCCGAGCAGGGCGAGTCCGGTGACGTGCCCGGTGGCGAGGCGTCGGACGGTGCCGAGCAGGCCGGCGCCCAGGCGAACGACGACTCCGACGTCGTCGACGCCGAGGTCGTCGAGGACGACGAGGAGAAGAAGTGACCGACTCGAGCAACGCGGGAGACCGTATGCCGGGTGAGGACGAGGTCGTCGACGCCGAGATCGTGGACGACGAGTCCACCGACGACGCGATCAACACCGAGTCCGCCAACGACGGTGAGGAGGTGGCTCCGGCTCCGGCCGGGGCCACCGCCCCCGCGGGCGACGTGCCCGCCGGCGAGGAGCCGGTCCAGGGCGACCCTGCCGAGCACCCCGACAGCGTGCTCGCGGCCCAGCGGCTCGACGACCTCCAGCGGCTCAACGCGGAGTACGTCAACTACAAGCGCCGCGTCGACCGGGACCGCGCCGCGGTGCAGGAGCGCGCGGTGCGCGACGTCCTCGAGTCGCTGCTTCCGGTCCTCGACGACATCCAGCTCGCCCGCGAGCACGGTGACCTCACCGACGGCCCGTTCGCGGCGATCGCCGACAAGCTCGAGTCGAGTCTGGGCAAGTTCGGGCTGACCCGTTTCGGCGCGGTCGGCGAGCCCTTCGACCCGATGCACCACGAGGCGCTCATGCACGCAGCCTGGGACGCCTCCAACGCCGAGCTGCCCACCGACGCGACGACGACCACGGTCGTCCAGGTGCTCCAGCCCGGCTACCGCACCGGCGACCACGTCCTGCGCCCCGCGCGGGTCGCGGTCGCCGACCCCGAGTGAGGCGGCCCGGCACCACGCCGGTCCGCACGCCGAACGCCCCTGTGGCGCAACGGCATACGATGTCCGAGAGGAGGCGCTGATGGCGAGCCAGGACTGGTTCGAGAAGGACTTCTACGCGATCCTCGGCGTCCCCAAGGACGCCGACGCCGGTGCGATCAAGAAGGCCTACCGCAAGCTCGCGCGCACCCACCACCCCGACAAGAACCCCGGGGACGCGGCGGCCGAGCAGAAGTTCAAGGACATCGGCGAGGCCCACGCGGTGCTGTCGGACCCGAAGCAGCGTGAGGAGTACGACGCGGTGCGCCAGATGGCGCGCGGCGGCGCGCGCTTCACCGCGGGTGGGCCCGGCGGCAACGGCGGCTTCGACGACATCTTCAGCCACTTCGGCGGCGGTGGCGGTCAACGTGTCCGCTTCGACACCGGTGGCGGCTCCTACGGCGGCTACCCCGGCGGCGGGGGGGAGGACATCAACGACCTCCTCGCCCAGATGTTCGGGGGAGCCGCCGGAGGCGGCGGCCGTCCGCAGCCGGGGTATGCCGGCTACGGCGCCCCCCGCGGTCCCCGCAAGGGCGCCGATGTCCAGGCCTCGACGACGCTGCCCTTCCGCGATGCCGTCGAGGGTTCGACGGTGACCCTGCGCACCGCTGAGGGTCGCACGATCACCGCGCGCATCCCGGCCGGCGTGCGCGACGGCCAGAAGATCCGGCTGCGGGGCAAGGGCCAGCCCGGCGAGCCGGGTGCGGCCGCCGGTGACCTCATCCTCACCGTCGCCGTCGAGAAGCACCCGGTCTTCGGTCGCGACGGCGACAACCTCACGGTCGACCTGCCGGTGACCTTCGCGGAGGCCGCGCTCGGTGCGACGGTCGCCGTGCCGACGCTCGACGGCTCGAGCGTGAGGGTGCGCATCGCGCCGGGCACCCCGTCCGGGCGCGTGCTGCGCGTCAAGGGCCGAGGGGTCGCGGGCAAGTCGGGCAGGGGCGACCTGCTCGCCAAGGTGCAGGTCGTGGTTCCCGCCGCGCTCTCCGACCGGGCCCGCGAGGCCGTCGAGGTGCTGCGGGCCGAGGCCGAGGGCACCGACCCCCGGGCCGACCTCGCCGAGCGGGCCAAGGCCTGACCATGGCAGCGCGCCAGGGCCAACCGCGACCGGACGACGAGGCACCCGTCTTCGTCATCTCGGTCGCGGCCGAGCTCGCCGGCATGCACGCGCAGACGCTGCGCCAGTACGACCGGCTCGGGCTCGTCACCCCGTCCCGGACCCGGGGCGGCGGCCGCCGCTACTCCGCCCGGGACGTGGCGCTGCTCCGAGAGGTCCAGCGGCTCTCGCAGGACGAGGGCGTGAGCCTCGCCGGCATCGCCCGCATCCTCGAGCTCGAGAACCAGGTCGACGCCCTGCGCACCCGCGTCGCCGAGCTCAGCGGGGAGGTCGAGCGTCTGCGGTCCGCCGCGTCGGGCGGCTCGCGCGTCTTCTCGGTCGGGCCGGGAGGCGAGATCTTCACCAGCCGGCTCGGCGAGCGGCCTCGCCGGCGGCCGGGATCGGGCCAGGGCGTCGGCTCGGCCTCACAGGCGCTCGTCCTCTGGCGTCCCTGACCCCGCCCACGCGGCGAGTTGTGTCCGGTGTCCTGATGCCACGGCATACGCTTCCGGTCGTGACCGAGCACCTTCTCCTCTTCCCCGAGCGGGAGACCGCTGACGAGATCGCGACCGAGCTCGACGAAGAGGGCTTCACCGAGGTGCGGGTGCTGCGCGTCGCGCACGCGGGTGACGACGACGCGGAGGACGCCGAGTGGGCGGTCCACATCCGCGAGGAGAGGGTCGACGACCCGTCCGGCCCGGTCGAGAGCGGCCTGCGTGAGCGCTTCGCCGCCCTGGCCGAGGAGCGGGGCGGCTGGTACGACCCGGAGCCGACGATCCCCTGACCGGAGCGCCGTCGCCAGACGCCCGTTCTGTCCACTTCTGCTTGTCCACCGGACAAGCCGCGCGTCCGACTCCGGAACGTCACGCTCCTGACAGGCTCTGGGTCTAGCATCCAAGCACCGAGGCCAGTGTGGTCCGCGGTGGCGATTCGACGAGGAGACGACGTGGCCGATCCGGCACCCATCCTTGAGATGACGGGCATCACCAAGACATTCCCCGGTGTCAAGGCCCTGTCCGACGTCAACCTGACGGTCCGTCGCGGTGACGTCCACGCGATATGCGGCGAGAACGGCGCCGGCAAGTCGACGCTGATGAAGGTCCTGTCGGGTGTCCACCCGCACGGCTCCTACGACGGCACGATCCGCTACAACGGCGCCGAGGTCACCTTCAACAACATCCGCGACTCCGAGCACGCGGGCATCGTCATCATCCACCAGGAGCTGGCGCTCATCCCCGAGCTCTCCATCGCCGAGAACATCTTCCTCGGCAACGAGGAGACCAAGCGGGGCGCCATCGACTGGGTGCGCACCAACAACCGTGCGCGCGACCTCCTCGCCCGGGTCGGGCTCGAGGAGGACCCCGAGACCCCGATCAAGAACATCGGCGTCGGCAAGCAGCAGCTCGTCGAGATCGCCAAGGCCCTCGCCAAGGACGTGCAGCTGCTCATCCTCGACGAGCCGACGGCGGCGCTCAACGAGGAGGACTCGCGCCACCTGCTCGACCTCATCCGCGGCCTGCAGGCCAAGGGCATCACCTCGATCATGATCAGCCACAAGCTCAACGAGATCGAGGCCATCGCCAACGCGATCACGATCATCCGTGACGGCCAGACGGTCGAGACGCTCGACGTGCGCGAGGGCGCCGTCGACGAGGACCGCATCATCCGCGGCATGGTCGGCCGCTCGCTCGAGTCGCGCTTCCCCGAGCACACCCCCGAGATCGGCGAGGTGATGTTCGAGGTCAAGGGCTGGACCGTCGCCCACCCCCAGGTGCCGGAGCGGCTCGTCGCCAAGCAGTCCGAGTTCTTCGTCCGCCGCGGCGAGATCGTCGGGTTCGCCGGCCTCATGGGCTCGGGCCGCACCGAGCTCATGCGCTCGATCTTCGGCCACTCCTACGGCACCTGGCTCGGCGGCGAGATGTGGCTCAACGGCAAGAAGGTCGACCTCCGCAGCGTGCCCGCGGCCATCGACGCCGGCATCGGCTACCTCACCGAGGACCGCAAGTCGCTCGGCCTCAACCTCCTCGACGACATCAAGACGACGACGGTGTCGGCCAAGCTCAAGAAGATCGCGCACAACTTCGTCATCGACCGCCGCGCCGAGCACTCGGCCGCCGACGACTACCGCAAGGCGCTGCGCACCAAGACCCCCTCGGTCGACTACGGCGTGGCCAAGCTCTCGGGCGGCAACCAGCAGAAGGTCGT
The DNA here is from genome assembly GCA_031844405.1 of Rothia sp. ARF10. Classification (GTDB taxonomy): domain Bacteria; phylum Actinomycetota; class Actinomycetes; order Actinomycetales; family Dermatophilaceae; genus Knoellia. The sequence continues at coordinate 728,666 of JAUZVC010000001.1, forward strand.
CCTGAGCAAGTGGCTCTTCACCGACCCCGACCTGCTCATCCTCGACGAGCCCACCCGCGGCATCGACGTCGGCGCCAAGTACGAGATCTACGGGATCATCCAGCGCCTCGCGAGCCAGGGCAAGGGCGTCATCGTCGTCAGCTCCGAGCTGCCCGAGCTCCTCGGTCTGAGCGACCGCATCTACACGATCAGCGAGGGCCGGGTCACCGGTGTCCTCGACAAGGCCGAGGCCAACCAGGAGTCGCTCATGCGGCTCATGACCAGGACGTCGCAGTCCAGCACTCCGAAGGACGCTGCATGAACAAGATCAAGGAAATCTTCGGTGGAGACACCCGCCAGTTCGGGATGATCTTCGCCCTGGTGTTCCTCATCGTGCTCTTCCAGATCCTCACGGACGGGCTGACGCTCGACCCCGGCAACGTCATCAACATCTTCCAGGGCAACAGCTACATCCTCGTCATGGCGATCGGCATGGTGCTCGTCATCATCGCCGGCCACATCGACCTCTCGGTCGGCTCGGTTGCCGCCTTCGCCGGCATCGTCGTGGCCATCGCGATGCGCGACTGGGGCATCCCGTGGTGGCTGGGGATCCTGCTCGGCCTCGGCATCGGCGTGCTCGTGGGCGCGTGGCAGGGGTTCTGGGTCGCCCAGGTGGGGATCCCGGCCTTCATCGTCACCCTCGCGGGCATGCTCATCTTCCGCGGCGCGAACCAGTACGTCGGCAAGTCCAACACCGTCCCGGTGGGCGAGGACTTCCAGACGATCGGTGCCGGCTACCTGCCCGAGGTCGGACCCAACACCGGATACAACAACCTCACCGTCCTCATCGGCATCCTCGTCTGCGCCGCGATCATCGGCGGCACGCTGCGCAACCGCCGCAACCAGGCCAAGATCGGTGCCGACCTCGAGGACAGCACCGTGATGTGGATCCGGCTCGCCCTGATCTCGGTCGCCATCCTCGCGGTGGCGCTGCTCATGGCCTCGGGCCGCCCGGGCACGTCGCTGCCGGTCTCGGCGCTCATCCTCGGCGCGCTCGTCCTGCTCTACGGGTTCATCTCGACCCGCACCATCATCGGGCGTCACGTCTACGCCGTGGGTGGCAACCGTCACGCCGCCGAGCTCTCCGGTGTGCGATCCAAGCGGGTCAACTTCCTCGTCATGATGAACATGTCGGTCCTCGCCTCGCTCGCCGGGATGATGTTCGTGGCCCGCTCCAACGCCTCCGGCCCGTTCGACGGCGTCGGTTGGGAGCTCGACGCCATCGCCGCCGTCTTCATCGGTGGCGCCGCCGTCACCGGTGGTGTCGGCACCGTCGTCGGGGCCGTCATCGGTGGTCTCGTCATGGCCGTGCTCAACAACGGCCTCCAGCTGCTCGGCGTGGGCGCCGACATGACCCAGATCATCAAGGGCCTCGTGCTGCTCACCGCCGTCGCCTTCGACGTCTACAACAAGAGCCAGGGCCGGCGCTCCATCACCGGCCTCCTCATGCAGAACTTCGGTGGCCGGGCAACCAAGGAGACGGGCGAGACCGTCAAGCAGGAGTCCTGAGCCCGCTCGTCACCGCACAACTGAATAGGCACGACAGTGACGCTTCCGCCCCGGGTGCGCCACGGCATACGAAAGAAAGAGACGACATGCGTTCGATCACCAAGCTGATGGCGGCCACCGCCGTCGCCGCACTCGCTCTGACCGGCTGCGGCCGGGCGGACGAGGAGACGCCCGCCTCGGGCTCCGACAGCTCCGCCTCCGGTGGTGCGGGAGGCTTCGCGGCCGACTCGCTCATCGGTGTCTCGCTCCCGCAGAAGACGTCCGAGAACTGGGTCCTCGCCGAGAACCTCTTCAAGGACGACCTCGCCAAGGCAGGCTTCAAGGCCGACGTCCAGTTCGCCAACGGCGGTGTCGGCGAGCAGCAGAACCAGATCCAGTCCATGGTGACCAAGGGCGCCAAGGTCATCGTCGTCGGCGCCATCGACGGCGCCCAGCTGGGCACCCAGGTCAAGGCGGCCAAGGACGCCGGCGCGACCGTCATCGCCTACGACCGCCTCATCAAGAACACCGACGCGGTCGACTACTACGTCGCCTACGACAACTTCAAGGTCGGCGAGCTCCAGGGCAACGCGCTGCTCGAGGGCATGGCGGCCAAGAAGCCGTCCGGTCCCTACAACATCGAGCTCTTCGCCGGCTCGCCCGACGACGCCAACGCGCAGGTCTTCTTCGACGGCGCGATGAGCGTCCTCAAGCCGAAGATCGACGACGGCACGCTCAAGGTCACCTCCGGCCAGACGAACTTCAACCAGGCCGTCACCCAGGGCTGGAAGGCGGAGAACGCGCAGAAGCGCATGGACACCCTGCTCTCGGCGTCCTACTCGTCGGCCGCGCTCGACGGCGTCCTCTCGCCCAACGACACCCTCGCCCGCGCGATCATCACCTCGGTCAAGGCCGCCGGCAAGCCCGTCCCGGTCGTCACCGGTCAGGACTCCGAGGTCGAGTCCGTGAAGTCGATCATGGCCGGCGAGCAGTACTCGACGATCAACAAGGACACCCGCAACCTCGTCAAGGCCACCATCGAGATGGTCCAGGCGCTGCAGAAGGGTGAGAAGCCGACGGTCAACGACGACAAGTCCTACGACAACGGCGTCAAGGTCGTCCCGGCCAACCTGCTCGAGCCGCTCATCGTCACCAAGGCGAACGCCAAGGAGGCCTACGCCAACGACCCGACCCTGAGCAAGCTCACCCAGTGAGCCGAGCCGCTTCGGCGGCACTCGCGTCCTCGGCCCCGTCACCTGTGGTGGCGGGGCCGAGGTGCGTCCGCGAGACGAAGCAGTGCCTTCCCCAGGGGAGCGCCGTATGCCGTCAGGTCCCGTGTGCGCTCAGCCCTCGGCCTTCTGCGGTCGGGACTCGGCGGCCGGCTCGCCCACCTGCTCCTCCCAGAGCTGGCGGGTCTCGCCCATCGTCCGGTCCATGATCGCGACCATCGCCTCGTGGGCGCGGTCGCCGTCGCCGCGCTGGATCGAGGCGGCGACGTCGGTGTGCAGCTGGAGGGCGTCGACGTGGGGGTGGTGCGGCATGAGGCCGTAGGCGTGCCGGCCGGCGAGCACCTCGGCGACCTGCTTGTGGAGGTGCTCGAACATCTCGTTGCCCGAGGCGGCCAGGACGCGCTTGTGGAACTCGACGTCGAGACGCAGGAAGTCGTCCATCCGGCCGTCCTGACCCGCGGCCCACAGCTGGCCCGCGAGGGTGACGAGCTCGGAGGCCTCGAGCGGCCGGGCGCGTTCGGCCGCGAGGCGGGCGGCCTGCGGCTCGACGGCGGTGCGCAGCTCGGTGATCGAGCGCAGCTGGTTGATCCGGCCACCGGTGGCGAGCCGCCACCGGATGACGAGCGGGTCGTAGACGTTCCACGCCGAGCGGTCGAGGACGAGCGTGCCGACGCGGCGCCGTGAGGTGACGAGCCCCATCGACGAGAGCACCCGCAGGGCCTCGCGCACGACCGAGCGGGAGACCGAGTGGCTCGCCATGAGCTCGTCGATGAAGAGGACGGTCCCCGGAGCGAGGTCGCCGCCGCAGATCGACAGGCCGAGCGACTCGACGAGTCGGCCGTGGAGACCGGAGGAGTCGTCGGGGACGAGCGCAGCGGTGGGCACGTCACAAATCATACGCATGGGGGTCGGGGCCTTGCACAAGTCAGACTTATCGATCTAGAGTCCTCTATCAAGACGGACGAGAGTCCGCCGCGGCGACGGCTCCAATGGCGGGGCGGCCGAGCAATCCAAGGAGATCGACGTGTTGCGACGCACAGCAATCGGATCGACCCTCGCACTGGCCGCGGCGCTCAGCCTCTCGGCGTGCGGTGGCGGTGGCGACGAGGAGGGCACGGGGTCGAAGACCCTCCAGGTCACCCTCGCGAACCACGTGTGGACCGAGAACATCAAGGCGGCCCTGCCGGAGTTCGAGAAGGAGACCGGCCTCAAGGTCGAGCTCACCCAGCTCGGTGAGGACCAGCTCTCCGACCAGTACAACGTCAAGCTCAACGCGGGCACGAGCGACCTCGACGTGATGATGTACCGCCCTCTCCAGGAGGGCAAGCTCTTCGGCAAGAACGGCTACCTCGCCGACCTCACGGAGGACACCAAGGGCGCCACCGAGTGGAACTGGGGCGACTTCCAGCCCGGACCGGTCGAGGCCACCACCTATGACGACAAGGTCGTCGGCGTCCCGCTCATCACCGAGACCGAGGTCCTCTACTACCGCAAGGACCTGCTGCAGAAGGCGGGCTACTCGGCCCCGCCGAAGACCCTCGACGAGCTCAAGGAGGCGGCCGCCAAGGTGCAGGCCGCGAACCCGGGCGTCGCCGGCTTCGTCGCGCGCACCGGCAAGTCCGCCGCCGTGACCCAGTTCTCCGGCTTCCTCTACAGCTTCGGCGGACAGTGGGCCGACGACTCCGGCAAGGCGGCCGTCGCCTCGCCCGAGGCCAAGCAGGCCTACGCCTACTACGGCGGGCTCATCCACGACCACGGTCCCAAGAACGTCAGCACCGACATGAGCTGGCCCGAGGCGATGGCGATCTTCACCCAGGGTCAGGCCGCGTTCTACACCGAGGCCAGCTCGCTCTACAAGAACGCCACCGACCCGGCCAAGTCCAAGGTCGCCGACACCGTCGGCTTCGCTCCCTTCCCCGAGGGCCCGGCCGGCTCGAAGCCCTACAACGTCCCGTCGTGGGCGCTCGGCATCAACGAGGCCTCCGAGAACAAGGCGAACGCCTGGAAGTTCATCGAGTGGGCGACGAGCAAGGAGCAGACGCTCGCCAACCAGAAGGCCGGTGTCCCCGGTGCCCGCACCTCGGTCGCGAGCGACGCCGACGCCACCTCGACCTACCCGAAGGACCTCGTCGAGGCCGCGAAGGCCGGTGCCGAGAACGGTGTCGGCTTCGACCGCCCGCAGGTCGTCAAGGTCCCCGAGGCGCGTGAGCTCGTCGGCCAGCCGATCGTCGACGCGATCACGGGCAAGGACTCGGGCGCTTCTGCCGACAAGGCGGCGGAGGCCTTCCAGGCCCTGCTCGACGACGAGAACAAGTGACGTCCGGGCCCTGCCGGGCCCCACGTCCCGACGTCCTGACGTCCTGACGTCCTGACGTCCTGGGGTCCCGACAACCCCGGTAGCCGCGCCGCGCACGAGTGGCGCGGCCACCGGGAACGGGACCGCACGGCATACGACCTCCTTCCCGACGGCACACGAAGGCGCACTCCGATGTCTGCTGACGCTCTCCCCGTGACGGGTACGTCCGGGTTCTCCCCGTGGGCCAACACCCACCGCAAGTGGCTCTTCGCCGCTCCGGCCATGGCGTTCGTCGTCGTGCTCATCATCTTCCCGGTCGCGTGGACGCTCTATCTCAGCCTCACCGACGCCGAGGGCTCGGTCCGCGCCGAGAAGGAGTTCGTCGGCGCGCAGAACTACCTCGACGTCCTCGCCGACACCGCCCGCTTCTGGCCGGCCGTGTGGCGCACGGTGCAGTTCACCGGGGTCGTCCTCCTCGTCGAGGTCGTCCTCGGCATGGCGATCGCGCTGCTCCTGTGGCGGCCCTTCCGCGGTGAGAAGTGGGTGCGGGTCGCGATCCTCATGCCTCTCGTCGCGACCCCCGTCGCCGTCGGCATGATGTGGCGGCTCATCTTCGACCCCAACATCGGCGTCGCCAACCAGGTCCTCGGGTGGTTCGGCATCCCCGAGCAGCCGTGGCTCGCCGGCCCGAGCTCGGCGCTGTGGACGACGATGCTCATCGACATCTGGCAGTGGACGCCGATGGTCGTCCTCATCCTGCTCGCCGGACTCACCTCGCTCTCGGACGAGCCGCAGGAGGCCGCGCTCATCGACGGCGCCAGCGGGTGGCAGCGCTTCCGCTACATCACCCTGCCGCTCATGAAGTCGACGATCATCGTCGCCGTCCTGCTGCGCGGCATCGACGCCCTCAAGACGTTCGACATCCTCTACGCGACCAAGGGCAAGGGCGGCGGCAGCTACCACGAGGTCGAGACCCTCAACGTCTACGCCTACGGCCTGAGCTTCGACTACAACGAGTACGGCACGAGCTCGACCGTCCTCATCCTCTTCTTCCTCATCATCATCGGGTCGATGTGGGCCCTCACGTCACGTCGGAAGGCGGACTACTGATGCGCGGCGGCACGGCATACAAGACGTTCCGCGTCGGGGCGCTCGTCCTCGTCGTCCTGGGGCTGCTCATGCCCCTCATCTGGATGGTCGCGGCGTCGCTCAAGACCAACGTCGACATCTATGACTCGAGCAAGGCGCTGCTCTTCTCGCCGACGGTCGAGAACTACAAGACCGTCCTCGAGCAGGCGAACTACGTGACGTTCATCGTCAACAGCCTCTGGGTGGCGTTCGCGTCGACGGTGCTCTCGCTCCTGCTCGGCGTGCCCGCGGCCTACTCGATGAGCCGGTTCTCGATGAAGCGCTCGGCGCTCGTCGTCCTGATGGCGCGCGTCATCCCCGGCGTCTCGCTGCTCGTGCCGTGGTTCTACGTCTTCAGCAACCTCAGGCTCGTCGGCGGCTTCACGGTCCTCGTGCTCAGCCACATGTTCGTGTCGCTGCCACTCGTCGTCTACATCATGATGGGCTACTTCGACGGGCTGCCCCTCGAACTCGAGGAGTCGGCCCAGGTCGACGGGCTCACGCCGATCGGGGCCTTCCGCCTCATCACACTGCCGCTGTCGACGCCGGGCATCGCGACGGCGGGGATCCTCGCGTTCATCTTCTCGTGGAACAACTTCATGTTCGCGCTCGTGCTGTCCGGTGCGAAGACGAAGACCCTCCCCGTCGCGATCTTCGACTTCGTCGGCTACGCCGCGATCGACTGGGGCGGCCTCATGGCGGCTGCGACCGTCGTCACCGTGCCGATCATGGTCATCGCGCTGCTCGCACAGAAGTACGTCGTCTCCGGCCTCACCGCCGGCGCCACGAAGGGCTGACCCATGACGTCCACCATCCCCACCCCCTCCACCTCGTCCACCGGCTCGGTCATCGACCGCGTCGAGACCTTCCTCGTCGCACCGCGCTGGCTCTTCGTCCGCATCGAGACCTCCGACGGGCTCGTCGGTTGGGGCGAGGCGACGTGCGAGGGTCGGTCGGAGACCGTGCGCACCGCCGTCGAGCAGCTCGCCGAGCTGATCGTCGGGGGTGACCCCGAGCGCATCGAGGACCACTGGGCCGTCATGACCAAGGGCTCGTTCTACCGCGGTGGGCCGATCCTCGGCAGTGCCGTGTCCGGCATCGACCAGGCCCTCTGGGACATCAAGGGCAAGAGGTATGCCGCTCCCGTGCACCAGCTGCTCGGGGGCGCCGTCCGCGACCGCGTCCGCGTCTACGGCTGGGTCGGTGGCGACGAGCCGAACGAGGTCCGCGACCACATCGCCGAGCAGGTCGCCGCAGGGCTCACGGCCGTGAAGATGAACGCGAGCGGGCGCATGTCGCCGCTCGGCACCGTCGCCGAGGTCGACGGCGTCGTGGCGCGGGTCGCCGCGGCGCGCGAGGTCCTCGGTGAGCACGGCGACGTCGCCGTCGACTTCCACGGTCGGTTCAGCCTGGCGGGCGCCCGTCGGGTGGCGCCGCTGCTCGAGCCCTTCCGCCCGCTCTTCCTCGAGGAGCCGGTCACGCCGGAGAACACGCACCTCATCGCGCAGTTCGTGCAGTCGACGACGACGCCGGTGTCGACGGGGGAGCGGCTCTACAGCCGCCAGGAGTTCCTGCCGGTGCTCCACGCCGGTGTCGCGGTCGTCCAGCCCGACCTCTCGCACGCCGGGGGCATCACCGAGGTGCGCAAGATCGCCGCGCTCGCCGAGACCTACGACGCCGCGCTCGCACCCCACTGCCCGCTCGGCCCGCTGGCCCTGGCCTCCTCTCTCCAGGTGGCGTTCGCGACGACGAACCACCTCATCCAGGAGCAGAGCATCGGCATCCACTACAACCAGGGCGCCGACGTCCTCGACTACCTCGTCGACACCAAGCCGCTCGAGTTCGTCGACGGCCACATCGCCCGGCTCACCGGCCCCGGTCTCGGCATCGAGATCGACGAGGCGGCCGTGCGCGCGGCCGACAAGGTCGGTCACGCGTGGCGCGGGCCCGTGTGGCGCCACCCCGACGGCGCGTTCGCGGAGTGGTGACCGGCGCGATGGGTCCCGGTCAGCTGCGTGAGGTCCTCGCCTCGCACCCCGTCATGGCGATCGTCCGCGGCACCTCCGCGTCGGCGTCGCTCGACGCCGCCCGCGTGCTGCTCGAGGAGGGCATCCGGCTCGTCGAGGTGACGCTGACGACCCCGGACGCGCTCGCGACCATCGCCGCGCTGCGTGCCGCTGCGCCGGCCGGCGCCTTCGTCGGGGCGGGGACGGTGCTCACCGAGGAGGACGTCGACGCCGTTGCTCGCGCAGGTGGGGACTTCGTCGTCACACCGGCGGTCGTGCCTGCCGTCGCGGCCGCTTCCCGGCTCGGGATCCCTTGTGCCGCAGGGGCGTTCACCGCAACCGAGGCGTATGCCGCGTGGTCGTCCGGTGCTGACGTCGTCAAGCTCTTCCCGGCCTCGGCCGGCGGGCCCGGGCTCCTCAAGGCCCTGCGCGACCCGTTCCCGGACATCGCCTTCATGGCCGTCGGGGGCGTCGGGATCTCCGAGGCCCGCGCCTACCTCACCGCGGGCGCCGTCGGCGTCGGGGTCGGCGGGCCGCTCGTCGGCGACGCCGCCTCCGGTGGGTCGCTCCACGCGCTCCGGGGCAGGGCACAGGCCTTCGCCGCGTGGGCGACCGACGCCGGGAGCGCCGCCGCTGGGGCGGCGCGATGAGCGTCGACGTCGTCACGCTCGGCGAGGCGCTGGCGTCGTTCCGCTCGCCCGGCCCACTGGGCTTCGGGGCACCCGTCACCCCCGACCTCGCCGGGGCGGAGACCAACGTCGCCATCGGGCTGTCGCGCCTGGGTCACCGCGTCGCCTGGGTCGGTCGGGTGGGGTCGGACCCGTTCGGCGAGGCGGCCCTGCGCACGCTGCGCGGCGAGGGCGTCGACGTCGACCAGGTCGTCGTGGACGACTCGGCCCCGACGGGCCTGATGTTCCTCGAGCAGCGCGCCGCCGACCTCAGCCGCGTCCACTACGTGCGTGCGGGCTCGGCAGGGTCGCGGCTCGGTCCCGACGACCTCCCGCTCGACGTGATCCGGGCCGCGCGGCTGCTCCACGTCACCGGCGTCACCCCCGCTCTCTCGCCGACGTCGGCAGAGGCCGTGAGCCGTGCCGTGTCGGTCGCCCGGGAGGCCGGAGTCCGGGTGAGCCTCGACGTCAACCACCGCGACCGGCTGTGGAGCCGCGACGTGGCCGCGCCGGTGCTGCGCGCCCTCCTGCCCGCCGTGAGCCTCCTCGTCGCCGGCGAGGAGGAGCTCGGCCTCGTCGCCGACGGGCCCGAGGACGAGGCCGTCGGACGGCTGCTCTCCGACGGTGTCCACGCCGTCGCGGTGAAGCGCGGGTCGGCAGGGGCCAGCCTCGTCACGGCCGACGGGCGGTGGGACCGAGAGGCCCTCGCCGTCTCCGCGGTCGACACCGTCGGCGCCGGCGACGCCTTCAGCGCCGGACTGCTCTCCGCGGTGCTCGACGGCTGCGCGGACGGTGAGGCGCTCGAGCGCGCCGCCGCCCTCGGGGCCTGGGCCGCGAGCACCCGCGGCGACTGGGCGGGGCTCCCCACGCGTGCCGAGCTCGGCGAGCTCACGTCCGTCCGACCGGGCGAGACCCTGCGATGAGCACGGGCGGGGACCGCCGGCACGTCGTCGTCATGGGCGTCTCGGGCAGCGGCAAGACGACGGTCGCACACGGCATCGCCGACGCCACCGGCTTCGAGTTCGCCGAGGCCGACGCCTTCCACTCGCCGGAGAACATCGCCCGCATGGAGCGCGGCATCCCGCTCACCGACGCCGACCGATGGCCCTGGCTCGCTGCTCTCGCCGAGTGGATGGCGGCGCGCGACGAGGCGGGGGTCTCGACGATCATCACCTGCTCGGCGCTGCGACGCAGCTACCGCGACGTCCTGCGCACCGGACCGCCGACGGTGTCCTTCGTGCACCTCGACGGACCTGCCGACGTGATCCGTGAGCGGCTGTCCGGGCGCGAGGGCCACTTCATGCCGTCGAGCCTGCTGCAGTCCCAGATCGACACCCTCGAGCCGTTGGACCCGGACGAGAGCGGCGTCGTTCTCGACCTCCGCAGGTCACCGCGAGAGCTCGTCGACGACGCCGTCGCGTGGCTCACCGACGGGGGTGCGGGCACCGGCCGGGGCGACAACGATCCGGCCGGAGATTCGGTTGAGCCTCACTGATCCCACAGCCGTGAGCGGCATGATGTGCACGTGCAGAACGACGACCCCCGCCGCTACCGCGGCACCCGGCGCGCCGCCCGCGACCGCGGCGACGCTCGGCATGGCGCCGATGGCCCGCCCTCGGACGACGCGACCGTCGACGAGACGCGCCTCGAGGACGCCGACCCGGAGGACGCCGACGTCGAGGACGCGGACGTGGACGTCGACGACGAGGCCCTCGAGGACGAGGACGAGGACGACTACGACGAGTACGACACCACCCGCGGCTCCGGCCGCTTCTTCGGTCTCACCGCGCTGAGCACGGTGCTCCCCGGTGCGGGCCTCCTCCCGACCCGTCGGCGGGGCTTCGGGCTCGCGCTCCTCCTCGGGGCGCTCCTCCTCGGCGCTCTCGTCCTCTTCTACGCCTGGCGCAGGGGTTTCGTCGTCGCGGCCCTCGACCTCGCAGTCCGCCCCCGCGTCCTCGTCGCCCTGCTCGTCGCGACGGCCGTCGGCGCCCTGCTCTGGTGCGTGGGCATCCTTCTCACCGCGCGCGAGACGGCGCCCCGCGGCCCCGGCGCGGGGTGGCGCGCGCTCTTCGCGGCGGTCTGCTGCCTGCTCGTGGTCGCCCCCGCCGCGACGGCCGTCCGCTACCTCACGATCCAGCACGACGTCGTGCAGGTCCTCACCGGCGGCAACCTCATCTCCGGCGACGACGAGGAGGTCAACGCCTGGGCCGACAAGCCGCGCGTCAATGTCCTCCTCCTCGGCTCCGACGCGGCGGACGACCGCGTCGGCGTGCGCACCGACTCGATGATGGTCGCGAGCATCGACACCGAGAACGGCCAGACGGTCCTCTTCAGCCTGCCCCGCAACCTCGAGTACGCCCCCATCCCGAAGTCGAACCCGCTCTCGACGCTCTACCCCAACGGCTACGACTGCGGCGACGAGTGCCTGCTCAACGGCATCTGGACCCTCGCGACCGACCACCCCGAGCTCTTCCCGGGTGACAGCAACCCGGGTCTCACCTCCACCCGTGACGTCATCGGCGAGATCCTCGGGCTGACGATCGACCGCACCCTCGTCGTCGACCTCAAGGGCTTCCAGTCCCTCGTCGACGCGATGGGCGGGGTCGACATCAACGTCAAGGAGCGGGTCTGTGTCTCGTGCAAGCTCGTCAACGGACGCATCGTCTTCGCCCACGGCAAGGAGCAGTGGATCGAGCTCGGCCCGCAGCACCTCGACGGCTTCCACGCGCTCTGGTATGCCCGGTCGCGCGCCGGGAGCGACGACTTCAGCCGGATGCGCCGGCAGCGGTGCGTCACCGGCGCGATCATCGACCAGGCGGACCCGGTCACGCTGCTGCGCAACTACCCCGACCTCGCCAAGGTCGTCAAGGACAACCTCACGATCGACATCCCCACCTCGGAGCTCCCTGCGTGGGCCGAGCTCGTCGGCACGGTGCAGGACGAGGGGTCGATCCGCAGCCTCCCGATCACCAACAAGGTGGTCAAGGTCGGCGACCCCGACTACGACAAGATCCGCCGGCTCGTGAAGGCGGCGATCGACCCTCCCGAGGCGGCCGCCACCCCGTCGCCCTCGACCCCGCCGCCGACGACGACGAGCACGCCGACCCCGAGCGAGCCCACCGACGAGGTGCAGGACCTGGCGGCCACCTGCTGACGGGCACAGAGTTGAGCGGAATCAACTCAACTCTGTGCTCGTTGCACCTGACGAACCCGTGACCTCACGATCCTCAGGAGACAGCCACGATGGAACTCACGCCGACGACCAAGGTCGCCGAGGCCCTCGCGCTCGCCCAGCGCACCGCCCAGGCGGCCGGTCACCCGGAGATCACCCCCGACCACCTCGCCCTCGCGCTCGTCGAGCAGCCGGACACCTCGACCCCCGCGCTGCTCGAGGTGGCCGGCACCACGGCCGAGGCCGTCACCTCGGCCGCGCGCTCCGCGTTGAGCCGTATGCCGGTGAGCTCCGGATCCAGCACCGCCACCCCCTCGCTCGGGCAGGCGGCGCTCGGCGTGCTCCAGCAGGCGAGCACCCTCATGTCGGCCAAGGGCGACACCCACCTCGCCACCGACCTGCTCGTGCTCGCCCTCGTCGAGAAGGGGGCCCTGCCGGGTGTCGACCGGTCGGCGGGCAAGGCCGTCGAGGCACGCATCGACGAGCTGCGCGCCGGCCGCAAGGTCACCTCCGAGGCGCAGGAGAGCGGCAGCGAGTCGCTCGAGAAGTACGGCACCGACCTCACCGGCATGGCCCGCGACGGCCGACTGGACCCGGTCATCGGGCGCGACTCCGAGATCCGCCGCGTCGTCCAGGTGCTCTCGCGGCGGACGAAGAACAACCCCGTCCTCATCGGCGAGCCCGGCGTGGGCAAGACCGCCGTCGTCGAGGGCCTCGCCCAGCGCATCGTCGACGGTGACGTCCCCGAGTCCCTGCGCGACAAGCGGCTCATCAGCCTCGACCTCGGCGCCATGGTCGCCGGCGCGAAGTACCGCGGTGAGTTCGAGGAGCGGCTCAAGGCGGTCCTCGAGGAGATCAAGGCGAGCAACGGCCAGATCGTCACCTTCATCGACGAGCTCCACACCGTCGTCGGCGCGGGCGCGACCGGCGAGGGCGCGATGGACGCCGGCAACATGCTCAAGCCGATGCTCGCCCGCGGCGAGCTCCGGCTCGTCGGTGCGACGACCCTCGACGAGTTCCGCGAGCACGTCGAAAAGGACCCTGCACTCGAGCGCCGCTTCCAGCAGGTCTTCGTCGGCGAGCCCTCGGTCGAGGACACGGTCGCGATCCTGCGTGGGCTCAAGGAGCGCTACGAGGCGCACCACAAGGTCGAGATCGAGGACTCCGCCCTCGTCGCGGCCGCCTCGCTCTCCGACCGCTACATCACCGGTCGCCAGCTGCCCGACAAGGCCATCGACCTCGTCGACGAGGCCGCCTCCCGCCTCCGCATGGAGATCGACTCCAGCCCGGTCGAGATCGACGAGCTCCGCCGCGCCGTCGACCGGCTCAAGATGGAGGAGCTCCACCTCGAGCGCGAGACCGACGAGGCCTCGGTCGAGCGCCTCGCCCGCCTGCGCGAGGACCTCGCCGACAAGACCGAGCAGCTCTCCGCCCTCAACGCCCGTTGGGACGCCGAGAAGTCCGGTCTCAACCGGGTCGGTGACCTCAAGGCGCAGGTCGACGACGCCCGGACCCGGGCCGAGCGCCTCCAGCGCGACGGCGACTACGAGGGCGCCTCCCGCCTGCTCTACGGCGAGATCCCCGAGCTCGAGAAGCAGCTCGCCGCCGCGAGCGAGGCCGAGGTGGCCCGCAGCGGCGACGACCTCATGGTCAAGGAGCGGGTCGGCGCCGACGACATCGCCGAGGTCATCTCCGCGTGGACCGGCATCCCGGCCGGCCGTCTGCTCCAGGGTGAGACCGAGAAGCTGCTCTCAATGGAGTCGATCATCGGCGCCCGCCTCATCGGCCAGACCTCCGCCGTCCAGGCCGTCGCCGACGCCGTCCGTCGCAGCCGCGCCGGCATCGCCGACCCCGACCGGCCGACCGGCAGCTTCCTCTTCCTCGGCCCCACCGGTGTCGGCAAGACCGAGCTCGCGAAGTCGCTCGCCGACTTCCTCTTCGACGACGAGCGGGCGATGGTCCGCATCGACATGTCGGAGTACTCCGAGCGGCACGCCGTGGCTCGCCTCATCGGCGCGCCCCCCGGCTACATCGGCCACGAGGAGGGCGGCCAGCTCACCGAGGCGGTGCGCCGCCGTCCCTACTCCGTCGTCCTCCTCGACGAGGTCGAGAAGGCGCACCCCGAGACCTTCGACATCCTCCTCCAGGTGCTCGACGACGGCCGGCTCACCGACGGCCAGGGCCGCACGGTCGACTTCCGCAACGTCATCCTCGTCATGACGAGCAACCTCGGCAGCCAGTTCCTCATCGACCCGACGCTCGACCCGGACGCCAAGCGCGAGGCCGTCATGGCGGCGGTGCGCTCGGCCTTCAAGCCCGAGTTCCTCAACCGGCTCGACGAGGTCGTCGTCTTCGACCCGCTGAGCCGCGACGAGCTGGCGCACATCGTCGAGCTCCAGGTGCGCGCCCTCGGCACCCGGCTCAAGGACCGCCGGATCGACCTCGAGGTCACCGACGCGGCTCGGGAGTGGCTCGCCGAGACCGGCTACGACCCGGCATACGGGGCACGTCCGCTCCGCCGGCTCGTCCAGAAGGAGATCGGCGACCGCCTCGCGCGTGCCCTCCTCGCCGGAGAGGTGCGCGACGGCCAGACCGTCACGGTCGACCGGGAGGGCGACGGACTGACCCTCCGGTGACCGTCGGGTGACCCAAGGCCCGGCCAGTAGGGTGTGCGCCATGCGACGACGCGCTCTGCTGGCCGGGTCGGTCACGGCCGCCGCCGCCACCCTCGGACTCCTCACCGGCTGCTCCGGCGACGCCGAGCCCGAGGCGAAGGCCGACCCGAGGACCGCGCTCACCGAGGCCAAGGCCGCCTTCGACGCGGCGAAGTTCGTCGGGCTCACCCTCTCGAGCAAGAACGTCCCCACGACCGAGAACGGCGTCACCGGCGCGCTCGGCACCGGCGAGATCAGCGCGACCGAACCGAAGTTCAAGGGCAGTGTCACCGCGACGATCAAGGGCGTGAGCGGGTCGGCCGAGGTCATCACGATCGGCGACACGGCATACATGAAGTTCTTCACGCCGGGCTACAACCCGACCGACCTCGCGGAGCTCGGCGCCCCCAACCCGTCGAACTTCTTCGACCCGGCCAAGGGCATCTCGCAGCTGCTCGTCGACACCGCGAACCCGACGACGGGCAAGGAGGTGCGCGACGGGGCGGCGGTGCTCCAGCAGTACTCCGGCACGCTCCCCGGCTCGCGGATCAAGGAGCTCTTCAACCTCGGTGACGGCAAGGGCACCTTCGAGGTGACCTACGGCATCACCGAGGACGACCGGCTGCAGCTCGCCGAGATGACCGGGCCGTTCTTCGCCGGGACGACGTCGACCTTCACCCTGCGCCTCAAGGACTATGGGACCGCGGTTGAGATCGCCCGCCCCTAGGACCGAGGAGCGACTGGCCAGCACGGCTCGCCCCCGGGCGCTGCTCGCGACCGCATCGGTCGCCGTGGCGCTCGCCGCCGCCGACACCTACGTCGTCGTGCTGGCGCTCACCGACATGATGGCCGGGGTCGGCATCGGGATCGACGCCCTCCAGCGCGCGACGCCGATCGTGTCCGGCTTCCTCCTCGGCTACATCGCCGTGCTGCCGCTCATCGGCCGGCTCGCCGACCTCACCTCCCACCAGCGCGTGCTGCTGGGCTGCCTCGCCGTCTTCGTCGCCGGCTCCGCCGTCACGGCGCTCGCGGTCGAGCTGCCGGTCCTCGTGGCGGGCCGGGTCGTCCAGGGCGTCGGCGGAGGCGGCCTCGTGCCCGCGACCCTCGCGATCGTCGCCCGGCTCTGGGACCGTGAGCGCCGCGGCACCCCGCTCGGCGTCGTCGGCGGGGTGCAGGAGCTCGGGTCCGTCCTCGGTCCGGTGCTCGGCGCCGCCGTCCTCGCGGTCGCCGACTGGCGCGCCATCTTCTGGCTCAACGCCGTCCTCGGTGTCGTCCTCGCCCTCGCCGTGGTCGCCGTCGGCGGGGGTATGCCGTCCCGTCCCCGCCCGCTGCCCGTGGCCCTCTCGCTTGTCGCGGCGGCCGTCACGTGGCTGGCGCTCGCCGCACCCGAGGCGCTCGTGACGTCGGTGTCGCTCGGGGTGCCGTTCGTGCCGTTCGGGGACTCGACGTCGCGGTTGGCGACACCGGTCGGGGTGGTGGCCCTCGCCTTGGCGGCGGTCGCCGTCGCGATGTGGGTGCGCGGTGCGTGGCCGGTGCTGCGCCGGGCCGACCTGCTCGGTGCGCTCCTTCTCGGGGGAGCGCTCGGGTGCGTCGTCCTCACCTTCGCGGCCGCCGACCCCGAGAAGGAGGTCGTCGGGCCGCTCGGGTTCGCGCTGCTTCCGGTCGCCGCCGTCCTCGCCGGCCTCTATCTCGTGCACCACCGCCGTGCCGGGCAGCCGCTCGTGCCTCGCGGTGTCGTCGTGGGACGCACGCGCTGGGCGCTCGTCGTCTCGCTCTGCGTGGGGGTCGCGCTCGTCGCCGTCATCGTCGACGTGCCGCTCCTCGCCCGTCTCGTGCACACCGAGAGCGAGACGGTCGCGGCCTTCGTCCTCGTGCGCTTCCTCGTCGCCGTGCCGGTCGGGGCCCTGCTCGGCGGGTGGTCGCTGCTCCGTCTCGGTGACGGCCTGGTGAGCGGGACGGGGCTGGCGCTCGCCGCAGCCGGGCTCGTCGTCATGTCGACCTGGGGGCGTGGCTCGCTCGGGGAGTGGACTGCGACGCCCGTCCTCGCGCTCGTCGGGCTCGGCATCGGGCTCGCGCTCGCACCGGTCAACAACGCGGCCCTCGCCGACTCACCCGAGGACGCCCACGGCACCGCGAGTGCGCTCGTGGTCGTCGCTCGGATGATCGGCATGGTGGTGGGGCTCGCCCTGCTCACCGCGATCGGGCTCCACCAGTACTACGCGGCCGTGGCGTCACTGCCCGACCAGACCGACGCCCAGGCGCTCCTCGACGCGGCGGTCGTCCAGGTCGAGTGGGTCTTCCGCGGTGCGGCGCTCGCCGCTGCCCTCGGGGCCGTCGCCTCCGTGGCGCTGGGGCTCGGCCGGCGCACCCGCGCCTGAGCGCTTCGGGCCCCAGCCCGTGAGCGCCGCCCGCGCGCCGGCTGCGAGCGCCGCGCACACGGCATACATCACGACGAAGCCGGCAGCCGTGCGGAGGGTGAACGGCTCGTCCTCCGTCTCGCCCAGCACCGCCAGCAGTGCGACCGACCCGGCGAGGACGGCGACGCCCATGCCCCTCACCCAGACCCGGCGTGAGGCAGCGAGTGCCATGCCCAGGACGCCCGGGGCCAGGAGCAGGCCGGGCCCGAGGAAGAGCAGCACGGCGGGCAGGGTGACGAGCTTCCACCACCGCGAGCGGTGGTGGCCCTTGGCGGCGTGCGCCACGGCGAGGACCAGTCCGGCCACGCCGAAGAGCCCGAGGATGAAGGCCGTCCCGGACCAGCTGAACCGAGGGTCCGCCGTCAGCAGGGCCATGAAGCCGCGGGCCACCGCCCCCAGCCCGATGCCGAGGAGGAGGCCGGCCACGAGGTGACGGAGCAGCCGCACGGTCACCACTCCACCGTCTTGCAGGCGAGCCGCGCGCCGGCGCCACCGGTCTGCGGGTTCGTCGGGTCGGCGTGAATGACGACCGAGCGCTTGCCGTGCTCCGGGACGAACGGGACGCTCGCCGTGCCGGTGCCCTCGCCGTCGACAACGGTGAAGTCGAGCCAGATCTCGGTCTCGTCGCTCACGCCGGGGGTCGGCGACTGGCCGTGCGTGTGCGCGTTGTAGTGCGGGCCGGCGGCGGCGCCGTCGCCCGCGACGCACGGACCGTCGTGGAGGTGGGCGCCGAAGGTCCGGCCCTCGGCGGCCGCGCCGATGCCCTTGACCGTGAGGACGGCGTGGCTGCCGCTCGCCGACTCGACGAGCTGGACCCGCGCGCTCGCGCCGTCGAACGGGCCGGCCGCGGTGGGGGCGAAGTCGCGCAGCGGGCCGCTCGTGCGCAGGAACGGCCCGAACGCCAGCGCGGGCGTGGCCGTGAGGAGGACGATGGCAGTGGTTCCGACGGCGACCCGGGAGCGGGTGGAGGTGAGCATCGCAAGTGTCCTTTCGACGTGGTCGGCAGGGTGCCGACACCCATGCAGACGGCCGTGGACCGGTGGCGGGTGACCTCGAGAACTCACAGAAAAAACCTTCTGCGGACGGTCACCCAATTGCCCCTGCGAACGCGTCTGTCAGGGCGATGGAGACCCTCGCCGAGCGCCGGACGGCCGCGCCCGACCCCGGTGTGGGTGCTGGGACGGACCCTGACGTCATCAGCCTCTTCGCCCAGGAGGCGAGCTCGCTCACCCGGCTCGCCCGGTTCTACCTCGACGACCGCACCGCCGCCGAGGACCTCGTCCAGGAGGCGTTCATCCGATTGTCCCGCAACGCTGGTCGGATCCGCCGCGGCGGCAGCGCGGCGGCATACCTCCGCTCGATCGTCATCAACCTCGCGCGCGACCACAACCGCAGGGGGCTGGTCTCGCTGCGCCACCGACCGCCCGCGCTGCCCGACGCACCCTCCGCCGAGGAGGACGCGGCGACGCGGGCCGAACGCCAGGAGGTCATCGACGCGCTCCGGGACCTGCCGCGCCGCCAACGTGACTGCGTGACCCTGCGCTACTACCTCGACCTGTCCATCCCCGACATCGCCGAGACCCTCGGCCTGTCGAACAACACCGTGAAGACCCATCTGCAGCGCGGCCTCGCCGGCCTCGCCGAGACCCTGGACGGCAACCGATGAGCGACCTCGAGGACCGGCTGACCCGCGCGCTGCACGACTACCCCGTCGAACCCTCGCCCGACCTCTTCGAGCGCGTCGTCGACAGCATCGACGCCGACCGTGCCCGACGTTCCGCTGCGCTGCGGTGGTCGCTCGGCGCGGTCCTCGTCGTCGTCGTGGTGGCCACGTTCGTCCTCACCCTCACCCCTCGCACAGAGAACGGAACCCTCGCCATGCCATGGTGGATCCTCGAAGTCGCCACGAACCTCGTCCTCGTCGGCATCGCGCTGTGGCTCGGGCCGTTCATCAAGCGGTTCGGCCGCGCCTATGCCGCCGACGTCTTCCACGACAACCCGCTCACGGGCAAGAGCTACATCGTGCTCACCGACATCGTCTACTACCTCATCTTCGCGGCCTACATCCTCTTCACGCTCAAGGTCGGCCCGGAGCCCGGGTGGGACTACGTCGAGCCGGTCACCGTCTCGGCGGCACAGGTGACCTACACACTGGCCCGCATCGGCGGGATCCTGCTCATCATCGGCATCCTCCACGGGCTCAACATCGTCCTCATGCCCGTCCTCGGACGGCTCTTCTCGCTCAACCGGCGGCTCCCGGACAAGGTCGCCGCACGGCTCGACGACGAGCGCTCCCTGCGCTGAGCAGCGGCACGACGTCGTCGCCGCGCGGGAACGGTGGCGGCACCCTAGGTTGGCTCCATGGCTCCGATGTCGCGCGCTGCACGCACCCTCGCCCTGTCCACCGCCGCCGCCGTCACGGCGTGCGGCGTCGCCCTCGGGGGAGGAGCCGCCCGGGCGGCCGACCCCACGACGATGACCCCCATCGGGGGTGGCTACACGCTCGAGACGCTCCAGGGCTTCGCCCGTGCGGCGGCCGACGGTGCCACCGGCCCGAGCGTCGACATCGTCGTCGTGCCCTCGTCCTACGGGGACGCCGCGGCGGACCGCGAGGAGAACCTCACCCTCGCGCAGCAGCGCACCGACGAGGTCGACGCGGCGTGTGACGCCGTCGTCACCGCGCCCTTCACCGGCTGCACGGCCGTCCTCGCCCCGCTGCTCGCCCGCGCGGACGCCGAGGACCCGGCGAGCTCGGCCATGGTCACCGAGCAGACCGACGGTGTCTTCATCCTCGGCGGCGACCAGGGGCTCGCGATGTCGGTCCTCGCCGACACCCCCGCCGAGGACCGGCTCGAGGCGGCCTTCGCGCGCGGAGCCGCCGTCGGTGGCACGAGCGCCGGCGCCGCGGTCGAGTCGCGCACGATGATCAACGGCTACGTCGGCGACCTCGGCCCGTGGGACGGCCTGCGCCGCGACAGCTCGCTCGTGTGGTGGGGCGACGACGCCGACCGGGAGCGCGGGCTCCGCTTCGGCTCGACGGAGGCGATCTACGACCAGCACTTCTACCAGCGTGGGCGGTTCGGCCGCCTCCTCTCGACGATCGCGTCCTCGGACGAGCGGTTCGGCGGGGCGAGCCGGCTCGGTGTCGGCGTCGACTACGCCACCGGCCTGCGCAACACCGCCGACACGACCTTCTCCGGTGTCTTCGGCGCCTCCTCCGTGGCCGTCCTCGACCTCGAGACCCTCTCCTCGCCCGTCTCGTGGGTGGGGCCCAACGACGTCCTGTCCACCCGCAACGTGCTCACGCACCTCCTCCCGCCGGACGCGGCAGGGAACACGACGGCATACGACGTCGTGGGTCGCACCGTGTCGCGCAACGGCGCCCCGGTCGCGACGCCGATCCCGACGCCGGCCGCGGGGCCGAGCGTCCCGGGTGCCGCGGGCACCGTCTACCTCGGCGGCGACGTCGTGGGCGGCGGGTCGACCGCCGTCGTCGACCGGTTCGTCGCCGACACCCGGGCGGCGGTCACCTCCGGCGCCCAGCCGCGCGTCGTCGTGCTCGCGGCCTCCTCGAAGGACAAGAAGGCGACCAGGGGCTACACCGGCGCGCTCAAGGCGGCCGGGTGGACGGGGACCGTCGAGGTCGTCGAGGCCGACAAGAAGTCGAAGGTGGTCCTGACGGGCGCGGCCGGCGCCCTCCTCGTCGGTGAGACGCCCGCGTCCGTCGCGGCGGCCGTCGCGGACCCTGCCTTCGCCGAGATGGTCCGCACGGCCGTCCGGACCTCGCCCGTCGTCCTCGCCGACCGCCATCTCACCGCGGCGCTCGGGACGTGGTTCTCGACGAAGGCCGACCCGACCGACACGAACTACGAGGACGAGGCGATCGCGAACTTCCGCACGGGGGACGGGCAGTGGCAGCGCGGCCTCGGCCTCGTCCCGGGCTCGTTCGTGCCCTCCCTCACCCTCGACTACCGCTGGGGCAAGCTCTTCGACCTCGGTGCCCGCGAGGGCGACCAGATCGCGTGGGGCCTCGGCGAGGACACGGCCGTGCGCGTCTCGCCGGGTGCCTCGGCCACCGTCGTCGGCCCCGGCTCGGTCGTGGCCCTCGACCCGCGGGGCGCGGAGCTCTGGACCGGCCCCAACGGCGCGATCGGCGCCGTCGGAGTGCTGCTGAGCACGTTCGGCGAGGGCGAGGCGCCTTCGCTCGGCTGACCGTCAGCGCGCGTCGACGAGGTCGATGAGGGCGTCGGCGACGGTGTCGGTCGCCTCGTGCGTGAGCATGTGCCCCTTGCCGGGGAGGACCGTGAGCCGAGAACCCGGTATGCCGTCGTGCAGGCTGCGTGCCCACCTCACCGGTGTGAGCCGGTCCTTCGTCCCGACGAGCACGTGGGTGGGCACGCCGTCGAGCACGGCGAGGGCCTCGGTCTCGTCGTGGTCGCGGATCGAGGCGAAGTAGCGACCGGTCGTCGCGAGCGAGGTGCTCGCGATGGTGCGGACCGTCGACCGCACGTGGGTCCGGTCGGGGTTCTCGCCGAAGTTGAGGTTTCGCAGGACCGAGCGCGGGACGAACATCCCCATGCGCAGCAGCGGAACTCGCGCCGCGACAGCCATCGCGAGTGCCTCGCCGCGCACCTCCGGCCGACCCTCGACGGTGGCCGTCGTCGAGACGAGGGCGACCCCACGGACACGGTCGCGGACCACGGACGGGTGGCGGCCGGCATACGCGAGGACCGTCATGCCGCCCATCGAGTGGCCGCCGAGGACGAGCGGTCCGGTCGGCGCGACCGTCTGGACGACGGCGGCGAGGTCGTCGGCGAGGGCCCTGATCGACTGCGACCGCACCGAGCCCCACGTGGAGCGGCCGTGTCCGCGCTGGTCGTAGGTGACGACGCGAACGGCCCTGTGCGACAGCAGCTCTCGCACGACCGGCTCCCAGCTCGCGCGGGCCAGGGTCCAGCCGTGGGCGAGGACGACGGTGGGCGCGTCCTCGTGGGGGTCGCCGGCCGGCAGGTACTCGGTCGCGGCGAGGGTGGCGCCGTGCGGAGCGGGGACCGACAGGGTGCGTTCGGTGGTGCGGGCGCTCACGCGTCCGCGACCTCGATGACGACGGGGGCGTGGTCGCTCGCGCCCTGGCCCTTGCGCTCCTCGCGGTCGATGACCGCGCCCTGCACGCGCTCGGCGAGTGGCTCGGAGGCGAGGATGAAGTCGATCCGCATGCCGCGCCGCTTCGGGAACGCGAGCCGCTGGTAGTCCCAGTAGGTGAAGTCGCCGGGCTCGGTGTGGGGCCGCACGACGTCGGTGACACCGGCGTCGAGGACGGCCTGGAAGGCGGCGCGCTCGGGCGGGCTGACATGGCTCTTGTCGAGGTAGTACTCCATCGACCAGACGTCCTCGTCCTGCGGTGCGATGTTCCAGTCGCCCATGAGCGCGAAGGGCGAGCCGGTCGCCGCCCACGCCTGCGTCTGGACGCGGAGGGTGTCGAGCCAGGCGAGCTTGTACTGCATGTGCGGGTCGGTGATGTGCCGGCCGTTGGGGACGTAGAGGGACCACAGCCGGATGCCGTTGCACGTGGCCCCGATCGCCCGCGCCTCCTCGACCGCGGGCTCGCCCCACTGCGGCAGGTCGGGGAAGCCGCGGCTCACGTCCTCGAGCCCGACGCGCGAGGCGATCGCGACGCCGTTCCACTGGTTGAGGCCGTGGTGGGCGACCTCGTAGCCGAGCGCGGCGAAGCGGTCGTGCGGGAACTGGTCCTCCCGGCACTTCGTCTCCTGGATCGCGAGGACGTCCACGTCGGCTCGCTGGACCCAGGCCTCCACACGGTCGATGCGGGAGCGGATGGAGTTGACGTTCCAGGTGGCGATACGCACCCGGTCACCCTAGGTGGTCACGAGCCCACAGGGCGGCACTCGTCCTGTCCGCGACCCCGAGCTCGCGGAAGACCTTGCCGAGGTGCGCCTTGACCGTGCGCTCGGTGATGCCGAGGGCGCGGGCGATCTGCTTGTTGGCGAGCCCGTCGGCGACGAGACGCAGCACCTGCTCCTCGCGGCTGCTGAGGCCGTCGCCGGCCCGCTGGCCCCGGGCGGGCAGGAGGACCTGTGCGACCCGCGGGTCGAGCGGTGCCTGGCCGGCGGCCGCTGCGCGCACCGCGGCGAGCAGGGTCGCGGGCTCACCGTCCTTGAGCTGGTAGCCGACGGCACCCGCCTCGAGGGCGGCCGTGACGCGCCCCCGGTCCGAGAACGAGGTGAGCACGACGACGCGCAGCTCGGGCATGACGTCGAGCAGGGCGGCGGTCGCGGCCACGCCGTCCATGACCGGCATCGACAGGTCCATGAGGACGACGTCGGGACGCGCCTGCGTGGCGAGGCGGACGGCGTCGGCCCCGTCGGCGGCCTGGGCGACGACCGTGATGTCACCGGCCGCCTCGAGCAGCGACACGAGGCCGGCGCGCACCATGGCGTGGTCGTCGACGACGACGACGCGGATCACGACGCCGCCCCGGTGTCCGCGAGCCGGAGCCGCCAGCGGGTGCCGCGACCCGGTGCGGTGCGGACCGCGAGCTCGGCGCCGGCGTCGGAGGCGAGGTCGGCGAGGACCTTGAGCCCGAGGTGGCCGGCGGGTGGGTCGCGGAGCACGTCGGGGTCGAAGCCGCGGCCGTCGTCGGCGACCTCGAGGACGATGGCACCCTCCTCGCGAGCGAGGCGCAGCAGGAGCCGGCACGGAGCCGCGTGGGTGGCGGCGTTGCGCAGGCACTCCTGGGCGATCCGGTGGATGAGGCGCTGCTCGTCCTCGGGCAGCCGGATCGACGGGTCCACGTCGAGCTCGACGTCGACGTCCCGGCCGTGGGCGGTGGCGGCGACGTCGGCCAGGACCGTGGCCGGGTCGACGCCGGTGAGGCTCTCGGGATAGATCTCGACGAGCAGCGAGCGCAGGGCCCTCGCGTTGCCCCGGGTCGAGGCGGCGACACGCTCGAACGACGCCGCCAGCGCCGCGTCCCCGCGTGCGGCAGCCTGCTCGGCCGCGACGGAGGCGGCGAGCGACGAGGCGACGAGCTCCTGCACGGGACCATCGTGCAGGGTGCCGGCGATGCGGCGGCGCTCGGCGTCCGAGGCTCCGAGCGAGCGCTCGAGGACGCGCTCGCGGTGCTCCGAGACCGTGCGCAGGCGTCGCAGGAGCCGGGACAGGACCGGCGTCATGAGGACGACGAGGAGGAGCAGGCTGCTCAGCGTCACCCCGACGAACCCTCGCCTCAGCTCGGCGGCGCGCTCGCTCACGACGTCGTATGCCGTGTAGGTCTCGAAGAGCAGCTCGCGACCGCCGGTCGTCCACACCGGGCGGTAGACCTCGAGGAGGCGGCTGCCCGTCTCGAACTCGTTCTCGCTGCGGTCGAGCCGGGACACCTCGGCGATGGTGCGCGGGTCGGTGAGGGCCTCGCGCTGGTTGTCGGACAGGTCGAAGCGACGACCGATGAGGTGCGCCTCGTCGGCGTAGACGACCGTGCCGTCCGGGGCCCAGATCTTCACCCGGACGATCTCGTCACCGAGCACCAGGTCGCGGACCACGCCGTCGAGGGCGGCCAGGTCGTCGGGGTCGCCGTCGACGAGGGCGTCGGTGAGCAGCGGCGTGACGACCGCCTCGGCGACGAGGTCGGCCGCGCCGGCCGCGTCGTTGACGGCCTCCCGCTCGGCGAGCCGTCCCGCGGCGAAGGTCGCCAGGGCGGCGACGACGACGAGGACGAGGGCCAGTGCTGCGACCATCTGCACGACGACCCGGCGGGTCGTCACCATCGGCTCCAGCTGCGCGCGGGCACCGCCGCTCGACAGCACGGTCCAGGCAGGTTCACCGGAGTGGAGTGCAGTCGGGCCTGACGGGGCCGTCACGGCAGGAGCCGCGACGGCCGGGTCGATGGGGGTGGTCACGTCAGTCGTCGCTCCCGTGGCTGCCGGAGCCGCTGTCGTCCGAGCCGGAGTCGTCGGAGCCGGAGTCGTCCGAGCCCGAGGAGTCGGAGCCGTGACGTCCCGAGTCGTCGGACCCGCTGTCGTCCGAGCCCGAGGAGCCGGAGAAGGAGTCGTCGGAACCCGACCGGCTCGGGTCGTCACGGTCGTCGCCTGCCTCGGTGCGGGCGTCGCGCGGGGTGAGCCCGCCGTGGTCGTCGGTGGCTGCGTCGTCGTCGTGGCGCGAAGCGGAACCTCCCGACGAGCCCGAGCCCGACGAGTCGGTGCCGTGCGCCCGCCGGTCGTCGCCGGGTTCGGTCCGTTGGTCACGCGGCGTGCGGCCGCCGTGGTCGTCGCTCGCCGAGGGGCTCGGGCTCGGCGTGGAGGTCGGCGCGGACGGCGAGGGTGTCGCGCCCGGGCGGATCACCTGGCTGTGGGCCGGCACCCGGACGGGCACGGCCTCCGAGAACGACGCGTTGGCCCACAGTCCGATGACGGCGGGGCACACCGCCACCGTCAAGCCTGCGACAACCAGTCCCATGCGCTTCATGATGTCTCCTTGGTCGGGGTGAGGTGAGGTGATCAGCGTCATCCGGACCGGTGGGCGCGTGCCATTGGGCGATGGTCGTAGTACCTCCGCGAGGTGAGTGGCGCCGCGGAGCCGCACGGCCGGCATACGGGCTGTCCGGCATACGGTGTCGCCATGAGCACCGCACTCGTCACGGGCGCCACCGCCGGCATCGGCCGTGAGTTCGCCGTCCAGCTCGCCGCTCGTGGCGACGACCTCGTGCTCGTCGCCCGCGATGTCACCCGGCTCGGCGCGCTCGCCCAGGAGCTGCGGTCGAGCCACGGAGTCGAGGTCGAGGTGCTCCCGGCGGACCTCACGGACCGGGAGGCGATCGGCCGGGTGGCCGAGCGCGTGGGGTCGGCGGACCGCCCGGTGGACCTGCTCGTCAACAACGCGGGCTTCTCGCTCAAGGGCGCCTTCCTCGACCACGACATCGCCGACGAGGAGGCCCAGTTCGACGTGCTCGCGCGGGCCGTGCTCGTGCTGTCCCACGCCGCGGGGCGGGCCATGAGGGACCGCGGCCGCGGTGCGATCGTCAACGTGTCGTCGGTGGCGTCGTTCATCGCCTCCGGGACCTACTCGGCGGACAAGGCGTTCGTCACCGTCTTCAGCGAGGGCCTCGCGGCCGAGCTCTCGGGGTCGGGCGTCACGGTCACGGCGCTGTGCCCCGGGTTCACCCACACGGAGTTCCACGAGCGGGCCGACGTCGACATGTCGCGGCTGCCGGAGCTCGTCTGGCTCGACGCCCCCCGCCTCGTCCGCGACGCGCTCGTCGACGTGGAGAAGGGCAAGGTCGTGTCGGTGCCGAGCCCGCTCTACAAGGTCGCCGTGGCGGCGGCCCGGCTCGCGCCGCGCCCGCTCGTCCGGGCGGTGTCGAGGTCGGCGCACCGGCCGGCGTGGGGCTGACCGCTCCTCGTCCCGGCGTCAGGGGAGGGTGGGTCCCCACGAGAAGTGGTTCTCCTCCCACGCGGGGTTGTCCGTGACCACCCGGACGCCGGTCCCGTCGGCGTTCATCACGCAGGTCCCGCTGTCCTTCCCGGTCACCACTCCGGCACAACCGAAGACGATCCGGGTGCCATCGGGCGAGAACGACGGCTTGAAACCGGCACGGCTCGCCGTGGCGGCGAACAGCACCGTGGGCCTGCCCGAGCCGTCGGCCGGGACCTGTTCGACCTGGTCCTTCGGGACGGCGTCCGTGAAACCGGACCAGACGTTGTAGACGATCGACGCACCGTCCGGTGTCCAGTCCGGGTGCTCCGGCGCCTTGCCGGCGGCAGGCAGCGAACGTTCGGCGCCCGTGGTCAGGTCTCGGACCACGAGGGTGAGCGTCGCCAGCTTCGCTCCCTGGAACGTCCCACGCATGAAGACGACCGATCGACCGTCGGGGGAGACCCGGGGCTCCACGTCGATGGTGTTCGGACTGCCGGTGCGGGCGGGACTGGATCCGTCGGCATTCATGCGCCAAAGTGTTGCGCTGGAGGAGGTTGGCTGGCCGGAGGGGTTGTACGAGTAGACCAACGCCGAGCCGTCAGGAGTCCACGACGGCGCGTCGTGGACCCCGGGCCCTGACGTGAGGACGCGGACGTCAGTGCCGTCGGGCGCCATCGTCGCCACCTGCCACGAGCCGTCCGGTAGCCCGGCGGTGTAGGCGATGCGGTCTCCACGGGGCGACCAGTCCGGGTAGGCGGACTCGCCCTTGGTCAGCTGGACCTCGTCGCTCCCGTCCGGGTCGACGGCCCAGAGCGAGACGACCTGCCCGTAGAGGTCGTCGATCCGGGTGATCCGGCCGAAGACGATGCGGCCGTCGGGGTCGGGGCGCCCTGCGCCGGGGTGGGTCGAGCTCGGCGATGCCGAGGGGGAGCCAGAGGTGGTCGGGGGCGGCGACTGCTCTTCTCCGCTCCCGGAAGCACAGCCGGCAAGCGCGAGGGTGATGGCGCCGGCGAGGCAGGTCGTGCGTCGACGAGGCGGTCTGGTCATCAGCGTCCTCCCGTCTGGACGAGATGGTGACCCCTCGCACGGTAGCGACGTCACGGCACACGGGGAATGGCACGGAGAGCGCCGCCGGGCCCACCCGTCGGGCCAGCCCCCGCGTCGGGGGTGGGTAGCCTCGGGCGCGTGACTGACATCGCCGCCGACCGTGCCCGCCTGCTCCAGATCATCAAGGACAAGGCCATCGTCCACGGCCGCGTCACCCTGTCGTCCGGCAAGGAGGCCGACTACTACGTCGACCTGCGCCGGGTCACGCTCGACGGTGAGGCGAGCCCGCTCGTCGGCCGGGTCATGCGCGACCTCGTCGCCGACCTGGAGTTCGACGCCGTCGGTGGTCTCACGCTCGGCGCCGACCCCGTCGCGACGTCGATGCTCCACGCGGCCGCGGCTGCCGGGGAGCGCCTGGATGCCTTCGTCGTGCGCAAGGCCGGCAAGGCGCACGGGCTCCAGCAGCGCATCGAGGGGCCGTCGATCGAGGGCCGCCGCGTGCTCATCGTCGAGGACACCTCGACGACGGGAGCGTCGCCGCTCGATGCCGCGAACGCTGCGAAGGAGGCCGGTGCCACCGTCGTCGGCGTGGCGACCATCGCCGACCGGGCGACCGGCGCGGCGCAGGTCTTCGACGAGGCGGGCCTGGGCTACCGGCACGCCTTCGGGCTCGACGACCTCGGACTCGCCTGAGCCGAGCGCCGTCCGAGCCGGGGCGCAGCCCGGGCCGAACGTTCGCGCATCCCGGGGCGGGCGGCATACAGGTCCTAGGATCGCGAGCGAAGCGCCACCGACAGGGGAGTTCTCATGATCACCGCCATCATCATCATCGTCGTCGTCCTGCTGCTCGTCGGCGTCGTCGTCGGGATGTACAACGGCCTCATCAAGCTGCGCAACCTCGTGCAGGAGGCGTGGCGCCAGATCGACGTCGAGCTCACCCGGCGGCACGACCTCATCGGCAACCTCGTCGAGACGGTCAAGGGCTACGCCGCCCACGAGCGCGGCACCCTCGAGGACGTCATCAAGGCCCGTAGCGCGGCCATGGCGCCGAACCAGTCGCCCGGCCAGCAGGCCGAGAGCGAGAACATGCTGAGCCAGGCGCTCGGTCGCCTCCTCGCCATCGCCGAGGCCTACCCGGACCTCAAGGCCAACCAGAACTTCATGGCCCTCCAGCAGGAGCTGACGAGCACCGAGGACCGCATCGCCTCGGCCCGCCGCTACTACAACGCGACCGTCCGTGACCTCAACACCAAGGTCGAGACGGTCCCGACGAACTTCATCGCGGGCATGTTCGGCATCAGGCAGGCCGAGTACTTCGAGGCCGTCGGCGAGCAGCGCGAGGCGCCCAAGGTCGACTTCGGCCAGCGCGAGGCGACGATCCCGCCGCCGAGCGGCTACGCCCCGAGCGCGCCCAGCGCCTCGACCCCGCCCGGCCCGCAGTCGCCGGCCCAGACGCCCGCGGCTCCTGAGACGACGCCCACCGTCGAGCAGACCCAGCCGATCGACCCGGCCGGCCCCGGCGAGGGTCCTGCGGCCCCACCCGCGCCGCGCGCCTGAGGCCGACCGCGTGACGATCCTCCCCGGCCGCCGCCCCGCAGCCGCCGCCCCGTGGGTGGCCGAGGTCTGGGTCGACCCGCAGTGGTACGAGTGCCAGAGCAGCCCCGACCGCCTGCCCGCGTTCGGCCCGCCGACCGTCGTGCCGCTGCACGACAGCCAGGTGCTCATCGGCCGTCACAGCGAGACGATGTCGGTCACGCCGCACATCGACTGCGAGGGCGACGCCGGGGTGAGCCGCCGGCATGCGCGGCTCACCCGCCAGGGCCCCGGCTGGGTCGTCGAGGACCTCGGCTCGGCCAACGGCACCTACGTCTCCCCGACGATCGGTGACATCCCCGACGACCCGATCGAGGCCGGACAGCCGGTGAATGCCGGCCACGTCCTCTACCTCGGGTCGTGGACCCGCATCGTCCTGCGCCCGGAGCTCCCCGCGGGCTGACGTGAGTCCGGGTGCCGGAGCCCTGCGACCTCACCCCGGAACCTCACACCTCTGGCGGGAAAGGTTCCCGCCCCAAGTGCGAGGAACCCACTTCGGACGGCGGGACCCACGCTCTGCGTGGGCATGTCGGGCAAGGTGGGGACGTCGAGGGCCAGAATGGCGTGCATGAGCCCGACAGTCCTCGACACCTTCTCGCTCAGCGGCCGCACGGCCCTCGTCACCGGCGGCTACCGCGGGCTCGGACTCGCCTTCGCGCGCGGGCTGGCGCAGGCCGGTGCCGACGTCGTCATCGGTGCGCGCGACGAGGCGGCCTCGCGCAGCGTCGCCGCCGACCTCGCCGCCGAGACGGGCCGCACCGTCGTGGGGCTCGGCCTCGACGTCACCGACCGCGAGAGCGCGACCCGAGCGGTCGAGGCGGCCGTCGAGGCGACCGGCCGGCTCGACGTCCTCGTCAACAACGCCGGCGCCTGCGTCCACCGCCCCGCCCTCGAGGTGCCCGACGACGAGTGGGACCTCGTCCTCGACACGAACGTCCGCGGCCTGTGGCTCATGAGCCAGGTCGCCGGGCGGCACTTCGCCGACCGGGGGAGCGGCGTCATCGTCAACATCGGCTCGATCTCGGGACAGATCGTCAACCGCCCGCAGTGGCAGCCGGCATACAACGCGTCGAAGGCGGCCGTCCACCAGCTGACGAAGTCGCTCGCGGCCGAGTGGGCGCCGCTCGGCATCCGCGTCAACGCCGTCGCCCCGGGATACGTCAGGACGGAGATGGCGCCGGTCGACGACCCGGCGTTCAAGCCCCGGTGGATCGACGACGCGCCGATGCAGCGCTACGCCCTCCCGGAGGAGATCGCGCCCACCGTCGTCTTCCTCGCCTCCGACGCCTCGAGCTTCATGACGGGGTCCGTCGTCGTCGTCGACGGTGGCTACACGACCTTCTGAGTCCACCGGTCGGTGGACGCTGCGTCCACCCGGAGGTCGGTGCGCGTCGGCACCTGACCCGAGCATGCTGGAGGCATGACAGCGATCAGCATCCGCGGGCTCGTCAAGACCTACGGTGACAAGCGTGCCGTCGACGGCCTCGACCTCGACATCGAGACCGGCGAGGTCTTCGCCCTCCTCGGTCCCAACGGTGCGGGCAAGACGACGACGGTCGAGATCCTCGAGGGCTTCCGCACCGCCGACGCCGGCACCGTGGAAGTCCTCGGCACCGACCCGCGCGACGCCGACAGGGCCTGGCGCAACCGGATCGGCATCGTCCTGCAGACCTCGTCCGGACTCGACCTGCTGACCCCGCGGGAGATCCTGGCCTCGACCGCCCGCGCCTACGCCACCCCTCGCGGGGTCGACGAGGTCCTCGCATCCGTCGGCCTGCAGGAGAAGGCGGACGAGCGCATCGCCGGACTCTCGGGTGGCCAGCGCCGGCGGCTCGACGTCGGTCTCGGCATCGTCGGCCGGCCGGAGCTGCTCTTCCTCGACGAGCCGACGACGGGGTTCGACCCGAAGGCCCGACGCGACTTCTGGGAGCTCATCCGGTCGCTCGCCGACGAGGGCACGACGATCCTGCTCACGACCCACTACCTCGACGAGGCCGAGCACCTCGCCGACCGCGTCGGGGTCATCGCGGCAGGCCGGCTCCTCGCCCTCGACACCCCGGCCAACCTCGGCGGCAGGGCGGACGACGAGGCGACGGTGTCGTGGACCGAGGACGGGCGACGCCGGTCGCTCGTCACGCCCACGCCGACCCTCGAGGTCCAGCGGCTCGCCGAGCGGTTCGGCGGCGAGGTGCCCGAGCTCGCCGTGAGCCGCCCCTCGCTCGAGGACACCTACCTCTCGCTCATCGCGCCGCACGTCACCGAGCACGTCGCGGACTCACCGGCAGACACGACACGGAAGGTTCCGGCATGAACGCCGTCGCCCTCGGGCTCGACCGCACCGTCCTCGAGCTCAAGATGTACTCCCGCGAGAAGGAGTCGGTCTTCTTCTCCTTCCTCTTCCCGATCCTCATGCTCACGTTGTTCTCGGTGATCTTCGGCGACGTCATGGACTCCAGCGGGTCACCGATGAGCGCGGCGAACTTCTTCCTGCCGGGCATGATCTCGGCCGGAATCCTCCTCACGTCGTTCCAGACGATGGCCATGTCGGTGGCGGTCGAGCGGGACGACGGCACGTTGAAGCGGCTGCGCAGCACCCCGATCCCGCCGGTGTCCTACTTCCTCGGCAAGGTCGGCCTCGTGGCCACGACGGCCCTCGCCCAGCAGGTGCTCCTGCTCGCGGTCGCACGGTTCGCTTTCGGCGTCGACCTGCCCGACACCGCCTCGCGCTGGCTGACCTTCCTCTGGGTCTTCGGCCTCGGTGTGTTCGCCGGGACCGTGCTCGGCACGGCCTACAGCTCGCTGGCGTCGGCACGCTCGGCCGGAGCCGTCGTCGTCGCACCGATGCTCATCCTCCAGTTCATCTCGGGTGTCTACTTCGCCTTCACCGACATCCCCACGTGGGTCCAGCAGATCGCGTCGGTCTTCCCGCTCAAGTGGATCGCGCAGGGCATGCGCTCGGTCTTCTTCCCCGACGCGCTCGCGTCGATGGAGATGGCCGGGACCTGGGAGCACGGCCGCACCGCGATGGTCCTCGGCGTCTGGGCGGTCGGCGGCCTCGCCCTCTGCGTCCTCACGTTCCGCTGGTTCAAGCGCGGCACGACATGATGGCGCCGTGAACCCGGATCCCGCCCCGCCGGCCGAGCTCTCGAGCGACGAGCTCGCGGCGGTGTGGCGCGGCCAGGCGAAGTGGTGGCACGCCGGCTGCTACGCCCTCGTCGCGACCGCCGTCGTCGTCGCCCTCCTCGAGCCGCCCGGCCCCCACGGCCGCTGGCCGACCCTCGTCCTCCTCAGCGGGGTCGCCCTCGCCTACACGCTCTTCGGTCGCCGCGCGATCATGCGCGAGGAGACCGTGTATGCCGTCCTCTACCAGCTCTGCGCCTGGACCTGCCTCCTCACGATCATCGCCCTCGACCCCGAGTTCGAGTCGTGGCTGCTCTTCTTCTGCCTCTTCCCGCAGATCTGGGCGACCTTCGAGGTGCGGCCGGCGCTCATCGCCACGGGTCTGGCCCTGCTCGCCCTCTTCACCGCCGCCGTCGCCCCCGCCGACGACCCCGGCGCCGAGGTGCCGGGCGCCCTCGTCTCCGTCGTCATCTCCTTCGCGCTCTCGGCCGCGCTCGGCATGTTCATCCACCGGATCATCGGCGAGGCCGAGCGCCGGGCCGCCGTCATCGACGAGCTCCGGTCGACGAGGGCCCAGCTCGCTGCCGTCGAGCGCGCCCAGGGCGTGCAGGACGAGCGCAGCCGGCTCTCGCGCGAGATCCACGACACCCTCGCGCAGGGCTTCACCTCGGTCATCGCGCTGTCGCGGGCCGCGACGTCGGCGCTCGACCGCGGCGACGTCGTCACTGCCCGCGAGCGGCTCTCGATGATCGAGGGCACGGCCGTCGACAACCTCGCCGAGGCCCGGGTCATCGTCGCCGAGCTCACCCCCGGTCACCTCCAGTCGCGCACCCTCGTCGAGGCGCTCGCCAGGCTCACCGACACGGTGACGCGCGAGACCGGCATACGGGTCACGTCGTCGGTCGAGGGTGAGCCGGCACCGCTCGGCGGCAGCGCCGAGGTCGTCCTGCTGCGTGGGGTCCAGGAGGCGCTGTCGAACGTGCGCAGGCACTCCGGCGCGGCGTCTGCGGCCGTGACCCTCGCCTACGAGCCCGAGCGGGTCGCCCTCGAGGTGACCGACGACGGCGCCGGCTTCGACCCGGCGACGGCCGTGTCCGGCTTCGGGCTCGACGGCCTGCGGGCCCGGGCCGCCGAGCTCGGCGGAGAGGTGAGCATCGGCCGCGGGGACCCCCGCGGCACCCGACTCGTCATGGAGCTGCCCCGATGATCCGCGTCCTCGTCGTCGACGACCACCCCGTCGTGCGCGCAGGCATGGTCGCCCTCCTCGGCGAGCTCGACGACGTCGAGGTCGTCGGCGAGGCAGGCAACGGCGCCGAGGCGCTCGCGCTGACCCCGCGTCTGTCGCCGGACGTCGTCCTCATGGACCTGCGTATGCCGGTCATGGACGGCGCCGACGCGACCGCGCGGCTGCGCGAGCAGCCGGACGCGCCGCAGGTCCTCGTCCTCACGACCTACGACACCGACGCCGACATCGTGCGCGCGGTCGAGTCCGGCGCCCGCGGCTACCTGCTCAAGGACACCCCGCCCGACGCCCTCGCCGACGCGATCCGGAGGGCGGCCCTGGGTGAGACCGTGCTCGCCTCACCGGTGGCGGCGCGCCTCGCCGAGCGGCTGCGGGCACCGGCGCGCACCGAGTTGACCCCGCGCGAGCTCGAGGTGCTGCGGGCCGTGGCGCGCGGGCTCTCGAACGCCGAGGTCGGTCGCGAGCTCTACATCGGCGAGGCGACGGTCAAGACGCACCTGCTGCGGATCTTCGCCAAGCTCGAGGTGACCGACCGCACGGCAGCCGTCACCGCGGCATACGGGAAGGGCCTCATCAGCCTCTGACGAGCGGTCAGGCGTCGTCGCGGCGGAGGTCGTCGACGACCTCCGCGGTCTCCTCGACGGCCGTGCGGGTCGCGCTCCGGTGGCGGAGGAACTCGAACACCATCGGGAGCACCGAGAACGCGACGATGAGCAGGATCGCGGCCTCGAGGTGGTCGTGGATGAACTGCACACCACCGAGGAGGTGGCCGAGCAGGGTGAGGCCGGTCGCCCACAGCACGGCCCCGACCGCGCTCCACACGAAGAAGTGGCGCCGGTCCATCCGCGAGACGCCGGCGACGACGGTGATGAAGGTGCGCACGATCGGCACGAACCGGCCGATGACGAGCGCCTTCGCGCCGTGCTTCTCGAAGAAGGCGTGGGTCTGGTCGAAGTACTTCTTCTTGAGGAAGCGGCCCTCCCGCTCGTAGAGCGGGGCGCCGACGGCACGCCCGATCTCGTAGCCGGTGACGTTGCCGAGGAAGGCGGCCGCGCTGAGGATGAGGCAGGCGAGCCAGATGTTGACGTCGATGTCGCCCCGGGCGATGAAGAGGCCGATCGAGAAGAGCAGCGAGTCACCCGGCAGGATCGGGAAGAGCAGGCCGCACTCGATGAAGACGATGGCGACGCCCACCCAGAAGAACTGGGAGCCGAAGCGTTCGAGGAGCCACTGGGGGTCCATCCAGTCGGGGCCGAGCGTAGGCATCATCACGGGCGCAAGGGTATGCCGTGCCGCTGGGCGTTCGCTGGACGCCTCGGCCCGCGCGCAGGCGGCGCGCAGGCCGAGACCGTCGTCAGGAGACCTTGGGTGCTCCGGGCCGGGCGTAACGCATCCACGTGATGGCGATGCACATGACCGCCCAGGCGATGCCGATCGCGTAGAACGCCGTCGGCGACATGATCGTGAGGCCGACGCCGAAGAGGAACGGACCGAAGGCCGCGATGGCCGCCGTCCAGCCGATGACGCCACCGGCCTGGCGGCGCTCGAAGATCATCGGCATCTGCTTGAACGTCGAGGCGTTGCCGATCCCGCTGAAGAGGAAGATCGCGAGCATCCCCCAGAGGAAGCCCTTGAAGTCACCGCGCAGCGCCTCGGCCGAGGATGTGTCGGGAATGAGCGTCGTCATCGTCCAGGCGATCGAGCCGACGAGCCCGATGCCCGAGACGAGGGTCCACCGCGCGCCGCCCATGCGGTCGGTGAGCGGGCTGAAGAGCACCCGGGCCCCGGCGCCGACGAGCGGGCCCAGGAAGACGTACTTCACGGGGTCGGGGACCGAGTAGCCGTCGATGAGCAGCTGGGCGCTCGCCCCGGCACCCTGGACGATGTCGGGGTTGCCCGCACCGTAGAGGTTCTTCATGAGCAGGCCGAACTGGGCGGACAGTCCCGAGAACGTGCCGAACGTCATGATGTAGATGAGCGTCATCCACCAGGTGTCCTGGTTCTTGAAGATGTCGAACTGCTGGCGGATGTTGGCCGTGATGGGCACCGAACGCAGCATCGTCCACGCGAGGGCCGCGCCAATGAGGATGAACGGGATGTAGACGAAGGCGGCGTTCTGGTACCAGACCTCCGTCGCGGGCTTGCCCGGCAGGCCCTGCATCGACTGCGAGCCGCCGAGGACGCCGATCATCCCGAAGCCGATGATCCACGGGGTGAGCAGCTGGACGAGCGAGACGCCGAAGTTGCCGATGCCGGCCTGGAGCCCGAGCGCCGTGCCCTGGAGTCGGCGCGGGAAGAAGTAGGACGTGCTCGGCATGAAGCCCGAGAAGGCGCCACCGCCGATGCCCGACAGGAACGAGAGCGCCAGCAGCTCCCAGTAGGGCGTCGTGGGGTCCTGGATCCGGACCGCCCAGCCGAGCACCGGGAAGATGAGGAGCAGCGTTGTGAAGGTGACGAGCTTGCGGGTGCCGAGGATGGGTGGCATGACCATCCAGAGCAGGCGCATGAGACCGCCGGCGAGACCGGGCATCGAGGTGAGCCAGTAGAGCTGGCTCTGGGTGAGGTCGAACCCGAGGTTGGTGAGCTTGGGCGCGATGGCGCTCGCGAGGAACCACGAGGCGAAGCACAGTGTGAGCGTGAACGTCGTGATCCAGAGCGTGGTCCACGCGAGCTTCCGGTCCCAGGTCTCCTCGTTCTCGGGATCCCACGAGTCCAGCCACTCTCCTCCACCGCGGCGGGTCGTCATCGTGCTCATGCTCGTGCCTCCTCGGGGACGAGGTGTGGCCCGGTGGTCTCGGTGTCGGGGGTCGGGGTGTTCACGGCAGTTCCGGTGGTCCGCGCGGGGCGCTCGAGCTCGGTCGCGAGCTCGAGGGACTCCTCGTGGAGCATGTGGACGACGGTCCAGTGCATCCACACGCTGCACGCGGCGGTGAGCAGGAAGAGCACGAAGAAGGTGCTCGACGGCAGGCCGGACCAGCGCTGCCCGTAGGCGAACAGTGGTGGGAGGAAGAAGCCGCCCAGACCGCCGAGCATCCCGACGAGGCCGCCGACGGCGCCGACGTCCTTGGGGAAGTACTCGGGGATGTGCTTGAAGACGGCGGCCTTGCCGACGCCCATGGCGCAGCCGAGGACGAAGACGGCGATGGCGAAGGGCCAGAGGCCGATCTCGTAGGGGAGGACGTTCTTGGGCCCGTCACGCGTCTCGAGGACGATGTGGCCACCGGGCATCGACAGGAAGAGCGTGGAGGCCATCATCACGCCGAAGGTCCAGTACATCGCGCGCCGGGCGCCCCACCGGTCGGAGAACCAGCCGCCGACCGGACGCAGCAGCGACGCGGGGAAGATGAAGGTCGCGGTGAGCAGGGCCGCCGTGCCGAGGCCCACGTCGAAGTTGTCGACGTAGTACTTCGGCAGCCATGCGGCCAGCGCCACGTAGGCGCCGAAGACCGCGACGTAGTAGAGGCTGAACCGCCACACGCGCAGCTGGCGCAGCGGCTGGAGCTGCTCGCGCAGCGGCCGCCCGCGACCGGGCTTGCGGTCCTCGGCAGGGGTGACGACGAGGACGAGAGCCGCGAGCACGAGGAGGAGGACGGCATACAGGACGGGGACGATGCGCCACCCACCCTGGACGCCGAAGTACGTCGCACCGGCGGTGCCGGTGATGAGTGCCGGCCCGATGAACTTCGTCACCGACGCGCCGACGTTGCCCGCACCGAAGACACCGAGCGCGAAGCCCTGGCGCTCGCGCGGCGTCCACGCGGAGTTCCACGAGATGCCGGCGCTGAAGGAGTTGCCCGCGAACCCCACGAGGAAGGCGAGGACGAGCAACAGGCCGTAGCTCTCGGCCCGGGACACGAGGTATGCCGGCACGGCCGTGAACGCGAGCATCGCCGCGAAGACCTTGCGACCACCGATGCGGTCGGTGACCATCCCCGCCGGCAGGCGCCAGAGCGACCCGTTGAGGACCGCCACCGCGCTCAGCCACGAGAGCTGGACGTCGGTGAGGCCGAACTCCTTCCGGATCGGGATCCCGAGGATCCCGAACATCAGCCACACGGCGAACATCACCGTGAACGCTGTCGTCGACATCGTGAGGACCCGGCGTGCGGCCCTCTCGTCACTGGGGCCCCGCGCGGGTCGGTGCTGCTCCGACACGGTCACTCCTTCCACCCTCGTCTGGACGGTAGCGATCGACCGTCGGCATGTCGACGCTAACGACGGGCGCTGGTGTGTCGCAGGGCCTTTGGTCCTGACTTGCAACGCGTGCGACCGGCACGCCCGACGGGACCTTGGTCCTTGCCAACCCGGGTGCAGGTTCGGTTGGCTGGGGCGTGACGAGTCCGTTCCGAGAGCGATGACGCCCGAAGAGGAGAGCCGTGACGACGAGCGAGCAGGCCACGAGCAGGACCGGACTCGACGGACCACTGGCGGAGGCACTCGTCGGCACCAGACGGTTCTTCACCCGCGGCAAGGTCTCCGACGACGGGCGTAGCCTCAATCTCAAGGGCGGGCGCAGCGGCGACTCCTTCTACCGCGACCGGTGGAGCCACGACAAGGTCGTCCGGTCGACGCACGGGGTCAACTGCACCGGCTCCTGCTCGTGGAAGGTCTACGTCAAGGACGGGATCATCACGTGGGAGGCGCAGCAGACCGACTACCCGTCGGCCGGCGCCGACCGGCCCGACTACGAGCCGCGCGGGTGTCCGCGCGGCGCGGCGTTCTCCTGGTACACCTACTCGCCCACCCGGATCCGCTACCCCTACGTGCGCGGCGTGCTGCTCGGCATGTTCCGCGAGGCCAAGAAGGCCCACGGCGGCGACCCGGTGCTCGCCTGGGCCTCGCTCGTCGAGGACCCGGCGAAGGCCGCGCGCTACAAGGCGGCCCGGGGCAAGGGTGGCCTCGTGCGTGCGTCGTGGGACGAGGTCGTCGAGCTCGTCGCCGCCGCCCACGTCCACACGGTGAAGGCCTACGGCCCCGACCGCATCGCCGGCTTCTCACCGATCCCCGCCATGTCGCCGGTGTCCTACGCGTCCGGCGCCCGCTTCCTCGAGCTCGTCGGCGCGCCGATGCTGTCGTTCTACGACTGGTACGCCGACCTGCCCAACGCCTCACCGCAGATGTTCGGCGACCAGACCGACGTGCCGGAGTCCGGTGACTGGTGGGACGCGGCATACCTTTTCATGTGGGGCTCGAACGTCCCGCTTACGCGCACGCCCGACGCGCACTGGATGGCGGAGGCGCGCTACCGCGGGCAGAAGGTCGTCGCCGTCGCACCGGACTACGCCGAGAACGTCAAGTTCGCCGACGAGTGGGTCACCCTCGGCCCGGGCACCGACGGCGCGCTGGCGATGGCCATGGGTCACGTGCTCCTCAAGGAGTTCTTCGTCGACCGGCTCGAGCCGTTCTTCGCCGACTACAACAAGCAGTACACCGACCTCGCCAACCTCGTCGTGCTCACCCCGGGTGAGGGCGGTGACGCCGGCCCCTACCGACCGGGCAAGTACCTCGTCGCCGGCGATGTCGAGGGCGGGCCGAAGTCCGACTCCGAGAACGCCATGTGGAAGCCGGCCGTCATCGACGCGCGGACCGGAGAGCTGGCCGTCCTCAACGGGTCGATCGGCGACCGGTTCGGCGAGGAGGGCGTCGGGAAGTGGAACCTCGAGCTCGGTGACACCGACCCGCTGCTCACCCTGCACGGCACGACCGACGAGGCCGTCGAGGTCGAGCTGCCGCGCTTCGACGCGGCGGACGGCAAGGTCACTCACGAGGCCCGCGGTGTGCCCGTCCGGCGCATCGGCGACCGGCTCGTCACGACCGTGCTCGACCTCCTCCTCGCGCAGTACGGCGTGGCCCGCGACGGACTCCCGGGCACGTGGCCGACCGGCTACGACGACCCGTCGGTCCCTGCCACCCCGGCGTGGCAGGAGCAGCACACGGGCGTGCCGGCGGCACAGGTCGAGCGGCTCGCGCGTGAGTGGGGCCAGAACGCCGTCGACACCCAGGGCCGCGGGATGATCCTGCTCGGAGCCGGGACGAACCACTGGTTCCACAGCGACCAGATCTACCGCGCGATCCTCCTGCTCACGACGATCACCGGCTGCCAGGGACGCAACGGCGGCGGGTGGGCGCACTACGTCGGCCAGGAGAAGATCCGGCCGATCATGGGCTTCCAGCACATGGCCTTCGCGCTCGACTGGCAGCGTCCGCCGCGCCACATGAACCAGACCGCGTACTGGTACGTCCACACGTCGCAGTACCGCTACGACACGTTCTCGGCCGACGACCTCGACTCGGGCACAGGGGTGTTCGCCGGCAAGAGCGTCATGGACCTGCTGTCGCAGTCGGTGCGGCTCGGTTGGACGCCGAGCTACCCGACCTTCGACCGGAGCTCGCTCGACCTCGCCGACGACGCGGCGGCCGCGGGCATGGAGGCACCGGCCTACGTCGCGCAGGAGCTCAAGGAGGGACGCCTCGGGTTCGCCGTCGACGACCCCGAGTCCGGCAGCAACCACCCGCGGGTGCTCT
Source organism: Rothia sp. ARF10 (assembly GCA_031844405.1). Taxonomy (GTDB): domain Bacteria; phylum Actinomycetota; class Actinomycetes; order Actinomycetales; family Dermatophilaceae; genus Knoellia. The sequence continues at coordinate 768,720 of JAUZVC010000001.1, forward strand.
CGCTCTGGCGCTCGAACCTCCTCGGCAGCTCGGCCAAGGGCAACGAGTACTTCCTGCGCCACCTGCTCGGCACCGACAGCGCCGCGACGGCGACCGAGGCGGGCCCCGAGCACCGGCCGCAGGGCATCGAGTGGCCCGAGACCGCGCTCGAGGGCAAGCTCGACCTGCTGCTCACGCTCGACTTCCGGATGACGAGCTCGACGATCCTCTCCGACGTCGTCCTGCCCGCCGCCACCTGGTACGAGAAGCATGATCTCTCGACGACCGACATGCACCCGTTCGTCCACTCGTTCAACCCCGCCATCAGCCCGCCGTGGCAGACGAAGTCGGACTGGGAGGCGTGGAAGGCGATCGCGAAGAAGTTCAGCGAGCTGGCGGTCGACCACCTCGGCACCCGCAAGGACGTCATCGCCAAGCCGCTGTGGCACGACACCCCCGAGGCGATGGCCACCGTCCACGGCGAGGTCAGGGACTGGCGCGCGGGCGAGTGCGAACCGGTCCCCGGGAGGACGATGCCGGTCATCGCCGTCGCCGAGCGCGACTACACCGCGATCTACGACAAGATGACGAGCATCGGCCCGCTCATGGAGAAGGTCGGGATGCTCACCAAGGGCGTCGCCTACGACGTCAAACGGGAGATCGAGATCCTCCGCCGGCGCAACGGCATACGGCGTGGTGGAGCCGGTGACGGACAGCCCAGGGTCGAGACCGACATCCAGATGGCCGACGCGATGCTCCACCTCGCAGGGGTCTCGAACGGCCACCTCGCCACCCAGGGCTTCCGCTTCCTCGAGAAGCGGACCGGCACGCAGCTCGCCGACCTCGCGGCTGAGCACGAGGGCAAGCAGATCACCTTCGCGGACACCCAGGTCGCGCCGGTCCCGGTGATCACGAGCCCGGAGTGGTCGGGGTCCGAGTCGGGCGGGCGGCGCTACAGCCCGTTCACGATCAACATCGAGCGGCACAAGCCCTTCCACACCCTCACCGGCCGCCAGCAGTTCTACGTCGACCACGACTGGTTCCTCGGGATGGGGGAGGCACTGCCGGTCTATCGGCCGCCACTCGACATGACACGGCTCTTCGGGGAGGCGCCCATCGGTGACCTCAGCGAGGAGGAGGGACGCGCGGTCGCCGTGTCGGTCCGCTACCTCACGCCGCACAACAAGTGGTCGATCCACTCGGAGTACCAGGACAACCTCTTCATGCTCGCCCTCTCGCGCGGCGGACAGTCGGTGTGGATGTCCGACGTCGACGCCGCCAAGGTCGGCATCGAGGACAACGACTGGATCGAGATGGTCAACCGCAACGGCGTCGTCGCCGCGCGGGCCATCGTCAGCCACCGGATGCCCGAGGGGACGGTCTACATGCACCACGCGCAGGACCGGCTCATCGACGTCCCGCTCACCGAGCGCGACCGCAAGCGCGGCGGCATCCACAACAGCCTCACCCGGATCCTGCTCAAGCCCAACCACATCGTCGGCGGCTACGCGCAGCTGTCCTACTTCTTCAACTACATCGGCCCGATCGGCAACAACCGCGACGAGGTCACGACCATCCGCAAGCGGACCGCGAAGGTGGAGTACTGATCATGAAGGTCATGGCGCAGATGGCGATGGTCATGAACCTCGACAAGTGCATCGGGTGCCACACCTGCTCGGTGACGTGCAAGCAGGCGTGGACCAACCGCTCGGGCATGGAGTACGTCTGGTTCAACAACGTCGAGACCCGACCCGGCCTCGGCTACCCGCGCGGCTACCAGGACCAGGAGAAGTGGAAGGGCGGCTGGACCCTCACCAAGGGCGGGCGGCTCACCCTCCGTGCCGGCGGACGGCTCACCAAGCTGCTCAACATCTTCAGCAACCCCAAGATGCCGGCGATGAGCGACTACTACGAGCCGTGGACCTACGACTACGAGACCCTGCTCACCGCACCGGCGGGCAAGACGTTCCCCGTCGCCCGGCCGCACTCGCTCATCTCGGGCAAACCGGTCAACATCGAGTGGTCGGCGAACTGGGACGACGACCTCGGCGGCAGCGGCAAGCATGCGGCCAAGGACCCGATGATCAAGGGCATCGAGGACAAGGTGAAGCTCGCCTTCGACGACACCTTCATGTTCTACCTGCCCCGCATCTGCGAGCACTGCCTCAACCCCTCCTGCGCGGCGTCGTGCCCCAGCGGCGCGATCTACAAGCGCGAGGAGGACGGCATCGTCCTCGTCGACCAGGACAAGTGCCGCGGCTGGCGCATGTGCGTCACCGGTTGCCCCTACAAGAAGGTCTACTTCAACCACAAGACCGGCAAGGCCGAGAAGTGCACCTTCTGCTACCCCCGCGTCGAGGTCGGCATCCCCACGGTGTGCGCCGAGACGTGCGTCGGGCGGCTCCGTTACATCGGCCTCATGCTCTACGACGCCGACCGCGTCCTCGAGGCAGCGGCGGTCGAGGACAACCACGACCTCTACGAGGCGCAGCGCTCGGTCTTCCTCGACCCCTTCGACCCGGAGGTCCAGCGCGAGGCCGAGCGGGCCGGCATACCGGGCGACTGGATCGAGGCGGCGCAGCGCTCGCCGGTCAACGCCCTCATCAACACCTACAAGGTCGCGCTGCCGCTCCACCCGGAGTACCGCACAATGCCGATGGTCTGGTACATCCCGCCGCTGTCGCCGGTCGTCGACGCGCTCAAGGACACCGGCCACGACGCCGAGGATGAGGGCAACCTCTTCGCGGCCATCGACACCCTGCGCATCCCGGTCGAGTACCTCGCCAACCTCTTCACCGCCGGTGACACGCAGCCGGTCGACGCGGTCCTGCGCAAGCTCGCGGCGATGCGGTCCTACATGCGCGACATCAACCTCGGCCGCGACCCGCAGGCGCACATCCCCGAGGCCGTCGGCATGAGCGAGGAGCAGATGTACGACATGTTCCGGCTGCTCGCCATCGCGAAGTACGACGAGCGCTACGTCATCCCGACGGCGCACGCCGAGGAGGCGCACGGGCTCGAGGAGCTTGCGACCGACTGCCCGGTGACCTCCTACGACGACGAGCTGCTCGACATCTCGGGGCCGTTCGGTGAGGGCTCGGGGCGCGGCAACGTCACCCCGGTCGCGGTCGAGAACTTCCACATGCTCCAGCAGCGCCAGACGTCCGAAACCCTTGTGGGGGGCGGCAGCTCGGCCGGCCGGGTCAACCTCCTCAACTGGGACGGCAAGGGCGCACCCGACGGGCTCTTCCCGCAGGGTCGAGCCGACCGGACCCAGGACGACGCCCCCGACGAGGAGGTCCGTTCGTGATGCCGTGGCGCCGGCACCGCCGGTCCTCCTCTCGCCTCTCGGCGGCCGACCAGGCGACGGCGTGGCAGGTGATCTCGCTCCTGCTCGACCATCCCGACGAGACCCTCGTCGAGCGGGTGCCCATGCTCACCGACGTCATCGCCGGACTTCCCGACGATGTCCGTATGCCGTTGTCCCGCTTCCTCGCCCACGTCGAGACCGGGGATCTCGGGGCGCTCCAACGCGACTACGTCGACACCTTCGACGTGACCCGCCGGTGCTGCCTCCACCTCACCTACTACCTGCACGGCGACACCCGCAACCGTGGCGCCGCGCTGGTCCGGATCAAGCAGGACTACCGCCGGGCCGGCGGCGTCCTCGTCGACGAGGACGCCGAGCTGCCCGACCACCTCTGCGTCGTCCTCGAGTTCGGCGCGGGCGTCGACGCCGACGTCGCGTGGCGCATCCTCAACGACCACCGGGTCGGCATCGAGCTGCTCAGGGTCGCCCTCGCCGACCGTGGCTCGCCCTGGCTCGACGTCGTCGACGCGCTCCGCCGGACCCTGCCCGTCCTCGAGGGCGACGACCACGAGGCGCTCGAGCGGCTCATCGCCCAGGGTCCGCCCACCGAGCTCGTCGGTCTGAGCACCGAGCTCGACGCGCCCTATGCCACCCCGTCGAGCCTCGACGAGGCCGCACCCGCCGGACCCTCGCACTCCGGAGCCCCGCCCTCAGGACCCATGCCCGTGACGATCGGAGGCCCGCGGTGAGCACGTTCCTCTGGGTGATCTTCCCCTACATCTGCCTCGCGGTCTTCGTCGTCGGGCACGTCTGGCGCTACCGCTACGACAAGTTCGGCTGGACGACGCGGAGCTCGCAGCTCTACGAGAGCAGGCTCCTGCGGGTCGGCAGCCCGCTCTTCCACTTCGGGATGCTCGGCGTCGTCATGGGGCACGTCCTCGGCCTGCTCCTGCCCCAGGACTGGACCGACGCGGTCGGGCTGAGCCATGAGGCCTACCACGTCATCGCGCTCGCCGGCGGCATCCCCGCGGGCATCGCGGCCGTCGTCGGGCTCGCGATCCTGGTCTACCGCCGCCGCACCGTCGGCCCGGTCTTCTCCGCGACGACGGTCAACGACAAGGTCATGTATGCCGTGCTCGGCACCGTCATCGTCCTCGGCATGTGGAACACCGTGGCGGGCAGCCTCTTCACCATCGGCGGGGAGTACAACTACCGCGACGGCGTCTCGCCGTGGTTCCGCCAGATCTTCTGGTTCCAGCCCGACGCAAGCCTCATGGAGTCGGCGCCGGTCGGCTTCAAGCTGCACGCCTTCCTCGCGTTCGTCCTCATCGCGATGTGGCCGTTCACGCGTCTCGTCCACGTCTTCTCGGCGCCCATCGGGTACTTCACGCGGCCCTACGTCGTCTACCGCAGCCGCGACGAGCGACCCGGCCGGGGAGCGGGCACCCGTGCCCAGAGGCGCGGCTGGGAGAAGGTGCAGTAGGTCGGCGGCCCCGGTTTGCACATCGCCGCGCGCGGGCACAGGGTGGGAGGAACGCCACCGACGACTCTCGAGGAGGAGCCATGCCCCAGGGCAAGAGCGGGTCGAAGGACCCGGGACCGAGCATCAAGGACCCCGAGCTCTACGAGAAGCTGCGCGACGACGGCGCGAGCAAGGAGAAGGCCGCCCGTATCTCCAACGCCGCGGCGGCGACCTCACGCTCGGAGATGGGCGAGCGTGGCGGTTCGGCCGAGGACTACGAGGACCGCACCGTCGAGGAGCTGCGCGAGCGGGCCAAGGAGCTCGACATCGAGGGTCGTTCGTCGATGACCAAGGACGAGCTCATCGACGCCCTGCGCAACCACTAGGTCCGCGCGTCAGCTGCTCCGGCGCCCGTCGATCGACTCACGGAGCAGGTCGGCGTGGCCGAGGTGCTGGGCGTACTCCTCGATGAGGTGGACGACGACGTCGCGGACGTTGAGCCGGCCGTGGTGCCCGCCGTCGACGACGGCACCCATGTCGTCGTGCTCGGCGAGCCAGCGCTCCCCGAACTCGGACTCGACGCGCCACGCGGCCCACGCCTCGTCGACGCACTCCTGCGTGCCCACGGCGCCGTTCCAGTCGTCGTCCTGACGCGGTGGACCCCACAGGCGCTCGGGCCTGCCCCCGTCGAGCGTCCGCCGCCACCAGCCGCGCTCGACCTCGGCGAGGTGGCGGACCATCCCGAGCAGCGACATCGTCGACGGCGGCACCGACCGCAGCGCGAGCTGCTCGGGCGTCAGCCCCTCGCAGGCGGAGACGAACGCCTCGCGCCGGCTGCGCAGGTAGTCCGCATAGGTGTCCCTCTCGTCCAGCAGCTCTCCCATGCCTGACATCGTGGTGTCCATGACCGACAGCAGCAACCACGGCGACGCTCCGGTCGTGGACCTCGTCGGCGAGGGCCATCGGCTCCTCGAGGCGGCGCGAGCACTGGGGCAGGGGCGGGCGGTGCGGTCCGTGGTGCGCCAGCGGGGCCAGAACGTCATCCTGCTCGGCCTGCCGGCAGGCGGTGGCCTGCCCGACCACGAGGCTCCCGGCCCGGCGTCCCTCCTCTGCCTGTCCGGCGACGTGGTGCTCAGCTCGGGGCCGTCCTCGTGGCGCCTCACGTCGGGGCAGGCGCACGCCATCCCGCAGGCGGTCCACGACCTGCGCGCCGAGACCGACAGCGTGTGCGTGCTGGTCGTCTCGACCCGGGAAGCGACGTGATGCGCGACGACGTCAGCCCCGGCGCCACGAGCCAGGAGAAGGACACCGTGGGGGTCGGTCCGTGGGAGGGCCCGTGGCCCGATGACGACCGGCTCGACCCCGACCTGCTGCGTGAGGGCGACCGGCGCAACGTCGTCGACGCCTACCGCTACTGGCGGCATGAGGCGATCGTCGCCGACCTCGCCACGCGCCGGCACGACTTCCACGTCGCGATCGAGAACTGGGAGCACGACTTCAACATCGGCTCGGTCGTCAGGACCGCCAACGCCATGGGCGCCGCGGCGTTCCACATCGTCGGCCGTCGGCGGTGGAACCGCAGGGGCGCCATGGTCACCGACCGCTACCAGCACGAGCACCACCACGCCACGCCGGGCGAGCTGGCCTCGTGGGCGGGAGCACACGGCATACGGCTCATCGGGATCGACAACCTGCCGGGAAGCCGCGCGTTGGAGACCTACGACCTGCCGCGCAGCGCCATGCTCGTCTTCGGGCAGGAGGGGCCGGGGCTGTCGGAGGCGATGCGCGACGAGTGTGAGGCGACGCTGCACATCGAGCAGTTCGGGTCGACGCGCTCGATCAACGCGGGAGCTGCGGCGGCCATCGCGATGCACGCGTGGGTGCGGCGCCACGTCTTCGACCAAAGCGTCGGCGACGCCACGACGCCGGAGGCACACTGACGGGATGGCCCACGTGTCCGCCGCTGAGCAGAAAGCGCTCATCGGAGGCGTCTTCGAGCGGGCGGCGCCGACCTACGACCAGGTCGGGGTCGAGTTCTTCGGACCGGCCGCCCGAGTGCTCGTGGGGGCGACCCGGCCCGGCACCGGCGAGCGCGTCCTCGACGTCGGCTGCGGGCGCGGAGCGAGCGCGCTGCTGGCCGCACGAGCCGTCGGGCCGAGCGGTGCGGTGACGGCCACGGACATCGCTCCGACGATGGTGGCCGGGCTGCGCTCGGAGGCCGCCGACCTCCCGTGGCTCACCGCAGAGGTGGGGGACGCCGCTGCGCCGCCGCCGGGTCCGTGGGACGTCGTGCAGGCCGGACTCGTCCTCTTCTTCCTGCCGGACCTCGGCTCGGCGCTGGACCTCCACCGCGCGGGACTGTCGCCGTCGGGGCGGCTCGGGTTCACGTGGTTCGGAGCGGCGGACGACTCGTGGGCCGACGTCTACGGCACGGTCCTGGAGTCGCTCCCCGAGCACGAGCGGCCACCGATCACCGTCGCCCGGGAGGGGGACTTCGCGTCGGTCGAGCGACTCGAGTCGGTGCTGCGGGAGCATGGCTTCGGCCGCGTCGCGACGGAGGAGCACCGGATCACCGTCGCCCTCCCGGCCGCGCACGCGTGGTGGGACTGGGTCTGGTCGCAGGGCTTCCGCGTCGTGCTCGAGGCGCACGAGCGGCTCGGCACCCTCGAGGCGGTGCACGAGCAGGTCCGGCCGATGCTCGAGGAGCGCCAGCGCGACGTCCGGTTGTCGTGGTGGACCGATATCCGGGTGACCCTCGCGCGCCCGTGACCTAGGCTGTCCCATCCCCCAACACACCCCTGAGCTCAGGAGAGGCGACAGCGTCATGCCCACTCATGAGGAGCTCACCCACGAGCGCGCCCACCTCGCGAACGCGCGCGCCGAGCTGGCCCGGATGCGCGAGCGGACCCTCGCCCTCGACGTCCAGGGCGGTGACGCCGTGTCGTCCGAGCGGCTCGCCGAGACCCTGTGGCGTCGCGCCCGCTCGCTCGAGGACGACCCCACGACCGCGCTCTTTTTCGGGCGCGTCGACCTCGACACCGACGAGCGCTGGTACATCGGCCGACGGCACGTCACCGACGACCTCGGCGACCCGCTCGTCATCGACTGGCGCGCGCCGGTGTCGACGACCTTCTACCGCGCCTCGCACACCGACCCGCTCGGCGTGCGGCTCCGCCGCCGCTTCGGCTACGACCACGGCCGGATCACCGCGATGGAGGACGAGCACCTGCTCGACGCGACCGAGCCGGACGCGACGTCGCAGATCCTCGCGACCGAGATCGAGCGGCCCCGCGTCGGACCCATGCGCGACATCGTCGCGACGATCCAGCCCGAGCAGGACGCCCTCGTCCGGGTCAACGCGACGACGACCGTCTGCATCCAGGGAGCGCCCGGCACCGGCAAGACCGCGGTCGGCCTCCACCGAGCGGCGTGGCTCCTCTATGCGTTCCGTGAGCGGCTGAGCCGCAGCGGCGTCCTCGTCGTCGGCCCCAACGAGGCCTTCCTCGACCACATCGGGGCGGTGCTCCCGACCCTCGGCGAGGTCGAGGTCAAGCACACGAGCATCGAGGCGCTCACGGCGTCGGTGCCGGTGAGGGCCACCGAGCCCACCGAGGTGGCCCGGCTCAAGGGTGATGCCCGCATGGCGCAGGTGCTCCACCGCGCGGTGTGGTCGCACCTCGTGACGCCGACCGAGGCGATGGTCGTGCCGCGCGGCTCACGCCGCTGGCGCGTGCCGGCATCCGACATCGCTCCGCTCGTCGACGGGCTCGCGGCGCGGGACGTGCGCTACGAGGCGGCGCGCCAGCTCCTGCCACAGCGCCTCGCCCACGCCGTCCTCGTGCGGATGGAGGCGCTGGGGGAGTACCCCGACGACCGCGTCCAGGACGCCGTCGCACGCAGCGCGCCGGTCAAGGCGTATGCCGGCTCGATCTGGCCCAAGGTCGAGCCCCGCGCGCTGCTGCACCGGCTCCTCTCCGACGCGGAGGCGCTCGCGGCGGCTGCCGACGGGGTCCTGTCGGCCGACGAGCAGAGCCTCCTGCTGTGGGAGAAGCCCTCTCGCACAGCGGGATCGGCGAAGTGGACCCTCGCGGACACGTGGCTGCTCGACGAGCTCGGCGACCTGCTCAACCGGACGCCGAGCCTGGGCCACGTCGTCCTCGACGAGGCGCAGGACCTCTCGCCGATGCAGCTGCGGGCCGTCGGTCGACGGTGCTCGACCGGCGCGGCCACGGTGCTCGGCGACATCGCGCAGGGCACGACCCCGTGGTCGACGGCGTCGTGGTCGGAGACACTGGCCCACCTCGGCAAGCCGGAGGGGGTCGTCTCCGAGCTGCGGCGCGGGTTCCGGGTGCCCGCCAGCGTCATCGAGTTCGCGGCGCGGCTGCTGCCGACCGCCGCCCCGGGGCTCGCCGCGCCCGAGTCGGTCCGTGCCAACCCCGGCCTGCTCGACCTCGTCGAGGTCGCCGACGACGGGGACCTCGTCGATGCCGCGGTCGCGCAGGTCGACCGGCTGCGTGCGCTCGAGGGCAGCATCGGAGCGATCGTGCCGGATGCCCGGGTCGCCGAGGTCTCTGCCGCACTGTCCGCGGCGGGCATCGAGCACGGCACCCTCGGCGCCGACCACGGCGACGTCGACCACCAGGTGGACGTCGTCCCCGCGACGGTCGCCAAGGGTCTCGAGTTCGATCACGTGCTCGTCCTCGAGCCGACCGAGGTGGCCGAGGCCGAGCCCGACGAGCGCACCGGTCTGCGCCGCCTCTACGTCGTGCTCACCCGTGCGGTCTCCGACCTCACGGTCGTCCACGCCCGGCCACTGCCCGGACCTCTGGCCGACCCCCTGACCGAGCCCTCGGCCTGAGGAGCAGCAGCCCGACGCCGGCGATCGTGAGCACCGGCCACCACCAGTGCACGCCGTCGTCGTCCACGACTCCTTGCGCCGCCATGAGGCCGAGGCCGCCACAGGCGACCGCCGTGACGAGGACCGGGAGCCAGACCGGGGGCGGCGGGGAGTCGTCGGGGCGTGGCGTCTCGAAGCGGCCCAGCGCGGCGACCGCCCCCGCCGTGACGACGCCGAGAAGCGCCCACCACAGCGGCCGGGTGAGCCACCAGCCGGCGCTCACCGGCTCGATGCCGAGACCGGGCCCGCCGAGCAGCAGGAGGGCTCCGATGACGAGCACCATCGCGGTGAGGTGCCACAGGTAGAGCGTCATGATGCGCGTGTTGACGAGGACCGTCACCGTCCAGGCACGCGGGCGGCGCATCCACCGCCCGAGCAGCGGCTCCATCGCGAGAACGAGGCCGGCCTGGAGCAGGCCGAGCGAGAGCATCGTGACGCGCGCCGGGTAGGAGTTGTTCACCGCCGCACCGTCGAGCCCGATCATCGACACGGGGTAGGGGCCGAGGCCGACGAGCGCGAGCGTCGCGGTCCCGCCGACCGCGGCGAGGAGCAGCCGCCGACCGGTGCCGGCGAGCCGCCCGTCGAGCCACGCGTAGCCGAGCTGGGAGACGGTGGCCCACACGACCACGTAGTTGGCGAACCCGACGAGCAGGAGGTCGGCGCGGATCGACACGAGGTCCACGAGCCCGGCGATCACCCCGCCGGCTGCGACGGACGCCCACCCGAACCGCTCCCACAGCCACAGGGTCGCCGGCGCGAGCGCGCACACGACGACGTAGGCCGCGAGGAACCACGTCGGCACGAGGGCGACCTGCGAGGCCGTGCGGAGGGTGTCCGCAGGGACGCCGGCCTCCCAGGCCGCCCCGGTCGCGGCGAGCCACAGCAGGAGCAGCGGGACGACCGGCACGAGGAGGCGACGCAGCCGTGCGCGGAGCCACCCGGCATACGGGAGGTTCTGGCGGCGGGCCGAGCGCCACGAGAGCGCGTTCGCGTAGCCGCCCACGACGAAGAAGACCGGCATGACCTGGAAGACCCACGTGAGCGGGTGCGTCCATGGTGCGAGCCCGAGGAGGTGGCCCATGACGAGCTCGCCGTCGCGGACCCGCACGGCGGCCATGAGCCAGTGCCCGAGGACGACGACGAGGATCGCCCCGGCCCGCAGGAGGTCGACCACGCGGTTGCGCTCGGCAGGGGTGGCGCGAGCCAGGTCGCGCACGGCGGAGAGGTCCATGGGGACAGCGTGGCGGGTCGGTGCCGTGCCGCGCGTGAGTACGACGACCCAGCCCGACAGGACCCGGTTGTCGATCCGGGTGTGGTTCGCTCGTCACGAGGGTGGAGGTCGCACCCGCGGCCCCATCCGACCGACCAGAGGAGACCCGATGAGTCGCCACCTGCTGCTGCTGCCCGCACCCGAGGCGGAGTGGGCACAGCTGCCGCCCGAGGAGCACGAGAAGGGGATGCGCTCGCACGAGCAGTTCCACGAGGACCTCGCCTCCGGCGGGCACACCCTGCTGATGACGAGCCCGCTCGCTCCCTCGGCCGAGGCGACCTCGATGCGACCGGACGGGTCCGGGGGAGCGCTCGTCACCGACGGGCCCTTCACCGAGTCCGCCGAGCAGGTCGTCGGCTTCTACCTCGTCGAGACCGACGACGAGGCCGACCTCCGCCGCATCTGCACCGAGTTCGCCGCCCGGGGCGAGCTCCTCGAGCTTCGCACCCTGGTCCGCTAGAAGGAGGCGCCACATGTCCCACCGCTACGTCATCCTCCTGCCCGGCGACGAACGCGCTTGGGAGGAGGCGCCGCAGGAGCACCGCGACGCCGTCTACGCCCGCCACGACGAGTTCGGTCGGCGCCTGCGCGAGAACGGCCACACCGTCGTCGGCGGCGCCGAGCTCACCCACTCGCGCGAGACCCACCTCGTGCGGACAGACGCCGACGGCAACGTCCTCGTGAGCCAGGGCCCCTTCGCCGAGACCGCCGAACAGCTCACCGGCTACTACGAGGTCGAGACCGACGACCTCGAGGACCTGCTCCAGCTCGTCGGCCTCGTCGCGGGCCCCGACCACGACCGGGCCGGCATGGGCGGGGTCGAGGTGCGCCGCGTCGCGACCGAGGACGACCGCGAGTGAGGCGCTACGTCGTCCTCCTTGCCTACGAGCCGGGCGGCTGGGAGGCGGCCGGACCCGAGGAGCGGCAGGCCTACGTCGACGGTCACGACGCCTTTCACCGGTTCGTCGACGAGCACGGGCGCCGCATCTCGGGCGCCCCGCTCGCCGACGCCGACACCGCGACGACCGTCCGCCACCGCGGCGACCGCCGCGTCCTCACCGACGGGCCGTTCGCCGAGACGACCGAGATGATCGGCGGCTACTACGACGTCGAGCTGCCCGACCTCGACGTCGCCATCGACGCCGCCTCCCTCCTCCCACGCGCGTATGCCGTGGAGATCCGTGCCGTCGTCGAGCTCGACGCGGCCGGGAACCAGCTCGGGTGACGCCGCTCGAGCGCGTCGTGCGCGAGGAGTGGGGCCGGCTCGTGGCCCTGCTCCTCGCGCAGTTCCGCCGGCTCGACCTCGTCGAGGACGCGCTGGCGGAGGCGGTTGCGACCGCGCAGGCGGGCTGGACCGAGGACTCGACACCCACCAACCCCGCCGGCTGGCTCATGACCGCCGCCCGGCGCCGCATCCTCGACCGGCTCCGGGCCGAGGCGATGGCGGCCCGCAAGGAGCCGCTGCTCACCATCGAGGCCGAACGCCGACCGAAGGAGGGAGTCATGGTCGACGACGGGTCCGTGGTGGACGACGACCTGCTCCGGCTCGTCCTCATGTGCGCCCACCCCGCCCTCTCGCCCGAGGGTGCGAGCGCGCTGTCGCTGCGACTCGTCATGGGGATCTCGACGGCCGACATCGCCAGGCTCTTCCTCGTGCCCGAGGCGACGATGGCCGCGCGCATCACCCGCGCCAAGAAGAAGGTCGTCGCTGCCGGCATCCCCTTCGCCATCCCCGGGACCGAAGCGATCGGTGACCGGCTCGACGTCGTCGCGCACACGGCATACCTCGCGTTCACGGCCGGCTACGCGCCCGGGAGTGGGCCCGACCTCGTGCGCGCCGAGCTCGCCGGCGAGGCGATCCGGCTCGCGCGGGTGACGATGGGGCTTCGGCCGAGCGACACCCTCGCCTACCTCGTCGTCCTCACGACGCTCCAGCACTCCCGGCGCGACGCCCGCGTCGGCCCCGACCGGTCGCTCGTCCTCCTCGCCGACCAGGACCGCGCGCTGTGGCACCACGACGAGGTCGCCGACGCGCTCGCGCTCCTCACCCGGCTCGAGGCGCGGCCCGAGCCGGCGTCACCGCTCGCCCGCAGCTACCGCCTCCAGGCGCTCGTCGCGGCCGAGCACGCGAGCGCCCCCACCGCTGCCGACACCCGGTGGGACCGCATCGCCGGCCTGTATGCCGTGCTCGAGCGGCTCTCCCCGTCACCGGCCGTCCGGGTCGCCCGCGCCGTCGCCGTCGCGGAGGCCGAGGGACCGCGTGCCGGGCTCGCGCTGCTCGACGGGGTCGAGATGGCGGGCCACCGGCTGCCTGCCGTGCGTGGCGAGCTGCTCGCCCGCGCGGGTGACGTCGAGGCGGCCCGCACCAGCCTCGCGGAGGCGATCGGGCTGTGCGACAACGAGATCGAGCGACGGCACATGGAGCAGCGGCGCGAGGAGCTCGCGGGCTGATCCCGGGGTTACCGGCCGGTCCCTGGGCACGGTGTTGCCACCACCACCCTGCGTGGAAAGATCGGAAGCGATCCGGCTTCGCCACTGACGAGGAGACTCCATGCCCATCGCAACTCCCGAGATCTACGCCGACATGCTCGACCGGGCCAAGACCGGCTCGTTCGCCTACCCGGCCATCAACATCACCTCGAGCCAGACCGTGACGGCGGCGATCCGCGGGTTCGCCGAGGCGGGCAGCGACGGCATCATCCAGGTCTCGACCGGTGGCGGCGAGTACGCCTCGGGCTCGACGATCAAGGACATGGTCACCGGCGCCAAGGCGCTCGCGGCCTACGCCGAGGAGGTCGCGAAGAACTACCCCGTCAACATCGCGCTCCACACCGACCACTGCCCCAAGGACAAGCTCGACGGCTTCGTGCGCCCGCTCCTCGCGGCGAGCACCGAGCGCGTGAAGTCCGGCGGTCTTCCCATCTTCCAGAGCCACATGTGGGACGGCTCGGCCGTGCCGCTCGAGGAGAACCTCCAGATCGCGGAGGAGCTGCTCGCGGCGTGCAAGGCCGCCAACGTCATCCTCGAGATCGAGGTCGGCGTCGTCGGCGGCGAGGAGGACGGAGTCGCCAACGAGATCAACGAGCAGCTCTACACGACCGCCGAGGATGCGGTCGCCACGGTCAACGCGCTCGGCGCCGGTGAGAAGGGGCGCTACCTCACGGCGCTCACCTTCGGCAACGTCCACGGCGTCTACAAGCCGGGCAACGTCAAGCTGCGCCCCGAGATCCTCAAGTCGGCCCAGGAGGCCGCTGCGGGCGCCCTCGGCCTCGGCCCCGACGCCCGCCCGTTCGACCTCGTCTTCCACGGTGGCTCGGGCTCGACCGCCGAGGAGATCGCCGCGGCCGTCGACTTCGGCGTCGTCAAGATGAACGTCGACACCGACACCCAGTACGCCTTCACCCGCCCGGTCGCCGAGTGGATGCTGCGCAACTTCGACGGCGTCCTCAAGATCGACGGCGAGGTCGGCAACAAGAAGCAGTACGACCCGCGCGCCTGGGGCAAGGAGGCCGAGGCGGCCATGGCCCGCCGCGTCGTCGAGGCCTGCGAGAACCTCCGCTCCGCCGGCACGCACCAGGCCTGAGGACGACATGAGCGACAACCTCCTCGGCATTCCCGAGACCCGGCTCCCCGTCGACCCGGCCGCGCGGCTCCTCCACGAGGGCGTCGCCACGGACCAGGTCGCCGCGGCCCACCCGACGTCGTCGCTCGCGTGGGCGACCCTCGCCGAGGACGCCCTCGCCGACGGTCGGACCGTCGAGGGCTACGCCTATGCGCGCACGGGCTACCACCGGGCGCTGGACTCGCTGCGCAAGAACGGCTGGCGCGGCCAGGGGCCGGTGCCGTGGGAGCACGAGCCCAACCGCGGCTTCCTCCGCTCGCTCGCGGTGCTGTCGCGCGCGGCCGGGCTCATCGGCGAGAGCGACGAGGAGCGGCGCTGCGCCGACTTCCTGCGCGACTCCTCGACGACGGGGGCCCGCGAGCTCGGCCTCTGAGCCCGTCCGGGTCCCCGCGACGACCGCGGGCGCCCGGGTCGGACCGGAGACGAAGAGAAGGGCTCGGACCTGAGGTCCGAGCCCTTCTCCAGCCCCTGCCAGGGAGCACCGCGCCGAAGCGCGAACACGTCCGCGTGTCCCCTGCCACGTCGGGCCGTGCGCGCCCATCATGCGCCATGTCACATCGAATCTGCGACACTTAGGTGCCAATGGCATCAACCTGCCATTTCGTCGAGCTGGAGGAGCCCGTCATGGCGCTGACCTCAGGAAACGTCGCCTCACCGGGCCGGCTCCTTGAGGAGTACTTCGACCGCGAGGCCTCCCGGATCGAGGAACGGCTGCGCGACCTCGGCCAGATCCGAGACCTCGTCGGACGGCTCACCCAGGGCGCCACGACGACCCCGACACCCGGTGTCGAGCCGATCAGCGAGGAGATGGCGCCGACGGTCGTCCAGCGGCTCATCCACGAGTCGAGCGGTGTCCTGCGCAACCTCGTCATGGTCGTCGACGCCGGCCCCGCCCTCGACGACGCGACGATGCGCGACAACCAGCAGTGGGTCGCCGCCGGCAACGTCCAGCGCACGATCTATCCCGCCCACGCGCTCGACACCCCGCAGGGGCTGCAGTGGCTCCGGTCGTGGTCGACGGTCGGTGAGGAGCAGCGGCTCCTGCCGGTGGTCGGTTCCGAGTACGCCGTCTTCGGCGACGTCGGCGCGGTCGGGCTGCGACGGTGGGGCGACGTCTCGTCCGGCTACGTCCTCATCCGCGACCCGCTGCTCATCTCGACCCTCGCGGCCTACTTCGACCTCGCGTGGGAGCACGCCCACGCCGTCCCGTATGCCGCCGGGGCAGCCGGCGACGCCCGTCTCGTCGAGCTCCTCGGGATGGGTCTCAAGGACGAGGCCATCGCCCGGTTCCTGGGCGTCGGGCTGCGGACGGTGCGCCGCCGGATCGCCGCGCTCATGTCGATCCACGGGGTCGACACCCGCTTCCAGCTCGGTGCCGCGCTCGCGGCCTCGCGCCCGGCGGCATCCGTGGGCGGACGGCACACCCGATAGGCTGGGGCACACCGGAGGCCCGTCGCGAACGCCACGCGCCGGGCCTCGCGCATGTCACGCACGCGCGGCACGGCCGCGCAGGAGAGGACTGACCAGATGCCGGCAATCGTGCTCGTCGGAGCCCAGTGGGGCGACGAAGGCAAGGGCAAGGCCACCGACCTCATGGGCGAGGACGTCGACTACGTCGTCAAGTTCAACGGGGGCAACAACGCCGGCCACACGGTCGTCATCGAGAAGGACGGCGCGCTCGAGAAGTACGCCCTCCACCTCCTCCCCTCCGGGATCCTCACGCCGACCGTCACGCCGGTCATCGGCAACGGCGTCGTCGTCGACCTCGAGGTGCTCTTCGAGGAGCTCGACGGGCTCGAGGAGCGCGGCGTCGACACGAGCAAGCTGCTCGTCAGCGCGAACGCGCACGTCATCGCGCCCTACAACCGCACCCTCGACAAGGTCACCGAGCGCTTCCTCGGCAAGCGCAAGATCGGCACGACGGGCCGCGGCATCGGTCCGACCTATGCCGACAAGATGAACCGCGTCGGCATCCGCATCCAGGACCTCTTCGACGAGGGCATCCTGCGCCAGAAGGTCGAGGCCGCGCTCGAGCTCAAGAACCAGGTGCTCGTCAAGGTCTACAACACCCGCGCCGCCGAGGCCGACCGCGTCGTCGAGGAGCTCCTCTCGTATGCCGACCGGTTGCGTCCCATGGTCGCCGACACCGCACTCGTGCTCGAGCAGGCGCTCAACGAGGGCAAGAACGTCCTCCTCGAGGCGGGCCAGGCGACGCTGCTCGACGTCGACCACGGCACCTACCCGTTCGTGACGTCGTCGTCGGCGACCGCGGGTGGCGCGTGCACCGGTTCGGGCATCCCGCCGACCCGGGTGTCGCGGGTCATCGCGATCCTCAAGGCCTACACGACCCGTGTGGGTGAGGGCCCGTTCCCGACCGAGCTCGACGACGCCAACGGTGAGTTCCTGCGCAAGACCGGCGCCGAGTACGGCACGACGACCGGCCGCCCGCGCCGCTGCGGCTGGCTCGACGTCGTCATCGGCCGCTACGCGACCCGCATCAACGGCGTCACGGACTTCGTCATCACCAAGCTCGACGTCCTCACCGGCCTCGAGAAGGTCCCGGTCTGCGTCGCCTACGACGTCGACGGCGTCCGGCACGACGAGATGCCGGTGGGGCAGACCGACTTCCACCACGCGAAGCCCATCTACGAGGAGCTCGACGGCTGGTGGGAGGACATCTCCGGCTGCCGCACCTTCGAGGAGCTGCCGGCCAACGCGCAGGCCTACGTGCTGCGCGTCGAGGAGCTCATCGGCGCCCGCGTCTCGGCGATCGGCGTCGGCCCCGGCCGCCACGAGATCATCGAGCGCCACGCCCTCCTCGACTGACCCCACCCGTCCGACGACCGACTTATTGCCCTTTCCAGCGCCTGCGTGGGCGGCCGGGCGCCCCGCGTAGGCGCTGGAAAGGGCAATAAGTCGAGGGATCAGACGGCAGCAGCCGGGCGGAGCACCGTCATGCGATGAGCGGCTCGGGTGAGGACGACGTAGAGCACGCGCACCCCGCCGGGTGACTCCTCGACGATCGCGTCGGGGTCGAGCACGACGGTCGCGTCCCACTCGAGGCCCTTGGTCGAGAGCGGGTCGATGACCTGCACCCGGCCGTCGCCGACGCCGTCGACGTGGGCCACCCGGTCGGCCCAGCGCGCCGGCACGATGACCGCGATGGAGCCCTCGACCTCGGCGAGCAGGTCGTCGACGGCGCGCTCCACGGCCTCCACCGGCGACCCGTCGACGGTGACGTCCACGGGGTCGACACCGGTCTCGCGCACCGCTGCCGGGATGTCGGCGTCGGGCACCAGCGGCAGGATGACGTCGCGGGCGTAGTCGAAGATCTCGCGGGCGTTGCGGTAGTTCGTGTCCATGTGGAAGCCCCGCACCTCGTGCGTGCCGTAGGCCTCGACCCGTGCGGTCCGGGCCTCCTCGAGGTCGCCCCAGGACGCCTGCGCGGCATCGCCCACGACGGTCCACGACGCGTTGCGGCCGCGCCGGGCGAGCGTGCGCCACTGCATCGGCGACAGGTCCTGGGCCTCGTCGACGAGGACGTGAGCGGACCCCGACGGACGCTCGATCCGGCCATGGAGCAGGCGCCCGCGGGCGTCCGCGGGCGTCACGACGCTGCGAGCAGACGTCTCGCCGACGCGGCGGTCGACCCCGGCGCGCACGTCGAGCACGCCGTAGGACGAGAGGTCGTCGAACTCCTCGATGTCATAGAAGCCGCGCTCCTCGGCCTCGGGCTCCTGCACCTGCCCGAGCCGGGCCGAGAGGTCGTCGATGAGCGCGACGTCGGCGACCGACCACGTGCCGAGCTCGAGCGCCTCACGCATGGAGTGGGCGAGCGCGGCCGCCTCCTCCTGGTCGAGGACCCCGCGGGCGAGGGCGTAGGCGTGGTCGGTGTCGGCGAGGGTGAGCAGCACCTCGCGCGGGTCGAGCTGGCGCCACCACGCCGCGACGAACTCGTCGATGTCGCGCGAGGAGTCGAAGGCGTCGAAGAACTCGTCGCGGTCACCCTGGCGGACCGACCGCCACGCCTCCTGCGCGAGCTCCTCGCGGGCGTGCTTCGTCGCGAGGTTGTGCTGGCCGGAGCGCAGCACCTGGCGTCGGATGCGGTGCAGCACAGGCTCGTCGAGCCGCACGGCGTGGCCGTTGACGAAGACGCGCAGCTGCGACGGCGAACCCTGCGGCGGGCGCGAGGCGGCGCGCGACAGCACTCGTCGGATCCGCAGCGAGCCCTTGACCGCGGCGACCTCGGGGCTGTCCAGCCGCGTTGCCGTCACCCCGTCGACGAGGTCGCCGAGCGCGCGCAGCGCGACGCTGTCCTCGCCGAGCGAGGGCAGAACACGCTCGATGTATGCCGTGTAGGCCGCCGAGGGGCCGACGACGAGGATGCCGCCGGACTCGAAGCGGCGTCGCTCCGAGTAGAGGAGGTATGCCGCGCGGTGCAGGGCGACGACCGTCTTGCCCGTGCCCGGACCGCCGGTGATCTCGGTGACGCCGCGGGAGGGGGCGCGGATGGCCTCGTCCTGGTGCCGCTGGATCGTCGCCACGATGTCGCGCATCTGCCGGCCGCGACTGCGGGTGAGGGCGGCGATGAGGGCGCCGTCACCGACGACGACGATGTCGTCGGGCGCCTCGGGCACCATGAGGTCGTCCTCGACCCCGATGACGGTCGCGCCCTTGCAGCGCAGGACCCGGCGACGCAGGACGCCCATGGGGTCGACCGGGGTCGCGCGGTAGAAGGCCGAGGCGGCCGGGGCCCGCCAGTCGATGACGAGCGGCTCGTAGTCGTCGTCGCGCACGCCGAGACGGCCGATGTGCCGGACGTCGCGCTCAGCGGCGGGAGTGTCGACCGAGCCGAGGTCGAGCCGTCCGAAGACGAGGCCCTCGTACTGCTTCTCGATCGCGGAACGGCGCCTCGCGGCGGCATACACGAGGGCGTCGCGCTCGAAGAGCCCGGTGAGCTCCTCGTCGCGGACGTCACCGGTGCGGCTCGTGCGGCCGCGGGCGAGGCCGTCGGCCTCGACGTCGGCGGCGCGGGCACCGGCCTTCTCGAGCTCGGCGTAGACGCGGTCGACGTGCGCCTGCTCGAACGCGATCTCGCGGGCGACGTCCGCCGAGGTGTCGGGCGCACCGGGGCGCGTGCTCGTCACTGTCGAGGCCCTCCCTGAAGAGTGACGTGGGGGTGTGGGGTGCGCGGGACGCACGGAAGGAACGAGTCTACGCGCGCGCGGACCCCGGCGAGGACGCCCCACGGACAACGGACACGGACGCCCTCAGATGAGCCCCCGCCGCCCGGCGATCGCCCCCGCCTGGAAGCGGGTCGTCGCCCCGAGCTCGACCATGATCGCCCGGACGCGGCGCTCGACGGTCCGCTGCGAGATGTCGAGCTGGCGCGCCATCGTGAGGTCGCTCGCCCCGGCGGCGAGCAGCGCCATGATCTGGCCGTCGCGCTCGGTGAGCCGTGCGACCGACAGCGACCGCGGCGTGCGAGGAAGGGGCGTCGCGAGGGCGAAGAGGCCGAGGCACATGTCCATGAGCGCACTGGCCAGCTCGCGCTGCTGGACCTGGAGCGACCCGCCGCCGGAGTCGAGGTGCGACACGTCGATGAGCGCGGAGGTCCGGTCGACGGCGAGCACGGAGAACGCCAGGTGCGGCGTGAGACGCACCTCGATGCCGTCGGCCCGCATCGCCTCGAGCGCAGCGAACGCCCCCCTCACCTCGAGGATCGACTGCTCGAAGACGACCTGCCGCTGAAGGCCGGGGCTCGCGACGCCGCTGTGGGCGATGGCGATCGACTCCGGGTGCGAGATGACGAGCTCGTCCATCCGCCGGCTGCGGGCGAAGAGCCGCACACAGCGGTTCTCGGCACGGCGTGCCAGCCGGAAGTAGGCCGCTTCCACCTCCTCGGCGGTGTCGAGGATGGACACGTCGCGGCTCGACGTCGACCCGCCGGTCCCCGCGCGGGCTTCGTTGTACATGTGGGTGAGCCCCTCGACCGCCGAGCGGGTCGTGCGCGCCTGCCGCTCGAGGTCGGCCGCCCACGCAGGGAGCGTCGTGTCCGGGGGGTAGACCTCGATGAGGTCCGGGCGGGAGGCGTTGACCATGCCGCGCGACTCGAGGTTGGCCAGGGCCGCCGCGACCTCCGCCTCGGTGAGGCCTTCGCGCAGCAGCGCACTGCGTCTCGGGGACGGGTTGCGCAGCAGGACGAGGTAGACGCGGGTGGTCAGCTCGTCGATGGCGAGGCGGACGGTGGGGTCGCTCACCGAGCCAGACTATGGCGGCTTCACGACATTGTCAGGAATCCGCCGCGGTTTGGTTTGAATGAAGGGTGAACGACGTGTCATGGTGGTCCCCGTCGACCTCGTCGACGTTCGTGCAGAGCGCCGGTTCCCCCCAACCGTGAGTGCCGCACGAACGGGCGCGGCGCACCCGGGGGTACCCCCCTGCTCCCCGGGCGCGTCGCGCCCACACCTCTGTCCGGGCCTTGTCCGCCCGTCCGGGCCGGCCCCGACCGGCGTATGCCGGCGGCGCGCCCGCCCGTATGCCGTCCGCGGACCGCCGCCGTCGACTGCGCGACCCCGCCCTAGGCTTGCCGTCCATGAAGGTTCTCGTCCTCGGCTCAGGTGCCCGCGAGCACGCCATCGTCCGCAGCCTCGTCGCCGACCAGACCGTCGACGCGGTCGTCGTCGCCCCCGGCAACCCGGGGATCGACCGGATCGCGCTCTGCGAGCCCCTCGCCGACGTCACCGACGGGACCGCCGTGCTCGCGCTGGCGCAGCGCCATGCGCCGGACCTCGTCGTCGTCGGCCCCGAGGCTCCGCTGGTCGCGGGTGTCGCGGATGTCCTGCGGGACAACGGTTTCGACGTGTTCGGGCCGTCCGCCGAGGCCGCTCGGCTCGAGGGGAGCAAGGCCTTCGCGAAGGAGGTCATGTCCGCGGCCGAGGTGCCGACGGGCATGGCCCACCTCTGCACGAGCGTCGACCAGGTCACCGAGTCGATCGACGCCTTCGGGGCCCCCTACGTCATCAAGGACGACGGCCTCGCGGCCGGCAAGGGGGTCGTCGTCACCGACGACCGCGACGAGGCCCTCGCCCACGCGGAGGCCTGCCTGGGCAAGCCGGGCGGCAAGGTCGTCGTCGAGGAGTACCTCGACGGGCCCGAGGTGTCGCTCTTCGTCCTCAGCGACGGCGTGACCGTCGTGCCCCTCACCCCCGCCCAGGACTTCAAGCGGGTCGGCGACGACGACGAGGGCCCCAACACCGGCGGGATGGGCGCCTACAGCCCGCTGCTGTGGGCGCCGGAGGGCCTCACCGACGAGCTCGTCGCCCGCGTGGCCCAGCCGACGGTCGACGAGATGCGCCGCCGGGGCACGCCCTTCGTGGGTGTCCTCTTCATCGGCCTCGCGATGACGGGCCGCGGGCCGCGCGTCATCGAGTTCAACGCCCGCTTCGGCGACCCCGAGACCCAGGTCGTCCTCGCCCGCCTCCTCACCCCGCTCGGTGGGCTCCTCAAGGCCGCCGCGACCGGGCGGCTCGACGAGTACGACACCCTGCGCTGGTCCGACGACGCGGCGGTGACCGTCGTCGTCGCCTCGCACAACTACCCGGGCACCCCGCGCACCGGTGACCCGATCACCGGTCTCGGCGACGTGAAGGGCGTGCCCACGGCATACGTCCTCCACGCCGGGACCGCGCTCGACGGTGAGGGGACGCTGGTCTCCGCGGGCGGGCGGGTCCTGTCGGTCGTCGCGACGGGAGCCGACCTCGCGCAGGCCCGGGAGCGGGCCTACGCCGCCGTCGACCTCGTCGGCCTCGAGGGCAGCCACCACCGCGGCGACATCGCGCTCAAGGCCTCGCGCGGCGAGGTCGGCGTCAGCTGAGCTGCGGCAGGACCTTGGCCGCGACCTCCTCGACGTGGTCGAGGTCGGCGAGGTCGAGGACCTGCAGGTAGACCCTCGTCGCGCCCGCCTCGGCGTAGCGGCCGAGCCGGTCGACGACCTCGTCGGTGGAGCCGGCGAACCCGTTCGTGCGCAGCTCGGCCACCTCGCGGGAGATCGCGGACGCCCGTCGGGCCAGCGTCGCCTCGTCGTCGCCGAGGCAGAGCACGCCGACCGCCGACAGGGTGAGGGTCGCGGGGTCGCGCCGGCGGTCATCACAGGCCGCCCTCACCCGCTCGAAGAGGACCCGCGACTCCTCGGGCGACTGGAACGCGGCGTTGAACTCCGACGCGTAGCGCGCCGCGAGCGCCGGTGTGCGCCGCTTGCCGGAGCCGCCGACGATGATCGGGACTCCGCCCTCCTGCACCGGCTTGGCGAGCGCGGGCGCGTCGACCATCGGGTAGTGCGACCCGTCGTGTGTGTACGTCCGGCCCGCGGGCGTCGACCACAGGCCGGTGATGACCGCGAGCTGCTCCTCGAGCCGGTCGAACCGCTCCTTCACGTCGGGGAAGTCGATCCCGTATGCCGTGTGCTCACCCTTGAACCACCCCGCACCGATGCCGAGCTCGACCCGGCCCCCGGACATCTGGTCGACACCGGCGACGGCGATGGCGAGCGGGCCGGGGAGGCGGAAGGTCGCGGCCGTGACGAGCGTGCCCAGGCGGATCCGAGAGGTGTCGCGCGCGAGCCCGGCGAGGGTGGTCCAGGCGTCCGTCGGCCCCGCGCCGCCGTCGCCTGACATGTGGAGGTAGTGGTCGGACCGGAAGAACGCGTCGAACCCGCCGTCCTCGGCGGCGCGGGCGACCGCGAGGAGGTCGTCGTAGGTCGCGCCCTGCTGCGGTTCGGTGAAGATCCGGACGTCCATGCGCCAACCCTACGGAGCGTCGGTGGTCCGTCCTAGGTTGGCGCCATGGAGACGCTTCCCGAGCTGGGCATCACGTTCGACTGCGCGGACGCCCAGGTCGTCGCTGCGTTCTGGTGCCGTGCCCTCGGCTGGGTCGAGGCGCCCCCGCCGGAGGGCTGGGACGACTGGCCGAGCTTCCTCACCGACCACGACGTCCCCGAGGACGAGTGGGGCGACGGGGCGACGATCCGGCCCGCGACGGGCGAGGGACCCTCGATCAGCTTCCTGCGCGTGCCGGAGGCCAAGACGGTGAAGAACCGCGTGCACCTCGACGTCAAGGTGAGCGGGGGCCGGCACGTCGACCAGGACGTGCGCGAGCGCCGGATCCGCGAGAAGGAGGGCGACCTCGTGGCCCACGGCGCCCGCACGCTCCGGGAGGACCATCGCGACGACGGCCGGCTCGACCACGTCGTCATGGCCGACCCCGAGGGCAACGAGTTCTGCGTCGTCTGAGCCTGCTGCGCCTGCGTCAGCGGGACCGCCCTCAGTCGTCGACGCCGCGCGCGCTGAGCGCCTCGCCGAGCCGGTCGGCGTGCCGCAGCGACCGGACGATGAGGGGCACCGCGAACGCTCGCGGGCTCGACCGCAGCCCCCGCGCGTGCTGCGCCTCGCGCACCTCCTGTGCCAGCCCGAGGACGACGTGCACCGAGCGGATGCCCAGCGCCAGCGTGAGTCCCACCCGTTCGGGGTCGACCCCGAGCCGCCGCAGCCACCCGCACACCCGCACGACGGCGTCGACCATCGCCGTCGTCCGGGTCGTCAGCGTGACGAGCCCGGCGAGCAGGACGAGCGTGACGAACGAGCCGACGACACCGACCCCCGTCCGCCACGAGGCGAACATCCACTGGAAGGCGAGCAGCGGCACGGCGACCCACGCGAGGGCGAGCACCTGCCGGCCGAGCACGCGCAACGGCAGGCGGGCCACGGCATACAGGAGGAGGACGGCGCCGAGCGCGACGGCGACCTGCCACGGCGAGCGCCAGACTGTGAGCGCCACACCCGTGGCGAGCAGCGCGAGCAGCTTGGGGCCGGCGCCGAGCCGGTGGACCGGTGAGCTGCCGGGGAGGTAGAGCGGGACCGCGGCGACGGGCATCAGTGGGCGACGAGCGAGCGGTAGGCCGCGACGGCCGCGGGGGGAGTGCCGTCGTGGACGACGCGGCCCTCGTCGAAGACGAGCACGCGGTCGAAGCCGTCGAGCAGGTCGAGGTGGTGGGTGACGAGGACGACCTGCTGCGAGAGCCCGTCGACGAGGCGGCGGACCATCTCGGCGTTGCGCAGGTCGAGCAGGGTCGTCGGCTCGTCGAGGATGAGCAGGTCGGGCTCGGTGACGAGGACGCTGGCGAGCGCGAGGAGCTGCTTCTGGCCGCCCGAGAGCAGGTGGGCCGGGTGGTCGGCGTGGCCGTCGAGCCCGTATGCCGTGAGCGCCGCCTCGGTGCGCGCCCTCACCTCGTCCTTGGTCAGGCCGCGCCGCCGCAGCCCGAAGGCGATGTCCTCGGCGACGGTCGGCATGACGATCTGGGCGTCGGGGTCGGTGAAGCAGAAGCCCACCCGCCGCCGGACCTCGCGGCCGTCGCGCACGGTGTCGCGTCCGTCGACCGTGACGGTGCCGGAGTCGGGATGGACGAGGCCGTTGAGGAGGCGGACGAACGTCGACTTGCCCGAGCCGTTGGCCCCGACGACGCCGATGCGGTGCTCGGTGAGGGTGACGTCGACCTCGCGCAGGACCGGTCGCCGCGTCGCGCCGTCGCCGAAGGAGTGGCTGACGGACGCGACGCGGATCTCGGGCACGGAAGGGTGGCTCGGTGGAGCGTCAGGCGGAGACGCGGTCCGGGGTGGCGGGCTGCTCGCGGCGCGCCGGGATGAGGCCGGGGTAGGCGGCGTGGACGCCCGCGGCGACGACGGCGGTGAGGACGGCCTTGACGACGTCGCCGGGCATGAAGACGGCGGCGAGGGTCGTGGCCTTGACGAGCGAGACGCCGAGGACTGCGGCCATGCCGATGATGCCGAGGACGTTGAGGGCGAGGACGCCGCCGAGGATGTTGGCCATGACGCCGAGGTGGACCCGGTAGGGGCGGCCGACGCGCTCGGTGAGCAGGCCGACGAGGAAGGCCGCGACGGGGAAGCCCACGAGGTAGCCGACGCTCGGCCCGGCGAAGACGCCGAGCCCTCCACGCCCGCCGGAGAGCAGCGGCAGCCCGATGGCGACCAGCGCGAGGAAGAGCAGCACCGACAGGGCGCCGCGGCGCGCGCCGAGGATGGCGCCGGCGAGCATGATGCCCATCGACTGCGCGGTGATGGGGACGGCGCCACCGAAGGGCGAGACGGCCGGGACGAGGCCGAGCGCGGCGATGACGCCGGCGAAGATGGCCACGAGGGACAGGTCACGGGACGAGAGCATGGGTCGTACTGTGCCAGCCCGTCGGGGGTTCGCGGCAGGGGCATCCGCCCACGGGAACGACCTACGCGCGCAGGCGGTGAGTGAGCGTGAGGGCGGTCGCGGCGGCCGCGATCGAGATACCGATGAGTAGCGCGAAGACGCCCCCGTCGAGGGTGTCGTGGCGGGCCGCGATGAGTGCGCCGCCGCCGGCCGTCGTGAGCGCGCTGCCGAGGCTCGCCCCGATCTGCGACGCGGCGGTCGCCTGCCCCTGCTCGTGCGGCGCCGCGAGGGTGAAGATCTCGGTCGCCAGGCTGGGGGAGGAGAGCCCCATGCCGGTCGCGGCGAGTGCCCACCCGACGAGGCCCGGCACGAGCTCGAGCACGCCGAGCGCGATGAGGAGCGGGCCGACGCCACCGAGGGCGATGAGGGCGAGGCCGAGCCGGACCCGCGCCGCGGCGTCGAGCCGCCGCTGGACGGCGTCGAGGCTGTGGACCGCCGAGCCGAGCGCCCAGAAGACGCCGGTGACGCTGAGGCTGACGCCGGCGAGGGCCGGCCCGACGTCGTGTGTGACGTCGAGCATGAGCGGCAGGTAGCCGCCGATGCCACCGAACGCGACGACGAGGAGCGTGCGCAGAGCGACCACGGCCGGTATGCCGGGTGCCACCCTGAGCGTTCCGGGCGGCAGTGCGGACCGGATCGTGACGACCAGGGCGACCCCGCCGACGGCCAGGGCGACGAGCCCGGCGAGGCGGTGGTCCGCGCCGTCGAAGGCGAGCGGTCCCCCGACGCTGAGCAGCGCGACGGCGCTCGCGAGGCCGACAGCGGGAGCGAGCGGCGCCGACGGCTGGCCCACGCCGACGTCCGCAACTCTGGTGGCTAGGCCGTCGTCCTGCCGGACGTCGTCGCGGCGCAGCGCCGGCAGGAGCAGGACGAGCGCCGGGACGAGGAGGAGCGTCGGCAGCAGGAAGACGAGCCGCCAGCCGACAAGCGCCTCCGCAGCACCGGCGGCACCCGGCCCGAGCAGGCTCGGCAGGATCCACGCGGCCGCGAAGGTCGCGAAGACCTTCGCGCGCAGGTGCTCGGGCAGGGCCCGGGCGGCGAAGACGAGGGTCGAGACGTCGATGAGCCCCTCGGCGACACCGGAGAGCCCCCGCCCGAGGAGGAACACCGCCATCGACGGGGCGGCCGCGGTGACGACCTGGGCGGCCGCGAACGTCCCGAGCCCGGCAAGGAGGACCGTGCGCGAACCCACCCGGTCGACCCAGCGGCCGGCGACGGCGACGGCGACCATGAAGGTCACCATGGAGGCCGCGTTGGCCGCGCCGAACCACGCGAGCCCGTCGAGGGCCCGAGTGGCGGTCGGCATGATGCTGATGACCGCGCGGTTCTCGAAGGCGCCGAGGGTGACGAGGGCGATGATGCCGACGGCCACCGGCAGGTGGCGCGCGCTGAGGAGGCGCTCGGCGCGCTCCGGGGGAGCGGGTTCGCCGGGGGGCGCGGGGGTGGGCACGGCGGCCGTCGAGGTCATGCCGGGCATCCTGATATCTCAAGTGCGCCTGAGATCAAGTCGTAGGCTGCGGGCGTGGACAAGAACGACCTGCTGCCCATCGGTGAGGTCGCCGCGCGCAGCGGCGTCTCGGTCCCGACGGTCAGGTTCTACGAGGAGCGCGGGCTCATCTCAAGCGTGCGCAACGCCGGCAACCACCGCCGTTACGGACGGCATACGCTCCGCCGGATCGCAGTCGTGCGCGCCGGTCAGCGGTTCGGGCTCAGCCTGGGCGAGATCGGTGAGGCGCTCGCGACGCTGCCCGACGACCACCCGCCGACCAAGGGCGACTGGGCCCGGCTGTCGAAGGTGTGGCACGCCGCCCTCACCGCGCGCATCGACGCCCTCGTCGAGGTCCGCGACGGGCTCACCGGCTGCATCGGTTGCGGCTGCCTGTCGATGACGAGCTGCCCGATCTACAACGCCGACGACGTCCACGCCGCCGACGGCCCGGGTGCGCAGCGTTGGCCCGCCGCCGCCCGGGAGTGACGCCGCCCGGGAGGTGCGCCGCCGGCGAGTGACGGCGGGGGCGGGGCTGCGAGAATCGGCGCCATGACGACGCCCGGCGCGCAGAACCACGAGCAGGCCCCGCTCGAGATCCCCGGCTTCACCCACCTCTACTCGGGCAAGGTCCGCGACCTCTACGTCCCGGACGGGCGCGACGACCAGCTGCTCCTCGTCGCCTCGGACCGGATCTCGGCGTTCGACTTCATCCTCGACCCGCCGATCCCCGACAAGGGCGCCGTGCTCACCCAGCTGTCGCTGTGGTGGTTCGACCAGCTCGCCGACCTCGTCCCGAACCACGTCGTCTCGACCGACGTGCCCGAGGTCGTCGCCGGTCGCGCGGTGCTCGTGCAGCGGCTCGACATGGTGCCGGTGGAGTGCGTGGCCCGGGCCTACCTCACCGGCGGCGGCCTGCGGGAGTACCTCGCCGACGGAACGGTCAGCGGGCTCGCGCTGCCCGAGGGCCTGCGCGACGGCGACCGGTTCGACGCGCCGCTCTTCACTCCGTCGACGAAGGCGCCGATGGGTGAGCACGACGAGCCGATGTCCTTCGAGGCCGTCGTCGCCGAGGTGGGCGCCGAGCGCGCCGAGGAGCTGCGCGACCTCACGACCCGCATCCTCGCCCGCGGCAACGAGATCGCCGGCGAGCGCGGCATCCTCATCGCCGACACCAAGGTCGAGTTCGGCGTCGATGCCGGCGGCGCCCTCGTCCTGGCCGACGAGGTGCTCACCCCGGACTCGTCGCGCTTCTGGCCCGCGGACCAGTGGGAGCCGGGCCACCCGCAGCCGAGCTTCGACAAGGAGTTCGTGCGCGAGTGGCTCCTGTCGGCCGAGAGCGGCTGGGACAGGACCTCCGGCGAGGCACCGCCCGCCCTGCCGGCCGACGTCGTCGAGCGGACCCGGTCGAAGTACGTCGAGGCCTACGAGCGCCTCACCGGCCGGACGTTCTGACCATGGCCACCCGAGGCGCCGGCCCGCGCAGGTGGCAGCAGGAGGCGGACCGCCTCGCGCAGGCGAGCATCGAGCGCGGTGACCCCACGGGCTGGTTCGAGGAGCTCTACGCCGCCGGCGAGTCCGGCGAGGTGACGATGGCCTGGGACCACGACGACCCGCAGCCGCTCCTCGCCGCCTGGTCGCGCGAGCGGGACGTGCGCGGCGAGGGTCGCAGGGCCGTCGTCGTGGGCTGTGGCCTCGGCGCCGACGCCGAGCACGTCGCAGCCCTCGGGTTCGAGACGACCGCCTTCGACCTCTCGCCGACCGCGATCCGCACGGCCCGTGAGCGCCACCCGGACACGGCGGTCGACTACCGCGCGGCCGACCTCTTCGACCTGCCACAGGACTGGCGCCGCGCCTTCGACCTCGTCGTCGACGTCTACACCGTCCAGGCCCTTCCACGGGGGCTGCGCGAGCGGACCGTCGGAGCCATCGCGAACCTCGTCGCGCCCGGCGGCACCCTCGTGGCGGTCCAGGGCGTCCTGCCGCCCGACGACGACGGCTCGGGCCCGCCATGGCTCCTCACCGCCGAGGACATCGCCCTCTTCGCCGGCCACGGGCTGCGCGAGGTCGAGGTCCTCGCCGACGGGTCGCTCACCGACTACCCCTGCTGGCGGGCGGTCCTCACCCGCTGAGCCGAGTGTCCCGGCCCTGCGGGGCTGCGGCTAGCCTGTTCCACGGCCCGGCCGCCCCTCCCTGGAGACGCCCCCGTGATCGATCGTACGCACGACCTCGCCCTGACGACCGTCGAAGGGGGGTCCGCTCTCTCACCCTTCCGGGCCGCGGCCCTCCTCGCCCGCCTACGGGCGGTCGACCCCGACATCACCGGTGTGAGCGCCCGGTTCGTCCACTGGGTCGCGAGCGAGCAGCCCCTCGACGACACAGGGCGCGCCACGGTCGAGCGCCTCCTCACCTACGGCGACCCGTATGCCGTCCCGTCGCCCTCCGAGGCTCCGCGGACGACCGTGGTCGTCGGTCCCCGCCTCGGCACGATCTCGCCGTGGGCGAGCAAGGCGACCGACATCGCGCACAACTGCGGCATCGACGTCCGCCGGGTCGAGCGCGTCACGGAGTTCACCGTCGAGGGCGTCGGGCTCGGCAACCATGCCGACCCGGCCGGTGGTGAACCCTGGGCCGCCGTCGCCGCCGTCCTCCACGACCGGATGACCGAGACCGCCCTCCCGACCCGCGAGGCAGCGGCTGCGCTCTTCGAGGAGCGGGACGCCGAGCCGATGGAGCACGTCGACGTGCTCGGCGGCGGTCGCGCGGCGCTGGAAGGTGCGAACACGGCATACGGGCTGGCGTTGTCGGACGACGAGATCGACTACCTCGTCGACGCGTTCACCGGGCTGCGCCGCAACCCCACCGACGTCGAGCTCATGATGTTCGCGCAGGCCAACTCGGAGCACTGCCGGCACAAGATCTTCAACGCCGACTTCGTCGTCGACGGCGAGCCGCAGACGCGCAGTCTCTTCGGGATGATCCGGCACACCGAGTCGGTCGCCGGCGAGGGGACCGTCGTCGCCTACAAGGACAACGCCTCGGTCATGCAGGGCCGGCGGGTCGAGCGCTGGCTGCCCGAGCGTGGTGACGGGCCGACGCCCTACGTCGCGCGCGAGGAGGACGTCCACGTCCTCATGAAGGTCGAGACCCACAACCACCCGACCGCGATCTCGCCGTTCCCCGGCGCCGCGACGGGGGCGGGTGGCGAGATCCGTGACGAGGGGGCGACCGGGCGCGGCTCGGCGCCGAAGGCCGGGCTCACCGGGTTCGTCGTGTCGAACCTGCACCTGCCGGGGACCTCGGAGCCGTGGGAGGCCGACCCCTACGGCGCGCCGGACCACATCGCCAGCCCGCTCGACATCATGGTCGAGGGCCCGATCGGGGCCGCGGCCTTCAACAACGAGTTCGGACGCCCCGGCATCGGTGGCTTCTTCCGGGTCTACGAGCAGACCGTCGACGGCGTGCGCCGCGGCTACCACAAGCCGATCATGAGCGCCGGGGGCCTCGGCTCGATCAACGCCGACCAGACCGAGAAGGTGCGCTTTCCCGCCGGCACCCTGCTCATCCAGATCGGCGGGCCGGGCATGCGCATCGGCATCGGCGGTGGCGCCGCCTCGTCGATGGCCTCCGGCGACAACGCCGCCGAGCTCGACTTCAACTCCGTGCAGCGCGGCAACCCCGAGATGGAGCGACGCGCGCAGGAGGTCATCAACTCGTGCTGGTCGCTCGGCGCGGACAACCCGATCCTCGCGATCCACGACGTCGGCGCGGGCGGGCTGTCCAACGCCTTCCCCGAGCTCGTCGACGACGCCGGTCTCGGTGCCCGTTTCGACCTCTCGGCGGTGCCGCTCGAGGAGTCCGGCCTCGCGCCCAAGGAGATCTGGGTCAACGAGAGCCAGGAGCGCTACGTCCTCGCCATCGCGCCCGAGTCGCTCGAGCTGCTCGAGTCCTTCGCCGAGCGCGAGCGCTGCCCGCTGTCGGTCATCGGCGTCGCGGCCGACGACGCCCAGCTGCTCGTCGCCGGCGACTCCGACGACGACGTCCCGATCGACATGCCGATGGAGGTCCTGCTCGGCAAGCCACCGCGCATGACCCGCGACGTGAGCCGCGTGTCGTGGACGGGCGACGCGCTCGACCTGGGCGACATCGACGTGCGCGAGACGGCATACGCGGTCCTGCGTCACCCGACGGTCGCGAGCAAGCGCTTCCTCGTGACGATCGGCGACCGCACGGTCGGCGGGCTCACCCACCGCGACCAGATGGTCGGACCGTGGCAGGTTCCGGTCGCCGACGTCGCGGTCACCCTCGCGGACCACGCCGGCTTCGCGGGTGAGGCCATGACGTCGGGGGAGCGTATGCCGCTCGCCTCGGTCGACGCCCCCGCCTCCGGGCGGATGGCGGTCGGCGAGGCGCTGACGAACCTCATCGCGGCGCCGATCGCGTCGCTGTCGTCGGTCAAGCTCTCGTGCAACTGGATGGCCGCCGCGGGCGAGACCGGTGAGGACGCCGCGCTCTACGACACCGTGCACGCCGTCGCGATGGAGCTGTGCCCCGCCCTCGGCATCTCGGTGCCGGTCGGCAAGGACTCGATGTCGATGCGCACCCGCTGGACGGACCCGGCGTCCGGGGAGGCGAAGCAGGTCACGTCGCCGGTCTCGCTCGTCGTGTCGGCGTTCGCCGCGCTGCCCGACGTGCGCGGGACGCTCACCCCCCAGCTCGCAGCGGACTCGGCCCTCGTGCTCATCGACCTCGGCGCCGGCGCGAACCGGCTCGGCGGGTCGATGCTCGCCCAGGTGTCGGGCGCGTTCGGCGGCGAGGTGCCCGACCTCGACGACCCGGCGCGGCTCGTCGCACTGGCCAGGGCCGTGCGCGAGCTGCGCTCCCGCGGGCTGGTGTCGGCCTACCACGACCGCTCCGACGGCGGCCTGTGGGCGACCGTGTGCGAGATGGCGTTCGCGAGCGGGATGGGGGTCGAGGTGTCGGTCGACTCGGTCGAGGCGCTCTTCACCGAGGAGCTCGGCGCCGTCCTCGGTGTGCCCGCAGCCTCGGTGGGCGAGGTCCGCGAGGTCCTCATCGCGGCCGGCGTCGGCGAGCTGGCCACGGTCGTCGGCGGCACGCACCCGGAGCGCCGGGTCACGGTCAACGTCGACGGCCAGGTCCAGGTCGACGAGCCGCTGCGCGACCTCGCCCAGGCCTGGGACGAGGTGTCCTGGCGGATCTCGGCGGTGCGCGACAACCCCGAGTGCGCCGACGAGGAGCACGCGGCGTTCGGTGCCGACGACGACCCGGGCCTGCGGGTCTCGACGACCTTCGACCCGACCGACGACGTCGCTGCACCGTTCATCTCGCTCGGCGCCAGGCCGCGTGTCGCGATCCTTCGCGAGCAGGGCGTGAACTCGCACGTCGAGACGGCATACGCCTTCCACCGGGCCGGCTTCGAGACGCTCGACGTCCACATGACCGACCTCCAGACCGGGCGGGCATCGCTCTCCGACGTCGTCGGGCTGGTGGCGTGCGGCGGCTTCTCCTACGGCGACACCCTCGGCGCCGGCGAGGGCTGGGCGCGCTCGGTGCTCTTCAACGACGCGCTCACCGAGCAGTTCCACGACTTCTTCCACCGCGGCGACACCTTCGGCCTCGGCATCTGCAACGGGTGCCAGATGTTCGCCGCGCTCGCCGACCTCATCCCGGGCGCCGAGGCCTGGCCGCGCTTCACCCGCAACCGGTCCGAGCAGTACGAGGCGCGGCTCTCGCTCGTCGAGGTGCTCGACTCGCCGTCGATCTTCACGTCCGGCATGGCGGGCTCGCACCTGCCGATCGCCGTCGCGCACGGCGAGGGGTTCGCGAACTTCTCCGCCCGAGGCGACGCGGCCGCGGTGCAGCGGGTGGCGCGCTATGTGACGGGCGACGGGTCGGTCGCCACGGCATACCCGCACAACCCCAACGGCTCACCGGAGGGGCTCACGGCAGTGACCACGCCGGACGGCCGGTTCACGGCGATGATGCCGCACCCCGAGCGGGTGCAGCGCAACGCGCAGATGTCGTGGACGAGCGGGCGGGTCGAGGACGAGTCGCCGTGGCTGCGCATGTTCCGCAACGCCCGCACGTTCGTCGGCTGAACCCCTCGGCGGAGGAGCGGCCGTCTCCCGAGCCGCTCTCTCGCTCACGAGCCGCCTCGAAGCGGCTCGCGAGCGCCAACCCGGCTCGCGACCCGAGCTACTGGGCGCGGGCAGCGGTGATGAGGCGGGTGAGTCCGTCGCGCAGGTCCTCGAGCTCGGACAGCTCCATGCCGAGCCGGTCGAGGATGGCCGGCGGGACCTTCTCGGCACGGCTCCTCAGCCGGGCACCCGCGGGGGTGAGCGAGACGGCGAGGGCGCGCTCGTCGCGTGGGTCACGCTCTCGGGTGATGAGCCCGCCGGCCTCGAGCCGCTTGAGCAGGGGCGAGAGTGTGCCCGGCTCGAGACTCACGCGGCGGCCGAGCTCGCTCACGGTGAGCGGGGTCTCCTCCCAGAGCGCGAGCATGACGAGGTACTGCGGGTGGGTCAGGCCCATCGGCTCGAGCAGCGGCTTGTAGAGCGCGATGACGTTGCGCGAGGCGACCGCGAGGGCGTAGCAGACCTGGCGGTCGAGGGCGAGCAGGTCGGTGCCCGCGGTGGCCGTGGAGGTCTTCGACGTCGTCACGGTCGCAATCCTAGTGGTCGGGTGGGTTATGCTGAGTGCACTAACCATAAGTGCACGAAGGAAGTGGGAGTCGATGGCCAAGCCCGAGAACGAGGGCCTGTCGCTGGGCTACCGGATCGGCTACCGCATCCAGTACGCCATGTGGGAGGTCTTCGGACCGGCCCAGCTCGGCGCCGGCGACGACCCGCAGATGCGCCTCAAGCGGCGCCGTCAGGCCAAGGTCGAGGCCGCGCGTGCTGAGCGTGAGGCACGCGAGGCGAGCGCACGCACGGCAGACGCTGCCTGAGCCCACCTCATCCCCTGCGCCGTGACTCGTGGACGATGGCGAACGGGTCCTCCTCGTCGGTCTCGGACCCGTCGTGGAGGTAGGTCTCGGCCCACACCATCGCCATGTCGAGCCCCTCCACGCCTTCGAGCTGGTCGAGGGTCGGCGGGTGCATGAGTGCGGCCACCGCGGCGCCGACGTCCGGCACCGCGATCTCGGCGTCCTCGGCGGTGTCGTCCGGCCACGCCTCGGCGTAGGCCCGGCGCCCCGCTTCGACGAACGCCTCCGGGTCGGTCACCCGGAAGTCCCAACGGCCCACGACGGACAGGACGTCGCCCACCTCCTCGTCCTCCTCGTCGTCGTCTTCGTCGTCATCCCAGTCGTCCTCGTCGATGCGCACCTTGATCGAGGTCGAGCCGCACCAGTCGAGTTCGGCGTGCGTGAAGGCGACGGCCGCCTCGTGGACCTCCTCGGCGGACTCGAAGTAGGGGCCGAGCTCGCGCTGACGACCCTCGCGCCCGGTGGTGAGCTCGACGTGCCGCCGGATCTCGGTGATGAGCGCCTCGGCGCTCGCGGCGTAGCTCTCACGGGCGGCATCGGTCCACTGCGTCTCGTCGAGCTCGTCATCCATGGCGCGAGGCTACGACGCCAGCCGCCGGATGACGCCTAACCTGTGGCCCAGGTGCGGAGCGTCCGCGCCGAGGGGAGGGGGCCCATGGACCTGCGCGCCATGTCGACCGAGCGGCTTGGCGGGGTGACCGCCCGCCTGCTGGCAGCGGCCGCGGTGCTGGTGGCGATCGGGCTCGGCCTGGTCGCCCGGATCATGTGGCAGCAGACGGGGCAGGCCTTCGGCGAGGACGGCACGCCCACGGACCTGGGCATGGACCTCGCGACTCGCATCACGCTCATGGTGTTCGAGACCGGCTACCGACCGCTGGCCATGCAGGCGCTGCTCGCCTCCGTGCTGCTCGCCGCTGCGGTCGCCGCGTTCCACCGGAAGGGGGCGTCGGCGCGGTCGGGATCGCTCCGCTGGGAGGTCCTCGGCGCTGGTGTGGTGGTTCTCGTCGCCGTCGTCGTGCTCTTCCTCGCGCACCTCTACGTCCTCACGGCGGATGACAGCGCCAGCCGAGCCAGCGGCTACCTCGGTCCGCAGTCCGTGACCCCGTTGCTCCTCGCCAACGTCTCGATCCTCACCGCGGCCTTGGGCGTGATGGCCGTGGCGACCCTGTGGTGGCTGGGCTCGGGACCGGTGCCCGACGACGCGGACGAGTCGGCCGACGAGGTCGAGGACGAGGACGAGGACGAGGACGAGGACTCGGGGGATGCCGACGGCACCGGTCCCGTGGGCTGGTCCCGCAGCGCCGGCGAGGTCCGGGACGACCCGAGGGTCGATGCCCCCGTCGACTACTCCCGGGACTGGTCGCCGGAGGACTTCCTCCCGCCTCGCTGACCGGCCACCGCGGTCGGCTTCTGCTCAGTCGGGCGGGGCGGGCGACGGAGCGGTGTCGCCGGCCGTGGCGCTGAACGGCTGCGCCCCCGCGCTCCGCGCCACCACCTCGCTCGTCGGGACCACCCCCGTCGGCAGCGGCTGACGCGCCGCCGCCCGCCGCAGGTCGTCCACCGGCAGCTCGTCGCGTGACGCGACGAGGACGACGTTGCCGAACCCCTTCGCCTTGAGCACCCCCTGCAACCCCACGTATGCCGTCCGCGCACCCGGGCCCATCGCCTCCCGGGCGCCCGCGGCGACCCGTGCGGCATACCGGAGCCCGGGTCGGTCACCGAGGTTCGCGAGGAAGAGGCCACCGGGGGCGAGGACCCGCCCGACCTCGCCCAGCCACTCGACCGTGGTGAGCGAGGCGGGGACCTGCCCGCCGGCATACGCGTCGAGGACGACGAGGTCCGCGCTCGCGGTGGCGAGGCCGGAGACCCCGTCCTCGCCACGCTGCGGGCGGACCCGGATGCGGTGGCCGCGTGGCAGCGGCAGCTCGCGCCGGACAGCCTCGGTGAGGGCGACGTCGGGTTCGAGGACGATCTGCGGCGACCCGGGCCGCGTCGCCTGGACCCACCGCGCCAGGGTGAGCCCCGCGCCGCCGACGTGGGTGACGCGCAGCGGAGCGGGCCGCGCGAAGACCGCGTCGACGGCGAGGGCGAGCTGCTGGACGTACTCGAAGACGAGCAGCGTCGGGTCGTCGAGGCAGACGGCTGACTGGGCGTGACCGCCGACGCTGATCCACGTGACGTCGCCGTCCTGCTCGAAGACGGGCGCGTCGGTCACGCCCACAGCCAAGCACCCCCCGCGCCGAGACGGCGCGAGGGGTGCTGGGTGGTGGGGCCGATGCCGCTCAGAGACCGCCGACGCGGCTGGCGGGAGCGGTGAGGCCGGGGTTGGCCTGGAAGTACGCGACGAGGTTGGCCAGGTCCTCGGGGCCACCGGCGCGGTTCGTGCCCTTCGTGAAGGCCGTGAAGAGGTCGCCACCGTCGGCGAGGAAGCTCAGCGTCCCGACCCGGTAGGTCTTCGTCGCCTCGATCGGAGTGCCGTTGAGGGCCATCGAGCCGTTGACGACCCGTGAGCCCTGCGGCTGCGACGCGTCCCAGTCGTAGGTGAAGCCCTTGGACACGCCCAGGGCGAGCATGGGACGCGAGCCGCGGGCAGCCACCGGCTGGTACTGCTGCTCGAGGACCTGGCGGATCTGGTCACCGGTGAGGTCGATGCTCACGAGCAGGTTGTTGAACGGCGCGATGTCGAACGCCTCGGCGTAGGTGATCTGGCCCGGGGCCTCGGAGTACTTCGGTGCCATCGGCAGGTCCTCGCGGACGCCTCCGACGTTCATGAAGGCGATCTGTGCGCCGCCCTCGTCCGCACCGTCGGTGCCGGCGAGGATCGCGTCCGCCACGACGTCGGCCATCGGCGTCTCGATGCCGCGGTTGCCGGTGGAGTCGCCGAGGATGTCCTCGGTGTGGGTGCCGACGACCTGCGCCTTGAGTGGGCCGGCGAGGGTGTTCCACTTGTCGATGATCTGCGTGATGGCGCCGTCCTTCGGAGCCGTCTGGGCGACGAGGTGGTTGACGGCCGTCGACTTGTCGCGGACGACGTCGCCCGTGCGACGGTCGATGACGAGCGAGGTCTCGGTGACGGTGCGTCCGTAGTCGTGGGCGCTGGTGACGAGGCGCGGGTTGCCGGCCGGGTCGGGCAGGGAGCAGATGTAGGCCTGGTGGGTGTGGCCCGTGACGATCTGGTCGACCTCGGGGCTCATCTGGGC
Source organism: Rothia sp. ARF10 (assembly GCA_031844405.1). Classification (GTDB taxonomy): domain Bacteria; phylum Actinomycetota; class Actinomycetes; order Actinomycetales; family Dermatophilaceae; genus Knoellia. The sequence continues at coordinate 806,226 of JAUZVC010000001.1, forward strand.
CGCGATCTGGGCGATCGGCGCCGAGATGCCGTTGCACTGGTTGATGTTGCCGGTCTGGTAGCCACCCTCGTGGAGGAGGACGACGATCGCCTCGACGCCCTGCTTCTTGAGGACCTCGGCCTGGGCGTTCGCCGTCTCGACCTCGTCGAGGAAGTCGACCGAGGAGACGCCCGCCGGGCTCACGAGTGTCGGCGTGGCCTCGAGGGTCATGCCGATGAAGCCGACCCTGGCGCCCTTGATCTTCTTGATCGACGTGCCCGGCAGCAGGGTGTCGCCGCTGTCCTTGCGGACGACGTTGGCCGAGAGCCACTGGAAGTCGGCGCCGGCGTAGGGCGACTCGGGGAAGTAGCAGCCGTCCGTGGGGTGGCAGCCACCGTTCTGCATGCGGAGCAGCTCGTCGGTGCCCTCGTCGAACTCGTGGTTGCCGACGGAGCTGACGTCGAGCTTCATCTCGTTGAGGGACTCGACCGAGGGCTCGTCGTGGAACATGCCCGACAGGAAGGGCGAGCCGCCGATGAGGTCTCCGGCCGCGACCGTGAGGTTGCCGGCGTAGCCGGACTTCTGGCGCAGCGCGCTGAGCGTCGAGGAGAGGTACTCGGCGCCGCCGACGGGCGTCTGGCTCGGGTCCTCGACCGGGGTGAGCTTGGGGTCGGTGGCCTCGAGGTGGCCGTGGTAGTCGTTGAACGACAGCAGCTGGACCGTCGTCGTCGCCTTGGTGTCCACGGGACGGTCGGCGCTCGCCGGGGTCGCGGCGAGGGTCGCGGCGCAGGCCGCCGCAAGAAGGGTCGCGCCCGCCCGGCGCTTGGTGGTGATCGTCATGCCAACTCCTGGTTCCGCCACTCCGGGTGAGTGCGCGCGCGTCGTCGCCGCAGGGGTTCGGCAACTCGGTCCATGCTGCCCGACAATGTGGACCGCGTCTCCCCCTCTGCATAACTATTTGTGACATCGGCGTGAACGGGCCGCGCGTCCGGTCGCGTCGGCGCCCCGCCCTACGATTGCGCGTATGCCGTCCCGTCGCCGTGTGCCCGTCGCCGCAGGTCGGGAGGCCCTCGCCTCGTGGGTGGCGGACCCCGGGGGTGTCGACCGGACGACGACGGCGACGGCCGTCAGGTTCGCGCTCGAAGAGCTCGGTGCCCGTGCTCCCGGACGCAGCGTCGAGGTGCGGGTGCCGCCGTTCGGGGTCGTCCAGTGCATCGAGGGTCTCCAGCACCGTCGGGGCACCCCGCCCAACGTCATCGAGACCGACGCGGCGACGTGGCTCGCGCTCGTCATCGGCACGCTCGACCCGGCCACGGCGGCCGGTGAGGGGCTCCTGCGGGTGAGCGGCACGCGAGCCGACCTCACGGCATACCTCCCGCTCTTCGACGACTCCGAGAAGGTGACCTGACGTGCGACACGGGATCTCGATCCTTCCCGACGCCCCCTGGCGCGAGGCCGGGCCGCGGTGGCGCGCCGTCGAGGAGATGGGCTTCGCGCACGCGTGGGTCTACGACCACCTCGTGTGGGGCGGGCTCCCGGACAGCACGTGGTTCCCGGCGGTGCCGACGCTGGCCGCGGCGGCCGGGGTGACGTCGTCGATCCGGCTCGGCACGTTCGTCACGTCGCTGAACTACCGCCACCCCTACGTCTTCGCTCGCGACGTCCTCGCCCTCGACGACCTGTCCGGCGGGCGGCTGCTCTGCGGGCTCGGCACCGGCGGCGACCTCGACTCCGAGGTGCTCGGCGAGTCGCACACGGTCAAGGAGCGGGTCGACCGCTTCCACGAGTACGTCCCGCTGCTCGACCGGCTGCTCCGCGAGGACCACGTCGACCACGACGGCGACTGGTACGCCCTGCGTGACGCCCGCACGCTGCCCGGGCCGGTGCGCGACCGGGTGCCGTTCGTCGTCGCCGCCAACGGGCCGCGCTCGCTGCGGCTCGCCGCCCGGTTCGGACAGGGGTGGGTGACGACCGGGGTGCGCGGCGCCGAGACGCTCGACCAGTGGTGGGAGGGCGTCGCCGGTCTCGTCGAGCGGTTCGACGGCATGGAGGGCACGAGCGCGCACGACCGCTACCTCCTCCTCGACGCGTCGCCGCGGTTCTCGCTCGAGTCGGTCGACCTCTACGAGGAGATGACCGGCCGCGCCGCGGAGCTCGGCTTCACCGACACCATCACCCACTGGCCCAGGGCCGAGTCCCCGTATGCCGGCTCGCTCGCGACCCTCGAGGCCGTCGCCTCCGGTGTCGTCGCCGCGGCGCACGCGAAGTAGCGTTGAGGGCGTGAACGAGATCCGCCGCCCCAACCACCTCCGTGTCCTCGTCGTCGGAGCCGTCCTCGGGTTCGCGCTGGGTGCCTTCTTCGGGGTCTACCGCGGGCTCGAGTCGTCGGCGCGCACCACCGCCGGTGAGTACTCCACGTCGACGGCGGTCGGCTACCTCGGCATCCTCGGCGCCATCGTCGTCGGCCTGCTCGCGGCCGGCGTGTCCGTGCTCGTCGAGACGATCTCCGAGCGCCGCAACCGATGAGCACGCGGACGCGGCTGGTCCTGGGCCTCGTGCTGGTCGTCGTCGGTCTCGTCTGGTTCCTGCAGGGTGTGGGCGTGCTCGGGGGCAGCGTGATGTCGGGCGTCACCCTGTGGGCGGTCGTCGGACCGGCCGTGGCGTTGCTCGGTCTGAGCCTCGCGCTCAGCGGGCGCGGAGGGCGACCACCGTCTGCGTGAGGCCCTCCGAGAGCGGTCGGCACGTCCAGCCCAGCTCGCGCTCTGCCTTGGCGCGCGTGCCGGTGTAGCTCGCCAGCGCCGCGCGCAGGGACTCCGGGTGGTAGTTCGCGGGCAGCGGCACGACTCCGGCGACGGGCCGCAAGGCCCGCTCCAGGAGCCGCACCATCGACGCGGGCACGGGCCGTGGCGGCCTGGTGCCCGCGATCTCCGCGACCCGGCCGAGCAGCTCGGAGAGGGTGGCCGGCTCGCCCGCGAGCATGTAGTCCTCGCCGGCGACCCCACGCTCCATCCCCAGGACGTGGCCACGTGCGACGTCGGCGACGTGGGTCCACATGAGCGTCCCGCCGCCGGTGGGCACCTGCGGACGCCTCCCGGCGACGACCCTGGCCATGAGCTCGCCGACCTGCGAGGTGTCACCGGGGCCGTAGATCCCGCCCGGCATGACGGTGACGACCGGCGCGCCGCGGGCGGCGTACTCGTGGGCGGCGTCGTGCGCCTCCGCCTTCGTGCGGTCGTACTCGGTGATGTGCTCGCCGGTGTGCCGGTGGGTCTCGTCACGGACCACGCCGCCGGTGTCGGAGTTGACGGCGAGCGTGCTCGTGTAGACGACCTTGGGCGTGCCGGCCCGGCGGGCCGCGGTGAGCACGTTGCGGGTGCCCTCGACGTTGACCCGTCGGCCGGCGGAGCGGTCACGCTCGCCGAGCTTGTACCAACCGGCCACGTGGAAGAGCCCGTCGGCGCCGGCGAGCAGCCGGTCGAGCGCCTCGTCCGAGTCGAGGTCACCCTCGACGAGCTCGACGCCCAGCGCGCTCAGGGCCGTGGCTCGGCCGGGGGTGCGGACGAGGGCGACGACGTCGTGCCCGGCCTCGACGAGCTGGCCGGCGAGCTCGCCGCCGACGAACCCGGTGGCACCGGTGAGTGCATATCGCATGGCCCCATTGTCCCTTCCGCCCCGAGCGGTCAGGCGAACGAGAAGAGGGCCACCGGGGCGCTCGTGGGGTGCTCCGAGCCCGACTCGGGCTCGAGCGTGATGCCGGCGCCGGTGGCGGTCGACGCGTCACCCTTGAGCATCACCGTGACGGCCGTCCCTGTCGTGGGGATCATGCCGGCGCTCACCATGCCCCGGCCGGGGACGTCGAACCACAGCTGGTAGGCCTTGCCCGACGGCGGGGTCGGCATGGCGTCGGCGACGAAGACCGCTTGCTTGTGCGACGGGCTGCGGACGAGGGTCACCTCGGAGGCGCCCATCGGCAGCTCGAGGCGCTGGGCATCGTCAGCCTGGAGCACCTGCTCGGTGGCGGTGAGCTGCGGCGGTTCGTCGTCCCTCCACGGCTGCCAGACGAGGCCACCGACGGTGAGGACGGCCGCCGCGACGGCGGCCGCGAGCCAGGGACGCAGGCGGGTGCGACGCCGCGCGGCGAGCTCGTCGACACGCGTCGAGCCGTCCAGCGGTGGGTCCACGCGAGCAGGGCCCGCATCCGGCGACGACGACGGGGACGAACCCACCGAGGCAGGTGTCGCGGCACGGGGAGGAGCGGGGGCCTCGGTCTCCTCGAGCGGGGAGAGCTGGCGGGTCTGGGCCACGGCGGACAGGACCGACGCACGCAGCGCCGGCGACGGAGCCAGCTCGACGTCCGCCGCGAGGGTGGCGGCCGCCGCGCGCAGCTCGGCGACCTCGGCGCGGCAGTCCGCGCACTCGGCGAGGTGCAGCTCGAAGGAGCGGCGCTCCTCCTCCGTCACGGCGTTGACGGCATACGCGCCTGCGAGCGCGTGCGTGTCAGGGTTCATGCCGTCACCTCCAGAGTGTCTCGAAGTCGGATGAGTCCGTCGCGGATCCGGGTCTTGGCCGTCCCGAGCGGGATGCCGAGGAGGGCTGCCACCTCGGTGTGGGTGTGGCCGCCGAGGTAGGCGAGCTCGACTGCGCCCCGCTGGGTCTCGGTGAGCGAGGCGAGCGCGCGGCGGACGCGCTCCTGGTCGAGGCGGACCTCGACCTTCTCGAGCGTCGAGTCGTGCTCACGCTCGGCGGTCGTCACCTCGTAGGTGACCTCGCGGGCCTTGCTCGCCTCGGCGGACCGGACCCGGTCGACGGCCTTGCGGTGGGCGATGGTGAGCATCCACGCGAGCGGCGACCCCTTGGAGGAGTCGAAGCGGGTGCAGTGGCGCCAGATGTCGAGGAAGGCCTCCTGGGTGACCTCCTCGCTCTGCGCCCGGTCGCGCACGACGCGGACGACGAGCCCGTGAACCCGGGCAGCGGTCGCGTCGTAGAGCTCGGCGAACGCCGCCTCGTCACCCCGGGCCGACCGCCCGAGGAGGCCGGCGAGATCCGGTCCCACGGCCGCGGTCGGCGAGGGGTCTCCGTCTCCGCCGACCGCTGCCATGAGGACCATGATCGCCTACGTCCTGCTGTGGGTGCTCGCCGGTCAGGAAGCCGGGAGCAGGACGCCGTCGATGATGTAGACGGTCGCGTTGGCCGTCTGGACGTTGCCGCAGGCCACCTTGGCCTCACCGACGGTGAAGTCCTCGCCGCTGCCGGCGACCGTGATGGTGCCGCCACCGAGGGTCTTGTGGTCACCGGCCAGCTGGTCGGGGCTGATCTTGCCCTCGACGACGTGGTTGGTGAGCACCTTGGTGAGCAGGCCCTTCGGGTCGGCCATGGCGGCGTCCATCGTCGCCTTCGGGACCTTGGCGAACGCGTCGTTCGTCGGCGCGAAGACGGTGAGCTCGGGGGCGCCGTTCAGGGTGTCGACGAGGCCGGCCTCCTTGACCGCGGAGACGAGCGTCGACAGGAGCGGGTTGGCGCTCGCGGCGGTGGCGACCGGAGCGGTCGACATGCCGTCGAACGAGCCGGCGCCGCTGGCGGGGACCTGGCTGCAGGCGGCGCCGAACGGTTCGCCCATCATGTCTCCCGAGGGGGACTCGGAGGCGCTCGCGGACGGGCTCATGGACTCCGTGGTCGACGAGCTGGCCGCGGTGTCGGCGCTGTCGTCCGAGCTGCCACAGGCGGCGAGGCCGAGCGGAAGTGCGAGGGCCAGGGCGAGGACTGCGGGACGGTGCGTGAGCTTCATGATCGTCTCCTTCATGGGGGTGGATGACACCCGTGGTTCGATGCTGCTGGCGAGCCGGATGGGTTCTGGCCCAACCTTTTTCGAACTTTCTTCGGTATGCCGTCCGCCCGGCTCCCGGCGCCGCTCACCCTTGCGTCCGGCAGGGTGACGGCCTGGCCACCAGGGTTGCGGACGCAAGGGATAGGGCCCTGTTGCATCCGGCAAGATGACGGCCTGGCCACCAGGGTTGCGGACGCAAGGGAGCGCAAGGGGAGGGGAGGGTCCGGCGAGGGTGCTGTCAGTCGACGAGGACGGGGATCGAGTGCCAGCCGGTCGCGCCTCGGGGGAACGGCTCGGCGCGCTGCTCGGTCTGGACGGCCCCGGTGAGGTCGGTGGCGCGCACGGTGAGCTCGTGCCGGCCCGCCCTGGCGTCCCACTCGAGGAACCACTGCCGCCAGTAGTCGACGTTGGCGTCGGGTCCGAGCGTCGCCTCGCGCCACGGCTCGTCGTCGATGCGGACCTCGACCTTGGCGATGCCACGGCCCTGGGCCCAGGCGACGCCGCCGATGACGTTGCGGCCGGGGCGGAGGTTGGCGAGCCCGCGTGGGGTGTCGATGCGCGACTGGGTGAGGATGCGCCCGTCGGTCGCCCACTCGCGCTCGGTCCAGTAGGCCTTCTTCGCGGCATAGGTCGTGGCGGTGAGGCGCTCGACCCACTTCGTCGAGCCGACGAACCCGTAGAGGCCCGGGGTGACGAGGCGCACGGGGTAACCGTGGCGGCGGGGGAGTGGCTCGCCGTTCATGCCGATGGCGAGCAGGGCGTCACGGTCGTCGGTGAGCGCTTGGACCGGCGTGGAGATCGTCATGCCGTCGACGGAGGTGCTGAGGATCTGGTCGGCCGACCCGCGCACGCCTGCTCGCTCGAGCAGCTGCCGAACGGGGACGCCGAGCCAGCGGGCGCCGCCGATGTAGCCGCCGCCGACCTCGTTGCTCACGCAGCACATCGTGATGTCCTTCTCGACGAGGTCCATCGAGGCGAGCTCGGCGAAGTCGATGCTGAACGGCGAGTCGACCTCGCCGTCGATCGTGAGCTCCCACGAGTCGACGTCGACGCGGGGGATGACGAGGGCCGTGTCGATCCGGTAGAAGTCCTTGTTCGGGGTGCGCCACGGCACGATCCCCTTGACCTTGCCCTCGATCCCGGCCGGCAGCGGGGCGAGCGTCTGGGCGGGCGACGGCAGCGTCATCGTCGACGGGGCGATGGCGTCGGCGGTGAGCTTCTGCCCGAGCGCGCCGATGGCCGCGGCCCCCACGGCGGTGCCGCCCGCGCCGAGGAGGAAGCTCCGGCGGCCGGTCGACACCGGCTCCCCGCTGGCGCGGGCGTTGTGGTCGGTGGGGTTCTCGTGCGTCTGGGGTGACCCGGTGGCACCGGCGGTGCCGGCGCCTGCCGCGGACGAAGCCTCACGACGGGTGACGAGCCCGAGCAGGGCCGTGAGCACGCCGACGCCGACGAGGCCCGTGACGAGCCCGGGGACGACGTCGAGCTGTCCGGCGGTGGGCCGCAGGACCGCGGCGGCCGCAGCGAGGGTCGCGAGCCCGACGATGACGAGCCGGCCGGCCAGCGGGCGCGTGCGGGACACGAGGCCGGCGGCGGCGGCGAGCAGCAGCGTGACGACGGTGACGCTGCCGATGAGGATCGGCTTGTCGGCCGTGCCCATCGTGCGCACCGCCCACTCCTTGACGGGCGTGGGGGTCGCGTCGATGACCTGCGAACCGACGGCGAGCACGGGGGACGCCTCGGGCGCGACGAACGCGGCCACGAGGTGACCGGCGGCAGCACCGGCGGCCGCGGCGAGCAGGCCGCTCACGGCATACGGCCAGCGCGGGTGCGACGTCGGAACGGAAGCGTCCATGGCAAGCCATTCGGTGCCGAGCCCGCGGCGGATGGGTCGGGAGTGCAGCCGCCGACAGGGTCCCGCGGAGTCGTGGGACACTTGGAGTGTGGCACGCGGAGACGGACGACTCACCCACGACCTCATGCCCGGCGAGAAGGGTCCCCAGGACGCCTGCGGGGTCTTCGGCGTCTGGGCCCCCGGCGAGGACGTCGCCAAGCTGACCTACTACGGGCTCTATGCCCTCCAGCACCGCGGCCAGGAGTCCGCCGGCATCGCCACGAGCGACGGCCGCCGCCTCCTCGTCTACAAGGACATGGGCCTCGTCTCGCAGGTCTTCGACGAGCGCTCGCTCGGCTCGCTCAAGGGGCACCTCGCCATCGGGCACTGCCGCTACTCGACGACCGGCGGCTCCACGTGGGAGAACGCCCAGCCGACGCTCGGTGGTCACGACGGCGGCACCCTCGCGCTCGCCCACAACGGCAACCTCATCAACTCCGCCGAGCTGCGCGACCTCGTCGAGGAGGTGAGCGGTGACGGCCGCCACCCCGGCGAGCTCGGCCGCGGCAACACCACCGACACGGCCCTCGTCACCGCGCTCCTCACAGCCGACCCGGACCGCACGGTCGAGACCGCCGCCCTCGACGTCCTCCCGCGCCTGCGCGGCGCCTTCTGCTTCGTCTTCATGAACGAGCACACCCTGTATGCCGCCCGCGACCCCCAGGGGATCCGTCCCCTCGTCCTCGGTCGCCTCGAGCGGGGCTGGGTCGTCGCCTCCGAGACCGCGGCGCTCGACATCGTCGGCGCGTCGTTCATCCGCGAGGTGGAGCCCGGCGAGCTCATCGCCATCGACGAGGACGGCCTGCGCTCGCAGCGCTTCGCCGAGACCGACCGCAAGGGCTGCGTCTTCGAGTACGTCTACCTCGCCCGCCCCGACACGACGATCAACGGCCGCGTCGTCCACGAGGCCCGCGTCGAGATGGGGCGCGCCCTCGCCCGCGAGCACCCGGTAGAGGCCGACCTCGTCATGCCGACGCCGGAGTCGGGCACGCCCGCAGCGATCGGCTACGCGCAGGAGTCGGGCATCCCCTACGGCCAGGGGCTCGTCAAGAACGCCTACGTCGGCCGCACCTTCATCGCGCCCTCGCAGACGATCCGCCAGCTCGGCATCCGGCTCAAGCTCAACCCGCTCAAGGAGGTCATCAAGGGCAAGCGGCTCGTCGTCGTCGACGACTCCATCGTGCGCGGCAACACCCAGCGGGCGCTCGTCCGGATGCTCCGCGAGGCCGGTGCGGCCGAGGTCCACGTGCGCATCTCGTCGCCGCCGGTGCGCTGGCCCTGCTTCTACGGCATCGACTTCGCGACCCGCGCCGAGCTCATCGCCACCGGCATCGGGGTCGAGGAGGTCTGCAACTCGATCGGCGCCGACTCCCTCGGCTACATCTCCGAGGAGGGGATGATCGCCGCGACCGAGCAGGAGCCACAGCGCCTCTGCACCGCGTGCTTCACCGGCGTCTACCCCGTCGAGCTCCCGTCGGCCGACCGGCTCGGCAAGGGGCTGCTCGAGCTCGAGTTCCCCGTCGACGCCGCCGGCGTGGACCCGACCGACGCGGGCACGCTCGACGTCGACCGCGTGTCCGTGACCGCCTCCGGTGGGGCGGCCGAGGCCGTCCGCCGACCCTGACCCTAGGCTGACCGGCGTGAGCGACCAGGGCGAACAGATCACGTATGCCGCGGCCGGAGTGGACGTCGAGGCGGGTGACAAGGCCGTCGAGCTCATGAAGGCCGACGTCCGCCGGGCGACCCGGCCCGAGGTCCTCGGCGGTCTCGGTGGCTTCGCCGGGATGTTCGACGCGAGCGCCCTCGCGCGGATGGACCGCCCGGTCCTGGCCACGAGCACGGACGGCGTCGGCACCAAGGTCGCCATCGCCCAGGCGCTCGACCGGCACGACACCATCGGCTTCGACCTCGTCGGCATGGTCGTCGACGACATCGTCGTCTGCGGCGCCGAGCCGCTCTTCATGACCGACTACATCGCGACCGGCAAGGTCGTGCCCGAGCGCATCGCGGCCATCGTCGGCGGCATCGCCCGCGCGTGTGAGCAGGCCGGTGTCGCCCTCGTCGGCGGCGAGACGGCCGAGCACCCGGGCCTGCTCGACCCGGACGAGTACGACGTCGCGGGTGCGGCCACCGGCGTCGTCGAGTACGCCGACGTCCTCGGGCCGCAGCGGGTGCGCCCCGGTGACGTCGTCCTCGGCATCGCCAGCTCGGGCCTGCACTCCAACGGCTACTCGCTCGTCCGACGCGTCGTCGCCCACGCCGGGTGGGAGCTCGACCGCCAGGTCGACGAGCTCGGGCGCACCCTCGGCGAGGAGCTGCTCGAGCCGACCCGCGTCTACTCGCGCGACCTGCTCGACCTCATCCGCACCGACGGCGTCGACGTCCACGCGCTCTCGCACGTCACCGGTGGCGGGCTCGCCGCCAACCTCGCACGCGTCCTGCCCTCCGACGTCTTCGCCCGGGTCGACCGCGCGACGTGGACCCCACCACCGGTCTTCACGACCGTCCAGCGCCTCGGCAACGTGCCGCAGGCGGACGTGGAGCGCACGCTCAACATGGGCGTCGGGTTCGTCGCGATGCTGCCCGCCGACGGCGTCGACCTCGCCGTGCGCACTCTCGCCGACCGCGGGCTCGCCGCGTGGACGATCGGCGAGGTGACCGCCCTCGAGGACGCGCGGGTCGAGGACGGCGTCGAGGTCGTGCGGGGCGCCAAGGGCGTCGACGGGGGCTCGGTCCAGGTCGTCGGCGACCACCCCGCCTGAGCGGACCCGCTCCTGAGCAGCCGACCTCAGGTCACGCGACCGTCCCGACCGGCATCCTCGGAGGGTGACCGACCCGACACGCCCGACCGGGCCCTCGACGTGCCCGCGCCGGTGACCGGCGAACCTCTGGGCAGTGACCCCGTGCGGGTGGCTCGACACTGGGCGGTCAGCGTGCTCGCGGCGGGGACGGTCGCGCTCATGGCCCACCTCGTGCTCGTCCTCGTGGCCGTCTGGCTCGTCGGCTCCGCGATCGAGCAGGTGGCGTCGCGCGACCTCGGGTCACCGGACGTCGGCGGGCTGGTCGTCACGGCCCTGCCCGGGCTCGCCGCCGGGTGGGGAGTCGGCCTCGGCGCCGCGACGCTGCTGGGGCGAGGCGACTCGGTGGGCGCCCGCGCTGCGGGCGTGGCTGCCGGGGTGCTCGGCGTCCTCGTGGGCGGGGCCCTCCTTGCCGCGACCGGCGTCCTCTGACGTGCGTGGTCAGACGATCGTGACCTGCGGGGCGAACATGCTCATCGCCCCGAGCGCCTGCTCGTGCATCGCCACGCTCGACCCGGCGCACGCATCCGCCACGACCCGCACGCTCGCGCCGGCGTCCGCCGCGGGCAGGGCCGTCGAGATGACGCAGCAGTCGGTGGCGACCCCGGCGAGCGCGAACCGCGGCTGCTCGCCGATGACCGCGCGCAGCCCGGCCGTCCACTTGCCGAAGGTCGGCTCGGTGACGACGTGGTCGGTGAGGTCCGTGAGCTCGGGCACCACGGCATACAGGGGGTCGGAGCCCGGGACGAGCGCGAACTGCCAGTCGTCGTAGTAGTCGGCCCACGAGCCGCCGAGGTCCGGGTCCGCGACGAAGCGGGTGACGACGACTCGACCCGTGTATGCCGTCGCGAGACGCCGGATCCGCGGCGCCACCTCGGCCCACATGGGTGAGCCCCACGGGCTCGAGACCGGGTCGGCGAAGACGGCCTGGGGGTCGACGACGACGAGCCACTCCTCGTCGAGCGGGGTGATCTCGTCGACGGGCAGGCGGCCAGCCGGCGGAGCGGCGCTGCTCATGCCCGCGACTCCTGGGCGCGCACCTTGGCCCCGCGCGCGAGGTAGGTGACGACGAACGAGAGGACGAGGGCGAGGAGGACGCCGAGGTTGGCGTAGGCGAAGGTGCCCTCCCAGTAGGAGCCGGCCGGGTCCTCGACGAAGGTGCCGAGGCCGAGCGGGTCGAGGAGGAAGCCCTGCCAGTTGTTCCACGAGGCGTCGTCGGCGAAGTTGTTGACGACGAGGCCCCAGCCGAGCACGGAGGCCACCGCCATCGTGCCGATCGAGACCCAGTCGAACGCGCCGTAGCGGCCCGAGGAGTCGAAGAGGGCGTCGTCGTCGTAGTCACGCTTGCGCAGCGCGATGTCGGCGATCATGATCCCCGCCCACGAGGCCAGCGGCACGCCGAGCGTGATGAGGAACGACTGGAACGGGTTGATGAAGCTCTCGGCGACGAAGACGACGTAGAAGGTGCCCAGCGTGAGGATGACGCCGTCGATGAGCGCCGCCATCGGGCGCGGGATGCGCACGCCGAGCGAGAGCAGGGTCAGCCCGGACGAGTAGATGCCGAGCACCGCGCCGGAGACGAGCGAGAGGATCGCGGCGACGAGGAAGGGCACGAGGACCCACGTCGGCAGCAGCGTCGCGAGCGTGCCGATCGGGTCGGCGCCGATGCCGTCGAGGACCGCCTGGTCGGACCCGGCGAGGGCGAGGCCGTAGCAGACGAGCAGGGCAGGGGCGAGGGCTCCTCCGAAGGTGTTCCAGCCGACGATCGCGGCGCCGCTGGCGTCACGGCGCTGGTAGCGCGACCAGTCGGCGGCGATGTTGATCCAACCGAGCCCGAAGCCGGTCATGACGAGGACGAGCGCGCCGATGACCGCGCCGATGCCGCCCGAGGGGAGGGACGAGACCGCCGACCAGTCGATGTGCGTGACGGTCATCGCGACGTAGAGCAGCGTGATCGCGCCGGTGACCCACGTGAGGACCGACTGCATCCGCATGATGACGTGGTAGCCCGCGACGGCGGCGAGGACGATCATCGCGGCGACGACGACGGCGGCGACGACCTTGGTCCCGGTGCCGCCGCCCCAGCCGAGTCGCTCGAAGATCGTCGCCGTGGCGAGGACGGCGAGGATCGCGAGGAAGGTCTCCCAGCCGATCGACACGAGCCAGGAGATGACGCCGGGCACCTTCTGCCCCTCGACCCCGAAGGCGGCGCGGGAGAGCACCATCGTCGGCGCGGAGCCCCGCTTGCCGGCGAGGGCGATGATCCCGCACAGGGCGAAGGACACGACGACCCCGAGGACCGTCACGACCACGGCCTGCCAGAAGGAGATGCCGAAGCCGAGGACGAAGGCGGCATACGAGATGCCGAACACCGACACGTTGGCGGCGAACCAGGGCCAGAAGAGGTCGCGAGGAGCCGCGGTGCGGGCCGACTCGTCGATGATCTCGATGCCGGTGGTCTCGACGCCGAGCCGCTTGGCGGCGTCGGCGCTGCGCACGTCAGTCATGCCCGCGAGCATGACAGATCGCAGGCGGCACGATGTGCATGCCGCACGAGGTGTCGTGCGTGGACCTCAGGCGTCAACGACGCCCGGAGGCCCACTTGTCATAGTCGTCGTCCTCGTCACGGTCGTGCCCGGTGCTCCGGGTCGACGGTGCAGGGGATGAGCTCCCGTGAAGTTCTCGCTCAAGCGCGCTCAAGTCGGTGTCGGGGCTGAAGTACTTCAGCTCGCGTGCCACCTTGGTCTGCTTGGCTTTTGCCCGGCCGCGCCCCATGGCGTGACCCCCTCGTGCGTCTGCCGGGACGGCATACCCGAAGGGACGGCCCCGAAGGGGTCATCCCGTGCAAGCTGTGGTCCCGGGAATCGTGTGTGTGTCGTGGGGTCAACGCTACATCAGGCCGGGGGATTTCCGCGCACGGGTCCGGTTCTCGTGCCGTGTCCCGCGTCGCCCCGTCCCGGAGCGCGCGAAAGACCCCGAGAAGGCCGTATGCCGTGTGCTCGCCTCGGCAGGCGGGCACACGGCATACGGGCAGGTCGGCCGGGGTGCGGCCGGGTGCGGGAGGTCAGTCCTGCGGCAGCCAGATCGTCGAGGACCCGGCGGCCATCCGCCGCTCGGCGATGTGGTCGGCGGCTGCCGCCGGGCTCTCGCCGCGCTCGTCGGCGGTCCTGAGGACCTCGAGGGTGTGCTCGAAGATCGCGGTCGCGCCCCGCTTGGCCCGCTCGAAGTCGAAGCCGCGGAGCTCGTCGCTCACCTGGATGACGCCACCGGCGTTGACGAGGAAGTCCGGGCAGTAGGTGATGCCGCGGGCCACGAGCCGGTCGGCCGTGCCGCCCTCGCCCTCGGTGACGAGCTGGTTGTTGGCGCCGCCACAGACGACCCGGGCCCGGAGCACGTCGACGGTGTCGTCGTCGAGCGCGCCGCCGAGGGCGCACGGGGCGTAGACGTCGATGTCGCTCCGGACGAGCGCCGCCACGTCACCGACGACCTCGACACCGGGGTGCGCGACGAGCAGCGCGTCGACCGCCGAGGAGCTGACGTCCGTGACGACGACGTCGGCGCCGTCCTCGAGGAGGTGGCCCGCCAGGATGCGGCCGACCTTGCCGACGCCTGCGATGCCGACCCGGCGGCCCCTGAGGGTGGGCTCGCCCCAGAGGTGCTGGGCGGCGGCCCGCATGCCCTGGAAGACACCGAACGCGGTGAGGACCGAGGAGTCGCCGGCGCCGCCGTTCTCGGGCGAGCGGCCGGTGGCCCAGCGGGTCGTCTCGGCGACGACGTCCATGTCCTGCACGTAGGTGCCGACGTCGCAGGCCGTGACGTAGCGACCGCCCAGGCTCTCGACGAACCGGCCGAAGGCGCGCAGCAGCTCGGGGGTCTTGTGGGCCGTGGGGTCGCCGATGATGACGGCCTTGCCGCCCCCGTGCGGGATGCCGGCGACGGCGTTCTTGTAGGACATGCCGCGTGAGAGGCGCAGGACGTCGGCGAGCGCGTCGTCGTGGGTCGCGTAGGGGTAGAACCGCGTGCCGCCGAGGGCCGGGCCGAGAGAGGTGTCGTGGATCGAGATGATCGCGCGCAGGCCGGTCGCGGGGTCCGAGCAGAGGACGACCTGCTCGTGGCCGGACGTGTCGGTCGGGTCGTGCTGGACGGACGAGACGTGGGGCTCGGGTGCGGGCGGCGTGGGCTCCGGCGCGGAGGCCTGCGGGGCTCGCGGAGCGGCGGTGGCCTCGGGGGCCTCGGCGGTCCCGGGGACGGTGACGGACGACGCGGTCACGGTGGTGACTCCTTTGTCAGTGAGGGCTGCGCGATGGTGCAGCGGTGCCATGGCGTGGGTCTCACGCACACCCTCAGGCTAGCCGCGTCGCACACTGCCGGCCGCCGCGTCCGCGGCCGGTCCGAGGGGGTGCAGCCGGGCGACGGGGATGGTGCGACCGGACCGGCGCTCGTACTTCGCGACCGTCGGGAGCTGGGCGAGGACGACCTCACGCCAGACCCGGGCGAGCTCGTCTCCCTCGAGCACCTCGGGCCGGACCCGAGAGGCGGTCGTCCCGATCTCGATGGTGGCCTCGGGGGTGTGCCGCAGGTTGCGGAACCAGTCGGGTTCGGTGGGCGACCCGCTGCCCGTGCCCCACACCAGCCGGGCATCACCGTCGTCGAGGTAGCGGACCATCGTCGACCGCGGAAGTCCGGTGCGGCGGCCGGGGGTCGTGAGCATGAGGACGCCGCCCACCCTGCCACCGCCGTCGAGGTGCCCCTTGAACGCCCGGTGCATCCACACCCCGATCGCGTTGCCGCGAGCCCTCATCGCGTGGGACGCCATGGTGGACACCTCCTCCGCCCAGAGTCCGCCGGTCGGTGGTGGCGGTCAATGGGCGGCACGGGCCAGTCCGTCAGCCCTCGACCCCGGTCGTCTCGTGCGGCTCCCCGACGGGCTTGGACTCGGGCGAGCCGCGCTCGCGCAGGTAGATCGAGAGGACGACCATGCTCGCCACGGCGAGGAACTCCGACTGCCAGTTCTGCAGGGTGCGCCCCCAGAAGTCGGGGTCGGCGAGGTAGGCGGCCCCGCCGACGGGCTCCTTGAGGTCGCGGATGAGGTCCGCGTTGTGCGAGGCCCGGCCGGCGACGAACTGGGCGGACCACGACCCCAGGAAGATGAGGCCCATCGTCAGGCCGAGCGAGTGCGAGTAGAGCGAGCGGCGCCAGCCCTCGGCCTTCGCGAGCGGTGGCGAGTCGGGCTGCGCATGGCGTCCCACCTTCTGGTCCTCGTCGCTCTCGCGGCCCGTCTTGTCGAGGGGCTTGGACTCGGGCGAGCCCTTCTGGACGAACCAGACGGTGAGGACGATGAAGAGGAGGAACTGGAGGTACTCGGACTGCCAGTTCTCGGCGACGTCGACGGCGAAGGTCGAGGACGTGACGTACTCGCCGAGCCCGATCGTCGGCAGGCCGCGGTCGCGGGCCTCGCCGTTGAGCTCGGCAACACCCCACAGCGCCTGTCCGGCGAGCGACAGGAGGAAGAGAGCGCCGAAGACGAGGGCGAGGCCGTGGTCGCGCAGCCGCCTCATCGGGCCATCGCCCCGATGGTGAGGCACCACGCCAGGCCGAACCCGATGACGAGGAGCCAGCCGACGAAGGACCACCTCATGCCGTTCACGGCCCCTCCATCTCGCAGTCGTAGGGCAGGTCCTTCCCCGTGGGCTCACACCCCGCCGCCGTGACCCGCCAGCCGTCGTCGAACCGGGCCAGGAAGATCACCTGCTCGCCCCAGCGCACCATCGCGTCGCGCCCGTAGACGTCGACCGTCGGCTCGCCGGACTGCTCGCCGCCGGCGGCTTCGGGCAGGACGTCCGGGCACTGCTCACCGTCGGCCTCGACCTCCTCCAGCGTGGCGGGCGCGAGAAGGCCGCAGCCGTCCTCGGGGGCCGACGCCACGGCGGCCAGGAAGCGGGTCGCGGTGTCGGCCACGGGCTCGTTCTCGGCGGAGCCGCGGCCCGCGCAGCCGGGAAGCAGCATCGCAAGGGCGGTCGTTCCGATGACGAGGGCGAACGGCATACGACGTCTGTGCAGGTCAGGGGCCACGTGCTCACTATGGCACCGGCATGGGGAAGGATGACGGACATGCGCATCGGCTACAAGGCTTCGGCCGAGCAGTTCGCCCCGGCCGAGCTCGCGGGGTTCGCCGTGCTCGCCGAGGAGCTCGGGCTCGACTCGGTGACCATCTCGGACCACTTCCAGCCGTGGCGGCTCGAGGGCGGGCACGCGCCCAGCTCCATCGCCTGGCTGTCGTGGGTCGCGGCCCGCACCGAGCGGGTGCTGCTCGGGACGTCGGTGATGACGCCGACCTATCGCTACAACCCCGCCGTCGTCGCACAGACCTTCGCGACGCTCGGTTGCCTCGCACCCGGGCGAGTCATGCTCGGCGTCGGCACCGGCGAGGCGCTCAACGAGGTGGCCGTCGGCTCGGTGCCGGAGAGCGGGTGGCCCGAGTTCAAGGAGCGGTTCGCCCGGCTGCGCGAGTCGGTGCGGCTCATGCGCGCGCTCTGGACCCAGGAGTCGGTGACCTTCGAGGGCGACTACTACCGCACCGAGGACGCCCGGATCTTCGACCGGCCGGAGACGCCCGTGCCCGTCTACGTCGCCGCGGGCGGCCCGACCGTCGCCCGGTATGCCGGCCGGTCCGGTGACGGCTTCATCTGCACCTCGGGCAAGGGCCGCGAGCTCTATGCCGACTCGCTCCTGCCCGCCGTCGCGGAGGGGCTGGAGAAGTCCGGGCGGGACACCGGCAGCATCGACCGGATGATCGAGATCAAGCTGTCGTGGGACCCGGACGCCGAGCGCGCGCTCGAGAACACGAGGTTCTGGGCGCCGCTGTCGCTCACCGCCGAGCAGAAGCACTCGATCACGAGCCCGGCCGAGATGGAGAAGGCCGCCGACGCGCTGCCCATCGAGCAGGTGGCCAAGCGGTGGATCGTCGCGTCGACGCCGGAGGATGTCGTGTCCGCGGTCCGGGAGTACACCGACCTCGGCTTCGACCACCTCGTCTTCCACGGGCCCGGCGGTGACCAGGAGCGCTTCCTGCGCACCTTCGCCGAGCAGGTCGTGCCGGGTCTGCGCGAGCTCACCGTAGGGTCCGCGTCATGACCGCCGCCGCCACCGCGATGAGCTCCACCGAGCTCGACGTCGCCTCCCTCGTCCTCCGCCTCGCCCTCGGCCCGATGCTCGTGCTGCACGGGCTCAACAAGGTGCAGGGCGGGCTGTCGGGGACGGCCGGCTGGTTCGAGTCCCTCGGACTGCGCCCGGGGTGGCTGCACGCACGGTTCGCCGCGTTCACCGAGATCGGCGCCGGGGTCCTCGTCACGCTCGGCCTGCTCAACGGGCTCGCCGCGATGGCGTTCGTTGGCCTCATGACCGTCGCCGCGCTCACGGACCACCGCGGCAAGGGCTACTTCATCTTCAAGGGTGGCTGGGAGTACGTCGTGCTCGTGGCCATCGTCGCGGTGGCGCTCGCTGTGCTCGGGCCCGGCCGATGGTCGCTCGACAACGCCCTCGGCCTCGACCTCGCCGGCCTCGGCTGGGGCGTGCTGGCCGCCGTCGGTGGGGTGGCCGCGGCGGGCGCGATGCTCGCGGCCTTCTACCGCCCGCCGGCCAAGGACGGGTCAGGCAGCGGCTCCGGCTCCGGCTCCAAGGCCTCGGCGTGAGCAAGGGTTCGACCGACTCCGGTTCGGCGGACTCCGTCCTCGTCGAGGTGGACGGCCCGGTCGGCCGCGTCACGCTCGCCGCCCCCGACCGCCTCAACGCCGTCGACGTGCCGATGCTCGAGGCCGCGGCGGACGCGGTGCGACGTCTCGACGACGACCCGGCCGTGCGCGTCATCGTGCTCTCCGGGCAGGGGCGCGCCTTCTGCGCCGGCGCCGACCTCTCGGTCCACCTCGACGAGGGCGACCTCGACGGCACCCTCCACGGTGTGGGCGCGGTGACCCGCGCGGTCGTCGAGGCAGGCACGCCCGTCCTCGCCCTCGTGCCGGGCGTCGCCGCCGGTGCCGGGCTTGCGATGGCGCTCGCGGCCGACTACGTCCTCGTCGCCGACGAGGCCACCCTCGTCCTCGCCTTCGGCGCCCTGGGGCTCATGCCCGACGGCGGCGCCACCGCGCTCGTCGTCGCGTCCATCGGGCGGGCCCGCGCACTGCGCCTGGCTCTCACCGGCGAGCGGCTCACCGGAGCCGCAGCCGCCGAGTGGGGGCTCGTCGCCGAGTCCGTGCCGGCGGACGACTTCGCCCCCCGCGCCGACGCGCTCGTCGCGCACCTCGGCTCGCTCTCCCCGACGGGCACCGCACGCACCACCGCGGCCATCACCGCAGCCGCGCTCGACCTCGACGCGACGCTGGCGCGCGAGAACGAGGGTCAGCACGCACTCCTGCGCACGCCCGACTTCGTCGAGGGGCTCTCGGCCTTCCGTGAGAAGCGGCGCGCGACGTTCGGGCCGTGAGCGCGATGGACGGGCGCGGGTCCCACGCTCCGCGCGGGCCGGCATACCGGGCGTCGGACTGGACGACGGAGGCGCTCCTCGAGCGCAAGGGTGAGCACACCGTCTCGGTCGTCGTCCCGGCCAGGGACGAGGAGGCGACCGTCGCGGCGGTCGTCGAGAGGATCCGCGCCGACTTCGTGCGCGACGACGGTGGCGGGCTCGTCGACGAGGTGGTCGTCATCGACTCCGACTCCAGCGACCGGACGGCGGACGCGGCTCGTGCTGCCGGGGCGAAGGTGTTCTCCGCCAGGGGGATCCGACCCGACCTCGGCTCGGTCCCCGGCAAGGGCGAGGCGCTGTGGAAGGCGCAGCACGTCACGCGTGGCGACCTCCTCGTCTTCGTCGACGCCGACCTCGTCGACTGGGGAACGCACTTCGTCACCGGGCTGCTCGCACCGCTCCTCGTCGACGACGCGGTGCAGCTCGTCAAGGCGGTCTACGACCGGCCGATGATCGACGCGACCGGCCGCGAGGAGGAGTCGGGCGGGCGGGTCACCGAGCTCGTCGCGCGGCCCTGGCTGGCGCTGCACCGCCCCGGCCTCGCAGGGGTCGTGCAGCCGCTGTCGGGCGAGTGGGCGATCCGTCGCTCGGCCTTCGCCTCGTATGCCGTGCCGGTCGGCTACGGCGTCGAGATCGCCGCGCTCGTCGACACCTTCGACCGGTTCGGCATCGACGCCATCGCGCAGGTCGACCTCGGTCGGCGCACCCACCGCCACCACCGGCATGACACCCTCGGGCTCATGGCAGTGCAGGTGCTCGCGGCCGCGGACCGGCGACGCGGCCGCTCCGGCGCCGGGCCGGTCAGGGCGGAGGAGACGGTGGGGCTGACGCAGTACGCCCGAGGGCAGGGCGGGTTCGAGCCCATCGTCACCGCCGTGGCGACGGGCGAGCGGCCTCCGGCCGACAGCGTCCGTATGCCGGCCCACGCAGAGCGTGAGACCCCCGCGGAGTCACGATGAGCGACCTCACCTTCCGGCTCGGACGGCGCGAGTTCGACGCGCGGTCGCGGCTCGTCATGGCGATCGTCAACCGGACGCCGGACTCGTTCTACGACAAGGGAGCGACGTGGCGCGAGGACGCGGCGTTCGACCGCGTCCGCGAGGTCGTCGCGCAGGGTGCGGACATCGTCGACATCGGCGGCATCAAGGCCGCCCCGGGTGTCGAGATCGGTGAGGAGGAGGAGAAGGAGCGGGTCGTCGACTTCGTCGCAGCCGTCCGTGCCGAGCACCCCGACCTCCTCGTCAGTGTCGACACGTGGCGGGCGTCGGTGGGGCGGGCCGTCCTCGAGGCTGGTGCCGACATCCTCAACGACGCGTGGGGCGGCGCGGACCCGGGCCTCGTGGAGGTGGCGGCCGAGTTCGGTGCCGCCGTCGTCTGCACCCACACGGGCGGAGTGACGCCTCGCACCCGGCCGCACCGGATCGAGTACGACGACGTCGTCGCATCCGTCGTCGAGTCGCTCGTCGCCCAGGCCGACCGCGCCGTGGCCGTGGGTGTCCCGCGCGAGCGAGTCGTCATCGACCCGGCGCACGACTTCGGCAAGAACACGTGGCACTCGGTCGAGGTGACCCGTCGGCTCGACGAGCTCGTCGGGCTCGGCTGGCCGCTTCTCGTCTCGCTGTCCAACAAGGACTTCGTCGGTGAGTCGCTCGACCTGCCGGTCGGGGAGCGGTTGACCGGAACCCTTGCGGCGACGGCGATCTCGGCCTGGCACGGCGCTCACATCTACCGCGTCCACGAGGTGGTCGAGACCCGGCAGGTGCTCGACATGGTGTCGGTTCTCGCCGGCGATCTGCCGCCGGCGCGGACGGCACGGGGGCTCGCGTGATCACCGACGTCGTCGTCGTGCCCGGAGCACCGCTGCTCTTGCCGGAGTACCAGGGACGGGAGCCCGCCGCGCCGGGACTGCTCGACGCGTGTGTCACGGCGGTGAGGGACGCGGTGGCCACGGCGGCCCACGTCGTCGTCGTCCACGCCACCGACCGGGAGCCGCGGAGCACACGGCCGGCCCTGGGTCTGCGTGTCGCCGACCACCTGCTGGCGTCGACCCACCTCGGGTTCGAGGTCGAGCACGTCGCCGTGCCCTGGAACGCCGCCACGCAGGAATGCGTCGCCCTCGGGCGCGAGGTCGCGGACGCCTCGAGGACGACGCCTCCGACGACGGTGCTCGTCGTGGCCGACGGGTCGGCCCGCCGCACCGAGAAGGCGCCCGGCCACCTCGACCCCCGGTCGCACGAGGTCGACGACGTCATCGTCGCGGCGCTGCGTGGTGCGGCCGACGGCGGTCTCGACGGGCTGCTCGACCTCGACGCCGACCTCTGCGCCGACCTGCTCGTCGCCGGTCGCGCGCCGCTCCAGGTGCTGGCCGCAGCGACCCACGCTCCAGCGTCTGCGGACATGGTTGCCCCGGCCACCACATCCGCAGACGCAGCGAGGCTCGAGGTGGTGAGCTGCGAGGTGAGCGACCCGTTCGGGGTGCTCTACGTCGTCGCGCACCTCGCCCGAACCCGCTGACCCACGGTCAGTCGACGCCGAGGCCCTCCTCGCGGGCGCGGACGACCGCCGCCGCCCGGTCGCGGACGGCGAGCTTGGTGAGGACGTTGGAGACGACGTTGCGCACGGTCTTGGGCGAGAGGACGAGGCGCCTCGAGATCGTGAGGTTGTCGTGGCCGCGGGCGACGAGGTCGAGCACCTCGCGCTCGCGGTCGGTGAGCTCGGGGAACGGGACGCGGGCGACGGCCCTCCCCGAGGTGAGCGCCGTGACCGCGCGGGCGGCGACGGCCGAGCCTAGGATGACGTCACCGTTGGCGACGGCGCGCACCGCCCGCTCGACCTCGTCGGGGCTCGCGCCCTTGAGGAGGTAGCCGCGCGCACCGACTCGCATGCAGGACGCGACGGCGTCGTCGTCCTCGCGCATCGTCACGACGAGCACGCGCGCGTCCGGGTCGCGGCGGACGATCTCGCGGGTCGTCTCGATGCCCGAGTCCGCGCCGAGGTTGAGGTCCATGAGGACGACGTCGACGTCGGCGAGCGGCAGGGCGAGCGCCTCGGCCGCATCGCTCGCCTGACCGACGACCGTGATGCCGTCGAGGGAGGCGAGGAGGCCGGCCATGCCCATGCGGAAGACGGGGTGGTCGTCGACGACGGCCACGGTGATGTCACCCACGGGTCACCGCCACGCCCTGCGGGAGGAGGGCCTCGACGAGGGTGCCGCCGGTCTCCGGCGAGGTGATCGAGAGGCTGCCACCGAGCTCCTCCGCGCGCTCACGCATCGAGCGGGTTCCGACGCCGGCCCTGGCCTCCGTGGAGAAGCCCCGACCGTCGTCGACGACGCGGATCCGCAGACCCTCTGGAGCGGAGGTCGTCGTGACCCGCGCGGACTGGGCGCCGCTGTGCCGCAACGTGTTGGTGACCGCTTCGGCGACGATCGCATAGGCCGCCGCGGCGGTCTGCGGGTCGAGCGCGTCGTCGTGACCGAGGTCGAGGGCGATCTCCACGCCGTCCTCCGCGTGGCGCGCGGACAGCTCGGCCAGCGCCGCGGCGAGGCCGAGCTCGTCGAGCACCGGCGGGAGCAGGTGGTGCGAGAGGGTGCGGACGTCGGTCACGCGCTGGTCGAGCTCGGCCTGGAGGGTCGAGAGCAGCTCGGCGGCGGCGGCCGGGTCGGTCGACATGAGGTTGCGCGCGCCCTGGAGCCCGAGCCGCAGGCCTGCGAGCGAGGGGCCGAGCCCGTCGTGGATCTCGCGCCGGATGACGCGGCGCTCCTCGAGCCGGGCCCGGGACAGGCGCGCCCGGGCGTCGTCGACGTCGGCGGCCGCGCGGGTGACGGCGGCGGCGGTCGCGACGACCGTGGCGAGGTCGCCGAGCATCTGCTCGCCGCGCGACCCGAGGCTCTCGCCACCGGGCAGGGTGACGGCGAGCTCGCCGACGGGTTCGCCGCGGTGGTCGAGCGGGACGCGCACGGGGTGGGCCCCCGGCATACCCCAGACGACCGGTTCGCGACCGGGAAGGGCCACGGTCACGGACTCGAGGCGCATCGCGGCGCCGATGTCCGCGGCGAGTCCCTGCAGGAGGTCGTCGGTCGTCTCGGCGAGGCGCAGGTGGCTGCCGAGGCGACGCACGACGTGGTCGGGGGAGGCGGCGACGCCGTAGACGAGGCGGTGGACGCGCTGCTCGAGCCAGAACCGGGTGGGCTGGACGGCGACGGCGACGACTCCCGCCCCGACCAGCCCGGCACCGTCGCCGGGCAGCAGGCTCGTGGCGACGACGGTGGCGACGACGTAGACCGCGACGAGCGACACGGTGACGAGCCCGGCGAGGACGGTGCGGCTCACGGCGAGCTGGAGCCCCCACATGCGGCTGCGGAGGACCGCCACGAGGATCGCCGCCGGATAGACGGCCTGCGAGAGCAGGTGGAGGACCGGCGTCGTCCAGACGGGGAGGGGCAGGGCGTCGGGCGGCAGCAGGAGAGGCACGAACGAGACCGCGAGCAGGGCGGCGCCGAGGGCGAGCCAGCCGAGGCCGTTGCGCTCGGCGACGGGACCGCGGCGGTGCCGCTGCTCGACCGCGCCGGCCGCGACGAGCCCGAGGACGACGGCGAGGGCGAGCAGGATCGTGAACGGTGCGCGTGCGTCGAGCAGCTGCGCGGCGAGGAACGCGACGATGACGGCGCCGCCGGCGGCCACCCCCCACCTCGCCCGGCCGAGCGGGTGGTCGCGCACGAGCCACGGCACGACGAGGAAGAGGGCGAGCGTGCCGGGGACCCACGCGGTGCTCTGGAGCCACTGGACGAGGTCGGCACCCGGGAGGCCGGGGCGCTGCACGGCCAGGGCGGGGTAGCCGAAGCCGAGGGCCGCGACCCCGCCGCCGACCGCCGCGAGGGCGAGCAGCCAGCCGACGGGGTGGGGTCGGCGGGAGACGATGAGTGCCGACACCGTGCCGTAGACGCAGGCGACCGCGACGTCGACGACGAAGAACCAGACCCCCTCGCCGAGCGCCGGGCGCGCCATGACGACGAGCGCCACCGCGAGCACGGCCGTGCCCCAGGCGGACGCGGCGATGACCGCGGCCGCCCGGGGCTGGCCGACCCTCGGGAGGGTGTCGGAAGGGCTCATGATGTCGGCACGATAGCGCCGGTCCACGATGCGAACCCGGGCTTTTCTCAGACCCGCGAGCGGGTGGCGCGGTCGCCGAGGGCAAGGCCCAGCGCGGTGACGAAGAGCCACACCGGACCGGTCATGCCCGCCATGTACTGCAGCGGCGAGATGCCGAGCAGCAGGGTGAGCCCGCCGAGGACGATCCCGACCCAGCCGAGCCAGCGCGAGACGGCCCCGTGGCGCAGCGCGCTCACCGCGACGGCGACACCGGTGGCGCCGGCGCCGACCCACAGCCACGGGATCGTGCCGACCCAGTGGTTGAAGAAGACCGCCGACTCGGGGACGAGCCCGTTGCCCGGGTCGGAGACGCCGAAGACGAACTCGGTCGTGAGGCCGGAGCCCATGAGCCCGGCGACCGCGACGAGGCCGAGTCCGCCGGCGGCGACGTCGGGCAGGAGGCTGCGGCTCGGCAGCTGGTCGGCGAGACGTCGACGCAGGCCCGCCGCGAAGACGAGCAGCAGCGCGACCGAGACCATCGTCGCCGTGTGGAAGACGAGGATCTGCGGGACGAGCTCGGCGAGCCGGGCGACGATCGCGTCCGGGTCGCCGTCGGCGTCGGGGGAGTAGACCGCGTCGATCTGCATCGAGGCGGCGATGCCGACGATCGAGGCGAGGCCGGCGGCGACGCCGGTGAACGCCCAGCCGCGGCCGGTCGATGCCTGGGTGGTGGTGCGGGCGGGCTCGAGGTCGAGCCGGGAGGTGTGGTCGGGGGTGATGGTGGCGCTCACGGCGTCTCCTCGTGGTCGTCGGAAGGACTGGACGACCCCACGGTGCGCCGCCTCGCGTCCTTGCCGACAGGGGTCGGTGTCCCGTCCGTCCGGGCAGTTCCCGACGGGACGGGCGCCGATCTGCACACAACCTTCACAGGTCGCACCCCCGTCGCTGCCCCCGTCGGCCCTAGCGTCCGACGGAGCGGTCGGACGAGCAGAGGGAGCGGGTCATGATCACGGTCGAGGGACTGACGAAGGTGTATGCCGGGGTGCGCGCCGTCGACGACCTCACCTTCGCGGTGGAGTCGGGCAAGGTCACGGGGTTCCTCGGGCCGAACGGCGCGGGCAAGTCGACGACGATGCGCATGGTGCTCGGCCTCGACCGGCCGACGTCGGGCAGCGCACGGGTGCGCGGCAAGCGCTACACCGACGCGCCGGCACCGCTGCGCGAGGTCGGCGCCCTGCTCGACGCGGGCGCGATGCATCCGGGTCGAACCGGACGCGCATACCTGCGGATCGGCGCCCACAGCAACGGGATCGCTCGTTCGCGGGTCGAACAGGTGCTCGAGCAGGTCGGTCTCGAGGGGGCGGCCGGCAAGCGCGTCAAGGGCTACTCGCTCGGCATGCGCCAGCGGCTCGGCATCGCGGCGGCACTGCTCGGCGACCCGCCGGTGCTGCTCTTCGACGAGCCGGTCAACGGCCTCGACCTCGACGGTGTGCGGTGGATCCGCGCCTTGCTGCGCGGGTTCGCCGACGAGGGACGCACCGTCCTCGTGTCGAGCCACCTCATGAGCGAGATGCAGCTCGTCGCCGACCGGGTCGTCGTCATCGGGCGCGGCCGGCTCATCGCCGACACCGAGATGGACGGACTGCTCGCCGGACTGGACGGCCAGCGCGTGCGGGTCCGCTCACCCCGGGCCGACGACCTCGCCGCCCTGCTCGCCCCGGACGCGCCCGTCACTCCGCATGGCAGGGACGAGCTCGAGGTCCGCGGCCTCCCGGCGAGTGCGGTCGGAGAGCTCGCGCACGCGAACGGCATACCGCTCCACCACCTCGCCGAGGTGGAGCAGTCCCTGGAGGACGCCTACCTCGCCCTCACCGAGGGCAGCGTCGAGCACCACGGCCACGTCCCGGCGGCGCTGGCGGAAGGAGCGGTCCGATGAGCACTGCGACGGTCCTCGTCCGGGCGGGGCGAGCGGAGTGGAGCCGGATCTGGAGCGTCCGGTCGAGCTGGGTCCTCGTCGGGTGCCTCGGGCTCTTCATGGTCGGGGTCGCAGTCCTCGCCGGAGTCGACGCCGCGAGCAACCCGGAGTCGGTCCCCGTCGACGCGACCGGATGGGATGGCGCGCGCTTCACCGCGATGTTCGCGCTCTTCGGGATGGTCGCCCTCGCGGTGATGACGAGCACCGCCGACCACGCCACCGGTGCCA
The DNA here is from genome assembly GCA_031844405.1 of Rothia sp. ARF10. Lineage (GTDB taxonomy): Bacteria > Actinomycetota > Actinomycetes > Actinomycetales > Dermatophilaceae > Knoellia. Next base: position 832,529 of record JAUZVC010000001.1, read on the forward strand.
TCGTCCCGACGCTGCAGTGGACGCCGCGCCGCGGCATCCTCTTCGCTGCCCGCAGCCTCGTCATCGCGCTCACGGTCACGTTCATCGGCATCGTCCTCTTCGCCTTGGCGAGCATCACCGTGGGGACGCTCGCGGGCGTCGGTCTGCCGCTCGACGACGGCCTGCGCTCGGCGGGCGAGCTGGTCGTCGTCCTCGGGTGCGGTGCCCTGCTCGGCATCGGGCTCGGACTCGCGACCCGCAGCACGGCGGCCTCCCTCGTGCTCGCCATCGCGCTGCTCCTCGTCCTGCCGCTGCTCGTCGCCAACCTGCCCTTCGAGTGGGCGACGACGGTGTCCTCGTGGCTGCCCGGGTCCGGCGCGCTCTTCCTCATCTTCGGCGAGGGGCCGCGGGACGACATGACGGTGTCGGCGGCTCGGTTGACGATGGTCGCCTGGGCCATCGGGGCATCCGGGCTCGGTGCCGTGCGGCTCGTCCGCAGCGACGCCGGCCACTGAGACGCGTCGCGGGGGAGTCGGGACCCGGCCGGTGCTGATCTCCCGCCGCGCCGGCCACCGCCGGACATACTGCGGTGCATGCCCCGCGACCGCCTCACCCGCGCCCAGACGGCGGGCTACGCCGCCGGCAGCGTCGGCACGGGCGGGTTCGGCACGCTGCCGGGCCTCGTCCTCGCCTACTACCTCACCGACACCCTCGGCGTGGCAGCGGCGTTCGCGGCCGTCGTCGTCCTCGTCCCCAAGGTGTGGGACGTCGTCATCGACCCGGTGATCGGGGCGCGCAGCGACCATGAGGTCGCGACTCGTGGCTCCCGCCACCGCCTCATGCTCCTCGGCGCGGTCACCCTGCCGGTCGGCTTCGTCGCGATGTTCGCCGTGCCCGAGGGCGTCGGCACCGCCATCGCCGCCTTGTGGGTCGTCGTCGCGTTCGTCCTCGCGACGACGTCGTTCAGCCTCTTCCAGGTGCCCTACATCGCGGCGCCCGCCGACCTCACCGGCGACTACGCCGAGCGCACCCGGATGATGGCCTGGCGGGTCGGCGTCCTCGCCCTCGCCATCCTCGCCTTCGGCGCCGGAGCCCCGGCCGTCCGTGACGTCCTCGGCGGCGGGCGGACCGGCTACCTGGTCATGGCGGTCGTGTCCGCAACCGCCCTCACCGCAGGCATGCTCGCCACCGTCTCCAGCCTCCGGGGCCACGAGAGCGTCGCCCGGGGAACGGGCGAGACCGCCACCCTGCGCGCCGGCCTCGACGTCGTGCGCGACCTGCCTCGCTTCCGCTCCCTGCTCCTCGTCTTCGTCCTCCAGGCACTCGCCACCGGCATCGTCCTCGCCGCGGCGCAGTACGTCGCGACCTACCTGCTCGGCTCGCAGTCGTGGGTCAGCGTCCTCTTCGCCGCCGTCGTCGCCCCGGCCCTCGTCGTCATGCCGCTGTGGAAGCGGCACGCGGCAGCCCGAGGCAAGCGGACGGCATACCTCTCGGCCTCCTGGCTCTTCGTCGCCGCGTGCGTCGTGCAGGTGCCGGCACTCGTGGCCGGCTGGGTCTGGCTCTCGGTCCTCGCCCTCGCGGCCGGCGGTGTCGCGTATGCCGGCATGCAGCTCTTCCCGCTGGCGATGCTCCCGGACGTCATCGAGCAGGCCGGACGGGCCCGGGGCGGCGCGATGAGCGGGGTGTGGACGGCCCTCGAGACGGCCGGGCTCGCGCTCGGACCCGCGGTGGTGCTCGCCATGCTCGCCGTCGGCGGGTTCGTCTCGAGCACGGGCGACCCGGCGGCCCAGCCGCGCAGCGCCGACGTCGCCATCGGGCTCGCGTTCACCCTCGTGCCCGCGGGACTCGCTCTCGTCTCGATCTCGGTGCTGCGGCGCCACGACGAACCGGAGGTGGCGCTCGATGGGCGCTGACGCACGCACGGCCGACGAGGTGCTCGCGCAGCTGCGCGCCTACCGGGAGCACGACGCGCCCACGCACGGGGGCCGCGTCCTCTCCTACGTCTACGACTCCGGCCGGCCCGAGCTGGATGAGGTTGCGGCACAGGCGATGCGGATCCTCCAGCCGGTCAACGGGCTCGACCCGACGACCTTCCCGTCGGTGGCGCTCATGGAGTCCGACCTCGTCGCGTTCGGCCGGAGCATGCTGCACGGCCCGACGGCCACGGGGTCGGTGACCTCGGGCGGGACCGAGAGCTGCCTGCTCGCCGTCAAGGCCGCGAGGGACCGATGGGTCTCCCGGGGTGGGCGCGGGCGACCGCGGCTCGTCCTGTCGTCGTCGACCCACGCCGCGTTCCACAAGGCGGCGCACTACTTCGGGCTGGACGTCGACGTGGTGCCGGTGGAGCTCGGGACCGGCCGAGCGGCGCCGGGCTCCCTCGAGGCCGCCCTCGGTCCCCAGGTCGCGCTCGTCGTCGTTTCGGCCCCGTCCTACCCTCACGGGGTCGTCGACGCCGTCGCCGAGGTCGCCGGGGCGGCAGCCGACCTCGGCATCCCGTGCCACGTCGACGCCTGCGTCGGCGGATGGGTGCTCCCGTGGTGGGAGCAGGCGGGCGGGGTTCCGTTGCCGCAGTGGGACTTCCGCGTCGCGGGCGTGACGAGCATCAGCGCCGACATCCACAAGTACGGCTACGTCCCCAAGGGCGCCTCGCTCGTCCTCTTCGCCGACGGGGAGCTCGACCTCGCGCGCTACTTCGCGACGACCGGCTGGCTCGGCTACCCCGTCGTCAACCCGACGATGCTGGGCACTCGCTCGGCGACGTCTCTCGCCGCGGCCTGGGCGGTCGTGCAGACCCTCGGGCCGAGCGGGTATGCCGGTCTCACCCGTCGCGTCGTCGACGCCACCTCCGCCGTGGTCGCCACGGTCGAGGGCATCGAGGGGCTGCGGGTGCTCGGCGCCCGGCAGGGTCCGCTCGTCGCCGTCGCCACTGACGAGGATGTCGATCCGCAGCAGCGGGTCGACCCGCTGCTCTGGGTGGCGGCCGTGGCGGAGCGAGGCTTCGTCCTCCAGGGGCAGCCCGCGCTCGAGCAGGGCGATGGGAGCGTGGTCCCGCACACCGCGCACCTGACCATCACGCCCGTGACGCAGGGGCTCGTCGACGAGCTCGGCGCCGCCCTCGTCGAGGGTGCCGAGGCCGTGCGAGGCCACGCGGTGCCGAGCCCGGAAGCACTGTCCGCGGACGGCATACCGGATCCGGCGGCGCTGGCGGACGCGGCACGGGACGGGGGAGACCTCGACCTCACCGGCGTCCTCACGCTCATCGAGGCGCTCCCTCGCGAGGCGTCGGCACAGCTCCTCTCGGCCTTCCTGCAGAGGTTCACCGCACCTCGGGGCTGACCGGAGTCGTAGTACCCATGGACAGTTGTCGGCTGAACCGGCGGCGCCGTTGAGTGAGCCCTGCACACGACCGAGCGAGCACAGGAGATCGTCATGGCAGGCAGAGCACGCATCATCGGGGTGGCCCTGGCCATCGCCGCGCTGGGGGCATCGGCGTTCGGTGCCACCACACCCGCACAGGCAGCGTCGTCGAAGGGGTGTGTCGGCGGGGGCTACCGGCTCGTCAACCTCACGACCGGCGCCACCGTCGCCGCGTCGGGCGAGGACCGGATCCGCACGACCATCGCCGCGAGCCGGCTGGGGGGCACCTTCGCGGTGCGCGGCCGCTACACGCAGTTCGAGGTGCGGAGCTCGGACTTCGCGGTCCTCAACCAGTCCTTCACGGGCGCGGCCAACGAGCTCGACATCACCGGGGGCCGCTTCACCCCGGTCTATGCGAGCAAGGTGCCGAACCACCGCGGTCTCGTCCTCGGCAGCGGGGTCGCCGTCGAACTCGACGACGAGGAGCTCAGCCTGCAGCGCACCGGCACCGGGCTCTCGATGAAGATCCAGGCCAAGGACTGCGCGCAGGGCGGGATCTTCCAGATGGAGCCGCAGCGCTCCGACGGCACGGCGACCCGGATCACCCACACGCTGGCGCAGTCGGCCACGCCCGGGCTCACCCCCTTCTACTTCGACAACCCCAACTTCCGCTCGCGCATCGGGCAGTTCCTGGGGTCGGGGTGCACGAGCGTGACGACCGGCCCGCCCGGGCAGTTCTGCGTGCAGGTCGCGGCCCGCGTCAACATCGCCAACGGGCTGTCGCGCAGGTTCGTCGCCCGGGACAGCGCGCAGGTCGCGACCCGCGTGCCCCAGCCGGCGTGCAACACGGCCACACCCCTGACCCCGAGCGTGCGGCACTGCGGCGGCGTGTCCGTGTGGGACGTCGCGAGCGGCGGTCGGATGGGGTTCGTCACCGGCGAGGACGCCACCGAGGTCGCCAACCCGCCGACGACGTGCACGACGGACTGCCAGGCGCAGAACCAGGTGCAGGGGCGGCTCGCGAACCTCGGCCACCCGTTCCCGGTCCCCGCGGGTAGCCGGCTCACGCCGCGCACCTCGACCATCCTGGGCTAGCGGAGCAGGAGCGGGAGCCGGAGCAGGAGCGGGAGCCCGAGAGGCGCCGGGCGGCGGACGGCGGGACCGCAGGTCGGGGGCGCTGACCTGCGGTTTCGTCGGCCGCCGCCATGCTGTCCTCCCGGCCGGGACGCATGGGGCGGGCTGGGTGTGGGTAGGGACGTCGCAAGGGCGGCGCGACGGTGCGCAGGCCCGTCCGAGCGACCGAGGAGCACCATGAGCCGTCTGCAGCAGCCGAGGTCCGGTGTCGAGCCACCGAGTGCCGTAGGCGACGGCAGGACGGCCCGGGCGACCCGCGTCGTCGTCACGGGGGAGGGGCCGGTCCTCGTCGACGGCCCGGTGGAGGTGGTCACGGCCACGGGCGACGTCGTCCGGTCCGACCGCACGACCGTGGCACTCTGCACCTGCCGCAGGAGCCGCACCGCCCCCTTCTGCGACACGAGCCACCGTGACAGGGTGCGCGCCGAGAGAGGCGCTCCCGCCACCGAGGAGTCGTCGTGACCGCCACCGTGACACCCGCCCCGCTCTCCCGCGATCCCGGCTCCGGTTCCGGCTCCGGTTCGCGCACCGGTCCCACCCCCGGTCCGGCGACGGTGCCCGCCACCACCATCACGATGCCCACGAGCCCCGCGACCACCCCGGCCTGCGGGCTTCCTGAGTCGACACACGCGCCCTCGGCTCGACCCCCCCTGCCGACGCCGCGGGGTCCGCTCTCCGCCGCGGTCGTCGACTTCTGCGCCGGCCGGCTCGGCGCTCCCTTCCCCACGTCGATGGAGGTCGACCCCTACGGCGACGACCTGCAGCTCGCGTTGCACATCTGCTACGAGCTGCACTACCGCGGATTCGACGGCGTCCCCGAGGAGATGGAGTGGCACCACGAGCTGCTGGGCGTCCGTCTCGAGCTCGAGTCGACCTTCCTCGCGGCCCTGCGGCGCGACGTGCCCGGCGGCGACGACCTCGAGGCCGAGATCCGTGCCCTCCTCACCGAGCGGGTCGGCGAGCCCGGCATCTCCCGGCACCTCGCCGAGCGGGGGACGCTGGGCCAGATGCGCGAGTACGTCATGCACCGCTCGGCCTACCACCTCAAGGAGGCGGACCCCCAGCTCCTCGTGCTCTCGCGGCTCGACGGTCCGGCCAAGGCGGGGCTGATGGCGGTGCAGCACGACGAGTACGGCGCGGGCCGGGCCGAGGAGATGCACTCCGAGCTCTTCGCGACCATGATGCGCGAGCTCGGCCTGTGTGACCACTACGGTCACCACGTCGACTCGGTGAGTGCAGCCGCCCTGGCAGAGGTCAACCTCATGTCCCTGTGCGGGCTGCGGCGGGAGCTGCGTGGCGCCGCCGTCGGGCTGTTCGCCGTCATCGAGCTGACGTCGTCGCCGGGCTCCGCGCGCCTCGTGCGCGCTGCGCGGCGGCTCGGGTGTGGTCCCGCGACCGAGCGCTACTACGCCGAGCACGTCGAGGCCGACGCGGTGCACGAGCAGATCCTGAGGCGGGACGTCATCGCGCCGCTGGTGACGGCCGAGCCACAGCTGGCCGGCGACCTCGTCCTCGGCATCCAGGCGAGCCGGCTCCTCGGTGAGCGCTTCGCGGGTGAGATCCTCGGAGCGTGGTCAGCCGGTCGGTCCAGCCTCCGGTGACGCCCCGCACCGTCGGGGTGGAGGAGGAGTTCCTGCTCGTGGGGACCGGCACGGGCGAGCCCGTGCCGGTCGGCCCGGATGTCGCGGCGGCGGTGAACGACCCGTGGGTCAAGGGAGAGTTCAAGCAGGAGCAGGTCGAGGTCTGCTCACGACCGACCGCCTCGCTCGACACGCTCGCCTCCGACCTCGCGGACCTGCGACGCAGAGTGGCCGCGATGGCGGAGTCGCACGGTGCCACCGTGGTCGCCTCGGGCACGTGGCCGGGGGCCCACACCCCGACCGCCGCCGACTCCGACAGGTTCGCCCGGATCGGGCAGGAGTTCGGCGAGCTCGCCACCCAGCAGCTCACGTGCGGCATCCACGTCCACGTCTCGGTCAACTCGCCCGACGAGGGGGTCGCCGTCCTCGACGGCCTGCGCCCGTGGCTCGCCGTGCTCACGGCCGTCACGGCGAACTCCCCCTACTGGCAGGGCCGCGACACCGGCCACGCGAGCTGGCGCTCCATCGTCCTGTCGCAGCTGCCGACCGCGGGACCGGCCCCCGTGTGGGGCGACGTCGAGACCTACCGCCGCACGGCCGACGCGGTGGTCGCGGGGGGTGGGGCGTTCGACGACGGGATGCTCTACTACGACGCGCGACTCTCGGCGAGGTACCCGACCGTCGAGGTCCGGGTCACCGACGTCGTCCCCGACCCCACGGTCGCCGTCGCCGTCGCGGGGATCTGCCGTGCGCTCGTCGACACCATCGCGGACGGCGCGGTGGCGGCGCGCCGCGCCAGTGAGCGCTTCCCGACCCTTGCCCTGCGCACGGCGGCGTGGCGGGCGGCACGCCACGGGCTCCGCGAGCGCCTCGTCGACCCCGCCACCGGGGAGCTCGCGCCCGCGAAGCAGGCGGTCGAGTCCCTGCTGGCCTTCAGTGCCGACGCGCTCGAGGGGCACGGCGACCTCGTGGCCGTCCGCCACGTCGTCGACCGGGTCCTCGCGGACGGGACCGCGGCCGACCGGCAGCGCGCCCTCGTCGACCCGCGACGCCCCGCCGCCGGCTTGGCCGCCTTCCGGGTGCGATGAGCCGGAGACCGCGACGGCGGTGAGCCGGTCACTTCCAGTGGCGGACGGCATACGCAAGACTGCGAGACCGGAGGAAGGGGACCACCGTGCAGAGCCTCATGATCGACCTCATCATCAGTCTCGACGGCTACGCCGCGGCGGAGGGCTGGCCCGGCCTGTGGGGCGTCGAGTCGCCGGAGTACATGGCGTGGCTCGACGAGCAGCAGGAGGAGCACACCGTGCTCATGGGGGCCACGACCTACCGCCTCATGTCCGGGTTCGCCGAGCAGGTCGGTGACGACCCCGGTTTCGCCCAGCTCGCGGCGGTGCCCAAGGTCGTCTTCTCGTCGACGCTCGACGACTCGCCCGGCTGGGCGAACACCAGTGTCGTCAGGGACGATCCGGTCGACTGGGTGCGCTCGCAGAAGGAGACGGGCACGCGCCCGATGCGCACCCTCGGCAGCCTGTCGGTCTGCCGCACGCTCCTCACCGCCGGGCTCGTCGACCGCTACCGGCTCGTCGTCTTCCCGTTCATCACGGGTGCGTCGGGGCAGGAGCGCGTCTTCGACGGCTACCCCGACGTGGCGCTCGACCTCGTCGAGAGCCGGACGTTCGACAAGGGCATGCAGCTGCTCGACTACGTCCCGAAACTCCTCGACGCCCCGCCTGCGGGCGGGATCGTCACGCGCCCGGACCCGCAGCCCGGGAGCTGACTCCCGGGCTGCGCCGGCTCGTCAGGCGTGGGCGAGCGCACGGCCCCAGCCGCGAGCCCGGTCCAGCTCTCCGTCGACGAGCGGACCCTCGGTCCCCTCGACCCAGAAGGACTCCGGGTCGGCGGCCTGCGTGGCACCCATCCGGCGCAGGCGCTTGGCGGCCTTCTTCGCCGCCGATCCGGGGACACGAGGGTGGTTGACCCGGGTGTCGAACGTGGCGTAGGCGGGGAGGGTGGACCCGTCGAGACCGTCGAGCCACTCACGCACCCCCATCGACGCCGACTCGACCGCCCGGTGGGCCTTCGTGCCCGCGTCCTCTCGGGTCGACGCGCGGCTCAGGCCGAAGGCGTGGGTGGGGCCGCCGACGACGACGAGGTCGAGGCCGGGCGGCAGGGGGACAGCGTCCGAGACCTCGTGGACCTCGACCTCACCACCTTCGCGCAGGCCGGAGGCGACCGCCTCCGCGACCTCACGGGTGTTGCCGAACATCGACTCGTAGACGACCCACGTGTGCGTCATCCCGATCACCTTCCCTCTCGCGTCACCTGGCGCAGCGCCAGGGTGATGAGCGCCGCGCCGGTCGCGGCGACGACCAGACCGGCGAGGAGCAGGCCGAGACCGAGACGGAGCAGCCACGGGAAGGTGGCACCGACCGTGACGTCGGCCGAGAGGCCGGTGCTCCCGTCGGGGTTCATGAGGACTGCCGACCAGTCGCCGTCGCGCGGCGACCAGGTGACCACCTGACGCCCTGTGCCGGAGGTCGATGCCTCCCAGAAGCCTTGCGAGACAGGGGCGCTCGCGGTCCCGTTGCCGGACACCTCTCGCGGCTCGAGACCCGGACCACGTGCCTCGGTGTATGCCGTCCCGCCGAGCAGCGCGGAGACGTCCGCTTCCGGACCGATGCCGAAGAAGACGTCGTCGGCGCGGTCGCTCGAGGTGACGGTCACCCGCACGTCGCCGATGAGGCGTTCGGGCACCCAGCTCGCACCGGCCGTGTCGAGCCGGATGTCCCCGAAGAGCACGGCGCTGCCGTCGCTCGTGAACCTCTCGCTCTGCGAGGTGAGGTAGCCGCCGGAGTCCCGGCCCACCCCGTCGGCGACGAGCGCGGCGACGCCGCCGGTGACGAGGGTGAGCGAGGTGAGGGCAGCGACGCAGCCGATGATGACCGTGATGACCGAGCCCGCTCCCCAGCCCCGACGGTGCATCGGTGGGGTTGTGGACGCCACGCCACCTGCGGTGGGTGCGCGCGAAGGTGGTGCACTCGCCGACGGGGCGCTCGAAGGCGGTGCACCGGTGGACATCACCATGCGACCCTGCGGCTCGTGCGGACCCTGGTCGAGGCGGAAGGGCGGGTACTCGTCGGTCATGAGGCCGGCATACGCAGCCACGCGCAGGACCCAGCGGTTGAGCCCGAGGAGGAGGTCGTAGAGCGGGCGCGGGTAGGAGCCGGTGACGGCGACGACGACGGCCGCGATGATCGCGAGCAGCCCGACGAGGCCGCCTCCGAGGGCCCAGCGCGCGTCGTCACCGGTCTGCCACGCGACGGTGGCCCCACCACCGACGAGGATGCCGACGACGAGGTAGTGCGGGATCGCAAGCAGCCACCACTTGACGAGGGCGAGTCCGCGTGACAGGTGCTCGGGGTAGTCGATCTCGAGGTGTGCCGGGTAGGTCGGGTCCTCCTCGAGGCTGAACGGCGGGTAGCGGTCGGTCGCCAGCGCGCCGTAGGAGTAGTAGGTGACCCGCCACCACCACCTCAGGACCCCGACGTTGAAGTCGAAGATGGCCCGGGGGTAGCGGCCGGTGACGAGGATCGCGACGAGCGCGACGGCGCTGAGCACGACGAAGGCCGCCCACAGGAAGGCGAGCACGATGTAGTGCGGGATCGCGAGGAGCCACTTGACGAGCCACAGCCACCGCGAGACGGCCGGCTCGTCGACGGCGTCGACGTGGACGGGATAGGAGTGCAGGGCTGGGACGTCATGGGCTGTCGTCGCCATGAGGATCACGACCTTCGGTTGGTGGTTCTGTCCCTCCTCCACCGTCCGCCGGTCCTCAGCGCGCCGCCAAGGACCTTCGGCCTTGTTCCTCCGAGGCGCGCCCGCTCCCGGGCTCGGGCTCGCGCGCGGTGCGCAGCAGGAGCCACAGGGGGACGAGACCGACCACGGCGAGCGCGACGAACGGTGGGATGACGGCGAGCGAGACGACCGGCGAGCTGGGGTCGGCCCGCACCCCGAACGACTGGTCGACCGCGATGCTCACGCTCTCGATGACCCACATCCCGAGGACAGCGCCGACGACGAGCGACCCGCGTGGCTCGCGGCGCCGCAGCCAGAGAGCGGCCACGGCGGCCAGCGGCAGCCACAGGGCGAGGTCCTGCACATAGATCGCGTTGGTCGCCACGCCGGTTCCCTCGAGCATCGGCGCGGGGTGCTTCCCCAGGGACGGCAGGATGTTCGCGAGCCAGGCCAGCGTGTTGAGGAGGACGACGACCCACACGTAGGCCGCGATGGCCCGGCCGGGCGCGCGCCGGGCGATGACCTCCGCCGCCCGCCAGACCTCGGGCGTCGCGAGCAGGTAGCCCGTCGCCCAGAGTGCGATGCCGAGCATCACGACGTAGGCGAGGAACGCGGCGTTGAACGGCGTGAGGAAGAGGAAGAGCAGGGCGTTGTAGACGACGTAGAGCAGTGCCCCGCCCCAGATGACGAGGGCCGGCGCCGAGCCGCGCAAGGCTCGGCGGACCGACGCGAGGAGCACGGGCACGGCCATCGCCCCCAGCACGACGGCCGTGCCCCGTGCCGACCCCTGCATGGCAGCGGGCCCATGGAGGAGTCCCGGGTCGAGCCCCGTCCAGACCGCCGAGACCACTGCCACCACGGCGGTGGCGAGGGCGAGGGCAGCCGCCCTGCGCAGCGTGGCGGATCGGGTGTCACTCCGGGAGACGTCCATGGATGGAGCCTGCGGCCGGGTGCGCCCGGGGGACAGGGCCGTTGGTCCCGGCGGCGTCAGAGAGGTCCGCGAGGGTCGCGAGCGCCGCCAGGTCGGTGAGCTCCGTCGCCAGCAGCCCGGCCAGCACGTCGACCTCGGGGACGACACCGGGGTCTGCGGTGAGGGTCACGGTCAGCTCACCGGCATACGAGAGGGCCGCGAAGGAGACCCCGATGTTGCCGGACGTCGTCGTCAGCGGCACGAGGCCCAGGACGGGCGCGCCGCCGAGGAGCACCGGCCTGACCGGGCCGGGCACGTTGCTGAGGAACGTCGTCACCATCCGTTGGTGCTCGACGAACCACCGGAAGGCGCCGACGGCAGCGAGCACCCGGAAGGCGGGGACGAGCAGGGCCGCCGAGTCCCCGCGGACCCGCGACCTCAGCGTCCGCGTGGTCCCGGCGACGGCGTGGAGACGGCGCTCGGCGTCTCCGTCGATCGGGACCCGGACGGGCATGACGCCGGACCGGTTGCCCAGCCCGGTGTCGCCGGGGCGCCGGCCGGAGACCGGCACGGAGACGACGAGGTGCGATGCCGACTCGCCGCGCCGACGGAGCAACCCGCCCATCGCCCCGGTCACGGCGACGAGGAGCACGTCGTTGAGCGTCGCGCGGTGGCAGTGCGCTGCGGTTCGGAGAGGCGCCAGTGGCACGGAGACGACCCGCAGGGTGCGGTTCGGGCCGGTGGGACGGTTGAGTGACGTGCGCGGCGCGGTCACCGCGCGCGGCCGACCCAGCTCGTGCCACCCGCGACGCACGCGCGAGACCCACCGTGCCCGCGGCGGCTCGGGCCGTGCGCCGGATCGCTCCCGTATGCCGGCCGGTGCCGTGCCGCTCGCACCGTGGCCGCCCGTCTCTCCGCCGGTGCGGTCGGTGCGGTCGTCGCAGGCGTCGTCGGTGAGGCGGTCGAGGAGGAGAAGCCCGCCCAGGCCGTCGGCGACGACGTGGTGCAGCATGACGACGACGGCGATGACCTCGTCGTCCCCCGGCGCGGTGAGGACGACCGTGCGCCACGGAGGCCACGACCTGGGGAGGGGGGTGGTGAGGATCCCGGCAGCGAGGTCGAGGACGACGTCGAGCCCCGGGCCCTCCCGTCCAGCACCCGCGGCGACCGCGGACGTGATGTGGGTGGTGACGTCGAGATCCGGGTCATCCGACCAGACCGGCCGGCCGTGCGGGGGTTCCACAAGCACCTGGCGCAGCCGCGGCACGGACCCCAGCCGGTCGGCGAGCAGGCGCGAGACGTCATGCGTCCGGGCGCCGCGACCGAGGAGCAGGACGGCGCCGATGTTGAGCGGTGCGGGACCCACGTCGGTGCGCAGCGTCATGAGGTCGGCATCGGACAGCGGCTCGGTGGCGGGCAGGCGCGAGGCCACGGTTCGGGTCATGCCTCGAGCGTCGACCGGCGGACCGGTGGGCCTCAGGGCCGAAGGTCCCCCGGCCGGTCTCAGCTCGAGCGCAGCACCTCGGAGGGCGCCCGGCCGTACTCGTCGCGGAACAGCCTGGCGAACCGGCCGGGGTTCCCGAAGCCCCACCGCGTGGCCGTCGACATCACGGTGAGCTCGTCCTCGCAGCCTGCTTCGAGCTCGCTGTGGGCATGGGCCAGCCGCACCCGTCGCAGGTAGGCCATCGGTGTCGTGTCGAGGTGGCGGCGGAACGCCAGCTGGAGGGCGCGGACGCTCACCGACGCGGCCGCGGCGATGTCCGACGCGGCGATGTCGCGGCCCGCGTTGTCCTCGATGAAGCGCACCGCCCGCCGCAGCGTGAGGGGATGCGCGTCGTGCCCGTCCTGGGCCGACGGCTCTCTCGAGGCGGTGTTGGCGAAGCTGTCGAGTGCGACGGAGGCGAGGAGCGACGCGGCGTTGGACCGGAAGAGGTTGTGCTCGGAGTTCGGCAGGGTGACGACCGAGGAGCGGACGTAGGTGCAGGCGCCTCGCCACCTGAGGGCGGCCTGCGGAGACGTCGGCTCGTGGCCGAGGAACCGGATCGGCACGCCCGCGGGGCCGGCGGTCGCCGCGACCTTGTCGAGCAGGCTCGGTCGCATGATGACCATCGACATCGTCACGTCCTCGACGGTGCCGATGTACGCCTGGTCCGGTTGGGCGACGAGGTAGGACTCCCCGGCCTCGTACGCACGGCTCCGGCCCTGCGCGTCGAAGCGCGTGCGGCCGGTATTGAGCTCGGTGAAGACCAGCGTCTCCAGCGGGTCGACCGCGGCGCTGAACCCTAGGCCGAACTCGAGCTCGTCGAGGCGCACGTCCGGCGTGAGGGTGCGCTGGTGGATGCGCATGACCGTCCCGCTCGGTTGGCGGCGGTCCGAGATGCGGGTCCGCGCATAGGTCTCGCCCAGCACGGTGGCGGCCTCGTCGAGGCTCTGCGACTCGAAGCGGAACTCCTCATGCGTGGCGGCGCTCATGCCCGACCACCACCCGAGTGGTTGCTGACGTCCGGTCCTTCGGGTGCGGCCTCGACCGGGGCCGGACCGGGATCGCCACCCTCGTCGTCGCGCGAGGGGAAATGCCGGCGCCCCCGGGCGACACGAGCCGGGTGCCGAGCTCGGTGGGCTGACTGCCGAGGTGGTGCATCAACTGGTCGATCTGCATTGTGTGTACCGCTCACGTGGAGAGGAGCGCGGGCTCGCGGCATGTTTGGACGACCCGCTTCCTCTGGCCCCACCGTAGGCGAGAAGCACGGGTATACCGACCTAACGGCCGGGCCACTTCCCCGCACCTGTCCCGGCAGCAGAACGCCGGGCCACCCCAAGGGATGACCCGGCGGTCCGCCGCGGTGACCGTGTGGCGGCGCCGCGGTCGGGTCAGGCGCCGCTGTCCTGGGCGGAGGCCTTGACGTCCTGGACGCGGGTCTGTCCCTCGTCCTTGACCTCCTGTGCGCCCGACTGGGCCGTGTCCTTGATGGCCTGCGCGGCCTCGGAGGCGGGCTCCTTGAGGTCCTGGGCGACGTCCTGAGCCACGGACTTGGCCTGGTCGACGAGGGGCTGTGCCTGGTCCTTGGCCGTGGAGACGAGCTCGCGCTCCTTCTCGCTGGCCGGCATGAGCGAGCCGACGAGCCAGCCGATGCCCATCGCCACGGCCCCGGCGGCGAGCGGGTTGCCGCGCGCCTTGCTGCGCGCCTGCCTCGGGAGGTCGCTCGCCGTGTCGGTGACGCTGGAGACGGCGTTGCCTCCCGTGGACTGGACGTCGTGGGCGGAGCCCATGACGGAGTCCTTCACCGAGGACAGGCGTCCCTTGGCGGAGACGGCGGTCCGGTGGGCGACGTTCCCGGGGCGCACCGTCTCACCGAGGGTGTCGACGTCCTGCGACAGGCGGCCGCGGGTCCGTTCGATCTCGCGGCGGATGGCCTCGGGGTCGTCGGACGACACGGGCGTGGTGGTGTGCGGGTCAGTGGGGTAGGTCATGGTGTCTGCTGTCCTTTCAGCGCTTCGGGGATGTCCTTGACGGTCTCTGTCGTGCGGGGCAGGCCCATCGGTGACTTCTTCAGCTGCGACCGGCCGGCCGAGGCGAGGATCGCTGCGATGATCGCCCAGACGACGGCGACGACGACCCCGGACCAGCCGCGGCCGATGGCTTCACCGAGGGCCCACCAGGCGGCGACCGACAGGAAGACGAGCGCGAGCTGCCCGGCGACCGCGGCCGCTCCGAGCATCCCTGCACCCTTGCCGGCCTGGGTCGCGCTCTGCTTGGCCTCGGCCTTGGCGAGCTCGACCTCCTGGCGGACCAGTGTCGACAGGTCGCTGCTGATGTCGGAGACGAGCGCCCCGATCGACCGCAGCGGCAGCTCCTCGTCGGACGAGGGGCGGTTGGCGGCGTGGCTCACGAGTGCGTCCCTCCTTCCGTCATGCGTGGGCGGAGGCCCTCGGCGGGGCGGCCCTGCGTCGGCTCCGTCGTGGCGACGTCACCCGGGGTCACCTCGCCGGTCCATGCCGTCCCGTCGCCGGTGTCTCCCGTGGCGTAGGCCGCGTCGTCACCGGTGTAGGCGGCGTCCTCACCGCTGTATGCCGTGTCGCCACCGGCGTATGCCGTCGTGCCGCCTGCATAGGGCGTCGTCGCGTCCGCGTACGCCGAGGTCCCCGTGCCCGAGGAGCCGAAGGCGGCGACCGTGCCACCGGCTGCGTCCGTGCCGGACGCGCCGACCACATCCGTGGAACCCATCGAGGTGGTCGCCCCGGACGTGTCGCTCGAGTCGCGCGCCTCGTCCACGGCACCACGCGTCATGCGGCCACCGAGCACGCCGAGACCGGCTGCGACGAGCAGGAAGGTCCCGGGCCGGCGTCGTGCGAAGTCGCGGACCTCCTGGAGCACGTCACCGGGCTCCTTGTTCTCGAGCCAGGCAGCGGCAGACGACACGTGGTCGCCCACGTCGCGCACGAGCCCGGTCGCCGTGCCACCCTGATCGGGCCCGTTCGCCATCGCGGACAGCTCGGAACCGAGGTCACGCAGGGTCGAGGCCAGCCGGGTCTGCTGCTGGCCGCTCTGCTGCACCAGCTCGTCCCGGGACTGCTCCCACAGCTGGCGTGCCTGCCGACGGGTCTCGCCCGCGACCTGCCCGGCCTGCTCCTTGGCGGTGCCCGCCACATCCTGGGCAGCGGCCTTCGCCTCGTCCGTCGTCCCGCCACTCGCGGCGGTCGAGTTCATGCTCGTGGTGTCGCTCGTCATGCGTCCCACGTCCTCTCTGCTCGGGTCCGCGGTCGATCCGCGGGGACTGTTGGCCTACCCGGCAGGGCTCTCGGCAAACCACCGAGGTGGTCTCTCACCCGCCACGGTTGGGTCGGTGGCAGACGGGTAACTGAGGGCATGGCCAATGACGACAACGCCCAGCAGCCCCCTGTTCCGGTCCGTCTGCCGGACCGCCCGGTGCCCGCTTCGCCGGGGGCCCCCGCCCCCGAGCCTCCGCAGCTCGAGGAGCCGGTGGAGCCCCGTGGCCCGCTGCCGCCGAAGCCGGACCAGGGCTCACCGGTGCCCGTCTCCCCGACCGGTGCCCCGCTCGACGTGCCGGCCCCGGCGATGAGCCAGCAGGACGGCTACCTCACGACCTCACAGGGACTGCGAGTTCCCGACACGGACCACTCCCTCAAGGCCGGGGCGCGCGGCCCGACGCTTCTCCAGGACCACCACCTTCGAGAGAAGATCACCCACTTCGACCACGAGCGCATCCCCGAGCGCGTCGTCCACGCGCGTGGCGCCGGCGCGCACGGGACGTTCACGGCATACGGGTCCGCGAGCGGTCTGTCGAAGGCGGGCTTCCTCGAGAAGGGCGTGGAGACACCGGTCTTCGTGCGGTTCTCCACCGTGCTGGGCTCGCGAGGGTCCGCCGACACCGTGCGTGACACCCGCGGCTTCGCGACGAAGTTCTACACGACCGAGGGGACGTTCGACCTCGTCGGCAACAACATCCCGGTCTTCTTCATCCAGGACGGGATCAAGTTTCCCGACATCGTGCACGCCGCCAAGCCGCACCCGGACCGCGAGATCCCGCAGGCCCAGAGCGCGCACGACACCTTCTGGGACTTCGTCTCGCTGCACACCGAGGCGCAGCACCACACGATGTGGAACATGTCGGACCGAGGGATCCCGCGGTCCTACCGCACCATGGAGGGCTTCGGGGTGCACACGTTCCGGCTCGTCAACGACGCCGGGGAGACGAGCCTCGTGAAGTTCCACTGGAAGCCTCGGCTGGGCGTGCACTCGCTCACCTGGGAGGAGGCGCAGGAGCTCGCCGGCAAGGACCCGGACTACCACCGGCGCGACCTCTACGACGCCATCGAGGCCGGCGCCTACCCGCAGTGGGAGCTCGGGGTGCAGGTCATGCCCGACGACGAGGACCAGATGTTCGAGGGCATCGACCTGCTCGACGCCACGAAGCTGGTCCCCGAGGAGCTTGCGCCGGTCCAGCCGATCGGGATGCTCACCCTCACCGCCAACCCGACGAACTTCTTCGCGGAGGTCGAGCAGGTCGCCTTCCACGTCGGGCACCTCGTGCCGGGCATCGACGTCACCGACGACCCGCTGCTCCAGACCCGGCTCTTCTCCTACGTCGACACCCAGCTGACCCGCTTGGGGGGCCCGAACTTCTCGCAGATCCCGGTCAACCGGCCCCATGCACCGGTGAACGACATGCTGCGCGACGGCTTCCACCAGCACGCGGTGCACGGCGGGGTCGCGCCCTACCGGCCGAACTCCCTCGACGGTGGCTGCCCCTTCATCGCCGGGGAGTCGACCTTCATCGAGGTGCCGGCTCAGGTGCCCGAGTCCCGCAAGGTACGCGAGTCGCCGGCATCGTTCGACGACCACTACAGCCAGGTGCGGCAGTTCTGGCAGAGCATGTCACCGGTCGAGCGCGACCACATCGTCTCGGCCTACACGTTCGAGCTCGGCCGGTGCTTCGAGGAGACGGTGCGCACCCGCCAGCTGCAGTGCCTCGCCGAGATCGACGACGTGCTGGCGGCCACCGTCGCCGAGGGCCTCGGTCTGCCGGCACCCACCGGCACCGGCGCAGGCGCGGACAGGGAGCCGAGTGCAGCCCTGTCCCAGGTGGGCTCGTCCTGGCCGGTCGAGGGGCGGCTCGTCGGTGTCGTCGCCGACGCCACGAGCGACGCGGGCGCCATCGCCCGCCTTCTCCAGGCGCTGACCGAGCAGGGTGCGCGCGGTCTCGTCATCGCTCCCACCGGCGGCACGCTGAGGACCTCCGACGGAGAGCTGACGGTGCAGCGCACGCTGCTCACCGCCACCGCGGCCGAGCTCGACGCACTCGTGCTCGCCGCCGTGCCCGAGCCCGGAGCCGACGCGCGTCCGTCCACCGACGCCAAGGCGGACCCGGACGCGGCCGTCCTCGACCCACGCGTCCGCACGATGGTGCTGCAGGCCTACCGGCACGCCAAACCGATCGGCGTCCTCGGCATCGCCGAGCACGCGGAAGCCGTCGCCGGGGCCCTCGGCCTCATGGCCCATCCGGCGGGGGTGGCCTTCGGTGACGACGCGTCCGTGGCCGAGGCGGTGCTCGAGGGGCTGGCCCAGCACCGTGTCTGGGACCGGTTCCCGCCCAGCCCGGCGTCGCTGACCCGGTGAGCCCACGCACGAATGGCCCGTTCCCGAACCGGGTAGCTGTTGGGCATCAACCTAACGAGGAAGTGAGAACGCCATGAGCATCAACCCAGAACGCAGCCACACCACCACCCGAGGTGACGACATGACGGCTCTGCAGAAGGCCGCCCGCGTCGTCGGCGCTGTCTTCCTGCTCGTGGGGGTGCTCGGCTTCGTCCCGGGCATCACCTCGAACTACGGCGACATGACGTTCGCGAGCCACGACTCGGACGCCATGCTGCTCGGCATCTTCCAGGTGTCGATCCTGCACAACATCGTCCACCTGCTGTTCGGCGTGGCCGGGCTGGCCATGTCCCGGACGTGGTCGGGTGCGCGCAACTACCTCATCGGCGGCGGGGTGGTCTACCTGCTGCTCTGGATCTACGGCCTTCTCATCGACAAGGACTCGTCAGCCAACTTCGTCCCGGTCAACTCGGCGGACGACTGGCTGCACTTCCTGCTCGGTGCAGGCATGGTGGCGCTCGGCCTCGCCCTCAGCCGTCGTCGCGACACGGTGACCGACGGCCACCTCGGCCACGACGACTCCACCGCCCGCACGTCGCGCGCTCGCGACGTGCGCTGACCACTCCTCGCAGAGGGATCAGTCGCCGCCGCGCCCAAGGGGCGCGGCGGCTCCCTCGGCGAGGTAGGCGAGACGCTTCAGGCCCTCGTGGTTGCGGGGGAGGATCATGGCCTGACGCACGAGCCTCGGAGGCAGGGTTCCGGGTCCGGAGACCGCGTCCTCGGTGATCGTCACCGTGCAGCTCTCGGGCCCGTCCGGCTCGACCACGATCTCGACGCGTGCCTCGCCCAGCGGCCATCCCCGGGCTGTGAGGAGCAGTCGGCGACCCGGGTCGCACTCCTCGACCCGCGTCGTGTCCGACAGCAGTGCCGGCCAGAGCCCCACCGAGTGGTGGATGCGTGACCCCGGCGCGGGCCAGGTCTCGTCGACGGCGCGGATCCGCGCCGTCCCGACGACCCAGTTGGCATAGGTCCAGCCGTCGGCGAGGACGTCCCAGACGCGTTCGGCGGGGGCCGCCACGGTCCGCCGCTGGGGCTGGCCGTGCGGGGACGAGGGCTGATCGGTCTCGTGCACCATGGTCTCCTCCATCTCGTGGGTGCCTCGTGCACCTGTCCTGCGGGGCGTCCAGCCGCCGTCGACGGCCTCGCGCTCGGGTCGTGGTTCGAGCACGTTGCCCGGGGTGTCGGGCACGCCGTGTCCGGGCTGCAGCGCGATGCGTGTCATGAGCGGACCGACCAGGCGGTCGTAGACCGCCGGCAGCGCGCGGAAGCCGAACACCGTGAACGCGTTCGCCGCGCCGACGTTGACCTCGCGCCGTGGTCGGTCGAGGCAGTCGAGCACCGTGTCGGCGACGTCGGCCGCGGAGGCCCGCGGCGGTGGAGGCTGACCGTGCCGGCCCAGGTAGGTCCCCGCCTGCTGGTAGACGGGCGTGTCGACCCCACCGGGGGACACGAGCGAGATCTGTATGCCGTCCTCGTCCCGGTTCTCGAGCTGGAGCGAGCGCACGAGGCCGTGCAGTCCCCACTTGGACGTCGTGTATGTCGACATGCCCGGGACCGCCGTCTTGCCGAGCAGCGAGCCGATGACGACGATCCGCCCGCGGCCGGCGGGGCGGAAGCGGCGCAGGGCCTCACGGCATACGCGCGTCGTGCCGAGGAGGGTCGTGTCGAGAGCCGCCTCGAAGACGTCGTCGGGCACGTCCTCGAACCTGCCGTAGGCGAGGGTCGCGGCCGAGTGGACCACAGTGTCGAGACCGCCCGGTTGCTCGTCGGCGACCTCGAAGGCGCGGCGGACCGCGTCCGGGTCGCGGACGTCGGCGACCGCCACGACGGCTGTCCCGCCGACGCGCTCGCACGCCCGCTGGGCGCGCTCGAGGGTGCCGCGGTCGCGACCGACGAGGACGACGGTCCAGCCACGCCTCGCCAGGGCGACGGCGGTCGCGAGTCCGATGCCGCTGGATGCCCCGGTGACGAGGGCGGCTCCGCCGGGCGCAGGTGCGGTGGACGTCATCGTGGGCTCCTCGGGTCGCGCAGCACGCGTTCCCAGGCGGTGCCGACGAGGGCACGGCGCAGGCGGCGGCCGGGTCGCTCCACCGAGAGGGCGGCCCGGGCGGCGTTCCAGCCGCACGCGCCGTGGACGCCGCCGCCGGGGTGGGCCGAGGCGCTCGCGAGGAAGAGTCCCTCGACGGGTGTCTCGGGGCGCCCCAGACCGGGTGTCGGGCGCAGGACCAGCTGCTGATGGAGGCCGGAGGTGCCGCCGTTGATGGCGCCCCCCACGAGGTTGGCGTCCCACTCCTCGAGGAGTGCCGGTGACTGCACGTGCTCGCCGACGAGGTGGTCCGCGAACCCCGGGGCGACCTCCTCGACGCTCGCCCGCATCCGGTCGACGTGGCGGCGGAGGTCGTCGGGCTGCCACTCCAGACCGCTGGGGACGTGGGTGTAGGCCCACGCCGACTCGGTGCCCGCGGGGGAGCGGCTCGGGTCCGCGGTCGTCATCTGGCCGAAGAGGAGGAAGGGGCGCTCGGGGACGCGCCCGAGCGCGATGTCCTTGGCCGCCTCGAGCAGGCCGTCGCTGTCGACCCCGAGGTGCACGGTGCCGGCACCCCCGAGCCCAGGGGCCTTCCACGGGACGGGGGTGTCGAGGGCCCAGTTGACCTTGATCGTGCCGCCGTCCCACTCGAAGCGGTCGAGATCACGCAGCAGGCCGGCGGGCACGCTGTCCCGCGGCAGGAGGTCGCGGTAGAGGGCGGGGGCGACGACGTCGGCGACGACCGCGCGGCGTGCCCGGACCGAGCCCCCACCCGCGATCCCCACTCCGACGGCGCGCCCGCCGCGCACGGTCACCGAGGTCACCGGGCTTGATGTGCGGAACTGTGCGCCACGGGACTCGGCGCGGCGACGCAGCGAGTCGGCGAGGACGCCTGCCCCGCCCTCGGGGACGGGGAAGCCGACGTCCTGCCCGAGCATGCAGAGCAGCCAGCCGAAGAAGCCGCTCCCGGCGCCGTCGGGCGGCAGGTCGCTGTGCATCGCGTTGCCCGCGAGCAGCGCCGGTCCGCCGTCGCCGCCGAAGTTCTCGGCACCGAGGCGCCGGACGGGGGTGAGGCCGAGGCGGGTGAGGTCGAGCAGGCCCGCGGCGCGCTGGGTGCGCAGCACCGACAGCATCGCCCGCACGGGCGGGAAGGGCGTGAAGAGCGCGTCGAGCAGCGGACCCCTGACGGCCGTCCACTGGCGGTGCAGCTCGACCCAGGCGTCGCCGTCGCCCGGGTGGTCGGCGTCGAGCCCCGCAGCGGTCTCGTCCACGCTGCGGTGGAGGACCGCCGCGCGCCCGTCGGGGAAGGCATGCCCGACGACCGACGGTGCGTGCCGCCAGACGAGGCCGTGCTCCTCGAGGTGCAGGTCGCGGATCACCGGACTGGCCTGGGCGAGCGGGTAGAAGGCGCTGAAGAGGTCGGTGACATAGCCCGGCGCGACGATCTCGGAACTGCGCACCGCGCCGCCGATGGTGTCCTGGGCCTCGAGGACGAGCACGTCCCACCCGGCGTCGGCGAGGGCGTTGGCGGCCACGAGACCGTTGGGGCCGGCGCCGATGACCACCGCGTCCACGGTGTCCGGAAGTCCGCCGGATCCCACAGTTCCCGCCTCTTTCGTCGTCGAGGTTGCCGTCGCGTCCCGGCCGGCCATGACCGAGGTGGGCGGCCACGGTCGTCTGTGGCGCGGCCACGCCCCGGTCTGCGGAGGGCACGCTCTCGTAGTCCAGCACATGGCCGCACCGTCTGCATGCCCCACGAGCGACCGACCCAAACGCCGGAGGGGCGAGGAGAAGCGTTTCTCCCCACGCGCTGCGGGTAAGGCGCTTCTCGGACGTCGTCGCAAGGACGGCTCCGAGGAGGTGCACCACCATGGTCCGTCGTCACGTGCTCGTCGCTCTCACCATCTCGGCAGCGCTCGCCCTCGACGGTCTCGCGACCTCGGCACGGCAGGGCTGAGACATGCGTCCCTCCTCACCCGTCGTCGAGGCCACCAGCCGGCTCGAGTCCGCCGCCACGCTCGACGGGCTCGTGGCCGCGGTCGCGCGTGCTGCACGTCTCCTGCCCGACGGAGCGGTCGACTCCTCGCTGCGAGGGCTCCCCGTCGGGCACGCCCTGCACCCCTTCCTCACCGATCTCCCGATCGGCTTCTGGGCATCGAGCCTCGCGCTCGACCTGCGGGGTCGGGCTTCCGAGGAGTCGGCCGCCGACGCCCTGGTGATGCTCGGGCTGCTCAGCTCAGCCCCCGCGGCCGTGACCGGCCTCGCCGAGTGGCGCCGACTCGATCGGCCCGATGACCGCACCGGGGCCCTCCACGCGGCGCTCAACGGTGTGGCGGTGGCGCTCTTCGGGGCGTCGTTGGCCGCGCGGCGGGCGGGGGCGCGGTCGACCGGTGTGGGGCTCTCCGTGGCCGCGACCGCCGTGACCGCAGCGTCGGGCTTCCTCGGTGGACATCTCGCGATCGCGAGGAAGGTGGGGTCACGGCACCCGCGCTTCTCGGAGTCATGACGCCCTAGCGTCCCCGCGGCCTGTTCGCCCGCGGTTCGGTGATGTCCTTCGTTCCGCGGCCGCGACTGTTCGTTTCCGGTGTGGCGGGCTGCCCCCGACCGTGTTCGGATGGAGGGACACGTTCACATCCATGGTCCAACACAGGCGCCATACCTCGATCGAAGGACGACGCCGCCATGACCGTGACGACCCTGCATCCTCTGCCCACCACGACCGAGTCCGGCACCACGACCGAGTCCGGCACCACGACCGGCTCTGGCACCACGACCGAGTCTCGCGACGAGCGTTGTGCACGCGCCGAGCGGCTCCTCGACCAGCTCGACACGTGCTCCGCCCAGGAGGCCGAGCGCTGCAAGGACGAGGCCGTGCTGCTCAGCCTCGACCTCGCCGACATGGTCGCGCGACGCTACAGCGGACGAGGCATCGAGGACGACGACCTCGTGCAGGTCGCGCGGATGGCTCTCGTCAAGGCCGTCCAGGGCTACCGGCCGGGTCGTGGGCACAGTTTCGCCGCGTATGCCGTCCCCACCGTCTCCGGTGAGGTCAAGCGCTACTTCCGCGACAAGGGCTGGGCGGTCCGGCCTCCGCGACGGCTCCAGGAGCGACGGGTCCAGCTGCTTGCCGCGGAGGAGGAGCTGCGCCACGAGCTGTCCCGCGAGCCGAGCCGCGCCGAGCTGGCCGAGCGCCTTGCCCTCGGCCTCGGCGAGCTCGACGAGGCGGCGGCGTGCTTCGCGGCCTACCACGCACAGTCGCTTGACGTGCCGACCCGCGGTGGAGGCACCCTCGACGTCGGTGTGGACGGCGAGGACGAGGCGGACCGCCTCGTCCTCCGGGACGCGCTCGGGCATGCCCTCGCTCAGCTCACCCAGCGGGAGCAGGACATCGTCCGCCTCCGGTTCGTCGACGAGTGCACGCAGTCCGAGATCGGCGCGGTGCTCGGTGTCAGCCAGATGCAGGTGTCCCGGCTGCTATCGGGCATCCTGCGTCGGCTGCGCTGCACCATCGAGGCGGCCGCCTGATCGCGTTCACCACGGCTCGAGCGGGGTGCTCGAGCGTGCGGCGCCCACGGCCTCGTGGACCTCGACCGCACTGGCGAACGTCCGGCCCTCGGGAAGGCGTGACAGCTCCCAGAGCAGTGAGCTCTTCGCGTGGTGCCGGACCAGGGCGACGAGGAGCTGGTCGCGCGTGCTGGGAAAGGCGCTGGCGGGGATGCAGGCGTCGATGGTGCAACCACCTGCGTGATCCCGGTGCGAACCGGGTTCGTCGATGTCCATGCCCCGCAGTACCCGGCGGTCCGGACGGCAAAACTCATCTCGTCGCGTCGGGAACGAATGCTCTCCGCGGACACGGGTAGACACCGGTTGGGTCCGTCCTGGGGACAGGGCGACCCGGAGGGCCGGGGCGGTTAAACCCTCAGCCGCCCCGGTCCGCCATCCCGCCACCTCGTCACCAGCCGGCCGACGTGGTGGCGGGTCCGCCTCAGAGCACGCCGGTGCGGACGACGTCCTCGGCGATCGAGGCCAGCTTGCGGTTGGTGTCCTGGCTCTGTCGACGGAGCAGGTCGAACGCCGCGGCCTCGTCGATGCGCCGTGCATGCATGAGGATCCCGATCGCCGTGCCGATGCGGCGGCTGTTGCGCAGCGCGATCTCGAGGTTGTCGGCTCGCTCCTGCTCCTCGGCCGCCTGGAGCGCGACGGCCGCATGAGCAGCGAAGACGCCGAAGATGGCGACGGCGGACTCGCCGAAGGCATCGGGCCGGTGGGCGAAGGCGTTGAGGAAGCCCACCTCCGAGTCCCTGACGAAGAGCCGGTTCGAGAGCATGCTGTGGACGCCGACCTGTTCGGCCACCTTGGCCGCGAACTCCGGCCAGCAGGTCTCGGCGGCGAGGTTGCCGGTCACCCATGTGGGCGGTTCATCGGTCGCGCCGTGAGAGGGCCCTTCGCCTGTGTCGCACTGGATGTGCGAGACGACCTCAGGCAGCTCGCTCGTCGTGGCAACCGTCCTGAAGCCCCCGTGCGCGCGCACGGTGATCGACGCGTGGTCGGCGTCGATGACCTTGGCGGCCAGCTCGCAGACGGTCTGAAGGGTGCCCTGCCGACCACCTTCGGCCTGGAGGGCCTGAGCGAGCTCGGCCAGCTCACGAGCCACGCCGGGGTCGAAATCGCCCGAGGGCGCCGGCACAGAGGTTGCCATCGGTGGCTGCTCCGGAAGAAAGACGACGGCTCGTCCGACCGGCTCGTGGTTTGGCCGCTGACGCTCCCGCGAGCAGGAGCCTATACAAGGCGAGCGGGAGTTCGGGACACAACCCGTCGTGTCGTCCACGAGCCCCGTTCGACCACCTGACCGGGGTGTTTGTGGACCGGCCCGACCGGGCAAGGACGTCACACGGATCGCCTGCCGACCACGGAGGGAGCGCACCATGCGACGAGACAGGGACGCCGCGAGACTGCCCAAGCCGTTGCTCGACGAGTACGAGTGGCAGGACCGGGGGCGATGTCGGACCCTGTCCGTCGCCGCCTTCTTCGACTTCGAGGAGGTCCGGGGTCGCGAGAGGGCCGCCCGCTCCGAGACGGCCAAGGCCATCTGTCGCGGGTGTGCGGTGAGGGTGCAGTGCCTGCAGCACGCGCTCGCCGCGGAGGACTTCGGGGTGTGGGGCGGGACGACCGCGTCCGAGCGCGAGGTCCTGCGCAGCGGACGCGCGGTGGCTGACGCGTCCTGACGCCCTCACGACGTCGGCGCGCCCTCGCACGTGTGGGACCGGGCCACGCCGGGTACCCGCCCACCATGACCGACACCGGCAGGACCCCCCTGCGCGCCCTCGCCCTGAGCTGCAGCCTCAAGCCGAGCCCCGAGCCGTCGAGCACCGACCTGCTCATCCAGCAGCTGCTCGACGCGATGGGCGAGCACGGCGTCGAGGGCGAGCTCGTCCGCGCCGCCGACCACGACCTGCGCCCCGGCGTCGAGTCCGACATGGGGCAGGGGGACGAGTGGCCGGCCCTGCGGGAGCGCATCCTCGCGGCCGACATCCTCGTCCTCGGCACGCCGACGTGGATGGGACAGCACTCGAGCATCGCCCAGCGGGTCCTCGAGCGGCTCGACGCCGAGCTCTCCGACACCAACGACGCCGGGCAGCCGCGCACCTACGGCAAGGTCGCGGCCGCGGTCGTCACCGGCAACGAGGACGGCGCCCATGCCATCTCGGCCACGCTCTTCCAGGCTCTCAACGACGTCGGGTTCACCATCCCGGCGGGTGGCGTGACCTACTGGAACGGCGAGGCGATGCACACGACCGACTACAAGGACCTCGACGAAACACCCGACAAGACAGCGTCGACGACGGCCACCCTCGCCGCCAACGCCGCCCATCTCGCGCGGCTGCTGCGCGACCACGCCTACCCGCCGGCCTGACCCCGGCGCGCTGGAGGAGACATGACACTGCTCGACCTCGACCGGCGACAGCAAGCACCTCACGTCAGGCCTGACGCCGACGCGACACACGCCGACGCGACCCACGCCGACGCGCTCACCTTCATCGGCAACGCGACGGTTCTGCTGCGCTACGGCGGGTTCACGATCCTCACCGACCCGACGTTCGTGCACCGCCACGAGAAGGTGGACCTCGGACCCGGGCTCAGCAGCACCAGGCTGCTCGACCCGGCGATGGAGGTGGACGACCTTCCCCCGCTCGACCTCGTCCTGCTGTCGCACTTCCACGGAGACCACTTCGACCAGGTGGCGCAGCGGCGGCTCGACCGCTCCGTGCCGGTCGTCACGACCCCTCAGGCCCGCGACGAGCTGCACTCCTTGGGGTTCTCCGAGGTCGTGGGGCTGGAGACGTGGGAGTCCCTCACGGTGACCAAGGGCGAGCACCGCCTGGAGATCACGGCATGCCCGGCGCGGCACGGCCCCGGTGTCACCGACCTCGTCCTGCCCGACGTCATGGGGAGCATCCTGCGGGCCGAGGGCGGGGACCTCGCGACGATCTACGTCAGTGGCGACACGCTGGTCCACGACGCGCTCGCCGAGATCCCGCTGCGGCACCCCGACATCGACCTCGGACTGCTGCACCTCGGCGGCACCAAGGTGCTCGGAATCCTCGTGACCATGGATGCGGATGCGGGCGTGCAGGCCGTCGACATCATTCGACCGCGCACCACCGTGCCCATCCACACCGACGACTACGACGTCTTCACCTCCGGACTGCAGGACTTCCTCGACGCTGCCCTCGCCGCCGGCATCGCCGACCGTGTGCGTGTCGTCGGGCGGGGCGAGACCGTGCCTCTGGCCGAGCTCGCCTGAGCTCTCCTGAGCGATTCGGAACGACGAAACCGCAGGCGTGCCGGACGGCATACCTGCGGTTTCGTGGTGGTGGCCAGGGACGGGGTCGAACCGTCGACCTTCCGATTTTCAGTCGGACGCTCGTACCAACTGAGCTACCTGGCCGGGGTGGAACACGCGCCGGGTCGCCCTGACGCGACGGCAACTATAACCCACCGCCTCGACCCGTCCGAATCCGCTCAGCCGCGCAGGACCTTCTCCATCGGGCGGCCCTTGGCGAGCTCGTCGACGAGCTTGTCGAGGTAGCGGATCCGCCGCATGAGCGGGTCCTCGACCTCCTGCACCTTGACGCCGCAGACCGAGCCGGTGATGAGCGACGCGTTCGGGTTGAGGTCGGCCTGCGCGAAGAACTCCTCATAGCTCGTGCCGTCGGCCAGGTGGCGTTGCAGCTCGGCGTCGTCGAAGCCGGTGAGCCACCGGATGACCTCGTCGACCTCCGCCTGCGTGCGGCCCTTCTTCTCGGCCTTGGCCACGTAGAGGGGGTAGACCGACGCGACGGGCATGCCGAAGACCCTGTGGCTCATGCCCAGAGCGTATGCCGTCCGCTCCGGAATGGGGACCCGCCGCCGGGGTGTTGGCCCGACCATGCGAGCCATCACCTATCGCCAGTACGGCACCCCCGACACCCTCGAGCTCACCGACGTCCCCGACCCCAGGGTCGGTCCGGGTGAGGTCCTCATCCGCGTTCGCAGCGCCTCGGTCAACCCGGTCGACTGGAAGGTCATGGCCGGCTACCTCGACGGCCTCATGCAGGTCGACTTCCCGGCCATCCCCGGATGGGACGTCGCCGGCGTCGTCGAGGCGGTCGGGCTCGACACCCCGGAGTACGCCGTCGGTGACGAGGTCATCGCCTACGCCCGCAAGGACTGGGTGCAGCACGGCACGTTCGCCGAGCTCGTCGCCGCGCCGGTGCGCACCGTCGCGCGCAAGCCGAGGAGCCTCGACTGGAACCAGGCCGCAGGGCTGCCGCTCACCGGGCTCACGGCATACCAGCTGCTTCACCGGCTGGGCACGAAGGCGGGCGACACGGTCCTCGTCCACGCGGCCGCCGGCGGTGTCGGCATCCTCGCCGTCCAGATCGCGCGTGACCTCGGCGCCCGCGTCATCGGGACGGCGTCGGAGGGCAACCACGACTTCCTGCGCGAGATGGGCGTCGAGCCGGTGACCTACGGCGACGGGCTCGTCGAGCGGGTCCGCGAGCTCGCACCCGACGGCGTCGACGTCGTCGCTGACTTCGTCGGCGGGGTGCTCGAGACGACGAAGGCGGTTCTCGCAGAGGGCGGTCGGCACGGGTCGATCGCCGACGGCAGCGTCGAGGAGGCCGGTGGGATCTCCGCGTGGGTGCGCCCCGACTCCGCCGACCTGCAGGCGCTCGCCGACCTCGCCGACGCGGGGAGGCTCACCGTGCCGGTGGCCGAGGTCTTCGCGCTCGAGGACGCGCCGAAGGCGTACGCGCTGAGCCAGACCGGCCACGTCCGCGGCAAGATCGCCGTCGAGGTGAGCCGCTGACCCTGCGGGTCTGCGGGTCTGCGGGTCAGTGGGCGGCGGCGAGCAGCACGCCGACCCCGACGAAGAGACCGCCGAACGTCTGGTTCATGAGCCGTTGTCCGTGCGAGGTGCCTGTGACTCGTCGCAGCCCTCGCGCGGCGGTGGCGAAGAAGAACCACATGACGACGACGTCGATGGCCACGATCGTCGCCGCCAGCACGACGTACTGCGGCAGCAGCGGGCGGTCGGGCCGGGTGAACTGCGGGATGAAGGCGAGGAAGAAGACCACCGCCTTGGGGTTCGTGAGGTTGACGAGGATCCCGCGGCGCAGCATGGCCGACGGGGTCCGGGTCCGCGACGTGGTGGGCTCGTCCTCGTCGGTCGTCGCACGTGCGAGCCACAGGCGGACGCCGAGGTAGACGAGGTAGCCGGCGCCGCCGAAGCGGATGGCCGTGAAGAGGGCGGGGGAGCTCGCGACGAGCACGCCCAGTCCCGCGGCGACGACGACGATGTGGGTGACGAGAGCGATCTGCTGGCCGAGGATCCCCCAGATCGAGCGGGTCCACCCGACGCCCAGCGCGTTGGCCATCGTGTTGATGGCGCCGGCGCCGGGCGTGAAGGAGATGAGCACCCCCGTCACCACGAGGGACAGCCAGACCGACCATGACATGGGCGTCAGGCTAGGCCCTTGCCGGCAGCGACGACGAGAGGCCCACACCTCGTGGTGTGGGCCTCTCGTGGTTCACGATCTCTGCGACCCCGACGGGACTCGAACCCGCGACCTCCGCCGTGACAGGGCGGCGCGCTAACCAACTGCGCTACGGGGCCTTGCTGGTGCAAGACCTGTACTGCGTATCCCCAACGGGATTCGAACCCGTGCTACCGCCGTGAAAGGGCGGGGTCCTGGGCCGCTAGACGATGGGGACCCTATCTTTCGATCGAATCTCCACAGTCGCGCAGCGCGCGGGCGCTCGGATCCGTCGTGGACTCGGAAAGCATAAGGGACTTGTGCGCAGGTTCCAAAACGAGCCGGATTCGTGCTCGGGACGACCCGTCCATATGCCGTCCGCCCGCCTTCGAGTGGTGCCTCACCGAGGTCACGCGCGGGCCTCGCGGAGGGCGGCGCGCACGAGGTCGATGGCCGCGGAGTCGCTCAGCCCTGCCTTGGTGACCGAGGCGGCATAGGCCGCGGCGTTGCGGTGCAGGGCGACGTCGGTGGCGTGGCCGCCGCCGGCGACGACGGTCCCGGCCCGGCGGCGCGTGGTGACCAGGCCCTCGGCCTCGAGCTCCTTGTAGGCCCGGGCGACGGTGTTGACCGCGAGCCCGAGGTCACCGGCGAGGGCACGCACGGTGGGCAGCCGGTCGCCCTCCGCGAGGTTGCCCCGGGCGATGAGGCCGGCGAGCTGTGCCCGCACCTGCTCGTAGGGCGGCTCCGCCGCGGAGACGTCGACGAAGAGGTGCAGGGCGGTCATGGCGTCATTGTCCCCGTTCGCGTCCTCGCAAGGGCGTGACGGGCGACGCGTTCGCGAGGACGGGGTCGAGCCCGGGCGCGGTGTCAGCGGTGGGGGTTGGCCCAGGCGTGGAGGCGCTCGGCGTCCCAGGTCGTGATGATCCGGTCCTCCGGCACCCCGAGGCGCTCGGCCCGCTCGCACCCGTAGGCCTTCATGTCGAGCTGTCCCGGCGCGTGCGCGTCGGAGTCGACGGCGAAGAGGCAGCCCATCTCCAGTGCGAGCTCGATGAGGTCGTCCGGCGGGTCCTGCCGCTCGGGCCGGCTGTTGATCTCGACCGCGGTGTTGCCCTCGAGGCACGCCTCGAAGACGGCACGGGCGTCGAAGTCGGACTGCGGGCGGGTGCCGCGCGAGCCGGTGACGAGCCGGCCCGTGCAGTGGCCCAGGACGTTGACGCGCGGGTTGAGGGCGGCGGCGACCATGCGCTTGGTCATCGGCGCCGAGTTCATCCGCAGCTTGCTGTGCACCGACGCCGTGACGAGGTCGAGACGCCCGAGCATCTCGTCGGTCTGGTCGAGCGAGCCGTCGTCGAGGATGTCCACCTCGATGCCCTTGAAGAGCCGGAACGCCTCTCCCACACCGCGGTTGATCGCATCGACGATGGCGATCTGCTTCGTGAGCCGCTCGGCGGTGAGCCCGTTGGCGACGCGCAGCTGCGGCGAGTGGTCGGTGAGCACCATCCACTCGTGGCCGAGCTCGATGCCGGTGAGCACCATCTCGTCGATGGGCGACCCTCCGTCGGACCAGTCCGAGTGGAGGTGGCAGTCACCGCGCAGCGCGGCATAGAGGTCCTCGCCGCCACTCGCGAGCGGACCACCGCTCTTGTCCTGCAACGACTCCAGGTATGCCGGCAGCTCACCGCGCGCTGCCTCCTCGATGACCGCGGACGTGGACTTGCCGATGCCCGGGATCTGCTGGAGGGTCCCGGCTGCGACCCGCGCCTCGACCTCGCCCTCGTCGAGCTGCTTGAGCGCCTTGACGGCGTTGCGGAAGGCTTCGACCCGGTAGGTGCCGGAGCGGGTGCGCTCGAGGAGGAAGGCGATCCGTCGCAGGGCGTCGACGGGTTCGACGGGTGCCTCGAGCGGGGGGAGCAGCGCGACCATGCCCCCATCCTCACGTGACTTCTTGCCCGGGGACCACCGGGGAGGGCGCGTTTCGTGGGCTTCCCGGTGGTTGTGGGGCAAGAAGTGCGGGTGGGGTCGCTAGCGTGGCGCGGATGAGCGAGCAGCGACCTCCCGTGCCACCCGTCGGACCCGGACGTGCCCGGCAGGGCGCCATCTACCGCCGCGGCACCCTCGGTCAGTCGCCGCGGGTGCCGACCCACCCCGACGAGCTCGAGTCACGGGCCCGCGCGGCCATGAGCGACCGAGCCTGGGCCTACGTCGCCGGGGGAGCGGGCGCGGGCGCGACCGTCGACGCCAACCGCGCCGCGTTCGACCGGTGGCAGGTCGTGCCACGGATGCTCCACGGCACCACCACCCGCGACCTGCGCACCGAGGTCCTCGGGACCCCGCTCGCCGCACCCGTCATGCTCGCGCCGGTGGGAGCAGCCGACCTCGTCGCACCCCGGTCCGACGAGTCGATCGCGCGCGGAGCGGCGGCCGCGGGGACGGCATACGTGTTCTCGACGCAGGGGTGCGTGCCCATGGAGGAGACGGCACGCGCGATGGGTGACGTGCCGTGGTGGTACCAGCTCTACTGGTCGGTCGACGAGGAGCTCGTCGACTCGCTCATCGGACGGGCCGAGGCGGCCGGCGCCCGGGCGCTCGTCGTCACGCTCGACACGACGATGCTCGGCTGGCGCACCCGCGACCTCGACCTCGGCTCGCTCCCGTTCACGCAGGGCATCGGGATCGCGCAGTACACCTCGGACCCGCGGTTCATGGAGATCGTGCGTGAGCGGGTGGCGGCGTCCGGCGACGAGCCCTCGCCGCTGGCAGGCACCAGGGGCGCCGAGAAGGTCATCGCCGTCGCGAGCGGCGCCCGGACCCTCGTGAGCCAGGCGAGGCGGCACCCGGGCGGGGTGCGCGACAACCTGCGCTCGCCGGAACCGCGGGCAGCGGTCGAGACCTTCCTCGACATCTACTCGAACCCCGGACTGTCGTGGCAGCACATCGAGACGCTGCGGGAACGGACGTCGCTCCCGGTGCTGCTCAAGGGAATCCTGCACCCCGACGACGCGCAGCGAGCCGTCGACTCGGGCATCGACGGGATCATCGTGTCGAACCACGGTGGGCGCCAGGTCGACCGGTCGGTCGCCTCGCTCGACGCCCTCGTCGCGATCCGCGAGCGCATCGGGCCCGACCCCGTCGTCCTGCTCGACAGCGGGGTGCGCTCGGGTGCCGACGTCTTCGTCGCGCTCGCGCTCGGTGCCGACGCGACCCTCCTCGGGAGGCCGCACGTCTACGGGCTCGCTCTCGACGGCGCAGATGGGGTGCAGGCCGTCATCGAGGACGTCGTCGCCGAGCTCGACCTCACGATGGGTCTCGTCGGGGCGGCGAGCATCGCCGACGTCCGGTTGGGCGACTTCGTCGAGCGCCGCCCGACCTGACGCCCCGGTCAGCCGGTCAGCCGGTCGGCAGGACGTCCGCGACGGCGGCGAGGAGGCGGTCGATGTCGTCGTCGTTCGTGTAGGGAGCGAGGCCGACGCGCACCCCGCCCTCGTCGCCGAGACCCAGGTGTCGTGAGGCCTCGATCGCGTAGAAGTGCGAGGCCGGCGCGTTGACGCCGTGCTCGGCCAGGCCACGCCGCACCTCCTGCGGGGTCAGCCCCTCGACGGTGAAGAGCAGGGTGGGCGTGCGCTTGCGCGCGTTCGAGAAGACGTGGACACCCGGCATACCTCGCAGTCCCTGCTCGAGGCGCGACAGGAGGCGGTGCTCGTGCTCCTCGAGCGCCACGAACCCGGCCAGGATGCGCTCTCGGCGGGACCCGGTGGCCGAGGGGTCGAGGGTGGCGAGGACCTCGACCGCGGCCGTCGTGCCGGCGAGCAGCTCGTAGGGCAGCGTCCCGAGCTCGAACCGCTCGGGCACAGCGTTGCTCGACGGCAGCAGCTTGTCCATCGTCAGCGTCTCGAGAAGCTCCGGTGACGCCGCGAGGACGCCGAGGTGCGGGCCGAGGAACTTGTAGGGCGAGCAGGTCCAGAAGTCGACGCCGAGCGAGGGCAGGTCGACCGAGGCGTGCGCCGTCGCGTGCACGCCGTCGACCCAGTGCAGGGCGCCGACCTCGTGGACGGCGCGGGCGATCTTGCAGACCGGGGGCTTGGTGCCGATGAGGTTGGAGGCGGCCGTCGTCGCGACGAGGCGAGTCCGGTCGCTGAGCAGCGAGGTGACCGCGGCCGAGTGCATCTCGCCGGTGTCCGGCTCGAAGTCCGCCCACTTGACGACCGCGCCCACCGACTCGGCCGCCTGCACCCATGGCCGGATGTTGGAGTCGTGGTCGAGTCGGGTCACGACGATCTCGTCGCCCGGCTCCCACGTCCGGGCGAGCGCTCGCGACAGGTCGTAGGTCAGCGCCGTCGCGCTGCGCCCGAAGACGATGCCGCGCGGGTCGGCGCCGAGGAGGTCGGCCATCGCGGCACGCGCCTCGGTGACCACCGCGTCGGCACGGCGTTCGCTGGGCGTGACGTCACCGCGGTTCGAGATCGCGGAGACGAGGGTGTCCCGCACCGCGTCCGCGACCGGGGTCGGGGTCTGCGAGCCACCGGGCCCGTCGAAGTGTGCCGCTCCCTCGAGCAGCGCCGGGAAGAGGCTGCGCACCGCGCCGACGTCATAGGTCATGGCTCAACGTTGCCATGCGTAGCGCCGGACGACCTCACCCTCCCGCACCGTGATCCCGTCGTCGTCGACGCGCAGCGCCCGCAGCGGGTCGTCGCCGACCACCCGACCCGTATGCCGGCCGTCCACCTCGAGCGTCGCGCGCCCCTTGCCGAAGGGCCACCACCACGCATGGCTGCGTGCCGCGGCGTCCGCCGTCGTGTCCGTGCCAGAGCTCGACGGCGCGGCCTCGCAGGAGCCCGGCGAGGTCGTCGTCGAGGAGCGGTCGAGCGTGGTGAAGGTCGTCCTGCGGCAGTCGCCCCCGGCGGCGGCGCTCAGCGTGAGGGCGCCGTCGCGGCCGACGGAGGCCTCGGCCGGCGGGCGCAGGAGGATCCGGCTGCTCGTCGGGTCGACGAGCACAACCGTGCCGTCCGTCGTCGGCAGGGCCCCGACCGTCGGCAGGTTGCCGTCGCCGCCGATGACCGGTGCCTCGGTGCCCGACGCCGTCGGCTGCTGGACCTGCCACGACTCCCGGCCGTTGGTGCCGACGCCGATGAGGCGGCAGGCGACCGGGGTGCCTCCGCACGCCTGGACGACCGTCGTCGCCGAGGCGGCGGCCACGAGAGTGAGACGGTGCGCCGGCGGCCCCTGCCAGGTCCAGCGGGACCCACCGTCTAGACCGGCGCCGTCGAGCGTGGGGCGGGGACCGTCGGCGCGCAGGACGAGCAGCCGGCCGGCGCCGACGGCCCGGGTGCCGCCGCTCACCGAGCCGAGGGTGATGCGGGTGCCCGAGACGAGGTCGACCGCGACGTTGTCATCGGTCGCGACGAGAGCCCGGCCGCCGAGCACCTCACCGTCGACGGCCGCGGCCTCCCACACCCCGTCGAGGCCCTCGGTCGCCGGCCGCGTGAGCCAGCCGGCGCCCACGGCGACGGCGACGACGAGTGCCGCGAGGACGGCATACGCCCATGGGGGCCGGGACCTCACGGGCAGCCTGCGCCGGTCACCAGGACTGGTGCAGCGGTCGTCCCTCGGCGAAGCCGGCGGTGCTCTGGATGCCGACGGTGGCGCGCTCGTGGAACTCGGCGAGGGTGCGCGCGCCGGCATAGGTGCACGAGCTGCGCAGGCCCGAGATGATCTCGTCGATGACGTCCTCGACCGACGGGCGGGCGGGGTCGACGAACATGCGGGCCGAGCTGATGCCCTCCTCGAACATCGCCTTGCGGGCGCGCTCGTAGGCCGAGTCCGTCGCCGTGCGGTTGCGGACGGCGCGCGAGGACGCCATGCCGAAGGACTCCTTGAACTGGCGGCCCTTCTCGTCGGTGAAGAGGTCGCCCGGCGACTCGAGGGTGCCCGCGAACCACGAGCCGATCATGACGTTGGAGGCGCCGGCGGCAAGGGCGAGCGCGACGTCGCGGGGGTGGCGGACGCCACCGTCCGCCCAGACGTGCTTGCCGAGCTCCCGTGCGGCGGAGGCGCACTCGAGCACGGCCGAGAACTGCGGGCGGCCGACGGCGGTCATCATGCGTGTCGTGCACATCGCACCCGGACCGACGCCGACCTTGACGATGTCGGCCCCGGCCTCGATGAGGTCGCGGGTGCCGGTGGCGCTGACGACGTTGCCGGCGACGACGGGGACCTGCGGGTCGAGGTCGCGCACGGCCTTGAGCGCCTCGAGCATCTTGCGCTGGTGGCCGTGGGCGGTGTCGATGACGAGGACGTCGGCGCCGGCGTCGAGGAGCTGCGAGGCCTTGGCGGCGACGTCGCCGTTGATGCCGACCGCGGCGCCGATGCGCAGCGCGCCGCCGGCGTCGACGGCGGGGGAGTAGAGGTTGGCCCGCAGCGCGCCCTGACGGGTGAGGACGCCGACGAGGGTGCCGTCGGCCGCGACGACCGGGGCGAGCCGGCGGCGGCTCTCGTTGAGCGTGTCGAACGCCCCGACGACGTCGACGTCGTCGGTCACGGTGACGAGGTCGCGCGACATGACGTCGTGCACCTGGACGAAGCGGTCGACGCCGGTGAGGTCCTTCTCGGTGACGAGCCCGACCGGGCGGTCGCCCTGGGTGACGACCGCTGCGCCGTGCGCGCGCTTGCCGAGGAGGACCTGTGCCTCACCCACGGTCGTGTGCGGGTCGAGGGTGATCGCCGTGTCGAAGACGAGGTGGCGGCGCTTGGTCCAGCCGATGACCTCGCTGACGACCTCGACCGGGATGTCCTGCGGGATGATCGTCAGCGCGCCGCGGCGGGCGGTCGTCTCGGCCATCCGTCGGCCCGCGATCGCGGTCATGTTGGCGACGACGAGCGGAATCGTCGTGCCCGTGCCGTCCTCGGTGCTCAGGTCGACGTCGAGGCGGCTCGTGACGTCGGACTCGTTCGGGACCATGAAGACGTCGTCGTACGTGAGGTCGAACTGGGGCTGGAGGCCGTTGAGGAAATGCACGGTCACAGTCTAGGAGCCGTCGTGTAGCAGGATCGTGGCCGTGAGCCTCCTCGCCCCGTCGCCCGCCGACGCCCAGCGCCGCGTCGGTCTGCGCCGCATGCGTGCCGTCGCCCTCTCGCTCCTCGTCCTCGCCGCGATCGTGTATGCCGTGACGCTCGGCTCGGACTCGGGTTGGCTCGGCTACGTCAACGCCGGCGCGGAGGCCGCCATGGTCGGCGCTCTCGCGGACTGGTTCGCGGTGACGGCGCTCTTCCGCCACCCGCTCGGGCTGCCGGTGCCGCACACCGCGATCATCCCCAAGCGCAAGAACGAGATCGGACGCAACCTCCAGGACTTCGTCACCGAGAACTTCCTCACCGAGGAGATCGCCCGCGAGCGGCTGGCGGCGGCCCGGGTGGGGGAGCGGCTCGGGACCTGGCTCTCGCTGCCCGCCCACCGGCGGCGGGTCATGACCGAGGTGGTCCGGGTCTCGCGGGCCGGTCTCGGTCGGCTGTCCGACGACGACGTCCGCGAGGTCATGGAGGACTTCCTCCTGCCCCGGCTCGCCAAGGAGCCGATCAGCCCGATCGCCGGGTCGCTGCTCGAGGGCGTCGTCGACGAGCAGACCCACCACGGGCTCGTCGACCTCGGGCTCGAGCAGCTCCACGACTGGCTGAGCGACAACCCCGGGACCTTCGCGTCGGTCATCGGCGAGCGGGCGCCGTGGTGGTCGCCGCCGTGGGTCGACGACAAGGTCATCAGCTGGAGCTACCAGCAGGTTCTCACCTGGCTGCGCGACATCCGCGTCACGCCCGGGCACCCTGCCCGGGTCGCGCTCGACGCGCTGCTCACCCGCCTCGCCCGTGACCTCCAGTCCGACCCCGAGGTCATGGCGCAGGCCGAGTCGCTCAAGGAGCGGCTGCTGTCGCACCCGCAGGTCCCGGAGACGGCGGTCGGCCTGTGGCGCTCGTTCGCGACCGCCCTCGAGACGGCGATGGACGACCCCACGTCCTACTTCCACACGCGGGGCGACGAGCTGCTCGAGCACCTCGGCCGCCACCTCGTCGAGGACGACGCCTGGCGCACGCGGCTCGAGGGGCACCTCGGCGAGGCCGTGTCGTTCTTCGTCAACACCTATGGCTCGGAGCTCGCCGAGGTCATCTCGGTGACCGTCGAGCAGTGGGACGGGCGTGAGGCGGCCGAGCGCATCGAGCTCCATGTCGGCCGCGACCTCCAGTTCATCCGCATCAACGGCACGATCGTCGGCGCGCTCGCCGGCATCACGATCCACGCGCTGAGCTCGGCCCTGCACTGACGGAGCGCGTCGTCAGGGGTGCGAGGGGTGTCGCGGCGGTCGGATCGTTGGTAGAAAGGAGCTCGGTTTACATCGATGTAGGGGGGTTCGGGCATGGGGTCCACACGGGTGACACGTCGCGCGCTGCTCAGCGCGGCAGGGGTGGCGGGAGCGGCCGGAGCGGCGGGGGCGCTCGCGGGCGAGCTCCCCGGCGCGCATGCCTCGCCGACGCTCGACGCGGACCCCTTCCGGGTCGGCGTGGCCTCGGGGGACGTCACGTCCGACGCCGTCGTGCTCTGGACGCGGCTCACGACCGCGCCCACCGAACCCGGGCTCGGCATGGACGGGCGGGGTGTCGTGCCGGTGGAGTGGCGTCTGGCCGAGTCGCCGGAGGGGCTGGCGAGCGCGGCGACGTCATTGCGTGTCGGTGTCGCGGCGGCCCGTCCCGAGCACTGCTGGTCGGTCCACGTCGACGTGCGCGGACTGCGCCCCGGCCGGGCCTACTGGTACGAGTTCCGGATCCCCGGCTGGTCGAGCGGCGTGGCCCGCACGCGCACGGCACCGGCCGACGGCACCCTCACGACGGCGGACTTCGCGGTCGTCAGCTGCCAGAACCTCGCCAAGCCCGGGTCCGGGCGGTTCCACCTCAACGGCGTGCGTGACATCGCTGCCCGCGACGACCTCGACTTCGTCGTCCACCTGGGCGACTACATCTACGACTTCGGCCGCGCCGGCCACATCCCCGCCAGGCAGATCGTCTCGCTCGAGGACTACCGGCGGCGCTACGGGCAGTACAAGAGCGACCCGAACCTCCGCGCGATGCACGCCGCGCACCCGGTCTTCGCCGTGCCCGACGACCACGAGTTCTTCGACAACGTCTTCGGCGGCGACCCGG
This sequence comes from Rothia sp. ARF10, assembly GCA_031844405.1. Classification (GTDB taxonomy): domain Bacteria; phylum Actinomycetota; class Actinomycetes; order Actinomycetales; family Dermatophilaceae; genus Knoellia. The sequence continues at coordinate 870,690 of JAUZVC010000001.1, forward strand.
ACATGGACCCGGTCAAGCGGGCGCAGTTCGCCATCGCCTTGCGCGCCTACTGGGAGAACATGCCGCTGCGCGGCGGGCCGCCACGGGTCGACCCGGTGACGTCGGTCCCCCACCTGCGCATCCACCGGCAGGTCCAGTGGGGCTCGTCGCTCGAGCTCTTCCTCGTCGACGACCGGCAGTACCGCGTCCCGGGCACCACGATCCTCGGGCCGGAGCAGATGCACTGGCTCCTCGAGGGGATCTCCTCGTCAGCCGCCACATGGACGGCTGTGGGCAGCGGGGTCCCCCTCGCGTGGTTCCCGAGCTTCGCCGGCGCCGGCGACAAGTGGACGGGCTACGACAACGACCGCTCCGCGGTCACCGACGTGCTCGCGGACCGCCTCGCGGACCGCGCCTCGCAGGCGTTCAACCCCGTCGTCCTCAGCGGGGACGTCCACCGCGGCATGGTGACCCACGTGCGGCAGCGGCAGGACGCGTCGTCGCCGCTCGTCGCCACCGAGTTCGTCGGGCCGCCGATGACGAGCAACAGCGGCAACCGGTTCACCGAGACGGCGGACACCGGAGCCTTCCGCGCCGAGTACTCCTACGGCACCGCGCCCGTGAACTCCTACCGCGGCTACCTCGCCTGCTCGGTGACCCCGGAGTCCTGGACGAGCACGTTCGTCGTCGGCACCGACGTCGACACCCCGACCGGTGCCGTCCATCCCATCGACAGCTGGCGTCTCGCCGCCGGCGCCGACCCGGGGGCGGTCTCCCGGGTCTGACCGCATCGACGGGTCACGGACACGGACCCGTGGGCCGCCCCGCGACCGGGGCGACCCACGAGGTGCTGCATCGAAGGGCAGTCAGGTGTTGCGCGGCTCGTCCCCACGGTCCCGGCCGGGAAGGTCGTCGCGGTCGAGGCGCCCGTCGCGGTCGCGGTCGCCACGCCGGTCGCCCTCGGTGCCGACACCGCCGAACCCGTCCCGGTCCCGCCGGCCGTCACGATCGGTGTCGACGTCCGGGTCGAGCTCGTCGGCCCGCTGCAGCTTCTCGTCGTACTCCGCGCGAGCCTCCGCCGCGGTCTGACCGCGCCGGTGGCCCTCGGTCTCGAGCTTCTCCGCCTCGGCCAGCTTCTGCTCGGCCTCGGCCCGGGCCTGGCGGGCCTCCGCCTCGGCCTGTGCCGCGTGGGCCTCACGCTCTCGCACGACCTGTGAGTGCTCCTGCGCCTCCTCGCGCACCTCCGCGGCCTTCTGCCTGCGCGACTCCTCCTGACGTCGCCGCATCCGCGGGACGAGCAGCAGGACGAGTGCGACGAGCACCACCGCTGCGATGACCCACCACCAGATGGGGTCCATAGGGATCACTCTCCTTCGATGAGGTGAGGGTTGTCCTCGTCATCGACGGTAGTGACAGATGGGTGCCGCGAACGGCTTGGCCGCGACTCAAAGGTGCGTTGAGCAGCGACGATGCCTCAGGTGCGGGTCGCCGACCGCTTGGGTGGGAGCGGGAAGAACATCGACGTGCGCCGCATGTACTCGGGGTAGCCCGGGCGCTTGGCCATCTCGGACTCGAGCAGCCGGGCGCCCGTCGCGAACGCGAGGAAGTAGGTCATGACGACGGGCGAGAAGACCGTGAGCACGCCCGGCCACACCTCCGCCGCGACGACCCACAGGCCCCACCACACGGCCGAGTCCCCGAAGTAGTTCGGGTGGCGCGTCCACGCCCACAGGCCGCGGTCCATGATCCTGCCCTTGTTGGCCGGGTCGGCCTTGAAGCGCGCGAGCTGCAGGTCCCCGATGGCCTCGAACCCGACCCCGACGACGAAGACGACGACACCGAGCGCCGCCACCCAGCCCAGCGGCTTCGCGTCCGCGGCCGCTGCCACCTGCAGTGGCATCGAGACGAGGTATGCCGCGAGGCCCTGGACGAGGAAGACGCGACGGACGGCATACGCGAACCGCTTCTCGGGCGGGGCCGCGGAGAGGAGCTTCTCGTAGCGCGGGTCCTCACCGGCGCCGAGGGAGCGCCGGCGGATGTGCCAGGCGAGCCGCACGCCCCAGAAGGTCACGAGGACGGCGAGCAGCAGTGACCGCGGGCCCGAGCCGACGAGGGCGCAGACCCAGGCGATCGCGACGAAGACGAGACCCCACGCGATGTCGACGACGCTCACCTTGCCCAGGCGCTTCGCGACGGCCGCGGTCACGGCCATGACCGCGGCGGCCGTCGCGAGCGACAGCAGCGTGACGACGAGGAAGCGGCCCATCAGCGCACCGTCTCGTGGGCGAGCGCCGGACCGCCGGGGCGGCGCGCGAGGATCTGGTCGACGCCCATCCGTCCGTCGCGGAACGCCTGCCCGCCGCCGACGAGGTAGAGGCGCCAGACGCGCGCGACCTCCTCGCCGACGAGGTCGACGACGGCCGACCAGTTCTTCTCGAAGGTGTCGAGCCATGCGTCGACGGTCCAGACGTAGTGCTCGCGCATGGCGTGGACGTCACGGACCTCGAGCCCACCGGCCTCGAGGAGCTCGACCGTCTCGCCGACGGGGCGCATGTGCATGTCGGGGGCGATGAACGACTCGATGAACGGCCCACCGCCCGGGTGCCGGCCGCGCCGCGACATCTGCTGGATGAGGACGTGCCCACCCGGCCTGACCGCCTCGCGCAGCACCGAGACGTAGGTCGGGTAGTTGCCCTGCCCGACGTGCTCGCCCATCTCGATCGAGGCGACGGCGTCGTAGGGGCCGTCCGCGACGTCGCGGTAGTCCTGGAGCCGGATCGTCACGAGGTCCTCGAGCCCGCGCTCCCGGACGCGGGCGTCGATGAACCGCTTCTGTTCGGAGGCGATGGTGACACCGGTGACGCGAGCGCCGAAGTGCTCCGCGGCATACAGGGAGAGCGAGCCCCAGCCGCAGCCGACGTCGAGGAAGCGCGCACCCTCGGTGAGGCCGATCTTGCGGCAGACGAGGTCGAGCTTGGCGGCCTGCGCCGACTCGAGCGACTGACCGGTGGCCGACGGCACGTCGCGCCACCACGCCGACGAGTAGGCCATGTGGGGGTCGAGGAGCAGCTCGTAGAAGGCGTTGGAGAGGTCGTAGTGGTGGCTGATCGCCGACCGGTCGCGCCCGAGCGAGTGGAGCCGGCCGCGGAGTCGAGCCTGGCTGGCGGGCGCGGGCAGCGGGGTGCCGAACGCGCCGAGCTCGCGCGCCAACGCCACCAGCCGCGGTGCCGTCCGGGCGAGCACGCCCACGCCCAGCCCGGTGACGCCACGGGCCGTGAGGGCCTCGCGCGCGAGGTCGAGGGCCTCGCCGACATCGCCCTCGATGTCGAGCTCGCCGGTGACGTAGGCCTGGGACGCGCCGAGCTCGCCCGGCGACCACAACAGGCGCTGGAGCGCCCTCGGTGAGCGAAGGACGACGACCGGCCCCTCCACCGGCCCCGCCCGCGAGCCGTCCCAGACCCTCAGACCCACCGGCAGCGGCCCACGCAGGAGGGGGACCAGGGCGTCGGCGATGCGCAGGGCGAGATCGGGTGACGAAGTGCTCACGGGCGACATTCGGAAGCGGCCTCCCCGCCGGATTGGTGCCGTCTGCCTCCAAGATGGACCCATCCAATCCCACCGGCGCCACGAATGGACGGCATGACCTCGACTGACGCTGCCCCCCGCACCGCCGTCGTCGGCTCCGGAGTCTCGGGCCTCACCGCTGCGCACGTGCTCTCCCGGCAGCACCGCGTGACCCTCTTCGAGGCCGAGCAGCGGCTCGGCGGCCACGCCCACACCCACACGGTCCCGTCGCGCGCGGGGGCGGGCGCGGGCGGAGGCGGGGCCGGCGAGGTCCGGGTCGACTCCGGCTTCATCGTGCACAACGACCGGACCTACCCCCACCTGCAGCGGCTCTTCGCCGAGCTCGGCATCGAGGTGCGCGACACCGAGATGTCGATGTCGATCCTCGACCCGTCGACGGGCCTGCAGTATGCCGGCGGTCGCGGCATCACCGGCTTCCTGGCCCGCCCGCGCCAGCTGCTCGACCGTGACTTCGTCACGATGCTTCGTTCGGTCCGGCGCTTCCACGCCGAGGCGTCGGCCTTCCTCGCCGAGACCACCGACGAGGACCAGACGACCTACGGCGAGTTCGTCGCCTCACGGGACTTCCCCGAGAGCTTCGTCGAGCTGTATGCCGTCCCGCTCGTCTCGTGCGTGTGGTCGAGCGGGCGCGGTGACGCGATGGACTACCCGGCGCGCTACCTCTTCCGGTTCCTCGACCACCACGGCATGCTCAGCGTCACCGGCTCGCCCCAGTGGCGCACGGTCGTCGGCGGCTCGGCGACCTACGTCGAGGCGCTCGCGGCCCGACTGCCCGACGTCCGGCGCGGCTCCGGCGTCCTCGCCGTCGAGCGCGACGAGGACGGCGTCACCGTGACGACCCGCGACGGCGCCGAGCGGTTCGACCACGTCGTCCTCGCGACGCACGCAGACGATGCCCTCGCGCTGCTCGTCGACGCGACCCCCGCCGAGAAGGAGGTCCTCGGCGCGTTCCGCTACTCCCGCAACGAGACCGTCCTCCACCGCGACGACTCGCTGCTGCCGTCGGCGCGGTGGGCGCGAGCCTCCTGGAACTACCGCGTCGCTCGGCCGGGCCACGACACCGGGGCGACCGGCCCGGTCGTCACCTACGACATGGCCCGCCTCATGGGCCTGCCCGCGTCGGACCCCCTCTACGTCACCCTCAACGCCACCGCCCTCATCGACCCCGACTCGGTCGTCGCGGTCATGGACTACGCCCACCCGATCCACGACCTCGCCGCCGTCCGCGCACAGCGCCGCCGCGACGAGATCACCACGAGGAGAACGGCGTTCGCCGGTGCCCACTGGGGCTGGGGCTTCCACGAGGACGGCTGCCGTTCGGGTGTCGAGGCGGCGCAGGCGCTCGGGGTCGCCTGGACATGACCGAGGTCCGGCCCGCCGTCACGGACCAGGTCGTGACGCTCCCCACCCTCCCGGCCCTCGTCGTCGGGCAGGTCCACCACACGCGCCACACGCCGATGCGTCACACGTTCACGCACCGGCACTACCAGTGGCTCGTCGACCTCGACGACCCGCCGAGCCTGCCGCGCTGGCTGCGCCCGGTCGCGAGCCTGCGCGCCGAGGACCACCTCGCCGGAGCGGACTCGCTGCCCGAGCTCAAGGCCAACGTCCTGCGCTGCCTCGAGCGGTCCGGCATCCCGGCCGACGGCGTGACCCGCGTCGTCGCGCTCACCCACGCCCGGGTCCTCGGTCACGTCTTCGACCCGATGACCGCCTTCTGGTGCCTCACCGCCGACGGGGGCCTGCGCGGCGTCGTCGTCGAGGTGCACAACACCTACGGCGGACGACACGCGTATGCCGTCCGCCCCGGTCCCGGCGGCGAGGCCACCGTGGACAAGGACTTCTACGTCTCGCCCTTCAACGACACGTCGGGGGAGTATGCGATCCGGTTCCACCTCGACGCCGACCGGGTGTCCGTCGGCATCCGGCTGCACCGCGAGGGCGAGCTCGTCCTCACGGCCGTCGTCGAGGGCACCACCGTCCCGGCGACGCCGGCATCGGTGCTGCGCACCGTCGCCCGCCACCCCCTCATGCCCCAACGGGTGACGGCTCTCATCCGGATGCACGGCATCCGGCTGTGGGCCCGCCGTCTGCCCGTCCAGCCCCGCCCCGCACACGACGAGGAGAGTGTCCGATGACCTCCGCAGCCCTGCCACCGCTCGAGCTCCCCACCGCCCGAACCCTCTTCACCCGCGGCGCCGTCGCCCGTGCCCTCGTGCACCGCATCGTCGATGGACTGCCCGTGCACGTGCGCTACCCGGACGGCACGCACGTGGGCGGCGGCACCCCCGACGGCCCCACCCTCGACGTCGTGCGGCCGGAGGCCTTCTACCGCCGCCTCGAGCAGCACCCCAAGATCGGGCTGGGCGAGGCCTACATGGCCGGCGACTGGCGGTCGGCCCCCGGCACCGACCTCGCCCAGGCGCTGCTTCCCTTCGCTGCCCGCATGGGGCGACTGCTGCCCAAGCCGGTCCTGTCCATGCGCCGCATCGTCGACCGCGCCCTGCCCGCCGCCACGCGCAACACCCTCCACGGCAGCCGGTCCAACATCGAGGCGCACTACGACCTGTCGAACGACCTCTTCGCAGCCTTCCTCGACCCGACGATGTCCTACTCCTCGGCCCTCTTCGACCACAGTCGGCCCCTTGCCGAGCAGGACCTCGTCGAGGCCCAGCACCGCAAGATCGACGCCATCCTCGACTCCGCCGGTGTGAAGTCGGGGTCACGTGTCCTCGAGATCGGCACCGGCTGGGGCGAGCTGAGCCTGCGCGCCGCCGCCCGCGGCGCCGACGTGCTCACGATCACCCTGTCGCGGGAGCAGCAGGCGCTCGCCCGTGAGCGGATCGCCGCCGCCGGCCTGTCCGACCGCGTCGAGGTGCGGCTCCAGGACTACCGAGAGGTGTCCGGTGAGTTCGACGCCGTCGTGTCCGTCGAGATGATCGAGGCCGTCGGCGAGGAGTACTGGCCGACCTACTTCGCGGCCATCGACGCCCTGCTCGCCCCGGGCGGGACGGCCGTCGTCCAGGCGATCCTCATGGGGCACGACCGCTACCTCGCCACCCGCAACTCCTACGGGTGGATCCAGAAGTACATCTTCCCCGGTGGCCTCATCCCGTCGCTCGACGCGATCTCGGAGGTGACCGGACGGCATACGGGGCTTCGGGTGCGCGGGGTCCGGGCGTTCGGCGGGGACTACGCCGAGACGCTGCGCCGCTGGCGGATGCAGTTCCTCGCGGCCTGGCCGACGATCGAGGGCGGCAGCTTCGACGAGACGTTCAAGCGGATGTGGGAGTTCTACCTCGCCTACTGCGAGGCGGGGTTCGCCTCCGGCTACCTCGACGTCGCGCAGGTGACGATGCGCCGCGACTGACGCCGCGGCCGCGCGGACGTCGCTCAGCCGGCCCAGTCGGGGTCGGCGGCCGTGAGCCGGGCCGGGTCGACCGTGCCCGGCTCGGGGCGCTCCTTGGCTCCGTCCAGGGCGGCGCGGACCGCGTCGTCGAAGGCGGTCTTGCCACCGTGCGGCGGCCCGACCACGTCGTCGATGTCGTCCTCCTGGCAGACGACCTCGTGGATGAGGCTGCCGACGAGCGGCTTGGCGATGCCCGACGGGACAGGGGTGACGAGCCCGACCCAGTGGCTCGCGAGGCCCGGCGTGAGGACGGGGACCGTGCGGATCGCCCGCTCGCGCAGCCCGGCGACACGGGCGAAGCGCTGGATCATCTCGCGGTAGGTGAGGACCTCGGGACCGCCCACGTCGAAGGTGCGGTTGACGTCGCCCTCGACGGTCGCGGCGCCGACGAGGTAGTGGAGGATGTCGGCGATCGCGATCGGCTGGATCCGGTTGTTGACCCATTTCGGGGTCACCATGACCGGCAGCTTGCGGGTGAGATGACGCAGCATCTCGAAGGACGCCGACCCCGAGCCGATGGTGATCGCCGCCTGGAGGACGACCGTCGGGACGCCGGAGGCCATGAGGAGGTCGCCCACCTCGACGCGTGAGGCGAGGTGGGGGGAGAGGTGGCCACCGTCGGGGTGCAGCCCGGAGAGGTAGACGATGCGGCCGACGTCGGCCCCTTGCGCGGCGAGCCCGAAGGTGCGGGCGAGGTCGCGGTCGCGCTGCTCGAAGTCGTCCTTACCGTCCATCGAGTGCAGGAGGTAGTAGGCGACGTCGATGCCCTCGAGCGCTCGGTCGAGGTCCTGGCGGGAGGTCGCGTCACCCTCGACGACCTCGACGTCGCCGGCCCAGCGGCGGGCGCGCAGCCGGTCGGCGGAGCGGGTGAGGACGCGGACCCGCAGACCCGCGTCGAGGAGCGCCGGCACGAGACGAGACCCGATGTAACCGGTCGCGCCGGTCACGAGGACTGAAGGCTGCTGGGAGGAAGTCATCTGTGGCATCGTCTCACTCGTCATGCCGAATCCCGTTGCCGAACTGCGGAGATTCCTCAACGCTGCCCTCGTGACACCGGTCCCGCGCGACCACACCGAGAGCGATGCCGCGTTCCGGCGGCGGAGGGTCGTCGCGGTGACGACCCTCGCCGTGGGCCTCGCCGTCAACACGTGGGCGCTGCGCATCGAACCGGGCAACGACCTCTTCTACCCGGCGACCCTCACCCTCGCGGCCGTGTGGGGCTTCGGCGCGCTGATGTCGGGGCCGCTCCACCTCGGCTTCGCCCACACGCGTGCGGGCGACCGCCCGAGCAGGTCGGTGGTGCAGTCGCTCGTCCTCGGCGCGATGCTGCTCGCGCTCTTCCTCGTCGGGGCCGTCGCGGTCGCGCGGATCCCCGTGCTGCGCGAGCCGGTGGACCGGCTGCTCGACCACGCCCGGTTCGGCTCGCTCACCGTCGTCGCCGTCATCACGGCGATCAACGGCGTCGCGGAGGAGCTCTTCTTCCGTGGCTCGCTCTTCGCCGCGGTCGGCCGCCGGCACGCGGTGCTCGTGACGACGGTGGTCTACGCCCTCGTCGTCGCCGGCTCGGGGATCCCGCTGCTCGTCCTCGCCGCGGCCCTCGTCGGGATGGTGGTCGGGCTCCAGCGACGGGTCACCGGAGGCATCCTCGGCCCGATCGTCACCCACCTCACGTGGTCGCTGGGCATGCTCTTCCTCCTGCCCGTCGTGCTCGACGCGGCCCGCTGACACGCCCTCGACGAACTTCGGGAGGTGACCGGGCACTCGCCGTGGGGCCCGGTCGTTGAGCGGGCATGAGCACCCTCACGTGTCCCAAGTGCGGATCCGAGATGCGCAGCTACGAGCGCAACCAGGTCCACGTCGACCAGTGCACCGGCTGTGGCGGTCTCTTCCTCGACCGTGGTGAGCTCGAGGCGCTCGTCAACGCCGAGGCGGCCTACTACGCCGGGCCCACCCAGCAGCAGTCCCAGCAGGCCCCGCCGCCGGCAGCGGCACCGCAGCAGCGGGCATACGGGCAGGGTCCCTACGGCCAGCCGGCCGCCCAGTCCTACGGCCACGCACCGGGCTACTCCACCTCGGGCCGGGGCTACCACGGCCAGTCGGGCCACCGCCGCAAGAAGTCCTTCCTCGACGGGCTCTTCGACTGATCTGCGAGGCGCCCGGCGCCACCGACTCGCAGGCCCTCGCTGACATCTGGTCAGCGGGGGTTTGTCGTGTCACCCTTCATCCATGACGGTCGGGGTGGGGGACGAGGCCAGACAGGAGCCGGCGACGCCGCTCGCGGCCGAGCCGGAGCCACCCCGCACGTGGGCCGGGTGGCGCGACCGCCTCGTCATCGCCTTCGGCGGTGCCGTCGTGGCGGTCGTCGCGGTCCTGCTCGCATCGGCCTGGCAGACCGGCCTGAGGGCCTCGACCTTCGAGCAGCTGCAGTCCGACCTCGCCGACGGGACCGTCCAGCAGTGGTACGCCGCGGAGCAGCTCGAGTCCGGGCCGCTCGACCTCACCCGGGCGCCTGCGTCGGGTGTGCGCGGCGACCTCCAGGAGGCGGGCGAGGGCGTCTACCTGCCGCCCCAGGGCGACCCGCTCGGCGGCATCCTCGTGTGGCGCACGTGGGGGCACCCCGGCTGGCAGGTGGCCGCCTCCGCCGGAATGGGCGACGTCGGGGACGACTACCGGGAGGACGCGACGGAGGAGTCGACCGCCCTCGTCGGCCAGCTCCGCGAGGCGCAGGTGCCGATGCGGCCCTTCTCGTTCTCCGACGAGTCCTGGAGCACGGTCGTCGTGCCCCTCGGCGGGCTGGCGCTCCTCGCGTTCCTCGTCCTGGGGCCGGCGCCGCGCGTGGGGACGCGGTGGTTCTGGTTGTGGGTGATGACCACCCTCCCGGCCGCCTCCGGCGTCGTCGCGTATGCCGTCCTCGAGCTCGTCGGGATCCGTCGCCGCCCGGACCGGCCTCTCGACCAGCGGGTCAGCGGGCTGCGCGGGTTCCTCGGCTCGATCCTCGTCTCGATGGTGCTGCTCGCCGTGGCGCACACCTTGAGGGACAAGGGCGTGCCGCTGCCGCTCTGAGGCGTGCCGCTGCCGCTCTGAGGCGCGGCGCTCACACGTCGTCGGGGGTGGCCTCGTGGCCCGGGCGGTCTTGGGTCCGGCGCTCCTGCTTCATCTCTGCCTCGAAGACGTGGCGCCGGCCGCCCATGAGCGCGTCGCGCACCCGGCGGTCGTGCTCGCGGAAGGCGGCGTAGTAGCCGTCGTCGAACTCCTCGACGACCTGGAAGGTCCACCGCCCGGCGAGGACGTTGCGGCCGAGGAGGTCGGTCTCGATCTCGTCGGCGACCTCGTCGTGCCCGGCCTTGCGCAGCTTCTCGACGGCCTCGCCCAGGGTGAGGTCGGCGCGACCGAGGTTGCGGTGGAAGGCATAGAGCGAGCCTCGTGCCTCTTCGATCACCTCGAACGCCTCGGACAGCTTGCCGACGGCCTCGACCGTCGCGTCACTGGTGCCTTCGGGGCGGGCGTGGGCGTCGTCGACGGATCGCATGACGTCGATGCTAGGGGTCGGGCACGCCCGCGCGGCACGCCCCGAGGGGTGGACCGTCGCGCCGTCGTCACGTCGCGTCACGCCGGTTTGTGCGTGTCGGCACGCGGGTAGGGCGACGAGGTGAGTTCCGTCGACCGCATCGCCGAACCGTGGGGGAGCCGCACACCGTATGCCGCCGGTGAGCCGTGGCCGGTCAGGGTCGACCGCCACCTCGCCGACGGTCTGGCCGAGTCCGACGTCGACGCGTGGGTGCGGTCGGCCTCGCTGCTGCACTCGAACGGCGACGCCATGGACATCGCCGTCAAGGACGGCCGGATCGTCGGCGTCCGGGGACGGGCCGGTGACCGCGTCAACCACGGACGCCTGGGACCCAAGGACCTCTTCGGGTGGCAGGCGAACGCGTCCGCAGACCGGCTCACGAGGCCGCTCGTCCGTCGGGACGGCCGGCTCGTCGAGACCGACTGGGACACCGCGATGGCGGCCGTGGCCGGCCGCACGACCGAGCTCCTCGAGGAGCGCGGTCCCAGCTCCGTCGCGTTCTACACGACCGGGCAGCTCTTCCTCGAGGAGTACTACACGCTCGGGCTCATCGCGCACGGCGGCATCGGGACGATCCACGTCGACGGCAACACGCGCCTCTGCACCGCGACCGCCGCCGAGGCGCTCAAGCAGTCGTTCGGCTGTGACGGGCAGCCCGGCTCCTACACCGATGTCGACCACGCTGACGTCATCGCACTCTTCGGGCACAACGTCGCCGAGACGCAGACCGTGCTGTGGTCGCGCATGCTCGACCGGCTCGACGGGGCCGACCCGCCGCGGCTCGTCTGCGTCGACCCCCGCCGGACACCGGTCGCGGAGCGGGCGACGGTCCACCTCGCTCCCCGTCCCGGCACCAACCTCGTCCTCCTCAACGCCCTGCTCCACGAGCTCGTCGAGAACGGATGGGTCGACACGGCATACGTCGAGAAGCACGCGGTCGGTCTGGCGGATCTCGAGAAGGTCGTGGAGACGTACCCGCCGGAGCGTGCGGCCGAGATCTGCGACGTCGCGGTCGAGGACGTCCGCGAGGCGGCGCGCGTGATCGGGACCGCGGAACGGTTGCTGTCGACCGTGCTGCAGGGCTTCTACCAGTCGCACCAGGCCACCGCCGCGTCGGTGCAGGTCAACAACATCCACATCCTGCGGGGGATGCTCGGACGCCCCGGGTGCGGCATCCTCCAGATGAACGGCCAGCCCACCGCCGAGAACACGCGCGAGGCCGGTGCCGACGGCGACCTGCCCGGGTTCCGCAACTGGCACAACGAGAGCCACATCGCCGACCTCGCGCGGATCTGGAACGTCGAGCCGACGGACATTCCGCACTGGACCTCGCCGACGCACGCGATGCAGATCATGCGCTACGTCGAGGACGGGTCGATCCGCTTCCTCTACGTCACCGGCACGAACCCGGCCGTGTCGCTGCCGGAGCTCGGGCGGATCAGGTCGATCCTGTCGCAGGACCGGCTCTTCCTCGTCGTGCAGGACCTCTTCCTCACCGAGACCGCCGAGCTCGCCGACGTCGTGCTTCCCGCGGCGACCTGGGGTGAGAAGACCGGCACCTTCACCAACGCCGACCGGACCGTCCACCTCTCCGAGAAGGCCGTCGAGCCGCCCGGCGAGGCACGCCCGGACCTCGACATCCTCGTCGACTACGCGCACCGGCTCGACCTGCGCGACAAGGACGGAGCCCCGCTCGTGAAGTGGAGCACGCCCGAGGAGGCGTTCGAGGCGTGGAAGGAGTGCAGCCGCGGTCGGCCCTGCGACTACTCGGGCATGACCTACGAGAAGCTGCGCGGGCCGAGCGGCATCCAGTGGCCGTGCACGGACGACGCCCCCGACGGCACCGAACGGATCTATGTGGACGGTGCGTTCCGGGCGGCGCCGGACGACTGCGAGAGCTATGGCAAGGACATGGTGACCGGCGCGCCCGAGGACGCCGCCGCCTACAAGGCGCTCAACCCGGAGGGCCGGGCGATCCTCCGGGCGGCGGACTACCTGCCGCCGCACGAGCCGCCCTCGCCGGAGTACCCCTACCAGCTCATCACCGGGCGCACTCTCTACCACTTCCACACGCGCACCAAGACGGGTCGTGCTCCGCAGCTCGCGGCGGCGGCGCCCGAGGTGTGGGTCGAGGCCTCCGAGCGCGACGCCTCCCGCGAGGGCTGGTCGGAAGGGGACGTGCTGCGGGTGTCGACCCCGCGCGGCGAGGTCACGGCACGGGTCCGGGTGAGCGGCGTCCGGGACGGGGTGCTCTTCCTGCCCTTCCACTACGGCTACTGGGACCGCTCCGGAGGCGAGGGCGGCGCCGGTCCGGAGCGGGACCGTGCGGCGAACGAGCTGACGGTCACCGAGTGGGATCCCGCGTCCAAGCAGCCGATCTTCAAGACGGCCGCGGCCTCGGCCACGCTCGTGTCACGCGGGGACGGCGTCCCCGCCCCGGCGCCGACGACGACCGCGTCGCGGCCGGTGGGCGGGTCCGTGCCGGTGACCCGGGGCGGGGAGTCCGCCGTCGTCGACGAACGCGTCGTCAGCGGCGAGGAGGTATCGCGATGAAGGTCACCCAGACCCTGCGCACTCTCAAGGGGAACAAGGTCGGTGCTGCGGTCGAGGAGCTGCACCGCGCCGAGAACGGGCTCGTAGAGTCGCTCCTCGGCCTGGCCGACCAGCAGAAGGCCGACCACGAGGTGGTCCACGTCGCGCGCGACCTGGCCGGCTGGTCGCAGGAGCACGTCCGCCGCCTCGCGGAGGTCGGGCGCTCGCGCGGCCTCGACCTCGACGCGGAGGCGGCGGAGCCCGGCGGTGTCATCGCAACCGCGAAGCAGAAGGGGTCCGAGCTCATGGGCCGGTTCCACGAGCCGGGCCTTCTCCTGCTCGCCGACCTGCGCCACCTGCACCGCGAGGCGGCCGGCGTCTCCCTCGACTGGGAGGTGCTCCTCCAGACGGCGAAGGCGCTCAAGGACAGCGAGCTCCAGCGGGTCGCGGAGGACTGCCACCCCGAGACGGTCCGCCAGATGAAGTGGGCCGAGGCCAAGCTCAAGGAGTCCGCCGCCCAGGTCATGGTGACCGGCTGACCGCCTGACCGGCGCGCGGCGCGCGGCCTCAACCAGGAGCGGTCACTGGCCCAGATTCGTGACGAGGTTGATGGCCACCGCGAGCACCCCGGTGCCGAAGGCGTAGGACAGCAGGGCGTGTCCGAGCGCGACCTTCCGCGTGGCGGTGGTGTTGGGCTGGGTCTCGGAGACCCCGAACGACATCCCGACCGTGAAGGCCATGTAGGCGAAGTCGGCGTAGCACGGTGGCTTGTCCGAGTGGAAGTCGATGCCACCGCGGTCCGGCTCGTCCACGTAGTACATGCGGGCGTACTTGAGCGCGAACACGGTGTTCACCAAGGCCCAGGCGAGGATGGCGCCGAGCACACTCAGCAGGACGGCGGCCACCGCGGTGCCGTCCTGCCGACTGCTTGACTGCACCAAGGCCACCACCACCGCCGCCCGGCTGGCGACGCACGCGAGCAGCACCCACGTGTCCGTGGAGCGGGACCGGCTCTCCTCCTCGGCGAGTCGCTCCGTCACCTCCGCATCCTGCGGCCAGCCGATCGACCACACCCAGGCCATGGCACTGCCAGCGGCGACCAGCCAACCTGCCAACGGCGCAAGGATGGGCGACCAGGCCAGGCCGACGAGCGCGTCCGCCACCGCCCCTGCAGCCAGGCACAGGAGGGCTCGGCGGGCGCTCAGGATGCGCCCGGACCCTGAGGCAGCGCGCGAGGAAGACGTCGCGATGGTGCTCATCCGCGGGGTCAACGACGCCGGAGCGAGTTCTTGGTCAGCCTGTAGAGCGCCACCGTCCCGGCGGCCGTGGCCGCCCACGGCAGGGCGACCACGAGCGGGTCCATCCACTGGTGCTTGACGTCCGCGCGCTTCTGCCCCAGACGGGACCGCAGGCCGTGGTGCCGCACTTCGCCCAGGACGCCCGTCTGGGTGACGGGGTTGTCTGGGTGGAGGGTGAGCATGGACCGGGCGGCGCTCTCGACGACGTCCACCCGGTCACCGGCCATGAGCAGCAGCCAGTGGGCGGACTGCCCTTCGCTGTAGCGGGCGTACGCGTGTCGGCGGATGGCTCCCGAGAGCCCCTTGGGCGGACAGGTCGTGCCGAAGACCGGGGGGAGCTGGGTGTGCTCGACCGAGCGCTCCCGCGGCCACTTCTCGGGCTGCCGGTCGGGTTGCTCCCAGTGGGCACCGCTCATGGAGGGATCGAAGCGCTCACGTGGCACGGACGGCCGGTCGGCGGGGTCGAGGTCGGCACCCCAGCCGGGGATGCTGGCGCGCAGCTCGTCGCTGTCGCGCGACAGTGGAGGTTTCTCAGGCGTGTAGGGAGGTGCGTAGGTCATGAGGATCTCCTGTCGCGTGGTCAGGTGGCGCTGGGGACGACGATGGGCTTGATGCAGTTGTCGAGCTTGGCCGAGAAGATGTGGTAGCCCTCGGCGATGTGCTCGAGCGGGATGTGGTGGGTGACGATGTCGCTGGGCTTGAAGTAGCCGTTGCGGACGTGCTCGAGCAGCCGCGGCCACTGCCGCTTCACCGGGCACTGGTTCATCCGGAGGGTCAGCCCCTTGTTCATCGCGTCCCCGAACTTGACCGCGCTGAACAAGGGCCCGTAGGCCCCGACCACCGAGACCGTTCCGCCCTTGCGGACCGTGTCGATCGCCCAGTTCAGTGCGATGGGGGAGCCCCCTTGGAGCTTGAGCTTCGCCGAGCTGACGTGCTGCATGAAGCTGCCGTCGGCCTCGGCGCCGACCGCGTCGATGACGACATCCGCTCCGAGCCCCTCCGTCAGGTGCTTGAGGTCGCGCACGAGGTCGGCGTGCTCGGTGAAGTTCATCGTCTCCGCATGGGCGAACTCGCGGGCCTTCTCCAGCCGGTACTCGAGGTGGTCGACCACGATGACGCGACCGGCACCCATGAGCCAGGCCGACCGGGCAGCGAAGAGGCCCACGGGGCCGGAGCCGTAGACGACGACCACGTCACCCTCGCCGATGTCCCCGAGCTGGGCACCGAAGTAGCCGGTCGGCAGCGCATCGGTGAAGAGGACGGCGTCGTCGTCGTCCATCCAGTCGGGGATGAGGCCCGGACCCACGTCGGCGAACGGGACCCGGACGTACTCGGCCTGGCCGCCGTCGTACCCGCCGCACGTGTGCGAGTAGCCGTAGATGCCACCCACCGCCGTGGCGTTCGGGTTGACGTTGTGGCAGTTGGAGTACAGCCCCCGTGCGCAGAAGTAGCAGGTGCCGCAGAAGACGTTGAAGGGCACCATCACCCGGCTCCCGACCTCGAGGTTCCGCACGGACGGGCCGACCTCGTGCACCTCACCGATGAACTCGTGACCGAACGTCATCCCGACCCTCGTGTTGGGCATCATCCCGTGGTAGAGGTGCAGGTCCGAGCCGCAGACCGCAGCTCGGGTGACCCGCACGATCGCGTCGTTCGGATGCTCGATCTTGGGGATGTCCTTCTCCTCGACGCGAACCCGGTACGGTCCGCGATACACCATCGCGCGCATGCTTGCCTCCAGTGAGCTCTCGCTGCTCCTCACTCCACCGGCACCGCCGCCGAAGCAGTACTGCACGGTCATGCGGGTCGGAAGTGATGCGGGGGCAACGTGTGGATACGGGGTTCGTGGGTCGTGGCCCTGCGACCCGGAGGACCGGGTGGTGAACCACCCGACCCTCCGCGGCGTCAGTCGCCCGTGCCGGCCATGGCGGGGTGGAGCACGACCTTCGTCCAGCCGTCGTCGCGGTTGTCGAAGTGCTCGTAGGCCTCGGGCGCCTGGTCCAGCGGCAGCTCGTGGCTGACGATGAACGACGGCTCCGCCTTGCCTGCGGCGACCAGGTCGCGCAGCTGCCGGTTGTACTTCTTCACCGGTGCCTGACCGGTTCCGAGGTGCTGCCCCTTGAACCAGAACATGCCGTAGTCGAAGGCGATCTTGCCCTGCTTCGCGAGCTCGTCGTTGGCGCCGGGGTCCTCCGGCACGAAGACGCCGACGGTCCCGATGCTGCCGGTGAAGCGCACGGAGGCGACCAGCCGGTTCATCGTGAGGTTGGCCTTCTCCTCACCATCGGGCTCGTGCGCCTGGTAGCCGACGCACTCACAGCCGTTGTCCGCGCCGAGCCCCATCGTCTCCTCGAGGACGGCCTCGACCGGGTCGACCTTCGAGTCGTCGATGGCGATCGCCCCGATCGACTCCGCCAGGCGCAACCGGTCCGGCTGACGGTCCACGACCATGACCTTGCTCGCACCCTTGATGGTTGCCGACAGGGCTGCCATCAGCCCGACGGGACCGGCTCCGTAGATCACCGTCTGGTCGCCGGGCTTGACCCCGGCCATCTCGGTCGCGTGGTAGCCGGTCGGGAAGATGTCGGCGAGCATCACGTAGTCGGTCTGGCGCTCCTCGGCGTCCTCGCCGAGCCGCAGGCAGTTGAAGTCGCCCCACGGCACACGCAGCAGCTCGGCCTGGCCGCCACCGTAGGGCCCCATGTCGGCAAACCCGTAGGCGGCGCCGGCCATCGCGGGGTCCGGCTGGGCGGTCAGGCAGTAGTTCGTGAGCTGGCGCTCGCAGTTCTTGCAGTGCCCGCAGGCGATGTTGAAGGGCAGGACGACGAACTCGCCGACCTGCACCTTGTCGACCCCGGAGCCGACCTCGATCACCTGTCCCAGGTTCTCGTGGCCGAACCAGCGGCCGGGTTCGAAGTCGGTCCGGCCCTCGTACATGTGCAGGTCGGAGCCGCAGATGTTCGCGGACGTGACCTGCACCAGGACATCCGTCGGCCTCTCGATCTCTGCGTCGGGCACGTCCTTGACGCTCACTTGTCGGGGTCCGTCGTACACGACCGCCTTCATGCTGCCTCCTCGTCGAAGGGTCCGTTCGCTCGTCCGAGCGGCGGTCTCCCAGTACACGAGACCGCTGCGTCCCCCGCTATTGGCAAACCTGCCGATACCGCGGCGAGCGCGTCCCGGCGCCGCACCCTCTCGCTCGAGGCGCCACGTGCGCGTCCCAAGGCGGTTTACCGCTCCCCTCGGCGGGTAGGTGAGGACCGTCAGCCATGGAAGGCCTGTCCACGGGTTCCGCCGGTCCGCGCCTCGAGTGGCGTCGTTGCGGTTCGCTGAAGGGAGCGCTCGTGCGGGACGACCTACCGACCGTCGAGATGCTTGACATCGCGACCTCGGATCTTCCGTTGGTGGAACGAGCCGAGGCGCTGCTGGAAAGCCTGGAACGTTGGCTGCCGATCGAAGCGACGTGGCTCGCCCTGTCCGACCCCCGGTCGACCGTCTACGCGACTGTCGAGGGCTCGTGCCCGGAGCGCTCCGTCCTCGACCACGTCGACTGCCCGGCGACGGCGGACCAGTCCCAGCCCGCCGAGCTCCACCGGCAGCGCCCATCGATGAGCTCGGACGAGCCCGCCTTCGCAGCCGAGGAGCTTCCTGCGTGGGCGGAGCGCCTTCCTGATGGCTCCCTGAAGGGTCTCGGCATGCCGCTCCTCGAGCCGGGGGGCCCGTACCTGGGGATGCTCACGCTTCTCTTCACCGGCGCGGAGAGACCCTCCGCCGCCCTGCGCGAGGGCCTCGCCAAGCTCGCACCGCTCATCGCGCGAGGTGTGTCACCCATGCCCTCGCTGCTCGCCACCGCGCAGCTCGTGCACGGTGCGCGGTTCGGTGCCGTGATGCGCGATGACGGCGCTGTCTACCCCGTACCCGGCCTCGGAGGACACCCCCTGCTGGTCAGCGACTCGCGCGTCGCGCGGATCGCCCGTCAGACGCTCCTGACCGGGCAGGTCTACCGGTCGTTCGTGTGGCGGCGGGAGATGGCCAAGGTCCCACCGGCCACGTGCGGGTGACCGTCCTGGCAGCTGCCGAGAGGCCGCCGCTCGTGCTCGGCACAGTCCTCGTGACGCCCGAGGTCGACTGCCGAGGCCTCACTCCTCGCGAGCTCGAGGTGCTCGGACTGCTCGTGAACGGCTGCTCGAACCAGCAGATCGCGCACCGGCTCTCCGTCACCCCCCGGACCGTGGCCGCGCACGTGGAGCACCTCCTGCACAAGCTGGAGGTGCCGACGAGGACCTCGGCCGCAGTCCTGGCGGAACGGGAGGGGTGCTACGTCCCTGCTCCGCCGTGAGGAGCACCCGGACCCGGAGGGGCCACTTCGAGAAGCCCGTGAGACGTCCACCTGAGCTTCGGCTGCGGGTGGGCCCCGTGGGACTCGAACCCACAACCTACGGATTAAAAGTCCGCAGCTCTGCCAATTGAGCTAGAGGCCCGCGCGACCCCTGGGGTCAGCACGTGCGCCGACGATACCCGGCCCTCAGCGGCCCCCGGTGCGCGCCGCGGTCAGGCGGCGTCCTCGGACGTCCCGAGCCGGTCGCGCAGGGTCGACCAGGTGACGAGGGCCGAGCCGAGGAGAAGGGCGCCGTTGGCGAGGAAGACCGAACCCACCCCCGCAGCACCGGCCGCCGCACTCGCGCCCAGCGGCACGACGAACTGACCGATCCGGTTGCCGGTGAGCCGCAGCCCGAGGGCGGAGGCGCGGTTGCGGTGCGTCACGAGACCGACGACCCAGCTCATCGTCAGTGGTTGGCCTATGCCCCAGAAGAACCCGGCGACCGCCAGCAGCAGACCCATGACGACCGGCGACGGGGTGAACGGGAGCAGGGCCATCGGCACGCCGGAGCACAGGGTGGCGGAGACGAGCAGGCGCGCACGGGTGACGTGGCGGAGCAGGAGCGGCAGGAAGGCGCGCGACAGGACCGACGCACCGGTGCGGACGGCGATGAGGATCGTCACCATGAGGACCGTGAACCCGTGCTCCTCCCCGAGGACGGGCAGGTAGGCGGCGACGAGGTCCATCGAGGTGAGGACCGCGAGGCTGCTGAGGACGGCGGCCCCCATCCCGGGGATGACGAGCATGGCACCCAAGGGCTGCGGTCCCTCCTCGCTCGTGCGCGCCGCCGTCGACGGGTTGCGCAGGAGGAGGGCGAGGGGCGCAGAGAGCAGCAGGAGGACGGTGAGAGCAACGAGCGCCCGGGTGGTCGCCTCGTCGCGCTCACCTCCGCCCCAAGCGCTGACGAGACCCGCGATGGGCAGGCCGATCGTCTGTCCGACCGAGACGCTCAGCGTCCACGCGGCGAAGCGCTGGTCGAGCCGGTCGGGCTCGGCGAGGACGGGCACGAAGCCCTGCGCCGCGACCATCGCGAGGATCTGCCCGAAGCCGAGCAGGACGTTGCCAACGCCGAGCCAGACGAGGTTGCCGCTCACCGTGATGACGCCCATGGCGAAGGCAGTGAGGAGGAGCCCGGCCCGAAGGAAGGTGCCGGCCCGGTCGCGGTCGACCGCCCGGCCCACCTGGAGCGCCACGAAGAGGGGGAGGAGCGCGAAGAGCGCGGTGATGACGCCGATCGCGACGGCGTCTCCGCCGAGGTCGAGCGCCCGGTAGGACACGAGGACGCGCACGGCGCTGTATGCCGCGTGAAGGGCTGCGGTGACCACGCACAGGAAGACGAACGACCGGGCCTTCGACGGCCCGGGCGACGTGGGTGCGGGTCGGGTGCTCACACGAGCTCGAAGAGGGCCGCGATGCCCTGACCGCCGCCGATGCACATGGTCTCGAGGCCGTAGCGGGCGTCCCGGCGGCGCATCTCGCGGGCGAGGGTGCAGAGGATGCGGACCCCGGTGGCGCCGACGGGGTGGCCGAGCGAGATGCCGGAGCCGTTGACATTGACCCGGTCGAGGTCGTCCTCGTCGAGCTTCCACTCGTCGAGGCACGCGAGCACCTGGGCGGCGAACGCCTC
This sequence comes from Rothia sp. ARF10, assembly GCA_031844405.1. Classification (GTDB taxonomy): domain Bacteria; phylum Actinomycetota; class Actinomycetes; order Actinomycetales; family Dermatophilaceae; genus Knoellia. The sequence goes on from JAUZVC010000001.1 coordinate 891,069, forward strand.
GTTGACCTCGAGGAGGCCGACGTCCCCCAGGTCGAGGCCGGCCCGGCCGAGCGCGGCCGCCGAGGCCGGGACCGGACCGATGCCCATGGTCGCTGCCGGGGTTCCGGCCACCGCCCACGAGACGACGCGGACGAGCGGGTCGAGGCCGAGCTCGCGGGCCCGCTGGGCCGTGGTGACGATGCAGGCGGCGGCGCCGTCGTTCTGGCCGCTGCTGTTGCCCGCGGTGACAGTGGCCTCGGGGTCGGTGCGGCCCATGACGGGACGCAGTGACGCGAGGGCCTCGAGGGTCGTCTCCGGACGCGGGTGCTCATCGGCCTCGACGAGCACAGGACCCTTCCGCCCCGGCACGCTCACCGGCACGATCTCGTGGTCGAAGAGCCCGGCCGCGATGGCGGCCGCGGCCCGCTGCTGCGACAAGAGCGCGTACTCGTCCTGGCGGGCGCGAGTGATGCGGTACTCCCGGCGAAGGTTCTCGGCGGTCTCGATCATCCCTCCGGGCACCGGGTAGTCCTTGCCGCCGGCGGTGACCCGGCCCCGCGCCAGGGAGTCGTGGAGCATGAGGCCGGCACCGGACGGACCCCCGCGGAGCTCGTGGCTGTAGAACGGCGCACGGCTCATCGTCTCCGCCCCACCGGCAATGACGAGCGACGCACCGCCGCTGGCCACCTGCGCCGCCCCGAGCATGACGGCCTGCAGCCCGGACCCGCACCTGCGGTCGACCTGCATGCCGGGGACGCTCACGGGCAGGCCGGCGTCCATGGCCGCGACCCGGCCGATGGCCGGGGCGTCCGAGGTGGGGTAGGCGTGGCCGAGGACGACGTCGTCGACCTCGTCCCCGGGCAGGCCGTTGCGCTCGACGAGGGCCGCGATGGCGGTCGCCGCCAGGCTCTCGGGTGGCACCGTCGCCAGCCCTCCGCCGAACCGCCCCACGGGAGTGCGGACAGGGTCACAGATCACCACGTCGTCGTGCTGCACAGCGCCTCACCTGTCTATAGAGTATTGAATATGGGAGAACGTACCACGCAGGCCGACGTCGATGCCGCCCGGCGAACGCCCGGCGAGACGACCGGCACGACGTCCGAGGCAACGACCGAACCGACGACCCGGACGGCGGGGGAGCGGTGGTGGACCCCGGACCGCCTCGACGTCCCCGAGAGCGCACCTGCCGACCTCGTCGACATGGCCTCGTCCTTCGAGCCGCCGGTCCTCACCGCCGACACCGTCCTCGACCCCTGGCGCGCGAGCGCGCTCGGAGGGGTGCTCGGCCGCGGCGCGCTCACCACCGGTGAGCCGCTGCCGCTGGGGTGGCACGAGATCTGGTTCCGCGACCCGCTGGCCACGGGTGGCGTCGCGGAGGACGGCCACGCCGAGGAGCACGCCCTCATGCCACGGCGTCGCCCGCGCCGCCGCGTCTACGCCGGCGCGACGCTCACCCAGCACGAGCCGTTCCACGTCGGTGACGAGGTGCACAAGACGAGCGGCGTCACGGGGTGCCGCCTCGTCCCGGGCCGGACCGGCTGGCTCCTCATCATCACCGAGTCCCACCGGTATGCCGTCGACGGTCGCCTCCACCTCGAGGAGACCCGTCGCGTCGCCCTGCGACACGACGCGCCCGACACTCCCGAGGCGACCGGCGGGAGCCGCCCCAAGGTCGCGGCCGACCCGGCGCCGGTGATCGACGACGCCGACGTCGCCCTCGAGGTCACCGCCGACCCGACCCTGCTCTTCCGGTTCAGTGCGCTCACCTACAACCCGCACCGGATCCACTACGACCGCGACTACGCGACGCGGGTCGAGGGCCACGCGGACCTGCTGGTGCACGGGCCGCTCACGGCGCTGCTCGCCCTCGAGGCGGTGCGTGCGGTAGGAGCCTCGACGGGCGCCCCGGTGACCTACGACTTCAGGCTGCGCGGGCCGGCATACCTCGGTCGTCCGGTGAGGTTCGCGGTGCGCTCCGAGAGCGGCACCGCGGTCGTGACCGGGGAGCAGGAGGGGCGGCTCGTCATCACCGGCGAGGTCGGCAGCCCGCCGGCCTGACCGGTCAGCTCGTGACGGCGCGCTCGTCGTTGCCCTCGGCGCGGGTCGTCGGGTCCTGCTCGCGGATGCGGGAGGACCGCAGGATGTGCTCCGACATGCGGTGGGCGGCCTCGACCGGGTCGCCCTCCCGGATCGCCTCGATGATCGACTCGTGGTCCTCCTCGAGGTCCACGGCGTGCGCCTTGGTCCAGATCGTCGTGGACGGGGTGAACCGGCTCCAGAGGAGGTCGAGGTACTGGACGACGAGCGGTGAGCTCTGCGCATAGATCGTGAAGTGCAGCCGCCGGTTCATCATCGACAGGCTGGCGGGGTCGACGCCCTTCTTGCGGGCGGTGACGAGGGCCTGGTGCTCGGCCTCGATCTCGGCGAGCCCCTCGGGCGTCATCCGCTCGACGGCCATCTGGGTGGCGGTGCTCTCGACGGAGGCGCGCAGCCGGTAGAGGTCGACTGCGGCCGTCGGCGTCATCTCGCGGACGCTTGCCCCGCGGTGGGGGGAGTAGGTCACCGCACCGTCCGCCTCGAGGATGCGCAGCGCCTCGCGCACGGGGGTGGGGCTCACGCCGTAGCGCTTGGCGATGACCGTCTGCTTGAGCGCGTCGCCGGGCTGGATGGCGCCGCTCGCGAGGTCGTCCTTGAGTCGCTCGAGGACGTATGCCGTCCGGCTCTGCGGCGGTCCGGCCCCCTGGTCCATCGCGGTCACGATCGATCCCCTCGTCGGCCCGGCCCACCGTGGTCGGTGGCCTCTATCGAATACATCCTATGCACGGCTGCGTGCTCGCCTCTCGAGGAAGGCGTCGAGCCGCTGCCGCGCGTCCTCGCTCTCGAAGCACAGGGCCTGCAGTGCCGCGTCGGCGACGCGCGACCGGTCCGCGGGTGCCCGCATGGCCTCCTTGGCGTAGCGGGTCGCGGTGCTCGAGGCGCGGCCGAGGTCGCGCAGGAGGTCGGCCACGACCCGGTCGAGGTCGTCCACGTCGCAGACCCGGTTGGCCATGCCGATGCGGTGCGCCTCGACCCCGTCGATCCGGCGCCCCGAGAGGATGAGCTCGCTCGCGACGCCCCAGCCGACGATCCGCGGGAGACGGTGCATGCCGCCGGCCGAGGGGATGATGCCCAGCGTCACCTCTGGCAGGCCCCAGGTCGAGCGGGTCGTCGTCACCCTCATGTCGCACGCGAGGGCGAGCTCGCAGCCGCCGCCGAGGGCGGGACCGTCGACGACGGCCACGGTCGGCCAGGGGTACTCCTCGATGGCGAGGAAGAGGTTGTGGTTGAGGCGGGCCAGCGCCTCGACCCGGGTGCGGCGGCGCAGGTCCGCGATGTCGGCGCCCGACACGAACGTGCCCGGCGTCGAGCTCTCGATGACGAGCACTCCGGGATGTTCGGCGGCCTCCTCGAGCGCGGACCGGATGTCGCCGGACAGCTCGACGTTGAGCGCGTTGCCCTTGTCGGGGCGGTCGAGGACGAGGTGTGCGACCCCGTCGGTGCGGGTGAGCGTGACGCTCACGACGTCACCCGCCGGCCGGTCTCGTCGTAGGTGTAGACGCCGCGACCGGTCTTGCGGCCGAGCCGGCCGGCCTCGACGAGGCTGACGTGCGTCGGGTCCGGGCGGAAGCGGTCGCCGAGCGAGGCGTGCAGCGACCGCAGGACCGACAGCCGGGTGTCGAGGCCGACGAGGTCGATGAGCTCGAAGGGACCCATCGGGTGGTTGAGGCCGTGGGTGAGCGCGATGTCGATCTCGTCGGCCGACGCCACGCCCTCGGTGAGCATGCGGAAGGCCTCGTTGCCGATGAGCACGTTGATGCGCGACGCGACGAACCCGGGGCGGTCGACGACGCGCACCGTGGTCTTGCCCGCGCGCTCGCAGAGGTCGCGGGCGCGCTGCACGTTCTCCTCGGCGGAGGCGAGGCCGGCGATGACCTCGACGAGGCGCATCCGGTGCACGGGGTTGAAGAAGTGCAGGCCGACGAGCCGTTCGGGCTGGGGGAGCGCGGCCGCGATCGAGGTGATCGGCAGCGCCGACGTGTTCGTCGCGAGCAGCGTGTCCTCGGGTGCCTCCTTCACGACGTCGGCGAGCAGGTCCCGCTTGAGGTCGAGCACCTCGGGAACCGCCTCGATGACGGCGGTCGCGGTGGCCACGGCGTCGGCCAGCCCGGCCACGTGGATCCGTGTGATCACCTGCTCGGCGCGTTCGATCCGCTCTGCGGCGGCGTCGGCCGCTGATGCGGCGCTGGCGGTGGCGTCCGCTGCGGGCGCGTCGACCCCTGTGCGGGGTGCGCGTGCAGCGGCGCGGCGCAGGTCGGCGGCGATGCGCTCGCGGCCCGCGTGCGCCATCTCGGGGGTGGAGTCGACGAGCGAGACGTGGGCCCCGGCGCCGGCGAAGAGCTGCGCGATGCCGCGGCCCATGATGCCGGCGCCGAGCACCGCCACCCGCTCGTCCGTGCAGGCGCCCTGGGCGCCCTGGCTGTGCGACATGACTTTCTCCTCTAGGTCTGTAGACAACACTCTATAGAGTATGTACTGTCGCATCTGACCGCAACGGGGCGGACAGAGGAGGAGCACCCCATGGACCTGACGAGAGCATGGACCGAGGAGCTGGCCGCTCGACGTGCGACCGACCTCGACGCCTCCGGCCGGGAGGCGCTGCGCCGTCTCCTCGTCGATGCGCTGTCCATCGCCAGCGCAGGGTCGCAGGCCGAGGGCGTGCGCGAGACCGTCGCCGCGCTGGCCGGCCTCGGCGAGGGTGATGTGCCCGTCCCGTGGACCGAGCTGCGGCTCGACGCGCCCCAGGCCGGCCTCGCCACGTCCGCCCTCATCCACGCGTGGGACTTCGACGACACCCACGACGAGGCCGTCGTCCACACGAGCGCGGTGGCGCTCCCGGCGGCACTGGCGGTCGGGCTGCGCGAGGCGCGCTCGGGGGCGGACGTCCTCGACGGCGTCGTCGTCGGCGTCCAGGTCCTCGCCCGTCTGTCCCGGCTCGTCGGACCGCAGCACGGCATGATTCGCACGGCCGGGCTCGGCGCCCTCGCCGCCGCCGCCGCGGCGGCGCGCACGATGGGTCTCACCGGCGAGCAGCTCGGTCACGCGGTCGCACTCGTCTTGACGTCGACGGGCTCGCGCCACTCCCGACAGGTCGTCGCCGACAGCGCCACCAACAAGCGCCTCCAGCCCGGGCTCGCCGTCCAGGCCGGCATCACCGCCGCCTATCTCGCGCGGGCCGGGGTCACCGGACCGGCCCACTGGCTCGACGGCGACTACGGCGTCGCACGCCTCGCCGCCGGGGAGCCTGACCTCGGGGTCCTGCTGGAGGCCGGCTGGGAGGGCTCCCGGCTCTCGCTCAAGCCCTACCCCGCGTGCCGCTACACGCACTCCGCGATCACCGCGACGAGCCGCGCCCTCGCGGCCCTGCCAGCCGGGGCCGTCGTCGAGCGCGCCGACGTCCACGTGCCGGCGGGCGCCGGCTACGCCATGGTGTCCCGCCCTTTCGCCCGCCGCGGCGCACCCATCGTCGACGCGCAGTTCTCCATCCCGTGGCTCGTCGCCGCCCACGTCGTCACCGGCCGGCTCGACCTGCGCACGGTCGCCGGCCCCGACCTGCTCGACCCCGAGGTCGAGGCGCTGGCCGCCTCCGTCGAGGTCCACCAGGACCAGCCGGAGACCAGCGAGATGGTCCCGGCGACCGTCGAGCTCCACACGACCGCGGGCATGACCGTCTCCGGCACCGCGCCGATGCTCGGCTCGCCGGAGGAGCCGATGGACGACGAGCTGCTCGAGGCCAAGGCGGCCGGCTGCTTCGCCGTCGCCGGGATCGACCCCGCGGCCGGGAACGCCGCCGTGCGCGACGTCGTCGGCTCGCTGGCCGGTGTCCGCGCCGGTGGGCTCGACGCCGCGCTGGCCGGTCTGGCCACCCCGCACCCCTTCCGCACCACGACCCAGGAGACCGCATGGACTTCAGCCTGACCGACGAGCAGCACGCTCTCGTCGACTCCGTCACCCGTCTGGCCGAGAGGGAGTTCGCGCCGAAGGCGTTCTCGCGAGAGGGTTTCGCGTGGGACAGCCTGCGCGTCCTCGCCGAGAACGGCCTTACCGGCCTCACCCTGTCCGAGGACGTCGGCGGACAAGGCGCGGGTCTGCTCGACGCGGTCCTCGCCATGCAGGCGATCACGAAGATCTGCCCGCATAGCGCGGACGCGTTCCAGGCCGCGAACTTCGGCGCGATCCGCCAGATCGCCTGGTTCGGCTCCGACCGCGTCAAGGAGGAGGTGCTCGCCCCGCTGCTACGCGGTGAGGGACTCGTCTCGGCCGGCATGAGCGAGCCGGAGGCGGGCACCGCCCTCACCGACCTGCGCACCCGCGCCGAGTACGACGGCGACGAGGTCGTCATCAACGGCCAGAAGTGCTGGAACTCGCACGGACCCGACATCACCCACACCGTCGTCTGGTGCCGCTTCGGCCCGCGCACGCGCGACATCGGCGCCGTCGTCGTGCCGGTCGACACCCCGGGCTTCACCCGCGGGAAGACCGAGACCTACATGTCCGGCGAGCACCACTGCCAGCTCTACTTCGACAACGTGCGGGTCCCGCGCGACTACGTCCTCGCCGACTCGGGTGCGGTCTCCAAGATGCTCTCGATCTTCGGCGTCGAGCGGATCGGCAACGCGAGCCGCGCGATCGCCCTGGCCGAGACGGCATACGAGCGGGCGGTGGAGCACGCCAAGACGCGCACCGCGTTCGGGCAGCCGCTGTCCAACTTTCAGGGCCTGCAGTGGAAGTTCGCCGACATGCGCGTCCAGATCGACGCGGCCAAGCTGCTCATCTTCCGTGCCGTCGCGTCCGCGGAGGCGGGTCCGCCCGACCCGACCGAGGCCGCGATCGCCAAGCTGCACGCCAACGAGACCGCCTTCAAGGTGGCCAACGACGCGCTCCAGATCTTCGGCGCCAGCGGCTACTCGACCGAGTTCCCGCTCGAGTACATCGTCCGGCGCACCCGCGGCTGGATGATCGCCGGCGGCTCGGTCGAGGTGCTGCGCAACACCATCGCCGGCAACATCTTCGGGCAGCGGTTCAGCCAGCGCCCGGCGGCCCCGGCCGCGCCCGCCGCGGGCTCCTCGGAGGCGCCCGTGCCAACCCCCGACGCGCCGGCCGCGCAGCCCGACGAGTCGTCGCTCACCGTCGCGCCCGAGCCCGCCGGGGTCGGCCGATGACGGCGTCCACCGAGGGCCTCACGCTCCGGGTCGCGGAGTGGGTGGCCGAACAGGCCGCCACCCCGCTGCCCCCGGAGGTCGACCACCACGTCCGCCGCCTCGTCCTCGACCACCTCGCCGGCGTCGTCGCCGGCTCGGTCACCCCGGTGACCGTCGCCGTCGCCGAGCACGCCTCCGAGGAGTACGGCGGCGCCCACGCCACCGCCGTCGGCCACGGCCGCCTCTCGACCCTGGGCGCCGCGCTCGTCAACGGCACCGCTGCCCACGGTCTCGAGGTCGACGACGGCTACACCCCGGGCAGCGTCCACCCCAGCGCCGTCGCGCTCCCGGCGGTGCTCGCCGCCGCGCAGCGCGAGGGCAGCACGCCCGAGCAGACGCTGCGGGCCTCCGCGATCGCGCTCGAGCTGGTGTGCCGCCTCGCCGCGTCCGGGCACCCGGCGACGTGGCGCAACCACTTCCACAACACCCCGATCACCGGCGTGCTCGCCGCCGCTGCCGGCGTCAGTGCGCTTACCGGCGCCGACGCCCCCACGACGGCCAACGCGCTCGGCATCGCCGCCTCGCACGCCGGTGGCCTCTTCGAGTTCCTCGGCCAAGCCGCCGAGGTCAAGCGGGTGCACCCCGGCAAGGCGGCCCGCGACGGCATCGCCAGCGCGCAGCTCGCCCGCCGCGGGGTCACCGGCCCGCTCACCGCCCTCGAGGGACAGCACGGATACTTCGCCGCCTTCGCCGGTGACGACTGGAGCCTCGACACGCTCGTGGACGGCCTCGGCCAGCGTTGGACCTGCCTCGACACCTACGTCAAGCCCTACCCGTCCTGCCGCCACCTCCACGGCCCGATCGACGCCGCCCTCGCGCTGCGCAAGGCGCACGGCCTCATGGCCGAGGACGTCCGCGCGGTCACCGTCGGCACCTACTCCGTGGCCACCCACCACGGGCACACGCGGGTCGACAGCTTCCTCGACGCGCAGATGAGCATTCCGTATGCCGTCGCAGCGGCCCTCCGCTGGGGCGAGGTCACGCTCACCGAGTTCTCTGACGAGGCGCGCGCCGACTCGTCCGTGCTCGCCCTGACCTCCGCCGTGGAGGTCGTCCTCGACGAGCACGCCCAAGACCTCTACCCCAAGGCGCGGCCGAGCCGGGTCACCCTCGAGCTCGCCGACGGCCGCAGCGTCTCGGAGTGGGTCGAGCAGCCCTACGGCGAGCCGTCGAACCCCGTCACCGACGAGGACCTCGCGGGCAAGTTCCACGCCATCACCGACCCCGTCGTCGGTGCCGCAGGGGCCGACGAGCTCATCGCCGCGGTCTGGGCGTTCGAGGACCTCGGCTTCCTCGACCGCGCCGACGAGCTCGTGCGTGCCCGGGCGGGCGAGAAGGGATGACCGCAGTGACCGACCTCGCGCCCAGCGTCTCCGACACCGTCGTGTCGCTGCGCCCGCTGAGCGGTGTCCGTGTCGTCGAGTGCGCGGTCTACATCGCCGCGCCCTCGGGCGGCATGGCCCTGGCGCGGCTCGGCGCCGAGGTCATCCGGATCGACCCGATCGGCGGCGCCCCGGACCGTGGTCGCTGGCCCGTCGCCCCCTCGGGGGAGAGCCTCTACTGGGCCGGGCTCAACCAGGGCAAGCGCTCGGTCGTCATCGACCTGCGCAGCGAGCGGGGTCGCGAGATTGCGACCGAGCTCGCGACCGCCCCCGGGCCAGACGCCGGGATCCTCCTGCACAACCGGGCCCGCCGCGCGTGGCTCGACGACGCCTCGCTCCGCCGCCACCGTCCCGACCTCGTGCACATCGTCGTCGAGGGCCTGCGCGACGGCAGCCCTGCCCTCGACTACACCGTCAACGCGCGGGTCGGCGTCCCCTACCTCACCGGCCAGTCCGACGGTGCCGGCGTCGTCAACCACGTCCTGCCGGCCTGGGACCTGCTCACCGGGGCCACCGCCTCGACCGCGCTGCTCGCCGCGCTGCGTCGGCGCGACCGGACCGGGCTCGGCGCCCTTGCCCGCATCTCGCTCGAGGACGTCGCCACCGCGGCGATGGCCGACCTCGGGTGGCTCGCCGACGCCCAGCTCAGCGGGGCCGACCGGGCCCGGCACGGCAACCAGCTCTTCGGCACCTACGGCGACGTCCTCACGACCCTCGACGGCCAGCCGGTCATGGTCATCGCGATGACCGAGCGCCAGTGGCGCGCACTGCAGTCCGCCACCGGCACCACCGAGACGTTCGCGTCGCTCGCCGCCACCCTCGACCTCGACCTCGACTCCGAGGAGGGACGCTACGAGCACCGCGCACTCATTTCCGCGGTCCTCGCGCGCTGGTTCGCGGACCACTCCCTCGACGAGACGCTCGAGGCGCTGCGGCGCACGGGCGCCCTGCACGCGGCATACGGGTCGCTTGCTGAGCTGGCGCGCGAGCTCGGCCGGCCGGGTGCCGACTCCGTCGTCGACCTCGTCGACCACCCCGGCATCGGCGCTGTGCTCACCGCGAGCAGCCCGGTCCGGCTCACCGACGTCGACATGCCCGCCACGTCCGCGCCCCGGCTCGGACAGCACACCACCGAGGTGCTCAGCACCGTCCTCGGGCTGGACCAGGCCGAGATCGGCCGCCTCCTGCGGGACGGCGTCGTCGCCGGGGAGGCCGCATGAACGTCCAGACCGCGTCGGTAGCCGACGCCCCCGACACCACCGCAAGCGAAGGAAACCCCATGCTCCAACAGCTCCAGCGGACCCTCGCGGACAACCTGCTGCGACCGCGCTCGGTCGCCATCGTGGGTGCCTCCGACGACCGCACCAAGACGACGGCCCGACCGCTGCAGTTCCTGCGCGCCGCCGGCTTCGAGGGCGCGGTCTACCCGGTCAACCCCAGCCGTGCGACCGTGCTCGGCGAGCAGGCCTGGCCCTCGCTCGACGCGCTCCCCGAGGTGCCGGACCACGTCTACGTCCTCACCAACGCCGAGCCGGCGATCGAGACCGTGCGCGAGTGCGGCCGGCTCGGTGTGCCGATGGTGACGATCCTCGCGAGCGGGTTCGGTGAGGAGGGCCCCGAGGGCGAGGAGCGCCAGGCGCGCCTCCAGGCCGCGGCACGCGAGGGCGGCGTCCGGCTCGTCGGCCCGAGCAGCCTCGGTGTCACCAACCCCCGGACCGGCATGCTGCTCACCGCCAACGCGGCGTTCGCCGAGGAAGGGCTGCCCGAGGGCGACGTCTTCGTGGCCTCGCAGTCGGGCAGCGTCATCGGCGCCCTGCTCAGCCGCGGCAAGACGCGCGGCCTCGGCTTCGCCGGGCTCGTCTCGGTCGGCGGCGAGGCGGACCTGTCGATCGGCGAGCTGTGCGAGGCGACCCTCGACGACCCCGGAATCGGGTCATACGCACTCTTCCTCGAGTCGCTCCAGCACAGCCACGACCTCGCGTCCTTCGCCCACGCGGCCCACGCCGCCGGCAAGCCCGTGGCCGTCTACAAGCTCGGTCGCTCCGAGGAGGCGGCCGCGCTCTCCGTCTCGCACACCGGCGCGCTCGCCGGCGCCGACGTCGAGGCCGACGCGTTCCTCGCCGCCTGCGGCTTCGCGAGGGTCGACCACCTCGAGGCGCTCATCGAGGCGCCGCCGCTGCTCGCGCGGCTCGGCGACGTGGCCGGCCGAACGACCGCACGGGTCGGCGTCATCACGACGACCGGTGGCGGTGCCGCGGTCGTCGTCGACCAGCTCGCCACCCGCGGCGTGTCCGTCGTCGCGCCGTCGAGCGCGACCCTCGAGGCGATGACCGCGGCGGGGTGTCCCGTCTCGCCGAGCCTCATCGTCGACCTCACCCTTGCCGGCGCCAAGCACGAGCTCGTCCGCAGCGCGGTGAGCATCATGCAGGACAGCGGCGAGTTCGACCTCGTGCTCTTCGTCATCGGTTCCTCCGCCCGCAGCAACCCCGAACTCGCCGTCCGTGCGATCGCGGAGTGCGCCGACGGCGCCACGCCCGTGGCCGCCTTCGCCCTCCCGGACGCGCTGGCGACCCTCGAGCTCCTCCACCACTCGGGGGTCCCGGCGTTCCGCACCCCCGAGGCCTGCGCCGACGCGGTCGCCGCCGCGCTGAACCGGCGCGTGCCCACCGTCGCGCGCACCTGGCCGACTCCCGACGCCGAGGGCGCGGTCGTCCTCGACGAGGTCGACTCCGGCCAGGTCCTGCAGCAGCAGGGCGTGCCCGTCGTGCCCGGCGAGGTCGTCGCGGTCGAGCGCGTGGCGGAGGTGGCCGGGTCCCTGCCGGTCTCCTTCCCCGTCGCGGTCAAGGCGCTGTCGTCGGACCTGCCGCACAAGTCCGACGCCGGCGGCGTCGTCCTCGGCGTCGCCGACGCCGACGGCGTGGTCGCGGCGGTCCACTCCATCGTCGCGTCCGTGCGCAAGAACGCTCCCGAGGTCACCCTCGACTCGGTGCTCGTCCAGGAGATGGCGACTCCGGGCGTCGCCGACACCCTCGTCGGCTACCGCGTCAGCCCTTCGGTCGGCCCGGTCGTCGTCCTCGCCGCGGGTGGCGTCCTCACCGAGCTCTACCAGGACTCGACGATGCGGCTCGCGCCCGTCGACGAGGCCGAGGCGAGGGCGATGATCGGCGAAGTGCGTGCCCTCGGGCAGCTGCACGGCTTCCGCGGCGGCCCGCGCGGTGACGTCTCGGCCCTCGTGTCGGCGATCGTCGCCGTGTCCCGTCTCGCCATCGACCGACCCGACGTGGTCGAGGCCGAGATGAACCCGCTCAGCGTCCGCACCGAGGGCCACGGCGTCGTCGCACTGGACGCCCTCGTCAGGGTCGCGTCGGTGGGCGAAGAATCGACCACGACGACCACCGAGGCCGGGCTCCCCTGATGCTCCCCGCACCCAAGCCCTGCCGACCGGGAAGGAACGCACCATGAACGTGACCATCGAAGGCCTCTGCCTCGCCTATGGAGGCGTGAGTGCCGTCCAGGACCTCGACCTCGCCATCGGCGACGGCGAGTCCATCGTCCTGCTCGGCCAGTCCGGCTGCGGCAAGACGAGCACCATGCGCTGCGTCGCCGGTCTCGAGACTCCGAGCGCCGGACGGATCACCATCGGTGACCGTGCCGTCTTCGACGGCGACTCCGGCAGGACCGTCCCGCCGCACAAGCGCAACGTCGGCATGGTCTTCCAGTCGTATGCCGTGTGGCCCCACAAGACGGTCATCGAGAACGTCGCCTTCCCGCTGCGGATGAAGGGGCAGAACCGGACCCTCTCGCGGGCCAAGGCGTTCAACGTGCTCGAGCTCGTCGGGCTCGGTCACCTCGCCCACCGCGGCGCCAGCCAGCTGTCCGGCGGCCAGATGCAGCGGGTCGCGCTTGCGCGCAGCATTGCCATGGAGCCCAGCGTCCTCCTCCTCGACGAGCCGCTGTCCAACCTCGACGCCCGCCTGCGCGACGACCTGCGCGTGGAGCTGCGCCGGATCCAGCTCGAGCGCGGGCTCACCAGCCTCTACGTCACCCACGACCAGCAGGAGGCGCTCGCTCTCGCGGACCGGATCGCCATCATGCAGTCGGGCCGCATCCAGCAGCTCGGCACGCCCCAGGAGATCTACCGGGCTCCGGCCACGGCCTCGATCGCGACGTTCCTCGGCGTCACCAACGTCTTCCCGGTTCAGCGTGGCGGCGACCTCGGCCTGCGTCTCGACGGCCACTCGGTCGCGCTGCGCAGCGCGCACGCGCTGCCCGACGGCCCGATCAGCGTGGCGGTCCGGCCCGAGGCGGTCACGATCCACGAGGCGTCGCAGACCGACGAGGTGACCTCGCGGGCCAACCGGCTCGCGGGCACCGTCCGCGTCGCGGTCTACCAGGGGTCGACCGTGCGCTACCAGGTGAGCATCGACGACGGGCCCGAGCTCGACATCGTCTCGCTCGACCCGGTGCCGCTCGCCCCGGACACCCGCGTCGTCGTCGACGTCCCCGAGACCGCGGTCCAGGTGCTCCCCGACGACACCCCCGCGCCCACGACGGAGGCGGCCGCGTCCGCACCCGGCGACACCGGAGCAGCGGCGTGAGCGTCACGGAGATGCGCGCTCCCACCGACCTCGCCGCCCCGGCTCCCGTCGGTGAGCCGGGGTCCGCCCCGCCGCGCCGGCAGCGCCGCAGCGGGCGCGGAGGGTGGCGCAGCAGCGGGGTGCTGCTCGTCGTCATGGGCTTCCTCGTCCTCGTGCCCGCGGGCTTCGTGCTGCTCGCCGCCTTCAGCGAGACGGTCCCGCGCCCGGGCTCGATCTCGCTCGACCTCACGCTGGACAACTTCGCGGTCCTCGGCGAGGCCGGGGTCACGAAGGCGACGCTCAACTCGCTCGTCATCGCGACCCTGTCCACTGTGCTGGCCCTGCTCATCGGCGGGTTCCTCGCGTTCACCACGGCCCGGACGAACATCCCCTTCAAGGGGCTCGTCTACCTCTTCGGCCTCATGCCGCTCTTCCTGCCGTCCTATGTCGGGGCACTGGCCTGGTCGATCCTCGGCAGCCCGGCGGCCGGCCTGCTCAACATCGGCCTGCGCGACATCGGGCTCAGCGGGTTCGTCAACGTCTACTCGATCCCCGGTGTGGTCATGGTGATGGCGGTGTTCTACGCGCCCTACGCGTTCCTGCTCATCCATTCGTCGATGTCGCTCATGAACCCCGACCTCGAGGACGCGTCGTCGGTCCACGGCGGGTCGCAGTGGCGCACCCTGCGCACCGTGACCTTCCCGCTGGCGATGCCGGCCATCGTCGGCTCGGCGCTGCTCATCTTCACGCACGTGCTCGAGAACTTCCCCGTCTCGCAGGTGCTCGCCAGCCCGGGACAGATCGACACGTTGCCCACCTTCATCTACCGGCTCATGAACGCGTCGCCCTCGCGCGGCAACGAGGCGTCGTCGGTGGCGATCCTGCTCGTCGTCTTCATCCTCGTCATCACGTGGACCCAGCGGGTGCTGCTCGCCCGTCGCGCCTACACGACGGTGTCGGGCAAGGGCGTCAAGGCCCGCCGCGTCGACCTCGGCCACCTCCGCTGGCCGCTCTTCCTCGTGGCGTCGGTCTACTTCCTCATCTCCATCGCGCTCCCGATCCTCGCCCTCCTGCTCACCGCCCTACGGACCTCGCCCTACATGAGCTCGTTCCGCGACCTCGCGGCGCCGGGCGCCCTCGACGCGTCGTCCTTCGGCGTCGTCGCCCGCTCGGAGGTCTTCGTCTCGGCCGCCCGCAACAGCGTCGTCGTGGCCCTCCTCGCGGCCGCCGGTGGCACGGTTCTCGCCTTCCTCGTCGCCTACGTGGTCTACCGGACCCGGGCCCGTGCTCGTGGCCTGCTCGAGGGCGTCTCGATGGTTCCCCTCGCGATCCCCGCGATCGTTCTCGGCATCGGCCTGCTGTGGACCTGGCTGGTCATGCCCATCCCGCTCTACGGGACCCTCTGGGTGATGGTCATCGCGTTCCTCGCGGTGCAGATGCCCCAGGGTCTGCGTGGCATCGCCGCCTCGATCCAGTCGACCGACAAGGACCTCGAGGACAGCGCTGTGCTCCACGGCGCCCACCGCGCTCGCGCCATCGTCGCGATCACGGTTCCCCTGATGAAGGTCGGACTGACCTCGACCTTCCTCATCCTGCTCATGCTCAGCATGCGTGAGCTCACGGTTCCGCTGTTCCTCTACACCAACGACACGCGGATCCTCTCGATCGCCATCTTCGACCAGTTCGAGAACGGCGGTGCGCTGCAACAGGCGGCGGCCATGAGCCTCATCTACTGCCTGATCATGTTCGTCCTGTCCTGCCTCCCACGCCTGCTCGGCTCCAGGGGCGGGCTCAACAACCACTGACCGCGTCGGTTCCGCCGCACCCTTCCCATCTCAACGAGGAGATTCCCCATGATCAACAGCAGACTGGCGCTGGTCGCTGTCGCCACCAGCGCTGCCATCGCTCTCGCAGGCTGCGGAGGGTCGGGCACGGCGACGCCGTCCGGCGGTGCCGCAGCGAAGGCCGCCGGCGGCGACGAGCTCCTGGCCATGCCCAAGGTCGAGACGACCGACGGCCTCGTCATCGACGGCGAGACCATCGCCGACAAGGAGCTGTTCGAGGCGGCCAAGGCTGACAAGGTCAACCTCTACTCGGCCTCGGGCAAGGAGAGCGAGGACCTCACGGTCGCCCGCTTCAAGGCCGAGACCGGGATCGACATCGAGCTGACCCGCATGCCGACCAACAAGCTCGCCGAGCGGGTGCTCAGCGAGCAGGGCGCGGGACAGCTCAAGGCCGGCGTCGTGCGCGTCACCGACCCGCGCGTGGCCGAGGACTTCGCCGCCAAGGGCGTCTACACGGCATACAAGCCCCCGTCGTTCGCGGAGCTGAGCAAGGGTGACGACGTCGTGTTCAACGACGGCCAGTACCTCACGGCCTACTACTCGGCCTACGCGTTCGGCTACAACTCGCAGCTCGTCAAGGGCGGTGACGTGCCGAAGAAGTGGGAGGACCTCGCCGACCCGAAGTGGCAGGGCAAGCTCGGCGTCGTCAACGCCGGCGCCGGCGGCACCGTGACGGCCCTCGCGCACATGCACATCACCGAGTTCGGTGCCGACTACCTCGCCAAGCTCGGCGCCCTCAAGCCGCGCATCTTCGACACGACGTCGGTGCAGCTCGAGGCGCTGGCCCGTGGCGAGATCGCAGTCGCGACCCTGGGCTTCAACAGCACCTACGGCGCCGAGGTGGCCGGGGCGCCGATCAAGCTCGTCGTGCCCGAGGACGGCATCTCGGGCTCGTTCAACCTCATGGGTCTGACGCCCGCGGGCGCCAAGAGCCCTGCGGCGAAGGTCTTCGTCAACTGGACGATGTCGCAGGCCGGTCAGAAGTTCGCGGCGGCGCAGGGCTTCGTCCCGGCCCGTCCGGGCCTGGAGCCGCAGAAGACGGGTGAGTACCAGCTCCCGGCCGCCGACTCCGACACGTTCAAGCTCTACACCCCCGAGGATGCCGTCAAGTACGGCAAGTCCGACGTGGAGACCTGGAACAAGGCCTTCAACTACGTCGGCTGACCCCCGAAGCCGACGCGGGCACGAGTGCTACCGAAGCGCTCGTGCCCGCGTCTCCCACCCAAAACGCATCCGATCCGCACGCTTCCCACCCGAGAGGGCTTCCCACCCATGCCACGACTCCAGCAGACCGACGGCCTCACCGATGAGCAGAGCGAGCTCGTCAAGCTCGTCCGGCAGTTCGTGGAGGAGCAGATCATCCCGGTCGCGCAGGACCTCGAGCACGCCGACGAGTACCCGACCGAGATCGTCGAGGGCATGAAGGAGATGGGGATCTTCGGGCTGATGATCCCCGAGGAGTACGGCGGCCTGGGGGAGTCGCTGCTCACCTACGCGCTCTGCGTCGAGGAGATCGCGCGCGGCTGGATGTCGGTGAGCGGCATCATCAACACGCACTTCATCGTCGCCTACATGCTGCTCCAGCACGGGACGGAGGAGCAGAAGCAGCGCTACCTGCCGCGGATGGCGACGGGCGAGGTTCGCGGCGCGTTCTCGATGTCGGAGCCGGGGATGGGCTCGGACGTCTCGGCGATCAAGTCCAAGGCCGTCCGCGACGGTGACGACTGGGTCGTCACCGGGCAGAAGATGTGGCTCACCAACGGTGGTTCGTCCAACCTCGTCGCGGTCCTCGTGAGGACCGACCTGGGCGAGAGCGACAGCCCCTACAAGAACATGACGACGTTCCTCGTCGAGAAGGAGCCCGGCTTCGGGCAGACCGCGCAGGGCGTCACCGTGCCGGGCAAGATCGAGAAGATGGGCTACAAGGGCGTCGACACGACCGAGCTCGTCCTCGAGGGTCATCGTGCGTCCCAGGGCCAGGTGCTCGGTGGGGTCCCGGGCAAGGGCTTCTACCAGATGATGGACGGCGTCGAGGTCGGTCGCGTCAACGTCGCGGCCCGGGCGTGCGGCGTCTCGATGCGAGCCTTCGAGCTCGGCATCGCCTACTCCCAGCTGCGCGAGACCTTCGGCAAGAAGATCTCCGAGCACCAGGGCATCCTCTTCCGCCTCGCCGACATGGCGACCAAGGTCGAGGCCGCGCACCAGATGATGGTCAAGGCCGCGCGCATCAAGGACAAGGGCGAGCGCAACGACCTCGAGGCCGGCATGGCGAAGTACCTCGCGGCGGAGTACTGCGCCGACGTCGTCGAGCAGTCGTTCCGGATCCACGGTGGCTACGGCTACTCGAAGGAGTACGAGATCGAGCGCCTCTACCGCGAGGCACCGATGCTGCTCATCGGTGAGGGCACCGCCGAGATCCAGAAGATGATCATCGGCCGCCGCCTCCTCGAGGACGCGGGGCGCCGGTGAGGCGGAACGACGTCGGAACGGCCCGCTCCCTGCTCTTCGTCCCCGGCGACCGCCCCGACCGGTTCGCCAAGGCGGTGGCCAGTGGCGCCGACGCCGTGGTGCTCGACCTCGAGGACGCGGTCGCCCCGGCAAACAAGGCGGCGGCCCTGGGGCACGTCGTCGACTTCCTCGACGCACTCCCGAGTGCCCGGTCCGGTTCTGCCGCAAGGGTCGTCGTCCGCGTCAACCCTCCCGGGTCCGAGACATCGCAGGCTGAGCTGTCGGCCCTGGCCGCTTCAGGAGCGGCCCGGCTGGTCATGGTGCCGAAGGCCGAGAGCGCGGCCTCGCTCGAGGCGGTGCTCGACGAGCTGCCGACGAGGTCGGGGACCATCCCGCTCGTCGAGACGGCTGCCGGCCTCCTCGACGTCCGGGAGGTGGCCGCGGCCCGCGGCGTCCTGCGCCTCGCGTTCGGCCACCTCGACCTCTGCGCCCAGCTAGGCCTGTCACCCGAGGACGAGCGCCGGCTGGACCCCGCGCGGCTCGCGCTTGTCGTGGCCTCCGCCGCGGCCTCGCTGCCGCCTCCGGTCGACGGGGTGTCCACCTCCATCGACGACGCCGAGGCGATCACCCGCGAGACGCGGTCGGCCGTCGCGTCCGGGTTCACCGGCAGGCTCTGCATCCACCCACGCCAGGTGAGCCTCGTCCACGACGCCCTCCGTCCCGGCGATGCCGAGGTCGCGTGGGCGCGCACGGTCACGGGTGCCGTGGGGGTGGACGGCGTCGCGAAGGTGGACGGCGAGTTCGTGGACCGCCCCGTCGTCATCCGGGCCGAGGCGATCCTCGCGCGGGCCCGCGACGCCGTCGGCTAGACCTCAGAGCCGCTCGAGCGTGGCCCGGTCGGCCTCGCCGTCGAACCACTTCTCGAGCACCCCGTCGAAGAGCGCGCGGTCGAGCTCCACCTCCGCGGCCCGCGAGAAGAGCGTCATCGATGACCGCAGCTTCATCGCGTCGACGGACCCGAAGACGGCCACCGCATCCGGCTCGTCGAGCTCCAACAGAACCTCGCAGCACTCCCGCAACCGCTGTCCGAGAACGGGATCGGCGAGATAGGCGCGCGCCTCCGAGAGTCCTGAGACGGCATACACCTGGGCAGTCGAGCTCCGGCCGAGTCCGGCGACCTGGGGGAAGACGAACCACATCCAGTGGCTCGTCTTGCGGCCGCGGCGCAGCTCGGCGAGTGCCCTCGCATACGTGGCGCCGGCGTCCTGCGCCTCGACGAACCGGTTCAGTCCCACGGCAACCACTCTGGCAGGTCTCGCGACGCCGCGGACGTGAACTCCGGTGCGCGCTTCTCGCGAAAGGCCGTCACGCCCTCGCGGCCGTCGTGAACGCTCGTCCACCACATCGCGAGCGAGTCGACGCGGTGCGCCTCGAGCGGGTGCGGCTGGGCGGCGTTGCGCCACATCATCTGCCGGGTGAGCGCGGTCGCGACCGGCGAGCGTCCCGAGACGAAGCGACGCGCGAGCCCGTATGCCGTGTCCAGCAACGCTTCCGGCTCCACCACCGAGCGCAGCAGCCCTCCGTCGAGGGCCTCCTCGGCGGTGAGGACGTCGGCGGAGTAGGTCCACTCGAGTGCCCGCGAGATGCCGACGAGTCGTGGCAGGAACCACGACGAGCACGCCTCGGGCACGATCCCGAGGCGGCCGAAGACGAACCCGACCCGCGCCGACGTCGACGCCACCCGCACGTCCATCGGCAGGGTCATCGTCGCGCCGATGCCGACGGCTGGGCCGTTGATCGCGGCGATGACCGGTTTGGTGCAGTCGTAGATCGCGAGCACGACCCGGCCACCGGTGTCACGCACGCCGTCGGCGACCTCGGGGGAGTCGAGCCGCTCGCGCATGTCGTCGAGGGTCGGCGCGAGGGACTCGTCGAGCCCGAAGACGTTGCCCTCGCGAGAGAGGTCCATCCCGGCGCAGAAGGCGCGCCCCGAGCCGGTGACGACCACCGCCGCCACCGCGTCGTCGTCGTTGACGCGCCGGAACGCATCCTCGAGCTCGCGAGCCATCGTCACCGTGAAGGCGTTGAGCGCGTCGGGCCGGTGAAGGGTGAGCGTGAGGATCCCGTCGTCGGAGACCTCCCAGAGCAGGGTCTCGTAGGCGCGCGGGTCGTCAGGGGACGTCATCTCCCCAACGTACGGGGCAGGATGGGAGTGTGACAGACAGCGGCCGCAGCCTTCCTCGGCGTCCCGTGCCCTTCGGCCCCGACGCGCTCGAGGCACACGGCGGCACCCTCCCGGGCCCGGCCGAGACCACCGAGATCGCCCACCAGACCGCCGCCGTCCTCGTCGGCACCGGGCGCGCCGCCCACGACCCGGAGGTCACCGCCCGCCTCGTCGCCCTCGTCGACGAGCTGGGCCTGTCGACGGTCGCGGACCTGTGGGCGGGCCGCCCCGCCCGCAGCCTGCCCGGTGCCCTCTGGCGCCTGTATGCCGTCCGCGAGTGGGTGCGGCGCCAGCCCGTCGAGGCGAGCCGGCAGTACGCCGCGGGCGTACGGTTCACCGACGTCGCCCACGCCATCGCCGGGATGGCCGAGCCGCCGGGTCCGGACGAGGTGAGGTCGCTCGCCGACGAGATCCTCACGGGCGTGTTCGACGGTGACCTCGCCGTCGCGCTGGAGCGGGCCGCGGCCTTCGCCTCGGTCATCGCCGCAGGTCGGGCCGACCTCGCTCACGACCGCGACGACACCGACCCGGCCCTGGCCGGGGCCCTGACGACGAGCGCCGCCGCCATGCAGCGGACGGGTGAGGACCTCGTCGCCTGCGCGCGCCTGTGGCGCGCCGACGAGCTCGACTGACTCCTTGCGTCCGAAGTAGGGTCGTCCCGAAGTCCCACCGTCGTCCCGCCGGGCGCCACGGTGCTCGGGGAGCGTCGGCGAGCAGACGGCATACCGGACTGCCGTTCGGGAATGGACACGGGGCCGGCACGCGTTAGGCTCTCGTGGTGGTGCCGGACCGCGGCAGCCCCGGGTCCCAAATTCAGCCGCTACGAGCGGCCACGCGCCGTGAGGCGCTCCCGGTCCGGCACCGCTTCTCGTCCCGCGGGTTCCCCCTCGTCACATCCGTCGCACGGGTTGCGCGGAGGCGAACCGGGCGGTAACAGCCGATGACGTGGTTCTGGCCCGGAGGCCGTAGCCTTGTCGGCGACCGTTGACCTCGAGCCTTTCGGAGCACTCACGTGGGCTTCCGCCTGACCCCCCAGGACACCGGGTTCTACGACCTGTTCTCCCAGTCCGCCGCGCACCTCGTCGAGGGTGCCGCCCAGCTCACCGCCATCCTGGGAGCGCAGAGCCAGGAGGAGCGCGAGGCCATCGCCAAGCGCATCGACGAGGTGGAGACCTCCGCCGACGAGTCCACGCACGAGCTCATCCGCAAGGTGAACAGCTCGTTCATCACGCCGTTCGACCGTGAGGACATCCACGGCCTCGCCAGTGCGCTCGACGACTGCGTCGACCACATGGACGCCGCCGCCGACCTCGTCGCGCTCTACCGCATCGACAAGTTCCCCAAGGGCGTCGTCAAGCAGGTCGAGATCCTCTCGCGGATGGCCGAGGTCACCGTCGAGGCGATGCCGCGGCTGCGCTCGATGAAGGACCTCAGCTCCTTCTGGATCGAGATCAACCGCCTCGAGAACTCTGCCGACAAGGCCTACCGCCGCATGCTCGCCGAGCTCTTCAACGCCGAGGGCGCCGACGCCATCACGGTGATGAAGCACAAGGAGCTCATCGACGAGCTCGAGGCCGCGGCCGACGCCTTCGAGACCGTGGCCCACAAGGTCGAGAGCATCGCCGTCAAGGAGTCCTGACCACCGTGGAGAGCTGGATCCCGGTGGCCCTCGTCGTCGCGCTGGCGATGGGCTTCAACTACACCAACGGCTTCCACGACGCCGCGAACGCCATCGCGACGTCCGTGTCGACGCGTGCCCTCACTCCGCGCATCGCGCTCGGCATGGCGGCGATCGCCAACCTCGCCGGCGCCTTCCTCGGCACCAAGGTCGCCAAGACCGTCGGCAGCGGCATCATCGACGCACCCGCGGGCAAGGTCGGACTCACGATCTGTGCCGCCGGCCTCGTCGGCGCCATCGCGTGGAACATGCTCACGTGGTGGTACGGCCTGCCGTCGTCCTCCTCGCACGCCCTCATCGGCGGTCTCGGTGGCGCCGCGCTGGCCGCGTCGTCGACCGTGCACTGGGGCGCCGTGCTCGAGAAGGTCATCCTGCCCATGGTCGCCTCACCGATCGTCGGGCTCATCGTGGGCTTCCTCGTCATGACGGCGATCCTGTGGCTCTTCCGCCGCGGCCACCCGGGCAAGGTCAACCGCAACTTCCGCTACGCGCAGACCGTCTCGGCCGCCGCCATGGCGTTCGGCCACGGCATGCAGGACGCCGCGAAGACCGCCGGTGTCGTCGTGCTCGCCCTCACCGTCGGCGGCTTCCACACCGAGGGCAACCAGGGCATCCCGCTCTGGGTCCTCGTCATGAGCGCCGTCGTCATCTCCGCCGGCACGTATGCCGGTGGGTGGCGGATCATGCGCACGCTCGGCCGGCGCATCATCCACCTCGACCCGCCGCAGGGCTTCGCCGCGGAGACGACGGCCGCGGCCGTGCTCTACGTCGCCACCGCGACCGGCGCGCCGATCTCGACGACCCACGCCATCACCTCGGCGATCATGGGCGTCGGCTCGACGAAGTCGGTCAAGGCGGTGCGCTGGGGCGTGGCCAAGAACATCGTCGGCGCGTGGGTCTTCACCTTCCCCGGTGCCGGCATCGTCGCCGCCCTCACCTACCTCGTCCTCAAGCTCGTCCTCGGCCTCTGACCCCTCGCGTCCTCCCCGACTTATTGCCCGGAGACCACCGAATCAGGCGCTGAGAGCACGTTTCTGGGTGGTCCTGGGGCAATCAGACAGGTCGCGGCGGCAGCATCCGCACAGGAACCTCGCCCTCACCCGTCCGGGATCGGCGCGCTCACGAGCCGCGCAGAAGCGGTCGGCGAGTGGCGTCACCCGCAGCGCGTCGCCGGTGTCCCAGCGCATGACGTCGAGTCCGAGGTCGCGAAGTCTGTTCTCACGAATGCGCTCAGCGTGAACGTTGCGGCGGAGGGTCTCACCGAGATCGCCGCCGACGGCGCCGCCGGTTCCGAGCTCGTACTTGCCTCTGCCGTCGGCCTCCCCGACGAGCGCGAGGTCGGGCCACACGGCGTCAGCTCGCGCCACGAAACGCCCAGCACGGTCGAGCACAGTGACCTGCGGAACTCCACAGGGCAGGCCATGACTGTGCAAGGCCCAAGCCGACACGGACTCCAGCCAGTTCTCACGCCGAGGGTCAGTCACGCGCAGGACGTCATCCGCACCGGCGATCCCGGGCCAGTGGACCTGATGGCGGCGCATCGCGTCGAGGTTCGAACGACTGCAGAGACCCCTACGCAGCGCCGCGTCCGTGATGGCCAAGGCGTCCCGTGGGTGTAGGTCGCGGATGCAGTCGACGACGGTCCGGGCCGCGATGAGGTGCGGTCGCCGAGCAACGATGACGACATGAGCCGGCGGCGTGGCACCGCGATGGAACCGTCGCCATGCGTCGGTCCGGCTGGTCCTTGAGTCGTCGAGGAGCGTCATAGTCACCTTCGAGGGCTCGTATGCCGGGTGCGGCAGCCCCAGGAGCACCGCAGCGCTGAGGTGGCTCACGATGGCGTCCGGGGTGAGCCGCACGCCTGCCCGTGCGAGGTGCTCGTGTCGCACCCACGGTGGGAGGGCATCCCACGGTGAGCGGACGGCATACAGGCCCTTGGCGAGACGTGTGAGGTCGCCACGCTCGACGGCCCGTTCGATGCGACGGTCCGTGATGCCTACCCCTCGCGCATCGGCGCGTCCGAAGGGTTGAGGGAGGGTGGCGAGGTCCGGCATGCCCACCACCGTCCGGGATCTGGAGGTGCCGACGCGGAGTCGAGAGGGTCACCTGTGGACGGATCGCCACCGGAGTGACGGCTGTGGACGAACCCCGTGCCCACTCACCCCAGCAACTGATTGCCCCAGGGCCACCGAGATCAGGCGCAGAACGCCGGAATCTGGTGGTCCTGGGGCAATAAGTGCGGAGAATCCAGGGGGAGGAGAGAGGGGGTGGGGGGTCAGCCGAAGCGGCCGGAGATGTAGTCCTCGGTGGCCTTCTCGGACGGGTTGCTGAAGATGCGCTGCGTGTCGTCGACCTCGACGAGCCGGCCGGGCTGGCCCGTGGCCTTGAGGTTGAAGAACGCCGTCTGGTCCGAGACCCGCGCTGCCTGCTGCATGTTGTGGGTGACGATGACGATGGTGTACTGGCTCTTGAGGTCGTTGATGAGGTCCTCGATGGCGAGCGTCGAGATCGGGTCGAGTGCCGAGCACGGCTCGTCCATGAGGAGCACCTGCGGCTCGACGGCGATGGCGCGGGCGATGCACAGCCGCTGCTGCTGACCGCCGGAGAGCCCGGCACCGGGCTTGTCGAGGCGGTCCTTGACCTCGTTCCAGAGGTTGGCGCCCTTGAGCGAGCGCTCGACGACCTCGTCGAGCCGCTTCTTGTTCTTGACGCCGTTGAGCCTGAGCCCGGCGGCGACGTTGTCGCGGATCGACATCGTCGGGAACGGGTTGGGCCGCTGGAACACCATGCCGACCGTGCGACGCACCGCCACGGGGTCCATCGAGGAGGCGTAGAGGTCCTGGTCGTCGAGCGCGACCTTGCCCTCGACGCGTCCGCCGGGGATGACCTCGTGCATGCGGTTGAGCGTGCGGAGGACGGTCGACTTGCCGCAGCCGGACGGGCCGATGAAGGCCGTCACGGAGCGGGGCTCGACGGTGAGGGACACGCCCTCGACGGCCTTGAAGTCGCCGTAGTAGATGTCGAGGTCCTTGACGTCGATGCGCTTTGCCATGGGTGCTGTCGTTTCTCTCTCGGGGTGCGAAGTGCAGGGGTATGCCGTGTGCGCGGCCGCGCGTCAGCTCTTCACCTTGCTGAACCGGCCGACGAAGCGGCCGAGCAGGTTGAGCAGGAAGATGATGAGGATGAGGGTGAGGGCGGCGCCCCAGGTGCGGTCGATCGCCGGCTGGAGGTTCTCGCTGTAGTTCTGGTAGATCATCGTCGGCAGGGTGGGCATGAGGCCGTCGAAGAGGTTCGTCGCGATGACTGCGGTGTAGGGGCCGAGGATGATGAGCGGCGCCGTCTCGCCCATGACGCGGGCGAGGCCGAGCAGGATGCCGGTGACGATGCCCGAGAACGACGTGGGGATGACGATCTTCATGATCGTCTTCCACTTCGGCACGCCGAGGGCGTAGGAGGCCTCACGCAGCTCGTTGGGAACGAGCTTGAGCATCTCCTCGGTCGAGCGCACCACGGTGGGGATCATGAGCATCGTCAGCGCCAGGCACACGGCGAACCCGATGCGCTGGAAGCCCAGCGTCGTCACCCACAGGGCGTAGATGAAGAGCCCGGCGACGATCGACGGGATGCCGGTGAGGATGTCGACCATGAAGGACACGACCTTGGCGAGCCGGCCGCGGCCGTACTCGACGAGGTAGACCGCGGTGAGGACGCCGATCGGCACCGAGATGAGCGCGGTGACGGCAGCCTGGATGAGCGTGCCCTGGATCGCGTGGACGGCGCCGCCGCCCTCTCGTCGGGCGGTGATGCCGGACTGCGAGAGCGACCACCAGTCGACGCTGGCGATGATCTGGCCGCCCTTGACGATCGTGGCGCCGAGGATCCAGACGAGGGGGACGAGGGCGACGACGAAGGCGGTCCACATGACGACGCGGGCGAGCTGGTCGCGGAACGCCCGGCCACCGGACCGGCCGCCGAAGTCGTCACCCGCCGGGGTCGCGGGGGTGGTGGGCGGCGCCGACTCGTCGACGGTGCTCAGGGTGCTCATTCGGTGAAGGCCTTTCGGCGCTCGATGACGACCCGGGCCGCCGCGTTGACGATGAACGTGAGGAGGAAGAGGACGAGGCCGGCCGCGATGTAGGCGCCGGTCTTCTGGGCCGAGTCGAACTCCCCGGCGTCGTTGGCGATGCGAGAGGCGAAGGTCTCGCCCCCGCCGAAGATCGAGAACGAGAAGGCGCTCGACGTGTTGAGCGCCGAGAGCAGCAGGGTGACGGCAAGCGTCTCGCCGAGGGCGCGGCCGAGGCCGAGCATGGCAGCCGAGATGATGCCGGGCTTGCCGAAGGGGATGACGGCGGTGCGGATCATCTCCCACTTGGTCGCGCCGAGGGCGAGCGCGCCCTCCTTGTGGGCCGTCGGCACCTGGCTGAAGACCTCACGCGAGATCGCCGTGACGATCGGCAGGATCATGATGGCGAGGATGACGCCGGCGAAGGCGAGGGTGCTCTTGGCGCTCGGCGTCCCGGTGTACTCGAAGAACGGCAGCCAGCCGAGCACCCGGTCGATGACCGTGGCGACCGGCTCGAAGTACTGCCCGGCGACCTGCAGTCCCCAGAACCCGTAGACGATCGACGGGACGGCGGCGAGCAGGTCGACGAGGGTGGCAGCGGGCTTGTTGAGCCAGCCCGGTGCGTACTGGGTGATGAAGAGCGCCACGGCCACGCCGAGCGGCACCGCGATGAACATCGCGATGATCGAGGTGACGATCGTGGCCCAGAGCAGGTCCACGATGCCGAAGCGGGGCTCGGCGCCGCTCGGGACCCACTCGCGCGAGGTGAGGAAGTTCGCCTCGTTGTTGAGCAGGGACGGGACGGCCTGGATGACGAGGAAGAGACCGACGAGGGTCACGAGGGCGATGATGAGGATGCCCGAGCCGGTGGCGAGCCCGCCGAAGATCCGGTCGCCGAGGCGTCCGGTCCCGGCCCTGTCGGCCTCGAGGGGCGGGCGGCCGTCGCCGCTGGGCAGCTCGTCGATCGCGCTGTGCCCGGTGATCGATGACACGGGGTCGGTTCCTTCCAGGGGTGGGAGCAGGGGTGAGGGGGCGAGGCCGTCGGCCACGCCCCCTCAGTCGACCCGAGGGGGCCGACGCGTCCGCTGGGAGTCGGTCAGGAGATCGCGTCGATCGCGGTCGCGACCTTGGTCCGGACCTCGGCGGGGAGCGGCGCGTAGCCGATCTCCTCGATGGTCTTCTGGGCCTCCTCGGAGGCGAAGTACTTCAGGAACGCCTTGATGTTCTTCTGCTTCTCGGCGTCCTTGCCCTTCGAGCAGACGATCTCGTAGGTCACGAGGTTGATCGGGTAGGCCCCGGCCTCCTTCGTGGCGTAGTCGAGCTTGAGCGCAAGGTCGTTGCCCGTGCCGGTCTGCTCGGCGGTGGCGATGGCCTTGCCGACCGACTCGCTGGTGAGCTCGACGGGGCCGGCGCCGTTGTCGATCGAGGCGACACCGAGGTCGTTGTCCTTGGCGTAGCTCCACTCGACGTAGGTGATGCCACCGTCGGTGGACTTCACGCCCTCCGCGACACCGGCCGACTTGGCCTTGCCCTCGCCCTTGCCGTCCCACGTCTTGGCGGGCTCGCCCGGCCAGTTCTCGGGGGCCGCGGCCTTGAGGTACTTCGTGAAGTTCTCGGTCGTGCCCGACTCGTCGGAACGGAAGAAGACCTTGATGGCGGTCGCGGGCAGCTGGACTCCGGAGTTGGCCGCGGCGATCCTCGGGTCGTTCCAGGTGGTGATCCTGCCCATGAAGATGTCACCGGCGAGGGCCGGGGTCAGGTTGAGCTTGTCGACGCCCTTGACGTTGTAGGCAACGGCGATGGGGCCGGTGACCATCGGGATGTTCCACGCGGGCGAACCGCAGGCGGCCTCGGCCTCCTTGGCCTCGATCTTGCCGTCCTTCTCCACGGTCTTGAGCGCGGAGTCCGAACCGGCGAAGTCGACCTGGCCGGCGATGAACTGCTTGATGCCCGCGCCGGAGCCCGAGGGGTTGTAGTTCACGGTGGCGCCGGAGCACTGCGACGCGAAACCGCTGGCGACCTCCTCGAAGGCGTTCTTCTGGGCCGAGGAGCCCTCCGCGCTGAGCGTGCCGTCGAAGCAGTCGGCCGAGGCGGACGAGGTGGCGGTGCCTTCGGCGCCACTGGCGCTGTCAGTGCCGCCGGTGTTGTCCGAACCGCAGGCGGTCAGGGCGATGGAGCCGACGAGGGCCAGGGAGGCCATCGCACCGAGACGCGAAATCTTCACTGTCATACCTCTCACGTGGAGCAGGGAGTCTGGGTCGGACGTGGTGTACCGACAGTGCGAAGGTAGGGAGGGCTGGTGTCCGGTTCGCCCGTGCAGGGTGAACGCGGCGTGAACGGTGCTCGGCCATTGGCTGTCGCGTTGTTCAAGCGAGACGCCTCGCCACGAGGAGGACGGCGTCAGGGCAGGTGGCGTTCCACGGCGACGACCCGGGCGTCCACACCCACACCGGCGACGTGGCACACGAGCGCCTCACCCTTGGCGAGGTCGTCGTCGCGCGCCTCGACGAACCGCTCGAGCATCGCCACGGCGTCCCCGCCCTCGAGGTGCAGCCGCTCGCCGAGCACCCCGAGCACGGCCGCCATGACCGGCCCGTGCGTGCAGACGACCGCGGGCTCACCGCGAGCGATCAGCCGCTCGACGTGCTCGACCGCCCGCCCGGGCTCGGCCTCGTGCCCCTCCTCGGACAGCCCGCGACGGGTGCGCGGCTCGAGGCCGAGCGACACGGCATACGGGGCGATCGTGTCGAGACACCGCAGCGAAGGCGACGTGAGGACACGGGTGATGCCGTATGCCGTGAGCACCGGCACGAGGTCCCGTGCCCTTTTGGCGCCCCGCGTGTCGAGCGGGCGCTCGCGGTCGTCGCCCTTCCAGTCCGAGCGGGCGACGGACTTGGCGTGGCGGACGACGACGAGGGGCCAGGTGTCGAGGGCGCCGTCGCCGTGGGCGCGCACGAGCGCACGCAGCTGCTCGCGGTCGTGGGCGTAGTCGAGGCGGACGTTGGCCTCGGCCACGTCGAGCCAGTCGACGGCGTCGATCTCGTTCTCGAGGCGGCCGTGGCCGCCGGTGACGGTGGCCGACCAGTAGTGGACGACCTTCTCACCGCGGGTCCCGGCCTTGGTGAGGACGAGGTAGCGGGCCTCGGGCAGCGGGGGCCCGAGGCGCACCTCGAGGCCGGTCTCCTCGAGGGTCTCGCGCACGGCCGCCGCCGCCCAGTCCTCGCCGGGGTCGAGCTTGCCCTTGGCCCAGGACCAGTCGTCGTAGCGGGGCCGATGGACCAGCGCCACCTGGAGCACGCCCTTGCGCACCCGCCACGGCAGCGTGCCCGCCGCGGGGATGACCTCGGGCCGCTCGGGCCGCGCCGGCGTGCTCAGCGGCGCCGCGCCTTGCGTCGGCGTTTGGCGTGCATCTCGATGAGCGCCGCCTGGATGTCGGGCATCGGCTCGCCGTCGGCGTCGAGGTGGCGGCGGCTCCAGCGCCCGTCGGCTCCGAGCGACCAGTGCGAGAACTTGCCGCTCATGCCCTGGGCCATGAGGGTGCGCAGGTCCTCGAGGTGGCGCGGGTCGGCGAGGCGGACGAGGCACTCGACCCGGCGGTCGAGGTTGCGGTGCATCATGTCGGCGCTGCCGATCCACGCCTCGAGGTCCTCGCCGGTGCCGAAGAGGAAGACCCGCGAGTGCTCGAGGAAGCGCCCGAGGACCGAGTGCACGGTGACGTTCTCGGACAGTCCCTCGACGCCGGGGCGCAGGGCGCAGATGCCGCGCACCCAGACGTCGACCTTCACGCCGGCGATCGAGGCGCGGTAGAGCGCGTCGATGACCTGCTCGTCGACGATCGAGTTGACCTTGATGCCGATGTAGCCGCTGCCGGGCCTGTCGCGCTCGGCCGCCACCTGGCTCTCGATGCGCTCGACGAGCCCGCTGCGCACCGATCGCGGGGCGACGAGGAGGCGCTTGAACTTGCTGCGCGGGGCGACCCCGGAGAGCTGGTTGAAGAGGCGGGTGAGGTCGTCGCCGACCTGCGGGTCGACGGTGAGGAGGCCGAAGTCCTCGTAGATGCGGGCCGTCTTGGGGTTGTAGTTGCCGGTGCCGACGTGGCAGTAGCGGCGCAGCCCGTCCTCCTCCTGGCGGACGACGAGGCTGAGCTTGGAGTGCGTCTTGAGCCCGACGATGCCGTAGACGACGTGGACTCCCGCGCGCTCCAGCTTGCGGGCCCACGAGATGTTGTTCTGCTCGTCGAAGCGGGCCTTGATCTCGACGACGGCGAGGACCTGCTTGCCGCTGTCGGCGGCGTCGATGAGGGCGTCGATGATCGGGGAGTCGCCACTGGTGCGGTAGAGGGTCTGCTTGATGGCGAGGACGTTGGGGTCGGCCGCCGCCTGCTCGATGAAGGCCTGCACCGACGTCGAGAACGAGTCGTAGGGGTGCTGCAGCAGGACGTCCTGCTTGCGGATGCTCGCGAAGAGGTCGCGGGCCTTGGCGCTCTCGGTCGGCGCGAGGTCGCTGTTGGTGCGGGCGACGAACGCCGGGTAGTGCAGCTCGGACCGCTCGAGGTCGGCGATGATGTTGAGCCCGCGCAGGTCGAGCGGCGCCGGCAGCCGGTAGACCTCCTGGCTCGTGACCCCCAGCTCGCGCACGAGCAGGTCCATGACGTGGTCGTCCATCTCCTCGTCGACCTCGAGCCGGACCGGCGGGCCGAAACGGCGGCGGGTCAGCTCCTTCTCGAGCGCCGTGAGGAGGTTCTCGGCGTCGTCCTCCTCCACCTCCAGGTCCTCGTTGCGGGTGACGCGGAAGGTGTAGTGCTCGTGCACCTCCATGCCCGGGAAGAGCTGGTCGAGGTGGGCCGCCATGACGTCCTCGAGCGGGACGAACCGCACGTCGTAGACGTCGGTCGAGGCGTCGCCCTCGCCCACGCGGAGCAGGCGCGGCAGCAGCGGCGGCACCTTGACCCGGGCGAAGTGCTCCTTGCCCGTCTTGGGGTTGATGAGGAGCACGGCGAGGTTGAGCGAGAGGCCGGAGATGTAGGGGAAGGGGTGGGCCGGGTCGACGGCGAGCGGGGTGAGAACGGGGAAGACCCGCTCGGTGAAGAGCTGGCCGAGGCGGGCCTGCTCCTCCTCGGACAGCTCGTCCCAGCGGACGACCTCGATGCCCTCCGCCTCGAGGGCGGGCTGGACGAGGTCGTCGTAGACACGGGCCTGCATGGCGAGCAGCTCGTGGCTCACGACGGAGATCTGCTCGAGGACCTCGCGCGGCTCGAGACCCGAGGCCGAGCGGACGGCGAGACCGGTCGCGATGCGCCGCTTGAGGCCGGCGACCCGCACCATGAAGAACTCGTCGAGGTTCGACGTGAAGATCGCGAGGAAGCGGGCGCGCTCGAGGAGCGGGACGTTCTCGTCGGCGGCGAGCTGGAGGACTCGCTCGTTGAACTGGAGCCACGAGATCTCACGGTCGAGGAACCGGTCGGCCGGCAGGCCCTCGGACGCGTCGGCCGTCCCCGTGCTCGACGGGCGCACGAACCGCCCGTTCGAGGCACGCGGCTGGGCAGCCCGGGCCTCCGCCGCCGAGGCGCTCGCGATCGAGACCTCGGTGACGAAGCTGCTGTCGGTCGTGGTGTCCGCCTCGGTCGCCCGGTCCGCCGCCTCCGAACCGTCGACGTCGCGGGTTCCGGGCGTGGTCGACGTCGTCATGGGTTCATGGTGTCAGCATCGGGTGAACAACGGGAGACGTGCGCCACAGGGCGGTCTCCGCTCAGCGCAAGCGCCCGCCCGCCATCGTCACCGTGCGCGCGGCGAGGGCGTCGAGGGAGTCGACGACGTCGGGGTCGTCGACCGCGAGGTCGGTGCGCAGGATCGAGAGCTCGGTGCACGCGAGCAGGACCGCACCCGCGCCCTTGTCGCGCAGGTGCGTGACCGCCGCGTCGAAGCGGTCGCGCTCGACCGGCATACCGGCCTTGACCCCGTCGTAGATCATCGACATGACGTCCTTCTGGACGACGTCGTCCGGCGCGACGGGCGTGAGCCCGGCGGCGCGCGCGGACCGGTGGTAGGTCTCGGCCCTGAGGGTGCCGTCCGTCGCGAGGATGCCGACGTGCGTCAGGCCGGGGACGGCCGCGCGGGCGGCGGCGAGGGTCTCCTCGACGATGTCGATGACGGGGATGTCCACGGCGGCCGCGACTTCGTCCTGGAAGGCCTGGGCGGTGTTGCACGGCACGGCGATGAACTTCGCGCCCGCCCGCTCGAGCTGACGCGCGTCGTCGGCCATCACCGGTCCCGGGCTGTCGGGGGAGTCGCCCACGAGGTATGCCGTCCGGTCCGGGATGCTCGCGTGGTTCCACACGAGCATGTCGACGTGGTCCTGGTCGCGGGAGGCGTCGGTGAGGTCGAGGACGCGCCGCATGAAGTAGACGGTGGCCATCGGCCCGATCCCGCCGAGGATGCCGACTGGTTCGTTGCGCACCCGACGAGCCTAACCCCGGCCGATAGACTCCGGGGCGACCTCTGACCCGCCCTACCTAGGAGCTCCGTGGCACTGGCCGCCCTCGACCTCACCGACCGCGAGCACGACGACTTCGTCCGCGACCACCCCCACGGGCACCTCATGCAGACGACCCCGTGGGGACGGGAGAAGGAGCACACCGGCTGGACCTGGCGCACCGTCGCCGTCGGCCGCAAGGGTGCGGGACCGGACGGTGGCGACGAGGTCACCGGGGCCGCGCTCATCCTCTTCCGCCGCACCCCGGTGCTGCCGCTCGCGCTCGCCTACTGCCCGCGCGGGTTCGTCGTCGACTGGGCCGACGGCGAGTCCGTCGACGCGCTCCTCGCCGAGGTGAGCCGGGTCGCGAAGGCCAACCGCGGCGTCCTGCTCCGGCTCGACCCGGCCGTCCGCATCGACGACCCCGACGTGCGCCCGGCGCTCGAGTCCCGCGGGTTCACCCGCACCGACCCCGGGGAGGACGCCGCCAAGACCCTCGCCCAGCCCGCGCTGCGCATGGTGACCGACATCAGCGACCTCGACCGGCTCGAGAAGGAGCTGTCGCAGGGCACCCGCCAGTCGATCCGCAAGGGCGAGAAGTCCGGCCTCGTCTACGAGTCCGCCGGACGCGACGGCATCGACGCCTTCTACGAGCTCATGAAGGTCACGGGCGCGCGCGACGGCTTCGGCATCCGCAGCAAGGACTACTTCACGACCCTCGTCGACGTCCTCTCGCCGACCGACGACATCGTCGTCTCACTCGTCAAGCTCGACCACGGCGCCGCGGCCGCCAAGGCCCGCAAGGCGGTCGAGGACACCCGAGCCCAGCTCGAGAAGGCGCGGGCCAAGCGCGAGAAGTACCCCTCGGAGAAGGCCGACCGGCAGGTGGCGCAGCTGGAGGAGACGATCGCCAAGAAGGAGGAGTCGATCCCCGGGTTCGAGGCTGCGCACGCGCAGTACCCCGAGGGGCAGTACCTCGCCGGGTCGATCTTCGCGACGTGCGGCACCCGCGGCTCCTACCTCTACGCCGCGTCGTCCGACGAGCACCGCAACCTTCGCCCGAACTACCTCATGGTCTGGCGGATCATGCAGGACGCGGCAGCCAAGGGCGTGACGACCTTCGACTTCGGTGGAATCGACGCCTCCGAGGGCCTCGAGGAGTTCAAGCGCCAGTGGAACCCCGAGCGACGCGAGTATGCCGGTGAGTTCACCAAGCAGCTCCGTCCCGTGGCGGGTCGGCTCGTCGACCTCCTCGTCCGCGTCTACAAGCGACGCTGAGGGGCGGTTTCCGTTGTCCGACAACACTTTCGACTCCATCGCCGACCAGCCGTTCGTGCCGGTCATCGTGGGCGCGCACGTGGGGGGCTACTCGCTCGTGCGCGCCTTCCACGAGGCGTATGCCGTCCGCTCCCTCGTCGTCACCGGCGCCACGTCGTGGGTCGTCGAGAACTCGGCGATCCTCGAGGTGGTGAGCTGTCCCGACGCCCACGACCCCGACGTGCTCGCCGAGACCCTGCTGGCCTCGCCCTTCGCCGCGCTCGACCAGCCCAAGATCCTGCTCGCCACGTCCGACTCCCTCGTCGACGTCATCGCCCTCATGCGCGACCGGCTCGACGACTCGTGGAAGGTGCCCTACGTCGGCGCCGGTCCGCTGGCCCGGGCCACCCGCAAGCACACCTTCGAGGAGGCGGCGCAGGCCGCCGGCGTGACGACACCGGCGACGACCTTCATCGACCTCGGCGACACGGCATACGACGTCTCGGCAGCGGAGCTGCCCGGTGAGGGCTACCCACTCATCGTCAAGCCCACGGCCCCCGCGGCGTGGAACCGGGTGAGCTTCGAGGGCCAGGCCAAGGTCCACACGGTCGGCTCGCCCGACGAGCTGCGCGACCTCGTGCGGCGGGTGCAGGACTCGGGCTACCGCGAGACGCTCATCGTCCAGGACCGGATCCCCGGAGACGACACGGGCATGCGTATCCTCACCTGCTACTGCGACAGGGACTCCCGCGTCCGGTTCGCGTCCTACGGCCGCACCCTCATCGAGGAGCACTCGCCCGGGTTGCTCGGGGTGCCGGCCGCGATCCTCACCGGGCAGAACCACGAGATCGTCGACGAGGCGGTGCGGCTGCTCGCCGAGCTCGAGTGGGTCGGCTACGCGAACTTCGACCTCAAGTACGACCCGCGCGACGGGCGGACGAAGTTCTTCGAGCTCAACCCGCGGCTGGGACGGTCGAACTACTACGTCACCGGGACCGGCTTCAACCCGGTGCGGTGGTACGTCGACGAGTACGTCCACGAGAACCTGCCCGAGGAGTTCGAGCTCGTCGAAGCCGACACCGAGACGGTCTACTCGGTCGTGCCGGTGCGGACGATCAGGTGGGCGCTGGCCCGCCATCCCGACCTCTGGGCGCGCACGAAGCGGGTCATCAGGGCAGGTGGGCTGCGCAACCCGCTGCACTACCGCGCCGAGAAGAACCCCGTGCGTTGGGCCAAGATCCTCGCGGCGGGCGTGAGCTACGACCGCAAGTTCCACCAGTACTACGACCCCGAGGCGGTCTACCACCCCGGCGGCGAGCCCGCCGACAGCGACCTCCCCCGCCGCTGACACCCGAAGTCACCCCGACTTATTGCGACTTCCAGCGGCCCGTCGCTGCGCTCCGCGCCGCTGGAAGTCGCAATAAGTCGAAAGGGGTCAGCGGCCGGGGATGGGGAGGCGGCGGAGGATCGGCGCGAGCATGTCGTCGACCTCGCGGATCCGCAGCGCCTTCGCCAGCGCGAGGAAGACGACGCCGAGCACGGCCCCGCCGACGGCGAGGGCGAGCACATGGGCGAGCAGCGGGCTCGACGGGTCGAAGACGAGCGTCGACGCGCCCCAGCCGGCCAGTCCGGCCACGGCCGACGCGAGCGCAAGCCGGGCCCACAGGTTCACGACCCGGCCCATCCCGAGCCCGTCGAGCTGGCCCCGCGCGACGACGAGGAACGCCGCCGCCGAGACGATGTTGGCGATGGACGCGCCGGCTGCCACCGTGGCGACGACGTACTCCGGCGGCGAGACCCAGTAGGCCACGGCCGCACCGGCGAGGTTGACCGCGGTCATGAGCGCGACGAGCCAGAAGTTCATCCACCCGTCGCCGCGGGCGAAGCAGTAGCGCTGCTTGAGCGCGGTGATCCCGAACGGCATGAGCCCGACGGCCATGATCGCGAGGACGAGGGCGATGCTGCCCGGCTCGTCGATGCCCCGGCTCGGGTCGTAGCGCGTGCCCCAGAAGAGCGTCTTGGCCATCGGCCGCCCGAGCGCGATGAACGCCGCGACGGCCGGCAGGAGCAGCACCGCCGGGCTCGTGAGCCCGCTGACGACGCGTCGGCGCAGCTCGGCGAGGTCGCCGGTCTCGTGCGCCCGGGACATGGCGGGGAAGAGCGCCGTGACGATCGAGGTCGTGATGATCGAGTGCGGGAGGATGTAGAGGCTGTAGGCGTAGCCCTGGACGGCGTTGCCCGCGACCGACGGTCCGCCGACGCTCTCCGGCGACATGACCTTCGTGCTCACGAACCCGTAGAACTGCGAGATGACGAGCGCCGCGACGGTCCAGCCCGTCATCCGCGACATGTCGCCGAAGCCGTAGCCGCGCCACCCGAACCGGGGCCGGTAGCGGAAGCCCGACCGCCACAGCGGCCACGCGAGGCTGAGGCCCTGGATGACGATGCCGAGGGTCGTGCTCAGGCCGAGGACGAGGATCATCTCGGTCGTCCACGGGTCGACGTCGGGCTGCCGGCCCCACTGCCAGATGAACCAGCCGAGCCCGGCGATCTGGATGACGTTGGCCCAGGCCGGCGCCCACGCGAAGGCGAGGAAGCTGCCGCGTGCCTGGAGGACCTGGCCGAGGACGGCATACAGACCGTAGAAGAAGAGCTGCGGCATGCAGATGTAGGCCATGAACGTCGTGAGGTCGACGAACGCCTCGCCCGCGTTCTCCTTCGTCAGCCAGTCGACGATCCACGGGGTCATCGCCACCGAGAGGAGCGTCGCGCCGCCGAGGACGAGCAGGCAGAGGGTGATGAGCCGGTCGCTGAAGTCCTGCCCGCCGTCCTTGCGCAGCATCGCCTTGGTGAGCTGGGGGATGAGCAGCGCGGAGATGAGCCCGCCGTTGATGAGCACGAAGAGCTGCGTCGGCAGGGTGTTGGAGATCGTGAACGAGTCGGCCGCGACGCCGGCGCCGATGGCCACCGTGAGCAGCGCCCCGCGGACGAAGCCCAGGATGCGCGAGCCGAACGTGCCGATCGCCATGACCGCGCTGTTGCGCGCGACGCTGTCGACCCTGGCTGCGACCTGCGGGGGCGGTCCGGCGCCCTCGGGGTCGGCCTCGGCGCCCTCGGGACGGGTGTCGGTCACGTGCTCTTCCTCGCGGTCAGCCTCGGATGGACCGGCCCACTCTACGGCGCGGCCGGCCGCCCGTAGACCACGTGCACGGCCGCGTCCTCGAACCCGGCGCGCCGGTAGGTCGCGAGCGCCCGCGTGTTGTCGCCGTCGACGTAGAGCTCGATCGTCGCCACGCCCTGACGGGCGAGATGTGCCGTCCCGAGTCCCGTGAGCGGCCCCGCCAGACCACGCCCTTGGTATGCCGGGTGCACCCCCACGACGTAGACCTCCCCCTTGGGGGATCCCGGCTCGCGCTTCGTCCAGTGGAACGCGGCCAGCGGGTGCGCGCCGCCGTCGGAGGTGGCGGTGGTGTCCTCGATGAGGAGGAAACCGGCCGGGTCGAACCAGTCCTGGCCCATTCGCTCGGTGAGGTCCTCGAGCGTGATCGAGCCCTGCTCGGGGTGCGAGGCGAAGGCGAGACGGTTGACCTCGAGCCAGGCCTGCTCGTCACGACCGGGCTCGAAGGGCCGGACCGAGAAGCCCGCAGGGAGCTCAGGGTCGACGTCGTCGCCCTCTCCGACCGGTCGTTCCATGACGTGCAGCTCGCGGGTCGGGACGAGACCTTCGGACGCCGCGAGGGCACGCGCCGCCGGGAGGTCCCCGTGCGCCCAGACGCCGGTTGCCCCGGCGTCGAGCACCGCGCGCAGCAGCGCCCGCCCCACCCCACGACGCCGGACCGGGGGGTCGACGACGAGCTCGGCGGAGCCGGACGGGTCGAGCGCGGCGTAGCCGAGGAGGTCGGCGGACGGTGACGGGCCGGCATACGCGAGGGTGTGCGAGACCCCGCCACGTCCGGAGGTGAGCGCGAGGCGGAATGCCTCGGAGACCGCCTCGACGCCGTCGGCGTCGGTGGCGCGGCGGACGAGGGCGAGGACGTCGTCGACGACCTCAGGCTCGAGGGATGTCGAGGTCCCGGTGCGCACGTCGCTCACGACGGCACCTCGGCGGCCTCGGTGTCCTCGGCCTCCTCGGGGACGAAGCGGTAGCCGACGTTGCGGACCGTGCCGATGAGGGACTCGTGGTCGGAGCCGAGCTTCGCTCGCAGCCGCCGGACGTGGACGTCGACGGTGCGCGTGCCGCCGAAGTAGTCGTAGCCCCAGACCTCCTGGAGCAACTGGGCCCGGGTGAAGACCCGGCCCGGGTGCTGCGCGAGGTACTTGAGGAGCTCGAACTCCTTGTAGGTGAGGTCGAGGACGCTGCCGCGCAGCCGCACCGAGTAGGTCGCCTCGTCGATGACGAGGACGCCGGCCGTGATGCGCACGTCGTCGGCCGGCGAGCCGTCGCCCTCGAGCGCCCGGGCGATCGCGAGCCGGAGGCGGGCCTCGACCTCAGCCGGTCCGGCCGTGTCGAGGAGCACGTCGTCGACACCCCACTCGGGGGTGAGGCCGGCGAGACCGCCCTCGGTGAGCACCGCGAAGAGCGGCGCGGACAGGCCGGTCGTGCGGATGACGCGGCACAGGGAGCGGGCCATGGCGAGCTCGCGACGGGCGTCGACGAGCACCGCGTCCGCGGCCGGCGCGTCGATGAGGGCCGTCGCCTCCGCCGGGAGGATGCGAACATGGTGGCTGAGCAGGCCCAGAGCCGGCAGCACCTCGGCGCTCGGCGCCAAGGCGTTGGTCAGCAGCAGGAGATGGGCCATCCCGCACAGAATAGGTGGACATGACCACGATCGACGGCGCTCGCCGGGCTCTGAGACCGGTGACCCTGCGCTACTGGGCCGGCGCCCGCGCGGCCGCCGGACTGGCCGAGGAGACCCTCGAGACCGGGCCGACCGTGGGTGACGTCCTCGACGACGCCGTGGCGGCGCACCCCGGTCTGGGCTCCGTCGTCGCGGTCTGCTCGGTCCTCCTCGAGGGCCGCGCGGTCGGGCGCGAGGCCGTCGTCGGCGACGGGCAGGTCCTCGAAGTGCTCCCGCCCTTCGCCGGGGGGTGATGGCAGGATGCCGACCGTGGAAGCGTCCGAGCCGGTGAGCGAGTCTCGCGCCGCACGCCGGGCGGCGCGCGAGGAGAGCCTGCGGAACCCGATCCTCCCGCCGATGGCGACCGAGCGGCGGGTGCCCGTCGTCGTGGCGACCGCGGTCCTCGCCGCGCTCCTCGCCGTCGGCACGACCGCCGACCACGCCATCGGCGCAGCAGCCGTCGCGTGGCTGGGGCTGGCGCTCGCGTGGGGCTGGCCCGAGCTCCTCGGGTCGCCGAGCCGGTTCGGGTCCTCCTTCGCCGTCGGCGTCGCCGGCGTGCTCGCCCCGGTGACCGTGGCCCTGACGCCCGACGAGCCCTTCCTCCGGCACGTCCCGGTCGTCGTCGCGGCCGCCGTGCTCACGATGTTCCTCCACCAGATCGTGCGCAAGGACGGGCGGCCGCGCCTCACCCGCTCGGTCGCGATCAGCGCGGCCGGCATCGCCATCGCCACCATCGGCGCCGCCTGGGTGCCGCTCGGGCGCACGTCCGGTGGGCCCGACGTCGTCCTCGTCGTCGCCATCGCGCTCGCGGTCTCCGCACTCACCGACCTGGGCGCGAGCATCGACCGGGTGCGGCCGTGGATGGTCGCCGTCGCGGCCCTGCTCGGCTCCCTCGCCGGCGGGGTCAGCGGCCTGCTCGTCGAGGAGGTCGGCGTCGCCGCGGGTGTCATCCTCGGTGCGGTCACCGGGACCCTCGCCCACGTCATGCGCCGGGTCCTCTGCGTGCTGCCGCCGATCCGCGGGCTGCGTGGCCAGCTCACCGCTGCGGCGGCATCCGTGCTCGTCGCCGGCGTGCCGGTCTACGTCCTCGCGATGATCCTCGTCGGCTGAGCACCGCTCACCCGATCGGTCGCAGCGCCGGTCAGTAGACGATCGCCTGCGCGTCGGGGCGCAGGATCTCCTCGACGTAGGCCGCGGCCCCGCGGATGGTCGCTCCCTCGAGCAGGTCGTCGGGACCGAGCCCGCGTCGCGCCGCGCACTGCCCGCACACGGTGATGCCGGCGCCCTCGAGGAGGGCGTCGCGCAGCTCGTGCAGGGGTGCGCCGTGGGGGAGGGCGAGCTCCTCGGCGCGGCCCGGGACGGCCATCCACGTGGCGTCACCCGTGAGCCAGACGCTCACGTCGGCGCCCGCGGCGAGCGCTGTCGACGCGACGGTCATGCCCTGGTTGAGCCGCTCGAGCGCCTCCTCGCCGCACGTGATCTTGACGACGAGCGGCCGGGTTCGGGTCCGTGTGGCGGGCGGGGTCAGCGACATGGGGCCTCCTGAGGTCTGCGGCTACGATCCCACTCGTGGCATTCCACCTCGACACCAACCTCCCCTCCGAGCTCGCCTCCCTCGCCTGGCTCGTCGGCAAGTGGGCCGGCGCCGGCGTCGTCGGCTACCCGACGATCGAGTCGGCGAACTTCGGTCAGGAGGTGCACTGCTGGCACGACGGCCGCCCCTTCCTCGAGTGGCGCAGCCAGACCTGGCTCCTCGACGAGGCCGGCGAGAAGGTGCGCCCGCTCGCGACCGAGGTCGGGTTCTGGCGGCCGGTGCCGGAGACGCCGGACGGCACCAACGTCGAGCTGCTCCTCACCCACCCGACCGGCATCGTCGAGATGTATGCCGGTCACGCCCAGCCCGCGAAGGTCGAGCTCCGCACCGACGGGGTCATGCGCAGCCCGCATGCCAAGGAGTACACCGCGGGCCATCGCATGTACGGCTACGTCCAGTCCAACCTGCTCTGGGTCATGGACATGTCGGCCGTCGGCCAGCCGCTCACCTCGCACCTGTCGGCGGAGCTCAAGCGGGTCGAGTAGCCCTCGACCGTCCACAGCCGTCGCCCGCCGGACCTCGAAGCAATTCGGGGGTCAGCGCGTCACGGCGTGACGGTGACGTCGCCGTACTCCTCCATGGTGTCCGTGCGCAGCGCCTCACCGAGCGCCTTCATGCTCGCCTCGTCGACGATCTCGATCGAGCCGCCGTCCGGCGCCGTGCCGAAGCCGGTGAACGGCGCGGTGATGAAGACGATGTCGCTGCTGCGGATGTTGCGCAGGCTGATCGCCTCACCGCGCATCGCGCCGACGTCGAGGCCCTGGTCGACGACGAGGTTGCTCGTCGCGGCGTCGACGAAGCGCGTCAGCGTCACCGGGTTGGCGATGACCGACGGCGTGAGGGTCTTGATCATGAGGGCCTTGATGAAGGCCTGCTGGCGGCGACCACGCGAGATGTCGCCCTCCGAGAGGGTCTTGCGCTCGCGGACGAAGGCCAGGGCCTGGGCGCCGTTGAGGTCGTTCCAGCCCTCGCGCACCTGGAAGAAGCCCTCGTCGCTGGCCTCCTCGGCGTAGACGCGCACGCCGCCCACCGCGTCGGTCATGCGCTTGAAGCCCTCGAAGTCGGTCTTGGCGACGTGGTCGATCCGGATGCCGAGGAGGTTCTGGAGGGTGCTCACGAGCAGCGGGGCGCCACCGAACGCGTAGGCCGCGTTGATCTTGTTCTTGCCCCGGCCGGGGATCGCGACGTAGAGGTCACGCGGGAAGTGGATGAGCTGGATTGCCTTCTTGTCCTCGGGCACGTGGACGAGCACGATGACGTCGGACCGGCTCGCCGTCTCGCCCGGGCGGGCGTCGGAGCCGATGATGAGGTAGTTCTCGCCGGCGTCCTCGGGCAGGTCGACGACGGACCCGTCGGGGAGCGTCGCCGAGGGGGCGGCGGAGGGCAGGAGGTCGTCCTGGGTGATGTTGTTGGCCGCCTTCTGGTTGAGGAAGACGACGAACCCACCGGCTGCGACGAGGCAGAGCGCGAGCAGCGAGGCGATGAAGATGAGCAGGCGCCGACCCCACCGCGGCCTCCTGCGGGGCTGCTGCTCGGTGGGGCCGTGGTCGCTCTCGAACTCGTCCAGCACCCGGCCAAGTGTAGGTGGGGCGCTCGGCGCCGCCCGACACACGGCATACATTGGTGTGGTGAGCGATCTGGGCACGCGGCTGCGGGCCGCCGGGCGGCGGCTCACCCCGCAGCGCCAGCAGGTGCTCGACGCCGTCGAGTCCCTCGGCCACGCCACGCCCGAGCAGATCGTCGAGGCCGTCGCCGCCCGGGAGGGCGGCGCCCCGATGGCGCTCTCGACCGTCTACCGCTCGCTCGACGCCCTCTCCGACCTCGGCCTCGTGAGCCACACCCACGTCGACCACCGCGTTCCGAGCTACCACCTCACCTCGCACGCGACGCACATCCACGTCGTGTGCCGCGGGTGCGGGTCGGTCGGGGAGGCGCCGCTCGACGTCGCCGAGGAATTCGTCGGGCGACTCGACCGTTCTCTGGGGTTCGAGGCCGACGTCACGCACGCGGCGATCCACGGACTCTGCCGCGACTGCAGGAAGCAGACATGACCGACACCACCACGGCTCCGGCCGCCGCACCGCCCTCCCCGCTCCTCTCGCGCCCCGGCGCGGTCGCGGGGGAGGGCCTCGACGCCGGCGTCGCCGCACACTACGGCGACCCCGGGCGCGAGCAGCGCCTCCTCGAGGAGGGCCTCGCCGTCGTCGACCTCTCGCACCGCGGCGTCGTCACCGTCACCGGCCCGGACCGCCTCTCCTGGCTGCACTCGATCACCTCGCAGCACCTCACCGGCCTCGCGCCGCGCGTGGGCGCCGAGTCGCTCGTCCTCTCACCCAAGGGCCACGTCGAGCACGCCCTCCACGTCGTCGACGACGGCGGGACGACGTGGCTCACCGTCGAGCCCGGCACCGCCCCCGCGCTCGCGGCCTGGCTCGACTCGATGCGCTTCATGCTCCGCGTCGAGGTCGCCGACGTCACCGCCTCGTATGCCGTCCTGGGCGAGCCGCTCTCGGCCGCCAGTGCCGAGGGCGAACCGCTCGCGTGGGTCGACCCGTGGCCGGCCCTCGTCGGCGACACCGCGGCATACGGGCCCGAGACGGGGCACCCCGGCGAGGCGCGTCGCTGGCGCGAGCTCATCGTGCCTCGCGAGGACCTGGAGGCCTCCGTCGGTGACCGGCCGCTTGCCGGGACCTGGGCGGCAGAGGCGCTGCGGGTGGCCGCGTGGCGCCCTCGCCTCGGGCTCGAGACCGACCACCGCACCATCGCGCACGAGCTCGACTGGCTGCGCACGGCCGTGCACCTGCACAAGGGCTGCTACCGCGGGCAGGAGACGATCGCGCGGGTCCACAACCTCGGCCGGCCCCCGCGCCGGATCGTCTTCCTCCACCTCGACGGGTCCGGGCACGTCCTGCCCGAGGCCGGCGCCGAGCTCATGCTCGACGGCCGGGTCGTGGGGCGGCTGACGACCGTGGCACGCCACCACGAGGAGGGCCCGATCGCCCTCGCCGTCGTCAAGCGCAACACCCCCGTCGACGCCGATCTTGTCGCCGGGACCGTCGCCGGGGCGCAAACCGTCATCGTCACCCCCTGACCCGCCGCAGGATCTCCCGATCCCGTGGTCGGGAGAGGTCGCCCGCCTGACACACTGGCGCGCATGGCTCCCGCATCGTCCGCGACCCTCATCACCGTCGCGCCCACCGGCGCCGAGCACGCGAAGGCCGACCTGCCGCAGCTGCCGACGACCCTCGACGAGCTCGTCGAGACCGCCCGGACCTGCGAGGCCGCGGGTGCCGCCCTCATCCACCTGCACATCCGCGACGGCGAGCACCGGCCGACCCTCGACGGGGACCGGCTCAAGGACGCGGTCGACGCGATCCGCTCCGAGACCGACCTCGTCGTCCAGCTCTCGACCGGCGGCTCCGTGCACGACCCGCTCGAGCAGCGGCTCACGGTGCTCGACGCCGAGCCGGACTCGTGCTCGTTGACGTGCGGGACGACGAACTTCGGGGACGACGTCTTCCTCAACCCGTGGGGCTTCATGTCCGACCTCTACGTCCAGGCGCAGGAGCGTGAGGTCGTCCCCGAGTTCGAGCTCTTCGAGCTGGGCCACGTCCACGCGCTGAGGCGGCTGCTCGACACCCACGGGCTTCCGTTCGGCGGCAGGGTGCACGTCGACTTCGTCCTCGGCGTACCCGGCGCGATGCCCGGGACGGCGGCTGCGCTGCTCGCCGGCGTCGCGATGCTGCCCGAGGAGGTGACGTCGTGGTCGGCGACCGGGATCGGGCGCACCCACCTGCCCGTCCTCGCGGCCGCGCTGTCGGCCGGCGGCCACCTGCGCGTAGGGATGGAGGACAACGTCGTCTTCGCGCGGGGTCGGCAGGTCCAGCACAACTCCGAGCTCGTCGCCCGGGCCGCCGAGCTCGCGACGACGATGCAGCGTCCGCCGATGACGACGACGCAGGCCCGCGAGCTTCTCGGCGTCAAGCGCCGCTGACGCCGCCTCGCCTCACCTTTTGCTCC
The DNA here is from genome assembly GCA_031844405.1 of Rothia sp. ARF10. Lineage (GTDB taxonomy): Bacteria > Actinomycetota > Actinomycetes > Actinomycetales > Dermatophilaceae > Knoellia. The sequence continues at coordinate 934,742 of JAUZVC010000001.1, forward strand.
TGGGGAGGAGAGCTTGTGGGTCCGGAGGGAAATGTCCCCTCCGGACCCTCAACGTTCCCGCATGGGGAGCAAAAGCTGAGGCCGGGGACGTGGGGGTCAGGCGGGCTGGGTGGCGCTGTCGCGCTCGGGGTCGCGCCGGCGGAGCGTGATGTCGCTGCAGGCCGCGCAGGTCTCGTCGGGGATGACCCCGAGCCGCATGAGGTGACCGAAGGCCCAGCACCCGGCGCAGAACCCGACCGCGGCCTCGAGGGTCGCGAAGACGACGAGCACGCCGAGCAGCACCGTGGCCACCGTCGTCGCGCCGAACGCGAGGGCGGCCACCGCGGCCACCGAGCTCGCCACGAGGCCGACCGCCTGGGCGAAGCGCTTCGGCGGACCGGGCACCCACCGGGGCCGCCCGAACCGCGGTGCGACGACGTGCACGGCGAGCCGCCCCAGCGGGCTGAACCGCGGCCCGCCGGCGACGCGCAGCGCGAACCCGGCCGCGAGCACGACGGCCAGCCACCACCACTGGGTGGCGAGCGTGAGGCCCGCGAGGAGGACGACCCCGGCCGCGACGACCCGGGCAGCCTTCTCGTTCACCGGGTTGGGGAAGACCAGCAGTTCGCGCACGGACATAACGAGAGATTATGCCGGACCGAAGTGGACAGCATACGAGAGTCCGTATGCCGGATGCTCGCCCGAGGTGCGTGGCGGACGTCACGCTAGCCAGGGTTTGCAAAGTGCTAACTGGAGCAAGCACAATGGGTGCATGAGCCGGAACCCGCTGAACGACCTCGCCGGACTGGGCGACTACCTGCGTGAGCAGCGTCTGTCGCACCGTCTGTCGCTGCGTCAGCTCTCCGAGCTCGCAGGCATCTCCAACCCCTACCTGAGCCAGATCGAGCGGGGACTGAAGCGCCCGAGCGCCGAGATCCTCCAGCAGCTGGCCAAGGGGCTGGAGGTGTCGGCCGAGACGCTCTACGTCAAGGCCGGGATCCTCGACGAGCACCACGGCGCCGAGGCTCCCGCCCCCACCGTGCGGGACGCCATCGCCGCCGACCCCGCCCTCACCGCCCGTCAGAAGGCGACCCTGCTCGACGTCTACGAGTCCTTCGTCGGCTCCGAGACCACGCCCTGACGCCCCCGACCGTCCGTTGCAGCACCCGTCCCTTCCAGGAGGACAGCATGGCCACCAAGACCACCAAGACCACCACCAAGCCCGCCACCCCGCTCTTCGCCGTCGTCGGCGTCACCGACCTCGCCGTCGAGCGCGCCCGTGAGGCCCGCCTCAACGCCGACAAGGCCGTGGCCGACGCCCGCGTCCGCGCCGACAAGGTCCGCGCCGAGCTGGCCCCCGCCGCGTTCACCAAGCGCGCCGACGAGGTCCAGAAGCGCGCCGGCGTCGTCATCGAGGACGTCAAGGCCCTCCCGGCCAAGGCCCTCGACCAGGGTGTCGCCACCCTCGACCAGGTCACCAAGGGCTACGAGGGCCTCGCCGCCCGCGGCGAGAAGCTCGTCACCCGCATCAAGAACCAGAAGGCCACCCAGGACCTCGTCGAGCAGGCCGAGGTCACCCTCTCGCTCGGCAAGGGCGCCGTCACCACCGCCCGCAAGGCCGTCCTCGACGTCCGCACCTCGGCCCTGGCCACCTTCACCACCGGTCGCCACGAGGCCGCGCACGTCGCCGAGATCGTCGTCGACACCGTCCGCGAGGACGCCGAGGTCGCCGCGACCGACATCAAGGCGTCGGCCAAGCGCACCCGCACCGCGGCCAAGCGCACGAGCACGACCGCGACCAAGGCCGCCAAGAAGACGACGACGCGCGCCAAGGCGACGACGACCGCCGCCAAGAAGACCGCCGCCACCACCACCAAGGCTGCGGAGAAGGCTGCCGAGAAGGTCGGCGACTGACCCCTTCGGGAGCGGACCTAGTCTGGGTGGTGTGAGCGCCCAGAACCTCGAGTCCACCCCTGCCGCCCTCGACGCCGCCCCGGTCCTCGCCCACGCGACCCGGGGCGGCTTCGTCGAATCCGCCCACCGCGCGAGCGTCGCTGTGACCGCCCCCGACGGGTCGGTCGAGCTCGAGCTCGGGAGCGCGACCGACCCGGTCTTCCCACGCTCGTCCAACAAGCCGGTCCAGGCCCTGGCCATGGTCCGACACGGGCTCGACCTCCCCCCGCACCACCTCGCCCTCGTCTGCGCGAGCCACTCGGGCGAGCCGTTCCACCTCGACGCCGTGCGCGAGATCCTCGACGGCGCCGGCCTCACGGTGCGCGACCTGCAGAACACCCCCGACTACCCGATCGACGACGAGGCGCGGCTCGAGTGGATCCGCGCCGGTCACGGCAAGGAGTCGCTCGCCCAGAACTGCTCGGGCAAGCACTCGGGCATGCTCGCGACGAGTGTCGCCAACGGCTGGGACCACACGGCATACCTCGACGTCGACCACCCGCTCCAGCGCGCGTGCGACGAGACCCTCGCCGAGCTCACCGGGGAGCCGGTCGCGGCGACAGCGGTCGACGGCTGCGGCGCCCCGGTCATGGCGGTCTCGCTCGCCGGCCTCGCCCGCGCCTTCGGCCGGATTGCGAGTGCCGCTCCAGGCACCGACGAGGCCCGGGTCGCCGACGCGATCCGCAGCCACCCCGAGTTCCTCGGCGGCAGCCGGCGCGACGTCACCACCCTCATCCAGCGCACCCCCGGCGCGATCGCGAAGGACGGCGCCGAGGCGGTGTATGCCGTCGGGCTGGCCGACGGCCACGGCATCGCCCTCAAGGTCGCCGACGGCGGGCAGCGCGCCCGCACGGTCATCCTCGCCGCCGTGATGCGCCGGCTGGGCATCGAGTCCGGCGCGATCGAGGCTCTCGAGGACGCGCCGATCCTCGGCCACGGCGAGCCGGTGGGCTCGGTCGTCGCCGTGGGCATCTGAGCACGGGCACCTGAGTTGCGCGCGGTCATCCAGCGGGTCCGGCGGGCCGCCGTCGTCGTCGAGGGCGAGACCGTCGGCGAGATCACCGAGCCCGGGCTCTTCGTGCTCGTCGGCGTGGGCCACGACGACGGCCCGGCCGAGGTCGAGCTCATCTCGCGCAAGGTGGCCGACCTGCGGCTGCTCGACGGCGAGCGGTCGGTGACCGACGCGGGGGCGCCCGTGCTCGTCGTCAGCCAGTTCACCCTTCTCGCCGACACGCGCAAGGGCCGCCGCCCGTCGTGGAACGCCGCCGCACCCGGTGACGTCGCCGAACCCGTTGTCGCACAGGTGGTCTCAGCCCTGCGGGACCGCGGGCTCACCGTCGCGACCGGGCGGTTCGGGGCCCACATGGACATCGAGATCGTCGCCGATGGCCCCGTGACCATCGTCGTGGACAGCTCCGCGCCGTAGGCTGCAGGCATGTTCGGACTCGGCGAGGCGCAGTACTACGTCACTCTCGCGCTCACCATCGCGGCCCTGGCGCTCGAGGTGTTCGCCTTCGTCCACGCGCTCAGGACGCGGCCCGACGCCTTCGTCGCCGCGGGCAAGCGCACGAAGAACTTCTGGCTCGCGGTGACCGGCGTCGCCACACTGCTCGGGTTCGTCTCGATGGGCGGCCTCGGGCTCCTCGCCATCGTCGGGGTCGTCGCAGCGGGGGTCTACCTCGCCGACGTCCGGCCCGCGGTCGAGACCGTGCAGGGCCGGGGGACCGGCTCGCACCAGGGTCCCTACGGCCCCTGGTGACCCCCGTGGTCCGCGGGTGCGGAGCCGGCGCCTGACCCCGGAGCGACGGCACCCCACGCCACGGTGATCTCGCCGAGCCGCCACCGCGAGGGCCCGTCGAGCAGCGGCCAGCCCGCCTCCCGCAGTGCCTGCGCCGTCGCGAGGAACCGCTGACGCACCCCGTATGCCGCGTGGCTCGCGCTGCGGGCCCAGTGCCGGTCGACGTCGGCGAGCCACGCGTGGACCCCCTCGCCGGGGACGTTGCGGTGGATGAGCGCCTTGGGCAGGCGCTCGGCGATGACCGAGGGCGTCTCGAGGCCGCGCAGGTGCCACGAGAGGGTGAGGCTCACCGGACCACCGGGCTCGACCGCGACCCAGGTCGAGAGGCGGCCGAGCTCGTCGCACGTTCCGTCGACGAGCAGGCCGTCAGGGGTGAGGCGGCTGCACACCGTCGCCCACGCATCGGCCACCTCGGTCTCGTCGTACTGGCGCAGGACGTTGAAGGCCCGGACGACCGTCGCCGAGCGGCCGTCGAGCGGCACCTCGAACCCGCCGAGCCGGAAGGAGAGGCCCGGTCGCTCCAGCGACCGGCCGGCGGCCACCCGGTCGGGCTCGATCTCGATGCCGACGACCTCGACGTCGGTCCGGACCCGGCGCAGGCGCTCGTGGAGCTCGACGGCGGTCACGGGCGAGGCGCCGTAGCCGAGGTCGACGACGACGGGCGGCTCCACCGACCGCCGCAGTCGCCACGAGGCCGGCCCGGCGAGCCAGCGGTCGCAGCGGCGCAGCCGGTTGGGGTTGGTCGTGCCGCGGGTGACCACCCCGACCGGTCTCGTCCTCGCCACGGGGCCAGCGTACGAGCAGCGGTCACGACCCACAGGCCACGCCCCTAGGCTGCTGACGTGGGCAGATGGGGTGCAGGCAGCGGCGGGGGCCGCGACGTGAGCCGGAGCATGGTGGCGCTCGTCGTCTCCGTCGCCGCAGCCGCGGCCCTCGGCCTCTGGGGCTGGCTCCCCGTCGTGCTGCGCACCGACATCGGGCTCGTCCCCGTCGCGCCCGGGCTCCTCACCGTCGACCAGTCGGCGCGCGGCGTCGCCACCCTCGGCCGGGGTTACACGGTGGCGGCCTACCAGTCCGGCTTCCGGGTGTCCGCCGCAAGCGGCACCCTCGCGGACACCATCACGCGGGGCTCGCCCGTGAGCGCCGTGCTCGGCGAGCTGGGGGAGCGCGACGGCCACCCGGTCGAGGACGTCGAGGCGAGCCTCGACCACGTCCGCATCGACGAGCTCCGTGTCGAGCCCGGGCGAGCGGCCTACTTCGGCGAGGTCTACGGCGAGGTCGACGGCGAGCCGAGGAGCATGCCGCTGCGGCTCGTCTTCCTCCTCACCACGGCCGGGGTGCACGTCACCGCCCACGCCCAGGGCGCCGACGCCGTCGTCGTCCACCTCGACGCCCTGCCCGCGACGACCGGGCTCCCGCCCGCGCTGCCCGACCGCACGCTGCGCAAGAAGGGGTGGTGGCTCGTCCCGGCGGCGGGGGAGCAGCGGGCCTTCACGTCCGCCCGCCGTGCCGTTGTCGGCATCGGTCCGGCGACGAGGGCGCGCGGAGTCGACCTCCGTCCCGACGGCCGGCTCGACGTGCACGCGTGGTCCAACCGGGCCACCCTCACCCTGAGTGGCGTGCCACGTCGGGGGTGACCCCTGCGTGTCAGACTGACGGGATGACGAGCGAGCAGGCCCGGCCCCGCTTCAGGGTCGCGATGGTGTCGGTGCACACCTCGCCGCTGGCCCAGCCGGGCACCGGGGACGCAGGCGGCATGAACGTCTACGTCCTCGAGGCGGCGAAGCGGCTGGCCCGGCGGGGCGTGGCCGTCGACATCTTCACGCGGCGCACGACGGCCTCGGACGCGCCGATCGTCGAGGTCGAGCCCGGCGTCATCGTGCGGCACATCTCGGCCGGCCCCTACGAGGGCCTCGACAAGGAGGACCTTCCCGGGCAGCTGTGCGCCTTCGCGGCGGGCATGATGCGCGTCGCCGCGCACGCCCCCGAGGGCCACTACGACCTCGTGCACTCGCACTACTGGCTGTCGGGGCAGGTCGGTTGGCTCGCCGCCGACCGCTGGGACGTGCCGCTCGTCCACACGATGCACACCATGGCGAGGGTCAAGAACCTCCACCGCGCCGAGGGCGACCCCGAGGAGCCCAAGGGCCGTGAGATCGGCGAGGCCCAGGTCGTCGAGGCCGCCGACCGGCTCGTCGCCAACACGACCGACGAGGCGCGCGAGCTGCTCGACCTCTATGCCGCCGACCCCGAGCGCGTCGACGTCGTCTCTCCCGGGGTCGACCTCGACGTCTTCCGTCCGGGCGACCGCGGCGAGGCGAGGCGCGACGTCGGCATCCCCGAGGACGCCGTCCTCCTGCTCTTCGTGGGTCGGATCCAGCCGCTCAAGGCTCCCGACGTCCTCATCCGGGCGGCCGGCAACCTCGTCCGGCGCGACCCGTCGCTGCGCAGCCGCCTCGTCGTCGGCGTGCTCGGGGGCGCCAGCGGCTCGGGCGTGCGATCCCCCATGGCGCTCCAGCGGCTCGCCGACGACGAGGGCATCGGCGAGCTCGTCCGCTTCGTCCCCCCGACCGACCGCTCGACCCTCGCGTCGTGGATGCGTGCCGCCGACGTCGTCGCGGTGCCGTCGCACAACGAGTCCTTCGGGCTCGTCGCCGTCGAGGCGCAGGCGTGTGGCGCCGTCGTCGTGGCGACCGACGTGGGGGGCCTGCCCACCGCCGTCGGCGACGCCGGGGTCCTCGTCGACGGCCACGACCCGCACGAGTGGGCCAACGCCATCGAGGGCGTCGTCGACGACCCGGCCCGCGCGGCCGAGCTCTCCGCTCGCGCGGTCGAGCACGCCTCCGGCTTCTCCTGGGAGGTGACGGCCGAACGCCTCGTCGCCGTCTACGAGGCGGCCCTCGCCGCACCGCTGCGCGCCTCGATCAACGACTCCGACTCACTCGCCGGCATACCGACCGCGGTGATCCCGTGACCGACGTGAGCGGCACGGTCGAGGCCTTCCTCACCGACACCGGCATCGAGTGGGAGGCCGGTGCGCGCGACGGCGAGTTCGTCGTGACCCTGCCCGGCGAGAAGAAGCTCAGGACGGTCGTCTCGCTCGTCGTCGGCGACTCCGACCTGTCGGTGTCGGCCTTCGTCATCCGCAACCCCGACGAGAACCACGAGGAGTTCTACCGCAGCCTCCTCCGGCGCAACCTGCGGCTGCCGGGCCTCGCCTACGCCATCGACGGCAGCGGCGACGTCTACGTCACCGGCCGCGTCCCGGTCTCCGGTGTCGACGCGGAGCGGCTCGACCAGATCCTCGGCGTCGTCCTCGAGGCCGCCGACTCGCCCTTCAACGAGCTCCTCGTCATCGGCTTCCTCACCTCGATGCAGAAGGAGTGGGACTGGCGGGTCTCGCGCGGCGAGTCGCTGCGCAACCTCGAGGCGTTCCGTCACCTCCTCGACAAGGGCTGACCTCCCGCCCGTATGCCGGCCGCCCCCGACCTCTTGCGTCCGCAGCCCTGGTGGCCGGAGCGTCGTCCTGCCGGACGCAAGCGGCCGTCGGCGGTGGCCGAGCGCGATCACTCGTCCAAACCCTCGAAGACGTCGGTGAGCACGGGTGCGCCCGACTCGCGCGGCGGCCACGCGAGCACCCACGTCTCCAGCGAGAGAACCTTCATCCAGCGCTCGTCCGAGCCGGCCGGGTCGAACACCACGTGTCGCTGGCTCGCGTGCTCCTTGTGGGCGGCGAGCATCCGCTCGAGCCCTTCGCGGTGGCGGATGACGACACCGACGTCCTCGTCGGGGACCCCGCGCAGGTGGTAGACCTCCGACGGGTCCCAGGCCCCGAGTCCGGCCCTGACCCGGTAGCGCTGGGCGATGAGCCAGGCCCGCCGGGGGATGCACCCGAAGAGCAGCCGTTGCAGGCCCGGCCCGATGGACCCGGGCGCCGTGCCACCGCACGCAGCGACCTCGGCCCGCACCCGGTGGAACGCCGCCTCGGTGGCGGCGCCGATGGCGACGTGGTCCGGGTGGCCGGTGACCCCGTCCGGCCCGAACGTCAGCACGACGTCCGGTCGCTCGGCCCGCAGGAAGTCGGCGACCTCGTCGACGAGCCGTTCACCGACCTCGGCGAGCCGGCCGTCGCCGTGCCCGAGCCACACGTGACGCTCGGGCTCGGTGCCGAGCGCCCGCCAGGCCGCGACGTCCTCGGCCCGCCGCCACGCGCCGAGGCCCTCGCGGGTCGCCGGGACGCCGGGGGCTATCTCGCCGGCATCACCGTCGGTCGCGTGGAGCACGACGAGGCGGAAGCGCGGATCGGTGCTGTGCCTCACGACCGACCCGAACATCGCGTAGCACTCGTCGTCGGGGTGCGCCCAGACCCCGGCCAGGGTTCTGCCCATGCCCGATCGTCCCAGAGCGGGCAGGCCCGGCCCACCGGTTTCGACAGGCGCCGCACGACACCGCACGGACACTCGGGCCGCGGCCCGGCGCGGCGTCGATAGGCTGCCGCACATGGCTCACACCCTCATCCTGCTGCGTCACGGCCACTCCGAGTGGAACGCCAAGAACCTCTTCACCGGCTGGGTCGACGTCGACCTCAACGACCAGGGTCGCGAGGAGGCCGTCCACGGTGGCGAGCTCCTCAGGGAGCGCGGTGTCCTGCCCACCGTCGTCCACACGTCGGTGCTGCGCCGGGCCATCACGACCGCCAACCTCGCGCTCGACGCCGCCGACCGCCACTGGATCCCGGTGCGTCGTGACTGGCGGCTCAACGAGCGCCACTACGGCGCCCTCCAGGGCCTCGACAAGGCGGCGACGCGCGAGAAGTACGGTGACGAGCAGTTCATGCTCTGGCGCCGCTCGTTCGACACCCCGCCACCGGCGATCGAGGTCGGCTCGGAGTTCGACCAGACCGACGACCCGCGCTACGCCGGCATCGAGGTGCCGCGCACCGAGTGCCTCAAGGACGTCATCGAGCGCTTCATGCCCTACTGGGAGGGCCCGCTGCGCGACGACCTCGTCGCGGGCGAGACCGTCCTCGTCGTCGCCCACGGCAACAGCCTGCGCGGTCTCGTCAAGCACCTCGACGGCATCAGCGACGAGGACATCGCCGCCCTCAACATCCCCACCGGACAGCCCCTCGTCTACGAGCTCGGCGACGACTTCATGCCGACGAAGCCGGGCGAGTACCTCGACCCCGAGGCGGCCGCCGAGGCCGCCGCGGCGGTCGCCAACCAGGGCCGCTGAGGCGAGCGGCCGGCATACGCGCCCTGCCGCGTATGCCGGCCGGTCAGCTCTTCGTCTCGGGGAAGGCCTCGTCGTCCTCCTCGTCCTCGTGGCTGACCTCGCTCTCGGCGCTGTGCTCGCCGGTGACGAGGAAGACGACCCGCCGCGCGACCGAGACGGCGTGGTCGCCGAACCGCTCGTAGTAACGGCCGACAAGGGTGATGTCGACGGTCGTCTCGGCCGGGTGGTCCCACGAGTCCGAGGCGAGCCGCTCGAACAGCCGACGGTGCAGGTCGTCCATCGCGTCGTCGTCGCGCTCGATCTGGCGGGCGGCCTCGACGTCTCGCGCGGCGATGACCGAGCCGGCCTTGGTGACGATCCGCTCGGCCACCTGACCCATCTCGAGGATGATCGAGCGCAGCTCCGGCGGGACCGCCGAGGCGGGGTAGCGCAGTCGGGCGACCTTCGCGACGTGGCGGGCGAGGTCGCCCATCCGCTCGATGTCCGAGCTCATCCGCATCGAGGTGACGACCATGCGCAGGTCGGTGGCGACCGGCTGCTGAAGGGCGAGAAGGTCGAACGACAACAGGTCGAGCTCCTCGCGCAGCGCGTCGATCTCGACGTCGGCGCCGATGACCGACTCGGCCAGCTGGATGTCGGCGTCGAGGAGCGCCGTCGTCGCCCGCGACATCGCCGAGCTCGCGAGCCGCGTCATCTCGACCAGCGCCTCGGTGACCCGGTCGAGCTCCTCGTGGAATGCCTTGCGCATCTGCTCCCTCTCGGTGGTGGGCGCCGGTGCGCCCGCGTTCCGCCGGTCCGCGCATCCCGCGCCGCGACCGACGTCGGCAGCGTGGCACGAGGTGGTGAACACCCGCCACCACGAAGGTGAACATTGAGGTCACCACACGCTGGGACGCCCGTCGGAGGCCCGGAGCGTCCCCGAGCTCGGATTACGCTGGGCACGTGGATGCGACGCTCGCCGGGATCGTCGGTGGCGGGCTGGGGCTCGTCATCGGGGCCGTCGCCGTCGCCGCGAGCCGGTTCAGCGAGCGCACCTTCACCGAGATCCCGCCGACGCCCCCGCCGAGCCTGCCGACCGGTGTCACCGACGTGCTCGCCGTCCTCCGCTCGATCGCGATCGTCCTCGACGCCTCCGATGCCGTCGTCAACAGCTCGGCCTCGGCGGTGAGCTACGGCCTCGTCCGCCATGGCGAGCTCGTCCACGCCGAGCTGCGACAGCTCGCGCGCCAGGTGCGCCGCGACGGTGAGATCCGCGAGGTCGACCTCGAGCTCTCGCGCGGGTTCGGCACGACGACCAACGCGCTCATGAAGGCCCGGGTCGCACCACTCGGCGCGAGCCACGTCCTCATCCTCGCCGAGGACCACACCCACGCCCGCCGGGTCGAGGAGGTGCGCCGCGACTTCGTCGCCAACGTCTCCCACGAGCTCAAGACGCCCGTCGGCGGCATCGCCCTCCTCGCCGAGGCCGTCCTCGACGCCCGCGACGACCCGGAGGCGGTGTCGCGGTTCGCCGCCCGCATCCAGGTCGAGTCGACCCGTCTCACCCGGCTCGTCAAGGAGATCGTCGACCTGTCGCGACTCCAGGTGGCCGACACCCTGCACGAGCCCGAGCTCGTCTCGATCCCCGCGGTCGTCGCCGAGGCCGTCGACCGCGTGCGGGTGGCCGCGGAGTCGCGCCGGATCAGCCTCGAGACCGTCGCCGACGAACGCGCCAGCGTCTTCGGGGACGCCGAGCTCCTCGCCACCGCCATCGCCAACCTCGTCTCGAACGCCGTCAACTACTCCGAGCCGGGCACCCGCGTCGCGGTCGCCGCCCGGCGGGTGGGTGACACCGTCGAGGTCACCGTCTCCGACCAGGGCCAGGGCATCCCCGCCTCCGAGCAGGGCCGCATCTTCGAGCGCTTCTACCGCGTCGACGCCGCCCGCTCCCGCTCGACCGGGGGGACCGGGCTCGGCCTCGCCATCGTCAAGCACGTCTGCGCCACCCACGGCGGTGACGTGTCGGTGTGGAGCGAGGAGGGTCGCGGCTCGACCTTCACGATGAGACTGCCCGCAGCGGCGGTCCGCACCACGGCAGACTCGGACCGACCGGTGGTCGGCACGGCACCAGGCGCCGCACCCGGCACCGCACCAGGCACGGCACAAGGAGAACAGCACCGATGACCCGCATCCTCGTCGTCGAGGACGAAGTGTCCTTCTCGGACCCCCTGTCCTACCTCCTGCGCAAGGAGGGCTACGAGGTGAGCGTCGCGGAGAACGGCAACGACGCCCTCGTCGAGTTCGACAGCGCGGGAGCGGACCTCGTCCTGCTCGACCTCATGCTTCCCGGCCTCTCGGGCGTCGACGTGTGCCGGTCGCTGCGGCAGAAGTCGGCCGTGCCGATCATCATGCTCACCGCCAAGGACAGCGAGATCGACAAGGTCGTCGGCCTCGAGCTCGGCGCCGACGACTACGTCACCAAGCCCTACTCCTCGCGCGAGCTGCTGGCCCGCATCAAGGCCGTCCTGCGCCGGCTCAGCGAGCCCGAGGAGCTGCTGCCGACGACCCTCGAGGCGGGGCCGGTCCGGATGGACGTCGAGCGCCACGTCGTCACCGTCGGCGGCACGACGACCCAGCTGCCGCTCAAGGAGTTCGAGCTGCTCGAGATGCTGCTGCGCAACACCGGCCGCGTCCTCACCCGCATGCAGCTCATCGACCGGGTGTGGGGCAGCGACTACGTCGGCGACACCAAGACCCTCGACGTCCACGTCAAGCGGCTGCGCGCCAAGGTCGAGCCCGACCCGGCCCAGCCGAAGCACATCGTCACCGTGCGCGGGCTCGGCTACAAGTTCGAGGCTTGAGCCGCCCGTCGAGCCGCACCCGCAGGGCAACACGAGAGCCCACCGGCGCGCGGTCGCGTCCGGTGGGCTCCCGGCATACGGGAAGGGGCGGCGTCAGCCGCTCGTGGACGCGCTCGCCGAGGGGCTCGCGGACGAGCTGGGCGCGGGCGCCGGCGTGATGCCCTCGTAGTAGCCGACCGGCGGCAGGACGGGTGTGGAGAGGACGTTCTGACCCGTGCCGGAGGTCGCGACCGAGATGGTGATGACCTCGCCCGGGGCGGCCGGGACCGTCGAGAGCGTGGCGGACTCGCCGTCTTCTCCGAGCGAGACCGTGCCATGGCGCGGCACCGTCACCTCGACGGGCTCGCTGCCCTCGCTCGAGAGGGAGACGTCGATGTCCTCGGTGCTCGTGTTGACGAGCTGGCCGATGAGGGCGCCGGGTGCGTCCTTGGCGTCGGCGATGACCGCGAGGTTGCGCACGTCGAGGTCGCCGAAGGTGGCGTTGACGCCGTCGGCGGCCTGGTAGGCGTAGTCGGTCTGCACCGGCGAGAACACGGCGCACCCACCGAGGAGCGTCGTGCCGAGCACGGCGGCACCGAGGACGGCACGGAGGCGGCGGCGGGGAGTCGTCTGGGCGGCGGTCGTCACGGGACACAGCGTAGCGAGCGCTCGCCGCGACGGCGTGCACGGTCGGGCGGCTCGGCCCCCGAAGGGGTCGGCACGGGGACCCGCGCGCGCTCGCGAAGGCACGCCGAAGGCGTTGTGTCAAGACCCAACTTCACTGCGGCCCAACGCATTTCAGGCCTCTGACCTGCACGTATGCCGTCCGCTCCGATTCCGCCTGTCGGTCCCGGCGTGTTAAACTAGGGGTCGCGAAAGGGGCAAACAGCATATGGTTTTCAAGGTCGGCGAAACGGTCGTGTACCCCCACCACGGGGCTGCGCGCATCGAAGAGATCAACAAGCGCACCATCAAGGGCGAGGAGAAGCTGTACCTCAAGCTCAAGGTCGCCCAGGGCGACCTCGTCATCGAGGTCCCTGCCGAGAACTGCGACCTCGTCGGCGTCCGTGACGTCGTCGACAAGGAGGGCCTCGAGAAGGTGTTCGAGGTGCTCCGCGCCCCGTTCGCCGAGGAGCCGACCAACTGGTCGCGCCGCTTCAAGGCCAACCTCGAGAAGCTCGCCTCCGGCGACGTCATCAAGGTGGCCGAGGTCGTCCGTGACCTGTGGCGCCGTGACAAGGACCGCGGCCTCTCCGCCGGCGAGAAGCGCATGCTCTCCAAGGCCCGTCAGATCCTCGTCTCCGAGCTCGCGCTCGCCGAGAAGACCGACGAGGACAAGGCCGAGTCCATCCTCGACGAGGTCCTCGCGTCCTGAGCCGGTCGACCGGCTCCGTCGGCGTCGTCATCGTCGCCGCCGGTCAGGGCACGAGGCTGGGTGCCGCCCAGCCCAAGGCGTTCGTCCGGCTCGCCGGGTCCACGCTGCTCGAGCACGCCGTCACCCGGGCCCTCGAGGCCGCTGCCACCGCACACGTCGTCGTCGTCGCGCCCGCCTCCCACCTCACGGAGGCGGGCGCGCTCGTGTCCGGGCACCCGCGCTCGGGTGACGTCGCCGTCGTCGAGGGCGGCGCCGAGCGCACCGCCTCCGTCGCGGCCGGCCTCGCCGCCCTCCCCGACGCCGTCGACGTCGTGCTCGTCCACGACGCCGCCCGCTGCCTCGCCCCGGCGGCCCTCTTCGACCGCCTCGTCGAGGCGGTGCGCGAGGGTGCCGACGCGGTCGTCCCCGGACTCCCGGTGACCGACACCATCAAGGCCGTCGACGCCGCCGGGGTCGTCGTGGGCACGCCGGAGCGGTCGACGTTGCGGGCGGTCCAGACCCCCCAGGCCTTCCGCCGTTCCGTGCTCGACGCGGCCCACGCCTCGGGTGCGGACGCCACCGACGACGCGGCCCTCGTCGAGCGGGTGGGCGGGCGCGTCCTCGTCATCGACGGCGACGACCTCGCCTTCAAGGTCACCACCGCGGCCGACCTCGACCGCGCCGAACGTATCCTCGGCCCGTGAGCCAGAGACCCGTCGCCCTCGTCACCGGAGGCGGCACCGGCATCGGTGCCGCCGTCACCCGTCGCCTCGTCGAGGACGGGTATGCCGTGGTCGTCGCCGGCCGTCGCCGCGACCGGCTCGACGCCGTCGTGGACGAGCTCGGCGACGCGGTCACGGCGCTCCCGCTCGACGTCACGGACGCCGCCGCGGTCACCACCGCCATCGGCTCGCTCGACCGGCTCGACGTCCTCGTCAACAACGCCGGTGGGGCCATCGGCCTCAGCCCGGTCGAGAGCGGCGACCTCGCCGAGTGGGAGGCGATGTATGCCACCAACGTCCTCGGCACCGTCCGCGTGACCCAGGCCGCGCTGCCCCTGCTGCGCCGCTCGCCGCGCGCGACCATCGTCAACGTCAGCTCCATCGCCGGCGAGCGCGTCTATGCCGGCGGAGGCGGCTACGTCGCCGCGAAGCACGGCGAGTCCGTCGTCTCCGAGACCCTGCGCCTCGAGCTCAACGGGGAGCACGTGCGGGTCGTCGACATCCGCCCGGGCATGGTGCACACCGAGGAGTTCTCGCTCACCCGGCTCCACGGCGACCGGGCTGCGGCCGAGAAGGTCTACGAGGGCGTCGACCGCCCGCTCGTCGCCGACGACGTCGCCGCGTGCGTGGCCTTCGCCGTCGGGCTGCCGCAGCACGTCAACATCGACACCCTCGTCGTCAAGCCCGTCGCCCAGGCCGCTCCTCATCTCCTGCACCGCGGCCCGATCGACTGGAAGGACGGCGCGTGAGCAGGGCGCTGCCCCGCACCGGGATCGGCGTCGACGTGCACGCGCTGGCGCCTGAGGGGTCCGACCGCGAGCTCTGGGTCGCCGGGCTGCACTGGCCGGGTGAGCGCGGGCTCGACGGCCACTCCGACGCGGACGTCGCCGCGCACGCCGCGTGTGACGCGCTCTTCTCCGCCGCAGGCATCGGCGACCTCGGCGAGCACTTCGGCACGGCCCGCCCCGAGCTCGCCGGCGCGTCCGGCGTGGCCCTGCTCGCCGAGGCGGCCCGGCTCGTGCGCGAGGCCGGCTTCGAGATCGGCAACATCGCGGTCCAGGTCATCGGCAACCGGCCCAAGGTCGGGACTCGTCGGGCGGAGGCCCAGGAGACGCTGTCGAGCGCGTGCGGCGCCCCCGTCTCGGTGAGCGGCACGACGACCGACGGGCTCGGTCTCACCGGGCGGGGCGAGGGTGTCGCCGCGGTGGCGTCCGCGCTGGTCACACCCATTTCTGCGGGCTGAACCATCTCGCGGTAGCGTCGGGGTGAGGCGCTCCGTGGTGGGCGGCCGGCATACCGAGAGAACGACACGACGGAGGGCCACGTGCCGCAGACGGTGAGGGGAGTCGTCGCCCTGTCGAAGGGCGCCGAGGTCGAGGTCGTCGACGTCGTCGTCCCCGACCCGGGACCGGGCGAGGCGGTCGTCGTCGTCCAGTCCTGCGGGGTCTGCCACACGGACCTGCACTACCGGGAGGGCGGCATCAACGACGAGTTCCCCTTCCTGCTCGGCCACGAGGCCGCCGGGGTCGTCGAGGCCGTCGGCGAGGGCGTCACCGAGGTCGCCCCGGGGGACTTCGTCATCCTCAACTGGCGCGCGGTGTGTGGTCAGTGCCGCGCCTGCCGCAAGGGCAAGCCGTGGTACTGCTTCGACACCCACAACGCGACCCAGCGGATGACGCTCACCGACGGCACCGAGCTGTCGCCCGCCCTGGGCATCGGGGCCTTCGTCGAGAAGACGCTCGTCGCCGCCGGCCAGTGCACCAAGGTCGACCCCGAGGCCGACGCTGCCGCTGTCGGCCTTCTCGGGTGTGGCGTCATGGCCGGGTTCGGCGCGGCCGTCAACACCGGCGGAGTCCAGCGCGGCGACTCGATCGCCGTCATCGGGTGCGGCGGGGTCGGCAACGCGGCGATCGCCGGCGCCCACACCGTCGGGGCCACGACGATCATCGCGGTCGACGTCGACGACGCCAAGCTCGAGACCGCACGCAGCTTCGGAGCCACGCACACCGTCAACGGACGGTCCGAGGACGTCGTGGAGCGGGTCCGCGAGCTCACCGGCGGCTTCGGGGCAGACGTCGTCGTCGAGGCGGTGGGCCGGCCCGAGACCTACGAGCAGGCGTTCTACGCCCGCGACCTCGCCGGGACCGTCGTCCTCGTCGGTGTCCCGACACCCGACAAGCAGGTCACCCTGCCGATGATCGAAATCTTCGGACGCGGGGGAGCCCTGAAGTCGAGCTGGTACGGCGACTGCCTGCCGAGCCGCGACTTCCCGATGCTCGTCGACCTCTATCGCCAGGGCCGGTTCGACCTCGACGGCTTCGTCTCAGAGCGGATCGCGCTCGACGAGGTCGAGTCGGCGTTCGAGAAGATGGAGCGCGGAGAGGTGCTCCGATCGGTGGTGGTGCTGTGATGACCGGTTCCTCCGACCTCGCGGAGATCGCTCCCTCGCACGGCGGCGTCCGTGTCGACAGGGTCGTCACCTCGGGCACGTTCGAGCTCGACGGCGGCTCGTGGGACGTCGACAACAACGTCTGGGTCGTCGGTGACGAGCGCGAGTGCCTCGTCGTCGACGCGGCGCACGACGCCGACGCGATCCTCTCGGCCGTCGCCGGCCGCAAGGTCCGCGCCATCCTGCTGACCCATGCCCACAACGACCACTGCAACGTGGCGACCGACCTCAGCGAGCGGACCGGCGCGCCCGTGCACCTCCACCCCGAGGGCCGCGTCGTCTGGGCGCTCACCCAAGACACCCCGCCGGACGCGACGCTCGAGGACGGCCAGGTCTTCAAGGTCGGCGACGTCGCCCTCCGGGTCCTGCACACTCCCGGCCACGCCCCGGGCGCCTGCTCCTTCCACGTGCCGGCGCTTCACACCGTCTTCACCGGCGACACGCTCTTCAACGGCGGCCCCGGCGCGACCGGGCGCTCGTTCAGCAGCTTCGAGACGATCATCGAGTCGATCCGCACCCGCCTCCTCACCCTCCCGCCGGGGACCGTCGTCCTCACCGGTCACGGCGACGCGACGACGATCGGCGCCGAGAAGCCGCACCTCGACGAGTGGCTCGCCCGCGGTCACTGACCCGTATGCCGTGTGGTCGGGGCGGCGGTCACCCGCCGGTACCCTTGGCCGGGTGACTCTCAGACTGTTCGACACCCCGTCGCGCGCCCTGCGCGACTTCACCCCGCTGCAGCCCGGCCGGGTCGGGATCTACATCTGTGGGCTCACGACGCAGGCGCCTCCGCACATCGGCCACGTCCGCTTCGCCGTCGCCTTCGACGTGCTGCGCCGGTGGCTCGTGCGCGGCCACGGATACGACGTCACGCTCGTCCGCAACGTCACCGACCTCGACGACAAGATCCTGCGCAAGTCGGCGGAGTCCGGCGAGGACTGGTTCGCTCTGTCCTACCGCAACGAGCTCGCGACGTCCGAGGCGCTACGCCTCCTCGGCGTGCTGCCCCCGACCTACGAGCCCCGCGCCATGGGCCACATTCCCGAGATGGTCGAGCTCATGGAGGCCCTCGTCGAGCGAGGCCACGCCTACCCCGCCGAGGACGGCTCGGGTGACGTCTACTTCGACGTCAGGTCGTGGCCGGCATACGGGGAGGTGACGAACCAGAAGATCGACGACATGGCCGCGGCGGAGGACGCCGACCCGCGCGGCAAGCGCGACCCGCGCGACTTCGCCCTGTGGAAGGGGACCAAGGCCGACGAGCCCGCGTCCGCGAGCTGGCCGACCCCGTGGGGACGCGGCCGCCCGGGCTGGCACCTCGAGTGCTCGGCGATGGCGCGCAAGTACCTCGGCGACGCGTTCGACATCCACGGCGGTGGCGTCGACCTGCGCTTCCCGCACCACGAGAACGAGCAGGCGCAGTCGCGCGCGGCCGGCCTGCCGTTCACCTCGATGTGGATGCACAACGCATGGGTGACGATCAGTGGCGAGAAGATGAGCAAGTCGCTCGGCAACAGCCTGCTCGTCCACGAGGTCACCAAGAAGGCGCGCCCGCTCGCGGTCCGCTACTACCTCACGGCTGCGCACTACCGGTCGACGATCGAGTTCCACGAGGGCTCGCTCTCCGAGGCGGAGGCCGCGGTCGACCGCATCGAGGGCTTCCTGCGGCGCGCGCTGGGCTCCGGCTCCGCGGTGCCGACCGGGGACGAGAAGCTGCCCGACGAGTTCGTCGAGGCGATGGACGACGACCTCGGCGTCTCGGGGGCGCTGGCCGCGGTGCACGAGGCCGTGACGCGCGGCAACACCGCGCTCGACGAGGGCGAGAACGACGAGGCGCGCGAGGTCGCCGGCCTCGTCGTCGCGATGACCGACGTCCTCGGCGTCAACCCGCTCGACCCGTCGTGGTCGGGCGACGACAGCTCGTCGAGCGACGCGCTCGCCGCCCTCGAGGTGCTCGTGCGCGAGCGGCTCGCCGCCCGCACCGCGGCCCGCTCGGCCCGTGACTGGGCGACGAGCGACGCGATCCGCGACGAGCTCACCGAGGCCGGCATCACCATCGAGGACACCCCGGCCGGCGCCCGCTGGTCGTTGACCCGAGGACGAGGGGAGTAGCCGTGGCCGGCAACAGCCAGCGACGAGGAGCGGTCCGCAAGGGCGGCAAGAAGGCGCCCACCGTCGGCTCGGGCGGCCAGCGCCGCAAGGGACTCGAGGGCAAGGGCCCGACCCCGCGCGCCGAGGAACGGCCCTACCACAAGGCCCACAAGTCGGCGAAGGCCTCGGAGCGTCGCTCGGGCGGCCGCCCGACCGGCGGCCGCAAGGCCAAGGCGTCGAGCGAGGTCGTCGCCGGTCGCAACTCGGTCCTCGAGGCCCTGCGCACCGACGTGCCCGTGACGACGATGTACGTCGCCGGCCGCATCGACAGCGACGACCGGGTGCGCGAGGCGCTCAAGATCGCGACCGAGCGCAGCATCCCCATCCTCGAGACGCCGCGCGGCGAGCTCGACCGGCTCACCGACGGCGCGGTCCACCAGGGCCTCGCCCTCCAGGTGCCGCCCTACGACTACGCCCACCCGAGCGACCTCGTCGACCCCGAGACCCCGGGCATCCCGCTGCTCGTGGCGCTCGACGGCATCACCGACCCGCGCAACCTCGGCGCCATCGTGCGCTCGGTCGCGGCCTTCGGCGGCCACGGCGTCATCGTCCCGTCGCGGCGCTCGGTGGGCATGACCGCGTCCGCGTGGAAGACCTCCGCCGGCGCGGCCGCCCGCATCCCGGTCGCGCAGGCCACCAACCTCACCCGCGCGCTCGAGGACTACCGCAAGGCAGGGTTCTTCGTCGTCGGCCTCGACATGGACGGTGACGTCGAGCTGCCCGACCTCGAGCTCGCCGACGAGCCGCTCGTCGTCGTCGTCGGCTCCGAGGGCAAGGGCCTCTCCCGGCTCGTGCGCGAGACCTGCGACCAGATCGTCTCCGTGCCGATGTCGTCGGCGGTCGAGTCGCTCAACGCCGGCATCGCCACGGGCGTCACCCTCTACGAGGTCGCCCGCCGCCGCCGCCGCTGACCAGCGGATTTCGTATGCCGTCAGGATGAGAGGTCGGTCCGTGCGTCTCCCTCCTCGTGGCGGTGACCTGTGCCACGATGTCCGGCAGTCGGGTTTCCGACAGGGGGAACCTCCCCACACGTCATGAGTCGAGAGGGACCAAGAATGTCTGACTACGGAAGCACCCCGCCGCCCCCGCCGCCCGGTGGCGGCAGCGGCAACGCCGGTGGCTCCACCCCGCCGCCCCCGCCCGGTGGCGGCGGCTACGACGGCGGTTCCTACGGCGCTCCGCCGCCGCCCTCCGGTGGCTATGGCGGCGCCCCCGCGGGCCCGCCGCCGAGCAACAACCTCGTCATGGCGATCCTCGGTCTGCTCTGCTGCTGGCCGCTCGGCATCCCGGCTGTCGTCTTCGCTGCCCAGGTCAACGGCAAGTGGAACGCGGGCGACCAGGCCGGTGCCGTCGAGGCCGCGGCCAAGGCGAAGAAGTTCGCGACGATCGCCCTCGTGCTGGGCATCATCGCCACGCTCATCTACATCGTCCTCATCTTCGCCGGCGTGCTGAGCTCGGACACCTCGACGACGGGCATGTGATCCCGACGTCCCTCGCACAGTCCCCGACGCCCCCGCTCACCGACCCGTCGGTCGGGCGGGGGCGTCGACTGCTGTGGCCGGCGGTCTCGGCCGCCGGTGCGACGGGGTTCGTCCTCGTCGCGCACCTGCTCGACCCCAACCAGCCCGGCAACTACCCGACGTGCCCATGGCTGCTCCTCACCGGCACCTTCTGCCCCGGCTGCGGCACCCTGCGGGCGACCCATGCGCTGAGCAACGGCGACGTGCTCGAGGCCCTGCACCGCAACCCGCTCGCCGTGGCGACGTTCGTCGTCATGGTCCTGGGCTTCGCGCGCTGGACCCGGCGCCAGTGGCGGGGCGAGCGGCGGATGACCGCCGCGCCGGCGTGGCTGCTCTACGGCCTCTTCTGGGTCATCATGGCGTTCTGGGTGCTGCGCAACGTCCCCGGCTGGACCTGGCTCTCACCGGACTGACCCGCGGCGCCCGCACTGGCCGGCGACTTATTGCGAAAAAGCGACACTTGCGGGGCCTAAATCGGCCCAGAAGCGTCGCTTTTTCGCAATAAGTCGGGAGCGCCGGGCGGTCAGGACTTGGGAACCTCGATGACCGTCGAGTGGACGAGCTTGTCGGCGAGGGTCTGCTTGTTGTCGTCCCAGAGCATCCAGAGGTAGCTGAGGTAGACGACCTGGTTGATGAGGCCACCGACGAGCTCGCGCAGGAACGACTGCATCGCCCCGATCGGCTGCCCGTTCTGCTCGTTGACGAGCTTGAGGCCGAGCATCTTCTTGCCGACGCTCTGGCCGGTGCGGCCCATCCTGAAGATCCGGTTCCAGATTTGGATCCCGATCATGAGCAGCAGGCCGACGAAGATGAGGATGCCGCCGGTGGCGGCGAGCCCGCCGTCGCCGGTGCCCTCGACGGAGTAGCCGTAGGGGTCGCTGTCAGGCGCAGCGACCACGAGCAGGACCGCGCCCAGGATCATCGGGATGAGCCCGATGAGGGTGAGCAGGGTGTCGATGATGAGGGCGCCGGCGCGGCTGCCGAAGCCGGCGACCGGACCGAAGTGCTGCTCGACATAGGCCTTCGACCCCGGCCACGCCTGCTGGGCAGTGCCGTACGGGTTCATGCCCGGGGCCGGTTGGTAGCCCGGCGCGGCTGGGTGGCCGGGCTGCGCGGATGCGCCGCCGGCATACGGCTGCTGCGGCTGCTGTCCCGACGCCCCGGGCTCGCGGTACCAGGACGGAGGCTCCGGCTGGTAGCCCCCGCTCGAGGACGACGGGGCGGGCGGCTGCGCCGGCTCCTGCGGTCGGTTCGGGTCGTGCGGCTCGGACATGCGGGTGGTTCCCCCTGTGGGCGTTCGGCTGGACGGCCCCGATCCTAGTGACCGCCGGCCGGGGCCGAGGTCAGTCCGCGGCGATGACCGGCATCTCGACCGTGTCGACCCCGACGACCGAGACCTCGTCGGGCTTGGTCGGCAGGATCGAGGCGACGTAGTCCTCGATGGCGCGCTCGATCGGGACGTCCTGCTGCTCGCGCTCGGACATGTACCACCGGTGCTCGAGCACCTCGTGGAACAGCTCGGCAGGCTCGAGCTTGCCCGACAGCTCGCGCGGCACCCGACGGGTGATCGGCTCGTAGATGCGGGTGAGCCACTCGTGCGCGACGAGCTCCTCGTCGTCGTTCTGACGGTCGGAGGCTGCGCGGTAGTTGTCGAGGTCGTTGAGCAGGCGGCGGGCCTGGCCCTCGCCGACGTCGAGGCCGGTGAGTCGCAGGAGCCGGCGTGAGTGGTGCCCGGCGTCGACGACCTTGGGCTGGATGCTGATCCGGGTGCCGTCGATGTCGGTCGAGATCGCGAGCTCGTCGACGTCGAAGCCGACCGCGTTGAGCCGGCGGATCCGCTCCTCGACGCGCCACCGCTCGCCGGTGTCGAACTCCTCGCTCGCGGTGAGCTCGCGCCACAGCTCCTCGTAGCGGGTGACGATGCGGTTGGAGATCTCGATGGGGTCGATGGTGGGGTCGAGCAGCTCGCCGGCCTGCAGGTCCATGAGCTCGCCCGCGATGTTGACCCGGGCGATGTCGAGGTCGTGGGCGCGCTGGCCGTTCGTGAGGCTCGGGAAGAGCTCGCCGGTCTCGGCGTCGACGAGCCACGCGGCGAAGCTGCCCGCGTCGCGGCGGAAGAGCGTGTTGGACAGCGACACGTCGCCCCACCAGAAGCCGGTGAGGTGCAGCCGGACGAGCAGCACGGCGAGGGCGTCGATGAGGCGGGTCTCGGTCCCGGGGCGCAGGCCCTGCGAGAAGAGCGCGCGGTAGGGAAGGGAGAACTTGAGGTGCCGGGTGAGCAGGCAGGCGTCGAGCGGGGTGCCGTCGGCGGCGACCCGGCCGCTGACGATGCCGAAGGGCTCGACCGACGGCTGGTCGAGGCGCCGCAGGTTGCGCAGCATGGCGTACTCGCGCCGGGCGATGTCCTCCTTGATCTCCTTGACGGCGATGACCCGGCCGGAGAGCTTGACGAAGCGCACGACGTGCCGGGAGATGCCGCGGGGGAGGGCGGCGAGGTTGTCCTCGGGCCACTCCTCGAGCGGCAGCGACCAGGGCAGGTCGAGCAGCGCCGGGTCCGGTCGTGCGGTCGTGATCTCGAGGGCCATCGGCCACCTCCGGAGGGGAACGCGGGAACGACGCGGACGGAACGCGGGGCGTGGAGCGGGGGCGGAACGCGTCAGGGGCGCCGGGAGCACGGCATACCGGCTCCTGGCACCCCTGACGACGGGTGGGCTACCTCAGTGGCTGAGGCGCGCGCCGGACTCCGAGTTGAAGACGTGCATGTGGCTCGAGTTGGGCTGGACCCAGATCTTCTCGCCCTTCATCGGCACGCGGCGACCGTCGACGCGCGCGATGAACGGCTTGACCAGCGCGTCGTCGCCGCCCTCGAGCTTGATGGCGGTGTCGGTGGGCGTGCCGTAGACGTAGGCGTCGGCGCCGAGCTCCTCGACGACGTCGACGGTGAGCTCGAGACCGTTGCCCTCGCTGCCGACCTCGACGTCCTCGGGGCGGACACCGACGATGAGGTTGGTGCCCCCATCGGCGAGCGCGTCACGCGCGACGGGGAGCGTGTGCGAGCCGAACTTCACGCCACCGTCGGTGACGGGCACCGACACGAGGTTCATCGCGGGCGAGCCGATGAAGCCGGCGACGAAGACGTTGGCCGGGGAGTCGTACATCTCGCGCGGGGTCGCGCACTGCTGGAGGATGCCGTCCTTGAGGACCGCGATGCGGTCGCCCATCGTCATGGCCTCGGTCTGGTCGTGGGTGACGTAGACCGTGGTGACGCCGAGGCGACGCTGGAGCGACGCGATCTGGGTGCGCGTCTGGACGCGGAGCTTGGCGTCGAGGTTCGACAGCGGCTCGTCCATGAGGAAGACCTGAGGCGAGCGGACGATCGCGCGACCCATGGCGACGCGCTGGCGCTGGCCACCGGAGAGGGCCTTCGGCTTGCGGTCGAGGTACTGGGTGAGGTCGAGGATCTTGGCGGCCTCCTCGACGCGCTTGCGGATCTCACCCTTGTCGACGCCGGCGATCTTGAGCGCGAAGCCCATGTTGTCGGCAACGCTCATGTGCGGGTAGAGCGCGTAGTTCTGGAAGACCATGGCCACGTCGCGGTCCTTAGGGGACAGGTTGGTGACGTCGCGGTCGCCGATCCAGATCTTGCCGCCGTTGACCTCTTCGAGGCCGGCGAGCATGCGCAGGGACGTGGACTTGCCACATCCGGACGGGCCGACGAGGACGAGGAACTCGCCGTCCTGGATGTCGATGTTGAGCCGGTCGACCGAGGGCTTGTCGTTGCCGGGGTAGATCCGGGTCGCTTCGTCGAACTTCACAGTTGCCATGGCGTCATTGCCTTCCTTCACCGGCAGGAACGTGCCGGACGATCCGTCGTAAAGGGAAAACCCGCCGACGTCGGTGTCGGCGGTGCGTTCAGCATGCCGTATGCCGTCCGCCCTGTCACGCGGGAGCCGCGGCCGAGATGCCGTGGCCGGGTGCGTCCGCGGAAGTCTGGCGCGCTCCCGCCGGGAGCACTACCGTCGGCACATGAGGATCTCCGATGTCGTGAAGCGCAAGGGAGACACCGTCGTCACGGTGCGCTCCGACGCCAGTGTCACTGACCTCCTCGACCTGCTCGCCGAGCACCGCATCGGCGCCGTCGTGGTCAGTGACGACGGGTCGACGATCGCCGGGATCGTCAGCGAGCGCGATGTCGTGCGCCACCTCCAGAAGGACGGCGCCGGCATCCTCGAGGGCCCGGTGAGCACGATCATGACGTCCGAGGTGCAGACCTGCTCGCCCGACGACGAGCTCGTGGCGCTCGAGCACACGATGACCGAGAACCGGTTCCGCCACGTGCCCGTCGTCGTCGACGGCAGGCTCACCGCGATCGTGAGCATCGGGGACGTCGTCAAGCACCGGATCACCGACCTCCAGGCGGAGCGCGACCAGCTGAGCGCCTACATCCAGCAGTAGGTCACCCGGGCTCCGGAGTACCCGGTCGCAAGCGGGCGACCCGTGCGGTGGGCCGAGGGTTCGTTGCGCACCGTCACCGTCAGGGGAGGGGGCCATGCGCAGCCGCCGGCGTCCGGAACGTGGTCCCAACAGCCACAACCGTCACATCCGGTTCGGCGGTTCGGACAGGTTTTGCTCAGGGTGACGGCATACCGTGTGGGTCATGACCGCCGAGATCCTCGACGAGCCGGAGGGGAGGGACGCCCTGACCGAGCACTCCCTGCTGGGGTCCTACCGACTCGTCCAGCGCCTCGGCGAGGGCGGCATGGGCGTGGTCCACCTCGCCCTCGACCGTCAGGGCAAGGCGGTCGCCATCAAGGTGCTGCGACCGCACGTCGCGCACGACCCTGCCGCGCGCGCCCGGCTCTCCCGCGAGGTCGACACGCTGAGCCGCATCCGCAGCCCGCGCGTGGCACCGGTCATCGACGCCGACATCGACGGCGAGCGCCCGTTCATCGTCACCCGCTACGTCCCCGGCCCTCCGCTCGACGAGGTCGTCGGGTCGATCGGTCCGATGGGCGCCGACGACCTGCACCGCCTCGGGCGCGGGCTCGCGGAGGCACTCGACGTCATCCACGACAGCGACGTCGTCCACCGTGACCTCAAGCCGGGCAACGTCCTCATGGTCGACGGGGACCCGGTCGTCATCGACTTCGGCATCGCGCACGTCATGGACGACATCCGCCTGACGATGACCGGCCTCGTCATGGGCACGCCCGGCTACCTCTCGCCCGAGGTGGTCGAGGGCCAGCCGGTCTCGCCCGCCACCGACTGGTGGGGCTGGGCCGCCACACTCGCGTATGCCGCGTCGGGCCACCCGCCCTTCGGTCGCGGTCCGATGGACGTCGTCCTCAACCGCGTCACGGCGGGCGACCCCGACCTGCGCGGCGTCGACGCGCGCATCGCGCCCCTGCTGTATGCCGCCCTCGCGCCGGACCCGCACGACCGGCCCCATCAGCGCGACGTCGTCGCGGCGCTCGAGCGCTATGCCCACGGCGGCCTCGTCACCGACGTCATCCAGGCGCGCCCGCCGGTGCCGCCGCCGGCCGCGACCCAGTCCTTCTCGGTGCCACGCACGGCCGTGATGCCGTTGTCCCGCGCGGTGACCGCCGCGCCGACCGCCGGTCTCGCACCCGTGACACCCATCCGACCCGCACCCGTGCCGGCGCGGCTCGCCCCGCCCCCGCGGCAGGACCCCGGCGACCTCGTCTTCGGGCCGGGCCACGTCCAGCCCGGACCGGGCTCCGGTGGTGACGGGACGGCATACGGGCAGGACGGCAACGCGCCGTGGACGGGGGAGCAGCGGCTCGACCCGCGCATCGGTCGCGCGAGCCGCAGCGGCACCGTCGGCGCCCTGCTCGCGGTCCTCGTCGCGGTGGCAGCGACGGCTCCCGTCGTCGCCGCGACCGGGCTGCTGCTCTGGCTCGTGCTCACGCGCACGACCGACCGCTCGGTCACCTCGCTCATCATGCGCAGGCACGACCGCGGGGTCCGGCGCAGCGATGTGCCCGTCGCCGTGCTCGTGGGCCCGTGGCACCTCGTCGTCGGACTGTTCGCCTCGCTCTTCGGCGCGGTGATGCCGGCCCTCATCGCGGTCTCCGGTGTGTTCTGCGCGGCGCTCGCCGTCGTCGCCGTCCAGGGCGCCGGCTCGCCCGAGCCCAACGCGCTCGTGCCGCTCGCGGTCGGTGGCCTCCTCGCCGGTCTCATGGCGTGGTGGGGGCCCGGTGGCGCGAGCGTGCGTCGCGGGACGCGCAGCATCGTCCGCGGCCTCACGCCCGGCCCGAGCGCCAGCCGGGTCGTCGTGCTGCTCCTGCTCGTCACCGCGGCCGCCGTGGCCGCTGCCGGTGTCGCCACCGGCGAACCGTCGTGGTGGCCCACGGGCACGGCGTGGGCCGACCGGCTCACGCTGCCGTGAGCGAGGACGCCCGCCGGCGTCGGCAGTGGCGACTGCAGGGTGGGCCGCCGACCGAGCCGATGCCGCTCGTCGACCTGCTGCGGCGCACGCCCTACCGCAATGCCCGCGTCGCGATCGAGGGCGCCGAGGAGGCCCGCGTCCGTGAGGCGCTCGAGCTCGCGGTGCGGCTCGGCGAGCTCATGCTGCGCAGCGGTGCCGGTGCGCCCCAGGTCGAGGGGTCCGTGGCCGCGGTGTGCGCCGCCGCCGGGCTCAACGACGTCGAGATCGACATCACCCTCCAGTCACTGCTCGTGCACGCCCGGATCGACTCGGTCCACTCGGTCACCGCGCTGCGCGTCGTCCGCTCGACCCGTCACGACTACGCCCGGCTCGTCGCGGTCCACGAGCTCATCGAGGCCTTCGTCAACGGCCACATCGAGATGCACGAGGCCGCCGAGCAGCTGCGCGACCTCAAGCGCACGCCCCGGATCTGGCCCGACTGGGCGGTGACCGTCGCGACGGCGATGCTCGCGGCCGCGGTGGCCGTGATGATCGGCGCCTCGCTCTTCACCGGTCTGCTCACCGTGCTCGTCGTCCTCGGTGTCTCGGCCGTCGAGAGGGCGATGGGGCCGATGCGTCTGCCCGACTTCTACTCGAACGCCGTCGCGGCCTTCGTCGCCACCCTGCTCGCCTGGGTGGCCTATGCCGCGGGCGCGATGGGCTGGGTTCCGGTGGGGGGCAAGGACTTCGCGTTCATCGTGGCCGGCGGCATCGTCGCGCTCCTTCCTGGGCGGACCATGGCCTCCGCGGTCGAGGACGTCATCTCGGGGTATGCCGTGACCGGCGCCGGCCGTCTCCTCGCCGTCATCGTGTCGCTCACCGGCCTCATCATCGGCATCGCCGTCGCGCTGGGCCTGACGATCCGGCTCACCGACGCCATGGACGTCTCCTTCGTCTCGCCGTCGGTCCTCGACCTGCGGACCTCGCAGTCGGAGTGGTGGGCCGCCGTCCTCGGCTCCCTCATCGTCGGCTCGTGCGGTGCGGTCTCGATGCAGAGCCGGCGTCGGCTCCTCCTGCCGACCGCGCTGCTCTCGCTCGCCGGCACCGGCGTCTTCGCCGCCCTGACCCGGGTGGGTGAGGTGGGGTCGGTGACCGCGACCGGCATCTCGGCCGTGTGCCTGGGCCTCGTCGGGCGGCTCGTGGCCCTGCGGCTCGGCGCCCCGGCGATGGTCGTCGTCGTGCCGGCGACGTTCGCGCTGCTGCCGGGTCTGACGATCTTCCGCGGCCTCTACGAGCTCGTGGGGGAGAGCTCGGCGAGCATGGGGGCACTGTCCCTCCAGGCCGGTGTCGCCACGCTGCTCGGGGCGGCCGGCGTCCTCCTCGCGATCGCGACGGGGACCACGCTCGGCGAGATCATCGCCTCGCGGTGGGACAGCCGGGTCGGCCGCGCGCGGCGCCGCGTCCGCGTCTGAGCCGGTTCCGTCGCCGCGCGCGTCCCCCGTTGCGCCAGGTCACCCCACCTTCTGCTCCTGGGGAGGCAACGTTGGGGGTCCGGAGGGAACTGTTCCGTCCGGATGCTCAACCTTCCCCCACGGGGAGGAAAAGCTGAGGTGTCGGGAGCGGGGGATGAGGGGGCAGGGACGGAAGTGGACGGCATACGGGACACGCCGGAGGCGCGTGCTTGTGACAGCATGGTACTCGAGTTACAGTTGTGTAGTTCTGTGACAGGATTGAATTCTGTGACAGATGTGACGTAGCGTCCTTTGTCGTCCCCTGACGCAAAGGACCATTCGCATGCTCTTCGCACCCGAGTTCCCCACCACGCCGGCCAAGCGACGACCCCTGCGTCGCGCCGTCGTCGGTACGACGCTCCTGGCCGTCACCGCCTCGGCGGCCGTCGTGGGGCTCGCGACCGGTGCAGGCGCCACGCCGACCGTCTGGGACCGCGTCGCCGCGTGCGAGAGCGGGGGCAACTGGGCGATCAACACGGGCAACGGCTACTACGGCGGGCTGCAGTTCTCGGCCTCCACCTGGAAGGCCTTCGGCGGCCAGCGCTATGCCCCGACCGCCAACCTCGCGACGAAGGCCCAGCAGATCCTCGTGGCGCAGGCCGTCCTCAAGGTCCAGGGCCCGGGCGCGTGGCCGACGTGCGGCAGGAAGGCCGGGCTCACCGTGGCCAACGGTCTGGCCACGACGGTCTCGCGCGATGCGACGCGCACGATCTTCCCGCTCACCGTCGACGGCCAGAAGGGCCCGAAGACGCGGATGGGTCTCGAGAAGTGGGTCGGCGGCACGATGGACGCCTCGTGGTCGCGCTCCGACGTCAAGAAGCTGCAGACGAAGGTCGGGTCCTACCCGGACGGCAACATCGGCCCAAAGACGACCAGGGCGCTGCAGGCCAAGGTCGGAGCGACGCAGGACGGCTCGTGGGGACCGAAGACGACCGCCGCCCTCCAGCGATACCTCAACCGCGTCTTCGGCTGAGCGGCCGTGCTCTTCGGCTCGCCGGGCGGACCGCGCTCGCCGGAGGGTGTGTTGACACGGCCGCCCAGGGCAATGAATTTCCGTGATCTTCTTGTGACCTGAGCGGAGGACGGATACGGTCATGGCTTGCCCGAACCCCTGACGGGCGCCTCCCCACCCAAGGACTCCTGACGATGCCCTACAGCCCGAAGCACGCTGCCCCGAAGCCCGCGCCCGTCCGTCGACGCCTCGCCGGCGTCGCCGTGACCTCGTTCGCCGCCATCGGTGGTGCTGCGACCGTCGCCCAGCCCGCCGCCGCCGGCGGCACGGTCTGGGACCGGGTCGCCCAGTGCGAGAGCGGCGGCAACTGGTCGATCAACACCGGCAACGGCTACTACGGCGGCCTCCAGTTCAGCTACCAGACGTGGAAGGGCTTCGGCGGTCAGCGGTACGCCACCACCGCGAACCGGGCGACCAAGGGCCAGCAGATCGAGATCGCCCGCAAGGTGCTCAAGGTCCAGGGCCCCGGCGCCTGGCCGGTGTGTAGCAAGCGTGCGGGTCTGACTCGCGCCAACGGGGCCGCCGAGGGCGAGACCTCGACGACGACCGTCGTGTCCCGCGACACCACACGGCCCGGCAAGCTCGTCGTCGACGGCCGGCTGGGCCCGGCCACCCGCCGCGCGATGGAGCGGTGGGTGGGCGGCTCGGTCAACGGCTCCCTGAGCCGCGCCGACAAGCAGCTCGTCGAGAGGAAGATCGGCGGCTCGGTCAACGGGTCCTACAGTCGAGACGACGTCCGCAAGCTGCAGCGGCTCGTGGGAGGCACCCGCGTCGACGGGTCGTGGGGGCCACTGACGACGAAGGCGTTGCAGCGCTACCTCAACGCGCGCTGAGCCGCTGGGCGGAGTGGGCCGGCCGGCGTCACAGCCGGACCTCCGCTCGGGCGTCTGCTCGGACGTCTGCCGGGCGACCGCTCGACGTCAGGCGCCGGTGAGGCGGCCCACCTCGGCGACATAGTCGGCCTCCGCCTGCTCGGACGGCATGCCGGCCAGTGCGGCCCACGCGTCGTGCTTCGCCCGGCCCACCGGGTTGGTGAAGCCGGGGCGCTTGCCGTCGACGTCACCGACGGTGGCCTGCTTGTAGAGCGCGTAGAGGCGCAGCTTGGTGTCGTTGCCGGGGTCCTCGTCGAGGGCGCTCACTGCCTCGACGGCCTTGTCGAACTCGGTGCCAGCCATGCGCCCGAGGCTACTGCCCGGGGGCCATCGAGCAGAGCCCCGCAGGTTCTGGAAAAATGAACGAGAACCAACGGAGGTGGGTGTGGGGAGGACGAGCGTGGCGCTCGCGAGCGACTCGGAGATCGAGCGTTATGGCGTACTCAGCGAACCCGCCGGACGTGACCTGCAGGCCCTCGTTGAGCTCGCCGCCGACTTCTTCGGCGTGCAGACCGCGGCCATCAACCTCATCACGAGCGACGAGCAGCACCAGGTCGCGGCGGCCGGGTTCGAGCCGTCGATCTGCTCGCGCGAGGACTCGATGTGCGCGGTCGTCGTCGACGAGCCGGGCGCCGTCGTCGTGCCCGACGCGAGCCGCGACGACCGCTTCGCCGACAACCCGTTCGTCACCGGCGACATCGGGTCGGTCCGCTTCTACGCGTCCGCACCGCTCGTCACGCCCGGAGGCATCACGCTCGGCCGGCTGTGCGTCTTCGACGACCAGCCGCGCGAGTCCACGCCCGAGCAGCTGCGGGCCCTCGTCGTCCTCGCCGAGCGCGTCATGGACGTCATCGAGCTGCGCCTGCGCAACCGCGAGGTCGCGCACTCGGTCGAGGAGCTCACCCGCACCCGCGACGAGCTGCGCCGCTCGAACGAGGCACTCGTGCACTTCGCCGGCCAGGTGAGCCACGACCTGCGCAACCCCCTCATGGTCATCAGCGCCAACGCCGAGATGCTCTCGATGGAACCGGCCGTCGCCGACAACCCCGAGCTCGCGGAGATGGTCAGCGAGATCAGCGACGCCGGCACGCGGATGAGCCGGCTCATCCGCAGCGTCCTCAGCCACGCGCGTGGCGACGGCGCCGCGGCCTTCGACCCCGTGCCGCTCGGTCGCGTCTTCGGCCAGGCCGTCGCCGACCTGCGCCCCGTCGTCGGCAGCTCCGGCGCCGAGGTGACCGTCGGCGACCTCCCGTCGGTCTCCGGGGACCCGGACCTGCTGTATGCCGTCGCGCTCAACCTCGTGGGCAACGCCCTCAAGTTCGCCCGGCCGGGCACCGTCCCGACTGTCGAGGTGAGCTCGGTCCGGCACGACGGCTGGTGGCGGGTGCTCGTGCGCGACGAGGGGATCGGCATTCCCGACGAGCACACCGAGGACGTCTTCCGTCCCTACGTCCGGCTCGCCGGCGAGGAGTCCGAGGACGAGGTCGACGGACACGGCGTGGGGCTGGCGACCGTGCGCCGGATCGTCGAGGCGCACGGTGGGCGCGTCGGCGTCGACACCTCACAGGACGTGGGCACGACCGTGTGGTTCGACCTGCCCGCGCGTCCCGAGGAGCGCGTGCACGCGGAGCCGGTCGCACGCTGAGTCGTGTCGACGCGTTCCGCATCAGGGCGGAACTGGAGAACTCGCGGGTAACTCGTGTGGAGAAGCCGTGGAACGGCGCTCCCTAACGTTCTTGGTATCCCCTCCGGTCAGCCGGAACACCACAAGCCAGGAGCACCACCGCCATGAGCATCGCCGCCAAGAAGGTCCTCGTCCCCCTGACCGTCCTCCTCGCCGCCGGCGCCCTCGCCGTCGGCTCCGGGGCCACCTTCAGCTCCGAGACGAGCAACACGATCAGCACCGTCACCTCGGGCACGCTGCTCCACACGAACTCCAAGAACGGCGCCGAGATCTTCAACCTCGGCAACGTCAAGCCCGGTGACACCCTCAACGGCACCGTCACCATCACCAACACCGGCTCGCTGCCGGCGACGTTCTCGCTCACCGAGACCTCGTCCACCAACGGCTTCAGCGGCGAGTACCTCAAGCTCGCGATCAAGAACATAACGACCGGCGTCACGGTCTACGACGGCACGTTCGGTGGCCTCGTCGACGGCAGCAAGACCTCGCTCGGTGACGTCGCTGCCGGCGCCGCCAACGTCTACACCTTCACCGTCACCCTCGCCCAGGACGCCCCGAACTCCGAGCAGGGTAAGACGGCCACGGCCGCCTACCAGTGGAGCTCGGTCCAGCTCGCCGGCTCCGTCACCAACCAGTGACCCCATGACGGGGGCGCCCCACCGGCGCCCCCGTCACCGTCGTTCCGCAGGGCCGACCACCCCCCAGGCCCCCGGCGCCGGCAATCCCTGAGCCGGCGTCGGGCCGCCCTCCGTCCGCACCGCACCCGAGCAGGAGCCCTCCATGAAGCGTCTCGCCTCCTCCACGTCGCGCCTCGCGCGCGTCCTCGTCAACGTGGTCCTCGTGGCACTCACGCTCGCGTGCACGGCATACCTGCTTCCGTCCCTCTTCGGCTACGAGCGCTACGTCATCACCGGCGGCTCGATGACCGGCTCGATCTCCAAGGGCTCGATCGCCTTCGAGAAGCCGGTCCCTGTCGAGGACCTCGCGGTCGGCGACGTCATCACCTACCTGCCGCCGCCGGACAGCGGGGTCGCCAACCTCGTCACCCACCGCATCGTCGAGATGGGGACCGACCCCACGGGTGCGACCCGGCTGCGCACCCAGGGCGACGCCAACGACAGCGTCGACCCGTGGACCTTCTCGCTCGTCGCGGACGAGCAGCCGGTCGTGGCGTTCTCGGTGCCGCACGCCGGCTACGTCTTCATCGCCCTCGCCGACCGCGAGACCCGGGTCCTCGTCATCGGGGTGCCGGCCGGGATCATCGCGCTGCTCGCCCTGGTCGAGCTCGTGAAGAACGTCGGGTCGTCCGTGACAGCGCGACGGAGGGGTCGCGCGGTCGCGGCGACCTGACGGGTCGTCCGCCGGCCCGAAAGCGGACGCGGAACCCCGCGTATGCCGTCCGCCCCCCTTCGGGCGGGCCCAGTAGCAAACCGGGGAACCCCCGGGGACGTCCTGTGGAGTCCCCGTCGAGCGCCTCTCCGTAGCGTCGTTCCCAGCACGCAGCACGCGTGCACCCCGCCCGTCCCGAGCCGTCCGAGCCACCCGAAGGAGGAGCCGTGTTCGACCGCCGTGCAGCCTCGCTCCTCGTGGTGGCGCTCGCGGCCGTGCTCGGGATCGCGGCTCCGGGCTTCTCCTCGGCGGCGTTCACGTCAGTGAGCTCGAGCCGCGTGACGATCACGGCGGCGTCCGACTGGACGCCGCCGTCCGTCACGATGGCGAGCACCCCTACCCCTGCCAAGGACACCGTGACCCTCACGGCCAACGCCGCCGACGGCGAGAGCGGCGTCAAGGACGTCGCCTTCGAGGCCCAGCCCGCCGCCGGTGGCTCGTGGGTCACGGTCTGCACCGCCACCGCCGCCCCCTGGTCGTGCTCGTGGAACACCAAGCTCGTCGCCGACGGCCCCTACGACGTCCGCGCCCGCGCGACCGACCGCGCCGGCTACGCGACGACGTCGGAGTCGGTCCGCGTCACGGTCGCCAACACGACGATGGTCGTCCTGGGCGACCCGGGCGACCTGGTCCGCGGGACCGTGCCGCTGTCGGCGACGGTCTACAACCCCGGCTCGCTCACCTGGAGCGTCAGGATCGAGTACGCGCCGGCCGGCACGACCCAGTGGAAGACCCTCTGCTCCGGCCTCTCGTCGCCCTACTCCTGCTCGTGGTCCACGACGACCTACGCCAACGCCGACTACGACCTGCGCGCCGTGGCGACGTCGGGTGGCTCGACGCTCACCTCCACCGTGCTGCCCGACGTCTCCGTCGACAACGCGGCCCCGGTCGTCACCATGACCGACCCCGGCACCCCCCTGCGGGGCGTGCGCACCTTCGCCGCGACCGCGACCGACGCCAACTCCGGTGTGGCGCAGGTCGTCATCCAGTACGCCCTCACCGGCACGTCGACGTGGAAGGTCCTCTGCACGACGACGGTCGACCCCTGGTCGTGCCGCTTCGACACGACAACGATCACCGACGGCAGCTACGGGTTCCGCGCCGTCGCCACCGACTACGCGGGCAACTCGACGACGTCCGCCGTCGTCGCCAGCCGCCAGGTCGACAACACCGTCTCGTCGGTCTCCATGGAGGACCCGGGCCCGTTCCTCACCGGCACGGTCACTCTCTCGGCCAGTGCCACGTCCACCTCGGGCGTCGCCTCGGTCCGCATCCAGTACGCGCCGAGCGGCTCCTCGACCTGGACCGACGTCTGCACCGACACGAGCGCGCCGTTCACCTGCTCCTGGGACACGACGACGGTCGGCGACGGCACCTACTCCTTCCGCGCGATCCTCGTCGACGGCGCGGGTGGCACGACGACCTC
This sequence comes from Rothia sp. ARF10, assembly GCA_031844405.1. GTDB lineage: Bacteria > Actinomycetota > Actinomycetes > Actinomycetales > Dermatophilaceae > Knoellia. The sequence goes on from JAUZVC010000001.1 coordinate 969,004, forward strand.
GGCCACGATCACCGGGTCCAAGGTCGACAACACCCCCCTGCGCGGTCTCGACGTCCAGTCGACCAACGGCGGTGCGTATGCCGGCAAGCTCGAGAACGGTGACTCGCTCACGTTCACGTGGACGGACCAGATCAACCTCGCCACGGTGACGAGCGGCTGGACCGGTGCCGCCCAGGCGGTCACCGTCCGGGTCCGCGACGGCAACCTCGTGGGCACGGGCAACCGCGGCGACACCCTCGACGTCCAGCGGAGCGGCTCGACCGTCAACCTCGGCTCGGTCAACCTCAAGGAGGAGTTCGTCAAGACGAACAAGACCGTGACCTTCAACGCGACGATGACCGCGGGCACCGTGACCGTGGGGGGCCTCGTGCGGACCACCGTCACCCTGCGCCTCGGAACTCTGGCGTCCGGCCAGGCCTCGAACGTGCGCACGACGAGCGTCGCCGCCGCCATGGTCTGGACCCCGTCGGCGAGCGTCACCGATCTCCTGGGCCGGGCCTGCTCCGCGGCACCGGTCGCCGAGACCGGCACGCTCGACCGGGACTTCTGATGGGGACCCGGCCGGCCGCCGCCCTCCTGCGGGTCGCGGTGGCCGACGGCCTCCTCGCGGTCGTCCTGCTCGACGTCGCACGCACGGCGCCGAGCTCGGTCGCACTGACCGCCGGGATCGGCTGTGCCGCAGCCGTCCTCGGCATCGTCGGGCTGCTGCGCGGAGGCGGTTTCGAGGCCCGCCTCGTGACGGCCGTCGTCGCGTCCGTCAGCCTCCTCCTCGCCCTCGTCGGGATCGCGCTCGGGGCGCCCGGGTCCGGTGGGGGAGGCGTCACGGTGAGGGGCGTCCTCGTCGTCGTGTCGAGCGTCGCCACCCTCGTCCTGCTGCGGCTGGCGACACCCCCGGGAGCCGTGCGGGACCCCTCGTCCGGCACCTATGCTCGGTGACCATGCCCCACGTGCTGGTCGTCGAGGACGACGACAAGATCGCAGCCCCGCTCGTGCGCACGCTCGAGCGCGAGGGCTACACCGTGGAGCGGGTCGCCGAGGGCCTGCCCGCGATCGCCCGGGTCCGCGATCCGGGAGTGCAGCTCATGCTCCTCGACCTCGGCCTGCCCGACATCGACGGTCTCGACGTCTGCCGTCAGGTCCGTGACAACGGATACCGCGGCGGCATCATCATCCTCACCGCCCGCGACGGCGAGCTCGACCTCGTCGTCGGCCTCGACGTCGGCGCCGACGACTACCTCGCGAAGCCGTTCGGTCTCTCGGTCCTGCTGGCCCGGGTCCGCGCCCTCTTCCGGCGACACGGCATCGACACCGGGCCGGCTGCCGCCCCTGCGTCCGCCCCGGCCGCCGCGCCGACGACGGGTGTCCGCGTCGACGTCGACGCGCGGCGGGTCTGGGTCGCCGACACGGAGCTGTCGGTGACGTCCAAGGAGTTCGACGTCATGGCTCTCCTCGACTCCAAGCGCGGTGCCGTCATCAGCCGCGAGCAGCTCATCAACGACGTCTGGGACGAGAACTGGTTCGGGTCGACCAAGACGCTCGACGCGACGATCGGGCGCCTGCGCCAGAAGCTCGAGGAGGTCGACGCCCCCGCCCGCATCACGACGGTGCGCGGTGTGGGCTTCCGCCTCGAGGACGTCCCGGATGCGTGAGCGCCTCGTCGCCATCCTCGTCGGCCTCACGGTCGCCGTCATCGCGCTCTACGGCATCCCGCGCGCCTACTTCGTCGGGGACCTCGTCCACGACAGCGAGGTGCGCAGTGTCGAGCGGTCCGCCGACCTCATCTCGCAGCTGCTCGCCGAGCGGCAGAACTCCACTGTCCCGGGTGCCGTGACCGAGGGCTCGCTCGAGCCGCTCATCGGTCCCGACGAGGCGATCGAGTACGTCTCGCCGGACGGTGCGACGACCCTGGCCGGCGACATCGAGCGCACCGGTCCCGGCGACCTGTCCGCCACCCGCCCCCTCGCCGGTGGCGGCCGGCTGACCGTGTGGCGGTCGGGGGCCGTGGTCGAGGACCGCATCTCGGACGCCGTGCTGCCGCTCGTCCTGCTCGGCGTCGGCCTCCTCATCGCGGCGGCGGTCGTGGGTGCCTGGCTGGCGCGGCGCCTGTCGCGACCCTTCACCGAGCTGGCGACGGTCGCCGAGGACATCGGCCGCGGCCGGTTCGACGTCGAGGTGCCGCACTACTCGGTCCCCGAGGCCGAGGCGATCGGTGACGCCCTGCGCCGGGGTGGGGCCCAGCTCGACATGCTCCTCCAGCGCGAGCGCGACCTCGCCGTCAACGCCTCCCACGAGCTGCGGACCCCCATCGCGGCGCTGCGCCTCGAGCTCGAGGACCTGTCGATGTGGCCCGAGACCCCACCCGCGGTCGCGGACGAGCTCCGCCGCTACATCCCCGAGCTCAAGCGGCTCAGCGCCGCGGTGACGCAGTACCTCGACACGGCGCGCGAGCAGCGCCGGTCCGACGCCGGCCTCGACGGCTGACCCGTTCGCAACCTCCTTGGCGTCATGCCTGCTCCCTCGGGGATGCCGTGGGTACGGTCGGGGCATGGGACGTGAGACCAACAACGACGACGACGACGACAAGGTGGGCAGCCGGGCCGAGCTCCTTCCCGAGGAGCAGGCGGTCGGCAGTGACGACCCCGACGCGCAGGCGAGGGCGATCCTCGCCGAGTCGGAGGAGCGCACCGAACACCCTGAGGAGACGCGGCTGGAGTCCACCCAGACCCCGGACCCCTCCTCGGCGACGTGATCGGCGAGCCTGCGGGCCCGGCCAGCCCTAGTACGAGATGGAACCGTGGTAGGTCAGGGACGCCATCCCGGTGACAGCGTTGCCGGTTCCATGGAGGCTTCCGTCGCCGGCGGCGTCCGAGAACCTGCCCGTGCCCCCGGTGATCACGAAGGTGCCGGCCAGGGCGGACTCCCCGTTCTCGTCCGGGGCCGAACCGGTTCCCTCGTAGCTCCAGTAGAGCTGGTCGCCGTTGGCGGCGGTCATGACCAGCCGACCGTCGTCCAGCGTGACGGTTCCGGGGGAGCTGACGAAGTCCAGGGTCTCGCTCGAGGAGACCGTCACCTTGCCCAGGTGGGACGCATGCCCTGCCCCGGAGGTCGTCACGGCGAAGACGCCCGGGACCGGCATCGGTGCGAATGACGCCTCAATGGTGAAGTCCGAGGTGAACGGTCGGGGCTCGGCCGCTGCGGCCGGGGGCGCGGTGAACAGGACCGCCGCGAGGGCGGCGAGGATCAATCGGATGACGCGCATGATGGCACCGTCCCAACGTGAGGGTCGGCCGACCTGCTGCGCCGAGGTGCACCTGCCGGGGGGCCTGCGCCCGAGCAGCACAGCCAGCGACACGGTTGATGGTGCGAAGAAGCCTGCACCCGACCACGGAGCGTGTCCAGATCACAATGGGGGAGTCCGGACGCGGCAGATGAGCGTCGTCCTTCCGAGGAGCTGGCGAGGGGACTTGAACCCCTAACCACCTGTTTACAAGACAGGTGCGCTACCGATTGCGCCACGCCAGCGCGCGTCGGCGAGCGGTGCCCCCGACGGCGTCCTGCACTCTACCCGGCGGCGCCGCACGAGGAGGCGCCACCGCGGTGACCGCCCGGCCGTGGCCGCGCGGCGGAGGCAGTCTCCCGCCGCCCGGCGGAGGGACGATCGTCCCTGACGTCCCCACGGCGGCGGCGTCAGAGTGGAGCCATGACGGAGATGAGGATCGTCGAGCGCGGGCAGCAACCCGTCGCGGTGGTGGCCGACGTGGTGCCGATGGCCGGGATCGCCGACTTCGTCGGTGGAGCCTTCTCCTCCGTGATGGCCGTGGCTGCCCGACAGGGTGTGACGATCACCGGCCCGCCGTTCACCCGCTACCTGGGCGCACCGACGACGACCGCCGAGGTCGAAGCGGGTTTCCCCACGTCCTCGTTCGTCATGTCCGAGGACGACGTCCGGCCGGGTGAGCTGCCGGCCTGCCGAGCCGTCGAGGCGGTGCACGTCGGTCCCTACGACACGCTCGGCCGCACCTACGACGCGGCGCTTCGCTGGGCGGAGGAGCAGGGCGTGAGCACCGGTGCCGACATGTGGGAGGAGTACCTCAGCGACCCGACCACCGAGCCCGACCCGGCGACGTGGCGCACCCGGGTCCTCATCCCCCTGGGGTGACCACGCAGGCGCACGTCGACGCTGGACGGCGCGGACGGCATACGGGCGTCCTCCATAGAATCGAGCCGTGACGCGACCCCTGCGACGGCAGATCCACGACATCGGTCGTCGTCGGGCCTGGGTCATCTGGGTCGTCGCGCTGTCGGTCTACACCGTCGCCGTCTTCCACCGCACGTCGCTCGGTGTCGCCGGACTCGTTGCGGCGCAACGGTTCGACATCACCGCCTCGCAGCTCGCGACCTTCACGGTCGTCCAGCTCGTCGTGTATGCCGGCATGCAGATCCCCGTCGGCGTGCTCCTCGACCGCTTCGGCTCGCGCCGTCTCCTCCTCGTCGGGCTCGCGCTCATCTCCATCGGACAGCTGTGGTTCGCGTTCGCGGGCAGCTTCGGGGTCGGGCTCGCCGCGCGCGTGCTGCTCGGCATGGGTGACGCGATGATCTTCACGAGCATGCTCCGGCTCGTCGCGCTGTGGTTCCGGGTCAAGCAGGCGCCGGTCATCACGCAGCTGAGTGGCATGGTGGGACAGCTGGGCGCGGTCGCCGCCGCCACCCCGCTGGCCGCGGCGCTCGACCGCTACGGCTGGGAGCGGTCGTTCGGCATCTCCGCGGGTGCCGGCGCCCTGCTGTCCGTCGCGCTCCTCCTCGTCGTCAAGGACTCGCCCTACACCGGCGTCGCCGTCGAGAAGATCAAAGTGCGCGCGCTCGCCCGCACGCTCGGCGAGGTCTGGGGCAACCCCGGGACCCGGCTCGGGATGTGGATCCACTTCACCGGGCAGTTCGGCGCGACCGTCTTCACGATGCTCTGGGGCTACCCGTTCCTCGTCGAGGGCCAGGGCCTGAGCCCGACGACGGCGGGCAGCCTGCTCATCACGCTCACCCTCGCGTCGATGGTGGCGGGTCCGGTCGTCGGCCACCTCACCGGGCGGCTGCCCTACCGCCGCTCGCAGATCGTCCTCACCATCGTCGCGGCGATCGCGAGCACGTGGGCCCTCGTCCTGCTCTGGCCCGGGCGGGCGCCGCTGCCGCTGCTCGTCCTGCTCGTGTGCGTCACCGGGTGCGGTGGTCCGGGGTCGATGGTCGGCTTCGACCTCGCCCGCAGCTTCCACCCCTCCGACCGGCTCGGCCGCGCGTCCGGCGTCATCAACATCGGCGGGTTCTTCGCCTCGCTCGTGACCATGGCGCTCGTCGGCTTCATCCTCGACCACCGCGCGCCGGAGGGGCCGGGCTCCTACTCGCTCACCGACTTCAAGGTCGCGATGTCGGTCCAGTTCCTGCTGTGGTCGCTCGGCGCCCTCCAGATCTGGCGCTACCGCCACAAGGGCCTGGAGTTCATCGGCGACCACCCCGGCGCGATGGACGCGCTGCGTGCCGGGGACACCCTGCTGCCCGGGATCTCCCGCGACCCGGACTGAGGCCGACTAACCGGCAGTCGGACGTTGCACCTCGAACCGGCCCGCGGGTCCCGTGTGGTCGGCGTGCCCGGCCGAACCGGAACGGGACGGCGAGAGCGACGTGCCGTCGGACGGCGGGGGAGCCGTCACCGGGTAGGCCTCGAGGCTGCCGGCCACGTCGACGAGGACGTGCGTCGAGCCGGCCGCGTTGTTGACGAGGAAGGTGTTGCCCCACGTCAGCGGCACCATCGCTGCGTTGGCCATGCTCACCTTGCCGACCGTGTTGAGGTTGCTCACGCCGGGGCGGGCGTCGGCGTCCCAGGCGGTGAGCCAGGTGGTCGTGGTCGGACTGACGGCGGTGAGGTTGGCGACGAGGCCGTAGGTCTGGTGGCCCGCGACCGAGGAGGGTGCCGGCACCTTCCGGGTCTGGCCGGCGGACAGTGCCGCCATCCCCAGCGAGCTCCGGGTGTCGACGATGCGCACCGGTGCCGGGAGCGGGCGGAACCGCTGCGAGGTCCAGCCCTCGATCAGGGTGTTGTCGTCGTAGAGGCCCACGATGTCGATGATGACGTTGGTCGCGGCGCCGGACGGGTTGTCGATCCGGACGGTGGGATAGAAGCGATCGGTGTCGGCGTCGTACTCCTGCCGGACCGGGATGAGGGCCATGTTGGCCTGGCTGCGTCCCCTGACGAAGTTGATCGACGAGGTGGCCGGCATCTCGCCGGCTCCCGACCACGCCGTGAGGTAGCCGGAGCCGGACTGGGTCGTCGTCGTGAGGTTGACGAGCGCGGCGGTGACGTGCGAGTTCACCTCCGGCCCGTCGACCCCGTTGTAGTCGAGGGTCACGTCGAAGTAGTAGCCACCGGGCAGCGGGCCGAACTCGGAGCGCGTGTCCACGATGCGCTGCAGCTGGGTCTGGCGGAACGAGCCGTAGGGCAGCGTCGTCGGTGCCGAGGTCCGGTAGTAGCCGACGACGTCGGCCAGCACGTGCACGGTGCCGGAGTTCCCGTTCGCGAAACGGACCTTGCCGTCCGGTCCGAGCGGCACGGTGACGAGGTTGGCGAGGTTGACGCCCTTGGTGAAGTTGATGCTCGACGTGGTTGCCCTCGACGGCCCGGGGTGGACGCTGAGGTAGCCGCCGCTCGTCGGGCTCACGGCGGTGACGTTCATGACGACGGACGTGACGGAGGCGGTCGACGGGACGCCACCCCGACCGGCCACCTGGACGGCGAGTGTCTGTCCGGTGCCCAGCGGGGAGCGGGTGGTGACGCCGTTCGCCGCGCGCGTGTCGAGGATGCGCCGCGGGCCGTTGGTGACGGTCGCGAAGGCCCCGAGAGGGGTGTCGCGGGAGATGATGTCGACCGGGATGCGGCGGCCGTCCACGCCGGCGACGTCGGGGAGGACGACCGTCGCCTGCCGTCCGCTGCCGAGGTCGCCGGGCCAGCCCGAGACCTTGAGCGTGCACGAGCCACCGGCCGGGACGGTCCTGTCGCTGCACCCGTCCTCGCTGATCGCGAACCCGTAGGACGCCGGAGGTGCCGTCTCGAAGTCGGCCCTGCCGAACGTCGTGCCCTTCGCGGAGCGGACGGTGACGACCTGCGAGGTCGGACCGTTCGGCGCGGCGACCTGGCGGACCGTGTCGACGGTCGAGTGCGACCGCACCTCACCGGTGACCGCGGGGCCGCCGTCGCACGACTGCGTGTAGCTGGCGGCGAACCGCACGAGCTGGTTGTCGTCGTCGTAGCGGGCCTCGTGGACCGTCACGGAGCCCGTGGTGGTCGACGTGCAGTACACCGGATAGTTGATGTCGACGCGCGCATGGGTGGCGCTGACGCTGTTCGCCGTGGGATAGGTCCTCCCTGCCGCGAACGTCGTGGCCTCCGGCGGGAAGGCGAAGACCCGCCCCGGATAACCGTTGGCGCCGTTGCCGTAGACGGCGACCCCCTGTTCGACCGGGTAGGTCTGGACCGTCGACGCCGTCGTCATCCACACCTGCCCGCCCGCGAAGGAGCCGGCCGGACCCTCGATGGACCATGAGGTGACGTCGGCCGCGGGGGAGACCGCGGCGGTGGCGGCGCTGCTCAGACCGGCGGCAGTGACCACGGCTGCGAGCAGCGTGGCGATCCCGCGCGTGAGGCGCACTGACATGGGTGGTTCCCCCCTGCGACGTGGCCCGCTCGTCGAGCCGACCGGAGCATATGGCAGCGCGCGGCCCACCGGAAGGCGAAACGTGGGTTTGCCGTCATCGCGCCGTCGCGTGTCGGTCACCGGCCGGACCCGGTCGGCCACCTATAAAGAGGTGACCGGGCCGTGTATGAGACGGCCCGGTCTGACGTTGCCCGGGGTCAGCGCAGCACGTGACGGCTGATGACGAGCCGCTGGATCTGGTTGGTCCCCTCGAAGATCTGGGTCACCTTCGCCTCGCGGAACATCCGCTCGACGGGGAAGTCGGCGGTGTAGCCCGCACCCCCGAGCACCTGGATCGCGTCGGTCGTCACCTTCATCGCGGCGTCGGTGGCGAGCAGCTTGGCGACCGCCGCCTCCTTCGCGAAGGGTCGGCCCGCGTCCTTGAGCCGCGCGGCATACAGGTAGGCCGAGCGTGCTCCCGAGACCGCCGCCTCCATGTCCGCGATGAGGAACGCGAGCCCCTGGTTCGACGCGATCGGACGACCGAACTGTTCGCGCTCCTTGGCGTAGGCCGCGGCGACGTCGAGAGCCGACTGTGCGAGTCCCGTTGCGGCAGAGGCGATCCCGAGCCGGCCGGCGTCGAGGGCGGACAGGGCGATGGCCATCCCCTGGCCCTCCTCGCCGATGCGGTTGGCCTCGTCGACGGGCACGCCGTCGAAGATCACCTCGCGCACGGTGTCGCAGTGCAGGCCCATCTTCCTCTCGGGGGCGCCGAACGTCATCGCGTCGGACCCGGCCGGGACGATGAAGCAGGAGATCCCGCGACCGCCGTCGTCGGACGTGCGCGCGAACGTCGTGTAGTAGTCGGCGTGACCGGCGTGGCTGATCCACGCCTTGCGTCCCTTGATCGCGTATGCCGGCCCGTCACCGCCGTCGGTCCGCGTCGCCTTCGTCGTCATCGACCCGACGTCGGACCCGGCCAGCGGCTCGGAGAGGCAGTAGGCGCCGAGCTGCTCGCCGGAGAGCATCCCCGGCAGGAGTGCCGCCTGCTGCTCAGCGGTCCCGAACGTCGTCACGGGGTAGGCGGTGAGCGAGTGCACCGAGACGCCGACGGCCACGCTCATCCACGCGGCGGCGATCTCCTCGACGACCTGGAGGTAGACCTCGTAGGGCTGACCACCGCCGCCGTGCTCCTCGGGGTGCGGCAGCGACAGCAGCCCGGCGCGGCCGAGGGTCCGGAAGACCTCGGTCGGGAAGGACTCGCCCTCCGCAGCCTCGCGCTCGGCGTCGTCGACGCGCGGGCGCAGCTCCTTGTCGCAGATCTCGCGGGTGAGGGCGATGAGGTCGTCACCGTCCGAGGTGGGCATGAGGCGGGTGACCGGCATACCCGCGACTGTAACGCCAGCCCGAGCGGGACCGGACCGGCCTCAGGGACCGTCGACGAAGGGACGCATCGGCGACAGCTCGGGGCGCTTGGGGTCGAGGTGGTCCCCGCTCGACTGGCCCTTCATCCGGCGCTGCACCCATGGCGCGAGGTGCTCACGCGCCCACGCGGCGTGAGCCCGCAGCTCCTGCCGCCGGGTCGTCGCGTCACCGGCGGGCAGCGGTGTGCGCCAGTCCTCCTCGTCGGTGGCGTGACCGAGGGCGGCGAGCGCGGCGAGCGCGACCCGACGGTGTCCCTCGGTGGTGAGGTGGATGCGGTCGCCGGCCCAGAGGCGCCAGTCGCGCAGGGCCGGCATGCCCCAGAGGTTGAGGACGTAGCAGCCGTGACGCTGGGCGATCGTGAAGATGTTGGCCGCGTGCACGGCGTGCCGACCCCGCAGCGGCTTGAGCAGCCCGGCCTCCTGCGGGTCGATGGGGGTGGCGAGGAGGACGTCGGAACCGCTCTGCCGCAGCCGGATCACGGCCGTCTCGAGCCGCTCCATGAGGTCGTTGGTGTCGACGCCGGGCCGCAGCAGGTCGTTGCCCCCTCCGACCATCGAGACGAGGTCGGGCCCCATCTGCAGTGCGCGGTCGAGCTGGGAGCCCACGACGTCGTCGAGGAGCCGGCCGCGGACGGCGAGGTTGGCGTAGCGGAAGGGCAGGTGCTCGAGCTCGGCGAGGTCGTGCAGCGACTCCGCGAGGCGGTCGGCCCAGCCGATCCAGGAGTCGTCCTTCTCGGGGTCGGGGTCCGACATCCCCTCGGTGAACGAGTCGCCGATGGCGACGTAGGTGCTCCAGACGCGGGTGGGGGTGGATGGGGCGGGGATCACGGCAGACTCCAGTCGAGCGGTGTGGCTCCCTGCTGCTCAAGGAGGTGGTTGACCCTGCTGAACGGGCGCGACCCGAAGAAGCCGCTGCGCGCCGACAGGGGAGAGGGGTGTGGGCTCTCCACACACGGTATGCCGTCCAGCCGGCTCCGCAGTGAGCGTGCGTCCCTGCCCCAGAGGATCGCGACGAGCGGTCCACCCCGGGCGACGAGGGCGTCGATGGCCCAGTCGGTGACCTGCTCCCAGCCCTTGCCGCGGTGGCTCGCCGGACTGCCGGGCCGGACGGTGAGGACCCGGTTGAGCAGGAGGACCCCGCGCTCGGCCCACGGCGTGAGGTCTCCGCTCGTCGGCGCGGGGACACCGAGGTCGCTCTGGAGCTCGGTGTAGATGTTGACGAGGCTGCGCGGGATGGGCCGGACGTCGGGGGCGACCGCGAAGCTCAGCCCGATCGGGTGGCCGGGCGTGGGGTAGGGGTCCTGCCCGACGACGAGGACGCGCACCTCGTCGAGCGGCTGCTCGAACGCGCGCAGGACGTGCGCCCCGCCCGGCAGGTAGCCGCGGCCGGCGGCGACCTCCTCACGCAGGAAGGCCCCCAGCTCGGTGAGCGTCTCCTCGACCGGTGCCAGGGCCCGGGCCCACGTGGGGTGGACGATCTCGGAGAGGGGGCGAGTGGTCACGCTTCCCAACCTAGGCGTTGCGCCACTGAGCGGAACCTCCGGCGTCCCCGGGGGCACCCGTCGGGCGCCCGGGGGTTGACAACCTACAACCATATGGTTGTAGGTTGTCGTCATGGCCACCGACGAGGAGCACGAGGACCGGGCGGACGCCCTCTTCCACGCGCTCGCCGACCGGACCCGGCGCGACATCCTCCGTCGCGTCCTCGCCGGGGAGCACTCGGTGTCGGCGCTGGCCCGCCGCTACGACATGAGCTTCGCCGCGGTGCAGAAGCACGTCGCGGTGCTCGAGCGAGCCGGACTCGTGAGCAAGCGCCGCAGCGGACGCGAGGCGCTCGCCAGCGGCGAGGTCGAGGCGCTGCGTTCGGTCGCCTCGATGCTGTCCGAGCTCGAGGCCGTCTGGCGTGGCCGCATCGGGCGGATCGACGACCTCCTCGCCGGTCTCCACGACGCCACGACCGACCCGCAGGACCGTCAGCACGCCCACCACGAGAAGGAGTAGGACCCATGCCCGTCACCGACATCACGACCAACAGCGACGAACGCTCGATCGTCGTCACGTGCGACTTCGCGGCTCCCGTCGACCGCATCTGGGACTTCTGGACCGACCCGCGCCAGCTCGAGCGCTGGTACGGCCCGCCCGGCTACCCGCTCACGGTCACCTCCCACGACCTGCGCGAGGGCGGTCGGATGACCTACTACATGACCTCGCCCGAGGGTGAGAGGTTCGGCGGCTACTGGGACGTCACGTCCGTCGAGCCGACGAGCCGGCTCGCCTTCGTCGACGGGTTCGCCGACGCCGAGGGCAACCCCGCCGAGGGGCTGCCCGCGGGCGACACCGTCGTCGAGTTCACCGAGCACGACGGCGGGACGCGCGTCTCGTCCACGACGGTCTACGGCTCGGCCGACGACCTCGAGAAGGTGCTCGACATGGGCATGCAGGAGGGCCTGACCCAGGCGGTCGGCCAGCTCGACGCGGCGCTACGGGCGGACGCCGCCTGAGGGTCTCCACCGACGAAGGACCTACCGCACCGGACGTGCTGGGATGCCGCACGTCCGGTGCGGTGGCGGTGTGTGGAGCCGAAGCGGCAGGGCGCAGCGCCCACGCTCCCCGCCGCCTGCCACCTCGCCGCCCGGCGCCCGGCGTCCGTCGTCCGGAGTCCGGCGCGGCAAGGTCGGTGGCCGTGTCAAGCAAAGATCGAGCGCACGTCCTCGAGCCGGCTCGGCACGACCCGGAACCAGGCCCAGGTGCCACGCTTCTCGCGCTCGATGAGGCCGGCCTCGGTGAGGACCTTGAGGTGGTGGCTCACCGTGGGTTGGGCGAGCCCGACCGCGGGGGTGAGGTCGCAGACGCACGCCTCGCCGTCCTCGCTGTCGCGGATGATGCTGAGCAGCCGCAGGCGGACGGGGTCGGCCACGGCCTTGAGGAGGACGGCGTTGGTCTCGGCCTGCTCGCGCGACAGCCCACCCGGCGTCGTGATGCCGCAGCACGCGGCCGTCGAAGCCGTCGAGGCGCTTGCGGTCGCTTCGCTCGCGCTCGGCGCGGTCGTCGTCGTGGTCATGCGGGCCCACCACCCTCTCGTCTCTGCGACATGGTGCCATCCTAGATATTGACGAACATCGATATTTACGGTTTGCTCTTCACATCGACGTCCATCAATCTATCCGAAGGGACCCGCCGATGACCACCACGTCCAGCTCTCGCGTCCAGCTCGCCCTCAACGTCACCGACCTCGAGGCGTCGATCGCGTTCTACTCGGCGATGTTCGGCGTCGAGCCGGCCAAGCGCCGCCCGGGCTACGCGAACTTCGCCGTCGCCGAGCCGCCGCTCAAGCTCGTCCTCATCGAGACGACCGACGACGTCCGGGGGACCGGCACGGCGGGTGCGCTCAACCACCTCGGCGTCGAGGTCCCGTCCGTCGAGGGCGTCGCGGCCGCCCGCGAGCGGTTCGCCGAGGCCGGTCTCGCCGCCTTCGACGAGAACGACACGACGTGCTGCTACGCGCTCCAGGACAAGGTCTGGGTCCACGACCCGGCCGGCGCCCCGTGGGAGGTCTACACCGTCAAGGACGAGAACCCCGCCGGTGCGCGCCCCGCCACCGCGAGCCTCGAGGTGCTCGACGTCTCCGGCCGCCAGCCGGACGGCGCCGCGTGCTGCACCGCCACCGCATGAACGCGACCGACACCCGCCCTGCGCCCGAGGCGCTCGCCCCGCGGCTCTCCACCCTGGACCGCTTCCTCCCCGTCTGGATCGGCGCGGCCATGGCCGTCGGTCTCGGGCTGGGGAGGGCGGTGCCGGGCCTCGGCAACGCCCTCGGCGCCGTCGAGGTCGACGGGGTGAGCCTGCCCATCGCCATCGGCCTGCTCGTCATGATGTACCCGGTGCTGGCCAAGGTGCGCTACGACCGGCTCGACTCGGTGACCGGCGACCGGCGGATGCTCGGCGCCTCGCTCGTCCTCAACTGGGTGCTCGGACCGGCGCTCATGTTCGCCCTCGCCTGGCTGCTCCTGCCCGACCTCCCGGAGTACCGCACCGGCCTCGTCGTGGTCGGCCTCGCCCGCTGCATCGCCATGGTCATCATCTGGAACGACCTCGCGTGCGGCGACCGCGAGGCGGCTGCGGTGCTCGTCGCCCTCAACTCGCTCTTCCAGGTCGTCGCGTTCGCGGGGCTCGGCTGGTTCTACCTGTCGTGGCTGCCGGGCCGCCTCGGGTTGGAGCAGGACTCGCTCGACGTCTCGACGTGGCAGATCGCCTCGAGCGTCCTCGTCTTCCTCGGGGTCCCGCTCGTCCTGGGCTACCTCTCGCGACGGGTGGGGGAGAAGCGGTGGGGGCGGACGGCATACGAGGGGTCCTTCCTCCCGCGGATCGGACCATGGGCGCTCTACGGGCTGCTCTTCACGATCGTCGTGCTCTTCGCGCTCCAGGGCGACCAGGTCCTGTCGCGGCCCCTCGACGTCGCGCGGATCGCGCTGCCGCTGCTCGCCTACTTCGCGCTCATGTGGGGTGGTGGCCTGCTCCTCGGGCGCTCGCTCGGCCTGGGCTACGAACGCACGACGACGCTCGCCTTCACCGCCGCCGGCAACAACTTCGAGCTCGCGATCGCCGTCGCCATCGCGACGTTCGGCGTCACCTCGGGCCAGGCGCTCGCGGGGGTCGTCGGCCCGCTCATCGAGGTCCCCGTGCTCGTCGCCCTCGTCTACGTCTCGCTCCACCTGAGGAGCCGCCTCTTTCCCAAGGAGTCCGCATGACCACCGAACCCGCCGCCGACCGCCCCTCCGTGCTCTTCGTCTGCGTCCACAACGCGGGTCGCTCACAGATGGCCGCCGGGTGGCTCGAGGCGCTCGGCGGCGGGCGGGTCGAGGTCCGCTCGGCCGGCAGCGCGCCTGCCGACACCGTCAACCCCGCCGCCGTCGAGGCGATGGCCGAGGTCGGCATCGACCTCGCCGCGGCGACACCCAAGGTGCTCACGACCGAGGCGGTGCAGGCGTCCGACGTCGTCATCACCATGGGGTGTGGCGATGCCTGCCCGATCTTCCCGGGCAAGCGCTACGAGGACTGGGTGCTCGAGGACCCGGCGGGCAAGGGGGTCGACTCGGTCCGGCCGATCCGCGACGAGATCCGCGAGCGGGTCCTCGGCCTCCTCGACAGCCTCGGTGTCGAGCCGGTCGCCGAGGTGACGCCGATGCAGGAGCCGGCGCCGCCTCGGGAATGATGGCCGGGTGACCGCACCCCGCTGGCAGACCATCTTCTTCGATCTCGACGGCACCCTCGCCAACACGATCCCGCTCATCGTGGCGAGCTACCAGCACGCCTTCCGAGAGGTGCGCGGCGAGGAGATCGACGAGCCGCGCGCCCGCGCCTGGATCGGCCGCCCGCTCCTCGCCGCCCTGCTCGAGGAGGACCCCGAGCGGGGCCACGACCTCGACCGGACCTACCGAGAGTGGAACCTCGCCAACACCGAGCGGCTCATCCAGCGGTATGCCGGCATTCCCGAGATGCTCCAGGCCCTCACCTCGGCCGGGGCGAGGGTCCACGTCGTCACGAGCAAGCGGCGCGAGACGGCCCGGCTCGCCCTGGCCGGTGTCGGCATCGACCACCTCATCGACGTCGTCGGCGCGCTCGAGGACACGACCCGGCACAAGCCCGACGCCGAGCCGCTGCTCGCCGCCTCCCGGGTCGTCGGGATCGACCCGAGCACCGCCGTCTACGTCGGAGACGCGACCGTCGACATCCTCGCCGCCCGCGCCGCGGGCATGCCCGGCGTCGCGGTCACGTGGGGCGCGGGGGAGCGGGCCGCCCTCGAGGCGACCTCCCCGGAGGCGGTCTTCGACGACGTGGCGGCGCTCACGGCATACCTGCTCGGCGAGACTGGTGTGACTGCTGGGGCGCCTGAGTAGGCGTCGACTCGAAGTGTCCAGCGGACACGCCGACCCTAATGACAGCCGTGTCATTCGCCCGTTAGGGTGGGCGTCGCAGCCGTCGCTCCAAGAAGGGTCGAACCGTGAACGCCGTGCACGATGAGCAGTCCGCCACGCCCGAGGTCCAGGGCCTGAGCGAGCGCGACCGCCGGATCATCGACTTCGAGCGCCAGTGGTGGAAGTACGCCGGATCCAAGGAGTCGGCGATCAAGGAGCTCTTCGACATGAGCCCGACCCGCTACTACCAGGTGCTCAACGCGCTCATCGACAGCCCGGTCGCGCTCGAGCACGACCCGATGCTCGTCAAGCGCCTGCGCCGTCAGCGCGCCACCCGTCAGCGCGCCCGCTCGGCCCGTCGCCTCGGACTGCAGCCGCAGGGCTGAGCCGTGGCCGAGCTCGACTGGAGCACGCCCGAGGGCCTCGCGGCCATCCGCGACCACCTCGCCTCCCGCATCGAGGGCTGGCGCCCTCCCGTCGCGTATGCCGTCGGGCTGAGTCCCGCGTCGAGCTCGGTCGAGTGGGAGTTCGCACACGTCAACGTCCCCGGTGGACGGCACGGCCTGCCTGCCGTCGTGCTGGCCACGGTGCTCGGCCACGACGGGTCCACCGCGACGCTCGACCTCACGACCGCCCAGCTCCGGGCCGCCGTCGAGTCCCTCGAGCCGGCCGAGGCATGCACGTCGCTCGACCACCCCAACCTCGTCGCGTGGCGGCAGGCGCTCGCCGAGGCCGCGTCGAACCCGGCACGCACACTCGTCGCGGTCTTCGTCGCCGACCTCGACGACCCGGTGTCGAGCGAGGCCGACGGTGCGATGCGCGCGACCTTCGAGGGCCACACCCCGACCCTCTGACCGCGAGCGAGCCAGAGGTTCGCGAGCGGGTCACCCCTGCGTGGCTCGCCCGCCGATCGGTGACTCGCTCGACCCGGCGTCGAACGGCGCAGAGCGTGGCGACCGGCGCTGCCATGGGTGCACCAGTCGTCAGCCTGTGCGCCGGCGACCGCCAGCGCAGGGTCGGCTCGCCCCGGGCAGGTGCGCGGACGGCATACCGGGTCGTTTGCACTCTCCACGCGAGAGTGCCAATAATGGCGTTAGCACTCTCACCATGAGAGTGACAAAGTTGTATCCCAAGGCCAGACCGGTGAGGGTCGGCACGCGCGCATGACATGAGGCACGCGGGTTCGGCTCGTCCGTCGCGGGCACCACCTGGCCGACACCTTCGATTCGCGTGGGAGGAACCACCCGAATGGCCAAGATCATCGCTTTCGATGAAGAGGCTCGCCGCGGTCTCGAGCGAGGCATGAACACCCTCGCCGACGCCGTCAAGGTCACCCTGGGGCCCAAGGGCCGCAACGTCGTGCTGGAGAAGAAGTGGGGCGCCCCCACGATCACCAACGACGGTGTGTCCATCGCCAAGGAGATCGAGCTCGACGACCCCTACGAGAAGATCGGCGCCGAGCTGGTCAAGGAGGTCGCCAAGAAGACCGACGACGTCGCCGGTGACGGCACGACGACGGCGACCGTCCTCGCCCAGGCCCTCGTCAAGGAGGGCCTGCGCAACGTCGCCGCCGGCGCCAACCCGATGGCGCTCAAGCGCGGCATCGAGAAGGCCGTCGCGGCCGTCTCCGACGAGCTGCTCGCCAACGCCAAGGACGTCGAGACCAAGGAGCAGATCGCTGCCACGGCCTCGATCTCCGCTGCTGACCCCCAGATCGGCGAGATGATCGCCGAGGCCATGGACAAGGTCGGCAAGGAGGGCGTCATCACCGTCGAGGAGAGCAACACCTTCGGCCTCGAGCTCGAGCTCACCGAGGGCATGCGCTTCGACAAGGGCTACATCAGCCACTACTTCGTCACCGACGCCGAGCGCATGGAGACCGTCCTCGACGAGCCCTACGTCCTCGTCGTCAACTCCAAGATCGGCTCGATCAAGGACCTGCTGCCCCTCCTCGAGAAGGTCATGCAGTCCGGCAAGCCGCTGCTCATCATCGCCGAGGACGTCGAGGGCGAGGCCCTGTCGACGCTCGTCGTCAACAAGATCCGTGGCACCTTCAAGTCGGTCGCCGTCAAGGCCCCCGGCTTCGGTGACCGCCGCAAGGCCATGCTCGCCGACATCGCCATCCTCACCGGTGGCCAGGTCATCTCCGAGGAGGTCGGGCTCAAGCTCGACACCGCCGAGCTCGACCTGCTCGGCAAGGCCCGCAAGGTCGTCGTCACCAAGGACGAGACGACCATCGTCGAGGGCTCCGGCGACGCCGACCAGATCCAGGGTCGCGTCAACCAGATCCGCGCCGAGATCGAGAAGTCGGACTCCGACTACGACCGCGAGAAGCTCCAGGAGCGCCTCGCCAAGCTCGCCGGCGGCGTCGCCGTCATCAAGGCGGGCGCGGCCACCGAGGTCGAGCTCAAGGAGCGCAAGCACCGCATCGAGGACGCCGTGCGCAACGCCAAGGCTGCCGTCGAGGAGGGCATCGTCGCCGGTGGTGGCGTCGCCCTGCTCCAGGCGGGCAAGGCCGCGTTCGCCAAGCTCGAGCTCGAGGGTGACGAGGCCACCGGCGCCAACATCGTGCGCGTCGCGATCGAGGCCCCGCTCAAGCAGATCGCCATCAACGGCGGTCTCGAGGGCGGCGTCGTCGCGGAGAAGGTCGCCAACCTCGACTCGGGTCACGGCCTCAACGCCGCGACCGGTGAGTACGTCGACCTCATCAAGGCCGGCATCATCGACCCGGCCAAGGTGACCCGCTCGGCGCTCCAGAACGCCGCGTCGATCGCCGCGCTCTTCCTCACCACCGAGGCCGTCATCGCCGACAAGCCCGAGAAGGCCGCTCCGGCCATGCCGGGTGGCGGCGACGACATGGGCGGCATGGGCTTCTGATCCCACACCGCTGAACGGCTTCGCCGTTCGCGCCACCGGAGGGCGGTCTTCCCACGGGGAGGCCGCCCTTCGGCGTGCGGGGGGGGGGGCGTTCAGGGTCTCCTCAGGGTTGCCTCGGGGAGAAACCCCCTGCCCGTATGCCGTCCGCGCTCCTACCGTGGACGGCATGACCACTGACCTCGCCCCCGACCGCCGTGACACCACGGCGCCCCCCAAGGTGGCCGCCCGCGTCACCGACCTCGTCAAGACCTACGGCTCCGGCGACACCGCCGTCACCGCCCTCAAGGGCGTCAGCCTCGACATCGCCGCCGGGGAGTTCACCGCGATCATGGGCCCGTCCGGCTCCGGCAAGTCCACCCTCATGCACTGCGCGGCCGGTCTCGACTCGGTGACCCGCGGCTCGGTGCGCCTCGGCGACATCGAGCTCACCTCCCTCAAGGAGAAGGACCTCACCCGTGTCCGCCGCGACCACATCGGGTTCGTCTTCCAGTCCTTCAACCTCATCCCGACGCTCAACGCCGAGGAGAACATCCTCCTGCCGCTCTCGATCGCCGGGCGCAAGCCCGACCGCGAGTGGTACGACCTCGTCATCTCGACCGTCGGCCTCGCCGACCGCCTGGGCCACCGCCCCGGCGAGCTCTCCGGCGGCCAGCAGCAGCGCGTCGCCTGCGCCCGGGCCCTCGTGAGCCGGCCCGAGATCATCTTCGCCGACGAGCCGACGGGCAACCTCGACTCGACCTCCGGCGCCGAGGTGCTCGGCTTCCTGCGCCGCTCGGTCGACGACTTCGGCCAGACGATCGTCATGGTGACCCACGACCCGGGTGCCGCGAGCTGGACCGACCGCGTCGTCTTCCTCGCCGACGGACGCATCGTCACCGAGCTGCGTGAGCCCACGCCCGAGCGGATCCTCGAGACGATGAAGAGCCTCGACGCGAAGGTGCAGGGCTGACCGATGCTCCGCGCCAGCTGGAAGAGCCTCATGGCCCGCAAGCTGCGGCTGTTCATGAGCGCCTTCGCCATCATCCTCGGCGTCGCCTTCGTCGCCGGCTCCTTCGTCTTCACCGACACCCTCGGTCGCAGCTTCGACTCGATCATGAACAGCACGGTCGGCGACGTCGTCGTCCGACCGGTGTCGGGCGACGTGGACCTCGAGCAGCAGCCCTCGTCGCAGACCCTGCCGGGCTCGCTCGTCGAGGAGCTGGCCTCCACGCCCGGTGCAGCCCGGGCCGACGGCAACATCACGAACTTCGGTACCTTCGTCGTCGGCAAGAACGGCAAGCTCATCGGCGGGTTCGGTCCCCCCGGGATCGGCGCCAACTACACCGACGGACCTGCGGCCAAGGGCTTGCAGCCGCTGTCGCTCGCCTCGGGCCGGTGGCCCCAGGCGGCCGGCGAGGTCGTCCTCGACGAGAGGACCGCCGACAAGGCCGGCTACCTCGTCGGCGAGAAGGTCAACATCGTCAGCTCGGGGAGCCAGCCGCGCATCTCGGCCCGCCTCGTCGGCATCGCGACGATGGAGGGCGGCACCGCGGGCGCGAGCCTGTCGATCTTCGACACCGCGCAGGCGCGCGACCTCTTCATGGAGGGCAAGGACACCTACAACGACATCTGGGTGACCGCCGCCGAGGGCACGTCCCAGCAGGAGCTGCGCGACGCTGTCGCCACGAGGCTTCCCGCAGGCGTCGAGGCGGTCACCGGCGACTCGGCCGCCAAGGCCGCGGCCTCCGACATCCAGGAGGCGCTCGGCTTCATCACGACCTTCCTGCTCATCTTCGCGGGCGTCGCCCTCGTCGTCGGGTCCTTCCTCATCATCAACACGTTCAGCATCCTCGTCGCGCAGCGCTCCCGTGAGCTCGCGCTCTTCCGGGCACTCGGGTCCACCCGCCGCCAGGTGGCGCGGTCTGTTCTCTTCGAGGCCACCGTCATCGGGCTCGTGGGGTCGGTCATCGGACTGGGCCTCGGCGTCGTCATCGCCATCGGCATCCGGACGCTGTTCGGCCAGTTCGGCCTCGACCTCAGCGGGCAGTCGCTCATCATCTCGCCGCGCACGGTCATCGTCTCGCTCGTCGTCGGCCTCGTCGTGACGCTCGTCGCGGCCTACCTTCCCGCCCGCAAGGCGGGCAAGGTGCCGCCGGTGGCGGCCATGCGCGACGACGCGGTCCTGGCCGAGAGCGGGATGCGCGGACGCATCCTCGTCGGCACGGCCCTCTCGGTCATCGGTGCGGCACTGCTCGGCGCGGGACTCTTCGCGGACGTCCCGAAGCCCACCTACTGGGTCGGCGGCGGCATCCTCGGCGTCGTCCTCGGCATGGCGCTCATCAGCCCGCTCGTCGGCCGACCGGTCATCGCCGGCATCGGCTGGGTCTATCGCCGGACCTTCGGAGCCGTCGGCCTCATGGCCCAGCAGAACGCCCAGCGCAACCCGCGCCGCACCGGGGCGACCGCCTCGGCACTCATGATCGGCGTGACGCTCGTGTCGATGATGGCGGTCTTCGGGGCCAGCGCGAAGGCGAGCATCGACAAGGCGGTCGAGAAGGAGTTCGTCGCCGACTACGTCGTCTCCTCGGTCGTCGGCACGCCCTTCTCGACCGAGGTCACCAAGGAGCTCGCCGCCGTCGACGGGGTCGAGGAGGTGGCTGCCTTCCGCTGGGACGCGGTCAAGGCGAAGGGCGAGCAGCGCGGCGTCATCGGCATCGATCCCGGCCACATCGGCGTCCTCGGTCCGACCCCGATGGTCAGCGGCCGTCTCGCCGACCTCACGACGTCGAGCGTCTCGGTCTCCCAGGAGCGTGCCACCGAGGACGGGCTCGAGGTCGGCTCCGTGGTGGACCTCACCCGGGCGGGCACGACGAAGCCGTTCACGGTCTCGGCCATCCACGGGGAGTCGGCCCTGCTGTCCTCGGACTTCCTCCTCAGCCTGCCCGCCCTCGAGTCGCTCGGTGGGCCGAGGACGGACTCCTTCCTCTTCATCACCCGCGAGGCGGGGACATCGGCGACGCAGGTCGGCCGGGACCTCGACGAGGCGCTCGCGGACCTGCCGGTCGTCACGGTCAAGGATCAGGGCGAGTTCGCCGACGAGCAGCGCAGCCAGATCAACCAGATGCTCTACCTCATCTACGCGCTTCTCGGGCTCGCCGTCATCATCGCGATCCTCGGCATCATCAACACGCTCGCCCTCTCGGTCATCGAGCGGACCCGCGAGATCGGGCTGCTGCGGGCCGTCGGCCTGAGCCGCCGCCAGCTCAAGCGGATGCTGCGGCTCGAGTCGATCGTCATCGCCCTGCTCGGCGCGACCCTCGGTGTCGGTCTCGGCGTGGCCTTCGGGATGGCGCTGCAGCGCTCCCTCGCCGACGACGGCATCGACGTCCTCGCCGTGCCGTGGCCGCAGCTCGGGTTCTTCGTGGCCCTCGCCGGACTCGTCGGCATCCTCGCCGCCTGGTGGCCGGGGTGGCGGGCCTCGAAGCTCGACATCCTCCGGGCGGTCACCACGGAGTGAGCCCGCTGCCGAGCGGCAGCCACGAGCCGGCCGGTGGCGGGAGCGACCTCAGGGGTGTCGCTCCCGCCACCGGTGTCTCGGGTGGCTCAGGTGAACATCCGCATGTTCTGCGCCTCGGTCTCGGCGTACTGCGCACCGGCGGCGGCGAGCACGCGGCCGATCGAGTCGAGCGAGGCCTGCACCTGGCGCTGGGTGCCCTGCCACTGCGTGACGACACCGTGGAACTGCGTCGCCGCACCGCCCTTCCATGCGTCCTGCAGGGCCGTGAGCCGGGCGAGCATCTGCGCGACCTGGGCCTCGATCTCACCGGAGATGCGGGTGATGTCGCCGGAGGCCGCGGAGATGCGGTCGGTGTCGACCTGGAACTGCGTTGCCATGGTGGTCCCCTCTGTCCTCGCCGCACCCGATGGCACGGCCTCTGGGAACGACGGTAGGGAGAACCGCCGAGGGCGCCGCGGAGTTGTCCACAGCCCCAGCGGGCGGCCCGGCATACGATCGCGGGGTGCTGCTCATCGACCCGCCCGCCTGGCCGGCCCACGGACGGCTGTGGTCGCACCTCGTGAGCGACACCTCGTTCGAGGAGCTGCACGCGTTCGCGCAGAGGGCCGGCATCCCACGTCGCGGGTTCGAGGGTGACCACTACGACGTGCCCGAGGAGCGCTACGAGGACGTGGTCGCTGCCGGGGCGAACCCGATCGGTGGTCGCGAGCTCCTCAGACGCCTGCAGCACAGCGGACTCCGCATCCCCAAGCGCACGCACGAGCGAGTCGTCCTCAGCACTCCGGACGCGCCCTGGCTGCCACCGGGCGGTCGCGCCGACGTCATCGCCTCCCGCCAGGACGACGCGCCGCCGCGCACCGTCGTCGTCCGCGCGGTGCTGCGCGACCAGCGCGGGATCCACGTCGTCGAGCGGCCCGACGGGCGCGGGCTCGACCTGCCCTCCCGGCCCGTCGCCGACGGCGAGCACCCGAGTGACGCCGTCCGCGCGCTCGGCGACGACCTCGGCGTGCGGACCGAGCGAGCGCCCCTCCTCGGCTACGTGCGCAACGTCGTGCGCGAGCCGGACGCCGGCTACCCGTGGCCGGTCCCGACCGCGTGCTTCGCCCTCTTCGTGCTCCCGACGGCCGGTCTTGTCGACGGTCTGTGGCTGCCCGTGGGGCGGCAGCCCGGCGAGCTGGGGGAGCGGCACTGGTGGCCGCTCGTCGCCCCCGGCGCCGACGGTGCCGTCGGCCATGGCCACTGACCTCAGGACGGCACGGGATCACGCCCGACGACCCGTCCTGACGTGCGTCCCTGCGCGCATCCCTGACCTCCGCCCCTGACCCGACCCGGCCCCGCTCAGGGTGGAGCCGGTGCTGCACCCCATGGCCGTCGTCGAGACGGACGCCGACGATGGAGATGCAGGAGCGCTCGACGACCGTCGCCGGGCTCGGATCGCCTGTGAGCAGAGGAGATTCGCGTGTTCGAGGCCGTCAACACCCTCATCGAGCAGAACGCCGCGGCGCTGTGGGTCCTCCCCGCACTCTTCCTCCTGGCGACCTTCGACGCGCTGCTGCCCCCGGTGCCCAGCGACTCGGTCGTCATCACCCTCGCCGCGTTCGGTGCGGCCTCGGGGTCGCCACACCTGCTCGCCCTCGGTGCGGTGGCGGCAGCCGGCGCCTTCCTCGGTGACAACCTCACGTTCGCGGTGGCCCGGCGCTCCGGGCTCACCCGTCTGCGCACGAACCCACGACCGAAGGTGCGCAACGCGTTCCTGCGGGCCGAGGCCGAGCTCGACCGTCGCGGCGCGCTCGCCATCGTTCTCGCCCGCTACATCCCAGTCGGCCGGGTCGGCGTCAACGTCACGGCGGGTGCGGGCACGTTCTCGCAGCGCCGCTTCGTCCTCCTCTCGGCGATGGCGGCGATCAGCTGGGCGGCGTACTCCGTGGGCATCGGGGCGCTGGCCGGGCACTGGGTCGAGCAGAACCCACTGCTCGGCGCCGTCGGAGGCATCGCGCTGGCCGGCGCCCTCGGGCTCGTCGTCGACCACGTGCTGCAGCGGCCCGCCGGAGCCGTCGGCGCCTGAGCTCAGCCGAGCTGCGCGAGCCGGTCGAGCTCGCGCCGCAGGTTGCGTCGCGCTGCCGGCTCCCACTGCAGCCGGGCGTGGTCGGTGCGGTAGACCGAGTCCCGCTCGAGGAAGGGTCGCAGGATCGCCGCCCGGCCGGTCGCGTAGTCGGCGTCGGGCACCGCGGCGTACTCCCGCCGCACGTCGGCGCAGTAGCCGTCGAACCGGTCCTCGGGCGCCCCGAGGATCCAGAGGTCCGCGTCGTTGAAGGCGGCGTGCGGACCACGCACGTCGGTGACGTCATGAGCGGCCGACGCCTCGACGAGCGAGCAGGTCGCGTCCACGACCTCGGCGTCGACACCGCTGCGTGACAGCGCCGTTCGCGCGAGGTCGGCGCTGAGCCGCTCGTTGTCGCCGGGGGTCTCGACGTCGTAGACCGCGTCGTGGAACCAGGCCGCGAGGACCACCGACGCCCATTCCGTGTCGGTGTCGATGGACGCGGGTCGCAGCTCGACGAGCGCGGCGACGACCTCGTCGAGGTGGCGCAGGTCGTGGTAGCCGCGGTGCGGCTCGGCCCACCGTCGCTCGAGGTCGTCGTGCACGGAGAGGAGGCCGCGCACGTCACCCCTGACGACTCGCGCGGCCTCCTCCCACATCTCGTCCCGCAACATGGGCGAAGTCTCTCAGGCGGTCGCCTCCGGGACCCGCGTCCGCTCCAGCGCCTTCGCGTATGCCGTCCCGCTCGCCAGCAGGAGCAGTCCCGTGACGATGAACGCCACGACCCGCCACAGCCCGTCGAGGGTCGCGAGGTCGAACATGAAGAGCTTCGCGACGCTCACCGCCGCCAGCCCGAGCCCGAGGCGGACCGACAGTGCCCGCCGCGACTCGGCCTGCAGGCCGTGGAGGAGCAGCCAGGCCGACGTGACCATCCAGAGCACGGTCGCGAGGGCGTGGCCGGCGAGGTAGCCCGCGGTGGTCGCGCCGACGGCGTCACCGAGCAGGAGCCCGACCGAGACGACGGCGACGGCCGAGATGGCGAGCCCCGCGATGAGCGCGGCGACCCGGGCGAGCCGCCGGACCCGGGCCGGGACGCCGCGGACCACGTCGACACCCCAGGCGCCCAGCGCGGCGACGCCGCCGGCCAGGACGCTGTCGAGCAGCGCCGTGGCTGCGTCGTGGTTGCCCGCGCTCCAGACGTCGACGTATGCCGTGGGGTGGACGAGGTAGGCGACCGAGGCGACCGCGGTGGTCCCGGCGGCGACCCAGAGCGTCACGCGGGAGCGCGTCGTCACTGCCGCGGCGGCATACCCGAGGGCGGTCCCGACGATGCCGGTGACGACGAAGCGCTCGGGCGCTCCGCTCGTCACGGCGAGCAGGGCAGCGACGCCGCTCAGGGCGCCGAAGGTGGTCGCGAGCGGCGTGGGGACCGGACCGATGGGGCGCCGCGACGTCACGGCGAGCAGGACCGCGAAGGTGAGGGCGACGAGCGCGAGGCCGGTGGTGCGCAACGTCTCGCCGTGGACACTCGTGGTGCCGAGCAGGGCGACCGCCGACACGGCGACGGTGGCGCAGCCGATGAGGTCGGTGCGGTCGTGCCGCGCCGCGGACACGGCACCCACGACGGCGAAGACGGTGAGCGCGGCGGCGGCGAGCAGGGGCAGGCGGCCGGGCGAGGTGAAGTCGGTGTCCTCGGCCACCATCCCGAGGAGGACGAGGCCGGTCGCGGGGACGGTCCGGGCCAGGGCGAGCGCCGGCCAGCCACGGTCACCACGGGCGAGCAGCGCCGCGCCCGACAGGACGACGACGAAGAGCGACACCTCGTTGCCCACACCGCCGGTGACGACAGGAGCGAGCAGAGTGGCCCCCAGCACCGTGGTGACGGCGAGCAGCTGGCGGTCCCAGCGGCGCGCGAGCAGGAGCCCGGTGACGGCGACGGCGGCGGCGATCGCGAGTCCGGCGGTACGGGGGACCCAGCCGTAGACCGCGGTGACGGCGACGACGTCGAGGTAGCCCGCGGCATACCCGGTCGCCGCGATGGCGACCGGAGCGGCGCTGGAGCGTCCACGTGCGGCTTCGCGGGCCCGCACGACGTGGGCGGCCCCGACGAGCCCGACCGCGAGGGCCACGCCGAGGGCGACGCGCAGCTCGGGGACGAACCATCCCTGCTGCATCGCCAGGGCGAGGAGGAGCGCGACGCCGATGAGGGTGACGATGGCGCCGGCGAGGGCGAGGACGCGCGTGACGGCGCCCTCTCGCTGCCACCACGACGGCTGCGCGGGGACCGCGACCGGCGGCGGGACGGCCTGTGCGGCGGCCGGCGCCGCGGGGGCACGACGAGGCGACGGCTGCGGCGCCGAGCCGGTGGGTGCGGGGGCCGGGACGGGCTCCGTCTGCGGCGACACCCACGTCTCGGGAGCGGCGGACGTCTGGATCTCGAGGGAGGCGCGCAGGCGGGCGAGGCCGTTGCCGACGGCATACATGCGGTTCATCGCGTCGGCGAACTCGTTCTCGAGGCGCCGCACGTCCTGCAGCTGATCGTTCATGGGTCGAGTCTGGAACGACGAGTACCCCGACTCCATGAGTCGGGGTACTCACCGTGGGCACCCGGGTGGGTGGTGCGTGCGTCAGCTGGTCGGTGCGGCGACGAGGGTCGCCGAGATCTCCAGGCTCTTGCCGTCGCGGAGCACCGTGAGCTTCACGGTGTCGCCGACGGAGTACTCGCGGATGTGGGCGACGAGGGACTCGGCCGAGTCGACCCGCTCCCCGTTGACCTCGGTGATGACGTCGCCGGCCTCGAGCCCGGCCTTCTGCGCAGGGGTCCCGGGCTGCACGGTGCGGATCTGGGCGCCGGCGCGGGTGGCGCTGCCGTCGGACGCGGTGCCGTCGGCCGGGCCGACGCCGAGGTAGGCGTGCTCGGCGGTGCCGTCGGCGATGAGCTGCTCCGCGATGGACGCGGCCTCCTTGACCGGGATGGCGAACCCGATGCCGATGTTGCCGCCCTGCGAGGAGCCGGACGAGCCGAGCGAGGCGATGGAGGAGTTGATGCCGACGAGCTGGCCGTTGGCGTTGACGAGCGCGCCACCGCTGTTGCCCGGGTTGATCGCGGCCGAGGTCTGGATGGCGTTCGTGACGACCGGCTCGCTGCTCGACTGCTGCTGTTGCGGCTGACCGAACGGGTTCTGCTGCTGGGGCTGCTGCTCCGCGGCCTCGGTCGTGACGGGACGGTTGAGGGCGCTGACGATGCCGGTCGTCACGGTGCCGGCGAGCCCGAGCGGGTTGCCGACCGCCATCACCGGGTCGCCGACCTTGAGGGCGTCCGAGTCGCCGATCGAGATGGCCTGGAGGTCGTCGGGCGCGCCCTCGATCGTCACCACCGCAAGGTCGGTCGAGGGGTCGGTGCCCTGGATCCTGCCCTTGAAGGTGCGACCGTCCGCGAGCGTCACCGTGAGCTGCTCCGCGCCGGCCACGACGTGGTTGTTGGTGAGCACGTGGGCGTCGTCGTCGATGATGACGCCGGAGCCCTCACCGCTGTCGGTCTTGATGGCGACGACGCTCGGCGAGACGGCCGCCGCGGTGGCCGTCCAGTTGGGCGACTGGGGGTCGCTCTGCGAGACCGGGGCGGTCTGGGTGCCGCGACCCAGGCTGGAGGAGGAGGACGCAGTGGAGGAGGACTGCGCATCCTGCGACCCCAGCTGGGTCGCGGCGTAGGTGCCTCCCGACGCGAGTGCGGCGGTCAGCGCAGCCACGGTGACGAGCTCACCCATCCGGCGTCGCCGTGGCGGCGTCGGGGGCTGGCTCTGCGCGGCTGCTCCGGGGGCCGGTGGCGGGGGGAACACCGGCCCGGCGGGCTCATGGGCGCCGTACCACGTGGTCGGCGCCGGCTGGTGGTGCGAGGAGTGCTGGGGGTGCTGTGGGAGCGTCTGGGTCGGGGCGGAGGCCTCTCGACCCTGGGAAGCCTCGGGGTTCGGTCCGGTCGGGTGTCCGGTCGGTCCGGGCTGCTGGTCGCTCATCGTGTCTCCTTCGTCGGTGTGGCACGTTCCACTCAAGTGCGTCGACCTCAAGGGCCGCTGGGCCGACCCTGTGAGGGCGCTGTGGGAATGCGGACGACGAAGGTCGCGCCTCCGCCGGGGGTCTCCTGGACGCCGACACGTCCCCGGTGGGCACCGACGATCGCGGCGACGATGGCGAGCCCGAGGCCGTTGCCGCCACCCGTCGTGCGACCGCGTGAGGGGTCGGCGCGATAGAACCGCTCGAAGACGCGATGCGCTGTGCCAGAAGGGATTCCGTCACCGTGGTCGCGCACCTCGAGGACCCCGTCGAAGCCGTCGACGCCCACGGCCAGCTCGACCGGCGTGCCGGGCGGCGTGTGTCGGAGTGCGTTGGCGACGAGGTTGGTGACGACCTGCCGGAGCCGTGACTCGGACCCCCAGACGACGGTCGCGTCGAGTGGGCCGCCGAGGCCGACGAGTGAGATCCGGCGCTCGGGTTCACGGGCCCTCGCGTCCGCCGTCGCGTCGGCCGCGAGGACCGTGAGGTCGACCTCGCCCATCGACGCCGTCGGCTCCTCGTCGAGGCGGGCGAGGGTGAGCAGGTCCTCGACGAGACCGCTCATCCGTCCGGACTCGGACTCGATGCGCTCCATGGCGGCGCGGGTGTCCTCGGGGTTCGAGATCGCTCCCTGGCGGTGCAGCTCGGCGTAGCCGCGCACCGTGGCCAGAGGGGTTCGCAGCTCGTGGCTGGCGTCGGCGACGAACTGGCGCATGCGGTCCTCGGACGCCTCGCGCACGGCGAAG
Source organism: Rothia sp. ARF10 (assembly GCA_031844405.1). Taxonomy (GTDB): domain Bacteria; phylum Actinomycetota; class Actinomycetes; order Actinomycetales; family Dermatophilaceae; genus Knoellia. The sequence continues at coordinate 997,229 of JAUZVC010000001.1, forward strand.
GACGACTCGATCTGGGCGAGCATCGCGTTGAGGCTGCGCGACAGCGAGGTCACCTCGTCGTCCGCCGCCCGCACCGGGATCCGTCGGGTGAGGTCGCCACCGGCGATGGCGGCGGCGGTGTCCTCGATCTGGGTGAGCGGACGGAAGGCGCGGCGCACGGCATACCAACCGAGCAGAGCCGACCCTGCGAGGACGACGGCGCTGAGGACACCGGTGGTGACGAGGAGCCGCGTCACGGTCTGCTTCACCGAGCGCAGTGGGACGCCCACCGCGAAGGTTCCCTCCCGGCCGTTGACGGTGCCGGCGATGAACCGCCACTCCATGTCGCCGTCGACGGACCCGACGGTGAAGGGCCGGCCCTTGGTGACCAGCGGGTCGTCGAGCTCGAGTCGGGGTACGTCGGGGTGGCGCCGCTCGGTCGTCGGGTTGACGCTCATCGTTTCGCCGTCGACGGGGAAGAGCACGAACGCGTAGTTCGTCGGCTTGGCGTTGTTGCCTCGGCGAAGGTCCTCGAGCGCCTGTGTCGCAACGGGTTTGGCGACGCCGCGGAGCTCGGTGTCGACACGACCCATGAGGTCGCGATGCATGAGGTAGGCGGTGGCGAGGTTGGACGCGAGCAGCGCCGCCGCGAGGACGACGAGGACGATGGCGACGAGGCGCACCCGCAACGGCATCGCCTCGAGCCGCCGGACGACGGCCTGGGATGCCGAAGCCGAGGCCATCAGGTCTGCGGCGGCAGGCGCAGGACGTAGCCGACACCGCGCTTGGTGTGGATGAGCGGCGGCAGGCCCTCGGTGTCGATCTTGCGGCGCAGGTAGGAGATGTAGGACTCGACGATGCCGCTCTCGCCGCGGAAGTCGTACTCCCACACGTGGTCGAGGATCTGGGCCTTCGACAGCACGCGGTTGGGGTTGAGCATGAGGTAGCGGAGCAGCTTGAACTCGGTCGGGCTCGTCTCGATGACCCTGCCGGCGCGGCGGACCTCGTGGCTGTCCTCGTCGAGCTCGAGGTCCTCGAAGCGCAGCGAGGCGCTGTCGTCGAGCTCGCCGCGAGTGCGTCGCAGGACCGCACGGATGCGGGCGACGACCTCCTCGAGGCTGAACGGCTTGGTGACGTAGTCGTCGCCGCCGACGGTGAGGCCCTTGATCTTGTCGTCGACCGAGTCGCGCGCGGTGACGAAGACGATCGGCACGTGGCGGCCGGACTCGCGCAGCCTGCGGGTCACGTCGAAGCCGTCCATGTCGGGCAGCATGACGTCGAGCACGCAGAGGTCGGGGTGCTGGGCGTCGGCGAGGCGCACGGCGTCGGCGCCGGTGGCCGCGGTGACGACCTCGAACCCCGCGAACCTCAGGGAGGTCGCGAGGAGCTCACGGATGTTGGGCTCGTCCTCGACGACGAGGAGCGTGGCCTCGGGGGTTGCTGGGTTCGCGCTCACGGGTCCAGTGTGGCCGCCGAGTCTGGGAGTTGTCTGGACGTATGCCGTGTGCTCACCCAGCGCTGCACGTGACGGTTCGCGATCCATCACGTCTCGCGAACCCTGCTGGACCACGCTTGCGAGCGACGGTGCGGTTCGCGGACCGCTGGGTGCGCGCACGGCCCCCGTGCTGCCCTGGTGCGGCCCCGATGCGCCTAGCGGGACTGGAGGGCGTCGAGAGCGACGGCCATCGCGGCACCGACTCGCCAGTCGAGGGGGTGGCCGTCGACCGGCGGGAGCTCGACCTCGTAGACGTCGCGCAGCGCCGGCTTCTTCGTGCTGCTGAGGACGACCTGCCCGTCGGACAGCGTGAAGTCGAAGTGGAAGAGGAACGGCACCGGGATCTCGCCGACGACCGGCACGAGCCCCCAGACCCGCCGGAGGACCGCCACGGCGTTGTTGCGCTCCTGGCCGAGCGCGGTGCGTCCGGCGCCGTCGGTGAGGTGCCAGGTCGAGCGGAGGAGCGACTTGCCGAAGTCCTTGCGGAACTGGCCGATCGGCGCCCCCGACGCGTCGGTGACGTCGTAGGTCGCGCCGAGGTCCAGCCGCGTGCGCGCCTTGAACCCGAAGACCGGCTGGCTCTTGCCCGCGTCCGCGAAGAACGTCACCTGCTCCTTGAACGCGAGCCGCTTCTGCTCGGCGAAGGCCCAGAGGTCGACCTCGTTGCCGTCGGGGCCCACGCCGTGGATCTCGTAGCGGTTGACCATCATCGTGAGCTTCTGGCGGACCCGGAAGCGGGTCGGCGAGGGGGTGGGCTCGATCGGTGTGCCCTGCGGCGGTTGCGTCATGCGCGCCACTCTCACACACGTTGTGCGCTCGACCTCGTATGCCGTCCGCCCACTCTGACGACTTGTTGCGCTTTCCAGCGCTCGTCGCTGCGCTCCTCCGCTGGAAAGCGCAACAAGTCGTCGTGGGGTCAGACCGATGCGCTGTGTCCGACCGTCACCCGGGGGAGACCGTGCGCAGGATCCTGAGGTCGACGTCGTGCTGGTCAGGGCACGGCGCGAAGTCCATGGGACAGATCGTCGGGTCGTTCTCGAGGAAACTCGGAAGTCGCTTCTGCGCCACCTCGATGCACATGGAGCAGAGGTCCTCGGCCACGACGTTGACGTGGTCGGCGTCCGCCCCGCACCATGTCTTCTCCCACTTCGGGTCGCGGCAACACACGATGTGCGTCACCTCGTCGGGATCGTTGCGGAGGTCGAGCGCAGGTGCCTGCTCCGGAGCCTGCCGCTCCCCTTGCTGGACCGTGCGCGTCATGATCCGAGAATGTCGTCAGCGTCGATGATGCGGTAGGCGTAGCCCTGCTCGGCGAGGAAGCGCTGGCGGTGCGCGGCGAAGTCGGCATCGACGGTGTCGCGAGCGACGACCGTGTAGAAGTGCGCCGTGCGGCCGTCGCCCTTGGGACGCAGCACCCGGCCCAGCCGCTGCGCCTCCTCCTGGCGCGAGCCGAACGTGCCCGACACCTGGATGGCGACGCTGGCCTCGGGCAGGTCGATCGAGAAGTTCGCGACCTTGGAGACGACGAGCAGGCTGATCTCGCCCTCACGGAAGGCGCCGTAGAGCCGCTGCCGCTCGGTCACCGACGTCTCGCCCGTGATGACGTCGGCCCCGAGCCGATGGGCGAGCTCGTCGAGCTGGTCGAGGTACTGCCCGATGACGAGGGTGGGCTCGCCGCGGTGCCGCTCGACGAGCCTCTCGACGACGGGCAGCTTGGCGTCCGAGCAGGAAGCGAGGCGGTAGCGGTCGTCCGGCTCCGCGACGGCATACGCCATCCGTTGTCCGTCGGGGAGCGTGACGCGCACCTCGACGCAGTCGGCGGGCGCGATGTAGCCCTGGGCCTCGATGTCCTTCCACGGCGCGTCGAAGCGCTTCGGGCCGATGAGCGAGAAGACGTCGGACTCGAGGCCGTCCTCGCGCACGAGGGTGGCGGTGAGCCCGAGCCGCCGCCGGGCCTGGAGGTCGGCGGTCATCCGGAAGATCGGCGCGGGCAGCAGGTGGACCTCGTCGTAGACGATGAGTCCCCAGTCGCGGGCGTCGAGCAGGTCGAGGTGGGTGTAGGCGCCCTTCCGACGGGTCGTGAGCACCTGGTAGGTCGCGATGGTGACCGGGCGGATCTCCTTGCGCGCACCGGAGTACTCGCCGATCTCGTCCTCGGTGAGGCTCGTGCGGCGGAGCAGCTCGTCCTTCCACTGCCGGGCCGACACGGTGTTGGTGACGAGGATGAGGGTCGTCGCCGAGGCCTTGGCCATCGCGCCCGCGCCGACGAGGGTCTTGCCCGCGCCGCACGGCAGGACGACGACGCCGGAGCCGCCGTCCCAGAAGCCGTCGACGGCCTGCTCCTGATAGGGCCGCATCGACCAGCCGCCGGTGCGGTCGAGGTCGATGGGATGCGCCTCGCCGTCGACGTAGCCGGCCTCGTCCTCGGCCGGCCAGCCGACCTTGAGCAGCTCCTGCTTGAGGTGGCCGCGCTCGCTCGGGTGGACGACGACGCTGTCCTCGTCGATCCGGTCACCGATGAGCGGCTTGATCCGCTTGTGCCGCAGCACTTCCGTGAGCACGGCTCGGTCGGTCGTGCGCAGGACGAGCCGTCCGTCGTCGTCCTTGAGGAGGGTGAGCCGGCCGTAGCGCGCCATCGTGTCGGCGACGTCGACGAGCAGCGCGTGCGGCACGGGGTAGCGGCTGTGCGTCACCAGCGCGTCGACGACCTGCTCGGCGTCGTGACCGGCGGCCCGGGCGTTCCACAGGCCCAGCGGGGTGATCCGGTAGGTGTGGATGTGCTCGGGCGCCCGCTCGAGCTCGGCGAACGGTGCGATCGCCCGCCGCGCCTCCGCCGACCGTGGGTGGTCGACCTCGAGGAGGAGCGTCTTGTCGCTCTGGACGATGAGTGCGCCGTCAGTCAAGGGACCTCAGTAGGAGTAGTCGGAGTCGTAGGTCCCACCGTCGAACCCACCCGACGCGCCGATGGCGATGAAGATGACGAAACCGATGACCGCGAGCGCGATGCCGACGGCGAACGCGATCCAGCCCCACTTCGTCAGCCGCCGCGAACCCTCGGGGTCGGTCGAGTTCTTCGTCAGCGCCATGATGCCGAGGATGAGCGGCACGATGCCGGGGATGCAGCAGCTCACCGTGACGATGCCGGAGAGGATCGTCAGGACGATGGCGCTCGTGTTCTGCGCGGGCGGGGCGCCGTAGCCGACCGGCGGGGCCTGCCACTGCCCGGGGGGCTGGTAGGGCGGGTAGCCGCCCGGCTGCGCCTGGGCGCCACTCGCGGCATACGGGTCGTATGCCGGCTGCTGGCCTGCGTAGGGGTCCTGCGCCTGGGGTGCCCCGTAGGCGGGGGGAGGCGGCGGTGCGCCGTAGGGCGACGGTGGTTGCGCGGAGCCGTAGGGGGACTGCGGCGGCGGGGGAGGCGTGGCGGCATACGGGTTCGCAGGCTGCCCACCGGCATACGGGTCGGTCTCGCCGGCCGGCTGCGCGTACGGCGCGTCGTAGCTCGGGGTCGGCGGCGCGGGCGGCACCGGGGGCACGTAGGGCTCGTCCGAGGACGACCCGCGGTCGGCGTCGGAGCCCTGGGGGATCTGCTCTGTGGGTGCGGAGGACGGGGTGTCCTGGTTGGACCCCGCGTCCGGCGAGGACGAGGGCACCGCCCAGTCGGGGCTGGCCGTCGGATCCGAGTACTCCCCCTGCTGCGGGTCCTTGTCGTTCTCGCTCATGGGCGACAACGTACCTGCCGGGGCCGCCGCTGCTCCCACGGTCCGCAGGACTCGCCCACGCTGCGTGTCAGGATGAGGCATGAGCATGCGCACCCCGCAGGTCGAGCCGGACCCGACGCTCCCCGCGGAGATCACGATCTACGAGGTCGGTGCTCGCGACGGGCTGCAGAACGAGAAGGCCGTCGTGCCGGCCGAGGTCAAGGCCGAGTTCGTCCGTCGCCTCGCGTCCGCCGGTCTCGGCACCATCGAGACGACCTCGTTCGTCAACCCGCAGTGGGTGCCGCAGCTCGCCGACGCCCCCGAGGTGCTCGGGCTGCTCGGCGACGAGGGCCGCGGCCCCAAGCGTCCCGTCCTCGTGCCCAACGAGCGCGGGCTCGACCGCGCCCTCGAGGCCGGCGTCGGCGCCGTGGCGATCTTCGGCAGCGCCACCGAGACCTTCGCCCGCAAGAACCTCAACCGCACCGTCGACGAGTCGATCGAGATGTTCCGGCCCGTCGTCGCCCGCTCGCACGAGGCCGGCCTCTGGGTCAGGGGCTACGTGTCGATGTGCTTCGGCGACCCCTGGGAAGGGCCCGTCCCCGTGACGCAGGTCGTCGACGTCGCCGAGCGGCTCATGGACCTCGGCTGCGACCAGCTCTCCCTCGGCGACACCATCGGCGTCGCCACCTGCGGGCACGTGGCCCGACTGCTCGATGCGCTGCAGGACAGGGGGATCGGCGTCGACCGCATCGGCGTCCACTTCCACGACACCTACGGCCAGGCGCTGAGCAACACCCTCGTCGCCCTGCGCCACGGCGTCACCGTCGTCGACTCCTCCGCCGGCGGCCTCGGCGGGTGCCCTTACGCCGAGAGCGCCACCGGCAACCTCGCCACCGAGGACCTGGTCTGGGCGATGGAGGGGGCCGGCGTCCGCACCGGTGTCGACCTCGAGGCGCTGCTGGCGACGAGCGCGTGGATGGCGCGGCAGCTCGGGCGTCCCTCGCCCTCCGCCGTGGTCCGCGCCCTCACCCCCGCCGCCGACTGACCGCCCGGTTGCGTATGCGGACGGGCCTCCGCGCACTACCGATTCGCCGCAGTCCATCCGACCTCGCGCGCTGAGCGCACTTCGGTCTCCCGCCAGGCCCAGCCAGCGGCGAATCGGTAGTGCGCTGCGTCCCTTGGTTTGTCGGCGCGCCGGTCAGTCGGCGACGACGCCGGTGATGCGGTGGACCGAGAGGGTGCGCGTGACGCCCTCGCTGACTCCGGTGACGCGTCCACCGTCGAGGCGCTCGGGATAGAAGAGCATGCGCTGGGTGCGACCGACGCCGTCGGAGTAGCCGAGCCAGACGGGGCGGCCGTCGGCGATGGCCTCACGCAGGACGGCGACGGAGGTGGTCGGGTCGTTGGCCGGGATCGGTGGGCCGGTGCGGCCACCGGGCGCGGTTGCGGCCCGGGCGCGTGCCTCGGACTCGGCGGCCCGGAGGCCGGCGACGAGCGAGGCGACCTGTGCCTCGTCCATGGCCTGGACGAGGGCGGGGTCGACGGCGGTGCGGCGGACGACGCGGCGTGCGGGCCGGGTCGGCACGGTGACCATGCCGGCCGCGGACTCGGCAACGGGAGTGAAGCCCTCCTCGCGCAGGACCTCGAGGACGACGTCGGGTCGCACCGGTGAGGTGAGGACGGTCGGGGCGATGCGTCGCAGCTGGAGGGAGGAGAGGCCGCGGTGCGCGAGCATGACGTCGAGCCCGGCCTCGTCCTCGCTGCGGATGACGGCACTGACGCCTCGCACGCGCACGGTGCCGTGACGTCGGGCGACGTCGCGCACGAGGTAGTCCAGCGGCTGCGGCACGGGGGTCCGGCTGGCGTCGCGCAGGCCGGCGAGGATATCGTCGCCGGTCCACCCGGTGTCGAGGCAGCGCCGGATCGAGTCCTCGCTGAAGCGGTGCACGGTCGCCCCGCCCCGGGACTCGACGTCGGCGACGAGCCGTAGGAAGGCGGCGAGCGAGCCCGTCACCGGTCCGGGTGCGATGGCGGTGAGGTCGGCTTGGAGGAGCACCGCCTCGACCGGTGCCGGCAGGTGCGGGTGGATCGACTCGGCGACCGGCGCGATGTCGCCGTCGGCGGCGAGCAGGGCGCGACCGGCGACACTGAGGGCGCCGTGGCCGGTGACCCCGAGCCATGCGGCCTCGCGCAGGACGGCCTCGACGACGGCCTCCAGGGTCCGGGGAACGCGTCGCGGTCGGCGCCACCGGACCGCGGCGGCGAGGTCCTCCGCCGTGGGCGCGACACCGGCGGGTGCGGCGGCGAGCAACTCGAGCACCTCGCGGCGCAGCGCCCGGATGGGTGGCCACTGGGCATCGGCCCCGAGGGCGTTGACCACCGAGGATGCGTCCGTGCGCGACCCGACGCGGTGCGGCGCGCGGGTCGTCGTGAGCCACGACTGCGCGAGCCGCGCCCAGCGCTCGCCGCCGGGCTCGGTCTGCCACACGTCGTACTCCGCCGTCGGCACCCAGTGCGGGTCCACCTCGCCGTCGTCCGCGACGAGGTCCGCGACGAGCGCGAGCTCCACGAGGTAGGCCGTGTGCTCCGGTCCGGTGTCGAGGCGCGTCGCCGCGGACTTGAGGTCACGGACGGCGAGGCCACCGGTGCGCAGGACGCGCGGCGGGGTCTGCGACCACGTGTCGAGGAGCTCGTCGAGGAGGGCCAGCACCTCGGAGGCGGCAGCGCCGGCGGCCGCGTCGACGGCCTCGACCTTGCGCTCGGGCCCCGTGACCTCCGGGGGGTCGAGTTGGGCGGCTCGGTGGATGCGTCCCTCGCGCAGGACCATCGCGACCTCGCGAGGCAGCGCCACCTGGTCGGACGCGACCGCTCGCACGAGGCCGCGCGCGAGGAGCCAGCGGGGACCGTCGTCGGCCGGTCCGCGCCGGCCCGGCGCGTCCTCAGCGGCGACGATGCCGACGGAGGGACCCCAGGTGAGCCGGTCGAGGACGGCTCGGGCGCGGGGCGGGGCCTCGGAGACGGCGGCGCGGATCGTCTCCTCGTCGAGGGCGTCGCCGCCCGGCAGGTCGTCGCCGCCGGGTCCGAGGCCGGCGACGGTGTCGCCGAGAACGTCCTTGGCGGTGCGCGTGACGACGGTGCCCTCCGGGGCCCGCCAGACCAGGGCGACCCGCCAGAGGTCGTCGAGCAGCCGGGTGGCCGTCGCGGTGTCGACGTCACCGAGCGCGCGGGCGAGGTCGTCGGCTGTCACCGCATCGCCGATGGCCGACGCGGCCTCCAGGGCGTGCAGGTGTGCCGTGTCGAGCCCGTCGACGGCGCGCAGCGTGCTCGCCCGGGTCGAGCTGCGCGACGCGAGTGCGGTGAGGTCGCTCGGCGCCGGGCGGGCGAGGTCGGGACGCGCGGCGAGCAGCGCGAGGAGCTCGTCGTCGGACCGCCCGCGGATGTCGTCGGCCAGGGAACGGCTCTGGCTGGGGGATTCGGGCGGCACTGCACCACCGTAGTCCCGCTCCGTCCCGCGTAGATTCGAGTCCATGAGCACCCAGACCCCCTCACCCACCGGCGAGCAGTGGCACCTCTCGGTCGGCCGAGACGAGCTCGTCGTCGTCGAGGTTGGCGGCGGACTGCGCTCGTGGACGCGCGACGGGGTCGAGGTGCTCGCCGGCTTCGACGCGGACGAGCCCTGCTCGAGCGGCCGTGGCCAGCAGCTCATCCCGTGGCCGAACCGGATCCGTGACGGCCGCTACACCGAGGACGGCGTCGACCACCAGCTGGCGCTGACCGAGGTCGACCGGCACAACGCCATCCACGGACTCGTGCGCTGGGCGCCGTGGCGCCTCGTCGCCCGCACGGACAGCTCGCTCACCGTCGCGCACCGGCTCTTCCCGCAGCAGGGCTGGGACTGGCACCTCGCCTCCACGACGACGTATGCCGTCTCGCCCGCCGGCCTCACCGTCACCGTCCACGTGGCGAACGTCGGCAAGGGGACGGCGCCCTTCGGCTACGGCGTCCACCCCTACGTCGCCGTCGGTGAGGCGCCCATGGAGGAGGTCGAGCTGACCGTGCCCGCCTCGTCCTACATGGAGGTGGACGACCGGCTGCTCCCGGTGCGGACGAGCCCGGTCGACGACACGGCATACGACTTCCGCGCGAAGCGCGCACTGGCGGGCCACACGCTCGACACGGCCTACACGGGGCTGGCCGGCGAGGACGACCGCTGGCGGATCACGGTGGAGCCACCCGGCCGGGCGCCGGTCGACCTCTGGGCCGACGCCGAGGTCTTCCCGTGGGCCCAGGTCTTCACCGGGTCGGTGGCCGGGCGGCGTGGGGTCGCCGTCGAGCCGATGACGTGCCCGCCCGACGCGTTCAACTCCGGCGACTCGCTGCTGCGGCTCGGCCCCGGCGAGGCGTGGACCGGCACGTGGGGCATCAGCCCGCGGTGACGCCGTTCTCGGTCGGCGTGAGCTGACGCTCGAGGACGACGATCGCGGCGGCCATGACGACGAGGCCGCCCACCATCGCGCCGATGAAGACGGCAGGGAGGTCGTGCTCGAGCAGGAACCCGGAGACGATCGGCCCGAGGATGGCGCCACCCTGGAAGGCGCCGGCGTTGACGGCGTTGGCGCGACCGCGGACGTGGTCGTCGGCCATGTCGTTGGTGATGGCGGGGATGGCGATCTGCATGAAGATCTCGCCGAGCCCGAAGACACCCATGAAGGTGACGACGGCGACGGCCGCGAGCATCGCCGGGCCGAGGCCGGCCGCCGAGAGCACGAGCCACGAGACGAGCCAGAGCACGACCATGACGAGCAGGCCGCGGGTGCGTCGGCGTCCCGTGACCGCCTTGAGCACGGTGAACTGCAGCGCCACGATGATGAGCGTGTTGATGGCGAACGCGAACCCGATGACCTGGGTCGACACCCCACCGACCTGGCGCGAGAAGGCGGGGAAGCCGGACTCGATCTGGCCGTAGCCGATGAAGGTGCAGAGGAACGTGATGAAGGTGAGCCAGAGGACCGGCGGGCGCCGCAGGATGTCGAGGTAGCCGACGGTCGGGGTGTCCTCGCTGCGTTGGGCCCGCCCGTGCACGGTGCGCAGGGGCCCGAGGAGGAGCCCGAGCGGCACGAGCATGCTCAGTGCGTCGGCGAGGAAGATCAGCGTGAAGGTCATCGGCTCCCGCACGTCGACGAAGAGGCCGCCGATGACGCCGCCGAGGCCGATGCCGAGATTGACGAGCGCGAAGTTGACCCCGAAGTACTGCTGTCGGAGCGGGCCCGTGACCACCGAGGCGATGAGCGCGTTGAACGCCGGCCACGAGACGCCGAAGTTGAAGCCGAGCAGGACGAAGCCGACGACGAACGCCGGGACGTTGGTGGCGAAAGCGAGCACGACGCAGCCGACGAGCTGCGCGCTCGTGCCGGCGATGAGCATCCGGCGGGCGCCGATGCGGTCGGTGAGCGAGCCTCCGGGGCCGGTGACGCAGAGCGCGACGATCGCGATGAGGGCGAGCAGGGTGCCGGCGGTGCCCAGCCCGATGCCGCGCACCTCGTTGATGTAGATGACGGTGAACGGCAGCGTGAGGCCGCGGCCGAGGGTCTGCACCGCGACGGTCGACAGGAGCCAGCGTCCGGGCGTCGGGAGCTCGGCCCAGAACTGTCGCAGGCTCACCTTGGGGCGCGCGGTCTCGGTGCTCACCGGAGAACTCTCGCAGCCCGCACCGACACTCCCCAACCGACTTCTTGCGACGTCCAGCGCCCTCCTCCGACTTCTTGCCAGTTCCAGCGGCGCTGGAAGTCGCAAGAAGTCGGAGGAGGGGGAGGTGCCGGGTGCCGGAAAGGCGTGCGCGCCGCACACATCCCGCCAGATACGCTGTGCCTGTACGCCCGGAGGTGCGATCACCGCACTCCGGACCCCCACAGCAATCACATTGAGGTGCCCCGTGCCGACTGGCAAGGTGAAGTTCTACGACTCCGACAAGGGCTTCGGGTTCGTCTCGACCGACGACCCGGCCGAGGGCGGCGACGTCTTCGTGCCCGCGAGCGCCCTGCCCGCGGGCGTGACGTCCCTCAAGAACGGTGCCCGCGTCGAGTTCGGCATCGTCGAGGGCCGCCGCGGCGCCCAGGCGCTCTCGCTGCGCCTCCTCGAGCCCGCCGCGAGCGTCACGGCCAACCGCAAGGCCCGCGACCGCAAGCCGGCCGAGGAGATGGTCGTCATCGTCGAGGACCTCATCACCCTCCTCGACTCGGTGCAGAGCTCGCTGCGCCGAGGTCACTACCCCGACAAGGGCCACGGGTCCAAGGTCGCCCAGGTGCTGCGGGCCGTTGCCGACGACCTCGACGTCTGATGCCCGCCGTCAAGCCCGATCCCACCCTCAAGGGTGCGGTCGACCTCGCCCGCGAGGCCGCCGAGTCGATCGCCGAGGCCGGCACCGTCGGCGACCACCTCGGCATGGAGATGGTCGAGGACCGCGTCGGGACGCACTACTTCGCCTGCACCGCGGTCGCCTACCCCGGCTGGCGCTGGGCGATCACCGTCGCACGCGTGCCGCGCTCCAAGGTCGTCACCGTCTCCGAGACCAACCTCGTCCCGGGTGACGGCGCCCTGCTGTCGCCCGAGTGGGTCCCGTATGCCGACCGGCTGGCCCCCGGGGACATCGGCCCCGGAGACGTCACTCCCAAGATCGACGACGACCCGCTGCTCGAGGCCGGCTTCGAGGCCACGGGCGACGAGGACGTCGACCGCGTCGCGCTCTACGAGCTCGGCCTCGGGCGCGAGCGCGTGCTCTCGGCCGAGGGCCGCGAGGCTGCTGCCCAGCGCTGGTACGACGGCGACCACGGACCCCACGCCCCGGTCGCCCAGAAGGCCCCGGCCCCGTGCTCGTCGTGCGGCTTCTTCATCCCGATGGCGGGTGCCCTGCGGTCTTTTTTCGGCGTATGCGCCAACGCCTGGTCTCCCTCCGACGGCAGCGTCGTGAGCCTGGACCACGGCTGCGGCGCCCACTCCGAGGTCGACGTCGAGGCTCCTGAGCCCGAGGTCGTCGCGCCGCCGGTGCTCGACGACAACCAGCTCGAGCGGGTCTGAGCCCGGCCATGGGCGAGCCGCAGGGGGCGAGCGAGACCGGAGTGGACGGCATACGGCCGTCCGACGTTCCCGAGGGCATGCCCGAGGGTGGGGTCGAGGTGCTGCGCGCGATGCAGGTGCCGACCCAGCGGATCATCGCCATCGGGCTCGCGCTGTGGGCCATCGCGCTCGTCGTCACCCTGCTCGTGCCCGCGCTCCACGAGGGCGAGCGGTCGTGGTGGCCGTGGTGCTGCGTGGCCGGGTTGGTCCTCGGCTCGATCGGGTTCGCCTACGTGCGGCGCGGTCGCGGCAACGCCCACGACGCCGGCTGAGAACTCCCGACTTCTTGCGCTTTCCAGCGGTCGTCGCTGCGCTCCTCCGCTGAAAAGCGCAAGAAGTCGGGAGACGGGTCTCAGACGCCGAGGGCGGTCTTGATCGGGTCGATCGCGAAGTAGAGGACGAAGAGCCCGGCGACGAGCCACATGAGCGGGTGGATCGAGGCGGCCTTGCCGCGCACGACCTTGATGAGGACGTAGGCGACGAACCCGGCGCCGATGCCCGCGGTGATCGAGTAGGTGAAGGGCATGAGGACGATCGTGAGGAAGGCCGGGATGGCGATCTCGACGTCGTCCCAGTCGATCTCCTTGACCTGCTGCATCATGAGGAAGCCGACGAGGACGAGCGCGGGGACGGCCGCCTCGGACGGCACGACCTTGATGAGCGGGGCGAAGACCATCGACAGCAGGAAGAGCAGGCCGGTGACGACCGAGGCGAGACCGGTGCGCGCGCCCTCGCCGACGCCCGAGGCCGACTCGATGTAGCTCGTGTTCGACGAGACACCGGCGGCGCCACCGGCAGCGGCGGCGAGCGAGTCGACGACGAGGATGCGGTCGGTATGCGGCGGCAGGCCGTCCTCGTCGAGCAGGTCGGCCTCGTGGCCGATCGCCGTCATCGTGCCCATCGTGTCGAAGAAGTCGGCGAGCATGAGCGTGAAGATGAGCAGCGCGGCCGAGACGATGCCGACCGACTGGAACGAGCCGAGCAGCGAGAACTCCCCGACGGTGGCGAACGACGGGGTGTCGATGATCTCGTCGGGCAGCGTCGGGACGATGAGACCCCAGCCGGTCGGGTTGACCTTGTCGCCCATGACCATCGGGCCGATGTCGGCGATGGCCTCGATGACGATGGCGAGCACGGTCGTCGCGGCGATGGCGATGAGGATCGCGCCGCGGACCTTGCGGACCCAGAGCACGACGATGAGGACGAGCCCGGCGACGAAGACGAAGGTCGGCCAGCCGCCGAGGAACCCGTCGACACCGAGCTGGACCGGCACCGTGCCCGAGGCAGTGCGGCGCACGAACCCGGCGTCGACGAAGCCGATGAGCGCGATGAAGAGGCCGATGCCGACCGAGATCGCGACCTTGAGCTGCTTGGGCACGGCGTGGAAGACCGCCTGCCGGAAGCCCGTGAGCACGAGCACCAGGATGATGAGGCCCTCGAGGACGACGAGGCCCATGGCGTCGGCCCACGTCATCTGCGACGCGACGGCGAACGCGACGAAGGCGTTGAGCCCGAGCCCCGTGGCGAGCGCGAGCGGGAAGTTCGCGACGACCCCCATGAGGATGGTGAGGAGCCCGGCGACGAGGGCGGTGCCCGCGGCGATCGCCGGGAGGTTGGACCCGTCGCCCGAGCCGCCGCCGAGGAAGTCGCCGTTGGCGTCCTGGGCGAAGCCGAGGATGAGCGGGTTGAGCACGACGATGTAGGCCATGGTGAAGAACGTGACGACGCCGCCACGCACCTCCCGGCCGATCGACGAGCCGCGCTCGGTGATCCGGAAGTACTTGTCGATCGCGGAGGACCCGGTGCGGGGGTCGGTGGTGGTGGCAGTCGGCATGGGCGAACCATAGCGAGGGAGGGGGGCGGACGGCATACGACGTCCGCGGTGACCGGGGCGGGACCACGTCGCAGGCGGAAGGAAATACTTAGCAAACGTAATGAGTTAGGCTAAGTACATGACTTCCGACACCACGAGCACGTATGCCGCCCTGCGGCCCGCCGCGGTGTCCGCCCTCGCCGGTGAGCTCCGCCTCGCCTGCATGCGCATCTCGCGACGGGTCCGCTTCGAGAGCACCGATCTCATCGCCCCGCACCACTTCTCGGTGATGTGCCGGCTCGAGGAGTCGCCACGCACCCCGGGCGAGCTCGCCGAGATCGAGAAGGTGAGCGCCCCGAGCATGACCCGCACCGTCGCCGGCCTCGTCGAGCTCGGCTGGGTCGAGCGGACACCGGACCCCGACGACCGCAGGCAGGTCATCGTCTCGCTCACGGGCGACGCGCGGAAGGTCCTCAAGGAGACTCGACGCCGCCGCGACCAGTGGATGTCGGTGCGGGTCGGGCACCTCGACCCCGAGGAGCAGGCGATCCTGCTGCGCGCCACCGAGATCCTCACGAAGGTGGCCAACGAGTGAGCCCGACCTTCACCTCGTTCAGCGAGCGCAACTACCGCATCTTCTACGCCGGCTCCTTCGTCTCCAACGTCGGGACGTGGATGGGCCGGGTCGCCCAGGACTGGCTCGTCCTCACCGAACTCACCGACCACTCGAGCCAGGCGCTCGGCATCGTCACGGGCCTGCAGTTCCTGCCGTTCCTCGTGCTCGCCCCGTGGGCGGGGGCGATCGCCGACCGGTTCCCGCGGCGTCAGATCCTCCTCGTCACCCAGAGCCTGCTGCTGCTCACGAGCCTCGTGCTCGCCGCGCTCGTCCTCCTCGACGTCGCGACGCTGTGGCAGGTCTATGCGATCGCCCTCGCGCAGGGCGTCGTCACCGCGATCGACAACCCGGCCCGCCAGTCCTTCGTCTCCGAGATGGTGCCGCGCGACAAGCTCGCCAACGCGGTCGCGCTCAACAGCGCCTCGTTCAACGCCGGCCGGCTCATCGGCCCCGGCGTCGCCGGCCTCATGATCGCCGGCTACGGCACCGGGTGGACGTTGCTCGTCAACGTGGGCACGTTCGTCTTCGTCATCGTCGCCCTCGCCCTGCTGCGCACCGCCGACCTCATCCCGGCGCCGCTCACGCGCGGCAAGGGCGCGATCCGCGAGGGCGTGCGCTACGTCCGCAACCGGCCGGACATCCAGGTCGTCATGCTCCTCGTCTTCGTCCTCGGCACCTTCGGCATGAACTTCCAGGTGACGACGGCGCTCATGGCCACCCAGGAGTTCGGCAAGGGCCCGACCGAGTACGGCGTGCTCGGCTCGATCATGGCCATCGGCTCGCTCACCGCCGCGCTGCTCAGCGCCCGTCGCGGTGAGCCCCGGCTGAGGGTGCTCCTGCTGTCGCTCGCCGGCTTCACCCTCTCGACGGCTGCTGCGGCCCTCGCCCCGACCTACGCGCTTTTCGCGGTCGCCCTCGTGCCCACCGGGCTGTCGGCGCTCACCGCGCTGACGACGGCCAACGCCATGGTGCAGCTGCGCACCGACCCGCTCGTGCGTGGCCGCGTCATGGCCCTCTACATGGCGATCTTCATGGGCGGCACGCCCATCGGCGCCCCGATCATCGGCTGGATCGGCGAGGTCTGGGGTGCGCGCTGGACGATCGCCATCGGTCCCATCGCCATCGGCATCACGCTGGTCGCCGTCATGTGGTGGATCGCCCGCCAGCAGAATGTCCGGGTGAGCTACGAGTCGCAGCGCTCCCCGCGCATCACGATCGAGGCCGTGCCGGTGCGTGACACCGTCACCGAGCCCGCGCCCGAAGCCGCGCGATGACCCCCACCTTCCGTCGCCGGATGACCCTCGGCGTCCTCGCGGTCCTCGTCGTCGTGGCGGTCGCGTATGCCGTCCTCACCTGACGCGTGCGTCGTCCTCACCTGAGCCGACCCGACACCCCACCGGCTGGTGCCGGGTTGGCTCTTGACGTCCCTCGACGGGAGGTCTGGCCTGGAGCGGGTCAGGGGACGAGGGTGACCGAGCTGTAGGGCAGGACCACGGGGACCGTGAGCAGGCCCGTCTTGACGGAGACGGTGACGGTGTTCTTGACCGTGTCGACCTTGGCGACCTTCGCCGTGACGCCGAGGTACTGGCCGGCGGTGATCTTCACCGTGTCGCCGACCGAGAACGGGTCGGGGTCGACCGCCACGGTCGTCGAGGGCAGCGGCGTCGCGGTCACCTTGGGCAGGGGGACGGCCGGCGGCTTGGGCAGCGGCGCCGGTGCCGGGGACGACGTCGGCTTCGGCTGGGGGACCGGAGAGGTCGACGACGGCTTCGGCTGGGGCGTGCTGCCGCCACTCGTGGGCTTCGGGGCCGGGGTGCTCCCGGTACCCGACGACGGCTTCCCCGATGCCCCGGGCGTGGGGCTCGCCCCCGGACCGGGCTGGGTGCCGGCAGGGGGAAGGTAGGGCGAGCGCCCGGCATACCCGGGCGGGAGAGCCGTCGCGGGCACGACCGAGTGACCGGCGCGGTAGGACGCGGCGATGCTCGTCACCTTGGCGACGTAGTCCATCGAGTGGTTGTAGCGGAGCACGGCGCGGGTGAGGTCGGAGGAGTCGGTGAGGTCGCCCGAGCCCGAGCAGAGGTAGACGCCGGCCGCGGTGGCCGCGTCGAACATGTTCTGGGGGTCGCGGCGACCGTCGTCGTTGCCGTCGGCGCCGACCGACTTCCACGTGCCGGGGATGAACTGCATGGGGCCCACGGCGCGGTCGTAGACGACGTCGCGGTCGTAGCGCCCGCCGTCGGTGTCGGTGATGCGGGCGACGCCGTCGCCGGTGAGGGGGATGCCGAAGATGCCGGGCACGGCGGTGCCGCCGGCGTCGAGGAGGTTGCGGCCCCAGCGGCCGTGGTCGCTCTCGACCTTGCCGATGCCGGCGAGCAGGGCCCAGTCGATCCTGCAGCCGGGGTCGGCCTCGGCGAGGAGGCGCTGGGCGGCCTGGTAGGCGGCGAGCGCCTGGGCGGGGATGCCGCTGGCGGTGCTCGTGAGGCCCCAGGTCTGCGGCTGCTCGGGGAGCAGCTCCGGCGGGATCGAGGCGTTGGGGTCGGGCAGCTCGAGCGGCGGGAGGGCGGGCAGCGCGGGGAGGCTGCTCACGCCACCGGCCTGCTGGACGGCCACGGGCGGGACGACGAGGCGCGGGCGCTCGGTGCCGCCGGGCTCGGTCGCGGCGACGGCAGCGACACCGGTCGTCGTCACGGCGACGGCCACCACTGCGCCGGCCACGCGTCGGCCGGTCGTCGTCCGGAGGGCGGCCAGAGCCGCCCGGGGTGTGCTGACCCCCATGTCAGCCTCCTTTGTCGTCACGCCTGTCACGCCGTCGTGCAGTCCATCGCAAAGGTTACCCGGAAGAAACCCTGAAGACGGACTTGTGGGTGAGGCACTCCACACCCGTTGGTCCCACCGGCACCAACGGACCCACCCGGACGGCTCACGGCATGACCCGAGCACCGGAAACGGCGCCGGAGCAAGAGAACGTTCCTCTTGCCCCGGCGCCGTTTTGCGGGGAACCCGCGAAAGGGGCTCGCGGAGGCGCGCTCGGACGGGTCAGAGAGCGGCGACGACGTGCTCGATCGAGGCGAGAAGCTTGCTGACGTCCTCGGGCTCAACGGCCGGGAAGGTCGCCACGCGCAGCTGGTTGCGGCCGAGCTTGCGGTAGGGCTCGACGTCGACGACGCCGTGCGCCCGGAGCGTCCTGGCGATGGCGGATGCGTCGACGGCGTCGTCGAAGTCGATCGTCGCGACGACCTGGCTGCGGGCGGCGGGGTCCGTGACGAACGGCGTCGCGTAGTCGACCGACTCCGCCCACGTGTAGAGCCGGTCGGAGGAGTCCTTGGTGCGTGCGGTCGCCCAGTCGAGGCCGCCCTGCTCGTTGAGCCAGCGCACCTGCTCGTCGAGCAGCGCGAGCGTGCCGACGGCCGGTGTGTTGTAGGTCTGGTCCTTGCGGCTGTTGTCGATCGCGGTCGGCAGGCTGAAGAAGTCGGGGACCCAGCGACCGCTCGCGGCGATCTCGTCGACGCGGGCCAGGGCGGCCGGGGAGAAGAGCGCCAACCACAGGCCACCGTCGGCGGCGAAGCACTTCTGCGGGCCGAAGTAGTAGACGTCGCTCTCGGCGACGTCGACGGGCAGGCCGCCGGCGCCCGACGTCGCGTCGACGAGGACGAGCGCGTCGTCGCCGGCACCCTCGACCCGGCGCACCTCGGTCATGACGCCCGTGCTCGTCTCGTTGTGTGCCCAGGCGTAGACGTCGATGCCGTCCTCGGCGACCGCCGCGGGACGCGTGCCCGGCTCGCTCTTGATGATCGAGGACTCGCCGAGGAAGGGCGCGGCCGAGGTCACGGCGCCGAACTTGCTCGAGAACTCACCGAAGGCGAGGTGCTGGGCGCGCTCGCGGACGAGGCCGAACGCGGCGATGTCCCAGAAGGCGGTGGCGCCGCCGTTGCCGAGGACGACCTCGTAGCCCTCGGGCAGCGAGAAGAGGTCGGAGAGGCCGGAGCGCACCGACTTCACGAGGTTCTTGACGGGAGCCTGGCGGTGGGAGGTCCCGAGCACGGTCGTGCCGAGGGAGGCGAGGAACTCGACCTGCTCGGGGCGGACCTTGGACGGGCCGGACCCGAACCGTCCGTCGGTGGGGAGGAGGTCGGCGGGGATGGTGATCGCTGCGTCAGTCACCGCCCCATCCTCCCGCACGGCCGGGATGCCCTCGGTGTGAGTTCACCCACCGGACGTGGTGAGACGGCTCGAGTGGGAGAGCGCTGCCGGCGCGGGCCACGGACGGCGACGGGACGGCATACCGGAGGACCGGTGTGCCGTCCCGTCGCGTCGGGTCGGGGCTCAGCCCTCGCGCCAGCCGGCCACCGACTCGATGCCGCGGCTCGGCTCGCCGATGTAGCGCGAGCTCGGGCGGATGAGCCTCCCGGTCTTCTTCTGCTCGAGGATGTGCGCGGCCCAGCCGGCCGTGCGGGCCGAGACGAAGAGGGGCGTCATCATGTTGCCGGGGACCTCGGCGAAGTCGAGGAGCACAGCGGCCCAGTAGTCGACGTTGGTCTCCATCCGCCGCTCGGGGTGGCGCTCGGCGAGCGCGGCGATGGCGGCCTTCTCGAGCTCGGCGGCGACCTCGTAGCGCGGCGCGCCGAGGCGCTTGCAGGTGTCGCGCAGGACTGCGGCACGCGGGTCGTAGGCGCGGTAGACGCGGTGTCCGAAGCCCATGAGGCGCTCACCGCGGTCGAGGACCCCCTGGACGTATGCCGTCGCGTCACCGGTGCGCTCGACGCCCTCGATCATGTGCTGGGCGCGCGAGGGTGCGCCGCCGTGCAGCGGACCCGACAGGGCGCCGATGGCGCCGGACATGCAGGCCGCGACGTCGGCACCGGTGGAGGCGATGACCCGGGCGGTGAACGTCGAGGCGTTCATGCCGTGCTCGGCGGCGGAGATGAAGTAGGCGTCGATCGCCTCGACGTGCTTGGGGTCCGGCTCGCCGCGCCAGCGGATCATGAAGCGCTCGACGATCGTCTTGCCCTCGTCGACCCGGCTCTGCGGCACCATCGGCTTGTCCTGGCCGTGTGCGGACTGGGCGATGAAGGAGAGCGCCATGACCGAGGCACGGGCAAGGTTGTCGCGTGCCTCGGCGTCGTCGATGTCGAGCAGTGGCTTGAAGCCCCAGACGGGGGCGAGCTGCGCGAGCGCCGACTGGACGTCGACGCGGATGTCACCGGTGTGCACCGGGAGCGGGAACGGCTCGGCCGGCGGCAGGCCCGGGTCGAACTCGTTGTCGACGAGCAGCCCCCACACCTGGCCGAAGCTCACGCGGCCGACGAGGTCCTTGATGTCGACGCCGCGGTAGCGCAGCGCGCCACCCTCCTTGTCGGGCTCGGCGATCGTCGACTCGAAGGCGATGACGCCCTCGAGGCCCGGCCGGAAGTCGGGGTCGGGCGCCGCCTTCGCAGGTGCGGCGGCGGTGGTGTCGGTCTCGGACTTCGCTGTCACAAGTTCCCTCGTCTCGGGTTCTTCCGGTGTCGGGCAGCAACATTGTGCACGCCGACGATCCGGGCGGGTGGGTCTATCGGTGGGTGGTTCGGCGGCCGGTTCAGTGGTCGGACCGCTCGACGGCGATCCACGTCTGGTCGGCCCGGGCCAGCAGCCGCCCGTCGGCCGTGAAGAGGGCCGATCCGGCGTGCCGCTTGCGGCCGTCGTCGCCGCGCGACCACGACATGACGACGTGCTCCTCGCCGAGTGCCGGCGGGGTGAGGATGCGAGCCGTCATCGTGCCGAGCACCATGACGGTCGCCGGGAAGCCGGCCGCCTTGCCGCCCGGGCAGTCGAGCGCGGCCCACACCTCCGGAGGCGAGTCGTCGCGCGGGGTCCACGTCGCGGCATACGCGCCGCTGTCGTCCGGCAGGCGTCCGGAGCGCAGGTGCAGGCCGCTCGGGTGGCCGGGGCCGCAGCCGTAGCAGGTGGGGAACGGATGCTCCTCGGCCGTGATCGCGAAGGCCTCGGCGGCGCGGGCCCGGTCGACCGTGACCGGGTCGGGGAGCGGTCCGTCTGGAGAGGGCGCGGCGGTGGCCGTCGCGACGACCGCATCGCCGTCGCGCAGGGTCGTCGGTGTCGTGGGGTCGCCCACGTCGAGGGTCAGCTCGCGGTCGAGCGGCGGGGGGAGGCGCAGCCGCACCGAGACCGCCGGCGCATCGGCGGTCGTGGGCGTGTGGCTGGCGAAGAGCCCGCTCACCCAGCCTCCGTTGCCCGACGTCGGGGGGCCGTTGTATCGACCGGGGATCACCACGTGCACGGCCCCAACCTACGTGTCAGGGTGGCGGGCGTGGCCACCGCCGAGGAGTTCTCGCTGCGGAGCATCGCGCTCCCGGCGTTCGGGCCGACGGCGGTGTGGTCGGTCGGGGTCGGCGCCGCGGTGCCGGTCGTCGCGCTCAGCGCTCGCGACCTCGGCGCCAGCGTGGCGCTCGCGGCGGCGTTCGTCCTCATCGAGGGCATGTCGGCGTTCGTGTCGTCCCTGCCCGCCGGCTCGCTCGTCGCCAGGATCGGCGAGCGGCGCGCGCTCACGGGGGCCGCTGTCGTCGACGCCCTGGGGGCGCTGCTCGCAGTGTGTGCGCAGAACCTCTGGACCCTCGGCATCGCCATCGGGCTCATGGGCACGACCGGGTCGGTCTTCCTCCTCGCCCGGCAGTCGTGGCTCACCGCGCGCGCGCCGGTGCGGATCCGGGCGCGGGCGATGTCGACGATGGGCGGAGTCCAGCGCGTCGGCCTCTTCGTCGGGCCCTTCGTCTCGGCACCGATCATCGCGGTGTGGGGCACGAGAGCCGCGTATGCCGTCGCGGTCGTCGCCGGTCTCCTCGCCGCGGTGTGGGCCTGGAGGGGGCTGCGCGGGTCGCTCGGCGAGGAGGGGCACGTGGAGCAGGGTCGGTCGGGGCCGGCTCCATCAGGACCAGGTCGCTCGGCCGCACCCGGCCGGGTCGGGCTGCGCGACGTCGTGCGCAGCCACCGGCAGGTCCTCATGACGATCGGGCTCGGGGTCGTCGTCATCGGTGCCGCGCGCCAGGGGCGGTTCGTCATCGTGCCGCTCTGGGCCGAGTCGGTCGGCATCACCGACAGCCAGGTCGCCCTCGTCTTCGGCATCGCCGGGGCGGCCGAGGTGCTCCTCTTCTATCCCGCCGGCTCCGTCATGGACCGGTTCGGCCGGGCGTGGGTCGCCGTGCCGTTCCTGCTCGTCCTCGGGCTCGGCATGGTGCTGCTGCCGCTCGCCCACGGGTTCGCGACCGTTGCCGCGGTCTCGACGCTCATGGGTGTCGGCAACGGGCTGGGGTCCGGCATCGTCCAGACGCTCGGGGCGGACGTGGCGCCGGTCGCGGGGCGGGCCCAGTTCCTCTCCGCCTGGCGGTTCCTCTCGCTGCTCGGCCAGAACGGCGCACCCCTGCTCGTCAGCGGGGTCACGGTGCTCGCCGGTCTCGGCCCCGCGTGCGTCGTCCTCGGAGTCGTCGTGCTGGGCGCTGCGCCGATGCTGGGACGGTGGCTGCCGGCATACGACCCTCGCGGTGGAGGCGTCCGGACCCCCGCGCGGTGAATGCGAGAATGTGGCGGTGACCGACCTCATCGACACCACGGAGATGTACCTCCGCACCGTCTTCGAGCTCGAGGAGGAGGGCATCACCCCCCTGCGAGCCCGCATCGCCGAGCGCCTCGGCCACTCCGGCCCGACCGTGTCGCAGACGGTCGCCCGCATGGAGCGCGACGGCCTGCTGTCGGTCGCCGGGGACCGCCACATCGAGCTGTCCGAGGAGGGCCGTCGTCTCGCGACGCGGGTCATGCGCAAGCACCGCATCGCCGAGCGGCTTCTCGTCGACGTCATCGGCCTCGAGTGGGAGTACGTCCACGACGAGGCGTGCCGGTGGGAGCACGTCATGTCCGACCGGGTCGAGCGCAAGATCCTGGCGCTGCTCGCGGACCATGCCGAGTCGCCCTACGGCAACCCGATCCCGGGGCTCGAGGAGTTCGGGGAGGCGCTCGCGGAGGACTTCCGCATGGGCCTGTCGACGCTGTCCGAGGTGGCCGACACCGCTCCCGTCACGGTGACGGTGCGTCGCATCGGCGAACCCGCCCAGAACGACCACGAGGCTCTCGGGCTGCTCACCGCGGCCGGCCTGCTGCCGGGCCAGCTGGCCACCGTCCGACGCGAGAACGGCCGCGTCATCGCGGCCCTCGAGGGCTCCGACGAGACGACCGGGGTCTCCCTGCCCGACGACATCGCGACGCACGTGTTCGTCGCACGTGCGGCACGTCACACCTGAGGTGCGGGACGTGCTCGGCGCGGCTTCCTCACCGTGCGGGGACCCGCGCGCGACGATGCGGGCCGACGCGGCGTCTCCGGGGCTGGTCCCGACGCGGGCCGTTACCGGAATGTGACTTCGGGTCCCGGCGCCGCTACGGTGGGTCCACCCCTGATCCACCGAGAGGTTCTCTTTCGTGCTCTTCCCTGACACGCGCGCCGGTCGGCGCCGCGCGCAGACGCGCCATCGTCTGCCCGACCTGACCGCAGCGTTCTCCTCCCTGTCCCGCCCGACCCTCGTCAAGGGCCTCGTCGGCCTCGGCCTCGCCACGAGCGTCGCCGCAGCCGTCGCGATCCCGGTCCAGGCCGACCCCGGCCAGATCGAGCTCGGCTCGCAGACGAACGCCCTCGTGGCGCGTGACCGCGCCGCGGCTGCCGAGGGAACGACCTCGCGCAGCAGCGCCCGGACGTCGGTCGCCGGCTCACGCGCAGCCCTCACGGCCCCAGCTGCCGGGCAGGGCGCCGCGGTCTCGGCCGGCCCGGCGGGCGTGACCGCAGTCGCCAAGCCGACCCCGACGCCCACCCCGACGAAGGCCGTCTCGAAGTCGCCGGAGAGGGTCGAGTCGTCGAGCTCGCGCCGGGCGACGTCGACGAGCTCGGGATCCGGAGGCGGCGCCGTCTCGATGGCCTTCTACAGCTGGTGCGACAGCAAGGGCCTCGGCGACAACGCCTCCAAGGTGTGCTCGGCCGTCCGCTCGAACTTCGGCATCACCAACATCGGTGGCTTCCGCGCCGGCGCGGGCGACCACGGTGCGGGCAAGGCCGTCGACGTCATGGTGACCGGCTCCCGCGGTGACTCCGTGGCCGCCTGGGCCATCGACAACATGAACCGCTACAACATCACCTACGTCATTTGGAAGCAGCGCATCTGGATGGCCGGCTCCTCCGGCTGGCGCGCCATGGAGGACCGTGGCTCGGTCACGGCCAACCACTACGACCACGTGCACATCTCCGTGGAGTGACCCTCGACCGACACCGCCGAGGGCGGGTGCGGCCGACGAGGCCGTGCCCGCCCTCCGCGATTGTCGGGCCTCCGCCGGCCCGGGATGTCCCCTGCGACGACGGCCCGTGACCCAAACGTGACTTTGCCCAGAGGGTCGGGTACGGTGGCTCCGGCCCGTCCTCCCCTGGGGTGGGCTGTCATGACGGACTGTCGAGTCCTGCCACCGTCACCGACTGCACAACAAACCGCTTGGCAGGAGCGGGGGACCCACTTGTGGGTCGGTCTCCGGACCGGCCCTTGGGGTGAAGCCAGCTCCGGCTGGCCGGGCAGAACCTTTCGTCCGAACCCGACAGCTCACCCCGTAGGCATCGAGAGGTTTCACTGTGGCTCACTCCACCTCTGGGCGTCACCGCGCGCCCGGGCGGCACAACCCTGTCGCCGAACTGTCCACGATCGCATCGCGCGCAGGCGCGACCGGCGCCAAGGCATCCGCGGTCCTCGCAGCCTCCGGTGGCCTCGTCGCCGCGTTCGCGCTCCCGGCCTCGGCCGCGCCCGAGACGGCCAGGACCCTCACGAAGGACGTCGAGTCCTCCGCGCCGGTCACCCCGGCCGCCGTCGCCGCTCCTGCGATCTCCGCCCCTGCCGTCTCGACCCCCGTCAAGGGTGTCGCCGTCGGCGTCACCGGCGTCACCGCCGTGGCCAAGCCGAAGCCCAAGCCGAAGCCGAAGCCGGTCGTCTCGAGCACCCGTGAGGGCGCTCTCGTGGTCGCCGCCGAGCGTTCGTCCTCCGAGCGCTCGTCCGCCAAGGCCAGCCGCACCACGACGCGCACCGCGATCTCGACCTCTGCCAAGCAGTCCTCGAGCCAGGTCGTCAACATCGCGCGCACCCTCCTCGGGATCGCCTACGTCTACGGCGGCGACGACCCGTCGGGCTTCGACTGCTCGGGCTTCACCCAGTACGTCTTCCGCAAGGCCGGCATCTCGCTCCCGCGCACGGCGTCCGCTCAGCAGCGTGAGGGCACCCGCGTGAGCAACCCGCAGCCGGGCGACCTCGTGTTCTACGGCAGCCCCGCCTGGCACGTCGGCATCTACACCGGCGGCGACATGATGATCGACTCCCCGCGCACCGGGAAGTCGACGAGCGAGCGCAACATGTTCGGCACGCCGACGGAGTTCCGGCGCTACTGAGCGTCGCAACCACACGGCATACGCCGTCCGGACGCCCCCAAGCCCACCACGGGCCGGGGGCGTTCGGCGTTCGTGTGCTTGGGTGGGGGCATGGCCGAGCTCGTCCTGGACCTCTGGGGTGACGTGCGGGACCCGTGGTCCCACGTCGCCAAGCGACGCGTCGAGGCGGCGGTGTCCGCGTCCACGCACCCGATGGACGTCGTCGTCGTGCACCACGTCCTCGCCGGCCCACCTGTCACGGACGCGACGCTCGAAGAGGCGTCGATCGCGGGGCGCCCCGACGGCATCGACGTCACCCTGACCTCGGCGCCCGAGGCGGACCCGGCCGACGCGCACCGGCTCGTCGCCCTGGCGCTCGAGCTGGGTGGCCCACCGCTGCAGGGCGCGATGCTCGAGAGGCTGTATGCCGCGGTGTTCACCGAAGGTGTGGACGTGGCGGACCCGCTCGCGCTCCAGCGGTTGGCGGCCGAGGCGGGGCTGGACGAGCGCCGGGTGGCCGCCGTGCTGGCGTCCTCGGACCACGCGGCGGACCTCGTGTCGGACGAGCAGACGGCTCGCTCTCTCGGGATCGAGGGGACGCCGCACCTCGTCGTCGACCACCGGTTCGGGCTGGGTGGGCCGGCGTCGGTGCGGGACTACCTGGCCCTCATCGACCGTGCCCTCGAGGAGCACCAGCCTGCCGAGCCCCGGCGCTGAGCGCCGGGGCTCGCGGCCGCGTGGTGGGGGCCGGGGCCGTCAGCTCACGACCGCGTCGATCGTCTTCTTGAGGGCGCTCGGCTGCTCCGGACGACGAGGCGCCCGCTCGCGCGCCTCGGCGATCTCCGCACCGATCTCGCGGAGCTGGGTGCGCGAGAGCCCCTCGCGCACCTTGGGGAACCACTCGCTCTCCTCCTCGTCGATGTGGTGGGTGACGTTCTCGATGAGAACGGTGGTCTTGGCCTCGAAGCGCTCGTCGCCGGGCGACATCGGCAGCAGCTCCATGACGAGGACGTCGGCGACGTGGTGCTCCTCGTAGGACTCGAGCACGTCGTCCTCGAGGTCGGGCATGAGCTCGCGCACCCGCGGGTACATCACCTCGTTCTCGACGTAGGTGTGGACGGTGAGGAGCTCGATCATCTGCTCGACGAGCTTGCCCTTGCGAGCGTCGGTCGTCGTCGACTTCTGGAACTCGCGGAAGCAGGCCTTGATCTGCTTGTGGTCGTCCTTGAGCATGACGATGGCGTCCTGGGACATGGCACTCCTCGAGTTCGCGGGAAGGGTCGCGGTGGTCGCGGACCCGGTGCACGCGGGGTACCCCGACGGCCCGGGTGCAAACGTACCCGCTGGCTGTCCGGCGTGATGAGGTGCCGCCGGCACGATTCGGAGCTCTGCACCTGCTCGAAGGGACCCCCCCGCGGTGTCCGAGCGTGTGGCCACGAACCGTTCGTGCGGGAAACCATGGGTGCTCGACACGGCCGGGGAGAAGCTCTGCCACCAGCGATCAGGTGGGGGCCGAGGTCGCCCTTGCGTCGTGACGTGTATGCCGGGGGGCCAAAGCCACATCGGCCAGATGCACGTTGGCGTCCTGGGACAGCGTGCCGTCATGCGGGCTACGACGGAAAGCTAACGCCTTTGGGCTAGGAGGACACGTGTACTTTGCGGGCGTGAGCGTGAGGCCAGTCGGGAATGCGATTGAACTGGGGCTGCGAGATGGTTCGGGACCGCTCCGACGGGTACAGACCCCACGTCTCCAACAGCGTGGGATCGCAACGCCCTTCCCGGCCTCCGGGCCGGGAGGGTCGTTCGGGGAGCATCTCGACGATCTCTTCGGACCCAAGGACGCCATGTGTCGCGCGGAACCATGCACGTCCGGCTCATCGCCTCTGCATACCGATCGTCTTCGCGCATGGGCGATGGCGCAGTGGGCAACGGATGTTGGCCACGTGGCCGGCTTCGGCGAGGCGCGGTCCCCTGCCTCGCGCCGCCTCGACGCGGGGAAGGTCCGTGGCTACCCGTGAACCCATCACCGCGGGTGCGAAAGGACGGTGCTGTCATTCTTGCGCAAGCCCACCCCCAAGAAAACCGTCCCTATCCATCGTGGGGCCAGCTGTGCATCACGCCATCGGTCCACCAGATGGCACGATCGAATGCAATGCCCCAAGACCGACGGGAGCAGCTGGACTCGAGTGAGTACTTCATGGAGCAGGCTCGCTGAGCTGGCACGCGTGCAAACGGTGAACGTCAACGGCCGGAGGGTGAAGCGGTGAAGCCCGCCCCAGCCAATGCCGCTCCGGCACACCCCAGACGGCGGGGGCGCTCCGCCGTCCGGTTCCTTGTACCCGGACGGCGAGACGCCCCTTCCGGGTTTGAGCCTCCACCGGGTATTCCCGGCGCAGCCGGCGACTCGTGCCCTCCCCTTGAGTGTGGACCTCGCGAGCACGCCTGCCTAGTCTCTGAAGTGCCTAGGGTGCAGTTACTTCGTGGTCATCAGAGGGTGGGTCGGCACATCCGCCCGGACACCCCTCGAGTTCGATGCTGTCTGCTCGGTGCGACGTACGTTGGGCGCGATCAGATCAGTTCGGCAAGGACGCAGCGCTTGATCGATCACAGGCCCATGTGTGCTGACGAATTCTGGCCAGCTGTCGCCCGTCTAGGAGTTGCGCCGTTCGAGCGTGGAAGGCGGATGCTCACTGTTCCGGCGCCTCCATCTGACGAAGCGAAGGCGTGGACTGCCAAGAAGTGCCGCGGCAGGTGCCCGACCCGCGTTGTCTGGGCCCACCGATCGGCTCGGAGGGAGCCTTGATGTCCTCGATGACCGAGTGGTCGCACGAAGCACTCCTCGCGGGCGAGCCGCGAAGCGCTGGGCTCGCACGCGACTTCGTCCGTATACACCTGCTTGCACACCACCTGCCCCATCTGATCGATGACATGCGTCTGGTCGTGAGCGAGCTGGCGACGAACGCGGTGTTGCACGCGCGAACACCGTTCGTGGTGACCCTTTCGAGCAGCAGCGCGACAGTCCTCTTGGAGATCCAAGACGCTTCGACCTCGGCAGTCGTTCTCCGCAGCCCTGGTGTGCTGGACACGAGTGGGCGAGGCATGGTGATCGTGGAACTGCTCAGCCAAGAGTGGGGCCAAATCATCGACACACGCGGTTACAAGCACGTGTGGGCGTCGTTCCCACGTGACGGGTAGCCGTTTGGTGATGCGTGCGCTCACCACCCCGATCCAGCGCCCAGAGCCTCTCTGCTGACGGGCATCTTTTCGGGGCCGGTCAATGCGGCGTGGCAATGATGGAGCTTGTCGAGGATCCGGCCGGCTATGTCACTGACTCAGGCTCTGGTCCATGCGCTCCAGCGTCTCGAGGGCGGCCTCGGAACTCGGCCTCCGTGTGGTCCTCGGAGAGCTTCGACCGAAGACGCATGACGGCTGGGAAGTCACCCAGGTCGCCACTGAAGCCACGAGAAGTGAGTCCGTCGAGGATTTGCTGCACGACGCGCAGGCTGCGAAGCGGCGGCCTGAGCCACGGCGCCGTGGGTGCCTGTGCGGTGCGCGGGAAAGCGTGGGGTGGTCGCGTGCCAGGTTGCGCACCTCGTGTGCCATCCACTGCAGCAAGGCCTGCCACCCGTCCGTCGGACGCATCTGCTCGCCCGGGCCGACGCTCAACTCATTGACGAGCCGGTCGACGACAGCGTCGAGCATGTCCTCGCGACCGTTGACGTATCCGCAGCTCAAGGACGGCAACGAACGTCGCGAGGCCGGTCGGGCGCGACTGCGGAAGTACGTCACCACCGAGGAGCAGCAGGTCACCGTCCCGGTCACCCGGGAGGAGGTGCGCGTCGAGCGCGAGCCGATCACCGAGGCCAACCGCGACGAGGCGATGTCCGGACCCGACATCTCCGAGGAGGAGCACGAGGTCACCCTCCACGAGGAGAGGCCGGTCGTTGCCACCGAGGCCGTGCCGGTCGAGCGGGTCCGGCTCGAGAAGGAGCAGGTCACCGAGCAGGAGCAGGTCTCGGGCGAGGTCCGCAAGGAGCACATCGAGACCGACGGTGTGGAGCAGTCCGACCGCGACCGCTGATTTCACATCGGAGGGTCGCCGACCTCGTGAGCGTCGACCAGCCGAGCAGTGGCCCCTGTCCGCGCGGACGGGGGTCATTGCTATGGAAGGACGTTTCGGCGTCTGCCTTCCGTGCCCTCCATTTGGTGCACATACCGCTTCTCGTTCGGAAGCAGACCTGTCGTGACGAACGCCTCGGCCACATCGACAAGCTTGCGGTTGTGGTCCTGGCTGCACGCGCGCAGGACGTCGAAGGCGAGGTTGCCACTCAGCCGGTAGCGTTCGACCAGGATGCCGATGGCGGCGCCGATGGTGCGGTTGCTCTCAAGGGCCTTGGTGAGGTTGAGGGAGTGATCCTCGGCGGTCGCGCTGGTGAGGGCAATGCCGGCAACCTCTGCGAGCAGCTCCGCTCGTTCGACTTCGGAGGGTCCAAATGCCCCAGTCGTGCGCGAGTAGTTGGTGAGGACCCCGACAACCTTGCCGTCTCCGATCAGCGGAACGGACAGGACGCACCTGATCGGCGTGTTTGCGAGGATCTGCTCCGGATATGAGCGGTAACGCTTTTCGGCCGCTAGGTCCGGCACGAGGCATGTGCGTCCCTGCTCGAAGGCCGCCCAGCCGGGGCTGGTCCCGGCCGCTCCGGCGATGCGAGCAACGACGTCGGTGAGGGCTTCGTCGGTGGTCGCCGCCAGCTGAGCCTGACGACTGGTGATCCGACCGGCGACCAACGCGGCAGCCCAGTCGCTGGGCACCACTCGCACGGACTGGGTGACGATCTCGCGCAGTGTCGGCTGTGTCCCCACAGGCGTGTTCAGGGCCCGCGCGAGACGCATGACCTCCTCGACCGAAGGGTCTCGTGCTCCTGCTTCCACGAGTCCGATGATGCCATCGGACAGGGAGGGTCGGTGCCGTCCCGTCCGCGCTCGACGGCCGCGACACGGCCGGCGAAGCGGCGCGGCAGATCTGAGATGTGCCCATTTGGTGCCCATTTCGGCCCTTCGGCGGCGGGTCGGACCGACCGCCGGTCGCGTTTCCGCAGGTCAGACAGGGTGCCCCCGGCAGGATTCGAACCTGCGACACCTTCTTTAGGAGAGAAGTGCTCTTCCCCTGAGCTACGGAGGCGGGGAGGGCCCGGAGGCCGCGGACCAGCCTAGTTGACGCCGCAAGGTCGATCGCACGCGCGCGACATCGGGTGGGAAAGGTGCACTGGACAGCGGGACCGTTCCGCTCCGAAGTGCGCTCAACCCACTTCGGGCGGGAAAGTCGGGACGGGTGGGACGGCATACTCGGGCGGGTGACCGATGCCGCACCGCTCGAGGGGACCACCCACGACGACCCGGTGCAGCGGCGGACCGTCGCGACCCTCTCGATGTCGCAGGTCCTCGGTGGCATCTCGCTCGCGAGCGGGGTCGCCGTCGGGGCGCTTCTCGCCGAGGAGGTGTCCGGCTCGCCCACGTATGCCGGTCTGGGGTCGACCTTCCAAGTTCTCGGCTCCGCCCTCATCGCGGTCCCGATGGCCCGGGTCAGCGCGGCCCGCGGTCGCCGGCCCGGGCTCGCGCTCGGCTACGTCCTGTCCTTCGTCGGCGCCCTCGGCCTCATCCTCTCGGGCATCGTCGGCAGCTTCGCGCTGCTGCTCGTCGCGAGCCTGCTCTTCGGTGGCTCGACCGCGTCGAACAACCAGGCGAGGTATGCCGCGGCCGACCTCGCGCAGCCGGCCCACCGTGGGCGTGACCTCAGCCTCGTCGTGTGGGCGACGACGATCGGCAGCGTCCTCGGCCCCAACCTCGTCGGGCCGAGCGAGCCGGTGTCACGGTTGCTCGGCATCCCGCGGCTCACCGGTCCGTTCGTCTTCTCGCTCGTCGGGCTCACTCTCGCGGTCGCGGTCCTCATGTGGCGGCTGCGGCCGGACCCGCTCGTCGAGGCCCGCCGCCGTGCGGTGGACCTCGACCCGCACGCCGCCGGCCGGACGCACGGCTCCATCACGCGCGGGCTGCGCGTCATGGCCGCACGTCCGCAGGCCCTGCTCGGCGTCCTCACCCTCGCCCTGGGCCACATGACGATGGTGAGCGTCATGGTCATGACGCCGTTGCACATGCGACACGGGCACGCCGAGCTCACGGTCATTGGCTTCGTCATCAGCATGCACATCCTCGGCATGTTCGCCTTCTCGCCGGTCACCGGCATGGCCGTCGACCGCCTCGGCGGGCGCACGGTCGCCATGGTCGGGTCCGGCATCCTCGTCGTCGCGACGCTGCTCGCGTCGTCGGCGCCGATGGGTTCCTCGAACCGGCTGCTCGCGGGGCTCTTCCTGCTCGGTCTCGGCTGGTCGTGCACGCTCGTGTCGGGCTCGACCCTGCTCACGGCCGCGGTGCCGACCGACGAGCGGCCCGGCGCGCAGGGGGCGAGCGACCTCGTCATGGGCCTGTCGGCGGGCCTGGGCGGTGCGCTCGCCGGCGTCGTCGTCGACCGGGCGAGCTTCTCGGCGCTCGCGCTCGGTGCCCTCGTCATCGCGGTCTCGATCGGGGCGGCGGCGCTCCTGCTGCGCGACCGGGAGGCGGTCAGCGCCCGCTGAGCCCGGGCCAGCTCGGCGTGCGCTTCTCGGCGAACGCCGCCACGCCCTCGGCCCTGTCTGCGCTGAACGCCGTGTCGTGCCACCGCGCGTCCTCGATGTCGAGGCCCTCGGCCAGCGACACGTCCATGCCCCCGCGCATGGCGGCCTTCGCGTTGCGGACGCCGACGGGGGAGTGCGCGGCGATCCGGTTCGCGAGCTCGAGGGCCGCGGCGCGAGGGTCGTCGACGACCCGGTCGACGAACCCGAGGGCCAGCGCCTCCTCGCCGCCGACGCGGCGGGCCGTGAAGATGAGGTCTGCGGCGCGCGACCACCCGACCCGGCGGGTGAGCAGCTGGGTGCCGCCGCCGCCGGGGATGACACCGACAGACACCTCGGGCAGGGCGAACGTCGCCCCCGGCGAGGCGACGATGAGGTCGCAAGAGAGCGCGATCTCGCAGCCGCCCCCGAGCGCGTAGCCGTCGACGGCCGCGATGACGGGGACCGGCAGGTCGAGGACACTCCGGTATGCCGTCCGGTTGCCGGGCCGCTGCGCGCGCAGCTCGTCGTCGGTGAGGGCGTTGCGCTCCTTGAGGTCCGCGCCGACGCAGAAGGCCTTGGGGTGGGAGGAGGTGACGACGACCGCGCGGGCCGTGTCGTCGGCCGCGACGCCGGAGGCGGCCCCGGTGAGGGCCGCGGCCATCGCCGTCGAGACCGCGTTCATCGCCTCGGGCCGGTTGAGCACGAGCTCTACCACCCCGGCCTCGTGCCGGACGACCTGCACGAGGTCGGTGGAGGCGGGGGCGGGCTGCGGCGCTGCATCCGGGCTCATGGGCGTCATCCTTCCCGATCCGCGAGACGCCCACGACGGTGGGCGAGCACGGGCTGCCTCGCGGAGAGTGGCGCACCCGGCATACGGGCGGGTCGTTGTTAGCCTGCTGCGGTGAGCGAATCGGGACCGCAGTCAGAGATCGACTCGCGGACCGAGAAGGTCCGCCACGCCGTCAAGGGCTGGACCCGGCACCTCGTCGACCTCGGGGGCCGCAACACCCTGCTGTGGTACCGCGACCTCCCTTCCGGCACCCTCGACCTCACGACGGCGCACCCCGGTGGGGTGGCGATGCTGCTCGCCGGCCGGCCCACGCGGCTCAGCGACCTCGTGCGCGAGCCGGCCGCCTTCGACGAGGCCCGCCGCCGTGCGCGCACCATCGCAGGCAAGGCCCGCGAGCTGCGTGAGGAGCGGGGCATCGACACCGGCTTCGTCGCGATCGGGATGGCGACGTGGAGCCTCGGGCGGGCGGGCGCCGCTGCCGGGCGAGAGCCCGCCGCGCCGGTGCTGCTGCGCAGCTGCACCCTGCGCCCGACGACGCCGCAGCACGACGACTACGAGCTCGACCTCGGCGACGAGATCGAGCTCAACCCGGTGCTCGAGCACTACCTCGCGTCGGAGCAGGGCATCACGCTCGACACCGACCGGCTCGAGGCCCTGGCCCACCCCCCCGGGGGCTTCGACCCCTATCCGGCCTTCGAGGCGCTGACCGAGACCTGCTCGTCGGTGCCGGCTTTCGAGGTGGCGCCGCGGCTCGTCCTCGGGACGTTCTCCTATGCCAAGCTGCCCATGGTCGCCGACCTCGCCGCGCAGGGCGATGCGCTCGCCGACCACGACGTCATCGCGGCCATCGCCGGCGACCCGACGGCGATGCGCTCGGTCCGGCACGAGCTGCCGAGCCGCGCCGCCGATGTCGTCCCCGACCCGGCGAGCGGACTGCTCATCCTCGACGCCGACTCCTCCCAGCAGGAGGCCATCGACGCCGCCCGGTCCGGCGCGCACCTCGTCATCCACGGGCCGCCCGGCACCGGCAAGTCGCAGACGATCGCCAACCTCGTCGCTGCGCTCGCCGCCGACGGCAAGCGCATCCTCTTCGTGGCCGAGAAGCGCGCGGCGATCGATGCCGTCGTCGGCCGCCTCGACCGCGTCGGCCTCGGCGACCTCGTCCTCGACCTCCACGACGGCGCCCGCGGCCGGCGCCGGATCGCCACCGAGCTGGCCGAGGCGTTGCCCGGCCGCTCCGCGAAGCCGGCCGACCCGCCCAGCCGCGACGTCGACCGGCTGCGCACCGCCGCCGCGACGCTGCGCGACCACCGCGACGCGATGCACGAGCCGCGCCACCCCTGGGGCGTCTCGGTCCACGACGTGCAGGAGGCGATCAGTGCCCTCGGCTCGGCCCCGCGCCCGCCGCACTCCCGTGTCCGGATCCGCGGCGAGGCGCTCCAGGCGCTGCCCCGCGACCGCTACGAGGTGCTCACCCGTGAGCTGACCCGCGTGGCGTCGCTGGGCGCTTGGCGCACCGAGCCCGGGGCCGACCCGTGGTACGGCGCCGCCATCCGCACCGCCGACGAGGCTGTCCGTGCCCGCGAGCTCGTCGAGCGCTGGGCCGGCGACGGCCTCCCCGGCGTTGGGCGGACCCTCGCCGACGTCTTCACCGGGCTGCGCCTGCCCGACTCGCGCACCGTGCGCGACTGGGGCCGGATCCTCGACACCGTCGCGCAGGTGCGCGACACCCTCGAGACCTTCCGGCCCGAGGTCTTCGACGTGCCCCTCGGCGAGTTCGTCGCCGCGACCGGCACGTCCGACTACCGCGCCTCCGTCGGGTCGGACCTCGGCTGGTGGGAACGGCGCGGCCTGCGCCGCCAGGCCCGCCGCTACGTCCGCCCCGGCCGCCCGCCGGCCGACCTGCACGCTGCGCTGCTTGCCGCGAGCGACCAGCGCAGCGCGTGGAAGGAGATGGCCGGCGCCGGGGGCCGTCCCGAGATGCCGGCGGACCTCGACCGCGCCCTCGAGGCGTATGCCGTCCTCGCGGCCGACCTCGAATGGCTCGGCGAGCGCGTGCCACGGGCCGCGGACGCGCCGTCGCTGCTCGACGTGCCGCGCGAGGAGCTGAGCGCGCGGCTTCAGGCACTTGCCGACGCCCCTGACCGGCTGGCTGTCGTCCCCTCGATCCTCGGGCCCGTCGAGTCGATGCGCGAGGCCGGCCTCGGGGCCCTGCTCGACGACCTCGCCGCCCGCCGGGTCAAGGCCGACGACGTCGCAGCGGAGGCGGACTTCGTCTGGTGGAGCTCCGTGCTCGACGACATCGCGCTGCGCGACTCCCGGGTCGGCGCCCACGACGGCGAGGACCTGCGGCGGACCGTGAGCGAGTTCGCCGGTGCCGACCGCGAGGTGCTGCGGCAGAACGCCTCGCGCGTGCGCGCCGCCGTGCGCGCCAACGTCGACCGCGTCCTCGGCGACTCCCCGGAGCTCGAGAGCCTCGTCCGGGCCGAGGGGGCGAAGTCGAGACGTCACCGTCCGCTGCGCGACCTCCTCCCGGTGGCGGGCGAGCTGCTCACCGCGGTCCGCCCGTGCTGGGTCATGAGCCCGCTCGTCGTCGCGTCGGTCCTGCCGCCCGGGGTGACGTTCGACGTCGTCGTCTTCGACGAGGCCTCGCAGATCCCGCCGGCCGAGGCAGTGTCGGCGATCTCGCGCGCCCGCCAGGTCGTCCTGGCGGGGGACGCCCACCAGCTGCCGCCGACGACGTTCTTCACGACCGTGTCCGAGGGCGACGAGGCGAGCCCCGACGACGCACTGAGCGAGGGCGTCGAGTCGATCCTCGACGTCCTCGCCGCGACCTTGCCCAGCCGCCGTCTGTCGTGGCACTACCGCTCGCAGGACGAGCGGCTCATCTCCTTCGCCAACGAGCAGGTCTACGACGGGTCGCTCGTCACCTTCCCCGGGACGGGGTCGGCGCCGGTGCTGCGACACGAGCTCGTCGACGGCGTCGGGGTGCTCGCTGAGGGCGAGGCCAGCGTCGAGACCACGCAGGCCGAGGTGGAGCGGGTCGTCGAGCTCGTGCTCGAGCACGCGAGGACGCGCCCCGGCGAGAGCCTCGGGGTCATCGCGCTCGGCCTCGGCCACGCCCAGCGCCTCGACGACGCCCTCCGACGGGCGCTCCAGGGGCTCGACCCGCAGACGGCGGCCTTCTTCACCGAGGACGTCCACGAGCGCTTCTTCGTCAAGAACCTCGAGCGGGTCCAGGGCGACGAGCGCGACGCCATCATCCTCTCGGTCGGCTACGGCAAGACCCCCCACGGGCGCGTCCTGCACCGCTTCGGCCCGCTCAACAACGAGGGCGGCGAGCGCCGACTCAACGTCGCGATCACCCGCGCCAAGAAGCGGATGACCGTCGTCTCCTCGATCGGCGCGGACGAGCTCGACCCGGCCCGGCTCAAGTCCCGTGGCGCGCAGATGCTCCGCGACTTCCTCGCCCACGCCGCGTCGTCGACAGCAGCGGCCGAGACCGGCGAGCCCGCCGAGGTGGCGCCGAGCGCTCCCGTGCAGTCGGTCGTCATGGCCGAGTTCGCCCGTCGGCTGCGCGCGAGCGGGCTCGTCGTGCACGAGCGCTACGGCTCCTCCGCGGACCCGATCGACCTCGCCGTCGAGGACCCGCAGCGTCGGGGACGCCTGCTTGTCGCCGTCGAGTCGGACGGGCCGGAGTACGCCTCCATGACGAGCGCCCGGGACCGCGACCGGCTGCGGGCCGAGCACCTCGGCCGGCTGGGCTGGAAGCACGTGCGTGTCTGGACCCGCGACGCCTTCCGCGACCCGGCGCGCGACGTCTCGCGCATCCAGGCCCTCGCCGAGCGTGGGGGACCGTGACCCGTCGCCGGCGCCGCGCGTCGAGCTCCCCGCAGCGGGTCGGCTCGGACGAAGGGCTCTTGACGAGCCGACCCGCGCCACCCCCCGCCCCGCAGGAGCCGAGCTCGTCCGCGCCAGGTCCGGACGCAGAGGGCGGTGACGAGACGGCGGGACGGACCGGCGAGCCCCGGTCGGGAGGCGCGGACACGACGAGTCCCGGCACGACCCCGCCGGTGGGCGGACGGCATACCGGTGGGCGGTCAGGGCCCGGTCGGGGGAAGGTCGACCAGACCAAGGACGACACCGACGAGGGCTGGGGCGAGCGTGGGGACGACGACGCCACCGGCCGGTGGCTGCGCGAGAACCGTCCACCGCACTGGTCCTGAACGTCCCACGGGGCGGGAGTCGGCTGCTGCCGTCTCCCGCCCCGTGGCGGTTCCCGGTCGGGTGACCGGAGGTGGTGCGTCGTCGTCAGAGGTTGGGACGGGCACGCAGGCTGTCGCGAATCTCCTTGAGGAGCTCGGTGTTGGGGTCGACCGTCTCCGTCTCCGGCTCGTCCGGGAAGAAGCGGGCCTTCGCGGCGGCGTAGGGCTTGACCACGAAGAAGTAGACGACGGCCGCGAGGATGAGGAACGAGATGAGCACGGTGAGGAAGTTGCCGATCGACAGGCCGGCCGGCTCCCAGGCGGAGAAGTCGGGGCTGCCACCGATCTTGCCGACGATCTGCATGATGATCTTGACCATGGCCTCGACGACCTTGCCGAAGGCCGTGGCGATGACGACCGCGACGGCGAGCTCGACCACGTTGCCCCGCAGGACGAAGTCCTTGAATCCACTCATAAGTCTTGCCTTTCTTGTCGGAGAGGTCCCCCCGACGAGCGTCGCGCCGAGGCGAATGCCACGGTACAAGTCAGGTCGTCGGTCGTCACGGCGCAGCGTCAGGACAGGCGTGCGGCGGACGGGTGGGCCCTCAGCCGGTGACGACGGTGAGGACACGGGGTGGACCGCCCTCGGGGCGCTGACCAGCGAAGATGCGGTCCAGTTCGGCGGGCTCGAGGGCGAGGACGATCCCGGCACCGACGTCGCCCGGGCCCGGAAACGATCCGGCGAACGACATCGGTTCGGGCGTGTCCGTGCCCAGGACGAGCACGTCGTGGGCGAGCGCGGGGCCGCCCGTGTCGGCATAGACGGTCACGCGCCGGCCCGCCGAGACGAGGTCGAGGCTCCGCCCGTCGGCGACGAGGAGACGAGCCGCGACCGTGCCGCGCGGCGCCCCGTCGGCCGGGGACCGGGGCACGAGCCGGGTCGTCGTCAGCAGCTCACCCGCCGTGACAGGGGTGCCGACCCGGCGTCCAACGAGCGGTCCGAACCCGTCCACGGACGCGGGCGGAGGGGATGAGCCGGGCACACGTTCGACGCGCAGGTCGTCCTCCGCGAGCACGGTCCCTGCGGCGATCGGGTGCGCGGCGACGACGACCTGCGACGTCGCGGGGGGAGGGGGACGAACCACGCCCACGAGGAGCAGCGCAGCCACCGCCGCACTGGCAGCGGCCGCAGCCCGGCGCAGGACGCGTCGACGCCACCGCGCCCGACGGGAGGGCCCGAGCAGGGTCGGCCGACGGGGTGAGGGGAGGCGGATCCGGGGCATGCGAACGACGCTAGGCGCGTCCGCCGACCCGCCGCGGAGCCACCTGCCGGACCTGTGGACAGGTGCTGCGGAGCCCGTGCCCTGTGGACGGGGTGCGCCCACGCACCCGAAGGGCCGGGGCGGGACTCGCCCTCGTGGTGCCTGCGGCACTACGGTCGAGCAGTGAGCGACGACAGCACGACCGAGGCGCCCGACCACTCCGACCACTCCGAGGGCCGCGAGGAGCCGGAGCCGGCAGGGCCCGAGCAGCAGCAGGACCGCTCCGGCGAGCAGCAGCAGGAGCAGCCCACCGAGCCGCAGCAGCCGGCCTTCGCCGACCTCGGTCTCGACGAGCGCGTGGTCAAGGCGCTCAAGGACGTCGGCTACGAGACGCCGTCGCCGATCCAGGCGGCGACGATCCCGGCGCTGCTCGAGGGCCGTCACGTCGTCGGCCTCGCCCAGACCGGCACGGGCAAGACGGCGGCCTTCGCTCTGCCGATCCTCAGCCGGCTCGACCTCAAGCAGAAGACGCCACAGGCGCTCGTCCTCGCCCCCACCCGTGAGCTCGCCCTCCAGGTCTGCGAGGCGTTCGAGAAGTACGCATCCCGCATGCCCGGCGTCCACGTGCTCCCGGTCTACGGCGGGCAGGGCTACGGCGTCCAGCTGAGCGCCCTGCGCCGCGGCGTCCACATCGTCGTCGGCACGCCGGGCCGCATCATGGACCACCTCGAGAAGGGCACCCTCGACCTCTCCGAGCTGCGCTTCCTCGTCCTCGACGAGGCCGACGAGATGCTCAAGATGGGCTTCGCCGAGGACGTCGAGACGATCCTCGCCGACACCCCCGAGGACAAGCACGTCGCGCTCTTCTCGGCGACGATGCCCTCACAGATCCGGCGCATCTCGAAGAAGTACCTCACCGACGCCCTCGAGATCACCGTCGAGCGCAGGACGACGACCGCGCCCAACATCACGCAGCGCTACCTCTTCTGCTCCTACCCGCAGAAGATCGACGCCCTCACCCGCATCCTCGAGGTCGAGAACTTCGAGGGGATGATCGTCTTCGTCCGCACCAAGAACGAGACCGAGATGCTCGCCGAGAAGCTCCGGGCGCGTGGTTTCTCCGCCGCCGCCATCAACGGCGACGTCGCCCAGGTGCAGCGCGAGCGGACCGTGGCCCAGCTCAAGGCCGCCAAGCTCGACATCCTCGTGGCCACCGACGTCGCCGCCCGTGGCCTCGACGTCGAGCGGATCAGCCACGTCGTCAACTACGACATCCCCACCGACACCGAGTCCTACGTCCACCGCATCGGCCGCACCGGGCGCGCCGGCCGCACCGGCGACGCGATCTCCTTCGTCACGCCCCGGGAGAGGTACCTCCTCAAGGCGATCGAGAAGGCCACCAAGACGACGCTCACCGAGATGCAGCTGCCGTCCGTCGAGGACATCAACGCCACTCGCCTCGGCCGCTTCGACGACCGGATCACGACGGCCCTGCAGTCCAGTGACATGGACGCCTTCCGCGACGTCATCGCGCACTACGTCCGCAACCACGACGTCCCCGAGGGCGACGTGGCCGCCGCCCTCGCCATCGTCCTGCGCGGCGACGAGCCGATGCTGCTCGACCCCGAACCCGTGCGCCCGCCGCGTCGCGAGCGTGACGACCGGGGCCCGCGCCGCGACGACCGCGGCGAGCGGGGAGACCGTGGGGACAGGCCGGACCGTGGGCCCAAGCGCGGCACCTCGGGGCCGATGACGACCTACCGGATCGCCGTGGGCCGTCGA
Organism: Rothia sp. ARF10; assembly: GCA_031844405.1. Classification (GTDB taxonomy): domain Bacteria; phylum Actinomycetota; class Actinomycetes; order Actinomycetales; family Dermatophilaceae; genus Knoellia. Next base: position 1,037,064 of record JAUZVC010000001.1, read on the forward strand.
CAGCACGTCGAGCCGCGCCAGATCGTCGGCGCGCTCGCCAACGAGGGAGGGCTCGGCCGCCAGGACTTCGGCCGGATCGACATCCGCGCCGACCACTCGCTCGTCGAGCTGCCGGCGACCCTGCCGCCGGGCACGTGGGAGAAGCTGCGCGGCACCCGCATCTCGGGTCAGCTCATCGAGCTCCGCGAGGACCGCGGGCGTCCGGGGCGGCCGCAGCGCGCGGACCGCAAGCCGCACCGCAAGGGTCAGCGGGCCGACCGGGACCAGTGACCCGGTCGGTCGGGACGCCCGGCGTCAGGCCGAGGCGGCGGCGGTCGTGGTGCTCGAGGACGAGCCCGAGGACGAGTCCGACGACGACGAGCTCGACGACGACGAGCTTGACGACGACGAGCTCGACCCGGAGTCGGACGACGTGCTCGCGGGCGTCGAGCTGCTCGACGACGCGCGCGAGTCGGTGCGGTAGAAACCGCCCCCCTTGAAGACGACACCGACCGAGTTGAAGACCTTGCGCAGCGACCCGTCGCACTCGGGGCAGACCGAGAGCGAGTCGTCGCTGAAGGACTGGACCGTCTCGAAGCGGTGGTCGCAGTCGCGGCACGCGTAGGCGTACGTGGGCACGGGGTTCCTCCCTGGGCAATGCGGGTGAGCGTTCTCAAGGATACGGAACGTCGGGGGATGCTCCGGTATGCCGGCCGCCCACCGCTCGCGGACGGCATACGGTCCCGCTTGCGTCCGGCAAGGTGACGCCCTAGCGACCAGAGTTGCGGACGCAAGCCGAGGTCCCCGCTTGCGTCCGGCAAGGTGACGCCCTGGCGACCAGAGTTGCGGACGCAAGCCGAGGTCCCCGCTTGCGTCCGGCAAGGTGACGCCCTGGCGACCAGAGTTGCGGACGCAAGCCGAGGTCAGTCGGCGGTCGACCAGCCGGCGAGGCGACCCTGGCGGCTCACGTCCCGCAACCGCTTCTCGACGGTCGAGCGGAGGGCGGCCGGCGTGACGACGAGCAGCTGGTCGCCGCGGCGCAGCGGCGTCGTCTCCTTGGGCACGAACGACGACTCGTCACGCACGACGAGGGCCACGTTGGCGCCCGCCGGCAGCCGCAGCTCGTAGACCTGCACGCCCGCGAGGCGCGACAACGGCCCGACCGTCACCTCGAGCAGGTGCGCGCCGATGTCGTCGAAGGGTGTGGCCTCGAGCGCCAGGTCGAAGGTGTGGTGGGCACGGTCGAGCCCGAGCCGGTGGGCGACCCACGGCAGGGTCGGGGCCTGCACGAGCGTGAACATGATGACGAGCACGAAGACGAGGTTGAAGATCCCGTCGACCCCCGCCGTCCCGGCGGTCACCGGCACGGTCGCGAGCACGACGGGAACGGCGCCGCGCAGCCCCGCCCACGAGAGGAAGGCCTGGGTGCGCCACGGGATCCCGAAGGGCGTGCACGACGCGAGCACCGACAGGGGCCGGGCGAGGAGCAGCAGTACCAGACCGAGGACGACGGCGGGGACGATCTCCTGACCGAAGCCCGCCGGGTCGGCGAGCAGGCCGAGCATGACGAAGAGGCCGATCTGGGCGAGCCAGCCCAGCGCCGTGGCGAAGCCCGAGACGGCGGCCCGGTGCGGCAGGCCGGTGTTGCCGAGGACGAGGGAGGCGAGGTAGCAGGCGATGAACCCGGACGCGTGGACGACGTCGGCGGCGGCGTACGCCAGCACCGACACCGCCATGACCCCGATGGCGAACAGAGCCGACGAGCCGCCGGCGACCCGCGCCATGAGCCGTCCGCCGGCCCAGCCGACGGCGAGCCCGACGGCGGAGCCGACGACGAGCTCGAGCGTGATGAGCCCGATGAGCGACCACCACGACTCGACCCCGGTGCCGGCCGCCGAACCGGTCGCGAGCGCGGTGACGATGATGACGACGGGGGCGTCGTTGAACCCCGACTCGGCCTCGAGCATGCCGCTGACGTGCCGGGGGAGCGGGACCTTGCGGAGCACGGCGAAGACGGCCGCCGCGTCGGTCGAGGCGAGGACGGCGCCGATGAGCAGCGAGCTCGTCCACGTCATGTCGAGGACGACCCGCGCGGCGACGGCGACGACGGCGATCGAGACGGCGGCGCCGAGGGTCGCGAGCGCCGCGGCGGGAGCCAGCGACGGCCGGATCGACTCCCACTTCGTCGTCACCCCGCCCTCGGTGAGGATGAGGACGAGCGCGGCGTAGCCGAGGACCTGGGTGAGCTCCTCGTCGGAGAAGTCGATGCCGAGCCCGCGGTTGCCGAGGGCCAGGCCGATGCCGAGATAGATGAGCAGCGAGGGCAGTCCGGAGCGCGTCGAGAGCCTCACCGCGGCGATGGCGACGATGAGGACGGCGGCGCCGATGAGGAGCGCGATCGAGAGCGCGTGGAGGTTGTCCGGTTCGGCGGTGACGACGCTGGACGGCGCGACGAGGGACGACGTGGCTGCACCCGGCATACCCAACGTCGTGATCACGGCCCGTCCTTGCGAGTGCTTCGGATGTCTGTCCTAGTCTCGCAGGGTGAGTCCTCTCCGCGTTGCGCGTCGCGCTCTCCTGGTCCTCGGCGGCGTCGTCGTCGTCGCGGCCCTCGTCCTGTCCGTCGTCGGTGTGTCGCTCGTGCGACGGTCCTTCCCGCAGACCGAGGGCGAGATCAGGGTTCCCGGGCTCGATGCCCGCGTCGACGTGCTGCGCGACGACCGCGGCATCCCGCAGATCTACGGCGACAGCCTCACCGACATCGCCAAGGCCCAGGGCTTCGTCCACGCGCAGGACCGCTTCTTCGAGATGGACCTGCGCCGCCACGTCACCGCCGGGCGGCTCTCCGAGCTCGTCGGCGAGGCCGGCCTCGAGACCGACCGGGTCGTGCGGACGATGGGCTGGCGTCGCACCGCCGAGGCCGAGCTGCCGACGCTCGACCCGCAGACGCGCACGACCCTGCAGGCCTACGCCGACGGCGTCAACGCCTACCTGCGCGGCCGCTCGCCGTCGCAGGCCTCGCTCGAGTACGTCGTCCTCGGGACGACCGTCTCCGACTACCGGATCGAGAAGTGGACCCCGGCGGACTCGATCGCGTGGCTCAAGGCGATGGCGTGGGACCTGCGCGGCGACTACGCCAACGAGCTCGCCCGCGCCCGCCTCTCGACCCGTGTCACCGGCGCGCAGATCGCCGAGCTCTTCCCGCCCTACGACGCGGCCAACACGCCCATCCTGTCCGCGGAGCAGTGGCAGCCCAGGGAGACCGGCCGCCAGGTCTCGTCGAGCGTCCCGGCCGCCCTCCGCTCCGCGGCGACCGGCACCTCCTCGCGCGAGGCCGCCGACGCCCTCGGCACGCCGTCGGCCCAGCGGGCGTATGCCGCCGTGGGCCGCGCGCTCGAGGCCCTCCCCTCCCTCATGGGTCGAGGCGAGGACATCGGGTCCAACTCGTGGGTCATCGGTCCCGACAGGTCGGCCACAGGCAAGCCGCTGCTCGCCAACGACCCGCACCTCTCACCGGGCATCCCCGGCATCTGGTACCAGGTCGGGCTGCACTGCCGCGAGAAGTCCCAGCAGTGCCCGCTCGACGTCGCCGGCTTCTCGTTCTCGGGCGTGCCCGGGGTCGTCATCGGTCACAACGACAAGATCGCTTGGGGCTTCACCAACCTCGACCCCGACGTGAGCGACTTCTACCTCGAGCGCGTCGACGGCGACCGGGTCCAGCGGGGCCGGACGTGGGAGCCGCTGCAGACCCGTCGCGAGGTCATCAAGATCGCCGGGCAGCCCGACGAGACGATCACCGTGCGCTCCACCCGGCACGGCCCGATCATGTCCGACGTCCTGCCCGCGCTCGACGACGCCGGCGAGCGCTCGCCGGTGCCGCAGGTCGGGGGGCAGCCGCCGGCGACCTCGCAGGACTACGCCGTGTCGATGGCGTGGACCGGGCTCCAGCCAGGCAAGACCGCCGACGCGATCTTCGCGCTCAACGTCGCCCAGGACTTCACCGAGTTCCGGCAGGCGGCGCGGCTCTTCGCGGTCCCGGCGCAGAACCTCATCTATGCCGACGTCGAGGGTCACATCGGCTACCAGGCCCCGGGCCAGGTGCCGGTCCGTGTCTCCGCCTTCAAGGGCGCCCCGCCCGGCTACTGGCCGGCGCCGGGCTGGGACGAGACCTACGACTGGCAGGGCTACGTCCCCTTCGAGTCGATGCCGACGGCCCTCGACCCCGACGAGGGCTTCATCGTCACCGCCAACCAGGCCGTGACGACGAGCTCGACGCCGTTCCTCACGACCGAGTGGGACTACGGCTACCGCGCCCAGCGCATCCGCGACCGCATCGAGTCGGCGACCCAGGGTGGCCGCACCGTCACGGCGGCGACGATGGGCCAAATCCAGATGGACTCGCGCAACCAGTTCGCCCCGGTGCTCGTCAAGGCGCTGCTCGCCGTGCCGCTCGCCGGACCCGACGAGTCGGAGGCCGAGGTCGCCTTCACCCGCGAGGCGCAGGACCTGCTGCGTGACTGGGACTTCACCACCCCCGCCGACGACTCGCGCGCCGGTGCCGCCGCGGCCTACTACAACGCGGTCTGGGCCAACCTCCTCCGCCTGCTCTTCGACGACGAGGTTCCGGAGGACCTCCAGGCCGATGGCAACAGCCGCCACATGGCCGCCGTGACGCGCCTGCTCGACAACCCCAGGAGCGCGTGGTGGGACAACCGACAGACGGCCGGCGTCACCGAGAGCCGCGACGAGATCCTGCGACAGGCCCAGGTCGAGGCCCGCCTCGAGCTGACCCGCAAGATCGGCAAGGACGTCGACGACTGGCGCTGGGGCACGCTGCACACCCTCGAGCTCACGCACCAGGTCATGGGTGGCGACGGTGTGCCGGGGGTCGTCCGTGCCCTCTTCAACCGCGGCACGTTCGAGATGCCCGGCGGCTCCTCGATCGTCAACGCCAACGGATGGCGCGCCAACCTCGGCTACGAGACGACGTGGGCGCCCTCCATGCGGATGGTCGTCGACGTCGGGTCGTTCGACCGCTCGACGTGGATCAACCAGACCGGCGCGAGCGGGCACGTCTTCAACGGGCACTACGACGACCAGACCGAGGACTGGGTCGAGGGGCGCCAGAAGCCGTGGCCCTTCACCGAGAAGGCCGTCCGCGAAGCCACCGACGAGGAGCTCGCGCTCGTCCCGGGCAGCTGACGCCGGGGCCGGCGTTCGCCCGCGAGCTCAGAACCACTCGGTCCCGTCGGCGGTGAGCACTCCGTCGACGGGCAGGTCGTGGTCGTCGCGGGGGAGCGGCTCGCCGGACACCTCGCCGGGGTGGAGCACGACGACGACCCGCGCCGCTTCGGCCCTGCGCGCGAGCGCTCGGTCGTAGCTGCCCCCGCCGCGCCCCAGCCGCGTGCCCGTGCGGTCGGCCGAGAGGCCGGGGGTGAGCACGAGACCGGCGGCCGACAGCGCGTCGGGACCGGCCGGCATACGGGCGGGGTCGGAGGCGTCGCACCAGTCGAGGTCGTTGTCGGGCAGGGTGACCGGCACGAGGACCCGTATGCCGTGCGCCGCCAGGGCGTCGATGCTCGCCGCGAGCGGTGGCTCGGTCCGCATCGACTCGTAGGCGGCCACGGTGTCGCCGGGGCCGAGCCCGAGCTCGGCCACGAGGGCGAGAACGTGCGCCGCCAGCGACTGCGCGTCGGCCTCGCGGTCGCGGCCGGCGACGATCTCGCGCCGCCGCGCGAGCAGCACCGGGCGCAGGGCGGTCTTGTCCTCGGCCGCGGGTATCGACACCATCGCACCAGTGTGACCGTCGGGGACGACCCACCACGAGCGGGGCTCGCTCACCTAGGGTTGCCGACATGGGTGACGACGGACTGCGGGCGGCCACCGACCTCATGCGCGAGCGGGGGGTCGACGAGCGGGCGGTCGGCGCCTTCACCCGCTTCTACGGGTTGCTCGAGGCCGAGGCCACGGGGTACATCCACGAGGACGCCATCGAGCCGCTCGGGGCGGTGCGCTCGCTCGAGGAGCTCGACTCCGACCCCGACGAGCTGACACGGGCGCTGGCCCGCTCGGCGGTGCTCAAGCTCAACGGCGGGCTCGGCACGTCGATGGGGGTGCAGGGTCCCAAGACCGCACTCCAGGTGCGCGACGGCCTCACCTTCCTCGACATTATCGCCCGCCAGGTCCTCGCGCTGCGCCGCACCCACGGCGTCGACCTGCCCCTCGTCCTCATGGACTCCTTCCGGACGCAGGACGAGACGCTCGAGATCCTCGCCGCCTACCCGGCCCTCGAGGTCGAGGGCCTTCCGCTGTCGTTCCTCCAGAGCGCCGAGCCCAAGCTCCGCGCCGACGACCTCACCCCCGTGTCGTGGCCCGAGGATCCCGAGCTCGAGTGGTGCCCGCCCGGCCACGGCGACGTCTACATCGCGCTCCAGTCGAGCGGGCTGCTCGACACGTTGCGCGACAGGGGGATCCGCTACCTCTTCCTCTCCAACGGCGACAACCTCGGTGCGACGTTCGACCCGCGCATCCCTGCGTGGATGGCCCGCGACGAGGTCCCCTACGTCGCCGAGGTGTGCGCGCGGACGCGCAACGACCGCAAGGGCGGCCACCTCGCCCGGCGCCGCAGCGACGGCCGGATCGTCCTGCGCGACTCGGCCCAGGTGGCGCCCGGCGAAGAGCGGTGGTTCGCCGACAACGAGCGCCACGAGTACTTCCACGTCAACAACCTCTGGGTCGACCTCGACGTCCTCGCCGAGGAGCTGAGGCAGCGCGCCGGAGTGCTCGAGCTGCCGATCATCGTCAACCGCAAGACCGTCGACCCCACGAAGAAGGACTCGACGCCGGTCATCCAGATCGAGTCCTCGATGGGCACCGCCGTCGAGGTCTTCGAGGGGTCGCAGGCGCTCTTCGTCCCGCGCGACCGCTTCCGGCCGGTCAAGACGACGAACGAGCTGCTCCTCGTGCGCTCCGACCTCTACGCGCTCGACGACGACAGCCGGGTCGTGTCGCTCATCGACCACGACGAGCCGTTCGTCGACCTCTCCTCGGACTACAAGTTCGTCGAGGACTTCGAGGCCCGCTTCCCGCACGGCGTCCCGTCGATCCGCGAGGCGTCCTCGCTCGTGGTCGACGGGGACGTGACCTTCGGGCGCGACGTCGTCTGTGTCGGCGACGTGCGCGTGCACGCCGACTCGCCGCGCACGATCGAGGACGGCGCTCGCCTCGAGGGCGACGTGTGAGGACGGTCGAGGAGCACCGCGAGGCGCTCGTCGGGCTCGTCACCCCCCTGCCGTCCGTGATCGTGGGGCTGTCCGAGTCGCTCGGCCGGGTGCTCGCGGCCGACGTGGTCGCCGCGGTGGACCTCCCTGGCTTCGACAACAGCGCCATGGACGGGTATGCCGTCCGCTCGGCCGACGTCGCCGGCGCCACTCCCGGGTCGCCGGTCGTCCTCGACGTGGACGGCGACATCGCGGCGGGGGACACCCGTCGGCACACGCTGCGTCCCGGCGCGACGATGCGGATCATGACGGGCGCCCCGATGCCCGACGGCGCCGACGCGGTCGTACCGGTCGAGGAGAGCGACGGCGGCGTGCAGCGGGTGACCCTGATGCTGGCGGCCGAGTCGGGGCGGCACCTGCGCCGTCGTGGTGAGGACGTCCGAGCCGGAGACGTGGTGCTGCGAGCCGGCGTCCGGGTGAACCCCGGCAGGCTGGCGCTCCTCGCGGCGGCCAACGTGCCCGAGGTGTCTGTGGCCGCGCGGCCCCGGGTGTCGGTCGTCTCCACCGGTGACGAGCTGGTGCTCGCGGGCTCCTCGCTCGACCACGGCCAGATCGTCGACTCCAACCGGCCCATGCTCATGGCGCTCGTCGAGGCGGCGGGTGCCGAGCTCGTCGGGTTCGCCCACGTCGGCGACGACGGGGAGGCGCTGGCCTCGCTGCTCGAGCTCGGTCGGGGCGAGCCCGACCTCGTGCTCACGACCGGAGGCGTGTCGATGGGCGCCTACGACACCGTCAAGGAGGTCCTGTCCCGCACCGGCACGGTCGAGTTCACCAAGGTGGCGATGCGTCCCGGGATGCCGCAGGGCGCCGGGCTCGTCGGACCACGGCGGACGCCGATCATCACGCTCCCGGGCAACCCGGTGAGCTCCTTCGTCTCGTTCCACGTCTTCGTCCTTCCGGTGCTGCGGGCGCTGGCGGGCCTCGACCCCGAGCCGCGGCTCGTGCCGGCCGTCGCCGCCGCGGGGTGGTCGTCGGTGCTGGGCAAGGTCGAGCTCACCCGGGTCGTCCTCGGTCCCGACGGAGCCCGTCCCTCCGGTGGACAGGGCTCGCACATGCTCGGTGCGCTGGCCGCCGCGACCCACCTCGCGGTCGTCGACGCGGCGACGACGACGATCGAGCCGGGGGACGTCGTCCACCTCCTCCCGCTCGTGGGGCAGGATTGACGGTGTGGCGAGCGACGTGGGCGACCGGGAGGTCCCGAGGGGCCTGACCCACGTGCGGGCCGACGGGTCGGCGCACATGGTCGACGTGTCGGGCAAGGCCGTCACCGCACGCGAGGCCAGCGCCCGCGGCCGGGTCCTCCTCTCCGCCGACGCCGTCGCCGCCCTGCGGGGCGGGACCGTCCCCAAGGGTGACGCGCTCGCGGTCGCGCGGCTGGCCGGCATACAGGCGGTCAAACGCACGCCCGAGCTCGTGCCGCTCGCGCACCCGGTCGCCGTCCACGCCGCTTCGGTCGACCTCGACGTCGCCGACGACGGCGTCGACATCTCCGCCACCGTCCGGACGGCCGACCGCACCGGGATCGAGATGGAGGCGCTCACCGCGGTGAGCGTCGCCGCGCTCGCCCTCGTCGACATGGTCAAGGCGGTCGACAAGCACGCCCGCATCACCGACGTCCGGGTGACGGCGAAGTCGGGCGGCCGCTCCGGCGACTGGGTCGAGCCGTGAGCGCCGGGAGCGCCGGGAGCGCCGGCAGCGCCGAGACTCGTGACGGGGCCGGTCTCGCCGGGCGGCGGGCCGTCGTCATCACCGCCTCGACCCGGGCCGCGGCGGGCGTCTACCCCGACCGCGGCGGGGCGCTGCTCGTCGAGACGCTGCGTGGCTGGGGCGCCGAGGTCGACGACGCCACCGTCGTGGCCGACACCGACGTGGCCGGCGCTCTGTCCGCCGCACTCGCGACCCGCCCCGACCTCGTCCTCACGACCGGGGGCACAGGGATCAGTCCGACCGACCGGACCCCTGAGGCAACCGCGCCGCTGCTCGACCGCGAGGTGCCGGGCATCGCCGAGGTGATCCGCGCCGCTGGGGTCGCGGCGGGCGTCCCCACCGCGATGCTCTCACGCGGGCTCGCCGGGGTCGCCGGGGGGACCCTCGTCGTCAACCTGCCCGGCTCGACCGGTGGCGTCCGCGACGCCCTCGGCGTCCTCGAGCCGGTGCTCGGCCACGCCCTGAGTCAACTCGCGGGGGGTGACCACTGATGCGGTGGGGGCGCGCTCGCGAGGAGTGGTCGGTCGTCATCACGGGCACGACACCCGGCGGGCTTGCGATCCTGCTGCGGCCGCTGCGACCGGAGGACTCCGAGGAGTACGTCTCGGTGCGCGGCCGCAACCGGCACTGGCTCGCGCCGTGGGACGCGACCTCCCCGGTGCCGGCGACCGGCTCGCGGACCTTCACTGACGTCGTCGACTTCTACCAGGAGGAGGCGCTCGCCGGCCGGATGCTGCCCTTCGTCATCGAGGTCGAGGGCGCGCTCGTCGGCCAGGTCAACGTGAGCAACATCGTCCTCGGCTCGTTCCGTTCGTGCACCGTCGGCTACTGGGTGGCCCAGGCGGTCGCCGGCAGGGGGATCGTGCCCACCGCGCTCGCGCTCGCGGCCGACCACGCCTTCGCCGAGCTCGCGCTGCACCGGGTCGAGGTCAACATCCGCCCCGAGAACGCCGCGAGCCTCGCCGTCGTCCGCAAGCTCGGCTTCCGCGACGAGGGCCTGCGGCCCCGGATGCTCCACATCGACGGGGACTGGCGCGACCACCGGTCGTTCGCACTGACGACCGAGGACCTGGGCGGCAGGACCGTGAGGGACCGTCTGACCCACTCGTCACAACAGTCACTTGGGCGACACACCGTCGAGGGTCCGACTGCCTGAGGTCTCGCCCGCATAACGTCGTGCTCGTGCAGCCGAGCAGCCTGATCTTCCTGGTCATCATCGGGATCTGGGCTGCCTACTTCGTCCAGTACTGGGTCCGTCGACGCGAGCACCTCGCGACGATCCGGTCGGTCGACGCCTTCTCCGAGACGATGCGGGTCCTCGAGCGTCGCTCGCCCCTGCCCTCCGTCGACACCGGCAGCCAGGCACCCCGCACGTATGCCGTGAGCCCTGCCCGCGCGATGCGTCCCCAGGTCACCGTCAAGCGAGCCGAGGCGCACACGATGTCGCGCGTCGAGGTGCCGGCCACGCGCCCGACCGCCTCGCCGCGACCGGCCGGTGCCACCGCGGCGTCCGCGTCCCCCCGGTTCGTGGAGGCCGAGGTCGTGCCGATGCACCCGAGCCGGGCCGCGCGCGGGATCGCCCTCGTCGCAGGCCTCGTCGGCACCGTCGTCGTCACCGTCCTCGCGTTGCTCGGCGTGGTCGTCGCGTGGGCCCCCCTCCTTCCGCTCGCCACGGCGCTCGGCAGCTTCGCGTGGCTGCGTGCCGGCGTGCAGTCCGAGATCAGGGCACGCCAGGAGCTGCGCCGACAGTCGCGGCAGCAGGCTCGCCATGACACGCAGCGCAGCACCCCCGTGGCCGCCCGCACCGCAGAGGCGCCCACGGCTCCTGCCGCACCGGCCCGACGTCAGGCGCCCGTCGTCGAGTCCGACGCCGTCATCGACGACTCGCCCGAGACCGCGCCGGTCGAGGTCGACGCCGCGGACGACGTGACGCCCGAGGCCGCGCCGTTCGACGTCGGCGCCGAGACGGCGACCGAGCGCAGCGCGGAGCCGGTCTCCGAGCCAGCCGTTGTCGAGCCTGTCCGGGCAGAGCCTGCCGCCGAGGTCGCCCCGGTCCTGCCGGAGGTCGACGAGGACGACATCCCGCTCACGTGGGACCCGCGTCCGGTGCCGCCGCCGACCTACACGATGAAGGCCCGCGCGCCCGAGCGTCCGCTGCCCACCGCCGAGGTGGAGCGGCCCGCGGAGGACGAGGAGACGGCATACGACATGCTTCCGGAGCGCCGGATCTCCGGTCTCTGACCGCGCACCACACGACGAAAGGCCCGGTCCCCACGAGGGGACCGGGCCTTTCGTCGTGTCGAGGGTCAACGCTCGGCGACGGCCTCCTCGACCTCCTCCTCGAGGTCCTCGGGGACCTCGCGTTGGTCGAGGAGGTGGTGCCCGACGGCGTTGAGCACCGCGACGAGCGGGACGGCGATGAGGGCACCGATGATGCCCGCGACGACGACGCCCGCGGCGATGCCGAGGATGACCGCGAGCGGGTGGACGCGCACGGCGCGGCCGAGGAGGAACGGCTGGAGCACGTGCGACTCCAGCTGCTGCACGGCGATGACGCCGCCGAGCATGATGAGCGCCTTGACCGGCCCCAGGGCCACGAGGGCCAGGAGGACCGGGACGGCGCCCGAGATCGCCGCGCCGATGACCGGCACGAAGGCGCCGAAGAAGACGAGTACGGCGACGCCGGACGCGAACGGCACACCGAGCACGGCCGCGACGAGACCGATGCCGAGGGCGTCGACGGCGGCGACGGCGATCGTGGCCCGGGTGAAGGAGGAGAGCTGTCCCCACGCGATGACGCCGGACGTGTGCACCCGGTCGCGCGAGGTGCGCGGGAAGAGCCGGACCACCCAGGCCCAGATGCGCTCGCCGTCGTAGAGGAAGAAGAAGAGCGCGAACATCGCGATGAAGAACCCGGCGACGAGGTGGGTGAAGGTGAGGCCGGCCTGGGCCGCGGTCTCGCCGAGGTTGCCGTTGCTCGAGCTCAGCTGCTCGCGGGCGCGGTCGATCCAGTCGTCGACCTGGTTGTCGGTGATGCCGAAGGTGTCCCGGAACCAGCTGCGCACCTCGACGACGCCTTGGCCGACCTGGTCGCTGATGTCGCTGAACTGCGAGGTGAACTGCGACCCGACGAAGCTGAGCATGCCGATGATGAAGGCCAGGGTGCCGACGACGGTGAGACCGGCGGCCGCGCCGCGGGGCAGGGCGCGGGAGAGGAACCTGACGAGCGGGTAGAGGAGGGCGGCGAGCAGCAGCGCCACGACGAGCGGCACCGTGACCTCGGAGAGGTAGGCGAAGAGCCAGAGCGCGCCGAGCACGGCGGCCGAGACGACGAGCAGCCGCCACGCCCATTCGCTGGCCGTCCTGACCCCGATCGGGACCTGCCACGCGGCCGGCTGGTGGGCCGGGTCGTCGTCGACCGGGTCGGTCGGCATGGCCGTCGTCGTGGCGGTCGTCGAGGTCGTCGTCGGAGGCGGGGCGCCGAGGCGCGGCAGGTCCGCCGGGTCGGCCCGGCCGACCTTGGTGGACGGCATACGAAGTCGCATGGTGGTGAGCGTATGCCGCGCTCGTGCCGGTTTCGTCCGCGGCCGCACCCGGTGTTATCGTGATGCCCGCTCAAGGGGCTGTGGCGCAGTTGGTAGCGCGTCTCGTTCGCAATGAGAAGGCCAGGGGTTCGAATCCCCTCAGCTCCACTTGACCCGGACCCGTCCGGCCCGCACCACGGTGCGTGGCCGGGCGGGTCCCGTCGTTGGACCAGGACCGCGAGACATCGGGCCGGGTCGAGCCGCCGGCCCGCGCGTCATCGGCCGTCGTCGTGGAGGTCGAGAAGGCCCTGCTGGACCGCCTTGACCGCGGCCTCGGTCCGCGAGGTCGCGCCGAGCTTGTGCGCCGCACTGCGGACGTGGTTCTTCACCGTGTTGACGCTGAGGAAGAGCTCTGCCGCGATGACGGCGTTGCTGCGGCCCTTGGCGACCATGCGCAGCACCTCCATCTCCCGTCGGGACAGGCCCGAGGGCGTCATCTCCTCGGTGGGGGTCGCCTCGGTCCCCAGGCGTGACATCTCGTTGACCAGCCAGGTCGACATTGGTGGCGGGACGACCACGGCACCGTCCGCGACCTGACGGATGGCGTCGATGATCGCCTCGATGCGCATCGACTTGAGGAGGTAGCCGCTGGCACCGGTGCGCAGGGCCTCGAAGAGATCCTCCGGGTCCTGAGAGTCCGTGAGCCGCACGAGCTTCGTCGCCGGGGAAGCCTGGGCAGCGGCGGCGCACGCCTTGACCGTGCTCTCGCCCGCCAGGGTGACCTCGGTGACGAGCACGTGGGGTCGGTGGTCGAAGACCGACCGCACGAGGTCCGAGACCGTCGACGCCTCGGAGGCGAGCTCGATGTCGGGCTCGTGAGCGATGGCGACCTCGAGTCCGCGTCGGTAGAGCGGCTGGTCGTCGGCGATGACGATGCGAATCATGGGCCTCATCCCCCTGCTGCGCCCCCTGCGGAGTCCGGTGTGGCGTCATCGTGTCAGTCGCGACGCCCCGTCCGCAGGTGAATGTACAAGGTTTGTCCAACTCTGCGGGGCGAAGGGCTGGGCCATTCGATATGGCCCGCAGCGAACCGCCGACGAGGCTGTTTCGCGTGGCACCGTGAAAGACATGAACCACCGAACAGATCACTCTCGGACCCACGCGGGCAGCCTCGTGATGGCCCGGGCCGCGGTTGTCGTCCTGTGGCTCGCCTTCGGCTACGGCGTCTTCGGAGCCATCCTCTCGGTCTACGTCGCGGACACCCACGGGCGTCCGTCGATGCTCCGGGTCGGCGCCGTCCTCGTCCTGCTCGCCGGAGTCGCGGCTGCGGGACTCGCACAGGCGCAGCAGCGGTCGACCCGGAACTGAGGTCCGGCCGCCGCTGAGGTCCCCCCGTCGCGCACCCGCCGCGGCGGGACGTCCCTGCGTGCCGCCGGCGGTGTGGTCGAATGCCCCGGTGGGCGTCGTCGACTCGCTGGACCGCTTCCAGCGCAAGCACCCCCTCGTGGGCTACCCGCTCGCGGTCGTCTACAAGTTCTTCGACGACCAGGCCGGCTACCTCGTGGGGCTCATCGCCTACTACGCGTTCCTCTCGTTCTTCCCGCTCCTGCTCATCTTCACGACCGTCCTCAGCTTCGTCCTGTCGAGCTATCCCGACCTCCAGGAGCGGCTGCTCGACTCGGCCCTGTCGGAGATCCCGGTCATCGGCGCGCAGCTCGGTGAGCCGCAGACGTTGCGCGGCAGCGCGACCGGCATCGTCATCAGCAGCCTCGTCGCGCTCTACGGCGGACTCGGTGTCGGGCAGGCCTTCCAGTACGCGATGAACACGGTCTGGGGCGTCCCCCGCAACTCACGCCCCAACCCCTTCCACGCCCGCGGCCGCAGCTTCCTGCTGCTTCTGACGATCCTGCTCTTCGTCGTCCTCACCACCGCGGTGTCCGTCATCAGCGCCCGGGCGATCAACGAGTACCCGCTGACGACGCGCGTCGCGGTCACCGCGGCGACGTTCCTCTTCACCGCACTGGCGTTCGGGCTCGGGATGCGCCGCGCCGTCGCGCTCGACCTCGGGCTCAAACAGGTCGCCGTCGGTGCGCTCGGCGCGGCCCTCACGTGGCAGGGGCTGCAGTACTACGGTGTCGGCTTCGTCGAGCGTGCGATCAGCTCGACGTCTGCGACCAACGGCGTCTTCGGGCTCGTCATCGGACTCTTCGCCTTCCTGCACCTCGCGGCGTTCGGCGCAGTCTTCTTCGCCGAGGCCGACGTCGTCCGGGCCAACCGTCTCCACCCACGCGCCCTGCTCACCCCCTTCACGGATGACGTCGACCTCACCGACGGCGACCGGCGCGCCTATGCACAGCAGGCGCGGATCGGCCGGTTCAAGCAGTACCAGCAGATCGACGTCGACTTCGAGCGCCCGCTCGACCCGCCGGTGCCGGACGACGGGCCGGGCTCGGTCCGGCGCTAGGGGCCCTCGTCCTCCGCACGGATGCCACGCTGCACCATGTCGAGGGTCGCGAGCACCTCACGGAGGAACTCCCCCGCGGCCGCGACGACCTCCTGCGTCCGGTCCTCGCGCACGTCGGCGAGGACCTCGGAGAGCACGACGTGGTGGACGTCGACGAGGTCGAGCGGGCTGGTGCCGCGGTCGACCGCAGACCTCCCGAGCTCGTAGCCGAGCGTGAGCGCGGCCTCGCTGCGCTGCGGCAGGTAGCGCTGGAACGCCACGCGGTAGTCGCGCGTCAGGTCCTCGAGCTCACCCACCGCTCGGCCCACTCCGGGTGGCGGCTCGTATGCCGGCCAGGTGGGCGAGGCCCTCCTCGAGGTCGAGGGCCGTGGTGACCCCCGCGAGACCCATGCCCAGGCTGACCATCGCGAAGGCGACGTCGGGCTGGATGCCGACGATGACGGTGTGCGCTCCTCGCAGGCGGGCGATGTCGGCGATGGACCGCAGCGTGTTGGCGGCGAAGCTGTCGATGACGTCGAGGGCGGCGACGTCGATGATGACGCCGCGCGCCCTGTACTGACCGATCTGCTCGACGAGATCCTCCTGGAAGCGGACCATCTCCGCGTCGTCCAGGGCAGTGTGGACCGACGCGACGAGGATGTCCCCCTGTCGCAGGATCGAGACGAGTGCCGGTCCGGAGCTCACGAGCCGTCCGTCACCTCCTTGCGGGAGACGTGGTAGCCGAGGAGACGCTCGGCCTCCTCGAGCCCGCCCTGCAGGTCGCCGATCGTGTTCATCTTGCTGAGGTCGACGCCGATCGTGACGAGAGTCTGCGCGATCGTCGGCGAGAGGCCGGTGATGATGACGCTCGCACCCATGAGCCGGGAGGCGTCGACGGTCTGCACCAGGTGGTTCGCCACCGTCTGGTCGACGTCGGGGGCACCGGTGATGTCGATGACGACGACCTTGGCCCGGTGCGTCCGGATGCCGCCGAGGAGCTGGACCGTGAGCTGCTTGGCCCGCTCGCTGTCGAGGACACCGATGATCGGCAGGATGAGGAGACGCTCGCGGACCGGCAGCACGGGGGTGGACAGCTCGCGGATCGCGTCCTGCTGCTGACGGATGACGCGCTCGCGCTCGTCGACGAAGCTCACCGCCACCGTGTTGGCGATGCGGTTGGCCGCCGGCTCGTAGGCATCGAGGACGTGGTTGAGCAGGGCGACGTCGCCCTGGTACTTCTCGAAGAGCGAGCGGGCGAGCACGTCTCGCAGGAGCAGCACGATGCCGACGACCTCGTGCGTCTCGACACCGCGGGGGATGATGCGCTCGGACAGGTCGCGCGCGTAGTGCTGGAGGGCCTCGACGCTGCCGGTCTCGAGGACCTCGACGTAGTTGTCGTAGACGGACGTCGTCTCCGCGGCCATCTCCTGCGGTGTCATCGCCTCGAGGAGGTGGGCGTCACGAATGCGCCCGACCCACGCGTCGCGCAGGGTGGCGCGGTGCTCCCTCAGGTGCGCCACCAGCTGCGGCAGCAGCTGCTGAGCCTCGACGGACACCTCGTCCGCGGTGCGCTGGTCCGGGTTGGGGTCGCTCATCTCATGCCTTCCTCTCGAACCACTTGGTCATCGTGACAGTCGTGCCGTGGCCGCTGACCGACTCGACGGCGAACTCGTCCATGAGCCGCCGAGCGCCGGGCAGGCCCAGCCCGAGGCCGTTGTAGGTGCTGAACCCGTCGCGCAGCGCCTCGTCGACGTCGGGGATCCCGGGTCCGGTGTCGCGGGCGACGACCCGGATGCCGGCCCGCGGACGCTCGACGAGCTCGATCGTCACCTCACCGTTGCCGGCGAAGCGGACGATGTTGCGGGCGACCTCGGAGACCGCTGTCGCCAGCATCGTGAGGTCGGTGCCCGTCACCCCGGCGTCGGCCGCGAGCTCCCTCGCGGCCTGTCGCGCGGCGACGATGTCCGGGTCTCCGCTGATCGGGACGTGCACCTCGTCCTGTCGGGGAAGCGTCCGTCCGAGGAGCGGCTCGCTGAGCCGCGCGCAGGTCGGGCACTCGAGCAGGTGCCGTGGTGCGTCCAGCTCACGTTGCCGACGCCGGTCCGCGGCCGAGAGCGCGAGCAGCACGGGCCGGCACTGCTCGGTCGGTGGTTCGACGTCATCGAGGACGAGGAGGTACTCGACCCGCAGGCGGGCGCGCGTCCGGGCCAGCTGGGCAGCGACTGCTCCGGGTGAGCTGCCGGTGGCCTCGCCGAGCCCCTTCGTGGAGTGACCACTCACCTCGTGGGCCAGCAGCAGCTCCCGTTCGCGGTCGGAGAGGCGCGCCAGCGCCTCGGTCATCGCGGACCTCTCCTCGGAGGCGACGACGAGCTCCTCGCCGTCCTCCGGCCGGGTGGGGTCGTGGGCGCGGTGCCGGTTGCGTGCGTCGGTGTCGTCGCGACGCCACAGCGAGGCCATGACGTTGCGGACCGTCCGGATCGCGTAGGCCTCGAGCGTCCGGGGCTCGATCCGGTCCTGCGCGGCGAGCACTCGGGCCACCGCCTCCTGGACCACGTCCTCGGCCGACGGGTGGTCGCCCATCCTGGCCCCGACGATGCGGCGGAGCATCGGCAGGAGGGCCTCGACGTCGATGTCGTGGCTCCCCTCCGGCGGCTCTGGCATCGCCTCCGCTGGGCTCACCCGTGCGACCCTACGCTTCGCAGCGACCGGTCAGGGGCTCTCACCTGCTGCGACGTCGACCTCGTCATCCGCGAGGCGGTCGAGCAGGGGGCTGTCCTCCAGGGGCGGCTCGTAGCCGGGCGGGGGTGGGGTCTCCCGTGACAGTGGCTGCTCGCAGCCGTCGTCGTGGTGGGTCGGGAGGTGCTGGTGCACGGGGTGTCCTGTCATGTGGTGAGGTGGTCCGGTCCGGTTCGGCAGACCGCCTCCGGGTGCCGCCCCGACCCGCCCACACCTCGAGGTGGTGGAGAGCCTGGACGAGGACGAGCACGAGGAGTGGGCTCGTCAGGGCGACGAGCTTCACGGCGCCGGCCGGAGGTGCCCCCGGTGGGGTGACGGCACCTCACCCCGGGCGGGAACCGTCTGGGCATCGGTCAGGGTGAGCCGCGGGTCGACGGGGAACGGGGCGATCTGCAGCTCGAGGCCCATGAGGCTGAGCCGCGTGGCGCGGACGACCGGTCGGAGGCCGTCGTCCCGGCGGACGAGGTCGGCCGGCACGGTGGCCCTCCGGCTGTCGATGCCGATGAACGTGCCGTCGGCCTCGCGCAGCTCGGCGACGAAGACGCCGGTGACGAAGACGCCCGACGGGACGAGGACGAGGCGCTGCACACGCAGATGCCCCTCGACCGTCGAGAGTCGTCCCAGCGGTGTGCGGAAGGTCCCGGTGAACGGCGCGTCCTCGAACTGGTCGAGCCGCGGGCCGCCGGCTCGCGGCCTGGGCCGGAAGGCGATCACGGTCATCACTCGCCTCCAGGGGCGGTGGTCGATGGTTCGGTGGCGCCGGCGGGAGGTCCGGCGCCACCGCGGTGGAGGGGTCGGCAGGGTGCTCGGGTCGTCAGAGACCGAGACCGGTGAGCAGGCGGTTGAGCAGCGCCGCGATGCCATTCAGGGCGCCTCCGGGGCCGTCGAGCAGACCGGCGACGGCGCACAGCAGGTTGCCGAGCAGGTTGCCGGCGCCGGGGACCGCCGTGATGTCGAGGGACACCGGGGCCAGGTCGATGACGAGGCCGAGGAGGTCGAGGTTCAGCGGGCCCAGATCGAGGTTGAGGATGCTGCACCCGCCGGGTCCGGCAGCGGCGATGTCCTGGATCGGCGCGGTGAAGGTCGTGCCGCCGGTGGGCAGGCCCGTGCCGGTGATCGTGCCGGACAGCTGAACGACACCGTTCACGACGCTCGTCGTGAGGTTGCTCAGTGCGCCGGTGAAGGCAGTGCCGTTGGGCAACGTGCCCGTGACGGGCAGGGTCGTGGCGGCCGGCTGGGCGGCGGCGACGGCCTTGGAGGTGGGTGCAGCGCTGGCGGCTGCCACCCCGGGACCGGCACCGAGGGCTCCGACGAGAAGGACCGCGGTCCCGGTTCCGACGAGCTTGGACTTCAACATGACGTACTCCTTCATGGGGCGACTGTGGGCCCCGTGGCGTTGGTTCCGTCCGTGGCGTGGAGGGCGACGTCGCGCCATCTCCCGCTCACACCGATGAAGACGCCACCGGGCGCAGGGCATGACGCGTCACGAGCCCTCGAACCAGGACCATCCGCACCCATCGATGCGGGGACACGCTCAGAGCAGGAGAAGGACCGGGTGCAACCCTCGCGTCATGCAGAAGGGGTCGACGCGTCCGACTGCACGAGCTCCTGCGACACCGCGCGCTCGCAGAGCCCGAGGAACGCGCCGAGCGCGATGAGGTCGCTCGGCGTGCGCGGCGCGAAGTCGGTGAGGACACTCGACCGGACGAGGTATGCCGCGTGCTTGGCTCGCGAGACCGCGACGTTGAGCCGGTGCCGGTCGAGGAGGAAACCGATGCCACGCGGCACGTCGGCGTGTGCGGACGCCGCCATGGACACGATGGCGACGGGTGCCTCGCGGCCCTGGAACTTGTCGACCGTGCCCACCGCGACGTCGTCGAAGCCTGCGGCGTCGAGCGCCGAACGGAGCGTGCCCACCTGGGCGTTGTAGGGGGTGATGACGAGGATGTCGCCCTGCGTGAGGGGACGGGGGTCCTCGTCGGGCGAGGTCTGCCACGAGCGACCCACGTGGTCACGGACGAGCCCGACGACGACATCGGCCTCCTCGGGCGACCACTGCGCCCGGTCCCGGTGCTCGACGAGGCGCACGTGCAGCCCGGGCTCGACGCCCTCGAGGGTTCGCTTCGCCGTCCGGTCCTCGTGGGAGAGCAGGCGGCCCTCGTAGGCCAGTCGCGACACCGGCTCGGTGAGGGCGGGGTGCATCCGCCACGTCGTCTCGAGGAAGTAGCCGTGCGTGGCCGGCAGGACCCGCTCGTCCTCGCGCTCCGCCCGGATGACCCACCCGAGCGCTGAGTCGTCGACCGGCTCCGGGTGCGTGCCCTGCGAGACCTGGGGCAGCTGCTGCGGGTCGCCGAGGAGGAGCAGCCGGTCGGCGGACTCCGAGACGGCGAGGGTCTTGGCGAGCGAGTACTGCCCCGCCTCGTCGATGACGAGCAGGTCGAGCTGTCCCGGCTGGACCCGCTTGGGGTTGGTGAGGTCCCAGGCGGTGCCGCCGATGACGTAGCCGCTCTCCTGCTCGGCGGCGAACCCGGCGAGGTCGTCGGCCGAGGCGAGGTGGGTCCAGGGAGGATCCACCCGCTCCTTCGTCATCTTCGCCACCTGCTCGGGCGCCACACCGGCCTCGACGACGGCCGCGAGGACGTTCTCGATCGCAGCGTGCGACTGGGCGCAGACACCCACGCGCCACCCGTGCTCACGCACGAGGCGGGCGATGACCTGCGAGGCGACGTAGGTCTTGCCGGTGCCCGGCGGGCCCTGCACGGACAGTGCCGACCGGTCGAGATCGAGCAGGGCTGCCTCGATCGCGCGCACGTGACGGTCGTCGCCGTCGCCGACCGCGGGCAGCGGCCGGCCCGAGCGCAGGCGCGGTGGACGGCGCAGCAGCACGTCGACCCCCGCGCCGGCGGGCAGGTCCGGAAGCGAGGACTGGACGCGGCGGGCGAGCCGCTCGAGCGCCGCGTCGATGTTCGTCGTGCGGACGATGCCGCTCGGCACGAGCGCCACGGGGACGCAGTCGTGCTCGTCACCGTCCTTGGGCATGAGCTCCTCGAGGGTGAGGACCTGGTGCACGTGCCCGTTGGGTGCCACGACGTCCTCGGCGCCGACGACGCGCACGGTCGCCGACGACTTCGCGTTGAGGTGGCCGGGCAGCGCCTCGACCCCCAGCGGGGGAGGGCAGCCGTAGACCGCCGAGACCTCGGAACCGGGCCGGAGGAGGACGCCGCCCATCGGCTCGCCCTTGACGAGGATCGTCCGGCGCGGACGCTGCCGAGGCGTGTCACGTCGCCACGGCTCGTGCACCTCGCTGCTCTCGATGACGAAGACACCCGGGTCGGACATCCACTCCGACACCGGCAGGCGGAGCCGGTCGAAGTGCTTCCACCAGAACGGCTTGTCCTCGCGGGCGTGGAAGAGGAGCGTGGCCGCGACCATCGCGACGGTCTGCTGCTCGGGCGTGCGGTCCTGCGGCTTGACCCCCTCGACCGTGCCCCGGAGCAGCCGCTCGAGCTCGAGCAGCGCCAGCCGCGAGTCGCTGGGGACCTGCGTGTCGACGTCGGGGAGCGAGCCGTCGCCCGCGAGGGGCGTGGCCGTGGCGCCGTCGGCGGCGCCCGCCGTCGTCTCGCTCTCGGCGCGGCGCTCGAGGAGCCAGTTGCGCAGCAGGAGGGTCGAGACGCAGTCCTCCTCGTTGTAGTCGGCGATGTCGCGGATCTCGCGGTCGGCGGTCGCGTGGTCGTCCATCTCGGTCGCGAGGACGTAGCGGTGGTAGGCGACGATCGAGTCGTCGCCCTTCGCGACGCCCGCAGTGCGCGAGCCCATGTAGAGGGGCTCGAGCTTCTTGATGGAGTAGGAGCGCTGCGAGACGCGGACGGCCGAGCGCACCACGGCATACAGGTCGACGAAGACGCCGTCGCGCAGGAACTGGTCGATGTCGTCCTCGCACACGCCGTGGCGGGCAGCGAGGCGGAGCAGGGCCGACTTCTCGTAGGGCGCGTAGTGGTAGACGTGCAGGTCCGGCCACCTGCGACGGCGCTCCTGCAGGTAGGCGACGAAGTCGACGAGCGCCTGCTTCTCCTGCTCGCGGTCGTGTGCCCAGAACGTCACGAAACGCGGCTTGCCACCGGCCTGCACGTCGACGCCGTCGACCTCGACGAGCCCGAAGAGGTACTCGAGGCCCCAGTCGGACGAGCCGCGCTCGCGCCACAGGGGGTCGCCCTCGAAGTCGAAGAAGATGTCGCCGTCGCTCGGGGCGGGCATCGACTGGAGCGCGGCGGCGGACACGACCTCGGCGACGACCCGGCCCTGCGGGTCGGCCTCCTGGACGAGCTGCAGCCGGGCCTGCTCACGGAGGCGGGCGAGCGTCGACTCGCGCACGTCGGGCACCGGCTCGGTGCGGACGGCGAGGTCGTCGATCGTCGACACCCCGGCCTCCATGAGCCGGCGCCGCTGGGGGAGGCGCACGCCCGCGACGAGCAGGACGTCGCGCGCCACCTCGGCCTCGGCCTCGCACACCTCGCAGCGGCCACAGGCGAGCCAGCGGGCGTCGCCCCACCGTGCCGGCCCGTCGTCGGCCCGATGCTCGGCGAGGACCTCGTCGAGGCGGGCGCGACGGGCCGCGTGCACGGGGAGGATGTCGTCGAGCAGGTGGTCGGTGCTCTGGCCGCTGCCGAGGACGAGCCGGGCCACGGGCGCGGTCTCGATGCCCGCGGACCGCAGCTGCGCGGCATACGCGGCGATCTGGAGGAGCGCAGGGACGGAGGCGTGGCGGGCCAGCTTCGTGTCGCAGACGAGCCACCCCTCGGGGGTGCGCTCGAGGAAGTCGGCGTGGCCGACGAGGCCGCCGTCGAAGAACGTCGCCTGGAAGACGACGTCGGTGTCGTCGCCGCGGAGGGTGGCCATCGTCGTGTCGTGCGCGGCCGTGAGGGACGTGAGGTCGTAGGCCGGTCGCGGGAACTGCCGCACGCGACCGGGGTGGGCGGCGGAGAGTCGGAGCAGCTCCTGCCGCTCGTGGGCGTCTCCGAGCTCCTTGAGCCGCTCGAGCATCGCCTCGTCGGCGGTCTGCGGTCGCGGCGCGCGACCCAGCGTGACGTCGAGCTCGCGGACGAGCGCGAACTCGCACTGGGAGGCGAGGCGCAGGTCGCTCGGGCTGAGGACGAGCCGCCCGTCGTCACGAAGGAGGAACATGGCTCCACGATAGGGAGGGCCACCGACACGTCCTCGGAGGCGCGAGCCATCCGGAGGGAAGCTGCGCCCACCGGAGGGGAAGGTTCCCTCCGGACCCGCGACGTTCCCTCACGGGGAGCAGAAGTGGGGGCGGGCTCAGATCCAGGAGCGGAACCACATGAGCCGCAGCCAGTCCGCGTAGGGCACGACCTGCCCGGTGTAGATCGGGTAGAACCACGCGAAGAGCCCGATCGTCAGCAGCAGGTAGGCGCCGACGACGACCGCCCCCAGACGCCGCCGCTCTGATGACGCCGACCGCCCGCCGAGCACGAGCCCGATGCAGAAGACGAGGCCGAGCACGACCCACGGCTCGAACGCCACGGTGTAGAACGCGTAGATCGTCCGGTGCTGGTAGAGGAACCACGGCCCGTAGCCGGCGAGCACGCCTGCGAGCACTGCACCGGCGCGCCAGTCCCGGCGCACGACCCAGAAGAACGCGCACACGAGCAGGGCCACGATGCCGACCCACCACACCGACACCGTGCCGATCGTGTGCACGGCCTGCGAGCACGACTCGACCGTGCACGACCCCTCGCCGTTCTTGGTCCCGGCATAGAAGAACGACGTCGGCCGCGCCTGGACCATCCACCCCCACGGGTTCGACGAGTAGGAGTGCGGCGTCGACAGCGTGGTGTTGAACTGCCACATGTCCTGGTGGTACTTGACCCAGTTGCGCAGCACTGCAGGCAGCCACTGGATCCCCTCGCCGGGGTGGAACGTGTGCCACTGACGGTGGTAGCCGTTGCTCGACAGGAACCACCCCGACCACGAGACCACGTAGGTCACCGCAGCCGTCACGACGAGCTGCACCGCGGCATACGGGCCGTCCTTGAGCACGCCCTCGCGCCACCACGGACGGATCCCGACCGCGCGCCGCGCGCCCATGTCCCAGAAGACCGTCATGAGCCCGAAGACGGCGAGGAAGAACAGCCCCGACCACTTCGTCGAGACACAGAGCCCGAGCAGGAACCCCGCGAGCCAGCGCCAGGGCCGCGCTCCCAGCCACGGCCCGGAGGAGAAGCCGGGTATGCCGTCCGAGTCCGTCGAGGACTGGGCTCCACCCCACGCCGCCAGCCGCTCGCGGGCCTTGTCGCGGTCGACGACGAGCGCGGCGAACCCGGCGAGCGCGAAGAACGACACGACCATGTCGAGGATGCCGGTGCGCGACATCGCGACGTGCGTTCCTTCAACGGCGAGGAGCAACGCGGCGATGCAGCCCAGCATCGTCGAGCCGAACATCCGCCGGGCGACGCGACCGATGACGAGGATCGACAGCGTGCCGAGCAGGGCGACGGCGAAGCGCCACCCGAAGGGGTTCTCCGGGCCGAAGAGCCACTCGCCGGCACCGATGAGCCACTTGCCGACGGGTGGGTGGACGACCATGTCGCCGGAGGTGCTGAAGACGTCGGTGTTGCCGGCGTTCCAGAGCTTGTCGGCGTCCTCGTTCTTGCCCTCGACCCGCAGCTCGACGCCGTGCTGGATGAGCGACCAGCCCTGCTTGACGTAGTAGGTCTCGTCGAAGACGAGCGAGTCCGGGCGGCCGAGGTGCCAGAACCGGAGGAACCCGCCGACCGCCGCGATGAGGAGCGGTCCGACCCAGCCCCAGAGGGTGTCGGTGGGTCGAGTCCCGAGCAGGCGGGCACGCAGCTCGTCGGTCCGGGTCACCGGCACATCGTAGGCACCGGTTGCTGTGCCCGCCCGTGGGAGGATCGCGCCATGACTGCCACCGTGCCCGGGGAGGGTCTGCTCGTCCTGGCAGCCACCCCCATCGGCGACCCGAGAGACGCCGCGCCCCGTCTCGCCGACGAGCTCGCAGCCGCCGACGTCATCGCCGCCGAGGACACCCGACGGCTCCGCCGCCTCTGCCAGGCGCTCGACGTCAACCCGCCCGGCTCGGTCGTCAGCTACCACGAGCACAACGAGGCCTCACGGACCGCGGACCTCGTCGAGAGACTTCGCGAGGGCGCTCGCGTCCTCGTCGTCACCGACGCCGGTATGCCGTCGGTCTCCGACCCGGGCTACCGCCTCGTCTCGGCCGCCATCGGCATCGACGCCCGGGTGACGTGCGTGCCGGGGCCGTCGGCGGTGCTCATGGCGCTCGCCGTCTCCGGGCTGCCCGTCGACCGCTTCTGCTTCGAGGGGTTCCTGCCGCGCAAGGGCGGCGAGCGCGTGCGGGCGCTGCGTGCGTTGGCGCAGGAGCACCGGACGATGGTCTTCTTCGAGGCGCCGCACCGGATCGCGAAGTCGCTCGCCGACATGGAGGCCGTCTTCGGCCGTGACCGACGGGCCGCCGTGTGCCGGGAGCTGACGAAGACCTACGAGGAGGTCCGCCGCGGGTCGCTCGTCGAGCTCGTCGCCTGGGCCGACGACGGCGTCAAGGGGGAGATCACCGTCGTCGTCGCCGGGGCCGACGTCGAGGTCGGTGACGTCGACAGTCAGCTCCAGGGCATCCTCGACCGGGTCGCCGCGGGGGAGCGGCTCAAGGACGTGTGCGCGGACGTCGCGTCCGCGACGGGGTTGTCCAAGAAGGCGCTCTACGACGCGGCGCTGGCCGCCCAGCGGAACGGGCGCCCCTGACTGGTCACTCATCGCCCGATAGATGGATCAATTGGTGATGTACCCCTGCACGTCGGTGATCAGGTGTGTGTTGGCGGAGGTGTAGAGCTTGATCTTGCCGTCGGTACCGAGCTTGGCCAGGACCGTGTTGGCGATGGTCTGGCCCGTGAGGTAGTTGACGTTGGATGCGGTAGGACGGGAGACGGTGGACGGGTATGCGGTCACGAACCCCGGGCCGGTCGGTCCAACGACGGTGACATTCACGAGGACCGCCTTGACGCCAGTGGCTGGGACGCCGCCCACGCCAGCCACCTGCAAGCTGTACGTTCCGCCAGCGGCGATGGGTGACTTGGGCGCCCCTGTGCCGACGCGAGTGTCGAGAATGCGTGCAGGAGTTGCGCCCTGGAAGTCGCTGCTGGTGGGGAACCAGCCTGCGACGTCGACGAGGAGATCCGTGGACGCCGAGGAGAACAACGTGATCCTGCCTCCGGTGCCCAGCTTCACCACCGCGAGGCCGGCGATCGTCTGGGCCTTGGCGTAGTTGACGTTGGAGGCGTTCGGTCGGGCACTCTCCGTGGGCCACGCGGTGACATAACCGCCTGCGCTCGGATTGACCGCCGTGATGTTGATTGCGGCCGACGCCGCGCCAGTCGCCGGGACGCCCCCTCGTCCGGCGACCTGGAGGTCGACGGTTCCGCCAGCCGGGATGCGGATCTTGGCCGCCCCCAGTCCGGTACGGGTGTCGAGGAGCCTTGCTGGTGCCAAGCCGGTGTACTGGGGGCCGGGCGGGTAGTAGCCCGCCACGTCAACGATCAGATTGGTCGTGGCGGAGGTGAAGAGGCGAGCCTTGCCGTCGGACCCCACCTTGACGAAGACCTGGTTTGCCAGGGTGGCGCCCTTGGCGTAGTTGATGTTCGACGCGGTCGGGCGGCTGGTGCCGGAGGGGTAGATGGTGGCGTATCCACTGGCCGCCGGGGAGACGGCCGTGACGTTGAGGACGACCGACGACACATTGCTGGTGGGGACGCCACCTTGGCCGACGACCTGCACCACGATCTCCTTGCCAGCTCCGACGGGCGACTTGGGGGCCCCGAGGCCGGTGCGGGTGTCGACGAGTCGGGCCGGGGTCAGGGCGACGTACTTGCCCGCGGGAGCCTCGCCGGTGACGGTGATGTTTCCTTTGATGCTCGTGGAAAGCCCGTCGGTGTCCACCACGGTGCCGTCGGCATCGCCGGCGACCACCGTCCACGTGTACGTCCCGGACGGGACACCTGTACCGGCGGCGTCCTTGCCGTCCCAGGAGACGACGGCCTCACCCTGCTTGGCGTAGGTCGCATTGCAGGTCAAGGTGCGCACCAAGGTGCCCGCACTGTTTCTCAGCTGCACCGAGCACGTGGTGAGCTGCTCGGTGAAGACCCATTCACCGACCCACGGCTCCGCCGCGCCAGAGGTGGAGGTGAACGTTGTTGGGGCGAAGGGATTGCCCTCGTGCCGGGGGCGGAGGCGCTGGCCGGCCAGGGGCGACAGTTTGGGCTGTCCGTTGACCGCTGCCCACCCAAGACCCGAGGGCCCGGCGTCGACGGTGCCCCAGCCGGCGCCGGAGACGGGGGTCGAGACGGCGCCAGTGGCAGTGTCGATGGCGTAGGCGTTGTACTGCGTCGTTCCCCGCTCCGGGCCCTCGACCCACTGGCTCGCAACGAGGACGGTTCCCTGGAGGCTGAGGCGGCTGAGGTCGGTGCCGGTGGTGGTGATGGTCCGGGATGACTGCACGCCCGTCCGGATGTTGCGCCAGTTGACTCGCGTGGAGTCACTGTCGCGGGAGATCCACGCGAGGAGATCGCCTTCGAGGATGGGCTCCTCCGCCCATCCCCCTGAGGGGATCCCATTCGTTGCGGCGGGCACCTCGACACTTCTCGCACCAGTGACGAGGTCCTGCTTGACGATGTTGTCCGCGGTGTCGAACCCGACCCCGGTGTTGCCCCAGATCGCGGTGATGGAAGGCGCCACCTTGCTGGCCCCGGTCACCAGGTTTGTCAACACCGACGTCCGGCCGCCCGTCGTCGAGAGCTGGTAGCTCAGGACGCGGTGCCCGGACATGCCGCGGGCCAGCCCCAGATCAGTGCGGAGCTGCGACGTGGCTCCATCTTGAACCACGAGCTTGCCCGTGTCCCGGTTGGTCCAGACCGTCCGACGACCGTTGACTGAGAAGAGCCCACCGGAGACGCGCGTGCCGATGAGGGACTCGGCTCCGGCGGTCAAGGCAGTCGTACCGGTGACTGACCGTGACCATAGGGGCTCGTCGACCCTCCGGTCATCAGACCAGACGGCGCGCCCCGGCGCCGCGATGACCGATTCCGCCGAAAGGCCCGGGAAGGGCGGAGTCCAGACACGCTTCACGGTGGTTCCGGCGACGGTGTAGATCCCCGAACCTTCCCTCTCAGAGCCCGCGACGATGAAGCCTGCTCCTGCGGGCGCGATCAGACCGGGCCCGGTCGGGATACCCGACACCGGAACGGCGGGCTGCCCCACTGGTTTGCGGTAGTAGGTCAGCGCGCCTGTGCCCGCCGCGCTGGCAGCGAAGAAGGTCTCGGAGGCCGAGATGGCAAGGTGCCGCACGGAGGTCGGGTCGGCCGCGATGGTCTCTGCAGCGACGCCCGGCGCCTTGCGATAGCTGTTGGCGGCCCCCTCCCCGACAGCCTCAAAAGTCCCAGTTTCGTACGCAACGGTCGTACCAACCTTGCCGAACAACTTGATGTAGCCGCTGCCGCCGACCGGGTAGGGAAAGTTGGTCACGACCGACTGAGTTCCGCCGTTCGCGAGAACGACGACGGATGAACTGGAGCCGCGATCCAGCACGATGGCCACGCCTGCGGCATCGCACGTGGAGTCGGAGACGTAAGGGGCGCCACCGCTGTCGTCAGCGGGAAAAGAGGCCAGGACGGTGTCTGCCCCGGTGCTCGCCGTGATCGCGTGGAGCACCGTCGTGGCGGTTCCCGCGACGGTGGCCCCCTCGCTCTCGAGCCAGCCGGCTGCCGTGCTCCCGACGTAGATGCGGTCGGTCGACAGTGCGCGCGATCCACTCGTCCCTGTGGCGACGTTTCGCCAGTGCACGGTGACGCCGCTACCCAAGTCTCCGGGGGCCGATGCCACATCCCCACAGGCATCCATTCCCCACAAGTCGGTGGGGAACGGAAACGCTGTGCTGGTACCGGTGTCCGACACCAGCTGAAGCGCGTCGCTGGCATTGAGCTTGATGATCGTCCCTCGGCTCGTGTGCGCTAAGGCTTGGAACGAGGACGGGATGCTGCTCAGTCCACTGGCCAGCGTCACCGAGCCAGGTGGGTCGGCTGCCAGGGCCGCTCCGCCGGACGCGACGATCGCGAAGGCGACTGCGGTCGCAACGGCCCGGCCGCGCGAGAGGGAGCGGCGGCCAACTGAACTTGACGCAACGGGCTTCATCCATCGTTCCCTTGTTCACGCGGTGAGGTGCGGGAAGCAAACCACAGCTCGACCAGCCCGCAAGCCATGTTTCGCAAAGTCGCGATCGGCCTCGTTTCGTCATGGAACGGCCTCCGGGCGCGACTAGCCTCCGACCATGACGGTCACAAGTGAGGGGCTCGCGCGATGGGGCGCGGTGCTGCTCGGCCTGTCCTCCGCTGTCATCCTCCCCGGCGGCATCGACCGCTACACGCTCCCGAAGGCGGCCGTCGCGACCCTCGGAGCAGCCCTCGTCCTGACCTTGCCGGCGAACCGACTCCCGCGCCGGATCTCCCTCCTGATCGCCGCAGGTGCGGTCTTGCTCGTGGGCGCCGCGCTCCTGGGTGCGGCGCCATCGGCCCAACTGCTCGGCCGGGCGCCGCGCTATGAAGGCGTGGTCGTCGTGGCGGCCTACCTCTGCGTCTTCCTCGCGGGCACGAGGCTGTTCGCAAGGACGTGGACGCACATGTTCGACGCCTTCAGCGTGGGCCTGGCGCTCTCCGCGCTCGCCGTCGGCAGCGTCGCAGTGATCGAGGCAGCCGGGCTGCGGCCTCTCGGAGGGGTCGGCGCGCGCGGCGGATCACTCATCGGCAACGCGACCGAGCAGGGAGCCTTCGGAGTGCTCGCGCTGGGCCTTCTCGCGCAGGTGGGCCTGCACGGGCGCAGGCCCCTGCCGATCATCGGTGCGGTCGCCGCCGCGATCTGCATCGTGACCTCCGGCTCGCGAGCGGCCCTTCTCGGCGCGTTGGTCACGGCGGTGGTCCTGGCGCTCGTGAACCCAGGGCGTGCCCGCCGAACCGTTGCCGTCGGGGCGTTCGCCGTGGTGGCCTCGGCCGTCCTCCTTCCCGGCACCCGGTCCCGCCTGACCGGCACGTCACCGATGTCGGCGGCCACCGTGACCGGGCGTTTGGACACGTGGCGCGAGTCGTGGACGCTGGTCGCGAGACGACCCCTTGGTGTGGGACCGAGCGGATATGTCGACGCCATCCCATCGGCGCACACCGCTGCGTGGTTTCGCACGCAACCGCCTGATCTCGTTCTTGACAGCCCGCACACGCTCCCGCTCCAGCTCTGGGCTGCGGGTGGTCCCGCCTTGGTCGGCACGGCGTTGATCGGTGCGTGGTTTCTCGTGCGTCCAGCCGCTCGAAGATTGATGGTCCTGCGCCGGGGTACTGGTGGTGCACTCCCCGCGTCCGCGCTGATCGGCCTCCCGGGATACGCGGTCGTCCTGCTCACCCACTTCACGGGACCGACGACCACCCTCACGGCGGTGGCCATGCTGGGGGCGTCGATACCCGCGGCGCCTGCCGCCTCATCGCTCCCAGGCCGGCCGTCCCGTCAAGTCCTCGTTTCGCACTCAGGGTGGCCGTATGCAGTCGGGTCGGCCCTGATCGCGGCGATTCTCACGCTCGGGGCCGTCGCGGAGGTCCCCATGCGGGCAGGCATCGACGGGGTCGCGGCCGGGGACACCACGAGAGCGGATGCCTCGTTCGCCCTCGCGACCCGACTGCGTCCGTGGACCTCCGACGACATCGCCCTCTCCGCACTTCACGCCTACGCAGCCGCCGGTCGCAACGGTGATCACGACCTCGGTGCCCATGGCATGAGATGGGTGGGCCACGTGGGGTTGTTGGCGACGTCCCCGTGGGCCCTCGGCGACGCGGGCTCCGTCTCAGAGTTCGCGGGTGACCTGGAGGCGGCGGATCGTCACTTCGCGGACGCCTTGGCGCTCGCCCCTCGTGATCCGGTGCTCACCCTGCGACAGGGCGTCGTCGCGGCTGAACTGGGCGACGTGGACAGGGCCGAGCGCCTCTTCATCCAAGTCACGCACGTCGTCCCCCGTAGTCCCGATCCATGGATCAACCTGACCGTGCTCTATGGCCTCGTCGGCGACTCGACACGGCAGGCGCACGCGCAGGCGAGGGCGGACGAGCTGGCGACCGCATCCCGCTGACTCGGGCAGCATGTCCGTGCTCGCGCCGCCGGCGCCGCGCGCTGTGAGCTGTTCTCGTCACCGACGGCGACGCGAGGCAGCTGCACGGCACGTCGATCGGATCGATCGGTCAGGGCGTCGGGCAGGTGACGCAGGTCCTCGCCGTCGGGCGGGCCTCGAGGCGCGCGGCCGCGATCTCGCCGCCGCAGCGTTCGCAGGTGCCGTGGGTGCCGGCGTCGACCCGGGCCAGGGCGGCGTCGACCTCGGCGAGGTGGGCGTGCGCCTGCTGCACGAGAGCGTCGACCTGCGAGCGCTCGAAGGCGATCGTCGCGCCCTCGGGGTCGTGCTCGTCGTCGGCGTTGCTGTCGCGCGAGGCCTCGACGATCCGGTCGAAGTCGCCGGTGAGCGCGGCGAGCCGGTCGAGGGTCGCTCGACGGTCGTCCTCGAGGGCGTCACGGATTCCCACCATGACGCCAGCCTCGCACCGTCCGCCGACAGCGTCACCGACGACGTCGGCCGACCTGGTCGGCGACCGCGTCAGGCGACCGTCACGGGACGGGGTAGTCGACGACGTAGCTCGGCTGGCCGGAGCGCGTGCTGTCGACCCGGTCGCCGACGTCGTTGACGACGTGCTCGATCGCGCCCGCGTCGAGGTTGACCGTGAGGACGTGGTGCAGGCGCACCCCCTCGCGCTCGGGCACCTCGAACCCGCGCTCGGTGACGATCGACGGGTCGTTGCGGTTGTAGACGTAGACACCGCCGCCGTAGAGCCGGTGCCGGGTCACGTCGTCGGCGACCTTGTAGCCGGTCCACCCGCGGGTGCCGTCGGGCCGGTTCCACTCGGCCTGGCTCGGCGGGTCGTAGGGCAGCTCGTTCTGGTAGAGCACGACCTCGCCGTCCTCGCCGTTCCAGATCGTGTTGTGCTGCTGGTAGTGCTCGACGAAGAGCCCGGTCGCGCGCACCCGGTCGCCGTTGACGACGAGCCCGACGCGGCCGGTGTTGGTGCGCCAGCGGTCGGTGTCTCCGACCGCGCCTGCGGTGAACCCCTCGACGCCGTGGTCCGCCCGCCACACCCACGCGTGGTCGATGAGGACGTCGTCGGCGTCGACCTGCAGCGAGACGTCCGCCTTGCCGACGTGGGGTCCGCCGACGCGGAAGTAGACGTCGCTCAGGGTCGTGCTCGGTATGCCGGCCTGCCCCGTGCCGCTCGCGGCCGCCGGTCCCGGCCGGCCCACCCGCATGAGGGCCGGTGAGAGCGTCGTGCCGGCGTCGATGGTCACCCCGGCGACGACGACGCCGTGCGCCCGCCGCTCGACGACGATCGGCACCGCTCCGCCGACGGCCGTGAGCGTGGCCTGACCCATGCCGAGGACGACCGTGTCGTCACGACGGATGACGAGGCTCCGGTCGACGTCGTAGATCCCGGGAGTGAGGAGCAGGTGCTTGCCGCGGGCGAGCTGGCTCGCGAGCTCGGTCGCGGAGTCCGCGGGTGTCGCGACGTGGAAGGAAGAGAGCGGCAGGGTCCGCCCCGAGGTCGCACCGCCGGTCCAGTCCGCTCCGCGTGACTCGGACCGGGCCGCCGGGACCTGAACCTGCCAGGCGCTGGACCCGTCGACCCAGAGGTAGGGCTTCTCGCGGCTCACCGGCGTGCGCTCGAGCGTCGTGTAGGGCGGGTTGGGGAAGCCCTGCTCCGACGGTGCGCCGACGGTGCCGGCGAAGACCTGGTTCCAGACGCCGTTGGACCAGCCGCCCAGCTCGGAGTTGCGGGTGATCCACTGCTGCTGCGACCCGCTGATGACGAACTCGGTCCGCGCGTTCGCGATGAAGCCGCCACTGGCGAACTGCGGTCCGGCGGTGCAGTAGTCCATGAGCGAGAGGTTGCCGCCGCGCACGTCGACCCGCCTCATCGACGACGCCTGCGAGACCGCCCAGAAGTTCGCCGAGGCCCGGCAGCCGTCCTGGCCGGCGCCGTTGACCTGGATGGTGAGGTTCGACAGGGAGCGCCAGAAGTTGTTGAGCGCCACGCAGTAGGGCTGGCTGGGCGCCTCGGGCAGGCAGCGGTTGTAGACCTCGACCTTGCCGTTGATGACGGTGTCCGACGGCGACGCGCCGAGCCCTGCGACCTCGGTGTAGTAGCCGACCTTGATCTGGAGGGGCTGGGTCGCGGTGCCGTAGGTCCCGGGCCGGAAGAGCAGACTCCAGCGCGCGCTGCCCATCTCGTCGTCGACCTGCTGGGCATGGATGGCGTCGGCCCGCGCCTGGATGTCGGCCACCGGCATGGACGGGTCGAAGACGACGACCCTCGGCCCGAGGTCGGCGACCGCCGCCGGCGGGGCCGCGGCCACTCCTCGGGCAGCCCCGGGACCCGCGGCTGCAGCCGCACTCGCAGTTGCGCCGGCGGCCGGTCCGGTGACGAGCGCCGTGGCGAGGGCGAGTGCGCCGGTCGCGATCGTCGCGAGCAGGCGGCGGGCGCGCTGGGGTCGGGGAGCGGGGAGGTGGGGCATGAGCAGCGCCTTTCGCCGACGAGGCGCCGATGCCTCGGACCGCCAGCATGCCAGCGGGCCGTGACAGTCGCCACAGCCCGAACGGGTGGCAGCAGCCGTCGTGGCGGCCTTCGAGATCAGTCGCCGCCCGGGGCCGTGATGTCGGCCGCGCTGGTTAGGTTGGGGTGCATGCAGACACGAGCCCTCGGCAACACCCAGGTCGGCGCGATCGGCCTCGGCCTCATGACCTTCGACCAGACGGGGAGCCAGCCCCGCCAGCAGCTGCTCGACACGGTCACCGCTGCTCTCGACGCCGGCGTGACCCTCCTCGACACCGCCGACGCCTACGGCCCGGGTGAGGAGAAGGGCGCCGGCGCGCAGGGCGAGAACGAGCGGCTCATCGCCTCGATCCTCGACGAGCTCGGCGTGCGCGACCGCGTCCTGCTCGCGACCAAGGGTGGCCATGTCCGCACCGAGGGCGGGGGCTGGGACACCGACAGCTCCGCGGACCACCTGCGCGAGGCCGTCGACGCCAGCCTCGGACGCCTCGGTGTCGAGCAGCTCGCCCTCTGGCAGCACCACCGGCCCGACCCCGACATCCCCTACGACGAGGTCATCGGGACCCTCAAGGAGATCGCCGACAGCGGCAAGGTCGCGCGGGTCGGGCTCTCCAACGCGAACCCGGAGCAGATCCGTGCCGCCCACGCCGTCCTCGGCGACGCGCTCGTGAGCGTCCAGAACCAGTTCAGCCCGGCGTTCCGCAGCAGCCGTCCCGAGATCGACGTCTGCGAGGAGCTCGGCCTGGCCTTCCTGCCCTGGAGCCCGCTCGGCGGTCTCGGCGATGCCAAGGACCTCGCCGAGAAGTACCCCGCCTTCGCCGAGGTCGCCCGCGACCACGGGGTGAGCGCCCAGCAGGTCGCGCTCGCGTGGGAGCTCGCGCAGTCGCCGGTCGTCATCCCCATCCCCGGGGCCAAGCGGCCGCAGTCCATCACCGACTCCGCCGCCGCCGCGGACCTCGAGCTCACCGACGAGGAGCTGGCCCGGCTCGACGGGTGAGCCATGTGCGCGAGGCGAGCCCGGGTCCCACGCACTGCATGGGCCGGCATACCGCTCGGTAACGTGCCAATCTCACACGCGGGTTAGGTCTCCCTGAGAAGGTGACCGGTCAGGGGGCGGGGTACCTTTCGTCCATGCCCACGACGACGCTCTCCCCGCGCGGGACCACGGCGCGGAGCACGACGATCGCGCTCAAGCTGCTCATGGCAGTGACCGGCCTGGTCTTCGTCGGATACCTCCTGCTCCACATGTACGGAAACCTCAAGGCGCTCTGGGGAGAGGAGGCGTTCAACACCTACGCGGAGCACCTGCGGACCTTCGGTGAGCCGATGCTCCCCTACGGCGGTCTGCTGTGGATCGTGCGGGTCGTCCTCATCCTCTCGCTCGTCGGGCACGTGTATGCCGCCTACACCCTGTGGAGCCGGGCGGGCGCCGCGCGTCGCACGAAGTACGCGGCCGTGAAGAGCGCGGCGACGTCGCAGTGGATGCGCTGGGGCGGGACCTTCCTCCTGCTCTTCGTCGTGTGGCACCTGCTGCACTTCACGATCGTCAAGATCTCGCCGAACGCCGACAAGCAGGGCGCCGACGTCACGGCCAACCCCTTCAAGCTCGTCGTCGCGAGCTTCGAGGTGTGGTGGATGGTCCTCATCTACGTCGCCGCGATGGTCGCGCTCTTCATGCACCTGCTCCACGGCGTCTACAGCGCGATGCAGACGCTCGGCTGGACCTCGACCCCGAAGTCGCGTGCCCGTGCTCGCACGGCCGGCCTCGTCACCGCGCTGGTCGTCGTCGTCGGCTTCCTCATCCCGCCGCTGTCCATCGCCTTCGACCTGATCAACTAGAGGTGTCGTGAAACATGACTGAGAACAACACCGGACTCGTGCAGGGGATCTACACCGATGGCGCGGCGATCCGCGACCACAAGGCGCCGGACGGCCCCATCGAGCAGAAGTGGACGCGGCGCAAGTTCGAGGCCTCGCTCGTCAACCCGGCCAACCGCCGCAGGATGTCGGTCATCATCGTCGGGACCGGGCTCGCCGGTGGCGCCGCCGCCGCGACCCTCGGCGAGGCCGGCTACCACGTGAAGTCCTTCTGCTTCCAGGACTCCCCGCGTCGTGCGCACTCGATCGCCGCGCAGGGCGGCATCAACGCCGCCAAGAACTACAAGGAGGACGGCGACTCCGTCCAGCGCCTCTTCTACGACACGGTCAAGGGCGGCGACTACCGCTCGCGAGAGACCAACGTCTACCGGCTCGCCGAGGTGAGCGCGAACATCATCGACCAATGCGTCGCACAGGGCGTCCCGTTCGCCCGTGAGTACGGCGGCCTCCTCGACAACCGCTCGTTCGGTGGCGTCCAGGTGTCGCGCACGTTCTACGCCCGCGGCCAGACGGGCCAGCAGCTGCTCATCGGCGCCTACCAGGCCCTCGAGCGCCAGGTCGCCGCCGGCACCGTGGAGCAGTTCACCCGCCACGAGATGCTCGAGGTCATCGTCGACGGCGAGGGCGCCGACCGCCGTGCCCGCGGCATCATCGTCCGCGACCTCGTCACGGGTGAGATCGAGACCCACCTCGCCGACGCCGTCGTGCTCGCCTCAGGCGGCTACGGCAACGTCTTCTTCCTCTCGACCAACGCGATGGGCTCCAACGTCACCGCGACGTGGCGCGCCCACCGCAAGGGCGCCTACTTCGGCAACCCCTGCTACACGCAGATCCACCCCACCTGTATCCCGGTCTCCGGGGAGCACCAGTCCAAGCTCACGCTCATGTCCGAGTCGCTGCGCAACGACGGCCGCATCTGGGTGCCGAAGAACCGCGAGGACTGCGACAAGGACCCGCGCGAGATCAAGGAGGAGGACCGCGACTACTACCTGGAGCGGATCTACCCCGCCTTCGGCAACCTCGTGCCCCGCGACATCGCCTCGCGCCAGGCCAAGAACGTCTGCGACGAGGGTCGTGGCGTCGGCCCGGTCGTCGGTGACTTCCGTCGCGGCGTCTACCTCGACTTCGCCGACGCCATCTCGCGCCTCGGTGAGGACGCGGTGCGGAACAAGTACGGCAACCTCTTCGACATGTACGCCCGGATCACGGGCGAGGACCCCTACAAGACGCCGATGCGGATCTACCCCGCCGTGCACTACACGATGGGCGGACTCTGGGTCGACTACGACCTCCAGTCCTCGATCCAGGGGCTCTTCGTCACGGGCGAGGCGAACTTCTCCGACCACGGGGCCAACCGCCTCGGCGCGTCCGCCCTCATGCAGGGCCTCGCCGACGGCTACTTCGTCCTGCCCAACACGATCCGCGACTACCTCGCCAAGGCGCCGAAGCTCGACCTCACCGAGGAGAGCCCGTCGGTCGTCGAGGCCCGCCGCGCCGTCGAGGAGCGCACCCAGCGCCTCCTCGGCATCAACGGCGAGCGCAGCGTCGACAGCTTCCACCGCGAGCTCGGCAACATCATGTGGGAGTACTGCGGCATGGAGCGGACCGAGGAGGGCCTGCTCAAGGCCATCGACCTCATCCGCGGCCTGCGCGCCGAGTTCTGGCGCAACGTGCGGGTCCTCGGTGCGGCCGACACCCTCAACCAGTCGCTCGAGAAGGCCGGCCGCGTCGCCGACTTCCTCGAGCTCGGCGAGCTCATGTGCATCGACGCCCTGCACCGCCGCGAGTCGTGCGGTGGCCACTTCCGGGCCGAGAGCCAGACCGAGGACGGCGAGGCCCTGCGCCACGACGACGAGTTCGCCTACGTCGCCGCGTGGGAGTTCACGCCGACCACGGACGAGGGCGAGGAGTCGTCCTTCGGCGCCGGCATGGGCGCCCCCGTCCTCCACAAGGAGGACCTCGTGTACGAGTTCATCGAGCTGAAGCAGCGGAGCTACAAGTGAGCAATATGAACCTCACCCTCAAGATCTGGCGCCAGTCGGGCCCGGAGGACAAGGGTCGGCTCGTCACCTACCGGGTGTCGGACATCAGCCCCGACATGTCCTTCCTCGAGATGCTCGACGTCCTCAACGAGGAGCTCAACGCCAAGGGCGAGGAGCCGATCGCGTTCGACAGCGACTGTCGCGAGGGCATCTGTGGCATGTGCGGCCTCATGATCTCCGGCCACGCGCACGGTCCCGAGCGGACGACGACGTGCCAGCTGCACATGCGCTCGTTCAAGGACGGCGAGACGATCACCGTCGAGCCGTGGCGCGCCGAGGCCTTCCCGATCGTGCGCGACCTCGTCGTCGACCGTGGCTCCTTCGACCGGATCATCCAGTCGGGCGGCTTCATCTCGGCCAACACCGGCTCGGCCCCGGACGCGCACGCGACCCCGGTCCCCAAGGACAACGCCGACCGCGCCTTCATGGCCGCCGAGTGCATCGGCTGCGGCGCGTGTGTCGCGGCCTGCCCCAACGCGAGCGCGATGCTCTTCATGGGCGCCAAGGTCACCCACCTCGGCGAGCTGCCCCAGGGTCAGCCCGAGCGCGACGCCCGCGTCGTCTCGATGGTCAACCAGCACGACCACGAGGGCTTCGGCGGCTGCACCAACGTCGGCGCCTGCTCGCAGGCCTGCCCCAAGGGCATCCCGCAGGACGTCATCAGCCAGCTCAACATGGACCTGAGGACCGCGCTCCGGCACGGTCGCTGAGGTTCCTGCCGCGCCTCGTCGAGGTGGCACGACACGCCGTTTCCCGTATGCCGGGTGCGGCGTGTCGTGCTCTCTCGACCTTCGTTCCGGGCCGGGGCGCCGGCGCGGGGGTCAGAGCCAGCCGACGCGGTCCTTGAGCAGGGCGTAGCCGACGAACGCGACGACATCGAGCACGGTGTGCGCGACGACGAGCGGACCCACCCGCTTCGTCCGGGTGTAGAGCCACCCGAAGGCGACCCCCATGACGACGTTGCCGACGAACCCGCCGAACCCCTGATAGAGGTGGTAGGCGCCGCGAACGACCGCTGACAGCACGATGATCCGCCACGTCGACCATCCGGCCTGCGCCCACCGGGTGAAGAGGTAGCCGACCATGACGACCTCCTCGAGCACGGCGTTCTGCGCGGCGGCGAGGACGAGCACCGGCACCGCCCACCACGTCTCGGCGAGGTTCGCAGCCGCGATGGTGGTGTTGAGGTCGAGCGCGCGCGCGACGGCATACAGGGCGAGGCCGGGGAGGCCGATGACCGCCGCGAGACCGAGTCCGCGCAAGAGGTCCCGCGCCGGCTGGGTCGCGTCCCAGCCGATCGCGAACCGGGCACGTACGTCGCTGCGGGACAACAGGTGCAGCGCGAGCACGACGGGCACGAGCGCGAGTCCGATCCCCGCGAGCTGGTGCACGAGGTCGAGCCATGGGCGGTCCGGTGTCACCGACGAGTTCATCGCGGTCGTCTGCGAGCCCAGCGGCTTGCCGGCGGTGAGCTTGCGCGCGAGCGACAGCGCGCTCCAGACCGCCGAGGCCCCGAGCGAGACGCCGAGGACGAGCCAGGTCTCGGTGAGGAGGTCGCGCCGGCTCAGCGGGCGCTGCTCGACGGGGGCCTCCATGCCGGGCAGCCTATGCAGCCGACGTGGACGTCCGCTGGGAGGACGGTCTCAGAGCCGTGGGAATGCCGTGTCGGGACCGAGCCGTGACTCGCGCCGCCTGCGCCAGCGTCGGACCTTGAGCCAGAGCCAGATGAGCAGCCAGGCCAGGGCGACGAGGGCGACGACGACGAGGAGCGGGATGAAGATCGCGACGAGCGAGAGCCCGAGCGAGGCGCCGTCCTCGGCTGTCGACACGACCGGTGCCCCGGCGCCGAGCGTGCCTGCGTTGATGGCCGGACGGGCCGCCATCTTGCCCGTGTGCACGAGACCCGAGACGACGATGCCCAGGACGACACCGACCCACGGGTTGTCGGCCATCCACGTCGACCTGTCGAGGTCCTCGGCCGCCGTCGTCGCGGCGAAGATGAGGCCACCCATGCTCGGGCGGATGAAGGTCTGGATCGCGTCGTTGACGGTGTCGACCGCGGGGATCTTGTCGAGGACGAGCTCGGTGAGGAGCAGGACGGCGCCGACGCCGATGGCCCACGGCGACTCGATCCACTCGAAGCCCGACGGCAGGGTGATGACGTCGCTGAACCGCGCGACGAGGGCGACGATCATGAAGGGGATGTAGGCGTTGAGGCCCGCCGCGGCGGACAGCCCCATGCCGGTGAGTGCGGCGAGCATCGTCCTGACCTCCTCGTCCGGCGCCGCCGGGTGGCGCCGTCTGAGGACATGTCTACTCGAAAGCGGAAGGTGCGGGCCTCGTGCGAGCGGACGGCATACGGGCGCCTGCCTCCCGACGCCTAGGATTCACGGGTGACGAAAATCCTCAGCGCTGTCGCCTGGCCATATGCCAACGGTCCGCGCCACCTCGGCCACGTGGCCGGGTTCGGTGTGCCCTCCGACGTCTTCAGCCGCTACATGCGGATGGCCGGGCACGACGTCCTCATGGTGAGCGGCAGCGACGAGCACGGCACCCCCATCCTCGTCCTCGCCGACAAGGAGGGCGTGACGCCGCAGGAGTTCGTCGACCGGAACCACGCGGTCATCGCCCACGAGCTCGCCGACCTCGGCTGCTCCTACGACCTCTACACGCGCACGACGACTGCCAACCACGAGCACGTCGTCCAGGAGATGTTCAGCCGCTGCCTCGACAACGGCTACTTCGTCGTCCAGCAGCAGCTCGTCGCGCTCGAGCCGAGCACCGGCCGCACCCTGCCCGACCGCTACATCGAGGGCACCTGCCCGATCTGCGGCTACGAGGAGGCGCGCGGCGACCAGTGCGACAACTGCGGCAACCAGCTCGAGCCCAGCGACCTCAAGAACCCGCGGAGCAAGGTCACCGGGGCGACGCCCGAGTTCACCGAGACCGACCACTACTTCCTCGACCTGCCCGCGCTCGCCGACGCCCTGCGCGCGTGGCTGGAGGGACGCGAGGCGAGCGGCACGTGGCGGCCCAACGTCATCAAGTTCAGCCTCAACATCCTCGACGACATCCGGCCACGCGCGATGACCCGCGACATCGACTGGGGCATCCCGCTGCCGGGCGAGCTCGCCGAGCGCTACCCCGGGAAGCGGCTCTACGTCTGGTTCGACGCCGTCATCGGCTACCTCTCCGCCTCGATCGAGTGGGCCCGACGGATCGGGGACGACGACCGCTGGCGCGAGTGGTGGAACTCCGACGACGCGCGGTCCTACTACTTCATGGGCAAGGACAACATCACCTTCCACTCGCAGATCTGGCCGGCCGAGCTCCTCGCGTATGCCGGCCGCGGCGCCAAGGGTGGCGAGCCGGGGACCTTCGGGGAGCTCCGGCTGCCGACCGAGGTCGTGAGCAGCGAGTACCTCACCATGGAGGGCAAGCAGTTCTCGACCTCGCGCCACTACGTCATCGGCATCCGCG
Source organism: Rothia sp. ARF10 (assembly GCA_031844405.1). Lineage (GTDB taxonomy): Bacteria > Actinomycetota > Actinomycetes > Actinomycetales > Dermatophilaceae > Knoellia. The sequence continues at coordinate 1,077,861 of JAUZVC010000001.1, forward strand.
AGGTGCTCGAGCGCTACGGCCCCGACCCGATCCGCTACTTCATCTGCGCCGCCGGGCCGGAGAACGCCGACAGCAACTTCACCTGGGCCGAGTTCGTGCAGCGCAACAACTCCGAGCTCGTGGCCGGCTGGGGCAACCTCGTCAACCGCACCGGCGCGATGATCGCCAAGGACTTCGGCGAGATCCCGCAGCCCGCGACCCTCGAGCCGGTCGACGAGGCGGTGCGGGCGGCGACGCTGGCCGCCTTCGACACCGTCGGCGACCTCCTCGCCCGCCAGCGGGTCAAGTCCGCCGTCGCCGAGGCGATGCGGGCCGTCGGCGAGGTCAACAAGTACGTCTCCGACACCGAGCCGTTCAAGCTCAAGGGCGAGGACCAGCGTGTGCGGCTCGCCACCGTGCTGCACACGCTCATCCAGTGCGTGAGCGACCTCAACACGATCCTCGCGCCGTTCCTCCCGCACGCGTCGAACCGGGTGCACGCCTTCCTCGGCGGGGAGGGCGAGTTCACGCCGATGCCCGTCGTCGAGGAGGTCACCGGCCTCGACGAGGACAGCGAGCGGACCTACCCCGTCATCACGGGGGAGTACACCTCGACGCCGCGGTGGGAGTCGCGCCCGGTCACCGTGGGTGCGCCCATCGCCAAGCCGACGGGCGTCTTCGTCAAGCTCGACGAGTCCGTCGTCGAGGAGGAGCTCGAGCGGCTCCAGCAGTCGTGAGCACCCCGACGCGGTCGGCGGTCCCCGGCCTCCCGGACCCGCTGCCGATCGCGGTCGTCGACAACCACACGCACCTCGACATCGAGCGCGAGGGCGTGGCCGTCGACGTCGCCGAGCTCGTCGCCAAGGCGAAGGCGGTCGGGGTGGACCGGCTCGTCCAGATCGGCTGCGACCTGCCGGCCGCCCGCCAGACGGTCGTCATGGTCGACACCCATCCCGAGATGCTCGGCGGCGTCGCCCTCCACCCCAACGAGGTGCCCGGGCTCGCCGAGAGCGGAAGTCTCGAGACGGCATACGCGGAGATCGAGGAGCTGGCCCGGCACCCGCGGATCCGGGTGGTGGGGGAGACCGGTCTCGACTACTACCGGACCGGTCCCGAGGGGCAGGGTGTGCAGCAGGACAGCTTCCGCTGGCACATCGACCTCGCGAAGCGTCTCGGCAAGGCGCTGCAGATCCACGACCGCGACGCCCACGCCGACGTGCTTCGGGTCCTCGAAGAGGAAGGCGCGCCGGATTCGACTGTGCTGCACTGCTTCTCGGGCGACCTGACGATGGCGCAGGAATGTGCCGAGCGCGGCTACTACCTGTCCTTCGCCGGCACGGTGACCTTCAAGAACGCCCATGGGCTGCGCGACGCGCTGTCGGTCACGCCGCTCGACCGGCTCCTCGTCGAGACCGACGCCCCCTACCTCACGCCCCACCCCCACCGCGGCGCGGTCAACGCGCCGCACCTCGTCCCGCTCACCGTCCGCGCGATGGCCGCGACCCTCGGCGTGGCGGTGCCGACGCTGTGCGAGGCGCTGTCGGCGAACTCCGAGCGGGTCTACGGTCCGTGGACCTGACGGACCGACCACATCCGTCACACCAGTCACGTCCATGACACCCGTGGTCCACGTCACCGTTACCGAAATTTGACCTTTGCCCCGATTGTCGGGATGGTGGTCGGGTTGGCCGGAGCTGGGCTCCGGGCGAAGACAGGGGCGAGGACGCCGGAGTTTCACTCCGCGCGCACCTCGCTCACCTGTTGTCGGGACCCTCCCCCTGTGGGGCCCCGCGCGTCTCCCCCTGGGACGTGTCGCCCTCCCCGGTGTCCGGAGAGTCCGATCCCTGGAGCCCTCTTGATCTCTCGTCCCCTGCGTCTTGCTGCCCAAGGTGCCGCCGCCCTGACCGTTGCCGCCGGATCGTTCGGCGTCGCCCACCTCGACAAGGCAGTGGCCCTCTCGGTCGACGGCTCGTCCTCGTCCCTCCACGTCTTCGGTTCGACCGTCGGGGACGCCCTCGACAAGAAGGGCATCGAGCTCGGTGAGCACGACGTGGTCACGCCCTCGGTCGGCACGCCCATCGAGGACGGGGACAAGATCTCGGTCCGCTACGGGCGCAAGCTCACCGTGACGGTGGACGGTGTCGCCAAGGAGTACTGGACGACGGCGACGACGGTCGACGCCGCGCTGCGCGACCTCGGCATCCGTGCCGGCGGCAACGCCACGCTCTCGGCCTCGCGCTCGCAGCCGATCGGTCGCCAGGGCCTCTCACTGACCGTGACGAACCCCAAGACCGTGACGCTCCGCATCGACAAGCGCATCCTGCCGCGCACCACGTCCGCGGCCACGGTCGCGGACGTCCTGCGCGAGGCCGAAGCCAAGACGGACGCCGACGACCGCATCTCGCCGGCCCCGTCGACCCCGATCCGCGACGGCCTCGTCATTGCCGTCCAGCGCGTCTCGCAGCAGAAGCTCACGACGACGCAGCGGATCGCGCACGCGACGACGACGAAGAAGGACGCCTCGCTCCTCGAGGGCACGCGCAAGGTGCTCACCAAGGGCAAGGACGGCTCCAGGTCGTTCCAGGTGCTGCGCACCCTTGTCGACGGCAAGCCTGCGGGCGACAAGATCCTGTCGCGCACCGTCACGGCCAACCCCGTGACCGAGGTCGTCGCCGTCGGCACCAAGGAGAAGCCGGAGCCCACCACGACGCCTTCCACGCGGGACGCCGGCAACACCTCCGGCGCGGGCATCAACCTCGCCAACGCCGCGATGTGGGATCGCATCGCCGAGTGCGAGTCCAGCGGCAACTGGTCGATCAACACCGGCAACGGCTACTACGGCGGTCTCCAGTTCGACATCCGGACCTGGCTCGGTGCCGGTGGTGGCGACTTCGCCTCCCGCGCCGACCTGGCCTCGCGCGCCGAGCAGATCACCGTGGCCAACCGCGTCTACGCGGACCGCGGTCTGCAGCCCTGGGGCTGCGCCCACGCCGCCTGACGCGAGTCGGGCACGCCGCCTGACCACGATCGGGCGCACCGACTGAGGCCGGACCCTGTGTGAGGGGGTCCGGCCTCAGCCGTGCCGGGGGGGGTCCGGCGAGGGCGTGCGCGCCGGGCCGCCCGGCGGCCGTAGGGTGGCGACCATGTCGACGTCAGGGCTCCTCGGGGCCACCCAGATCCGTGAGCTCGCGGCTCGCCTCGGCATCCGGCCCACGAAGACGTGGGGACAGAACTTCGTCATCGACGCCAACACCGTCCAGCGCATCGTCCGGGTCGCCGGCGTGGGGCCCGACGACGTCGTCGTCGAGGTGGGGCCGGGACTGGGCTCGCTCACCCTCGCGCTGCTGCCGGTGGCCCGCCACGTCACCGTCGTCGAGGTCGACCCCGTGCTCGCCGAGGCACTGCCCGGGACCGTCGCCACCGTCGCGCCCGAGCTCGCCGACCGACTCGACGTCGTCCACGCGGACGCCCTGCGGGTCGAGGAGCTGCCGGGGGGCGCGCCGACCGCGCTCGTGGCCAACCTGCCCTACAACGTCTCCGTCCCCGTCGTGCTCAGCTTCCTCGAGCGCTTCCCGACGATCGAGCGGATCCTCGTCATGGTCCAGCTCGAGGTGGCCGAACGCCTCGCCGCCGCACCGGGGTCCAAGACCTACGGCGTCCCCAGCGTCAAGGCCGCCTGGTACGCCGACGTCGCGCTCGCCGGCAACGTGAGCCGCTCGGTCTTCTGGCCCGTGCCCAACGTCGACTCCGGCCTCGTCTCGCTCATCCGACGCAAGCCGCCGCAGACCTCGGCCACGCGCGAGCAGGTCTTCGCGTGCGTCGACGCCGCCTTCGCCCAGCGTCGCAAGACCCTGCGCGCCGCGCTCGCGCCGTGGGCCGGTTCGGCGCAGGCCGCCGAGGACGCGCTCGTCGCCGCCGGGATCGACCCGCGCACCCGGGGCGAGCAGCTCGACGTCCACCAGTTCGCCGCCGTCGCGAGCGCGCACGTGGCCAACCGCGCCCGCGCCTGAGCAGCTCCCGGTTCTGCCGGAACCTCCCCCGCCGGGGCCTCCGCACGCCAGGGCCTCAGTGGCCGAGGAGTGCGAGCAGTCGTCGCTCGGTCTCGTCGGAGAGGCCGCACCGTCGCGCGTCGTCCGGGCCACGGCCCTCCTCGTATGCCGCGGCGTCGCGGAGCGTCTCCGTCACCGGTCGGCAGGTGAGCCCGGCCGCCCGGGCGGCCGCGCCGGTGTGCGCGCCGAAGCCGCGCCACTCCGGGTCGCTCACCCACAGCGGCAGGCTGTCCTCGCCCATCCACTCCTGCACGCCGTGCTCGGCGAGCCACGAGGCCGACGCGGTGACGAGGGGGCCCGTGTGGCCGGCGACCTCGCGGGCGGCGCCGAGGATCCCACCGAGGGTGTCCGGCTCGCCGACGGCGTCGAAGATCCCGGACGTGCCGTCCTCGGCGCAGCGCACCAGCCACGCCGCCAGGTCGCGCACGTCCACGAGCGACATGGGCAGGTCGGAGTCGTCTGGAGCGAGGACCGCACCCTCGGCGCCGACCGGGTGGGCGAAGCGCCACGGCCACCAGCCGGAGCGCCCGGACCAGTCGCCGGGCCCGCCGATGAGCCCCGCCCGGGCGACGAGCGTCCGCGCGGGACCGAAGCCGTCGAGCACGGCTGCCTCGCACGCCACCTTGGCCTCGCCGTAGGTGCTCATGTCCTCCATGACATCGCCGTCGAGCGGCGGAAGGAGCGGCACCGACTCGTCGGTCGCGAGACCGGAGTGGACGGCATACACGTTGCCGGTCGAGACGAAGACGAAGCGGTCGGCGACGGGTTCGAGCGCGGCGACGGCACGGCGCACCTGGCCCGGCTGGCGCGAGACGTCGACGACGGCGTCCCACCGGCCGCCGCCGAGGATGCCGTCGAGGCCGTCGAGGCCGTCGAGGCCGTCGCCCGCGTCGCGGTCGCCGCGCACCCACGTCACCCCGTCGGGGGCCGAGCCGGCGACCCCGCGGGCCAGGCAGGTGACGTCGTGGCCGTCGGCCACCGCCCGCTCCGCCACCGCGCGTCCGAGCATCGCCGTCCCACCGAGCACGAGGAGTCGCATGGGGACAGTGGACCGCGGCCGGACCGGGCGCCGCCAGCGTGTTCGCGCAGAGCGTGGATGTCGGGGCACCCCGGACCGGTGGTTAGGGTGGCGGCATGACCTCGGCCCACGCGGACCCCGCACCCGTGACGGTGCGCGTCCCCGCCAAGGTCAACCTCGAGCTGCTCGTCGGTCCGCTGCGTGAGGACGGCTACCACGCCCTGTCGACCGTCTACCAGGCCGTGAACCTCCACGACGACGTCACCGTCGCGGTCAACGACGAGTGGCGGTGCAGCGTCGTCGGCCCCTACGCCGACGTCGTCCCCACCGACTCGAGCAACCTCGCGATGCGCGCGGCTCGCCTCCTCGCCGACGAGACCGCGGTCGACGCGGCAGTTCACATCTCGATCAACAAGAGCATCCCCGTCGCGGGCGGCATGGCCGGTGGTTCGGCCGACGCCGCCGCGACCCTCGTCGCGTGCGACCGGCTGTGGGGTCTGGGGCTGTCGACCGAGGAGCTCGAGGAGTATGCCGCCGAGCTGGGCTCGGACGTCCCCTTCCTCATCCGCGGCGGCACCGCGATGGGCAGCGGCCGCGGCGAGCGGCTCGCGCCGGTGCTCGCCCGCGGCACCTACCACTGGGTCTTCGCGATCAGTGACATCGGCCTCTCGACGCCCGAGGTCTATGCGGAGTGCGACCGCCTCCGCGACGGCTCCTCGCCGCGGCCCGACGTGCCCGAGCCCAACGCGCAGCTCATGAGCGCGCTGCGCACCGGCGACCCGCACGCCCTCGCACCGCAGCTCACCAACGACCTCCAGGAGGCGGCGGTCTCGCTGCGCCCCGAGCTCGGCGAGCTGCTCGAGAGCGGTATGGAGTTCGGCGCGCTGGGCGGGATCGTCTCGGGGTCCGGGCCCACCGTCGCCTTCCTCGTCGAGGACGTCGAGGCGGCCATCGACCTCACCGTCGCCCTCACCGCGACCGGCGCCGCCCGCGAGGTCCGCAAGGCCGTCGGCCCGGTGCACGGCGCTCACGTCATCCCCGCGCGGGTCGACTAGTGGCCGTCCTCATCTCGGTCGAGCGCGCTGCCCTCGCGCTCGGCACCGCCCAGGTGCTCGACGGCGTCTCGCTGGGCGTCTCCGGCGGTGACCGCATCGGCATCGTCGGTCGCAACGGTGGCGGCAAGACGACGCTGCTGCGCGTCCTCGCGGGGGAGCGCGACGTCGACAGCGGCCGCGTCGCCCGGCTCGGTGGCGCGACCGTCGGCGTGCTCACCCAGGACGACTCGCTCGACCCCGACGCGACGATCCGCGAGGCCGTCCTCGGCGACCGGGCCGAGCACGTCTGGGCCGGCGACGCCCGGGTTCGTGACGTCCTCACCGGCCTCCTCGGCGGCATCGACGCCCCCGCCGTCGGCGGGCTCGACTCGACCGTCGCCGGCAAGTCCGGTGGGGAGCGCCGGCGGCTCGGCCTCGCGAAGCTGCTCGTCGACGACCCGGACGTCCTCCTCCTCGACGAGCCGACGAACCACCTCGACGTCGAGGGGGTCGCCTGGCTCGCCGAGCACCTCGTCCGGCACCGCTCCCGCCCCGACAACGCCCTCGTCGCGATCACCCACGACCGCTGGTTCCTCGACGCCGTCGCCACCCGCACGTGGGAGGTCGTCGACGGGGAGGTCAACGGCTTCGACGGTGGCTACGCGGCATACGTCCTCGCCAAGGCAGAGCGAGAGCGGATGGCGCGCGTCACCGCGGAGCGGCGCAACAACCTGCTTCGCAAGGAGCTGGCCTGGCTCCGTCGCGGCGCCCCGGCGCGCACGTCCAAGCCGAAGTTCCGCATCGAGGCCGCGAACGCGCTCATCGAGGACGTGCCGCCGCTGCGCAACGACGTCGAGCTCATGGCGTTCGCGACGAGCCGGCTGGGCAAGGACGTCATCGACCTGCTCGACGCGTCGGTGGCCGTCGGCGACCGCGTGCTGCTCGACCGGATCACGTGGCACCTCGCGCCCGGAGCGCGCATCGGCATCGTCGGCGTCAACGGCTCGGGCAAGTCGACGCTCCTGCGCGCGCTCGCCGGCGAGGTCCCGCTCGCCTCGGGCAAGCGCAAGCAGGGCGTCACCGTGCGCATCGGCCACCTCACCCAGGAGGTGCGGGAGCTCGACCGCCTGGCCGACGCCCGCGTCATCGAGGCCGTCGAGGAGGTCCGCAAGGTCACCGTCCTCGCCGGCAAGGAGGTGACGGCCTCGACGCTCGCCAAGCGCCTCGGCTTCCCCGGCCCGCGCCAGCAGACCCGCGTGCGCGACCTCTCCGGTGGCGAGCGGCGCCGACTCCAGGTGCTGCGCATCCTCATGGACGAGCCCAACGTGCTCCTCCTCGACGAGCCCACCAACGACCTCGACATCGAGACCCTCACCGCGCTCGAGGACGTCCTCGACGGCTGGGCCGGCACGCTGCTCGTCGTCTCGCACGACCGCTACCTCCTCGAGCGCATCGCGGACGAGCAGGTCGCCCTCCTCGGCGACGGCCGCGTGCGCCAGCTGCCCGGCGGCGTCGAGGAGTACCTCCGCCTCCGCGCGACGATCACCCCGACGTATGCCGTGTCGTCACCTGCCGCTTCCACCGCAGCTTCCGGGGCCGGCCCCGAGTCGCAGCGCGGCGGCGCGGGCACATCGGGCCAGGCGCCGGCCGCGCCCCAGGAGCCGGTCGCGAGCCCGGCCGAGCAGCGCGAGGCGCGCAAGGTCATGGCCCGGGTCGAGAAGCAGCTCGCCCGGCTCGCCCAGCGCGAGGAGCGGATCCACACGGCGATGGCCGAGCAGGCCGCCGACCACGCGGCCGTGCTCGAGCTCAACGCCGAGCTGCGCGAGGTCGTCGACGAGCGCGAGGCCCTCGAGCTCGAGTGGCTCGAGGCCGCGGACGTCCTCGAGCCCTGAGAGGCGACCACCCGGCATACCCACCGCTTGCGTCCGCAACTGTGGTGGCCAGGCCGTCACCTTGCCGGACGTAGCGGGTCCCCACCGCTTGCGTCCGCAACTGTGGTGGCCAGGCCGTCACCTTGCCGGACGCGAGGGGGTCAGTGCTGGGACGCGCGCTCGAAGGGGGTGAGGAGCACCCGGAGCTGGGCAGCGAGGGCGTCGCGCTCGTCCGTCGGCAGGTCGGCGAGGAGCTCACGCTCGTGGGTGAGCAGGTCGTCGAGGGCGGCGTCGACGGTCCGCATGCCCGTCGGGGTGAGGCGGACGATGACGCCGCGCCGGTCGCGTGGGTCGGGGTGGCGCTCGACGAAGCCGCGGGCGAGAAGACGGTCGACGCGGTTCGTCATCGTCCCGCTCGTGACGAGCGTCTGGGCGACGAGCTGGCCGGGGGAGAGCTCATATGGGGCGCCGGCGCGGCGCAGGGCCGACAGGACGTCGAACTCCCAGCTGTCGAGCCCGTGCTCGCTGAAGGCGGCCCCGCGCGCGAGGTCGAGGCGGCGGGCCAGGCGCGAGACGCGGCTGAGGATCTCGAGCGGGGTGACATCGAGCTCCGGACGCTCGCGACGCCACGCCGAGACGATACGGTCGACGTCATCCTCGGACATGAGGGGAACTGTACTCCCGTCAAGTATCTTGACATCAAGATATCCACGGGTCAGAGTGGGGACGAGCGACCGACCGCGGGCGCCCGACTGCAGGAGGAGCAACGATGCGCACACAGCCGAGCTGGGACCCGGCGGCCTACTCCCGCTTCGGGGAGCAGCGCAGCCGCCCCTTCGCCGACCTCGTCGCCCAGGTCCGCGCCGACGCGCCCGCGCTCGTCGTCGACCTCGGCTGCGGCAACGGCCCGGCGACCCTCACCCTCGGCGAGCTCTGGCCGGAGGCGCGCATCGTCGGTGTCGACGCGGCCGAGTCGATGCTCGAGGCGGCTCGTGCGCTCGACACCCGCGACCGGGTGGAGTGGGTCCAGGCCGACCTCAAGGACTGGGACCCCGCCTCGCTCGGCCAGGCCCCCGACGTCATCGTCACGAACTCGACGCTCCAGTGGGTGCCGGGCCACCTCGACCTCCTGCCGACGTGGGTCGAGGCGCTGATGCCCGGCGGCTGGCTCGCCCTCCAGGTGCCCAACAACTTCGACGCACCCAGCCACGCGCTCATGCGCGAGACGGCCGCGACGCACGCCCGGGCCAACGAGCTGCTCGCCGCGCTCGACCTGCCCGCCGTCGGCGAGCCGCGGACCTACCTCACGTTCCTCAGCCGGCTCGGCACGAGCGTCGACGCGTGGGAGACGGTCTACTCGCACGTGCTCGACGCGGGTGGCGAGTCGGACGACCCGGTGCTCGACTGGGTGAGCAGCACCGGACTGCGCCCGGTCCTCGACATCCTGCCCGAGGGCGAGGAGCGCGACGCCTTCCTCGAGCCGTATGCCGCGGCGCTGCGCGAGGCCTACCCCCGCACCGAGGTCGGCGTGGTCTTCCCCTTCCGACGTGTCTTCGCTGTCGCGCGCAAGGCGACGAGCTGATGGCCGTCGTCGGCCTCCACCACGTGCAGCTCGCCTGCCCGGCCGGCACGGAGGACCTGCTGCGCCACTTCTACGGCGTCGTCTGCGGGCTGCCCGAGATCCCGAAGCCGCCGATCCTCGCGGCGCGCGGCGGGGTGTGGTTCGCCGCGGGCGAGCAGGAGCTGCACTGCGGCGTCGAGGAGGGCTTCGTCCCCGCGCGCAAGGCGCACCCCTGCTTCGGCGTCGACGACGTCGCGGCGCTGGCGTCGGCCATCGCCGGTGCGGGGGGAGAGGTGCGCTGGAACCACGAGGTGCCGGGCGTCCAGCGCTTCCACACCGACGACCCCGTCGGCAACCGGGTCGAGTTCCAGCAGGTCCAGCCGCCCAAGCTCGACTTCACCGTCTGACGCGGCCCCTCCCGCACTTCGCGCCCGGGGACGACCGGTCGGGTGGCGAGACGGGGTCGTCGCGGCGGTGGTGGGGAGTCGGTCGAAGGCAGCGGGCCGTCAGGCGTGGGTAATCGTCGGCTTCGACTCGAGCCCGGTGAGGCCGTTCCACGCGAGGTTGACGAGCGCGGCGGCCACGTCGCGCTTCTTGGCCTTGGGGTTCTCGAGCCACCATTGGCCGGTGAGCGCGACCATGCCGACGAGCATCTGGGCATACATCGGCGCCTGCTTGGGGTCGAGCCCGCGGTGGGTGAACTGCGCCGCCAGCAGGTGCTCGACCTGCGACGCGACGTCGGACATGAGCGAGGCGAAGTTGCCGGTCTGCTGCCCGGGCGGTGAGTCCCGCACGAGGATGCGGAACCCGTCGGTCGAGGTCTCGATGTAGTCGAGCAGTGCGGTGGCGGCCCGCTCGAGCAGTGCCCGCGACCCGCCCTCGGAGCTCAGTGCCCCGGCGATCGCCCCGAGGAGCGACTGGATCTCACGGTCGACGACGACGGCATACAGGCCTTCCTTGCCGCCGAAGTGCTCGTAGACGACCGGCTTCGAGACGCCCGCGACGCTCGCGATCTCCTCGACCGTCGTCGCCTCGTAGCCCCGGTTGGCGAAGAGCTGGCGCCCGATGCCGATGAGCTGCTCGCGACGCTGGGCTCCGGTCATCCGCCCCCGCGGAGTGCGCACCTTGGGCACGGCCTGGTCTCGACTCACTCGCACCATTGTGCCCTGCCGTCCCTGTGGCCGCCGGACGCACCACCGGGAGGACCCCCACGGGTCAACTACCCTGTGCGTCGTATGCCGTGGGCTCGCCCGCGCGCATCGTTCCCCGGTTGGTCTGCCGGCAGGGCCCGCCTGACTTTGAATCAGGACAAGCGACGTAGGTTCGACTCCTACCCGGGGAGCCGACACGGCGTGTTTGCGCGTTCGCGCCCCCGACGCGGCGGCGACGTGCAACCCTCAGCCCAAGCGGCAGACATCGTGGTCGGCGCAGGGCACCCGTGCCACGACCTCTCGGCCGTCCACTCCGCAGGTCATCGGTCACAGGGGAGCGTGTGATGAAGGTCGGTCGTCGGTTCGTAGCAGTGGTGGGTGCGGTCGCCGTGACGACCGCCAGCGGTCTCACGGTGTGGGGAGCTGGCGCCTTCGCGGCGCCCGGAGACCCGCAGCTCGGTCTCCACGTCGCGTCGCCCCAGATCCGGGTGGAGCGCGTCGAGGGCGATCCCTTCATCTTCGCCGAGCTCGGCACCTTCGTCGGCGTGACCAAGGCGGCGCTGCAGGTCGAGGCGGTGCCCGGCGCGGACGGCAACGCCGACCTCTGGCTCGTCCGCAAGGACGCGCGCGGCACGATCGTGCGCGACCGCAAGATCCAGACGCCCGTTCGCGGACCGATGTCGCTCGGCCTGCCGGACTTCCTCGACCTCGAGCTGAGGACCGGTGCGGGCACGCTCGTCTCACGCCAGACGCTGAGCTTCTGTCCCGGCGGCGCCTGGGGCATGGAGCAGCAGGCGCGACTCGACGCGACCGGGCCGGCGGAGCCGCAGCTCGCCAGCTCGTGCGGCACCCACCTCACGCGGCACATCGTCTACGGGCTCGACAAGGGGTGGGCCGCGTCGGTCGGCAACGACCTGCTCAGCAACTTCGAGGGCGCGGACGGCGACTACCGGGTGACGCTGCGGATCACCCCGACCTACGTCAAGCAGTTCGCCATCCCCGCGGCGCAGGCGAAGGCCTCCGTGTCGATGACGGTGACGACGGTGCCCTGCCCCTACGAGCCCGAGTGGTGCGCCCCTCCCGAGGAGGGCGGCGACGGGTCCGCGACGCTGAGCAGGACGGCGCCGAGCACCTCGTCGACCAGCGCCGCGTCGCACGGCGGCCACGCGGCGCACGGCAGCGACCACGCGAAGGGCCACGGTGCGCAGAAGATGGACCCGGTCGTCCGCGCTGCCGCGGCGGACGTCAGCGCCTCGGCGGCACGGAGCGCGACGCTCGAGTCGTCGACCGCCCTGAGCATCGCCTCGGCCAAGGCCAACCCGCAGCGCCGTGACCGCGCGGAGGCCGACAGCTCGCGTCGGGCGAACGGCCTGCCCGACATGGTGGCGCTCCCCGCCTTCGACATGCAGGTCGGCACCGACGAGGAGGGCCGTGACCAGCTCTCGTTCGGCGCCAACATCGCCAACCTCGGCTCGGGCCCGCTCGTGGTCGAAGGCTTCCGGACCGGTGACGACACCATGCGCGCCACCCAGTTCGAGTACCGCGACGGCGAGCCGGTGCGCTCGTCGCCGGCCGGCGAGTTCGAGTGGGACCCGCGCGAGGGGCACCTGCACTGGCACTTCGAGGACATCGCGCAGTACGACCTCGTCGCCGCCGACGGGTCCGTGACCCGCAGCGGCAAGCAGGCGTTCTGCCTGGCGCCGACCGACCCGATCGACCTCACCATCCGCGGGGCGGCCCAGCGCGTCGAGACCGACCGCCTCTGGTCCAACTGCGGCGGGCAGTCGGCCCTCTGGATCCGGGAGGTGCTCCCCGCAGGGTGGGGCGACACCTACTACCAGGGCCTCCCGGGCCAGGCGTTCGACGTCACCGGGCTTCCCAACGGGACCTACACGGTGCGGGTCACGACGAACTTCCGCAACCGCCTCAAGGAGTCGTCGACGGCCAACAACGTCTCCAACGCGCGTGTCCGCCTCGGGGGCATCCCCGGCGAGCGCACCGTCACCGAGCTCGACTGAGCCGGCGCGCCGACATCCTCTCGCTCCATGACCGTGGAGAGGTGGGAACGGCGGTCCGAGGTGCCGCTCATCCTGCTGGCCGTCGCGTTCCTCGTCGCCTATGCGTGGCCGGTGCTCGACCCTCGGCTCGAGCCCGACCTGCGCACCGTCCTCGGCGCCGTGACATGGACCGTCTGGGGTGCCTTCGCCGTGGACCTCGTCGTGCGCCTCGCGCTCGCGGAGGACCGTGCCGAGTATGCCGTCCGGCACTGGTACGACGTCGCGCTCGTCCTCCTGCCGTTGCTGCGGCCCTTGCGCCCTGCTCCGGCTCGTCGCCCTTGTCCGGATCCTCGACCGCTCGGCCTCGTCGACCCTCGCCGGGCGGGTCCTCGTCTACGTCGCGGGGGCTGCGGCGCTCGCCTTCGGGCTCGGCGCGCTCGCCGTCCTCGACGCCGAGCGGGATGCCGCCCACCCGAACATCACGACCTTCGGCGACGCCGTGTGGTGGGCCGCCACGACCGTGACGACGGTGGGGTACGGCGACCGCTACCCGGTGAGCACCGAGGGACGAGTCGTCGCGGCCGTCCTCATGGCGGTCGGGATCGGCGTCATGGGCGCCGTCATCGCCTCGGTGACCTCGTTCATCCTGGCCCGGGTGGAGGAGGAGCGGCGCAGCGCCTGACGCCCGCCCGGTGAGGGAGACGCGGTCAGACGTGACGGGCAGGTGCTGTCGGCGGTCACGGCGCTGCACGTGGGCGCCGGGAGGTCAGTGTGCGAGCGCGACCTCCGAGCGGACGAAGGCGAGGAACCGCGCGGCCGGCGGGGCGAGAGCCCGGTCGGTGCGCCAGGTGAGGGCAACGGTGCGCCGGGCCGCGGCGGTGGCGAGCGGGATGCCGATGGTCCCCGACGCGCCGGCGAAGTGCTCCGGCAGGACGGCCACGCCGAGCCCCGCCGCAACCAGCCCCTCGATCGTCGCGAGGTCAGCGCTCTCGAACGAGACCCGGGGGCGCACGCCGGTGGCGTCGAGCAGCTCGTCCACGAGGGTGCGGAAGCCGAAGCCGACCGGCGTCATCACGAGCTCCTCGTCGGCGAGGGCGGCGACGGCGACACGGCGGCGGTCCCGCCACCGGTGGTGGGGTGGCACGACGAGGACGAGCCGCTCCTCCTGCAGTGCCAGCCAGCCGTAGGGGCCGGGCGCTCGCCACGAGGTGATCGCGAGCTCGACGGCACCGTTCTCGAGGTCCCGGGTGATGTCGTGGCCGGGCTCCTGGGTGAGCAGGACGCGCACGGCCGGGGCCGACGCGTGGAAGTCGCGCAGCACCCGCGGCACGAGCGAGGTCGACATCGAGTCGAGGAAGGCGAGGCGGACGGTGCCGCTCTCGGGGTCCAACCTGCCGGCGAGGTCGGCGAGCAGCTGCGCGTGCCGAGCGCCGATGTCACGGGCCGCGCCGAGGACGACCTCGCCGTCAGGCGTGAGGACCACGCCGGTCGGCACCCGCTCGAACACCCGTGTGCCGAGCGCCGACTCGAGCCGGGCGAGCGCGCGGGAGAGGGTCGGCTGGCTCACCCCGAGCGCTGCCGCGGCGTCGGTCACGTGGCCGTGCTCGGACAGGGTCACGAGCCAGTCGAGGCCGCGCAGATCCATGCTCCTCATCATGCGCCATCCGCATGAAGATCTGCCATGGACGACATTGGACGTATGGGCACCCAAGGCGCACCCTCGAGAGGTGACATCCTCGACCTCCTTCGTGCCTGCCACTCCGGTGGGCTCGCCGCGACCCACGGAGCGCGCCGACCACGGTCTCCGCCCGGGCACCTCCGGCTACCGCCGGATCGTGCTCTCGCTCTTCGCCGCCGGAGTCGCGACGTTCACGATCGTCTACGGCACCCAGTCGCTCTTCCCGGCTCTCGCCGAGCACTTCGGGGTCTCCGCCGCCGACAGCACGCTGTCGCTCTCGCTCACCACCGGAGCCCTCGCGCTCACGCTCCTCCTCGCCGGACCCCTCTCGGACCGCATCGGTCGCACCCGGCTCATCACCGCGAGCCTGGTCCTCTCGGTCGTCGTCGCGGCGGCCTGCGCCGTCGCCCCCAGCTGGTCGGCCTTCCTCGCCCTGCGGCTCGTCCTCGGGGTGACCATCGCCGGCCTCCCCGCGGTGGCCACGGCCTACCTGCGCGAGGAGCTGCACCGGGGAGCGCAGGCGCGCGCCGCGGGTCTCTACATCGGCGGCAACGCGATCGGCGGCATGACCGGCCGCCTCGCGACCGGACCGGTCGCCGACCTGTGGGGGTGGCGGTGGGCGCTGGGCGCCGTGGCCGCGCTCGCGCTCGTCTGCACCGTCGTCGTGTGGTTCGCGCTGCCTGCGTCGCGCCACTTCGTGCCCCGGGAGCCGGGGTGGCGCAACGCGCTCGCGATGACGCGGAGGGCCGTGTCGGATCCCGTGCTCCTCGCGCTCTACGGCATCGGGATGCTCGCCTGCGGCGCGTTCGTCGCGGTCTTCAACGCGCTGGGCTTCCGTCTCACCGGTCCGGCGTTCGACCTCAGCCTCGGTGCCGCGAGCCTCGTCTTCCTCGTCTACGCGTTCGGGTCGTTCGGGTCTGCCGTCGCCGGGCGCCTCGCGGACCGGGTCGGGCGCCGTGCCGTCGCACCGATCGGCGCGGCCCTCGCCCTGGCCGGTCTGGCCGTCACGCTCTCGGGGGACCTCGTGGTCGTCGTCGCCGGCGTCGCGCTCCTGACGGCGGGCTTCTTCGTCGTCCACGGCGTCGCGAGCGGCTGGGTCCCCGTGCGCGCACACGCCGGGGGAGTGGCCGCCGGTCAGGCCGCCTCGCTCTACCTCTTCGCCTACTACCTCGGCTCGTCGCTCTTCGGGACCGCGGGCGGACACGCCTGGTCGTATGCCGGGTGGTCCGGTGTCGTGGTCCTCTGCACCGTGCTCCTCGGCGGGGTGGGTCTGCTCAGCCTCCTCGTGCGCCGGAGCCGGGCGCTGAGCACGTGAGCGCTCCGGGAAAGGGGCGGGACGGAGCAGGGCCGACTCGTCGGTACAGTGGCGCGGTACGCCGCCACGAACCTCGGGAGCACCGCTCGTGACCACTGCCCGGCCCGCCGCAGTCATCATCCTCGCCGCTGGCGAGGGAACCCGGATGAAGTCAGCCACCCCGAAGGTGCTGCACCGGATCGGGGGCCGCAGCCTCGTCGGGCACGCCATCGCGGCCGCCCGCTCCACCGAGCCCGCGCACCTCGCCGTCGTCGTCCGCCACGAGCGTGACCTCGTCGCCGCGCACGTGGCCGAGGTCGACGCCGCCGCGACGATCGCCGACCAGGACGAGGTCAAGGGCACCGGCCGCGCCACTGAGTGCGCCCTTGACGCGCTGCCCGGCGACCTCACCGGCACCGTCCTCGTCACCTACGGTGACGTGCCCCTGCTCACCGGCGAGACCCTCGTCGACCTCGTCGAGCGCCACGACGCCTCGGGGAGCGCGGCCACGGTCATCACCGCGCACCTCGACAACCCCCACGGCTACGGACGCATCGTGCGCGACGCCGACGGCGGCGTCGCCGGCATCGTCGAGCAGAAGGACGCCACCGAGGAGCAGCGCGCGATCACCGAGATCAACTCGGGAATCTATGCCTTCGACGTCACCGTCCTGCGCGAGGCGCTCGGACGGGTCGGCACGGACAACGCCCAGGGCGAGAAGTACCTCACCGACGTCCTCGCCATCGCCCGCGACGCCGGTCGCCTCGTGAGCGCCCACGTCATCGACGACCTCTGGCAGACCGAGGGAGTCAACGACCGCGTCCAGCTCGCCGCCCTCGGCCGCGAGCTCAACCGGCGCAACAACGAGCGCTGGATGCGCGAGGGCGTGACGATCGTCGACCCCGAGACGACGTGGATCGACACCGACGTCACCATCGGCCGCGACACGACCATCCTCCCGGGCACTCAGCTGCTCGGCGCGACGACGGTCGGCGCCGACGCGCGCATCGGCCCCGACACGACACTCACGGACACCGAGGTGGGCGAGGGTGCCGAGGTCAAGCGCACCGAGGCCAACCTCGCCCGGATCGGGGCGGGGGCCACCGTCGGCCCCTTCTCCTACCTGCGCGCGGGCACCGTCCTCGGGGCCAAGGGCAAGATCGGCGGCTTCGTCGAGACCAAGAACGCCCGGATCGGCGACGGCGCCAAGGTCCCGCACCTCACCTACTGCGGTGACGCGACGATCGGCGAGGGCGCCAACATCGGCGCCGGCACGATCTTCGCCAACTACGACGGGGTCGCGAAGCACCACACGACGGTCGGTGCCCACTCGTTCGTCGGCTCCGACAGCGTCCTCATCGCCCCGGTCGACATCGCCGACGGCGCCTACGTCGCGGCGGGCAGCGCCCTCACCGGCGACGTCGAGCCCGGCCAGATCGCGGTCGCGCGCGGTCGCCAGAAGAACGTCGACGGCTGGGTCGCCCGGGCCCGCGCCGGGACGAAGACCGAGGCGGCGGCCCGCGCCGCCACGGAGGCGGGCACACGGCATACGGGACCGCTTGCGGACCGGACCGACGACGAGGGAGAGGCCTGAGCATGGCCAAGGACGACCGGCCGAAGTCCGCCAACATCCGCAAGAAGCCCAAGAAGCAGCTGATGATCTTCAGCGGCCGCTCCCACCCGGGGCTGGCCCAGGAGGTTGCCGCGCTCATCGGCACCGAGCTCGTCCCGACGAGCGCCTACAACTTCGCCAACGGCGAGATCTACGTCCGCTACGAGGAGTCGGTGCGCGGCTCCGACGCGTTCGTCATCCAGAGCCACAGCGCGCCGCTCAACGACGCGATCATGGAGCACCTCATCATGATCGACGCCCTCAAGCGGGCCAGCGCCAAGCGGATCACCGTCGTCATGCCGTTCTACGGCTACGCCCGTCAGGACAAGAAGCACCGCGGTCGCGAGCCGATCTCGGCCCGCCTCATGGCTGACCTCTTCCGCGCAGCGGGCGCCGACCGCCTCATCGCCGTCGACCTCCACACCGACCAGGTGCAGGGCTTCTTCGACGGGCCGGTCGACCACCTCATGGCGCAGCCGGTGCTGTCGGACTACGTGTCGGCGAAGTACGGCCATGAGGACCTCGCCGTCGTCTCGCCCGACGCCGGCCGCATCAAGGTCGCCGAGCAGTGGTCCAAGCGCCTCGGTGGCGTGCCGCTGGCCTTCATCCACAAGACGCGCGACATCAACCAGCCCAACCAGGCCGTCGCCAACCGGGTCGTCGGTGAGGTCCGCGGCCGGGTCTGCGTGCTCGTCGACGACATGATCGACACCGGCGGCACGATCACCAAGGCTGCCGACGCGCTCAAGGCCGACGGCGCCAAGGACGTCATCATCGCGGCGACGCACGCGATCCTCTCGCCGCCCGCCGCCGAGCGGCTGCGCGACTGCGCGGCGCGTGAGGTCATCGTCACCAACACGCTGCCGATCTCGCCCGAGAACGAGTTCGAGGGGCTCACCGTCCTGTCGATCGCGCCGCTCATCAGCGCGGCCATCAAGGAGGTCTTCGAGGACGGCTCGGTGACGAGCCTCTTCGGCGGTCGCGCCTAGAACCCGAGGGGTCAGTCGGCGTGTTGGCGGGCTCGGTATGCCGCGACGTGGGCCTTGTTGGCGCACGTCCCGTCGCAGTAGCGCCGGCTCCGGTTCCTCGTGAGGTCGATGACGACGTCTCCGCAGTCGTCGGCGGCGCAGACCCGTAGGCGCTCGGTCTCGCCCGCGCGGATGAGGTCGATGATCGCCATCGCCGCCTCGACGGCCATGCGGGTGGCGATCGGGGCGTCGTCATCGGTGGCGTGGATGTGCCAGCCGAGGTCGTCGTGCCGGACGACGCGGGGGACCGCGCGGTGCTCGGCGAGCAGCTCGTTGACGCCTTCGACGAGTCCCTCGACGTCACGGGTCCACAGCTCGCGCAGGCGCGGGCGGAGTGCGTGGACCTCGTCGAGCTCGGCCCGGGTCCGGGGTCGGCCGCCGCTCCAGTCCCAGGCGTCGAGGTGCGCGTTGAGGGCGGCGACCGTCGGCAGCTCCTCGGAGGGGTCGTCGCCGAAGCCCGCCTCGGTGTTGACGAGGGACGCGGCGTACTGGAGCGAGAGCTCTGTGTCATGGGCAAAGACCATCTTGACTCCTGACATCCCGTGGTCGTAGCGTGGCTGATCGTAAGGGGCTATCGTCCATTTTACTCCTGACGAGGTGAGCATCGTGAATGCCGGCATCCAGACCCGTACCCCTCGCGCCATGCTCGTCGGGTTCCTTCTCGTCCTGCTGGCCTCGGCCACCTTCGGGTCCTCCGGCGCGTTCGCCAAGTCCCTGCTGCAGGCCGGCTGGACGCCGGGTGGCGTGGTGACGTGGCGGGTCGGGTTCGCGGCCGTGCTCCTCGTGCCGGTCGCGCTCTGGGTCACGCGCGGCCGTTGGCACCTGTTGCGGCGCAACGCCGGTCAGGTCCTCGCCTTCGGCGCGGTGGCCGTCGCCGGGTGCCAGTTCGCCTACTTCAACGCGGTCGAGTCGCTCTCGGTCGCGGTGGCTCTGCTGCTCGAGTACCTCGGTGTCGTCTTCGTCGTCGGCTGGATGTGGGCGGCGCACGGGCGGCGCCCATCACGGCTGACGCTCGTCGGCGTCGCCCTCTCCGTCGCCGGGCTCGTCCTCGTGCTCGACGTCTTCTCCGGGGTCGAGATCTCCTGGGCGGGTGTGGTCTGGGGTCTGCTCGCCGCTGTCGGGCTCGCGACCTTCTATGTCACCTCCGGCCACGAGCACGAGGAGTCGCTGCCGCCGCTCGCGCTCGCCGGGTTCGGGCTCGGCCTCGGCGCGGTCCTGCTCGTCGTCGCCAGCGCGACCGGGCTCATCGACTACGGCAGAGCCCGCGAGAGCGTCGAGATCGCCGGGGCCATGGTCGCCTGGTGGGTGCCCGTCGCCGAGCTCGCCGTCGTCGCGGCGGCCGTCGCCTACGGCGTCGGCGTCATCGGCACCCGGCTCGTCGGTGCGACCATCGCCAGCTTCGTCGGGCTCTCCGAGGTGCTCTTCGCCGTCCTCATCGCCTGGGCCCTGCTCGGCGAGCTGCCCGGCCTCGTCCAGCTCGCCGGTGGGCTGCTCATCCTCGGCGGCGTCGTCGCGGTCCGTCTCGGTGAGGGGCCGGACGTCGTCGCAGCGGGCGAGGAGCCGGCGAAGGCGTCCGTGCCCGAGACGATGCCGAACCCCGTCGGCTGACCCGGTGTGGGCCGCACGGGCAGGCCCTGAGCGGCCGATTGGCCTGTCCGCGGGCCGGTCGCCTAGACTCTCGGGGTTGCCTCGGCGAGGGACGCCGCACCGGCCAGAGATGTTCGGGCCAGCGAAGTCCGTGATCGACGCGGTGGCCGCAGATCGCCGAAGGGACGATCCGCGGGCCAGCGCGCCTGTCCGTGCCGTGTCCCGCGTCGAGGCCACCGCAGACGCCGAGTTCCCCACCGTCGTCACCTGACCGATTCGCCCCCCAGCCCCAGGAGTTCCCCGTGTCCAACGACACCATCAAGCTGACCGCCGAGGCCCGCACCCAGTTCGGCAAGGGTGCCGCCCGCAAGATCCGTCGCGACCACAAGATCCCCGCCGTCATGTACGGCCACGGCGCCGAGCCGGTGCACATCACCCTTCCGGGCCACGACGCGATGATGGCGCTCAAGAACCCCAACGCGCTCCTCACGATCGTCCTCGACGGTGACGAGCAGATGGCTCTCGCCAAGGACGTCCAGCGCGACCCGATCAAGCCGGTCATCGAGCACGTCGACCTCGTCATCGTCCGCAAGGGCGAGAAGGTCGTCGTCGACGTCCCGGTCCACGTCGAGGGCGAGGCCGGTCCGGAGACCGTCGTCACCGTCGACAACGCCACCCTCCAGGTCGAGGCCGAGGCCACGAACCTCCCCGAGTCGGTCAGCGTCTCGGTCGAGGGCCTCGAGGCCGGCACGCAGATCCTCGCCGGCGCCGTCGAGCTGCCCTCGGGCGCGACGCTCGTCACCGACGCCGAGGCGCTCGTCGTCAACATCACCCAGCAGATCTCGCAGGAGGCCCTGGACGCCGAGATGGCCGAGGCCGAGGCCGAGGCCGGCATCGAGCACGAGGAGTCCGACGCCGAGGCCGCCGAGGGCGCCGGGGGCGAGGCTGCCGAGGGCGAGGCCGCTGCCGAGGGCGACGAGGCCAAGGCCGAGGACGCCTGAGCGACCCGCAACCCGCGCCACTGACGCGCACCCCGAACGGGCCCGGTCCACCACGGACCGGGCCCGTTCGCGTGCCCGGACGTGGACCGCGCGCGCCGGGCGGGTTGGGACGAGAGGGGGAGCGGACGGCATACTCGTCGTCCGTGAGCGACACGTGGCTGGTCATCGGGCTCGGCAACCCCGGACCGACGTATGCCGGCAACCGGCACAACGTCGGTGCGATGGTCGTCGACGAGCTGGCGTCGCGGACGGGGAGCGCGCTGCGCGCCCACAAGGCACGGGCTTCGGCGGCCCAGGTGCGGATCGGCACCGGTCCCGGGGGAGTTCCGGGACCGTCGGCGGTTCTCGCGGTGCCGCACAGCTACATGAACGAGTCGGGCGGGCCGGTCAAGGCTCTCCTCGGCTTCTTCTCGGTCGAGCCCGACCGCCTCGTCGTCGTCCACGACGAGCTCGACATCCCCGCGGGTGACGTCCGGCTCAAGCTCGGTGGCGGCGAGGGTGGTCACAACGGGCTCCGCTCGATCTCGAAGTCGCTGGGCACGCGTGACTACCTCCGCGTGCGCGTCGGCATCGGCCGCCCGCCGGGGCGACAGGACGCGGCCGACTTCGTCCTCAAGGACTTCTCACCGACCGAGAGGAAGGAGCTGCCCTTCCTCCTCGGCGACGCCGCCGACGCCGTCGAGATGCTCGTGACGCGCGGTCTCGTCGACACCCAGCAGCGCTTCCACTCCCCGATGTGACCATTACGTCCGGGTTGACCCGTGGGCCGTCCGGCCGCTGGGTCGTCCGAGGGGGTGTGCATGACCGGACCTGTCCATCTTGGTCCGTTGTGCCGCAGGGACTTCGCGCCCAGCCCTAGCGTCGGGACCCTGGTGGAACGGACCACTGTGGAAGTCGTCCCGAACGATGTGGTGGTGGCAGATGCGGAAGCGAGCCTCGTCCGAAGCGGGCAACGTCGAAGTCCGTGTGCTGCTGCCCACCGCGGGTCTGCGGGACAGCGTGGTCCGGCGGCTTCGGGCCGTGTCCGACGTGGCGGGTGCCGAGCACGCCGGGGGCGGCCGCAGCCGGCTGGCCTGGCCCGCCGCCTACCGGGTGCGCCTGCTGCTCGGTGACGTGCTGTGCGCCCTGGGGGCCAGTACGGCGGCGGCGGCGATGCGGGTCAGTCGGCAACCGGACCGCTTCGCCGTCGTCGTCCTCCTCACGCCGGTGGCGTGGGTGCTCGCCCTGCACGTCCTCCACGGCTACCAGGGCAGGCACCTCGGCCAGGGGCCGCGGGAGTACCAGGGAGTCGTGTGGGCTGGTGGACTCCTGCTCGGCAGTACGGGACTCGCCGCCTACGTCTTCTCGATGGACCTCGCGCGTGGGCCTGTCTTCCTCGTCGTGCTGCTGCTCGTCGCGTCCTCCCTCATCCTCCGCAAGGGGATGAGGGTGTGGCTCGGCCGGGCCCGTGAGCAGGGGAGGTACCGGCAGCGGACCGTCATCGTGGGGAGCGCGAGGTCCGCCACCGAGCTCATCCGCGAGCTCCGGGCGTCGCCGACCAACGCGTTCGACCTCGTCGGTGCGTGCGTGAGCGGACTCAAGCACACCGCGCGGGACGGCGCGACCCTCGACGGGGTGCCGGTGGCCGGCAAGCCGCGCGACGTCACCTTCGTCGTCGACTACCACGACGCCGATCTCGTTGCGGTGAGCGGGCATCCGGGCCTCACCGGCAAGGAGCTCCGTTCGCTCGCGTGGGAGCTCGAGGAGCGCGACGTCGACCTCGTCATCTGCCCGGGCATCTTCGAGGTGGCCGGACCTCGGCTGTCGATCCGCGCGGAGGCCGGCGTCTCACTGCTCCACCTCGAGCGGCCCGTGCGCACCGGCGCGCGGATCTTCGCCAAGCGAGCCCAGGACAAGGCGCTGGCGCTCCTCCTGACCACCTTGGCCCTGCCCTTCCTCCTGCTCGTCGCGCTGGCCATCCGGATCGACAGTCCTGGCCCCGTCCTGTTCCGGCAGAAGCGGATCGGTCAGGGTGGCAGGGAGTTCACGATCTACAAGTTCCGGACCATGGCCGTCGACGCGGAAGCACGGCTGGAGGCGTTGCGGGCCTCGGGGCACGACGTCAACAGCGTGCTCTTCAAGGACCGCGCGGACCCGCGCGTGACCACCGTCGGTCGCTGGCTGCGCCGCTTCTCCATCGACGAGGTCCCCCAGGTGCTCAACGTGCTGCTGGGCGAGATGTCGCTCGTCGGTCCCCGCCCGGGGCTGGCCTCCGAGGTGGACCAGTACGAACCGGATGCCATGCGGCGCCTGCGCGTGCGTCCGGGGATGACCGGGCTGTGGCAGGTGAGCGGGCGGTCGACGCTCAGCTGGGAGCAGACCGTGCGCCTCGACCTCTGGTACGTCGACAACTGGTCACCGATGCTCGACCTGCAGATCCTCGTTCGGACCGCCCGTGCCGTCGTCGGCGGCCGTGGGGCCTTCTGAGCGAGCGGGGGTGCCCACCATCGGCGGAGGGCAGGGGCGATGCTCCACGATGGGACCATGACCCGAGGTCGCGGTCCTCTCCTTCTCGTCGGAGCCAGCGGGCTCGCCGCCGAGGTCGCCGAGTGCGCACGCCGGCTCGGGCGCGAGGTCGTCGGCTGCCTCGACGACGACCCCAGCCGCGTGGGCGAGATCCTGCCGGGTGGGGTCCCCGTGCTGGGGACGACCGACGGGTTCACGACGTTCGACGTGCTCTCGCAGCAAGGCCCGCTCGAGGTCGTCGTCACCATCGGACACGGATCGGTGCGCTGCCGGGTGGTCCAAAGACTCCTCGCGTCGGGGGTCACCGCCGACCGGTTCGCGACGGTCGTCGACCCGCAGACCGTCCTGCCGCCGACCACGACCGTGGGGGCTGGCTCGGTCCTGCTCGCCGGCGTGGTCGTCACGGCGCCGGTGTCGATCGGGCACCACGTCGTCGTCATGCCACACGTCACCCTGACCCATGACGTGGTCGTCGAGGACTACGTCACGATGGCGTCGGGCGTGGGCCTCGGTGGTGGGGTGCGCGTGCGTGCCGAGGCCTACCTCGGCATGAGCTCCGCTGTGCGACAGGGGATCACGGTCGGTTACGCCGCGACGCTGGGGATGGGTGCCACGCTGCTGGAGGACCTGCCCGACGGCGAGACGTGGGTGGGCACGCCCGCCCGTCGCCTGCGTGGCCCGAGGCGCACGGTCGGGGGATAGCCGGGTAGCCCCCTCGGGCGGACAGCGCTCATGGCGCCGCACCCCGCCTCGTCCGGGTGGTCCCACTCGTGCCAGCCGGCGTGTGGGCACTGGGGTCACGGGACTAGCGCGTCCGGGCCTCGGCCGATGGCCGGACCTGTCCATCTTGCTCCGTTTGGGCGGCGGCCACATGACCCTCTCCCTAGCGTCGGCGCTGGTTGAACCAACTGACACCGCGAATCTGCAGGGAACCCAGGTGATGCATGGTGAAACGCAACGACCGCATCGCGGCCACAGGGCCGATGATTCCTGGCCGACCTGCCGCACGACAGGTCAGCGCCCGCCGGAGCGAGGTCTCCCGATGAGGGTCGCCATCTTCGGCCTGGGCTACGTCGGCGCCGTCACCGCAGCCGGCCTCGCCGCGCGCGGGCACGACGTCGTCGGGGTGGACGTCGACGCAGGAAAGGTCGCCACGCTCAACGAGGGCCGCGCCCCGGTCGTCGAGCCGGGCGTCGACGAGCTCGTCGCCGAGTCGGTCGCCAGCGGCCGTCTTCGTGCCACGACGGACGTCGCCGAGGCCATGGACCGGACGGACCTGTCGCTCGTGTGCGTCGGCACCCCGTCACGGCCGAGAGGGGACACCGAGCTCGGCTTCATCACCAGGGTGCTCGCGCAGATGCGAGACGCGATGTCGGCGGTGACGCCACCGGCATCGGGATTCCACTCGGTCGTCATCCGCTCGACCGTCCCGCCGGGCACCGGCTCGTCGGTCGTCGCGCCGGCGTTCACCGAGGACCTGCTCCCGCCGGGCTGGTCGGTCGGGACGGCGATGTGTCCGGAGTTCCTGCGCGAGGGCAGCGGCATGGACGACTTCTTCGCGCCGCCCATGGTCGTCGTGGGCGCCGAGGACCCGCGGACACGTGAGCACTGCGAGGAGCTCCTCGGGTTCCTCGGGATGCCGATCCACCACGTCGACGTCGCCACCGCGGAGTCGCTCAAGTACGCATGCAACGCCTACCACGCCGTCAAGGTGACCTTCGCGAACGAGATGGGCCGGATCTTCTCGCAGTTCGGCGTCGACTCCCGGACCGTCATGGAGCTCTTCTGCGAGGACCACAAGCTCAACATCTCGACCTCCTACCTCCGGCCCGGCTTCGCCTTCGGCGGCTCGTGCCTGCCCAAGGACCTGCGCGCGCTGCAGAGCATGGCGCGCACGAACGGAGTCGACCTGCCGCTCGTCAGCTCGACCCTCGTGAGCAACGAGCTCACGGTGCGCTCGCTCGTCGACCGGGTGCTCGAGACCGGTCACCGTCGCGTCGCCATCCTGGGGCTCAGCTTCAAGGCCAACACCGACGACCTGCGCGAGAGCCCCAACCTCGAGATCGCCGAGCGCTTTCTCGGCAAGGGCCTCGAGGTCCGGATCTACGACCCGGTCGTAAACCCCGCCAAGCTCGTCGGGGCCAACCGCGAGTACTTCGAGAGCCGGCTCTCGCACGTCAACCGCCTGCTCGCCGCCCACCCCGACGAGGCCGTCGCCGACGCCGACGTCGTCATCGTCGCGACCTCCGACCCTGGGTGCCTCGCGGCGCTGCGACGGGCTGCCCCGGCGCTCGTGCTCGACATCAACGGCCGCCTCGGCCGCGACGTGGAGAGCATCCCGGGCTACCAGGGGGTGAGCTGGTGAGCGCTGTCGAGACCTCCCGGCCGCGGGTGGCCATCATCGTCCAGAACCTGCCCGTGCCCTTCGACCGCAGGGTGTGGCTCGAGTGCCGCTCCCTCGCGGAGGCGGGCTACGACGTCACGGTCGTCTGCCCCCAGGGAGAGGGGACCGGACGCGAGCAGGAGATCGACGGGGTGCGGATCCTCGCCTACCCGCCGTATGCCCCCGGCGGCAGCGCCCTCGGCTACGTGCTCGAGTACGCCTGGTCCTTCCTCGCGACCGCGCGCCTCGTGCTCCGGGCTCGCAGGGACGGGACGTTCGAGGTGCTCCAGGCGTGCAACCCGCCGGACATCTTCTGGCCGATCGCCCGCTGGCTGCGGGGTCGCGACGGGACGCGGTTCGTCTTCGACCACCACGACCTCTGCCCCGAGCTCTACGCGTCGCGCTTCGGTGGGCAGGGGCTGGCCCACCGCGCTCTCCTCTTCCTCGAGCGGCGGACCTTCCGCACCGCGGACCGGGTCACCTCGACCAACGAGTCGTATGCCGCGGTCGCGAGGACGCGGGGCGGCAAGCCCGCCGAGCACGTGAGCGTCGTCCGGACCGGACCCGACCCCGAGCGGCTCCGCCGGGGTGAGCCCCGGCCCGAGCTCCGCCGCGGCCGGCCGCACCTCGTCGCCTACATCGGGGTCATGGGTCCCCAGGACGGTGTGGACCTCGCGCTGCGTGCCGCCGGGCACGTCGTCCACGATCTCGGCCGCGACGACATCGCCTTCACCTTCATGGGCTCGGGGGACTGCCACGCGGAGCTGGTCCGGCTGCGCGACGAGCTCGGGCTCACCGACGTCGTCGACCTGCCGGGCAGGGTGCCGGACGAGTTCGTGACTGACGTCCTGTCGACGGCCGACCTCGGCCTGTCACCGGACCCCCTCAACCCGCTCAACGACGTGTCGACGATGAACAAGACCATGGAGTACATGGCCTTCGGGCTGCCCGTGCTCGCGTTCGACCTCGCCGAGACCCGGGTGTCGGCGGCCGACGCGGCACGCTACGTGCGACCCAACGACGTGGAGGAGTACGCACGCGCCATCGTCGACCTCGTCGACGACCCGGACACCCGATCGGAGATGGGCCGCACGGGCCGCCGGAGGGTCGAGGAGCACCTCGCCTGGACCCACCAGCGGCGCGGCTACCTCAGGGTGTTCAACGAGCTCGTGGGCCGGCGGGGAGCCGACACGCAGTCCTCGCTCGCGGTCGTGGGGGGCTGACCCATGTGCGGAGTGGCGGGTGCCTACCAGCAGCAGGACGGCAAGGAGCTCGTCACGGCCATGGTCGACCGCCTCGCGCACCGCGGTCCCGACGCCGGCTCGGTCGTCGAGCTCGTTCGCCCGGACACGGCCGTGGTCCTCGGGCACCGGCGCCTCTCGATCATCGACCTCTCGAGCGCGGGCGACCAGCCCTTCGCCAAGTCCGGCCTCGTGCTCACCTACAACGGCGAGCTCTTCAACTACCGCGAGCTGCGACAGGAGCTCCACGGCCTCGGCGCGCGCTTCGCCACGGAGTCCGACACCGAAGTCGTCCTCGAGGCCTGGCGCGCATGGGGCCCGGCAGCCCTCCGCCGCTTCCGTGGCATGTATGCCTTCGCCATCCTCGACGAGGCGACCGGCGGGCTGACGCTCGCCCGGGACCCGCTGGGGATCAAGCCGCTCTACGTCATGCGCAGGGGGGAGGGCATCCTCTTCGCGTCGGAGCTCAAGGCCATCGTCACCGCGGTCGGCCCCGAGCTCGACATCGACCCGGCAGCGATGGTGGCGTCGACCCTCTACTACTGGGTGCCGCAGGAGCTGGACGCCATCGTCGGCGTGCAGCGCCACCCGGCGGGCACCTGGGCGGAGTACTCCCGCGACGGCTCGGTCACCCGAGGAACGTTCTGGGACACCGCCGCCGAGGCCGCGCAGGCCTCCCGTGGCACCCCCGCGGACATCCGTGAGGTCGTCGCCGAGTCGGTGCGGGCCCACCTCGTGGCGGACGCCCCCGTGGCCTCGCTGCTCAGCGGCGGCCTCGACTCGAGCATCGTCACGTCCCTCGCGCACCGCAGCGACCCCTCGATCGAGGCCTACACGATCGCCTTCCGGCCCGAGGACCAGCGCCTCGAGTCGATGCCCGACGACGCCTTCTGGGCGCGGCGGCTGTCGCGCCACCTCGGGATCCGGCTGCACGAGATCGAGCTCAGCCCGGACGTCGTCGACCTCCTCCCGCGGATGGTCGACATCCTCGACGAGCCGATCGGGGACCCGGCCGCCATCAACACCCTCCTCATGTGCGACGCCGCCCGCGAGGCGGGGGTCAAGGTGCTGCTCTCGGGGATGGGCGCCGACGAGCTCTTCGGTGGCTACCGCAAGCACCTCGCGATGCTCGTCGCTCAGCAGTACCGGCATCTGCCGCGGCCGGTCAGGGCCGGGGTGGGTCCCGCGGTCGCCGCCCTGCCCGTGGCGGTCGGGGGCCGTGGGCTGAGGACCGTGCGCTGGGCGCAGCGCTTCCTCACCTTCGCCGAGCTGCCCGAGCAGGAGGCCTTCCGCCGCAGCTACACCCTGCACGAGCCCGACGACCTCGCCGGGCTGCTCGACCCGGCGCTGGCCGGACACGTCGACACCGTCCTCGACCGGCACCGGGAGGTCTACGAGGACAACGACCTCGACGACCTCGTCGACCGGATGTGCCTGGCGGACACGCGGATGTTCATGCCGGGGCTCAACCTCACCTACACCGACCGGGCGAGCATGGCGGCGTCGACCGAGGTGCGCGTCCCCTTCGTCGACCCCGCCGTCCTCACGGCGGCGTTCTCGCTGCCGGGCTCGGCGAAGATCCGCGGGCGGCAGCAGAAGGCGGCCCTCAAGGACGCGGCCCGGGCCTGGCTCCCGGACGAGATCATCGACCGCCCGAAGGCGAGCTTCGGTGCGCCGCTGCGTGCCTGGGTGACCAACGACCTCCGGGAGCTCGTCGACGACGTGCTGCTCCGCGGCGACCTCGTCGACACGGGCTTCCTCCGGAGAGAACCCCTGCAGCGCCTCGTCGACGACCAGCGCAGCGGTCGTCGTGACCTCGCCAAGCAGGTGTGGCAGCTGCTCAGCCTCGAGCTCTGGTACCGCAACGCACGTTCCGCAGGGGTGGGGTCGGCATGAAGCAGGTGGGGCAGAACTACCGGTCCGGTGAGCTCGCGGTGCTCGAGACACCCGAACCCGTATGCCGTCCGGGCGGCGTCCTCGTGCGCTCGCTCTTCTCACTCATCTCCACGGGCACCGAGCTCATGAAGGTCACCGAAGCCCGGCTCTCGCTGCTCGGCAAGGCCCGCGCCCGGCCGGACCAGGTGCGCAAGGTGCTCGACTCGATGGCCCAGCAGGGCCCGGTCGCGACCTACAAGAAGGCGATGACCAAGCTCGACAGCTGGACCCCGCTCGGCTACTCGCTGTGCGGAGTCGTCGTCGAGGTCGGGGCGGGCGCGGAGGAGTTCGCCGTCGGCGACCTCGTCGCCGCCGCGGGCAACGAGTTCGCGCTGCACGCCGAGGTCAACTGGGTGCCGCTCAACCTCTGCGTCCCCGTGCCCGAAGGCGTCCTGCCGGAGCACGCGGCCTTCGCCACGGTCGGCGCGATCGCGATGCAGGGAGTGCGCCGCGGCGAGCCGCAGCTCGGCGAGACCGCGTGCGTCATCGGCCTCGGGCTCGTCGGCCAGCTCGTCGTCCGGCTCCTCGTCGCCGCGGGCGTGCGGGTCGTCGGCATCGACACGGTCGAGGAGCGGTGCCGCATGGCGGAGGCGGCCGGAGCGGTCGCCTGCGCGTCCCCGGACGGTGAGGGGACGGCATACGTGGAGCAGGTCCTCCGGACGCTCACGGGAGGGCTCGGCGCCGACCACGTCTTCCTCGCGGCCGGCGGTGACAGCAACGGGCCGGTCGAGCTCGCGGCACGGCTCGCGCGGGACCGGGCGCGGGTCGTCGACATCGGCAAGACGCGGCTCGACCTGCCGTGGAACGCCTACTACGAGAAGGAGCTCGACGTCCGGTTCTCGCGCTCCTACGGCCCGGGCCGCTACGACGACCGCTACGAGCTCGAGGGCGTCGACTACCCCGCGGGCTACGTGCGCTGGACCGAGCGCCGCAACCTCGGGTGCTTCCTCGACCTGCTCGCCCAGGGGACGATGGAGGTGGGCTCGCTCGTCTCGGGGACGCATCCGGTCGACGACGCGGTCGACGTCTACGAGCAGCTGCGGACCGGGACGTTGCGCGGGGTGGGGTTCCTCCTCGAGTACCCCAAGGTCGAGGTGGCCGTCACGGCGCCGAACACCGCTCACCGCAACGGTGCTCGCGTGCCGACACCCACGCGCGGGCCGGCTCGCACCTCCCTGGACCGTGTCCGGCTCGGCTTCGTCGGGGCCGGCAGCTATGCGTCCTCGATGCTGCTGCCGCACCTGGCGCGACACCCGGACGTCACGCTCGGCCCGGTGGCGACGACGAGGTCGCTGTCCGCGGTCAACGCGCGCCGGTCCTTCGGGTTCGAGTCGGTGACGACCGAGGCCGAGGAGGTGCTGTGCGACCCGTCGGTGGACGCCGTCTTCGTCGTCACCCGCCACCATTCGCACTCCCGGTTCGTCTGCCGTGCGCTGGAGGAGGGCAAGGCGGTCTTCGTCGAGAAGCCGCTCGCACTCACCCGGGCCGAGGTGGACGCCGTCCTCGAGACCGTCGAGCGCACCGGCAACGACCGGGTCATGGTGGGCTTCAACCGCCGCTTCGCGCCGCTCCTCGTCGACCTGCGCTCGCGCTTCGGACCGGTCACCTCCCCGGTGAGCGCGCGCTACCTCGTCAACGCGGGCCGTATGCCGTCCGGCAGCTGGTATGCCGACGAGCAGCTCGAGGGGTCGCGCTGGGTGGGGGAGGGTGGCCACTTCGTCGACACCCTCGGCTGGTGGATCGGCCACCGGCCGGTGGAGGTGAGTGCCCACGCGACCGCGGACGGCGCGGACCTCCACGCGGCCCTGCGTTTCGAGGACGGCTCGATCGCCTCGGTGGACTACTGCACCAGCGGCGCCGCCCGCGTCCCGAAGGAGACGATCGACGTCTCCGGTGCCGGTCGCAACGCGAGGTTCGAGAACTTCACCAGGGCCACCGCGTGGAGTGGCGCCGGTCGCGACGTCAAGCGCGCCCTCACGGGGCCCGACAAGGGCCAGCGGGCCGAGGTGGCCGCCTTCGTCGAGGCGGTGCGTCGCGGCACGGCGATGCCGATCGGCCTCGACTCGCTCGTCGCGACGACGAGGGCGACGATCGCGGTCGCCGAGAGCCTCGTCTCCGGGACGGCGGTGGCACCGTGACGCGGTCGCTGACGTGGTACGCCCACCGCCTCCGCCGGATGTCGGCGGCGGAGGTGACGTCGCGGGTGGGAGACCGCGCCCAGCAGCTCACGTGGACCTCGCGCAGGGTGCGCCAGGGCGAGCCGTTCCCGCCGCCGGCGCGCGTCCTCGAGCCGCGCATCTTCGCGACGAGCCTCCCGCCGGGGGCGAGGGCCGAGGTGCCGCCCGAGGCCGCGCTGCGTCTCGTCACCGCCGCCGACCGGGTCCTCGAGGGGAACTGGCGGGTGCTCGGCACCTATCGTCGCGACTCGGCCGACCCCGACTGGTTCCTCGACCCCGTCACCGGCCGACGGGCACCGGACGACGCGCTGGCCTTCGGGGTGGACCACCGCAACGAGCAGGTCACCGGCAACGTCAAGTCGGTCTGGGAGCTCTCGCGCCACCACCACCTCACCGTCCTCGCCGGCGCCTGGTGGGTCTCGGGGGAGAGCGCCTACGCCGAGGCGGCGGCCGCTCAGCTGCGGTCGTGGTGGACGACGAACCCGTTCCTGTCGGGAATCCACTGGACGAGCGGCATCGAGCTGGGCGTGCGGCTCATGAGCTGGGTCTGGGTGCGGCGACTCCTCGACGAGTGGCCCGGCGTGGCCGAGCTCTTCGAGGAGAACCCGGTGGCCCTGAGCCAGCTGAGGTGGCACCAGGAGTACCTTGCCGCGTTCCGCAGCCACGGCTCGTCGGCCAACAACCACCTCGTCGCCGAGGCGGCGGGTCGCCTCGCGGCCGCATGCGCGTTCCCGTGGTTCGCCGAGACCGAGGGCTGGCGACGGACGGCGACCCAGCAGCTCGAGCACGCCCTCGCGTCGAACACCTTCCCCAGCGGCGTCAACCGCGAGATGGCCACCGACTACCAGCGTTTCACCACCGAGCTCGGGCTAGCCGCGCTCGTCGAGGCCGACGCCGCCGGCCACCCCCTCTCGTCCTCGACGCGCGCGCTGCTCGAGCGGTCGCTCGACGCCGGCGCCGCGCTCCTCGACGCGGCCGGCAACCCACCACGGCAGGGCGACGGGGACGAGGGCCGCGCCCTCGTGCTCGACGACCCCGAGGACGACCC
Source organism: Rothia sp. ARF10 (assembly GCA_031844405.1). Taxonomy (GTDB): domain Bacteria; phylum Actinomycetota; class Actinomycetes; order Actinomycetales; family Dermatophilaceae; genus Knoellia. The sequence continues at coordinate 1,110,010 of JAUZVC010000001.1, forward strand.
GTGGGCGGTCCTCCTCGCCACCGGCGCCGCGACGCTCGGGCGTGCCTCGTGGTGGCCGCCGCTGGACGCAGGGGTCACGAGCACGCTGCTCGACGCGCTGTCCGCGACCTCGGCCACGACGCCACACGTCAGCCGCGGTTCGCGCCCCCAGCACTTCGCGGACGCCGGTGTCACCCTTCTCCGCACCGCGCCCGAGCACGGCTCCGAGCTGTGGTGCCGGTGCGACGGCGGGCCGCACGGCTTCCTCTCGATCGCCGCGCACGCCCATGCCGACGCCCTCTCGGTCGAGGTGCGCCACGACGGCGTCCAGCTGCTGGTGGACCCGGGCACGTACTGCTACCACGGCGAGCCGGAGTGGCGTGACTACTTCAGGTCCACCCGGGCGCACAACACGGTCGAGGTCGATGGCCAGGACCAGGCCGTGCAGTCAGGGCCGTTCATGTGGGCGACCCACGCCGACGCCGTCATCGACCGCGCCGAGGTGCGCCCGTCCGGCACGTCCGTGTGGGAGGGGCACCACACGGCATACGCGCGTCTGGATCCGGCCCTCCGCCACGACAGGCGCGTCGAGCTCGACGCGCCGCGCAAGGCGCTCACCGTCACCGACACCGTGACCGGCTCCCGGTCGCACGCGGTGAGGCTGTCGTGGCACCTCGGCCCTCACATCCACGTCGAGCTGGGGCCCGGCGTGGCCGAGCTCTGGTGGACCGGGCGCGACGGGCGCGAACGGCAGGGACGGCTCGTGCTCCCCGACGCGCTCGCGTGGACCTGCCACGAGGGTGAGAGCGACCCCGTGCTCGGCTGGACCTCTCCCCGCTTCGGAGTGCGTGTGCCGACGCGGACGCTCGTCGGGCTCGGGACGTGGACCGGGACCCTCGAGCTGCGGACCGAGCTGGTCGTCCTCGAGGAGCCGGCCGTGTCGTCGACGGTGGACCGATCGCGCACCGGGAGGTTCGAGTGAGCGAGCAGTCGGTCGACCTCAGGTCGACGTGGGCCGTCCTCCGGCGACGGGCGGTCGTGCTCGTGCTCGCCGCGGTCCTCGGGGCCGGCGGCGGCGTCGGGCTGCTCGTCCTGCGCCCGCCCTCGTTCACGAGCACGAGCGTCGTGCTCCTGCCCACGGTCGCGCAGTCGGGCTCGGGCCGGATCGGCGGCTACGACGCCGAGACCCAGGCGCTCATCGTGACGAGCTCCGAGGTGCTGGCCCGGGCCGCCCGGCGGGTGAGCCCACGACCATCGGTCGCCCAGGCCGCCGACCGGATCATCGTCGACACGCCCGCCTCCGCCGTCCTGAGGATCACCGCGTCGGGCCCGACGGGGAAGGGCGCAGAGGAGCTCGCGGCTGCGGTGGCGTCGGCGCTCGTGGAGTACCTCGAGGAGACCCGCGGCAGCCTGCGCGCCGCCCAGCAGGCCGAGCTCCAGGGCCGTCTCGACACCCTCGTCAAGAGCCTCGACGCCGTGAGCGCGCAGATCGCGCGGACGACGGCCCGGATCGCGGCCAACGGCACGAAGACGGCCGCCGGTCTTGCGGACGCAGCCGCGCTCGCCGACCTCACCGCCGTCCGCGCGTCGACGATGCTCGACGTCGAGGCGCTGCGCAAGCAGCTCGCGGGGGAGGACGGCTCCGAGTCGTCGACACCGGCCGGGGCGAGTGTCATCCAGCCGGCGTCCCCGGGTGAGCGGGAGGGCTACGTCACGGACGTGCTGCTCCACGTGCTGGGCGGTGCCGGCGCGCTCCTGCTGCTCACCTCGGCCGTCGTCGTCATGACGAACAAGCGCGACCCCAAGCTGCGATCACGCGACGAGCTCGCCGACTCGGTGGGCATTCCCGTCGTCGCCTCGCTCCGGGCCCGTGCGCCGCGGTCGGCGGGCGCCTGGCTCGACCTCCTGCGGACCTACGACCCCGACAGCATCGACGGCTGGGCGCTGCGCCGGCTGCTGCACTCCCTCGTCGCGGAGGGCGAGGGGGAGCGGGGTGGTCGCGATCCGGTCGTGGTCGTGGTGCTGTCCTTCGGGGGGGATGCGGGTGGGCTCGCCGTCGGTCCCCAGCTCGCGGCGTTCGCCGCGTCGACAGGTCTCGCGACCGAGCTCGTCGCGATGCAGGAGCACCGGTCCGCCACGCACCTCTGGGCGGCGTGCTCGCACACGCCAAAGCTGGAGGAGTCGCCGCTGCCGCTCGCAGTCAGCACCGCACAGACCCGTCCCGGTGCGCACGCCTCGGCGCTCGCGGACGCGGAGGCCGGCGGGGACAGGGCGACGCTGTCGGTGCGGATGGTCGTCCTCGAGCGCGACCGTCCCGAGCCGGATCCCGCCCTCGTGGACGGACACGTGGCGCTGCTCGCGGTGAGCTCCGCGGCCGCCACCCGGCGCAACCTCGCCGACGCCGTCGTCGCGGTCGACCGGCTCGGTCTTGAGGTCGTCGGCCTCGTCGTGGCCAACCCCGACCCCTTCGACCGGACGACCGGACGTCTCGCCCCCGTGGAGCTTCCCGGGACGCTCGCGCGTCCCACGAGGATCACGCCGCGGACCGGTGCCACCTCCGTCACCTCGGCGGCCGTGCGGCGCACTGACCGGCGCAGGAGCCGACCATGAGCGGCCCGACCTGGCGCATCGACGACGAGGACGGTGACCCGGAGCTCACCGGCACCCCCCGCCCGCTCGTCGTCACCCTCGGAGACCTCGCCGACGCCCTCGCGCGGACGTGGCGCACCTGGGTCGGCGCCACCTGCCTGGGCGCCCTCCTCGGTCTGGGGCTCCTCGCGGCGCTCCCACGGCCCGTGTCCGCGACGACGACGCTCCTCATGGTGGCACCCAACCCCGACGACCCGTCGGCCATGGACACCGACGCGAGCCTGCTGCTCACGAGGGCGGTCGCCGAGCGGGTCATCAGTGACCTCGACCTCCGGGAGACACCGCAGGCGCTGCTCGCCACCGTGACGGCCACGCCGGTGAGCAGCCAGGTGATGACGGTGACGGTCGAGGCGCCGGACGAGGCGGCTGCCCGTGCCCGGGCCCGCTCACTCGTCACGAACTTCCTCCAGTTCCGGGCGGAGCAGCTCCGCTCCGTCTCCGACGGGCTGGTGACGGGCTACGAGAAGCGCATTGCGTCCCTCCAGGAGCGCGTCGACACCCTCACCCGCGAGTACGACCGGCTCGCCGCAGGACGGGTCGTGGACCAGGTCCGGCTCAGCGACATCACGAACGAGCGGGCCGCCCTCACCACCCAGGTGACCGAGCTCCAGCGGGCCATCGAGGATGCGGCCCTCGCAGCGGACGCCGCCGTGAGCGCCACGCACGTCCTCGACGAGCCCGCGGCGAGCACACCTGGCTCGCGTCGTCGCGCGGTCCTCGTCGCGGTGTCGGGAGCCATCGTCGTGGGGGCCCTCGCCGTCGGCACGATCCTCTTCCGGGCGCTCACCAGCGTCCGGCTCCGACGGCGGCGGGACATCGCCGCGGCTCTCGGGGTCCCCGTGCTCGTCGGCGTGCCCTCGCTGCGGCTGCCCCGGAGGTGGAGCCGCCCGACCACTGCCCTCACGACGGGTATCGCGCGCATCCTGCGCGGTAGGCCGCAGCGGTGGAGCGAGCCGCTCCGGCACCGCACCCTCGACGCGCTCGTGGAGGGTGTCGCCACGGCGCTCCCCCGACCGCTCGGAAGCGGCAGTGGGCCTGCCGCGTCGGACGGTGGTCCGAGCACCCTCGGCGTCGTCGCCATCGACCGTGTCCGGGCGGCAGCGGTCGTGCTCCGGGCACTCGCGCACCGCCTGGCAGCCGAGGGGACCCGGGTCCTGCTCGTCGACCTCACGACGTCGGCGGCGCTCGCCGGCCACCACGCCTCCGGCGCCCCCACCGGCGACGACGAGGGCAAGGGTGCGCCGAGCGTCGTCCGTCCCGAGGGCGACCCGGCGCTCACCCCCGGCCCTCGACGCGGTGGCCGGCGGGGGCGGGTCGCGGACGGCGGTGTGCTCGGCACGTGGACGCAGTTCGACGTCGTGCTCGTCCTGCTCGAGGTCGACCCCGGTCTCGACCTCGACCTGCTGCCGACCTGGGTCGACCGGATCGTCCCGTTCGTCACGGCCGGCCGACCCAGCCACGAGCTCCTCACGACGGTCGCCGGTCTGCTCTCCGGGTCCGGGGTGGGGCTGCCCTTCGCTGTCCTCGAGGGTGCCGACCGGCGCGACCGTTCGTCCGGGCGGCCCGCCGGGCAGAGCGGTCCCGTGGGTGAGCCGGCCAGCGACGAGGGCCGGTCCCGCTCGCACGAGCTGGACGTGGGCGTGAGGGTGGTGCAGACCCGATGACGACGTCGACCGGACGTCCCCGGGCCGTGACAGCCCCGGGCTCGCACACGGCGGCCCTCGGTGGAGGGGCGCCCACCCACTTCGCGCCGGTCCCACGGCTGGTCCTGCTCAGCTGGGGCGCCCTCATGCTCAACGTCCTCACGCCCGGCGGCGCCGAGACGATCCTCCCGGTGCCCCGCGCGCTCACCCAGGCCATCGCTCAGGGGGCGCTCCTCGTGGCCCTGGTGCTCGCCCTGCTCGCGAACCGGAGACTCGTCGTCCGCCCCCACGCCGTCCTCGTGCTCCTCGGGGTGCTCGCGCTCGCGGCGTTCGTGGCGAGCCTGCACAACGAGTTCGTCGTCGGCTCGGTCTACCGTGGCCTGAGACTGCTCGGGTTCGTCGCCGTGCTCTGGCTCCTCTCGCCGTGGTGGGGCAGACGTGACCTCACCCTCCTGCGGGCGCACCGGCTTTGCCTCTGGGTCGTCGTGCTCAGCGTCGTCATCGGTGCGCTCATCGCGCCCGGCAAGGCGTTTGCAGTGAGCGGCCGGCTCGGGGGGACGGTGTGGCCCATCCCACCGACCCAGGTCGCCCACTACGCGGCCGTCCTCTTCGGCACGACGGTGATCCTCTGGATGTGCCGGGTCGTCAGCGGGCGGCACGCCCTCGTCGGGGTCACCGTCACGACCGCCGTGCTCATCGGGACGCACACGCGCACCGCCCTCATCGGGGTGCTGCTCGGTGTCTTGCTGGCGGGTGCCAGCCTCTTCATGGGCCACGCCCGCGTCCGCCGGGTCTCCGCCTCCTCCCTCGTCGGGATCACCGCCGCAGGCTTCCTCTTCGCACCACAGCTCGTGACGTGGTTGGCGCGCGGTCAGACCGCGGGCGAGGCGAGCAGGCTCACCGGGCGCACGGACGTGTGGACCGACGTCTTCGCCGCCCAGCGACCGCTGGCCGAGCAGCTCTTCGGGACCGGCCTGTCGAACAAGTCCTTCGACGGCCTCGCGATCGACAGCAACTGGGTGGCGACCTATGTCGACCAGGGCTGGACCGGCCTCCTCATCGAGGTCGCCGTGCTCGTCGTGCTGCTCGCCCTGGCCGCCACCCACGTCCGCGGTCCACGACGCGCCCTGGCGATCTTCCTCGTCGTCTACTGCATCGTCGCGTCGGTCACCGAGGTCGGGCTCGGAGATGCCTCGACCTACCTGCTCGACCTCGTCGTGGCCGGTTCGCTGCTCGCGGCAGCCCCCACCGTCTCCCCGTCCCCGAGCGCCGCCGTCGCCCCTCCGCGGGGCCCGGCCGACGGCGCCACGTCACCACGGGTGGGCCGCTCTCACCCCAGCTCCAGGAGGTACCCACGATGACAACGACGACCACGCAGGGGACGCGGACGGCATACCGACCGGGGGTGCTGCTCGACCGGGACGGGACGATCATCGAGGACACCGGCTACGTCGGCTCGCCGCGCGACGTCCGCTTCCTCGACGGGGCGATCGAGGCCATCGCGCGGCTCAACACCGCCGGCCTCCCGGTCGCCGTCGTCACCAACCAGTCCGGCGTCGCCCGGGGCTACTACGAGCTCGAGGACGTGCACCTCGTCCACAAGCACATCGCCGCCGAGCTGGCCGAGCACGGCGCGCACGTCGACCTGTGGCTCTTCTGTCCCTACCACCCCGACGGGAGCGTCCCGGCCTTCGCGCGGTCGAGCTCCGACCGCAAGCCGGCACCAGGCATGGCCATCGCCGCCGCCGACGCGCTCGGTCTCGACCTGCCGTCGTCGTGGGTCGTCGGGGACAGCACCTGCGACGTCGGCCTCGCCCGCGCCGTCGGGGCCCGCGGCCTGTGGATCGACGACTCGGACGGCGAGGTGCCGACCGGGGTGCGGCGGGTGCCGGACCTCTCGGCCGCCGTCGACGCCGTCCTCGAGGACGTCGGCGACACCCGGCTCGCAGCAGGCCACGCGACCTTCCCGGCCCGGAGGTACGAGACCGGCGGCTCCTTCGCCCGCGAGTACTCCGAGCAGCTGGCCAAGGCCGTCGGAAGCATCGACCCCGAAGGGCTGGAGGCGGCCGCCGAGCTGCTCTCGCGGGCCTACCGGAGCGACCGCGCAGTCTTCGTCTGTGGCAACGGCGGGTCCGCATCGATCGCCAACCACTTCCAGTGCGACCACGAGAAGGGCGTGCGGCTCGGGACCGGCCTCACCACGCGGGTGACGAGTCTCAGCACCAACGTCGAGCTGCTCAGCGCGATCGCCAACGACCTCACCTACGACGTCGTCTTCGAGTACCAGCTCGAGTCGCAGGCGCGACCGGGCGACGTCCTCGTCGTCGTGTCGTCGTCCGGGCGCTCGCCCAACGTCGTGCGGGCGTTGCGGTGGGCCGGGACCCACGGCATGTCGACCATCGCGATGACCGGGTTCACCGGTGGCCCCGCCCGCGAGCTCGCCGACGTCTCGATCCACGTCGACTCGCAGAACTACGGCGTCGTCGAGGACTCGCACCAGGCCTGCATGCACCTGCTGGCGCAGTTCGTCCGTCAGTCGCTCATGACCGATGCCGACGTGGCGGAGCAGGTGTTCTGACCATGCGTGTCGCCATCAACCTGCTCACCGACGACCCGCGCACGCCCTCGGGTGCGCACTGGTTCTGGAAGCAGGTCGTCAGGGAGATGGACCCGATGCTCGGCGAGGACGAGGAGCTCCACCTCCTCGTGAGCCCGCAGGTCCGTCACGAGCACTCGGACTACGGGCCGCGCGTCCACCACGTCACCTTCCCCTGGTCGAACGAGCGCCGGACGCTGCGCACCCTGAGCGAGCAGCTCTATGCGCCGGTTCGGCTGCCACTGGCCGGAATCGACGTCTTCAACACGCTCATCGCACCTCTCGTGCGACCCGCGCCGGGGGTCGTCGCTCACCTCAAGACGATGCACGCCTTCACGACACCGGCGGCGATCAACCCGGCCGTGCGGCTCTACCGCCGCCTCGGCTACCCCCACACGGTGCGCATGGCCGACGTCGTCATCCTCAACTCCGAGAGCCTGCGTCGCGAGGTCGAGACGCACCTCGACGTGGAGCCCGACAAGCTCCGGCTCATCCCCGAGGCCGTGGACCACGAGGTCTTCCGCCCGGGCGACCCCGACGAGGCGGCCGCCCGGCTCCGGCGCGGCTGGGGGATCGAGGGCCCCTTCGTCCTCTTCGTCTCCTCGCTGTGGCCCTACAAGAACGTCGACGGGCTGCTGCGGGCCTTCGCCACCGTCCGCAGGGAGCTTCCGGGCCACCGCCTCGTCGTCGTCGGCAGCGCGGCGGACGCTGCGTATGCCGGTGAGCTGAGAGCGCTGTCGTCGCGCCTCGGTCTCGACGATGCCGTCGTCTGGGTGGGCGGTGTGCGGCACCACGACACGCTGCCCTTCTACCGCGCGGCCGACGCGTTCGTCTACCCGTCGCACAACGAGACGTTCGGGCTGCCGATCCTCGAGGCGATGGCCTGCGGCTGCCCCGTCGTCACCTCGGATCGCAGCGCGATGCCGGAGACCGCCGGTGGTGCGGCCCTGCTCGCCACTCCGGACGACCCGAGGGCGCTGGCCGAGGCGATCGTCGCCGCGTGCGGTGACGAGGGCCCAAGGCTGCGCGAGCTCGGACCCGGGCGGGCGGCGGAGTTCACCTGGTCTGCGACGGCGAAGTCCACCCTCGAGGTCTACCGCGAGGTCCACCGCGCACGAGGAGGCCGTCGATGAGGGTCCTCGTCACCGGCGGTGCCGGCTTCATCGGGTCGCACACGACCGACCGCCTCGTCCGCGAGGGGCACGAGGTGACGGTCCTCGACGCGCTCGTCCCGCCCGTCCACCGGGACGGGGTGCCCAACCACCTCACACCGGGCGCCGACCTCTTCGTCGGGGACGTCCGCAACCGCGACCTCCTCGCCAACCTCCTGCGACGGACCGACGCGGTCTACCACTTCGCCGCCTACCAGGACTACCTCCCGGACTTCTCCCGTTTCACCGACGTCAACGTCGTGAGCACCGCGCTCATCTACGAGATCGCCGTGGCCGAGGGTCTGGAGCTCGAGCGCATCGTCGTCGCCTCGTCGCAGAGCGCGATGGGCGAGGGCCTCTACCTCTGCCCCGTGGACGGTGAGCAGGTGCCGGGCATGAGGCCGGAGTCCGCGCTGCGCGAGGGCCGTTGGGACATCCCGTGCCCCGAGTGCGGCGGGCCCCTCGAGATGCAGCGCACCCCCGAGCGGGTGTCCCACCCCCAGAACGCCTACGGGATGTCCAAGCTCGCCGAGGAGTCGGTGGCTCTCAACCTCGGTCGCCGCTACGACATCCCCACGGTCGCGCTGCGCTACAGCATCGTCCAGGGCCCGCGGCAGTCCGTCTACAACGCCTACTCCGGCGCGTGCCGGATCTTCTGCCTCCACTACCTCCTCGGCAGCGCCCCGACGCTCTACGAGGACGGCGAGATGGTGCGCGACTACGTCAACGTCCACGACGTCGTCGAGGCGAACCTGCTCGTGCTCGAGGACCCCCGAGCCATCGGCCGCGCGTTCAACGTCGGGGGCGGGACGGCATACACGACAAGGGAGTTCGCCGAGGTCGTGCGGACGCACTACGGCTCGGGGGAGGCGGCGCGGGTGACCGGCGCCTACCGGTTCGGGGACACCAGGCACATCTTCTCGGACGTCTCGCGGCTCGAGGCGCTCGGCTGGTCGCCGTGGCGGACCCCGGCCGACTCCGTCGCGGAGTATGCCGAGTGGCTCAAGGGGATGCCGGGGCTGGACCGTGTCCTGGCCGAGGCCGACGCGAAGATGTCGTCGCTCGGCGTGGTGCGGGAGGTCGACCGATGAAGGCCTTCGTGCTCGCGGCCGGCCTCGGAACGAGGCTGCGGCCCCTCACCGACCGGGTGCCCAAGTGCCTCGTCACCGTCGATGGCCGGCCGCTCCTCGACCTGTGGCTCGACGCCATGGAGGAGCTCGGGGTCGACGAGGTGCTCGTCAACGTGCACCACCTCGCCGGACAGGTGCGGTCGCACGTCGCCGCTCGGCGCCGCGGACCCCGCGTGACCGTGAGCCATGAACCGGTCCTGCTCGGCAGTGCCGGCACCCTCGTCGCCAACCGGGAGTTCGTGGGCGCGGACGACGTCTTCCTCGCGGTCAACGGCGACGACCTCACCGACTTCGACGTGAGCCTGCTCGTCGACGCCCTCGAGGCGCAACCATCGGCGGAGGCCGCGGTCGCGGTGTTCCACGCGCCGCGCCCGGAGGCGTGCGGCATCGTCGAGGTGACCGGGGGCGTCATGACGTCCTTCGAGGAGAAGCCGCGACACCCACGGAGCGACCTGGCCAACGCCGGGATGTATGCGTTCCGCCGGTCCGTGCTCGACGTCGTCCCCGACCGGTCGCCCGTCGACATCGGCACCGACCTCCTGCCCCTGCTCGTGGGCCGAGCCGTGGCGGTGCCGGTCGGCGACGCCTTCCTCCTCGACATCGGCACCCCCGAGGCGCTCGCGCGCGCCGAGTCCGAGTGGCCGGGGAGGGGAGTCGCGTGATCGTCACCCAGACGCCCCTGCGGGTCGGCCTCGTCGGCGGCGGCACCGACCTGCCGTCCTACTACCGCCAGCACGGAGGACGGGTCCTCAACGCGGCGATCGACAAGTACGTCTACGTCATCGTCAAGCAGCGCTTCGACGACGACATCTACCTCAACTACTCGCGCAAGGAGATCGTCTCCCAGGTCGAGGACATCGAGCACGACCTCGTCCGCGAGGCGATGCACATGGCCGGCGTCCGGGGCGGTGTCGAGATCACGACGCTGGCCGACATCCCCTCGGCGGGGTCGGGGCTGGGCTCCTCGTCGTCGGTCACCGTCGGCCTGCTGCACGCGCTCTTCACCTACCAGGGCCGCCAGGTCTCGGCGGAGGAACTGGCCGACCGCGCCTGCACCATCGAGATCGACCGCTGCGGCAAGCCGATCGGCAAGCAGGACCAGTACGCCGCGGCCTACGGCGGCATCTGCGACCTGCGCTTCGGGCCCGGTGACGCCGTGGCCGCCGAGCCGATCCGCCTCTGCGCGGAGGAGCTCCGCGAGTTCCAGGGCCAGCTCATGCTCTTCTACACCGGGATCACGCGCGTCGCCGACACGATCCTCGGTGAGCAGAAGGCCAACGTCTCGATGCGCCTGGCCCAGCTGCAGGAGCTGCGCGAGCTCGCCTCCCAGGCCGTCGGTGGCCTGCGGGGCGGCTCGCCCGAGGTGGTCGGCCTCGCGGTCGGCAAGAGCTGGGAGGCCAAGCGCCAGCTCGCCACCGGCATCTCGAACCCGATGCTCGACGAGGCCGTCGACACCGCGATGCGCGCCGGGGCGACCGGAGCCAAGCTCACCGGCGCCGGTGGCGGTGGCTTCGTCCTCGTCGTCTGCCCGGTGCAGAACCAGCGGGCCGTCCGGTCCGCACTCGCCCCCATGCGGGAGCTCCCCATCTCCATCGACCCCTTCGGCTCGCGCGTGATCTTCAACGTGCACCGCGACATCTGGAGCTGACGCCATGGCCGCCTACGACGCCCGAGCCGTCTCGGTCCCACGACGGGGCAAGGGGACGCACCTCGCCCTGCTCGTCGACAGCCCGAGCCGGCGGGCGCACGGCGCCGCCGCGAGCCGGCTCGCCCTCGGTCTGGTCGAGGTGGGCGCTGGACACGTGGAGCTCGTGACCTACAGCGACGACCCGCCGCCCTCGTGGCTGCCGCCGGAGGTGTCGGTCCACCGACTGGGGGTCAGGCGTGCCTCCCGCGTCCTCATGCCGCTCGTGCACCACCTGCGCGACACCCGGCCCGACGTGCTCGTGACTCGCATGGTCCATCTCAACCTCGTCGGCATCGCGGCAGCGTGGCTCGCCCGACGGTCAAGTGGCTGGACCGGTCGGCTGGTGCTGGTCCAGGACCACCCGATCCGGCTCTCGCACGCGAGCGACCCCCATGACAACAAGTGGGCGGCCAAGCTGCTCTACCGGTTTGCCGACGGTGTGGTCTGCCCCTGCCCGGAGGTTCGCGACGACATCATCCGGTGGGCGGGGCTGCACCCGGACTCGGTCGCCGTGGTGCCCAACGCCATCCCGGCCCCGGACCGGATCCCCGCCCCGCCCCACCCGTGGCTGGCCGACGGCGGCCCGCCGGTCTTCGTCAACACGTCCAACATGACCCCGTGGAAGCGGCTCGACCTGCTGCTCGAGGCGTTCGACACCGTGCGGCGCCGGCACGACGCACGGCTGCTCGTCGTCGGTCAGGGTCCGGGTGCCGAGGAGGCAGCGCACCAGGTGGCGCGGCTGGGGCTCGAGGACTCGGTCCAGCTCGTCGGCTGGGTGGACGACCCGTTGGCCTTCGCCGCCCATGCCTGGGCCTTCGTGCTCCCTTCGGACGAGGAGGGCTTCGGCCAGGTCCTCACCGAGGCGATGAGCGTCGGCTGTCCGGTCATCACCACCGACGCGCAGGGGGGCGGGCCGAGGTTCGTCACGGACGACGGCCGCTACGGCGTGCTCGTACCCCGCGGGGACGCGGAGGCGCTCGCCGAGGCGATGGCCGCGATGCTCCGACCGGACACCCGGTCGCGCTACTCGGGCCTCGGCCTCGAGCGGGTCCAGGCCTTCTCGCCGACCGCCTGCGCAAGGAGCCTCACGGCCTTCCTCGAGACCCGGGGGGAGCTGGCTCCGCGATGACGACCACCCTGTGCCTCTCGACGACCTCTCCCGGTGGCGCGCCGGGCCGGGTGCTACCGGTCGGGACCTCGCCGACGGTGGGCCCGGTGTCGCAGCCGGGACCGGCTCACCGGGGCCAGCACGGCGAGCGCGAGCAGCGCGCCCCCGAGGACGTCGGAGGGCCAGTGCGCCACGACGACGACGAGGGACCCCGCCATGAGTGCCGCCGGGCCGGCCACGAGCAGCCACCACCACCAGCGCACCCGGGGCCACAGCAACAGCAGGCAGCCCGAGAGGAAGACGAGCACCGCGAGCATGTGGCCGGACGGATAGCTGCCGCCACCGGGCTCGACGAAGCCGTGCGGGTCGGGTCGGCCGAGCAGGACCTGCACGAGCACCAGCGAGCCGACCGCAGCGCCCGAGAGCACCGCGGCGAGGGCGAGCGGCCACCAGGACCGTCGCCACGCCGCGACGGCGAGCACCGTCACGCCGAAGACGGCGACCATGCGCTCCGGCGCGAACCGGGACATCCAGGGGCTCCAGGCGTTCTGGAGGTCGCCCCACCACTCGTCGGTGGGCCGGAAGTGGGTCCGGATCCTCAGGTCGGGCCCCTCGAGGGCACCTGTCGCCACGAGCAGAGTGAGGGCGAGAAAGACCGCGGCTGGCACGAGCGCCACGAGCAGGCCGGGCGCGCGCCACGCGGACACGCCGGTGCCGGGCTGCCGCCGGTCCGGACCGCGTCCCCGACCTGCGTCCTCCGAACCCTCATGCCCACCACCGGCACCCGCGTGCGCGCCGGTCGGTGTCCCCATCTCCCCATGCTCCTACAGCGGTCGCGGGTCGAGCGGACGATTCGCACCACTCCGGTCCGGAACGAGAGGAACCCACGATGACACTCTTCCTCGACGCGGCGCCCCGGCGCCGCATGACCCCGGCCGGTGCGGTTCCCCGCTCACCACAGGGCCGTTCCGCCCTCGCCGCACTCACCGCGCTGTTCGTCATGGTCGCGCTCGCCGTCGGGGCCCCGAGGGCCGACGCCGCCGACCCGTGTGCCGCACCGGTGAGCGTCATCGCCTGCGAGAACAGCAAGCCCGGCAACCCGGCGACGGAGTGGCAGATCTCCGGTGCGGGCTCGTCGACGATCCAGGGCTTCGCGACGTCGATGAGCGTCAACCCGGGCGAGACCGTGACGTTCAAGATCCGCACACCGGCGACGCGCTACCACCTCGACATCTACCGGGTCGGCCACTACCAGGGCAACGGCGCCCGCAGGATCGTCGGCGGCATCCAGCCCACCGCCACCCTGCCCCAGACCCAGCCGACGTGCCGCAACGACACCGCGCCGACCGGGCTCGTCGACTGCGGCAACTGGGCCGTCTCGGCGTCCTGGGCCGTCCCGTCGACGGCGGTCTCGGGTCTCTACTTCGCCCGCCTCGTCCGCGACGACACCGCCGGAACGAGCCACATCACCTTCGTCGTCAAGGACGACGCGCGGCGCTCGGACATCCTCGTCCAGACGTCCGACCAGACGTGGCAGGCCTACAACACCTTCGGCGGCAACAGCACCTACAGCTGCACGTCGAACTGCCCGCCGGGGACCCCGAACACCTACAAGGGTGCCTCGAAGGTCTCCTACAACCGGCCGTTCAACACCGCGGTCGACTCGGTGCCGAGCTGGTGGACGTCGGCGGAGTACCCGATGATCCGCTTCCTGGAGGCCAACGGCTACGACGTCACCTACACGACCGGACTCGACGTGAGCACCCCGACTGGGGGAGCCCTGCTCCGCAACCACAAGATCTTCCTCTCGGTCGGGCACGACGAGTACTGGAGCGGGCCGCAGCGGGCGAACGTCGAGGCCGCCCGGGACGCCGGCGTCAACCTGGCCTTCTTCAGCGGCAACGAGATGTTCTGGAAGACCCGTCACGAGCCGAGCATCGACGGCACGAACACCCCCAACCGGACTCTCGTGACCTACAAGGAGACCCACCGCGACGGTCCCTCCGACCCGGAGGACCCGCCCGTCTGGACCGGGACGTGGCAGGACCCACGGTTCAGTCCGCCGGGCGACGGCGGCCGCCCGCAGAACGCCCTCACCGGGCAGCTCTTCATGGTCAACTCGGGCAGCACCGACATCAGGGTGCCCGCGCAGTACGGCAAGCTCCGGTTCTGGCGCAACACCGCGGCGGCGACCCTCGGCACCGGGCAGACCCTCACGCTCGCGCCCGGGCAGGAGACGCTCGGCTACGAGTGGGACGTCGACGCCGACAACGGCTTCCGGCCCGCCGGCCTCTTCAACCTCTCATCGACCACCTACACCTCGGCGGAGGTGTTCACCGACTACGGCAGCACCGTCCAGCAGGGCAGCACCGCGACCCACCGGATGTCTCTCTACCGCGCCCCGAGCGGTGCCCTCGTCTTCGGTGCCGGCACGGTGCAGTGGTCGTGGGGCCTCGACGACCCCGCCTCGACCCCGGACCGCAACATGCGGCAGGCGACCATCAACCTCTTCGCGGACATGGGCGTGCAGCCCTACGCGCTCGGATACACCGGGCTCGTCACGGCGGTCGGGTCGACCGACACGACCGCGCCGACGTCGACGATCACCTCCCCCGTGAACGGCCTGTCGGTCGGTGACGGCACCGCCGTGACGATCAGCGGCACGGCGTCCGACGCAGGCGGTGGCACCGTGGCCGGGGTCGAGGTCTCCACCGACGGCGGGACGACCTGGCAACGCGCCAACGGCACGACGAGCTGGAGCTTCACCTGGGTGGCCCACGGCAACCCGACGACGACCATCCGGGTGCGCAGCGTCGACGACAGCGGCAACATCGAGACGCCGTCCTCCGGGCGCGAGGTGTCGGTGGGATGCACGTGCTCCGTGTGGGGCACAGCGACGACGCCGACCGTGGCCGACTCGGGCAGCGCCACGGCGGTCGAGGTCGGGCTCAAGTTCCGCTCCGACGTCTCCGGCAAGGTGAGCGGCGTCCGGTTCTACAAGTCGACGCGCAACACCGGCACTCACACCGGCTCGCTCTGGACGGCCTCCGGGACCCGGCTGGCCACCGTGACGTTCGCGAACGAGACGGCCTCCGGTTGGCAGCAGGCGACCTTCGCCTCGCCCGTGCCGATCAACGCGAACACGACCTACGTCGTGTCCTACTTCGCTCCAGCCGGGCACACGGCGGCCGACGAGAACTACCTCTACCCGAACCCCGCGCCCCGCCCAGACCTGCGCAGCCACGTCGACAGCCCGCCGCTGCATGCGCTGCGCAACACCAACGGAGTCGTCAACGGCCTCTTCCGCAACGGGACGACGAGCGGCTTCCCGACGTCGACGTCGAGCGCGACCAACTACTGGGTCGACGTGATGTTCACCCTCAACGAGGGTGCGGCCTCGGTGCCGGGCGCCCCGAGCGGTGTCTCCGCGACACCGGGCAACGGCTCGGCGGTCGTGACCTGGGCGGCACCACCGGACGGCGGCAGCGCCATCACCGGCTACACCGTGACGCCGTGGATCGGTTCGACGGCGCAGCCGTCGAAGGCGGTCACCGGCAACCCGCCGGAGACGAGCACGACGGTCTCCGGCCTCACCAACGGCACGGCATACACGTTCACCGTGACGGCGACGAACGCCGTGGGGTCCAGCCCGCCGTCGGCGGAGTCGAACGCCGTGGTTCCCGCGGCGGCGAGCTGTCTCGCCTGCACCCTGTGGCCGGCCTCGACCGTGCCCTCGACCCCCGACCAGGGCGACCCGAACTCCAACGAGGTCGGCGTGAAGTTCCGTGCGGACCTCAACGGCGAGATCAGGGGCATCCGGTTCTACAAGTCCGCCCTCAACACCGGTACGCACATCGGCAGCCTGTGGACGACCTCGGGGCAGCGGCTCGCGTCGGTGACGTTCGCCAACGAGACGGCCTCCGGCTGGCAGCAGGCGTTGTTCTCGACCCCGGTGCAGATCACCGCGGGCACGCTCTACGTCGCCTCCTACTTCGCGCCCAACGGCCACTACGCCGGCGACGGCGGCTACTTCGCGGGCAACGGGGTGGACTCCGGCCTGCTCCACGCCCCGGCCGACGGCGTGAGTGGCGGCCAGGGTGTCTACCGCTACGGCACGAGCAGCGGGTTCCCGACGAGCACCTACAACTCCGAGAACTACTGGGTCGACGTCGTCTACGCCACGGGAGCACCCGCGGTGCCCAACGCCCCCGGCGCGGTCTCCGCGACCGCGGGCAACGGCTCGGCAGCCGTCTCGTGGTCGGCACCCGCCGACGGCGGCAGCCCCATCACCAGCTACACGGTGACGCCCTACGTCGGGGCCACCCCGCAGACGCCCACCACCGTCTCCGGCTCCCCGCCGGCGACGAGCACGACCGTGACGGGCCTGACCAACGGCACCGCCTACACCTTCCGGGTCTCCGCGACCAACGCCATCGGCACCGGTCCCGCCTCGGCCGCCTCCGCCCCGGTGACGCCGACCGCGCCGACGGCTCCGGCCGCGCCGACGGGTGTGTCGGCGACCGCCGGCAACGCGTCCGCGCAGGTGTCGTGGACCGCGCCCGCGAACGGCGGCAGCCCGATCACGAGCTACACCGTGACCCCGTATGCCGGCCCCGTCGCCCAGGCGCCCGTCACCGTGTCCGGCAGTCCGCCGGCGACGAGCACGACGGTGACCGGGCTGGCCAACGGGACGGCCTACACCTTCCGGGTCTCCGCGACGAACGCCGTCGGCACCGGGCCCGCGTCCGCGGAGTCCGCGGCCGTGACCCCGACCGGGACGACCGTCCCGGCGGCCCCGACGGCGGTGACGGCGACGGCCGGCGACGGGTCCGCCGTGGTCTCGTGGACGGCGCCGTCGAACGGCGGCAGCCCGGTCACGGGCTACACCGTCACCCCGTATGCCGGCTCCACGGCCCAGGCGCCCGTCACGGTCTCGGGGAGCCCGCCGGCGACGACCGCGACGGTGACCGGGCTCACCAACGGGACGTCCTACACCTTCCGGGTCACCGCGACCAACGCCGTCGGCACCGGCCCAGAGTCGGCCGCCTCGGCGCCGGTGACGCCGGTCGCAGGTGGCTGCGCGGCGTGCACCATCTGGCCGTCGTCGGTGACACCGGCGACCCCGAGCAGCACCGACACCTCCTCGGTCGAGCTCGGGGTGAAGTTCACCTCGGACGTCCCCGGTCAGGTGAGTGCCATCCGGTTCTACAAGGGCAGCGCCAACACCGGCACCCACGTCGGCAACCTGTGGTCGGCGACGGGCCAGCGCCTCGCGACGGTGACGTTCACCGGCGAGAGCGCCACCGGGTGGCAGCAAGCCAGCTTCTCGAGCCCGGTGACCATCGAGGCGGACACGGTCTACGTCGCGTCGTACCTCGCGCCGAACGGCGGCTACGCGGCCACGGGCGGCTACTTCACCACCGGCCAGGACAGCGCGCCGCTGCACGCCCTGCGTGACGGGGTCAGCGGGGGCAACGGCGTCTACGCCTACGGCGCGACGAGCAGCTTCCCGACGAGCTCGTGGAACTCGGCGAACTACTGGGTCGACGTCGTCTTCGGCACGCAGCCGGCGACGGCTCCGGCGGCTCCGACCGGGGTCAACGCCACGGCCGGCGACGCCTCCGCGGTGGTGCGGTGGACCGCCCCGTCCAACGGCGGCAGCCCGATCACCGGCTACACCGTGACGCCCTACGTCGGGACCGTCGCCCAGACGCCCGTCACGGTCGTGGGGTCGCCCCCGGCGACGTCGACGACGGTGACCGGGCTGACGAACGGCACCGCCTACACCTTCCGGGTCGCCGCGACGAACGCCGTCGGGACCGGGCCGAGCTCTGCGGAGTCGGCTCCGGTGACGCCCCTCGGAGCGACCGTGCCGGCTGCCCCGACGGGTGTGTCGGCGACCGCCGGTGACGGGTCGGCGGTGGTGTCGTGGACGGCGCCGTCGAACGGCGGCAGCACGATCACGGCCTACACCGTGACCCCGTATGCCGGCGCGACCGCACTCGCTCCCACGACGGTCTCCGGCAGCCCACCCGGCACCACGGCGACGGTCACCGGTCTCACCAACGGGACGGCATACACGTTCCGGGTGGCGGCGACGAACGCCGTCGGGACCGGTCCGCAGTCGGCCCCGTCGGCGGTGGTGACACCGGTCGCGGGCGGCTGCGTGGCCTGCACGATCTGGCCGTCGTCGGTCACCCCGGCGACGCCGAACAACACCGACACCTCCTCGGTCGAGGTCGGCGTGAAGTTCACCTCCGACGTGGCCGGGCAGGTCACCGGGATCCGGTTCTACAAGGGCAGTGCGAACACCGGCACCCACGTCGGCAACCTGTGGACCGCGAGCGGACAGCGGCTCGCGACGGTGACGTTCACCGGCGAGAGCGCGAGCGGATGGCAGCAGGCGAGCTTCTCGAGCCCGGTGACGATCGCCGAGGACACCGTCTACGTCGCGTCGTACCTCGCGCCCAACGGTCGCTACGCCTCGACGGGCGGCTACTTCAAGACGAGCTTCGACAGGGCTCCGCTGCACGCACTGAAGTCGGGTGGCAACGGTGGCAACGGCGTGTACTCCTACGGCACGACGAGCGTCTTCCCGACGAGCTCCTTCAACTCGACGAACTACTGGGTCGACGTCGTCTTCAGCACCGTGACCGCCACCGTCCCGTCGGCTCCGTCGTCGGTCTCGGCAGCCGCGGGCGACGGGTCGGCGGTGGTGTCGTGGACAGCTCCGTCGAACGGTGGCAGCACCATCTCGGGCTACACCGTCACCCCGTATGCCGGTTCGACGGCACTGCCTCCCACGACGGTCTCCGGGAGCCCCCCGGCGACGACGGCGACGGTCACCGGGCTGACGAACGGGACGGCATACACGTTCCGGGTGGCGGCGACCAACAGCGTCGGAACGGGTCCGCAGTCGGCGCCCTCGGCGCCCGTGACGCCGCTGGCCGGCGGCTGTGCGGCCTGCACGATCTGGCCCTCGACGACGGTCCCGACCAACCCGAGCAGCACCGACACCTCTCCCGTCGAGCTGGGCGTGAAGTTCACCTCCGACGTGGGCGGCCAGGTCACGGGCATCCGGTTCTACAAGGGCGCGGACAACACCGGCACCCACGTCGGCAGCCTGTGGTCGGCGACCGGGACCCGGCTGGCGACCGTGACCTTCGCCAACGAGAGCGCCACGGGCTGGCAGCAGGCGATGTTCACGACACCGGTGACGATCACGGCCGGCACGACCTATGTCGCGTCGTACTTCGCGCCGGAGGGTGGCTACGCCGCGGACAGCGCGTTCTTCGCGACGGCAGGCGTGGACCGGCCCCCGTTGCACGCGTTGCGTGACGGCGTGAACGGCGGCAACGGGGTCTTCGCCTACGGCGCCGCGAGCAGCTTCCCGTCCGGGAGCTGGAACGCCGCGAACTACTGGGTCGACGTCGTGTTCGCCGGTGGGGGAGCGGGTGCCCCATGAGCTCGGTGAGCGTCGTCATCCCCTGCTACCGCTACGGGCACTACCTCGAGCAGGCCGTCTCGAGTGTGCTCGACGACCAGGACGGCGTCGACGTCCGGGTGCTCGTCATCGACGACGCGTCCCCCGACGACAGCGCCGAGGTCGCGAGGGCGATCGCGGCCCGCGACCCCCGGGTCGAGGTCCTCGTCCACGAGCGCAACCGCGGCAACATCGCCACCTTCAACGAGGGCCTGCTCGAGTGGGCCGACGGCGACTACTGCCTGCTCCTGTCGGCGGACGACAGGGCGACACCGGGTGCGCTGCGACGGGCCAGCGACCTGCTCGACGCGCACCCGGAGGTGGGCTTCGTGCACGGGCGGGCGCTCTACGTCCGCGACGGCGAGCCGCTTCCCCCGGCCCGGACGCGCCCCAGAGGCTGGGTGGTCACGCCGGGCAACCGCTGGCTCGAGCACCGGTTCCGGCAGGCGGAGAACCCCATCACCTCGCCCGAGATCATCGTGCGCACCTCGCTCCAGCACCGCGTCGGCGGTTATGACCCGGGGCTGCCCAAGGCGGCCGACATGGAGATCTACTTCCGCTTCGCCGCCCGCGCCGACGTCGGGTTCCTCCGCGGCGTCGACCAGGCCTACTACCGGCTCCACGGCGGCAACATGAGCTCGTCGGTGAGCCCGCTTGCGGACCTCACCCAGAGGAAGGCGGTCTTCGAGGTCGTCCTCGCCCGCTACGGCGAGCTGCTCGACGACCCCGAGCGCCTCGGCGAGCTCGTCCACCGGCAGCTCGGCAGGGAGGCCCTCTGGGCGGCCGGCCGGGTCCACGACCGTGGGGCGGTGCGGCGGACCGACGTGGGCCGCAAGCTGCTCGGCGTCGCCGCTGACGAGCCCGAGGCCGACGTGGCCGCGCTCGTCGCCTTCGCGGCGGACTGCTGGCCCGACCTCAAGGACAGCGCGCTGCACCGCACGCTCGAGGCCGGCCGGCGGCTCGGGCCACGCGAGCTCGCCTTCCTCCTCGACCAGAAGGCCCGGTGGTGGTTCCGACGCCGGGGGTGGGACCGCCGTGGCCACTGACCCGACCACCGACCCGACCACCGACCCGACCACCGCACCCACGGTGTGCCACCGAGGCGCACCACAGGAAGGACGGCACACATGAACTCTCCGATCGGACTGGCGGTGATCGGCGCGGGGTACTGGGGACCCAACCTCGTCCGCAACGCCATGGCGACACCGACCCTCGACGTCCGGTGGCTCTGCGACCTCGACGTCGACCGCGCGCAGCAGGTGCTCGGTCGCTACTCGACCGTGGGCGCGACCGACTCCTTCGACGCCGTGCTCGACGACCCGACCGTGCAGGCGGTGGCCATCGCGACCCCGGCGGCGACGCACTTCACGCTCGCCATGGCTGCCCTCGACGCGGGCAAGCACGTCCTCGTCGAGAAGCCCCTCACGTCGTGCCTCGACGACGGGTGGAAGCTCGTCGAGGCTGCCGAGGACCGCGGGCTCGTGCTCATGTGCGACCACACCTACTGCTACACCTCGGCCGTCCAGGAGCTGCGACGGCTCGTCCACGGGGGCTCGGTCGGCGACGTGCAGTTCGTCGACTCGGTGCGGATCAACCTCGGGCTCGTCCAGCCCGACATCGACGTCCTCTGGGACCTCGCGCCGCACGACCTGTCGATCCTCGACTACCTGCTCCCGCCGGGCGTCTCGGTCGTGGAGGTCGCGGCCCAGGGCGCCGACCCCATCGGGCACGGGCTCGCCTGCCTCGCCTACCTCACGCTGAGGCTGTCGACCGGGGCGATGGCGCACGTCCACGTCAACTGGCTCAGCCCCGTGAAGATTCGCACGATGGTCATCGGCGGCTCGCAGCGCACGGTCGTCTGGGACGACATGAACCCGAGCCAGCGCCTCGCCGTCTACGACCGCGGGGTCGACTACCAGGCGACCGAGGCACTCGGCCCCGACGACCGGCGGCAGGTGCGCATCGCCTACCGGACCGGCGAGATGGTCGCGCCCGCCCTTCCCGAACAGGAGGCGCTGCGGGCGATGATGACCGAGTTCGCCGGCGCCATCAGGGAGGGCAGGCCCGCGGCCACCGACGGCCGAGCAGGCCTGCGGGTCATGGGAGTCCTCGAGGCGGCCGAGCGCAGCCTCCGCCTCGGTGGTGCCTTCGTCGCCCGTGAGGACGTGGAGCGATGAGCCCGCAGGGAGCCGGCGCGACGCCGGCCGCCACGACCTCCCACGGGGTGCCGCTGCGCGACGCCGTGTGCCTCGTGACCGGCGGGGCGGGGACGATCGGTTCGACGATCGTCGACCAGCTCGTCGACGCGGGCGCGGCGGAGGTCCGGGTCCTCGACAACTTCGTGCGCGGCCGCAAGGAGAACCTCGCCTCGGCGCTCGCCTCCGGCCGCGTCGAGGTCGTCGACGGCGACATCCGTGACCGGGGCACCGTCGCCGAGGCAACCGCAGGCACCGACGTCGTCTTCCACCAGGCGGCGATCCGGATCACGCAGTGCGCCGAGGAGCCGCGGCTCGCCCTCGAGGTGCTCGCCGACGGCACCTTCAACGTCCTCGAGGCAGCGGCCGAGGCCGGGGTCCGCAAGGTCGTCGCCGCGTCGTCCGCCTCGGTCTACGGCCTGGCGACCGAGTTCCCGACGACCGAGCAGCAGCACCCATGGGACAACGACACCTTCTACGGCGCGGCCAAGGTCTTCAACGAGGGGATGCTGCGCAGCTTCCACGCGATGTCGGGACTGGACTACGTCGCCCTGCGCTACTTCAACGTCTACGGGCCCCGGATGGACGTGCACGGCCTCTACACCGAGGTCCTCATCCGGTGGATGGAGCGGATCGCCGCCGGGCAGCCGCCGCTCGTCATGGGCGACGGGAAGCAGACGATGGACTTCGTCTTCACGACCGACATCGCCCGGGCCAACCTGCTCGCCGCCGAGGCCGACGTCACCGACGCGGTGTTCAACATCGGCTCGTGCACCGAGACGAGCCTGCTCGAGCTCGCGGAGGCCCTGCTCGAGGTCATGGGAAGCACGCAGCACGTCGAGTTCGGGCCAGCCCGCGCCGTCAACGGCGTGACCCGCCGGCTGGCGTCGGTCGAGGCTGCGCGGCGCGACCTGGGCTGGACGCCCGAGGTCGACCTGCGCACCGGTCTCGGCCGGCTCGTCGACTGGTGGCGCGACGAGAGGGGGGTCCGATGATCCCGGTCATGAAGCCGTGGCTCGGCGAGGAGGAGGCGGAGGCCGCCGCCGACGTCGTGCGCTCGGGGTGGGTGGCCCAAGGGCCTCGCGTGGCCGAGTTCGAGGACCGCTTCGCCGACCGGGTCGGCGTGCGCAACGGGGTGGCCGTGTCGTCGTGCACGACGGCCCTGCACCTGTCGCTGCACCTGCTCGGCGTCGGCCGCGGTGACGAGGTCGTCGTGCCGTCCTTCTCGTTCATCGCGACGGCGAACTGCGTCGTCCACGCCGGCGCCACACCGGTCTTCGCCGACGTGGAGGCGCGGGACGGCAACCTCGGCGTGCGCACCGTGGAGCCGGTCCTCACCCCACGGACCAAGGCTGTCATCGTCGTCCACCAGGCCGGAGTGCCGGCGGACGTGGGCCCGCTGCGCGAACTCTGCGAGGACCGTGGGATCGCACTCGTCGAGGACGCCGCCTGCGCCGTGGGCTCGACGCTCCACGGGCGACCGGTCGGTGCGGACGCGTTCCTCGCGGCGTGGTCGTTCCACCCGCGCAAGCTGCTCACGACCGGAGAGGGCGGCATGCTCACGACGACCGACCCGGCACTCGCCGAACGCGCCCGCCGGTTGCGCGAGCACGGCATGGACGTCAGCGCCGCCGCCCGGCACCTCAGCCGGCAGCCGGTCCTGGAGAGCTACGGGGAGGTGGGGTTCAACTACCGGATGACCGACATCCAGGCCGCGGTCGGCCTCGTCCAGCTCGGCCGGCTCGACGCGATGGTGCAGCGACGACGCGAGCTCGCCGCCGGCTACCACGAGCTCCTCTCGGACGTCCCGGGTGTGCGCGCGGTGCAGGACCCCGTGCACGGCGAGACGAACTACCAGTCCTTCTGGGTCGAGCTCACCGCGGACTTCCCGCTCTCGCGCAACGAGCTGCTCGCGGCGCTCGCAAACGCCGGGGTCTCCGCGCGCGCCGGGATCATGGCGGCGCACCGACAACCCGCGTATGCCGGTCACCCCCGCGGCGACCTCGGCACCACCGAGCGCCTCACCGACCGGACGCTCATCCTGCCGCTCTTCCACGAGCTGACCCAGGCGGAGCAGGGCACCGTCGTCGACACCGTCCGGCGTGCCGCCGGGCTGAGGGCCGCGTCGTGACCACCGTCGAGCGCCCGGCGGACACGGGCGTCGGGGTCCCGTTCGTCGACCTCAGGGTCCAGCACTCCGAGGTCGCGGCGGAGGTGCTCGACGGGTTCGCCGAGGTCCTCGAGGCCGGGGACTACATCGGGGGAGGGGCGCTGTGGTCCTTCGAGGAGGAGTACGCCGACTTCGCCGGGGTGCGCCACTGCATCGGCGTCGGCAACGGGACCGACGCCCTCGAGCTGGCCCTCCGGGCGCTCGGGGTGGGCGCCGGTGACGAGGTCGTCGTGCCGGCCGCCACCTTCATCGCGACCGCGGAGGCGGTCCTGCGGGCGGGCGCTCGTCCGGTCTTCGCGGACGTCGACGACGAGACCCTGCTGCTCGACCCCCACGACGTGGAGCGGGTCCTCACGGACCGCACCCGGGCGGTCGTGCCCGTCGACCTCCACGGACAGGTCGCGCCCTTCGAGCAGCTCCCGATCTCGCTGTCCGACAGGGGGATTGCGGTGCTCGAGGACGGTGCGCAGTCACAGGGCGCGACCCGCCACGGCAGGCGGGCCGGGTCCTTCGGGCGGATCGCGGCGACGAGCTTCTACCCCGGCAAGAACCTCGGTGCCTACGGCGACGGGGGAGCGGTGCTGACCGACGACGACGGCCTTGCCGAGCAGGTCCGCCTCCTCGGCGCGCACGGAAGCGCGGTGAAGTATGTCCACACGACGGTCGGCTTCAACTCGCGTCTCGACACCCTCCAGGCCGTCGTCCTACGGGCCAAGCTGCGACGGCTGCCCGAGTGGAACGACCAGCGACGGGAGGCCGCCGCGCGCTACGACAGCCTGCTGGACGGCATACCGGGTCTGCGTCTGCCGGTGACCCTCGCCGGCAACGAGCACGTCTGGCACCTCTACGTCGTGCGCATCACCGACGCGTCCCCAGTCGGTCGCGACGAGGTGCTGCGGCGGCTTCACGCCGAGGGGATCGGCGCCGGGGTGCACTACCCGGTGCCCGTGCACCTCACGCCGGCGCTGTCGATGCTCGGCCACCGACCCGGCGACCTGCCGGTGAGCGAACGCGCCGCAGGCCAGATGCTGTCGCTGCCGATGTTCCCCGGGATCACGCAGCTGCAGCAGGCCCGGGTCGCCGAGGCCCTGTCCGCCGCGCTGGGGCCATGAGCGCCGACCCGACCGAGCGCGCGGAGGCGGACCCGCTGGAGGCGCCGGGTGACGAGACGCTCGGCGAGGGGGGCCTGGGCCAGCAGGCCGCCGCCGGCGTCGCGTGGCTCGCCGCCCAGAAGTGGGTCGTGCGGGCGTCCGGCTTCGTCACGCTCCTCGTCCTCACCCGCATCGTGTCACCGCGCGAGTTCGGCGTCGTCGCGGCCGCGATGGCGGTCATCCCCTTCGTCTACCTGCTCGCCGACCTCGGGTTCTCGACCTACCTCCTCCAGGCCCGCGACTCCGACCAGCGCAGCCTGAGCACGGCGCTGTGGGCGTCGGTCGGGGCGGGCGCGGTCCTCTCAGGGGGCCTGTTCGTCGCGGCGCCGCTGCTCGCTCGCGCCTTCGCGGTGCCCGACCTCACGCCTGTGCTTCGCGCCCTCGTCCTCGCTGTGGTCCCCACCGTCCTCGCCGGCGTCCCGCTGGCACTGCTCCGACGGGCGATGGCCTTCCGGACCGTCGCCCTCCAGGGGGTCGTCGCGGCCCTTCTCGCGCAGGCCGTCGCCGTGGCGGTCGCCCTCCTCGGTGGCGGCGTCTGGGCCCTCGTCGCGCAGGTCGTCGTCGGCCAGTGGGTCATCGCCCTCCTCGCCTGGCGGCGCGCCGGCTGGCGTCCCTCGCTCGTCCTCTCCGTGAGCAAGCTGCGGTCGATGGCCTCCTTCGGGCTGCGCGTCTCGAGCGTCGACGTCGTCGCCACCGCTCGCCTCGCGGCCGAGGGGTGGGTCGTCACCGTGGCGCTGGGGCCCGCCGCGTTCGGCCTCCTCACCATCGCCCAGCGTCTCGTCCTCACGGCGCAGGAGCTCACCGCCGCCTCCGCCGTGCCCGTCTCCACCGTCGTCTTCGCGAAGCTCCGCGAGGCACCGGACTGGCTCCGCAACGCCCACCGCAAGGCCCTCAACGTCGGGTATGTCGTCGTCGCGCCCCTCATGTGCGCGATCGTCGTCACCTCCCCGGCGCTCGTCCCGCTGCTCTTCGGACCCGAGTGGGGCGGGGCGGCCGCTCCGGCGCAGGCGCTCGCCGTCGCCGGGATCCTCACCCTGGGGGCGATGGTCGACCACGGGCTCTTCTACGGCCTCGGGCGGCCCGGCACCTGGCTCGCCTACGCCGTCGTCGTCGACGCCGTCACGGTGGCCACGACCGCCGTCGCGGTCCGGGGAGGGCTCGTGGGCGTCGCCGTCGGCTTCGTCGGCGTCGCGTTGCTCGCGACGGTCACCCGGTGGGTCCTCGTGGGCCGGCTGCTCGGCGTCGGGCCCCGTGAGGTGGCGCGCCCGTTCGCGCAGGTGCTGGCACCCGTCGTGGGCGCCGTCGTGGCCGGCTCGGTCGCCGTGTGGGCCGTCGGACCGAGCACGCCCGCGCTCCTCCGGGTCGCCGTCGGCGGGACCGTCGTCGCTGTCGCCTACGTGCTGCTCCTCCGGCTCCTCGCGGCCGGCCCGCTGCGCGACACCGTGAGCATCGTGCCGGTCCCGGACCGGTTCAAGGCGCCGGTGCGCCGGGCCCTCCACCTCCCCGCGACGGACCCGGCGGCCACGCCGTGACCGTCGTCGAGGACCCGTCCCGGGTCCGGTCGACCCCACCCGGCGCGCGGCACGGCGCCCTAGGCTGGGACGTGTGACGGTGACGTCCGGCGCGGCCGACCTCCCGACCGGCGCCACCGGCCCCGGTCCCGCCGCCGCGCGCGTCGAGGAGAGCGCCGACGTCTCACCCGACGCGGTCCTCGGCGCCGGGACCCACGTGTGGCACCTCGCCCAGGTGCGCGAGCAGGCGGTGCTCGGCGAGGACTGCATCGTCGGCCGCGGCGCCTACGTCGGGCCCGGGGTGCGCATGGGCGACCGCTGCAAGCTCCAGAACCATGCCCTCGTCTACGAGCCCGCCGTCCTCGAGGACGGTGTCTTCGTCGGGCCGGCCGTCGTCTTCACCAACGACCACTTCCCCCGGTCCACCGACCCCGGGGGCGCCCTCAAGCGGGGTGGTGACTGGGAACCCGTCGCCGTCGTGTGCCGTGAGGGCGCCTCGATCGGCGCCCGCGCCGTGTGCGTCGCGCCGGTGACGATCGGGCGGTGGGCCCTCGTGGCCGCGGGTGCCGTGGTGACGAGGGACGTGCCCGACCACGCGCTCGTCGCCGGGGTCCCGGCTCGTCGGATCGGCTGGGTGGGACGGGCCGGTGTGCCACTCGTCCGGGACCCGGCGCCGGACCTGTGGTCGTGCCCGGAGACGGGTGACCGCTACCTCGAGCGCGATGGAGCCCTCGAGCGCCTCCACTCGTGAACGTCGGTGTCGGCGCGCCGCACTAGTCTGGAGCCGATGCCCACGCTCCACACCCCCTCGCTCAAGCCCGTCGTCGACCAGTTCGGCGCGGCACCCCGGATCTCCTCCCTGCTCGAGACGGCGACCGCGCCCGGCACGAGCACGCTCGACGTCTCCGTGAGCGCCGGCGCGCGCCCGGCCCTCATCGCCGCGGCGGTCGAGCGCCTGCGCGCCACCGCGCCCGACCGGCTGCCGCTGCTCGTCGTCACGGCGACGAGCCGCGAGGCCGAGGACCTCACCGCCGCACTCGGGTGTGTCCTCGACCCCGACGTCGTCGCCGACTTCCCGTCGTGGGAGACGCTCCCGCACGAGCGGCTCAGCCCGCGCTCCGACACCGTCGGCCGCCGCCTCGCGGTCCTGCGCCGGCTCGCGCACCCGACGACCGTCGACGAGGACGACGCCGCCCACGGCCTCCTGTCGGTCGTCGTCGCACCCGTGCGCGCCGTCCTCCAGCCGATCGCCACCGGGCTCGGCGACCTCCAGCCCGTCGCCCTGCGCGCCGGCGAGGAGCACGACCCCGACGCCGTCGTCGAGGGCCTCGTCGCCGCCGCCTACAGCCGCACCGACCTCGTCGAGCGACGCGGTGAGTTCGCGGTGCGTGGCGGCATCCTCGACGTCTTCCCACCGACCGAGGAGCACCCCCTCCGCATCGAGTTCTGGGGCGACACCGTCGAGGAGATCCGCTGGTTCAAGGTCGCCGACCAGCGCTCGCTCGAGGTCGCCGAGCACGGGCTCTGGGCGCCGCCGTGCCGCGAGGTGCTCCTCACCGACGCCGTGCGCGACCGCGCCGCCACCCTCGCCGAGCAGCTGCCCGGTGCCGCCGACCTCCTCACCAAGCTCGCCGCCGGCATCGCCGTCGAAGGCATGGAGTCGCTCGCCCCGGCCCTCGTCGACGGCATGGAGTCGATGCTCGACAGCTTCCCTGCCGGCTCACCCGTCGTCACCTGCGACCCCGAGCGCGTCCGCACCCGCGCCCACGACCTCGTCGCCACGAGCCAGGAGTTCCTCGAGGCGGGGTGGGCCAACGCCGCCGCCGGCAACGCCGTCCCCATCGACCTCGAGCGCATCCTCGGCTCGGCCTCGTTCTGGACCGTCGGCGACCTGCGCGACCACGCCCGCGAGACCGAGCACCCGTGGTGGGACCTCACCCCCTTCGCCCTCGACACCGAGACCGCGGACACGACCGACGGCGACGTCGCGGAGACCGGCACCGAGGACGCCACGGCATACAGGGGTGACATCGAGGCGGCGGCCGCCGACCTGCGGCGCTGGACCGACGACGGCTGGCGCGTGCTCGTCGCCACCGACGGCCAGGGCTCGGCCAAGCGCATCGTCGAGGTGCTCGGCGAGGCAGAGGTGCCGGCCCGGCTCGACGCGAGCCTCGACGACCTCGAGCCCGGCATCGTCCACGTGACGACCGCCCAGCTCGGCCGCGGCTTCGTCCATCCGGACGGGCGGCTCGTCGTCCTCACCGAGTCCGACCTCACCGGCACCCCGACCTCCGGTCCGTCGACCAAGGACATGCGGCGCATGCCGTCGCGTCGTCGCAACCAGGTCGACCCGCTCCAGCTCAAGACCGGCGACTTCGTCGTCCACGAGCAGCACGGTGTCGGCCGGTTCGTCGAGATGATGCAGCGCACCGTCCAGGGTGCGACGCGCGAGTACCTCGTCATCGAGTACGCCGCGTCCAAGCGCGGCCAGCCCGGCGACCGGCTCTTCGTGCCGACCGACCAGCTCGACCAGGTGACCCGCTACGTCGGCGGGGAGCAGCCCACCCTCAACCGGATGGGCGGCTCGGACTGGAAGCAGACCAAGTCCAAGGCGCGTCGCTACGTCAAGCAGATCGCCGCCGAGCTCATCCAGCTCTACTCCGCCCGGATGGCCACGAAGGGCCACGCCTTCTCGCCGGACACCCCGTGGCAGCGCGAGCTCGAGGACGCCTTCGCCTACGTCGAGACGCCCGACCAGCTCAGCTCGATCGACGAGGTCAAGGCCGACATGGAGCGCGAGGTCCCGATGGACCGCCTCCTCGCCGGCGACGTCGGCTACGGCAAGACCGAGATCGCCGTGCGCGCGGCGTTCAAGGCGATCCAGGACGGCAAGCAGGTCGCCGTCCTCGTGCCGACGACGCTCCTCGTGCAGCAGCACCTCCAGACCTTCACCGAGCGCTACGCGCCCTACCCCGTGACGGTCAAGGCGCTGAGCCGCTTCATCTCCAAGAAGGAGTCCGACGCCGTCATCGAGGGGCTGGCCGACGGCACCGTCGACCTCGTCATCGGGACCCACCGCCTGCTCTCCGACTCGGTCCGCTTCAAGGACCTCGGCCTCGTCGTCGTCGACGAGGAGCAGCGCTTCGGCGTCGAGCACAAGGAGCAGCTCAAGTCGCTCCGCACGGCCGTCGACGTGCTCGCGATGTCCGCGACCCCGATCCCGCGCACGCTCGAGATGGCCGTGACCGGCATACGCGAGATGTCGACCCTCGCAACGCCTCCCGAGGAGCGGCACCCCGTCCTCACCTATGTCGGCGCCTACGAGGAGAAGCAGATCACCGCCGCCATCCGGCGCGAGCTGCTCCGCGAGGGGCAGGTCTTCTACATCCACAACAAGGTGTCGACGATCGAGAGGGCTGCCGCCCGCATCCGCGAGCTCGTCCCGGAGGCCCGGATCGCGGTCGCCCACGGCAAGATGGGCGAGCACAAGCTCGAGCAGGTCGTCGTCGACTTCTGGGAGAAGCGCTTCGACGTCCTCGTCTGCACGACGATCGTCGAGACCGGCCTCGACATCTCCAACGCCAACACCCTCATCGTCGAGCGCGCCGACCGCCTCGGTCTCAGCCAGCTGCACCAGCTGCGCGGGCGCGTCGGGCGGGGTCGTGAGCGGGCCTACTCCTACTTCCTCTACCCGCCCGAGGCGCCCCTCACCGAGACAGCGCACGACCGGCTGCAGACGATCGCCAGCCACACCGACCTCGGCGCCGGCATGCAGGTCGCGATGAAGGACCTCGAGATCCGCGGCGCCGGCAACCTCCTCGGCGGCGAGCAGTCCGGGCACATCGCCGGTGTCGGCTTCGACCTCTACGTCCGGCTCGTCGGCGAGGCCGTCGCGAGCTTCAAGGGCGACGTCGAGGAGGAGATCGGCGAGATCAAGATCGAGCTGCCGGTCGACGCCCACCTGCCGCACGACTACGTGCCGGGTGAGCGGCTACGCCTCGAGGCCTACAAGAAGCTCGCCACCGTCGCCGACGAGTCCGCCCTCGCCGACATCGAGGCCGAGCTCGTCGACCGCTACGGCCAGCCACCGGAGCCGGTGCGCAACCTCATCGAGGTGGCACGCCTGCGCACGGTCGCACGGGCCGCCGGCATCCGTGACATCTCCGTCCAGGGCAACACCGTCCGGTTCGGCCCGGTCGAGCTGCGCGAGAGCCAGGAGCTGCGCCTCCAGCGGCTCTACCCCGGCTCGATCGTCAAGCCGGCGCTCAGCACGGTGCTCGTCCCCAAGCCGATGACGGCGCGCGTCGGCGGCCAGCCGTTGCGCAACAAGGACGTGCTGGAGTGGGCGGGTGCGGTCATCCGCAGCGTCGTCATGGACAATGTCGGGACAGCAGCCGCGGTGGCGACCGCCGGGACCAGCAGCGGGTCCCGGGCCACCCGTTGACGAAGGGACACCCAGTGAAGGCCGTCAAGGCTCGCAGCACCGCCATCGCCCTCGCGGGCATCCTCGCCCTGTCCGCGTGCTCCGGCTCGACCTCGGCCGAGACCGCCGCGGTCGTCGACGGGCGCGTCATCACCGAGCAGGAGGTGCGCGAGGCGACCTCCCAGATCAACAAGGCGTTCAACCCGCAGCAGCCGCTCACCGCCGCCCAGACGCTCACGCTGCTCATCCGCGCCCCCTACATCAACGAGGCCGCGGCCGCCGCCGGCCGCGCCCAGAGCGAGTCCGCCGCGCGGGCCGCGCTCAAGGACTTCCCCGAGACGCCCGCCGACTCGACGGTCGAGATCCTCCAGGCCGAGGCGAGCCTCCAGCAGGTCGACGACGCCGGGCGCCAGGAGCTGACGAAGAAGTTCGCCGAGATCGACATGAAGATCAACCCCCGTTACGGCCGCTTTGACCCCCAGCAGGCCTCGCTCGTCGCGACGTCGCCCAACTGGCTCGTGCCCGCCGCGTCCGCGCCCGCGCAGCCGGCCCAGTGACGTCGTGGGGCGGCTGAGCCTCCTCGTCACGAGCCCGCGCGTCGCGCCGGGCCTCATGTCCCGCAGTGCCTGGTATGCCGTGGAGTCGGCCTCCGCGCGCCTGTGCCGCGACCTGTCGGAGCCGGTCGTCGAGGCCGTCGCCGAGTCGGGTCTGACGGTCGACCCCGTGGGGGAGGAGCTGTCGCCTCCCGAGCTGGCGCGGCTGCTCGTGGACCGGGCGTTCGAGGCCGACGTCGTGTGGCTCGGCTCGGCCGACGCCGACCCCGGTCTCACCGACGCGATCGCGTCCGAGGTGTCCCGCCTCGAGACCCCGCCCGAAGTCGAGATGGTCGTCGCGTCGTGGGACGTGCCCGGTTCCCGGCTGCTCGACGCCGTCGCCGTCATGGACCGGCTTCGCTCGCCCGGCGGCTGCCCGTGGGACGCGAAGCAGACCCACGAGTCTCTCGCGAAGTACCTCACCGAGGAGGCCGCCGAGACGGTCGAGGCGATCGAGTCGGGCGACCGCCACCACCTCGCCGAGGAGCTCGGCGACGTGCTCCTCCAAGTGCTCTTCCACGCCCGGGTGGCCGAGGACGCGAGCGACGAGGCCGACGTCTTCGACATCGACGACGTCGCCGGCGGCCTCGTCGCCAAGCTCGTCCGCCGCCACCCGCACGTCTTCGCCGACGGCGACGCCTCGACCCCCGAAGAGGTCGAGGAGGCCTGGGCCCGCATCAAGGCCGAGGAGAAGGCCGCGAAGCCCAGCGGCTGAGCCGTCCGCGTGCGATCCTGTGGCCGTCGCGCCCGAGGAGGACCCGTGAGCCAGCCGCCGCACCACCCGCTCCCGCCGGGCCCACCGCACCAGCCGTATGCCGGCGGTTATGCCGCCCCGTATGCCGTCCCACCGTCCCACGGGTACGCCCACCCGCCTGCCCCCGCCCCACGGTCGTCGGGGCTGAACCCGTGGGCCGCGGGGGCCATCGGTCTCGTCGTGGGGATGTTCCTCACCTTCGTCGGCATGACCGTGTTGCCGATGCTCTTCTTCGGGTTGGCCTTCGGAGGCCTTGGGTCCTTCGAGGAGGGGTTCCCGAGTCCGCCGTCCGGCCGGGTGGAGGTCGCAGCCGACGGCAGCGTGAGCGGTGAGGCCCTCGCCGAGGCCCTCGAGGACGAGGGCGACTACTACTACGAGGACGTGACCTGCCCGGCGACCGCCCGGGTCGCCACCGACGTCACGACGATCTGCCGGGGCACCGACGGCGTCGACGACCTGCGCGTCGTCGTCGTCTTCGAGGGCGACGACGGCCGCTTCAGGACCGCCGACCTCTGGTGACCGGACGGCATACGCAGGCTCTCAGGTCGAGCAGACCCGGCGGTACGGCCGTTCCGGCAGATAGGTGCTCCACTCCACCTGGGTGAGGTCGCGTCCTGCGAGGCGGCAGGCGGTGGCCACCCACGACGCGGGGTCCAGGTTCCAGGTGAGGAGCGAGCCGTTCTGGTCGGCGACGAGCAGCTTCTTCTTGTCCTTGCTGAACGCGGGCGCCCCCGAGACGTCCATCGGCATCGAGGCGCGGAGTGCGCCGGTGACCCCGTCCCACACGTGGACGCGTCCGTCGTCGGCGATGCTGGCGAAGAGGGTGCCGTCGTCGCTGAAGACGCTCTGGTAGCCGATCATCCGAGCCGACGCCGGGCTGGGCCTCGCGATCCACGTCATCGAGGTGAGGTCCAGCAGACCGCTGCCGTCGTCCTTCGCGTCGACGAAGAGCCGTCGGCCGTCAGGGGAGGGGAAGACGTCGTCGAAGGCGACACCGAGGTCGGGGTATGCACGCACGCGCCCCGTGACGAGGTCGACGATCCGGTCCCGCGTGAAGACGGTCAGCCCGTCGGTGCTCAGCGCGAAGCCCTCCACGTCACGTGGCTCACCGTCGACCGGCTCGTTGACGAGGATCGGTTCCCGCACGGGTGCGAGGCTGCGTGCGTCGAGGACGTGGAGCCTGCCGGTGGTGGTGCTGACGAGCAGGCGCTCTCCGTCACCCGTGAACCAGCCGAACGCCGCGCCCTCCTCCGAGTTCGCCGGGTCGAGTGTGTGCCGCGCCAGCTCCTTGCCGGTCCGCGCGTCCCAGATGCGCACGACCGGATCCCCCGTGGTGATGTTGAGGACGGACCCGTTCGGGTGCCACGCGAAGTCGAACATGTTGCGCTGCTCCATGTCCGTGACGACGACCTCGGCCCCGAGCCGGCCGGAGGCGACGTCGTGGACGCGGAAGGACGGCCCCATGAAGCCGTAGCCGACCTTGTCGAGAGCAGGCGTCCACCGTGGGATCGACGCATCCCAGGTCTCGGAGCCGGGGGACACGCGCACGAACCTGCGCTCGCCCGTCACGTCCCATGCCTGGATGAGGCCGCCCGACGTCGCGTAGACCGTCCCACCGTCGGGGCTGAACTGTGGCCACTCCGTCGGGCTCTCCTGGAACAGCAGCTCCTTGGGCTCGTCTCCCGTGATGTCCCAGACGATGAGCCTGTCCCCGGTCGCGGCCACCCTCCTGCCGTCCGGCGAGAACGCGACTCCTGTGGTCCAGCCGGCGCCCGGGAGGTACCACTTCGGTGTGAGCGACGCGCGATCCAGGACGACGGTCTCGTCGCCGGCGGCCAGGGCGAGGAGCCGGCCGTCCGGACTCGCGACGAGCACCTCGCCGAACGTGCGCACCCCCAGCTCCTCGGCACTGACGACGCGACGGGTCGTGCCGGACGGGAGATCCGTCACCTGGAGCGACCCGTCGTCCTTGGCGTAGAGGAGGCGGCCGTCCGGGCTGACCAGGGGCTTGGCGCCGACCTCGAGGGCCAGGTCTGCCACCGGTCGACCCGGCGAGGTGAGGTCCCAGACGAGGGTGCGCCACTGGTCGTTGC
Organism: Rothia sp. ARF10; assembly: GCA_031844405.1. Taxonomy (GTDB): domain Bacteria; phylum Actinomycetota; class Actinomycetes; order Actinomycetales; family Dermatophilaceae; genus Knoellia. Next base: position 1,144,326 of record JAUZVC010000001.1, read on the forward strand.
CGTCGAAGGGGCGAAGCGTCGTGGAGAACCACCGTCCCCCGGGGCTGAACGCCATCTCCTGGAAGGTGTGGAAGCCCACGGGGATGCCCCCGAGCTGGACCGCGGACCTCGCCCCGTCGGCGTCGAGGAGGACGACGGCGGGGATCTTGCGGTCCTGCACGAGGTTCGTCCACCCCGCCGCGGCGAAGCGTCCACCCGCAGGGCTCGCGACGATCCCCACAGCGCGCGTGCCCTGCCCGGGAGGCTTCGCCGACGTGAGCGTCATCCCGTCGAGGATGTCGATGTCCGCGTCGATGAAGCTCGTTGCGATGGTCCCGTCCCGCGGCTCGACGGCCATGCCGAAGATCGGCGCCTCCCGACGCGTGGCCGCCGCGAGCGCTGTGCCACGGCCGAGTGTCTCGAGCAGGTAGTTGCGCGTCTCCACGGAGTCGTCGAAGGAGACCCCCGCGGCCGCGAGGAGCAGCGACTGGTCGAGGTCCTCGGACCTGAGCGCCTCGGCTCCCAGCCGCCGGGCGTCCGCGGCGAGCGCCTGTCGGGAGGCGGACGTGGCCTCCCGGTCGGCGCGGTCGCCGTTGGCCTTCGCCACCGTGCCGAGGAGGATCGCGACGGCGAGGGCGGCGGCCGTGCCGGCGAGTCCCAGACGAAGCCGGTTGTTGAGCCGGCGCTCGCGACGGACCTGCTCCTCGGTCGCCTGCTGCTCGCGGTCGGCGAGGTCCGCGGATGCCGCGAGGAAGTCGCGTTCCTCGCGGGTCAGGGTCGGGGAGGAGCGACCCAGCCACTCGGCGGCCCTCGCCTGGCGCACCCCGCGATAGAGCTCGCTGTCCGGACGCCCGAGCTCGTCCCAGCTCTGCGCGGCGACGGCCACGTGCCGCATGATCCGCAGCCCGTCGACGTCCTCGTCGAGCCAGGACCGCAACCTGGGCCAGGCGAGGGCGAGCGACTCGTGCGCGATCTCGATCGTGTCGCCGTCGCTGGCGAGCAGCCGCGCCGTGACGAGCTGCTCGACGAGCTCGGAGTGGGCGGCGTCGCCCATCACCGTCCGCCGGGGCACGCGGGTGCGCACGGGGTCACCGCCCTCGTCAGGCGACACGAGGCGCAGCATGAGCTCGCGGACGATCGCCTGCCGCGCGGGGTCGAGGTCACGGAAGAGGCCCTCGGCCGACTGGGAGACCGCCTCGCGCACACCTCCGGTCGCGGCGTAGCCCTCGACCGTGAGGGTCGACCCCTCGCGGTGGAACCACGTCTGCCGGAGCACGTGCGACAGCAGCGGCAGGGCGGCGGGTTCGCCCGAGACCTCGCGCAGGAGGAGGTTGACCAGACCGGGCTCGAGGCGCAGCCCCGCCTGCCCGGCCGGTCCCTCGATGGCCTGGCGCAGGTCCTCCTCGGACATGGGCCCCAGCAGGTAGAGCCCGGCCTCCACGAGCCGGGCGAGCTCGGGGTGCGACGAGAGCTCGCCGAGGCGGTCGGCGCGCATCGACACGACGAGAAGCCCGCGACCGGTCGCCGCGAAGGCGACGAGCGCCGCGACGAACTCCGTGCGCTGCGAGGAGTCCGCCGGCAGCGCCAGCGCCTCCTCGCACTGGTCGACGACGAGCACGTCCTGGGGCTTCGGGTGCAGCGCGGTGAGCGAGTCGGCGGGGTGCGTGCCCGGGGTCATGACGTGCACGTGCCGCCCGTCGCGCTCGAGCGCGGCCGCCACCCCGGCACGTGCGAGCGAGGACTTGCCGCTGCCCGACGGCCCGAGGATCGCGACGACGCCGGTCTCGTCGAGGCGTCGAAGGCAGGCCGAGACGTCCCCGCCCCGCCCGAAGAAGGCGGCCGCGTCGCCGATGTCGTAGGGGAGGAGCCCGAGGTAGGGGCAGTCCGACCCGGCGCCCCCACCCGACTCCGGCGCCGCGGCGAGCGACGGGTCCTGCCGCAGGATCGACTGCTCGAGCTCGGCCAGCTCCGGGCCCGGGTCGAGACCCAGCTCGCCGACGAGCGTCTGCCTGGCCCGGTGCAGGGTCTGGAGGGCGTCACCCTGGCGCCCGTCGAGGTACTGCGCGAGCGCGAGCAGACCCCACCGGCGCTCACGCATCGGCTGCTCCGCGACGAGCCGGCTCGCCTCCCCGACGACGTCACGGTGGTGCCCGGCCCGCAGGGCGGCCTCGACGTGCAGCTCCTCGCCGTCCCGGCTCAGCTCGACGAGCCGTTCGGACTCGACCCGGCCCGGACCCCACTCGGCGAGTTCGGCGAACGGCTCCCCGCGCCAGAGCTCGCGGGCCTGGCGCGTGAGGAAGAGCGCACGCTCCGGCTCGCCGTCCGAGAGCAGCCGCCGGGCCCGGGTGAGGAGGTTCTCGAACTGGAGGTGGTCGAGGTCGTCGCGGTGGAGCACGAGCCGGTAGCCGTGAGCCGTCGTCTCGACCGCCTCGGGTCCGAGCGCCTTGCGCAGCCGCGAGATGCAGCCCTGGACGACCTTCTGCCAGCTGTCCGGCAGGTCCTCGCCCCACAACGTCTCGGCGAGCGTCTCCGTGCTCAGCTCGACGCCGGGCCGCGAGGCGAGCGCGAGCAGGACGACACGGTCGCGGGGACTGAGAGCCGTGCGTCCCTCGTCGACCTGGAGCGAGCCCAGCAGCGCGATGCGCATGTTTCGAGGGTCTTGCCGCCGACACCGCGGGTCAATAGCCCTGATACCCGCCTGATACCGCACCGATGACCACCCGGAACCACCCCGTGCGACAACGGGTCCAGGACATCCCGTCCACCCCACCACCGGTCACGAAAGGACCACGTCATGTCGCACACGACCAGCATCCGCCGGGCACTCACCGTCGCCGGTGCCACCGGGATCCTCGCCTTCTCGGTCGCCGGCCCCGCGAGTGCCCGCCCCGACCCGGGCAACGGCTCACAGTCCGAGTGGAGCTGCCAGACCCGCTGCTACGAGGGCGGCACCACGCCCGGGGGCACGAGCACGGTGACCATCGACGACAACGCCCTCGAGCTCCTGCAGCTCGGCGGTGGCGTCCTCGCCGGCCTCGCGCTCGCCGGTGCCGGGGCAGCCGTCATCTCGCGTCGCAGCCACGCCCACGCCGCCCACCCGGCGTGACGGGGCGTCGACACTCCCGACGAAGGGGTCCGGTCCGCAGGGGGACCGGGCCCCTTCACGTATGCCGTCCCGCCGCCCGGGGTGCCCCGCCCAGCAGGCGCCCGCACGCCGGAAGGCTGGCGGACGGCATACCTCTTGCTTGGAAATGCAAGCAATGCTTGAATGTCCAATATGAGGCTGACACCGCAGGAGCAGGCGATCCTCGCCGAGCTGCGCGTCGACCCGCTGCTCGACGCCGCCGCCCTCGCCGAGCGTCTGGGCACGACCCGTGCGTCGGTGTCGGTCGCCCTGTCGAACCTCACGCGCAAGGGCGCGATCCTCGGCCGGGGCTATGTCGTGCGCGGTGAGGCGGGCGTGGTCGTGGTCGGTGGCGCGGTCATGGACGTCAAGGCACGCTCGACGGCTCGGCTCGACCCGGCGACGAGCAACCCCGGGCAGGTGACGACCAGCCCGGGCGGGGTCGGGCGCAACATCGCCGAGAACCTCGCCCGGCTCGGCACCTCGACGCACCTCGTCGCCGCCGTCGGGGCCGACACGTTCGGCGACGAGCTTCTGGCCCACGCGCGCACCGCCGGCGTCCGGCTCGACCATGTCGTCGTCGGGAACCGGCCGACCGGCACCTACCTCGCCGTCCTCGACTCCGACGGTGACCTCTCCGTCGCCGTCTCCGACATGAGCGCCACCGACAGCCTCACCGTCGCCGACGTCGAGCCCGCCCGGGCGCTGCTCCAGCACTGCGACCTGCTCGTCGTGGACGGCAACATCCCGCTCGACGTCGCGACCTGGCTCTGCTCCGTCGCGGCCGGGAGCGACGTCCCGGTCGTCGTCGAGCCGGTGTCGGTGGTCAAGGCGGGTCGCCTCCGCACGTTCTTCGCCCCGGAACGCCCCGTCCTCGCGGTGACGCCCAACATCGCCGAGCTCGCCGCGCTCGTCGACCACGAGGTCGCCGACACCGTCCCGGCGATCACCCGGGCGGCCGTCGAGCTCCACGACCGGGGCGTGCGACACGTCTGGGTGCGCCGGGGGGCCCGCGGCAGCCTGCTCTCGTCGGCACCCGACCCCGCCGACGGGTCCACCGCGCGGCCCACCGTGAGCACCGACCCGGCGGTGAGCACCGCGGTCGTCGACGTCACCGGCGCCGGCGACTCGATGACCGCCGGGTTCGTCCACGCCCTCCTGCGCGACGGCGACCCCGTCGCCGCCGCGGCCTTCGGCCAGGCCACCGCCGCCCTCACCACCGAGTCCGTCCACACCGTCCGTCCCGACCTCACCAGCGCGCTCGTCACCGGGCGCCTCACGTCACACGTCACCCCACACGTCACGTCACAAGGAACCCGATGAGCACCAGCACCACCACGCCCCACCCCGCCCTCGCCCTCGCCCCCGAGGTCGCCGAGGCGCTCGCCGCCGGACGCCCTGTCGTCGCGCTCGAGTCGACGATCATCAGCCACGGCATGCCCTACCCCCGCAACGTCGAGATGGCCCGTGAGGTCGAGCAGATCGTCCGCGACGGCGGCGCCACCCCTGCGACCATCGCCGTCCTCGACGGCGTCGCCCGGATCGGCCTGTCCGCCGACGAGCTCGAGCTCCTCGCGACCGACGAGAACGTCGTCAAGGTGAGCATCCGCGACCTGCCCCACGTCATGGCGACCAAGGGCCACGGGGCCACGACGGTCGCGAGCACGATGCGCCTCGCCGCGCTGGCCGGCATACGCGTCTTCGTCACGGGCGGTCTCGGTGGCGTGCACCGCGGCGCCGAGGACTCGATGGACGTCTCCGCCGACCTCACCGAGCTCAGCCTCACCGACGTCGCCGTCGTCTCGGCCGGCGTGAAGTCGATCCTCGACATCGGCCGCACCCTCGAGGTGCTCGAGACCCTCGGTGTCCCGGTCGTCACCGTGGGGTCCGACGAGTTCCCGTCGTTCTACTCGCGCTCGTCGGGCTTCTCCTCGCCGATGCGCAGCGACAGCGTCGACGAGCTCGCCGAGATGATGCGGGTCAAGTGGGACCTCGGGCTGCGCGGCGGCATCGCCGTGACCAACCCCGTGCCCGCCGAGGACGAGATGACGCCGGACGAGATCTCCGCGCTCATCGACCGCGCGGTCGCCGAGTGCGACGAGCGCGGCATCACCGGCAAGGACATCACGCCCTTCCTCCTCGGCCGCATCGTCGAGCTCTCCGACGGCCGCAGCCTCGACACCAACATCGCGCTGGTGCGCCACAACGCCCGCCTCGGCGCCGCCCTCGCCGTCGCCTTCGCCACCGCCTGACCCGAGCCGCAGGTCTGCGTCGTCGGCACGAGCGGCGCAGACCGTGGTCAGGGGCGCAGGCATGCGAGCGCCCCCGGTCACGTTCTGCGCCGCTGGTCGCCGGATCCGTCCCCGGGAGCGGGTATGCCGTCATGTGAGTCGGTCGGTCGGGGCACCTGCCGCACGGGCTAGGCTCGGGGCCGAGACCTGACCCCCGTCCCCGCACCACCCCAGGAGCAGCAGTGGCCAGCATCGACGCCGTCGGAGCACGCGAGATCCTCGACTCGCGAGGCAACCCCACCGTCGAGGTCGAGGTCGCCCTCGACGACGGCACCATCACCCGTGCGGCCGTGCCCAGCGGCGCCTCCACCGGCGCCTTCGAGGCGGTCGAGCGCCGTGACGGCGACAAGAACCGCTACCTCGGCAAGGGTGTCGAGAAGGCCGTCGACGCAGTCATCGACGAGCTCGGCCCCAAGCTCCTCGGCTTCGAGGCCCACGACCAGCGCCTCATCGACGCCGAGATGCTCGCCATCGACGGGTCCAAGAACAAGGAGAAGGTCGGCGCCAACGCCATCCTCGGTGTGAGCCTCGCCGTGGCGAAGGCCGCCGCCGAGTCGGCCGGCCTGCCGCTCTTCCGCTACCTCGGCGGCCCCAACGCGCGGGTCCTGCCGGTGCCGATGCTCAACATCCTCAACGGTGGCTCCCACGCCGACTCCAACGTCGACATCCAGGAGTTCATGATCGCGCCGATCGGCGCCGAGACCTTCCGCGAGGCTCTGCGCTGGGGCGCCGAGGTCTACCACGCGCTCAAGGCCGTGCTCAAGGAGAAGGGCCTGTCGACCGGGCTCGGCGACGAGGGTGGCTTCGCGCCCAACCTCGAGAGCAACCGGGCGGCGCTCGACCTCATCCTCGAGGCCATCGAGAGGGCCGGCTACACCCCGGGCGAGCAGATCGCCCTCGCGCTCGACGTCGCGGCCAGCGAGTTCTACGACGACGCCGACGGGGGCAGCTACTCCTTCGAGGGCGGCAGCAAGAGCGCGTCCGAGATGGTCGACTACTACGCCGAGCTCGTCGACGCCTACCCGCTCGTCTCCATCGAGGACCCGCTCAACGAGGACGACTGGGACGGCTGGAAGGCCATGACCGACCGCCTCGGCGCCAAGGTCCAGCTCGTCGGCGACGACCTCTTCGTCACCAACCCCGAGCGCCTCGCCCGCGGCATCGAGACCGGCACCGCCAACGCCCTGCTCGTCAAGGTCAACCAGATCGGCTCGCTCACCGAGACCCTCGACGCCGTCGAGATGGCGCAGCGCGCGGGCTTCCGCTGCATGATGAGCCACCGCTCCGGTGAGACCGAGGACACGACGATCGCCGACCTCGCCGTCGCGACGAACTGCGGCCAGATCAAGACCGGCGCACCCGCCCGGTCCGAGCGCGTCGCCAAGTACAACCAGCTTCTGCGCATCGAGGAGGAGCTCGACGACGCCGCGGAGTACGCCGGCGCCGCCGCGTTCCCGCGCTTCACCGCCGCCGCCGCCGCCAAGGCCTGAGGCAGGAGCGCAACGCATGGCACGCGGGAGCGGTCGCGGACCCGGCTCGTCACCTCGACGGCCGGCGTCCTCGCGACCCGCCGCGCGTGCCCGCGCCACCCGCTCGGGCCAGAGCGGGCGCAAGGTCGCCGAGGCCGCGGCGGCGAGCTGGCGCGGCCGCCTCACCGCCGCCCGCAGCAACAGGCGCACGCTGCGCAAGGTCGCGCTCGGTGCCGTCGTGCTCTTCCTCGTCGTCCTCGTCGCACCCACCCTGCGCGCCTACCTCCAGCAGCGGTCCGACATCGACGCGATGCGCGACAAGGTGGCCCAGCAGCAGGTGACCGTCGACGATCTCCAGGCGGAGCAGGCGCGCTGGGAGGACCCGGCCTACGTCGAGCAGCAGGCGCGCACCCGCCTCAAGTTCGTCAAGGTCGGCGAGAAGTCCTACACCGTCATCGACCCCGAGATCAAGGACACGACCGGCGCGATCGCGCACAGCTCCGACTCCTCGGAACCGTGGTACGACACGGTCTGGGCGTCGATGCAGGCCGCCGACGTCCCGTCCAACCGCCGATGAGCCCCGCCCCCGAGCCGTCCGCGGTCGCCCAGGCGGACCTCGACGCCGTCGAGCGCCAGCTCGGCCGCGTCCCGCGTGGGGTCGTCGAGGTCTCGCACCGCTGCCCGTGCGGTGAGCCCGACGTGCTGCGCACGCTGCCCCGCCTGCCGGACGGCACGCCCTTCCCGACGTCCTTCTACGCCACGTGCCCCCGCCTCACCGGTGCCATCAGCACGCTGGAGTCGCAGGGCGTCATGCGTGAGATGACCGAGCGGCTGGCCGAGGACGACGACCTCGCCCGGCGCTACGCCGCGGCCCACGACGACTACCTCGCGCGCCGGGGCGAGCTGGGTCGGGTCGACGAGATCGACGGCATCAGCGCCGGCGGCATGCCGGACCGCGTCAAGTGCCTCCACGTCCTCGTCGCCCACTCGCTCTCCGTCGGCGAGGGCGTCAACCCGCTCGGCGACGAGGCCCTGGCGATGCTCCCCGACTGGTGGGCCACCCACCCGTGCACCGAGCTCGCCGGGGACGCCGAGCAGTGACCCGGGTCGGCGCCGTCGACTGCGGCACGAACTCGATCCGGCTCCTAATCGCCGATGTCGACGAGACCGGCGCGCTCACCGACGTCGTGCGGCGCACCGAGGTCGTCCGGCTCGGCTACGGCGTGGACCGCACCGGTGTCATCGATCCGGTCGCCATGGAGCGCACGCTGCGGCAGACGAGCGAGTATGCCGTCCAGTGCCGCGAGCACTCCGTCGAACGTGTGCGCTTCGTCGCCACCTCCGCCTCGCGTGACGCGCGCAACGCCTCGGACTTCGTGGCCGGAGTCGAGAAGGCCTTCGCCGCAACGGGGTTCGACGTCTCGCCCGAGGTCGTCAGCGGAGACGACGAGGCCGACCTGTCGTTCACGGGAGCGACCGGAGACCTCGTCGCCACCGGTGTCGCCGGTCCCTACCTCGTCGTCGACCTCGGCGGCGGGTCGACCGAGCTCGTCCGCGGCACCGACCACGTCGAGGCGGCCCGCTCGGTCGACGTCGGCTGCGTCCGCATCCATGAGCGCCACCTCCGCAGCGACCCGCCCACCGACGCCGAGGTGGCCGCCGCGACCCGCGACATCGCCGCGGCTCTCGACCGCGCGGAGGAGGTCGTCGACCTTGCGGGCATCGCCACGGTCGTCGGTCTCGCCGGCAGCATCACGACGATCACAGCGCACGCGCTGGCGCTTCCGGCATACGAGCCGGAACGGATCCACCTCGCGACGCTGAGCCCGGCAGCGCACCGCGAGGCTTCGCAGGGCCTGCTCCACATGCCGACGGCGGAGCGCGGCGCGCTCGGCTTCATGCACCCCGGTCGCGTCGACGTCATCGGCGCGGGCGCGCTCGTGTGGCACGAGGTGCTCGGGCGCGTCCTCGAGTGGTCACCCGACGCGCAGGTCGTCACCTCCGAGCACGACATCCTCGACGGGATCGCGCTCAGCTGCGTCAGCTGAGGTCGACGTCCGGCACCGTGTCGGCGGTGTAGGACGCGAACCCGTTCCACAGCACCGCCATGACGACCTCGACCGCCATCTCGAGGGTGATCTCGGGGTGGCGCAGCCGCCACGCCGCCACCCGCTCGTTGGTCGCGATCATGATCTCGGCCATCGCCTCGCGGTAGGGCAGGGGATAGGCCGCGATCTGCGGGATGTCGCCGAACCGCTCGGCGATGTCGCGCGCCTGCGCCTGGCGGATCTGCTCGATGTCCTGCCCGGCGACGACGGCGACGGCGGACTCCTGCATGTAGACCTTGAAGCTGCCGCGGCGCCGCTCGAAGAACTCCATGAACGACTGCACGCCCGCCCGGAAGTAGGCCTCGACGGGGGAGTGCGGCGGGATCGCGTCGAGCGCGTCCTTCGTCGAGGTCAGCAGGTCCTCGCGGGCCCGGGCGACGACCTTGACGAGGAGGTTCTCCTTCGAGCCGAAGTGGTCGTAGATGACCGGCTTGGTGATGCCCGCCTTCGCGGCGACGAGCTCCATCGTCGTGTCCTGGTAGCCGTGGTCGGCGAAGACCGCCTCGGCGACGTCGAGGAGCTGTCGCTCGCGCTCCTCGCGCTTCATGCGGGGAGCCCGAGGTGTTCCCTTGGCCGGGCCTCGGCGGCGAGCGGGGGGAGTCGTCGGGCTGTCCGTGGAGGTCATGCGGGGAAAACGTCCGATCTGGATGCTGCGTGCGTGTCCTCGGAGCCTACCCAAAGCGCTCCTCACGCTCGGCAGGTTCGGCGTCGGGCGGAGGCCGATCCGCGGATGGCTGGTGTGGTTCGCGCACTCATGCGGATGCCTGCGTCCGCAACCACGGTGGCAGGGGCGGCCGGGGTTGCGGACGCAGGCGAGGGAGGCGGCATACAGTGAGCGCGCCCCCGTGGCCCAACTGGCAGAGGCAGGCGACTTAAAATCGCTTCCGGTGCGGGTTCGAGTCCCGTCGGGGGCACCCAGCGCGAACGTCCCACTGGCGGCCGCCCAGTGTCGGAGATCCGGGGTGTGGCTCGCGGCTGAAGCCCCCGCATCCCCGACACTCGGCCCGACCTGCGCCATGTGCGGACGTGATCGTTGTCCACAGGTGACCGTGCCGCGGGAACCTCGCAGGCCCGTCCACGGTTGAATGGTCAGACGACGCCGCGGATCGCCGCGGCGCCAGACCAATGGAGGACACGATGGCCAGCAACCCGGCCTTCAACCGACTCGAGAAGGACGCCCAGTCCGGCTACGCCGGCTTTGGTGGCCGAGGCTCCGCGAACCCGGGCAGCGTCTCGTACGCGCAGCAGGGCGCCACCGACACGTGGGGCTCGCAACAGCAGCTCCAGGACATGTACAACTCGCCGTCCGCCGGACCCGTCGACACCGGTCGCGTGACGATGGACGACGTCATCATGAAGACCTTGGGGCTCTTCGCCCTCGTCCTGGGCTTCGGTGCCGTGGGCTGGTTCATCTCGGCCAACAGCCCGGAGCTCGGCTTCCTCGTCTGGATGGGCGGCATGATCGGCACGCTCGTCCTCGGACTCGTCATCGCCTTCAAGAAGACGCTCAGCGTTCCGCTCATCGTGGCGTATGCCGCCATCGAAGGACTCTTCGTCGGCGCCGTCAGTGAGTTCTTCAACTCCTACCCCGGGTGGGAGGGGGTGGTCCCCCAGGCCGTTCTCGCGACCGCGGCCACCTTCGTCGGCATGTTCCTCGCCTACAAGAGCGGGCTCATCAAGGTCACCGCGAAGTTCCGTCGCATCGTCACGATGATGATCTTCGGCTACGCGATCTTCGCCGTCGTCAACTTCATCTTCGCGATGGTCAGCGACACGATGTTCGGCTTCGGGGGCAGCGGCGCCATCGGCATCGGCATCTCGCTGTTCGCCGTCGGCCTCGCGTCGGTCTCGCTCGCGCTCGACTTCGACATGATCGACCGCGCGATCGCGACGGGCGCCCCGCAGAAGTACAGCTGGCTCCTGGCGCACGGTCTCATCGTCACCGTGGTGTGGCTCTACATCGAGTTCCTGCGCCTCTTCGCCCGCATGCGTGAGTGACCTCTGACGACGATGCACCGTCTTCCCGATGACGTGAGCCGGGAGCTCGAGCGCGTGGTCCGTCGGTGGCGTGAGCTGCCCGCGGACCGCGCGCTCGCCGCGTCCGGGGCCGTGCGCGAGGTCGTCCAGGACCTCGCCGACGCGACGGCCGGCCGGCCGGTGCCCGAGCTCGGGCCCGCCGTGCTCATCGACCAGCTGCGGGTCCTCGTGTGGGACGCCGCCTCAGCGGGGGTCCCCGAGCTCGCCGACCGGCTCGCCGACCTCCGCCGCACCCTCCCCTGAGCCGCCGGCCACGGCGTCCTGCGACGCATCCGGCTGCGGGTTGCGTGCCGACGGCACCGCGTCGTGGCGCCGTCGCAGCAGCACGGCCCAACGGCCCCGCGGACCCCGGGCCTGACCACCGACCTCGGTCGGCGACACCTCCGTGCCGGCGTCCTTGACGGCCTGACCGGCGGCCACCGCCACCGGGCCGACGCCCTCGCCGCGACGTGGCTCGGGTGCCCGGTCGGCGGTGTCGTGGCCCCACACCCCGAGGGCGGCGCATACCGACGGCAGCAGAGCCGCAGCCGCCCTCGCGTAGCCGGCGGCCGAGGGATGGAACCGGTCCTCGCTGAACATCTCGCGGGGCGAGGCCGCGAACTCCTTGCCCAGCAGGTCGCCGAGCGACACAGTGCGACCACCGGCCTCGACGACCGCGATCGTCTGGGCGGCGGCGAGGTCACGGCTCCACCGGCGGGCGAGCAGCCGCAGCGGCTGCGCGAGCGGCTCGATCGTCCCGAGATCGGGGCAGGTCCCCACGACGACCTCGCTGCCGAGCGCGCGGATCCGGCGCACGGTGAGCTCGAGGTGGCGCACCGCCGTGGCCCGGTCGATCCGGTGGGTGACGTCGTTGGCGCCGATCATGATGACGACGACGTCGGGCGTCACGGACTCGAGCCCCTGAGCCAGCTGGCGCTCGAGGTCGCTCGACTCGGCGCCGACGACCGCGCAGTTCGTGAGGTGGACGCGCCGGCCCATGAGGGCGCTCACGCCGTTGGCGACGATGCCGCCGACGGTCTCGTGCGGGTGCTTGGCCCCCATGCCGGCCGCGCTCGAGTCGCCGAGCACGAGGATCTCGATCGGCTCGCCGGGACCGGCGCCGTAGGTGCCGTCGTCGTCGGGGGAGGAGTCGAACGGCGTGCCGACGATGCGGCGGGCGAGCAGCGCCTCGCCCTTGATGACGGCGTAGCCCACCGCTCCGAGGGCGGCGCTGGCCGCAGCGAGGCCACCACCCCCGTATGCCGCGGTGGATGCGATCTTGCGTGCTCGCCGTGCGCGTCCCATGACCGTCCGCTCGCCCTCCTTCGACTGTCCGTCCACGCTAACCGACGGGTACGACGCGCACGTCGGGTCCCGGCATGCCGAGGCCTGTTCGTCACCGTCCGGCAACCCGGCGCGGGGATGGGAGGATGGGGGCATGAAGTATGCCGAGCACATCGTCGACCTCGTGGGCAACACCCCGCTCGTGAAGCTGAACTCCGTCACCGACGGCATCGCCGCGACGGTCCTGGCCAAGGTCGAGTACATGAACCCCGGCGGCTCCGTGAAGGACCGCATCGCCCTCAAGATGGTCGAGGCCGCCGAGGCCTCCGGCGAGCTCAAGCCCGGCGGCACGATCGTCGAGCCGACGAGCGGCAACACCGGCGTCGGTCTCGCGCTGGTCGCGCAGCGCAAGGGCTACAAGTGCATCTTCGTGTGCCCCGACAAGGTGAGCGAGGACAAGCGCAACGTCCTCAAGGCCTACGGCGCCGAGGTCGTCGTGTGCCCGACCGCCGTCGCTCCCGACCACCCGGACTCCTACTACGAGACCTCGGACCGGCTTGTCCGCGAGACGCCCGGCGCGTGGAAGCCCAACCAGTACGCCAACCAGAACGGCCCGGCGTCGCACTACGAGACCACCGGTCCCGAGATCTGGCGCGACACGGAGGGCCTGCTCACCCACTTCGTCGCGGGCGTCGGCACCGGCGGCACGATCACCGGCACCGGCCGCTACCTGCGCGAGCAGAGCGAGGGCCGTGAGGGCGGGCGCGTCGAGATCATCGGCGCCGACCCCGAGGGCTCGGTCTACTCCGGCGGAACCGGCCGCCCCTATCTCGTCGAGGGCGTCGGCGAGGACTTCTGGCCGACCGCCTACGACCCCGCGGTCGTCGACCGGATCGTCGCCGTCTCCGACGCCGACTCCTTCGCCATGACCCGTCGCCTCGCCCGCGAGGAGGGCCTGCTCGTCGGCGGCTCCTGCGGCATGGCCGTCGTCGCCGCCCTCGAGGTCGCCAAGGATCTGCCGGCCGAGGCCACCGTCGTCGTGCTGCTCCCGGACTCGGGCCGCGGCTACATGTCGAAGATCTTCAGCGACGACTGGATGAGCTCCTACGGCTTCATGGACTCCGACGCCGACGCGACCGTCGGGAAGGTGCTGCGCGCCAAGACCGGCGACCTGCCGGCCCTCGTGCACACCCACCCCAACGAGACCATCCGCGACGCCATCGAGATCCTGCGTGAGTACGGCGTCTCGCAGATGCCGGTGGTCAAGGCCGAGCCGCCCGTCATGACGGGTGAGGTCGCGGGTGCGGTGAGTGAGCGCGAGCTCCTCGAACTGCTCTTCGTCGGCAAGGCCACGTTGCACGACTCGGTCGAGAAGCACATGGGCAAGGGTCTCCCGCTCGTCGGCGCCGGCGAGCCCGTCGCCACCGCGCGCCACGAGCTCGAGACCCACGACGCCGTCCTCGTCATCGACGACGGCAAGCCGGTCGGTGTCCTCACGCGGGCCGACCTCCTGGGTCACCTCGTCGACTGAGGTCACGACCCAGCTCCGCTGACAGGCGGGGTATGCCGGGAGCGCGAGCACCCGGCATACCCCGCCTTTCGCATGGCCGGGCTCGTGGAAATGCTGGTTACCGCTTGCCAACTTCCACTTGACAAGTCATAGTGTTTTGTCAAGTGACCCCCGGCAAGGAGGCCTGCACCCATGGCAGCGAACGCGACCGTCCCGATCGGCTCGACGCAGCGGTGGCGCGACCCCAAGCGGCACCTCTGGCTCATCGGGCTCGTCGTCCCGTCGCTCGCCTTCGTCGGCATGGGCGGGTGGCTGCTCACCGGGTGGTCGGTCTGGTTCTGGCTGGGCCCCATCGTCGTCCTGGGCATCGTGCCCGCCATCGACCTCTTCGCCGGGCTCGACCGCTCGAACCCGCCGGACGACGTCATCGAGGCGCTCGAGAAGGACCGCTACTACCGGTGGATCACCTACCTCTACCTGCCGGTGCAGTACGCCGGGTTCGTCGGTGCCATGTGGGTCGTCTCGGGGGCGAGCCCGTTCGAGCTCAGCCTGTCGGAGAAGGTCGGGCTTGCGATCTCGATCGGGTGCATCGGCGGCATCGGCATCAACACGGCGCACGAGCTCGGCCACAAGCGCGAGGCGAACGAGCGCTGGCTGAGCAAGGTCGCGCTCGCGCAGAGCTTCTACGGACACTTCTACATCGAGCACAACCGCGGTCACCACGTGCGCGTCGCCACTCCCGAGGACCCCGCATCGAGTCGGGTGGGTGAGAGCTTCTACGCGTTCTGGCCGCGCACGGTGTGGGGCTCGCTGAGGAGCGCGTGGCGGCTCGAGGCCCGGCGGATCGGGCGGCGCAGGCAGCACCCGTTCCGGCTCTCCAACGACGTCCTCAACGCGTGGCTCATGTCGGCGGTGCTCTGGACCGGGCTCGTGCTCTGGCTGGGCGTGGGCATCCTGCCGTTCCTCGTCATCCAGGCGGTCGTCGGCATCTCGCTGCTCGAGGTCGTCAACTACATGGAGCACTACGGCATGCTGCGGCAGAAGGTCGGCGTCGGTGACCGGCGGCGCTACGAGCGCGTGGACCCGTCGCACTCGTGGAACTCCAACAACATCGCGACCAACGTCCTGCTCTACCACCTGCAGCGGCACAGCGACCACCACGCGAACCCGACCCGGCGCTACCAGACGCTGCGCGACTACGAGGAGTCGCCGGTCCTCCCGACCGGGTATGCCGGGATGATCCTCCTCGCGCTGGTCCCGCCGCTGTGGCGACGCGTCATGGACCGGCGGGTGCTCGCGCACTTCGGTGGCGACATGAGCCGGGCCAACATCCAGCCGCGGCGGCGCGCTCGGGTCCTCGCGGCACATCCGCCGCCCTCGGCGTCGCAGTCGTCGTCGGAGTCCGGCGGTCCCGGCGGGACCGGGCTCGCATCTGCACTCGCAACCGACGAGGTGCTCGCCGCGAGCTGCCCCGGCTGCGGCTACACCTACGACGTCGTCGCGGGCGAGGAGCGCGAGGGCTTCGCGGCCGGCACGGCGTGGGCGCAGATCCCTGACGACTGGTGCTGTCCCGACTGCGGGGTGCGCGAGAAGGTCGACTTCGTCGCGGTGGACCCGCGGGCCGTGTGAGTGAGTGCGTGAGTGCGTGAGCGCGTGGGTGCGTGAGGAGCAGGCCGCGGGCGGCATGATGGGCGTCGTGAGCACCCGGCCGACGACCTCGCTGCGCGAGCGCATCATCGAGGCCGCCTGCGATCTCACCGTCGAGGGCGGGTGGTCCGGCGTGACGATGGGGCGCCTGGCCGAGCGCGCCGGCGTGAGCCGGCAGACCGTCTACACCGAGGTCGGTGGCAAGACCGACCTCGCCGAGTCGCTCGTCCTCTGGGAGCTCGGGCACTTCCTCGAGGCCGTCAACGCCGGCTTCGACGCCCACCCGGACGACCTCGTCGCCGCCGCGCGCGACGCGGTCGAGCGAGTCCTCGAGCGTGCGGCTGACAACCCGCTGCTGCGTGCTGCACTCGCTGCCGGGCAAGGTGCCGACACCGGGCTGCTCCCGCTGCTCACGACCGACTCCGCCTCGCTCTCCGGCGCCGCGGCGGTCGTCCTCGAGCTGCGGCTGGGGGACTACGACCACGGCATCGACCCACGGCGCCTCAGTGGCCTCGTCGACACGATCGTCCGCCTCGTCGTCAGCCACGTCATCCGGCCGGCGGGCACGCCCGCGGAGTCGGCCGAGCTCGTCGCCTGGGTCGTCGGCCGCGTGCTCGAACGGCAGCGCTGAGCACACCGTCCGCGCGGGTCCCATGCTCTGGATGGGCCGGCACACGGGACCGAGAGGAACGCCACAGGCAGGAGTCGTAGGCGCCCGCGGGGCCGTTCCCTACCCTCGAGTAGTGAACGCCTTCCCGCACCTCCTCGAGCCGCTCCAGCTCGGTCATCTCACCCTGCCCAACCGGGTCGTCATGGGGTCGATGCACACCGGGCTCGAGGACCGCGCGCGCGACTTCCCCAAGCTCGCGGCCTTCTTCGCCGAGCGGGCGCGCGGAGGAGCGGCGCTCATCGTCACCGGCGGGTTCGCTCCCAACATGGAGGGCACGCTGATGCCGCTCGCGTCCAAGCTGACGACTCGTCGTGAGGCCCGGCGCCACCGCGTCATCACCGACGCCGTCCACGCCGAGGGTGGCCGGGTCGCCCTCCAGCTGCTCCACGCCGGCCG
Organism: Rothia sp. ARF10; assembly: GCA_031844405.1. Lineage (GTDB taxonomy): Bacteria > Actinomycetota > Actinomycetes > Actinomycetales > Dermatophilaceae > Knoellia. The sequence continues at coordinate 1,160,820 of JAUZVC010000001.1, forward strand.
CTACGCCTACACCCCGTGGTGCGTCGCCCCGTCGGCGATCAAGAGCCCCATCTCGAAGTTCACGCCCCGGGCGCTGTCGGGGCGAGGCGTGGAGCGCACCATCGCCGCCTTCGTCCGCTCGGCTCGGCTCGCCCGCGAGGCCGGCTACGACGGCGTCGAGGTCATGGGGTCCGAGGGCTACCTCATCAACCAGTTCCTCGCGCCGCGGACCAACCACCGCACCGACGAGTGGGGCGGCACCCCGACGAAGCGCCGCCGGTTCGCCGTCGAGGTCGTGCGGCGCATCCGCGAGGAGGTCGGGGAGGACTTCCTCGTCATCTACCGGATCTCCGCGGTCGACCTCGTGCCCGACGGCCAGACGTGGGACGAGGTGGCCGCGCTCGCCCGCGAGGTCGAGGCGGCCGGCGCCTCGGTGCTCAACCTCGGCATCGGCTGGCACGAGGCCCGCGTCCCGACGATCGTCACCTCCGTGCCCCGCGCCGCCTTCGCCTCGTATGCCGGCCGCCTCAAGGCCGAGACATCGCTGCCGGTCATCGCGACGAACCGGATCAACATGCCGGAGGTGGCCGAGGGCATCCTCGGCGCGGGCGACGCCGACCTCGTGTCGCTGGCCCGGCCCTTCCTCGCCGACCCGGAGTGGGTGCGCAAGGCCGCCGAGTCACGGGTCGACGAGATCAACACCTGCATCGCGTGCAACCAGGCGTGTCTCGACCACACGTTCAGGAAGCAGCGGGCGACCTGCCTGCTCAACCCGCGCGCGGTCTACGAGACCGAGCTCGTGCTAGGGCCGACGCGGTCGGCCCGACGGGTGGCGGTCGTGGGGGCAGGGCCGGCCGGGCTGGCGTGCGCCACGGCGCTGGCCGAGCGCGGGCACTCGGTCGACCTCTTCGAGGCGCGGGACGACATCGGCGGACAGTTCGCCATCGCCCAACGCATCCCGGGCAAGGAGGAGTTCTCCGAGTCGATCCGCTACTTCCGTCGCCGGCTCGAGGTGACCGGCGTCCGGCTCCACCTCGGTCGAGTGGTGACGGCTGCCGAGCTGCGTGACGGCGGGTTCGACGAGGTCGTCGTCGCCACCGGCGTGGAGCCGCGGGTGCCGTCGATCCCCGGCGTCGAGCACCCGTCGGTGATGACCTATGCCGAGCTCGTCCGGGGCGAGCGCGAGCCCGGGGCCCGGGTCGCGGTCATCGGTGCGGGCGGCATCGGCGTGGACGTCTCGGAGTTCCTCACGGCGCAGCCCTCGGCGACGCTCGACCTCGACCTGTGGCGCGCCGAGTGGGGCGTCGGCGACCCGGCCGAGTCGCCCGGCGGGCTCACGAAGCTGCGCGTCGAGATGCCGAAGCACGAGGTCGTCCTGCTCCAGCGCAAGGCGTCCGGCATCGGCAAGGGCCTGGGCAAGACGACCGGGTGGGTGCATCGGGCGTCGCTCAGGGCCAAGGGCGTCGAGCAGGTCACGGGCGTGTCCTACGACCTCATCGACGACGACGGGCTGCACGTGTCGTTCGCGCCAGAGGGCGGGGGCGACGGGCCGCGCACCACGCGGGTCATCCCCGTCGACAGCGTCGTCCTCTGCGCCGGGCAGGAGTCGGTCCGCACCCTCGCCGACGATCTCGTCGGGTCCGGGCTGCCGGTCCACGTCATCGGTGGGGCCGACGTCGCCGCCGAGCTCGACGCCAAGCGCGCCATCCGCCAGGGAACCGAGCTCGCCGCTCGCATCTGACGCGAAGAACTGGGTCGACCGCGGCGGGGCGAAGTCAAGACCAGGGCTGGCACGCTGACACCCATGACCGGATGGTGGTGGGTCGTCGTCGTCCTCGTGGTGCTCGGCGTCGTGCTGCTCGCCGTCGGCTTCGTGCAGATGCGCGGTGCCCGTCCGGCGCCCGGCGTCAGGGGCGGGTTCGGGGGACCGGCGGGGAGCTCCGACATCGGTGGCCACCCGGGGTTCGAGGCCCCGGGTCCCACGGACCACTGGAAGGTCGGGGCGCCCCTGCGCATCGCCGGCGTCGCAGCCCTGACCATGGCCGCGGTCCTCGGTGTCGCGCTCACGATCGCCAGGGCCGTCTGACCCGGACGACGCCCGGCCGTCACCACGCGTGGCGGCCATTGCAAGGTCCCACACATCGCGGTGCCCATATCGCGAACCGTGGGACCTTCTCGTCAGGCGCCAGCCCGCACCCAGTCGGAGTCGAGAACGGCCATGAAGTGGACGTCGACCCACTCGCCGTCGAAAAGCAGTGCCTCGCGCCCGGTCCCCTCGTGGACGAACCCGACCTTCTCGTAGACGTGCCGCGCCCGCGGGTTGAAGTCGTAGACCTCGAGCGTGATGCGATGCAGCCCGAGCACCCGGAACCCGTGGTCGACGACGAGCCGTGTCGCCTCGGTCCCCAGCCCTCGCCCGCGACCGGCTGAACCGATGAGAGTGCGGAACCAGCACGCCCGGTTGCCCTCGTCCCAGCCGGCGAGGACGACCTCGCCGACGACGTCGCCGCTCGCGTTGTCGACGACGGCGAGCACGAGCCGGTCGTCGGCGACCGCCCACTCGCCATAGATCTCGCGCATCCGTTCGATCGGCATCGTGGGCGGTTCGGCGGCCTCGGCACTCGAGTGGACCGAGCCGGTGAGCCGGGCGACCTCGGGGTCCTCGCGGATGATCCGGTCGATCGCGTCGGCGTCCTCGGCCCGGATCGGTCGCAGCGTCACGAGCTCGCCCACGAGCGTCGGTTTCGCCGAGAAGCCCTCGGTGGAGTCAGCGGTCACGGACGGCACTGTGCCACGCGAGGGGCGTCACGGCATACGGGATCGTCACCGGTTGCACGAGAAGGACGACGTGTGCCTTCGGTCGGCATGTCGCCTTGGCCTGTTTCACGGAAGGGCCGGTGTCGTCGGCACACCCTCTGTACCGTGGAACGAGGTCGAGTGTGGCGAGATCGTCGACGCTATGGCGCGCGACCGGTTGCCACTCCTGTTGCCCCGCTGCACCTGGCCGGGTGATGCGGAGGCGCACCATGTCGAATGAGTTCCGTCGCGGTTCGACAGCAGGCCGGCCGTTGCCGAGCCACCTGCCTGACGCAGTGAGCGCGCGATGAGAGTCCTGCTCTCGTCCTACCAGTGCATGCCGAACCAGGGCAGCGAGCTCGGAAACGGGTGGCACTGGGCACGGGCCCTGACCGACCATGGGCACGAGGTCACGGTCCTCACCCAGCCGAGCCACATCATCGACGCAGCCGCACCGGATGACATCCGCTTCCTCCACGCCGCCGTGCCACCGTCACCCCTCGACCGTGCGGCTGGCCTGACCGGTCCCGGCGAGCACTACCGTCACTACCTCCGCTGGCAGGACGCAGCACTCGCCTTCGTCCTGGCCGGGAAGGAGAGCTACGACGTGACCCACCACGTCTCGTGGGGGTCACTCCACCTGGGTAGCCAGCTCTGGAGGGCTCCCGCGCCGCTGGTCTTCGGCCCGATCGGCGGTGGGCAGACGGCGCCGAGTGCGTATCGGCACTACTTCGGGCGGTGGTGGCCGCTCGAGTGGGCACGCACCACGGTCACGCGATCCCTCATGTCGCTCAACTCTCGCAGCCGCAAGACGGTGCGCGGAGCCTCGGTGACCCTCGTGACCAACTCCGCGACCGCGGAGGCTGCACGTCAGCTCGGGGCGACGGACGTTCGGCCGTTCCTCGCAGAGGGTCTCCCGGCCTCGTGGGTCGTCCCCCCACGCCAGGTGCCGGACGGGTTGCCCGTCGTGCTGTGGGTGGGGCGCATGATGCCGCGCAAGGCTCCACTGCTGGCGTTGGAGTCGTTCGCGAGGCTGCGGGCGACGATGCCCGCCCGGTTCGTCATGGCCGGCGACGGACCACTCCTCGACCGGGTCCGTGGCGACGTCGAGCGCCTCGGCCTCCACATGGACGTCGAACTGCTCGGACGAGTGCCGTGGACCGAGATCACCGAGCTGTACGACTCGTCGTCGGTGTTCCTCTTCACGTCCCTGCGTGACTCGTCCGGTTCCCAGTTCCTCGAGGCGCTCGGACGAGGGCTGCCCGCGGTGGCCCTGGACCTCCATGGCGTCGGTGACCTCGACGTCGGCCCCGCCGCGGTGAAGGTTCCTCTGCCCGCCCAGCCGGACGAGCTGCCGACCCGCGTCGGGGACGCGCTGCGCGACATCCTGACCGACGGCTCCTGGCCCGAACGCAGCGCAGCAGGGGTGAGCTGGGCCTCGGCCCACACCTGGCCCGCCAAGGCGGCAGCCGTCACCGAGATCTACGACGACGTCCTCGCGGTGTGAGGACCTCGAGGCCGTCCCGCGGCGGAAGCGTCAGACGGGCGGGGCGATGTCGGTCTGGGCGGGCAGGTTGGCGACACCGATCGGGCAGGTGAGCCCGTTGGGGCCGTGGTTGCAGTAGCCGTTGGGGTTCTTGTGGAGGTACTGCTGGTGGTAGTCCTCGGCGTACCAGAACGTCCCGGCGTCCTCGGCGGAGGCGAGCTGGGTCGTGATGTCGCCGGCGCCGACCTTGGTGAGCTCGCCCTGGAAGGCTTCGCGGGTCGCCTTCGCGGCAGCCTCCTGCTCCGGCGTGGTCCAGAAGATCGCGGACCGGTATGCCGTGCCGATGTCGTTGCCCTGCCGGTTCGCCGTCGTGGGGTCGTGGTTCTCCCAGAACGCCTTGAGGAGCAGCTCGGGCGAGGTCTGCGACGGGTCGTAGGCGACGAGGACCGACTCGGCGTGGCCGGTGCGGCCGGTGCAGGTCTCCTCGTAGGTCGGGTTCTTCGTGAAGCCGCCCATGTAGCCCGCGGCCGTCGTCACGACGCCGGGGAGCTGCCAGAAGATGCGCTCGGCGCCCCAGAAGCAGCCCATCGCGACGTAGAGCACCTCGGTGCCGTCAGGCCACGGACCCTCGAGCGGCGTGCCGAGCACCTCGTGGGTGGTCGGCACCGTGAAGGGGCGGGTGTCGCGTCCGGGCAGGGCCTCGGCGGCGGTGGGCATCGTGGTCTTGGCGCGCGAGCCGAACATGGGTGCACTCCTCGAGGGGGTGGGGAGGGGTTCGTGGGTTTCAACGTGCTCGGAGCGGCATTGTTCCCGGCGACGCACGGCCGACGACGACGCGGGCCCGTCCTCGCGAGGAGGACGGGCCCGTCGGCGTGGTTCGCGGGTCAGACGCGCGAACGCCCACCCGTGAGGGCCTTGACGCCGAAGAGCAGGAGGCAGGCTCCGGCGATCGCCGTGATGAACGTGAGGATGATGCCGGCGCCGTCGGTGTCGACACCCAGCAGGCTGAGCAGCAGGCCACCGAGGAAGGCACCCACGATCCCGACGATGATGTTGAGCAGGATGCCCTGCTGTGCGTCGGTCTTCATGATCTTGCTGGCGATCCAGCCGGCCAGTCCGCCGATGATGATCCAGCCGATGATTCCCAGGGTTCCGGGCATGTGCGTACCTCCATGTTGGTGCCCCGCGAGTTTCGCAGGGCGGTTCACCCTACGTGCCCTGGCCTGCGGTTTTGCTCCTCGGGGTCGGGGCATCGACATTCGTCACCGGAACGTGTCGTGGGCCGTGGGGCGCGGTTAATGGGTGGCCGCAGGCGCGCTGGGCCGAGGACGATGGGCGCCATGTCAGCCCGGATCGTCCCCGTCACGACGCTCGATCCCGCGCCCGCGGCGGCATCTCTCGCGCAGCGGTGGAACGACGTCTTCGTCGCCTCGACGGTCGCCACGATGGGGGACGACCACGACGCGTGGTCGCTCGCGTCGCGCCGGGCCCGGGAGGAGTCGACGAGCTGGGAGCACCGCTACCTCGCCGCGGTCGAGGAGGGCGCCGACGGGCCCGACGGAGCCCGGACGGTCGTCGCCGCGGCAGAGATCGTCCTCCCGCGGCGCGACAACCTCACGCTCGCCCTCGTCGACCTCGCCGTGCACCCGGACCACCGCCGACGTGGCACCGGGACGCTCGTCCTCGGCCACCTCATCCGGCTGGCGCAGGAGGCGGGACGGACCACGCTCGTCGCCGAGACGGCATACCCGAGCGGGGGGAACGACCCGGGCGAGCCGTTCCTGCACGCCCATGGGTTCGAGGTGGGGCAGACGATGCACCGCAACGACCTCGACGTCCGCTCGCACCCGCCCCGTGAGGTCCCGCCGATCGACGGCTACGCCATCGAGACCTCCACCGACGACACCCGCGACGAGTGGCTCGAGGACCGCGCCCACCTCTCGAGGCGGATGAGCACCGACGCCCCAGTGGGCGACCTCGACCTCGCGGAGGAGGACTGGGACGCCGACCGGGTGCGCGAGCAGCGGGACGCGACGCGACGGAGCGGCCGGCGGGCGGTCGAGTCGGTGGCGCGCCAACTCGGGACCGGGCGGCTCGTCGGCTTCACCCAGCTGCAGGTGCCGGTGGCCGAGCCGGTGCTCGCCTACCAGCAGGACACCCTCGTCCTGCGCGAGCACCGTGGGCACGGGCTCGGGCAAGCGCTCAAGAGCGCGAACCTGCGGGCTGCTCGCGAGGTCTTCCCCGGGCTCGTCACCGTGCGGACGTGGAACGCGCAGGAGAACGGCCCGATGATCGCGGTCAACGAGGCTCTCGGCTACCGCACGACGGCCATCCAGCGCGAGTGGCAGCGACGGCTCGGCTGAAGCGGCCGGGACCGGCGGCCGACGACGGTCGGGAGCCCCCGGCATACGCTGTCCGCATGTCCGACTCGAGCAGCGACCAGACCCTCGGCTTCTCCACCCGCGCCCTGCACGCCGGGCAGGACCCGGACCCGACGACGGGTGCGGTCGTCACCCCGATCTACCAGACATCGACCTACAAGCAGGACGGCATCGGCGGCTTCCGCAACGGCTACGAGTACAGCCGCAGCGCCAACCCGACCCGCACCGCGCTCGAGACCGGGTTCGCCGCCCTCGAGGGTGGTGAGCGCGGGTTCGCGTTCGCCTCGGGCCTCGCCGCCGAGGACACCGTCCTGCGTGCGCTGCTCAGCCCCGGCGACCACGTCGTCGTGCCCTCGGACGCCTACGGCGGCACCTACCGCCTCTTCAACAAGGTCCTCAGGCACTGGGGCGTCGAGCACTCGATCGCCGCGATCGCCGACAACGACGCCGTGCGCGCCGCGATCCAGCCGGGGAAGACCCGCGTCGTCTGGGTCGAGACGCCGACCAACCCGATGCTCGGGATCGCCGACATCGCGGCCCTCGCCGAGATCACGCACGAGGCCGGCGCGCTGCTCGTCGTCGACAACACCTTCGCCTCGCCCTACCTCCAGCAGCCGCTCGCGCTCGGCGCCGACATCGTCCTGCACTCGACGACGAAGTACTGCGGCGGTCACTCCGACGTCGTCGGCGGCGCGGTCGTCGTGGCTCACGGCGTGACGGTCCCGTGGTTCGACGACGAGCCGGCGAGCGACCGGGTCGCCTTCCACCAGAACTCGATGGGCGCTGTCGCGGGTCCGTTCGACTCGTGGGTCGTCCAGCGCGGTCTCAAGACCCTCGCGATCCGCATGGAGCGCCACTGCGACAACGCCGAGAAGATCGTCGAGTTCCTCCAGGGGCACGACGGCGTCACGGCGGTGCACTACCCGGGCCTGCCCGACCACCCCGGCCACGAGGTCGCGTCGCGGCAGATGAAGCGGTTCGGCGGCATGGTCGCCTTCCGGGTCAAGGGCGGCGAGGACGTGGCGGTCAAGGTGTGCGCCGAGACGCAGATCTGGACCCTGGGGGAGTCGCTCGGCGGCGTCGAGTCGCTCATCGAGCACCCGGGCCGGATGACGCACGCGTCGGTCGCCGGCACCGAGCTCGAGGTCCCCTCCGACCTCATCCGTCTGTCCGTCGGCATCGAGGACGTCGAGGACCTCATCGCCGACCTCGAGCAGGCCCTCGACCGGCTGACCTGAGCGCCGGACGTGTCGCTCGTCCTCTGCGTCGACGTCGGGTCGACGTTCACCAAGGCCGTCCTCGTCGACGTCACGTCGGGCGCCCTCGTGGGTGCCGCGTCGTCTCCGACGACCGTCGCCACCGACGTCATGGACGGCGTCGATGCCGTATGCCGTGAGCTCGACTCCCACGGTCCCGTCGCCGAGACGCTGGTGTGCTCCTCGGCCGGCGGCGGGCTGAGGATCGCGGTCGTCGGCTACGAGCGCGAGGTGACCGCCGAGGCCGGGCACCGGGTCGCGCTGTCGGCGGGCGGACGGGTCGTCCACGTGTCGGCGGGGCCGCTGTCGGGAGAGGGAGTGCGCTCGCTCAGGGCGGCGACGCCCGATCTCGTGCTGCTCGTCGGTGGCACCGACGGCGGCAACGCGGATGTGCTGCGGCACAACGCCTCTCGGCTCGCGAACGCCCGGTTGAAAGCGCCGGTCGTCGTCGCGGGCAACGCAGAGGTCGCCGACGAGGTGGCCGCGGAGCTCGACCGCACCGGCCGTCGCTTCGTCGTCACCGACAACGTCCTGCCGCGCATCGGCGTCATCGCCCCCGACGCCGCCCGGGGCGCGATCCGTGAGGCGTTCCTCGAGCACGTCATCGGGGGCAAGGGGCTGTCGCGCGGGCGCGGCTTCACCGAGCTCGTGCGCGCGGCGACGCCGGACGCCGTCCTCCGCGGGGTCGAGCTGCTCGCGGACGTCCGCGGCGAGGACGTCGTCGTCGTCGACATCGGCGGCGCGACCACCGACGTCTACTCCGTGCTCCGACCCCAGGGCGAGGACGCCGAGATCGAGCGCGACGTCGCGGGGTCGATGTGGCACGAGCGCACCGTCGAGGCCGACCTCGGCATGCGCTGGAACGCCCTCGGCATCGTCGAGGCCGCGCAGCGCGAGCACCTTCCGTTGCCCGCGACGACCGAGGCGTATGCCGGCCACGTCGCCTCCGAGACCGGTCACCGGGCCTCGACGGCAGCCGAGTGGGAGTCCGAGGGCGACCTCGCCCGGGTGGCCGCGCTCGTCGCGCTGCGCCGGCACGGTCGGCCCCGGGTCGTGGGGGACCGGCCGCGCCCGCTCGCCGACGTCGGGCTCGTGCTCGGCTCGGGTGGCGTCTTCCGGCATGGTCCGGCGGCCCTCGCCGACGGCGTGCTGAGCGCCGCGACGTCGGACCACGCGGGCGGTTGGACGGTGCCGGCGGAGGCAGCGCGAGGGGTGGACACGGCATACGTGCTCTTCGCGTGCGGGCTGCTCGCCGACGCCCACCCAGAGGCTGCCCGGGCGCTCGCGCTCACGATCGGCTGACGGGGTGCGCTGAGCGGCCCGGCAGCTCCTCCGGTTCCTGGAGGAGCGCCGGTGTCCACCGTCCGGTGGACCCCGGGTCCGCCGAAAAGCGGTGGGACGCTGTCGGTGGTCGCGCCTACCCTCGTGTCCATGAGTGAAGACAGCGCTCACCCGAGCGTCCGACCGATCCTCGACCTCGTCGTCCTCGACTGTCCCGACGCCCTCGAGCTCGCCCGGTTCTATGGGAAGGTGCTCGGCTGGAGCCTCGAGTCCGACTCCGACGCCGAATGGGCGACGCTCGAGCCTCCGGGTGGCGGCGTCTCGGCCGAGCGCCCTGACGGGCGGACGACGCTCGCGTTCCAGCGGATCGAGGACTGGGTGGCGCCGACGTGGCCCGGCGGCTCGCACCCGCAGCAGTTCCACCTCGACTTCGCCGTTCCCGAGATCGCCGATGCCGAGCCCGCCGTGCTCGCCGCCGGTGCGCGGGTGCACGAGCACCAGCCGAGCGAGGACGGTGGGTTCAGGGTCTACCTCGACCCGGCCGGCCACCCGTTCTGCCTCTGCCGGGGGATGAACTCATGAGGGAGGTCGTCATCGAGGCGCAGGACCTCGTCAAGAGATTCGGCGACTTCACCGCCGTCGACGGCGTGAGCTTCGAGGTGCCCAAGGGATCGGTCTTCGGCCTCCTCGGCCCCAACGGTGCGGGCAAGACGACGACGGTCCGGATGATGACGACGCTGGCCGTGCCCACGAGCGGCTCGGCCCGGGTGGCCGGCCACGACGTCGTCCGTGAGCCCGAGGCGGTGCGGGCGTCGATGGGGCTCACCGCGCAGAGCGCCACGGTCGACGAGCTGCTCACCGGCCGCGAGAACCTCCGGCTCATCGGTGACCTCTACGGCCTCGACCGCCGGTTCGTCCGCAAGCGCAGTGACGAGCTGCTCGAGCAGTTCTCGCTCACCGAGGCGGGCGACAAGGTCGTCAAGGACTACTCCGGTGGCATGCGACGCCGCATCGACCTCGCGGTGAGCCTCATCGCGCACCCGTCCGTGCTCTTCCTCGACGAGCCGACGACCGGTCTCGACCCGCGCAGCCGCGTCGAGCTCTGGGACGTCCTGCGCGACCTCGTGCGGGACGGCACGACGCTGCTCCTCACGACCCAGTACCTCGACGAGGCCGACCAGCTCGCCGACGACATCGTCGTCATCGACAAGGGCAGGATCATCGCTCAGGGCACTCCGCTGGAACTCAAGAACCAGTCGGGCGCGGCGAGCCTCGTCGTCACCGTCTCGCGCCACGACGAGGTCCACCAGGCGGCCGAGCTCCTGCGTGGTGTCGTCGGCGAGGTCCACGTCGACGCCGACGCGCGCAAGCTCACCGCGCCGTCGGGCGACGTCGGCGCCCTCACCCGCGTCGCCGGCCGGCTCGACGAGTCGGGCATCGAGGTCGACGACCTCGGCATGCAGCGACCCAGCCTCGACGACGTCTTCCTCGCCCTCACCGGACACAAGGCCGAGGAGTCCAGCAACCAGGAGGAGGTGTCGGCATGAGCGCCGCCACGGACGCCATCGCCATCGACCGCACCGCACCCAAGCCCGAGGGCGCGGGGCGCCTGCGCCAGATCCTCACGCTCGTGCGGCGCAACCTCACGCACATCAAGCGCCAGCCCGAGATGCTCACCGACGTGACGATCCAGCCGATCATGTTCGTGCTGCTCTTCGCCTACGTCTTCGGTGGCTCGATCAACATCCCCGGCATCGACTACAAGCCGTGGCTGCTGCCCGGGATCATGGCGCAGACGATCGCCTTCAGCGCGTTCATCGTCGCCATCGGGCTCAACACCGACATCGGCAAGGGCATGGTCGACCGGCTCAGGTCGCTGCCGATCCAGCGGTCGTCCATCCTCGTCTCGCGCTCGATCGCCGCGCTCATCCACTCGAGCATCGGCGTCGCCGTCATGTCCGTCACCGGGCTCTTCATCGGGTGGCGGATCAACGAGGGACTGCTCCGCGGGCTGCTCGCCTACGCGCTGCTGCTCCTCTTCGGGTTCGCGATGATCTGGGTCGGCATCCTCGTCGGCTCGGCGATGCGCTCGGTCGAGGCAGTCAACGGGCTGATGTTCACGACGATCTTCCCGATCACCTTCCTCTCCAACGCGTTCGCCCGCACCGACGTCATGCCGGCATGGCTGCGGACGATCGCCGAGTGGAACCCCATCAGCGCGCTGGCCCAGGCGATGCGTGACAACTGGGGCATCGCCGGCATCCCCGTGCGTGCCGACGCCCCCTGGCCGCTGCAGCACCCCGAGCTCGCGACGGTCATCTGGTCGGTCGCCATCACGGCGGTCATCGCGCCGCTCGCCCTGCGCGCCTTCAACGCCCGCACCACCGACTGAACCGCGTCCCGACGCCCGACTCACCACCCGCCCCGACCTCCCGCCCGCCCCGACTTCCCCGCCTGAAGTGGGTTCCTCGAACCTCGCAGCACCGACTCGGTGCTGCGAGGCCCGAGGTTCGGGGGTGAGGCTGCGGGTGAGGTCGCGGGGGTGGCTCAGCGGCGGGTTCGGCGGTGTCACCGGGCCGGCCGGGCGCGACTAACCTCGCCCTCATGACACCCACATCGTCGTCGGTGACGGTGGCCGAGATCCGTGCCGCCGCTGACCTGCTCTCCACCGTGATCGCTCCGACACCCATGGAGTTCAACCGCGGACTGTCCCAGCGCATCGGCGCCGACGTCTACCTCAAGTGCGAGAACCTCCAGCGGGCCGGGTCGTTCAAGATCCGCGGCGCCTACACGCGCATGTCCAAGCTCACCGACGAGGAGAAGGCCCGCGGCGTCGTCGCCGCCAGCGCCGGCAACCACGCCCAGGGCGTCGCGCTCGCCGGCCAGATGCTCGGCATCGACGTCAAGGTCTACATGCCCGTGCGCGCCCCCATGCCCAAGGTCCAGGCGACCAAGGCCTACGGCGCGACGATCGAGCAGGTCGGCGAGACTCTCGACGAGAGCCTGGTCCACGCCCGTGCGTGGGCCGAGGAGACTGGCGCCGTCCTCATCCACCCGTTCGACCACGTCGACATCGTCACCGGGCAGGGCACGTGCGGGCTCGAGATCCTCGAGCAGTGCCCCGACGTCAAGACGGTCGTCGTCGGCCTCGGCGGCGGCGGCCTGCTCGCCGGCATCGCCCTCGTCATGCGCGAGCTCCGACCCGACGTGCGGATCATCGGCGTCCAGGCCGAGCAGGCCGCGGCCTACCCCGGCTCGCTCGCCGCCGGTCACCCCGTCGCAGCGGTGAAGATGCAGACGATGGCCGACGGCATCGCGGTCGGGCTGCCCGGCGACGTCACCTTCCCCGTCGTGCGCGACCTCGTGGACTCGGTCGAGACGGTGAGCGAGGAGGGCATCTCGCGCGCGCTGCTCTTCCTCCTCGAGCGGGCCAAGCTCGTCGTCGAGCCCGCGGGCGCCTCGGCCGCCGGGTGGCTGCTCGAGAACGCCGGCACCGAGCCGATCGAGGGTCCGGTCGTGTGCGTCCTGTCCGGAGGCAACATCGACCCGTTCCTCATGATGCGGATCATCCGCCACGGCATGGTCGCGGCGGGCCGCTACCTCCAGTTCTCGGTGCGCGTGCCCGACACCCCCGGCTCACTCGCAGCCATCCTCGCCGACTGTGCCGGTGCCGACGCCAACATCCTCGAGATCGAGCACATCCGCACCGGTCCGCACATCAACGTCGACGAGGTCGAGATCGCGCTGCGCCTCGAGACCCGCGGCTCCGAGCACTGCGAGCGCGTGCTCCAGGCGATGCGCGACAAGGGTTACACGATCGTCAACGAGCCCGAGATCCCCTGAGCTGACGCCCGCGAAGGTGCGGGCGCAAGGCCACAACGTCCGGCAAGGCGACGGCATACCAGCCATCTCTGCGGACGCAACGGAAGGCGCGCTGCAACGTCCGGCGAGTGAACGGCATACCCACCACTGTTACGGACGCAAGGGAGGGGTGCGCCGACAGCGTCCGGCGAGTGGCCGGCATACCCACCACAGTTGCGGACGCAAGGAGCGGGACAGAACGAGAGGGCGCCCACCCCGGTGCGGGGTGGGCGCCCTCTCGCGTCCGGTGGGGACAGGTCAGCCGGTGTAGGGCTTGGCGTCGAGGATCTTGACCTCGATCTGCTTGCCGTTGGGGGCCTCGTAGGTCACGGTGTCGCCGGCCTTGTGGCCGTTGACGGCCGCGCCGATCGGCGACTGCTCGCTGTAGACCTGCAGCGTGCCGTCCGCGATCTCGCGCGAGCCGAGGAGGAACGTCTCCTCGTCACCGAAGATCTCGGCGGTGACGACCATGCCGGGCTCGACGACACCGTCGTCGGGCGGGGTCTCACCGATGACGGCGTTCTCGAGGAGCTGGGTGAGCTGGCGGATGCGGGCCTCGTTCTTGCCCTGCTCCTCACGCGCAGCGTGGTAGCCACCGTTCTCCTTGAGGTCGCCCTCCTCGCGCGCCGCCTCGATCTTGGCGACGATGTCGGCACGACCCGGGCCGGAAAGCTGCTCGAGCTCGGCCTTGAGGCGGTCGTACGCCTCCTGGGTCAGGTAGCTCGCCTTGACGACGGTCTCGCTCACAGAAGTTCACTCCTCGGGTGCCCGGAACCGGGCGGCGTGCGCCGCCTGCGTCCGGGGGTGGTGGTCCTACGTGAAAGGGCCCGGGGCCTGAACCTCTGCTCGGTTCGGCGGGCCCCAGACCCGGTGGTGCAAAGAACAAGGATAACAACGCACCCGCCCAAAAGCACGTCGTCTCGCGACGTGGAGCCCGATGCCGAGCCGATGTCGAGCTCTCAGCGGGAGCCTCAGGGAACGCGCACGCAGGACGCGACGACGCCGGTCACCGCGCGGGCGCTCGTGCGAACCGTGACCTCGCGGTGCACCGACGTGGCCCCCGCCGGCACGTCGTCGGTCATCGTGCCGACCCGGCCGTGGCGCACGTCCTGCGCCTCGATGGTGCACCGCACTGCCGCACCGTCCGGCCGGTGCACGTCGTAGCCCAGCTCGAGCACGGAGTCGGAGACGACCCGGTATGCCGTGACGTCCGCCCGCAGCGCGCCAGCGGACGCGAGCCCGAACCACACGACCCCGGCGACCATGATGCCGACGCCGAGGATCCCGACGACCCACCAGTGCGCGGTCCCGGGGGCGGGGCGGGGGAGCGGCATGCGGGAGTCCTGGTCCTGTCGACGGGGCTCGCACGGGCGCGTCGGCCGGGTGCGAAGATGGTGGCCGCGTCCATTGTCGCCTGTGCGACTCCCCGAACCCGAAGGACCCTCGAAGTGTCTGACCGCCTGCGTCTCATGTGCGTCCACGCGCACCCCGACGACGAGTCGAGCAAGGGCGCCGCGGTGATGGCGAAGTACGTCGACGAGGGCCACGAGGTGCTCGTCGTCTCGTGCACCGGCGGGGAGCGCGGCGACGTGCTCAACCCCAAGCTCGCCGACGACCCGCACATCCTGCGCGACCTCGCCCAGGTTCGGCGCGACGAGATGGCCCGCGCCCAGGAGATCCTCGGCGTCCAGCACACGTGGCTCGGCTTCGTCGACTCCGGCCTGCCCGAGGGTGACCCGCTGCCGCCGCTGCCCGAGGGCTGCTTCGCGCTCGAGCCGCTCGAGGTGACGACCGAGGCCCTGGTGCGCGAGATCCGCCGCTTCCGTCCGCACGTCATGACGACCTACGACGAGAACGGCGGCTACCCCCACCCGGACCACATCATGTGCCACGACGTGTCGATGGCCGCCTTCGAGGCGGCCGGTGACCCGACGGCATACCCGGGAGCCGGCGAGCCGTGGCAACCGCTGAAGATCTACTACAACCAGACCTTCAGCCGGGGTCGCGTCGTCGCCTTCCACGAGGCGCTCACCGCCCTCGGCGAGGAGAGCCCGTATGCCGCGTGGCTCGAGAACTTGGACCCCTCGCGCGAGCGCACGGTGACGACGCGCATCCGGGCCGAGAAGTGGTTCGACCGCCGCGACGCCGCGCTGCTCGCCCACGCGACGCAGATCGACCCCGACGGCACCTTCTTCAAGGTCTCGCGCGAGGACCAGGCCCGGATCTGGCCGTGGGAGGACTACGAGGCCGGTCTGTCCTACGTGCCGATCGTCGAGGGCGAGGACGACCTCTTCGCCGGCCTGCCGACGGACGTGGCCGAGGCCGACGCCCTGGCGACGTCGGGCTCGCTGACGATCGCCCACGACGGACGCAAGGAGCGCACCGCATGATCCTCGACCGACTGCTCGTCGCGGCCGCACCGTTCTCGCCGTCGCCGTCCCCCTCGCCGAGTCCGACCGAGGACCTCACGCCCAGCCAGCAGGCCGCGCCGGGACTGTGGGCCTTCGTCGCGTTCCTCTTCCTCGTCATCTCGCTGTGGCTGCTCATGCGCAACATGAACGCCCGGCTGCGACGGATGTCCTACAAGCAGAAGGCCGCCGAGCAGGAGGCCGCCGAGCGGATCACCGGTGACGGTGCCGGTGCCGGTCGCGCCGCGGGGGCCGAGTCCGCCGGCCGGCAGGGCCCGCCCGTCGCGGAGTCAGGCCCGGTCGTAGAGGGCGATGGACGCGGCGATGTAGTGCGCGACGAACGCGAGGATCGTTAGCGCGTGGAAGATCTCGTGGAACCCGAACCAGCGCGGTGACGGGTTCGGCCGCTTGATGCCGTAGACGAGCGCCCCGAGGACGTAGAGGACGCCACCGGCGACGACGAACGTCATGACCGTCCCGCCGGCATGCTGGAGCAGCGGCCCGAGGAAGAACACCGCGACCGAGCCGAGCGCGACGTAGACCGGGACGTAGAGCCAGCGCGGCGCGTGGATCCAGACGAGCCGGAAGACGACGCCGAGCAGCGCGCCGCTCCAGACGATGGCAAGCAGGGTGCGGCCCTGGTCGCGGGGCAGCAGCAGCGCGAACGGCGTGTAGCTGCCCGCGATGATGAGGAAGATGTTGGAGTGGTCGATCCGCTTGAGGGCGGTGCCCCAGCGGGGTGACCACGTGCCGCGGTGGTAGACCGCCGACATCGAGAAGAGGAACACGGCCGTGACGGTGAAGACCGCCGCCGAGGCTCGGGCCTGCACGGTGTCGCCGAGGACGACGAGGACGAGGCCGCCGATGAAGGCGATCGGCGCCATCGCGAGGTGCAGCCAGCCGCGGAGCTTGGGCTTGACCGCCTCGAGCACGGCGTCGACGCGCTCTTCGAGGGCGTCGAACGTGCGGGGCTCGCGTGAAGTACTCATGATCGGACCAACGATACCTACGTTTCCGTAGGTTCCGACCCGGAGCGACGTGCTCTGCGTCTCTCGTGCGCCCGGCGGTACGGTGACGGCATGGCGCTCAGCGATGTCCTCTATGCGGCATACGAGCGTCGTCTGGCCAAGCACCTCGGCCCCGAGAGCGTGCCCAGGCACGTCGGCGTCATGCTCGACGGCAACCGCCGCTGGGCCAAGGCGCGGGGCGCCGGGACGAGCGAGGGACACCAGGCCGGCGCCGACAACATCGCCAACCTCCTCGGGTGGTGCGAGGAGGTCGGTGTCGAGGTCGTCACCCTCTGGCTGCTCTCGACCGACAACCTCGGCCGCGCCGAGTCGGAGCTGCGCCCCCTGCTCGGCATCATCGAGCGCGCCGTCGACGACCTCGCCGACGAGCGCCGGTGGCGTGTCCACGTCGTCGGCGCCCTGTCGCTGCTGCCCGAGGCCACCCGCGAGCGCCTCGAGGCCGCGGCCGCACGCACCGCCGACGTCGACGGCATGCTCGTCAACGTCGCCGTCGGCTACGGCGGCCGCCGTGAGATCGCCGACGCCGTCCGCTCGCTCCTGCTCGAGCACGCCGACCTCGGCACGACGATCGAGGAGCTCGCCGAGATCCTCGACGTCGAGCACATCGCCGAGCACCTCTACACCAAGGGCCAGCCCGACCCCGACCTCGTCATCCGCACCTCGGGGGAGCAGCGGCTCGGCGGGTTCCTCCTGTGGCAGAGCGCGCACTCGGAGTTCTACTTCTGCGAGGCCTACTGGCCCGACTTCCGCAAGGTCGACTTCCTGCGCGCGCTGCGGGCCTTCGGGGACCGCCACCGGCGCTTCGGCGCCTGAGCGCGCGCTTGAGACTGTCGCCGCAGGAGCCTCATCCGTCACACCCGTCACCCCAGTGGAAACGTGACGAGGGAAACGCGCGACGAACCTGTCCCGACACGCCGCGAGGATCCGTATGCCGGGTGGTCGGCGGTCGTAGCGTCACGACTGACGCACCACCCCGGTGCGTTCGGGAGGCCCATCGCATGGAGCACACCACGCTCCGGAGGAGGGACCACTCTCGGCTCCCTGCTCGTGGCAGTGGGTCGACCGGGTTCCACACCTTCGAGCCGGCGCACGACCTCAGCGTGCGCGCCTAGGAGCCCTGCCGTGGCCACGACCTCGCCTTCGACCGCTTCCTCCCCGACGACCAGCGCCGGGGGTCCCCGGCGCAAGCGCGCGGCCGCCACGGCCACGCTCGCCGAACCAGCGCTGCGGACCTACGTCCTCGACACCTCGGTCCTGCTGTCCGACCCGCGTGCGATCCTGCGCTTCAAGGAGCACGAGGTCGTGCTGCCGGTCGTCGTCGTCACCGAGCTCGAGGCCAAGCGGCACCACCCCGAGCTGGGCTACTTCGCCCGGACCGCGCTCCGCCTCCTCGACGACCTGCGCATCCAGGCCGGCCGGCTCGACGCCCCTGTCCCCGTCGGCGAGGCCGGCGGCACCCTCCGGGTCGAGCTCAACCACACCGACCCCTCGTCGCTGCCCGCCGGCTTCCGCCTCGGCGACAACGACACCCGCATCCTCTCGGTCGCCAAGAACCTCTCCAACGAGGGCTGTGCGGTGACGATCGTCAGCAAGGACCTGCCGATGCGGGTCAAGGCGTCGGCCTGCGGCATGGAGGCCGAGGAGTACCGCGCCGAGCTCGCCGTCGACTCCGGCTGGACCGGCATGTCCGAGGTCGAGGTGACGACCGAGGAGATGGACCACCTCTACGAGTACGGCCGCCTCGAGCACCTCGGAGCCGCCGAGCTGCCGTGCCACACCGGCCTCAAGCTCCTGTCGCCGCGCGGCAGCGGACTCGGCCGCATCGGCGCCGACAAGCAGGTGCGCCTCGTCAAGGGCGACCGCGACGCCTTCGGCCTGCACGGCCGCAGCGCCGAGCAGCGGATCGCGCTCGACATCCTCCTCGACCCCGACATCGGCATCGTCAGCCTCGGCGGCCGCGCGGGCACCGGCAAGTCCGCGCTCGCGCTCTGCGCCGGGCTCGAGGCGGTCATGGAGCGGCGCCAGCAGCGCAAGGTCGTCGTCTTCCGCCCGCTCTACGCCGTCGGCGGCCAGGAGCTCGGCTACCTGCCCGGCTCCGAGCAGGAGAAGATGAACCCGTGGGGCCAGGCGGTCTTCGACACGCTCTCCGCCCTCGTCTCGCGCGAGGTCGTCGAGGAGGTCCTCGACCGGGGGATGCTCGAGGTCCTCCCGCTCACCCACATCCGCGGCCGGTCGCTCCACGACGCGTTCGTCATCGTCGACGAGGCGCAGTCGCTCGAGCGCAACGTCCTGCTCACCGTGCTCTCGCGCATCGGCCAGAACTCCAAGGTCGTCATGACCCACGACGTCGCCCAGCGCGACAACCTGCGCGTCGGCCGCCACGACGGCGTCGCCGCCGTCATCGAGAAGCTCAAGGGCCACCCGCTCTTCGCCCACGTCACCCTGACGCGCAGCGAGCGCAGCCCGATCGCGGCCCTCGTCACCGACCTCCTCGAGTCCGAGGACGGGCTCGCCTGAGGGTCCCGAACCACGCACGACCCGGTATGCCGGCCCACGACCTGCGTGGGCCGGCATACCGGCGTCCGGGTGCCCGAGGTCGGGTGCGATCGTGGCGGGATCACCTCGCGGTGGCCCGCTCGTGCCGCTCGACGGTGTGCACGATGGAGACCCCCGTTTTGGTTCTTTGAGGGGTCATCGCGTACGTTGGTCTCGATTTGATAACGCAGCCCGACTGCCTCGCCAGCCGGGCTGCTACTTGTGTGGAGAGGAAACCTTCGAATGAGCAGCCGGTACCGCGGTCGTCACCGCGGGCGCCACGCGCGTCCATCCGAAGCCCCCCTGACCGTCGCGCTCGGGGTCGCCCGGCGTCCCGCCGTCACGGCCGGCATGGCCCTGGCCCTCGTCGGGACCGGAGCCGTCGGCGTCAACGCCAGTGACGCCGTCGCCGAGTCCGACACCTTCTCGCTGAGCAGCTCGGCCGCGACACAGGCGGCGCTGTCGGCGCGCGAGAGCACGAGCGACAGTGCCCGCATCTCCCGCGACCGCGCCGGTGTCAACACCCAGCGCGCCGCCGTCAACGCCAAGGCCGAGGCCGACGCGAAGGCCAAGGCCGCAGCCGACGCCGCTGCCGCCAAGGCGAAGGCCGACGCGCTGGCCAAGGCGCGCGCCGCCGCCGCCCAGAAGGCCGCCCGCGACAAGGCCCGGGCCTCCGCGATCGCCAACGCCCAGCAGGACCCGCGCTCGGCCGCCCGGGCCCTCATGGCCGACCACGGCTGGGGCGACACTCAGTGGCGCTGCCTCAACCTCCTCTGGGAGGGCGAGAGCTCGTGGGACTACACCGCCGAGAACCAGTCGTCGGGCGCCTACGGCATCCCGCAGAGCCTGCCGGCCCGCAAGATGGCGAAGTTCGGCGCGGACTACCGCACCAACCCGATCACCCAGATCAAGTGGGGCCTCTGGTACATCGACCAGTCCTACGGGTCGCCGTGCAACGCATGGGACTTCTGGAACGCCCGCTACCCGCACTGGTACTGAGCGCGACCGCACCCTGACGCATCAGGACGCCGGACCCCGGGGTCCGGCGTCCTTCGCGTTCCGCGGGCACGCGGCCGTTAGAGCCTGCGGAGCCTGATGTGGGTCACCGCGTGGTCGGCTCCCTTGGAGAGCACGAGCGTCGCCCGGTCGCGCGTCGGCTCGACGTTGCGCAGGAGGTTGGGCTCGTTGATGCGCTCCCAGATGCCCGACGCGGTCTCGCGCGCCTCGGAGTCGGTGAGCCGGGCGTAGCGGTGGAAGTAGGACTCGGGGTCGGCGAACGCGGTCTCGCGCAGCCGGAGGAAGCGCTCGACGTACCACTCGCGCAGCTGCGCGACGGGTGCGTCGACGTAGACCGAGAAGTCGAAGTAGTCCGAGAGCACCTGCCGCGTGCGCTGGTCCGAGCGCACCGTCGCCGGCTGGAGGACGTTGAGCCCCTCGACGATGAGCACGTCGGGCTGGTCGACGACGATCTCGGCGCCCGGGACGATGTCGTAGGTGAGGTGCGAGTAGACCGGGGCCGGCACGGACGGCATACCGGACTTCACGTCCGCGACGAAGCGAAGAAGGGCGCGACGGTCGTAGGACTCGGGGAAGCCCTTGCGCTGCAGGAGTCCTCGCGCCTCGAGCTCGGCGTTGGGGCGCAGGAAGCCGTCGGTCGTGATGAGGTCGACGCGGGGCGTCTGGGGCCAGCGGCGCAGGAGCTCGCGCAGGACGCGGGCGGTCGTCGACTTGCCGACGGCCACCGACCCGGCGATGCCGATGACGAAGGGCACCTTGGCGGGGCGCTCGCCGAGGAAGTCGGTCGTCACGCGGTGCAGGCCCGCCGTCGCGTTGACGTAGAAGGAGAGCAGCCGTGAGAGCGGCAGGTAGACCTGCTCGACCTCGCGCAGGTCGACGCGGTCGCCGAGTCCGGTGACCCTGGCGACGTCGTCGGGGGTGAGGCTCAGCGGGTGGTTGTCGCGCCTCGCGGCCCAGTCCTCACGGCTGAAGTCGAGGAAGGGGGAGGGCAACGGCGCCGTGGTTCCCGGCAGCGCGCCGGACTCGGCGGGTGTGGCAGACACGCGGGCCATTGTGGCCCACGGTGACGGTTCGGGGGCGGCGGAGCGAGCCATTACGCTTGCGGCCATGTGTGGAATCGTCGGATACGTCGGCCCGGCCATGGACTCGCGCGCCGAGGGCGTAGTCATGGAGGGCCTGGCGCGGCTCGAGTACCGCGGCTACGACTCGGCCGGCATCGCCCTCGTCACCGAGGACGGCGTCGAGTCGCAGAAGCGGGCCGGCAAGCTCGAGAACCTGCGCGGTGCGATCGAGGCGCAGCCGCTGGCGACGTCGCGCACGGCGATCGGCCACACCCGCTGGGCGACCCACGGCGGCCCCACCGACGGCAACGCCCACCCGCACCGCGGTGGCCAGGAGGACAAGCTCGCCCTCATCCACAACGGCATCATCGAGAACTTCCACGCGCTCAAGAAGGAGCTCCTCGCCGAAGGTGTGACCTTCGCCAGCGAGACCGACACCGAGGTGGCGGCCAAGCTCGTCGGCCGGGCGTTCGACGAGACCGGTGACCTCACGACGGCGATGCGCCAGGTCGTGGGCCGGCTCGAGGGTGCCTTCACCCTCCTCGCCGTGCACGCCGACCAGCCCGGCGTCGTCGTCGGCGCCCGGCGCAACAGCCCGCTCGTCGTCGGGCTCGGCGAGGGCGAGAACTTCCTCGGCTCCGACGTCGCGGCCTTCATCGGCTACACCCGGCAGGCGCTCGAGCTCGGTCAGGACCAGATCGTCACGATCACGCCCGACGGCCACGAGGTCATCAACTTCGACGGCTCGCCCGCCGAGGGCAAGGCCTACGAGGTGACGTGGGACGCCGCCGCCGCCGAGAAGGGCGGCTACGCGACCTTCATGGAGAAGGAGATCTTCGACCAGCCGCACGCGGTCGGCGAAACCCTCCTCGGCCGCACCGACGAGAGCGGCCGCCTCGTCCTCGACGAGCTGCGCATCAGCGAGGAGCAGCTCCGCAACGTCGACCGCATCACCGTCGTCGCCTGCGGCACCGCCGCCTACGCCGGGATGGTCGCGAAGTACGCCATCGAGCACTGGACCCGCATCCCCGTCGAGGTGTCGCTCGCCCACGAGTTCCGCTACAGCGACCCGATCGTCAACGAGCGCTCACTCGTCGTGAGCATCAGCCAGTCCGGCGAGACGATGGACACGCTCATGGCCGTCAAGCACGCCCGCGAGCTCGGTGCCCTGACCATCTCGGTGTGCAACACGCACGGATCGACGATCCCGCGCGAGTCCGACGCCGTCCTCTACACCCACGCCGGGCCCGAGATCGCGGTCGCGTCGACCAAGGCGTTCCTCGCCCAGATCACCGCCTGCTACGTCCTCGGCCTCTACCTCGCCCAGCTGCGCGGCGGCACCTACGCCGACGACGCCCAAGCCGTGATGAAGGAGCTGCACGAGGTCCCGGCCAAGATCGAGGACCTCCTCGGCACGATGGAGCGGGTCAAGGAGATCGCGCGCTTCATGGCCGACACCCGCTCGGTGCTCTTCCTCGGCCGCAACGTCGGCTTCCCCATCGCCATGGAGGGCGCGCTCAAGCTCAAGGAGCTCGCCTACATCCACGCCGAGGGCTTCGCCGCCGGCGAGCTCAAGCACGGCCCGATCGCGCTCATCGACGCAGGCCAGCCGGTCTTCATCGTCGTGCCCGGTCCCGACACCCCGCACGACCTCCACAAGAAGGTCGTCTCCAACATCCAGGAGATCCGTGCCCGCGGCGCCCGCACGATCGTCATCGCGCAGGAGGGCGACGAGGACGTCGTGCCCTTCGCCGACGAGGTCATCCGCGTGCCCCAGACCTCGCCGCTGCTCCAGCCGCTGCTCACGGTCGTGCCGCTCCAGGTCTTCGCGCTGCACCTCTCGACCGCCAAGGGCCTCGACGTCGACCAGCCGAGGAACCTCGCCAAGTCCGTCACGGTCGAGTGATCGGGTGCCGGTGACGAGCGGGGCACGGCCCAAGGTGCAGCGGTGATCGTCGGCACCGGGATCGACGTCGTCGACATCCCGCGCTTCGCCGAGACGCTCGAGCGCACGCCCGGGCTGCGCACCCGTCTCTTCACCGAGGCCGAGCGCGGTCTGCCGATGCGGTCGCTCGCCGCCCGCTTCGCCGCCAAGGAGGCCCTCGCCAAGGCTCTGGGCGCGCCGGTGGGGCTGGCGTGGACCGACGTCACGGTCCAGCGCGGCGAGGACGGGCGCCCGCACATCGTCATGCAGGGCACCGTGCAGGCCCGCGCCGACGAGCTCGGCGTCACCTCGATGCACGTCTCCCTGTCGCACGACGCCGGGATCGCCTCGGCCGTCGTCATCGCGGAGGGCTGAGTCGTGATCGAGGCGTGGAGCCCCAAGGACGTGTATGCCGCGGAGGCGACCCTCGAGGAGGAGCTCGCCTCGGGCGAGCTCATGAGCCGCGCGGTCGAGGGGCTCGTCGAGGTCGTCGCGGCGCGCGTCTCGCAGCTCGACGCGGAGACGGTCATCGCTCTCGTCGGCCCCGGCAACAACGGGGCCGACGCCCTGTATGCCGTGGCGCACCTCGCCGAGGCCGGCGTCGCCTGCGCGGCGGCGCTCGACCCGGCGAAGGTCCACGAGGGGGCGCTCGAGGCCGCCCGCGCGGCCGGAGTCGTCCTCGTCTCGGGGGCCGAGGCCCTCGAGGACATCGCCGAGGCGGACATCGTCCTCGACGGCATCCTCGGGCTGGGCGGCCGGCCCGGACTCCCCGGTGAGGCAGGGGAATGGGTCGCGGCCATCCCCGACGACGCCCACGTCATCGCCGTCGACCTGCCCTCGGGACAGGCCGCCGACGGCAGCGCGTTCGACCCCGACGGTGTGCTCGCCGACGAGACCGTGACCTTCTCGGTCGCCAAGCCGGTCCACCTCCTGCCGCCGACCGAGCAGGCCTGCGGCACGCTCACCGTCGTCGACATCGGGCTCACCTTCGACTCCGAGCCGGCCGTCGTCCGCCTCGGTCACGACGACGTCGCCGACCTCTGGCCGGTGCCCGGACCCGACGACGACAAGTACTCGCGCGGCGTCCTCGGTGTCGTCGCCGGTGGCGAGGACTACTCCGGCGCTGCCGTGCTCGCCGTCACCGCGGCGGTCGAGGCCGGGGCGGGGATGGTCCGCTACGTCGGCACCCCGACCCCCGAGGGCCTCGTCCGCGCTGCGGTCCCCGAGGCCGTGCACGGCGAGGGACGGGTCCAGGCGTGGGTCGTCGGACCCGGGCTCGACGTCCGTGCGAGCCGTCGCGAGGCGGTCGCCCAGCTCGCCACCGCCCGCCGCGCCCTCGCCGGTCAGGAGCCCGTCCTCGTCGACGCCGGCGGCCTCGACCTGATCGACGACGAGGTCGTCGATGCCCGCCGTGACCTGCCCACCCTGCTCACCCCGCACGCGGGCGAGCTGGCGCGGCTGCTCACCCGGCTGGGACTGGGCCCGCGGGCGCGCTCGCGCACCGAGGTCGAGCGCAGCGCCGTCGAGGCCGAGCCCGTTCGCCACGCCCGTGCGCTGGCCGAACGCACGGGCATGACCGTCCTCCTCAAGGGCTCGACGACGCTCGTCGTCCCCGCCGCCCCCGGGTCGCCGGTGCGCTCGCAGGCCGACGCCCCGGCATGGCTCGCGACCGCCGGCGCCGGTGACGTCCTCTCCGGGCTCGTCGGCACCCTGCTCGCCGCCGGGCTCGACCCCGCCGACGCTGGGGCACTCGGCGCCCTCGTCCACGGCGTCGCCGCCGACCGGGTGGGAGCGGGAGGTCCGGTGCGGGCGCTCGCCGTCGCACACGGCATACCGAATGCCGTGGCGCACCTCCTCGCCCGCCACTGACGGGTGCCGTGCCCGTCGTCGGCGGGCGGAGATGGTTGAGGGTGTGACCACATCGGCGGACGCCGGGGGCGCCCACCTAGACTGGGAGGTCCCATGACTCCGTCAGCCGCCCCCGTCTCCGCCGTGCCGCCCGAGGGCGTGTCGGCGTGGGTGACGATCGACCTCGACGCGATCCGCGACAACGTGCGCGAGCTCGCGCGGCGGGCGGCGGGCGCCGAGGTCATGGCGGTGGTCAAGGCCGACGCCTACGGCCACGGGCTCGTGCACAGCGCCCGCGCCGCCGTCGCCGGCGGCGCCACCTGGCTCGGGGTCGCCCAGCTCACCGAGGCTCTCGAGCTGCGGGCCTCGGGCGTGACGACGCGGGCGCTCACCTGGCTCTATGCCCCCGGCGCCGACTTCGGCGCGGCGATCGACGCCGACCTCGACATCTCGGTCTCGGCGCCCTGGGCGCTCGACGCCGTCGTCGCCGCCGCCCGTGAACGAGGTCGCACGGCACGCATCCACGCCAAGATCGACACCGGTCTCGGTCGCAACGGCGCCCTCGGGCAGGGGTGGACCGACCTCGTGGCGGGCCTCGGGCCGGTCGTGGCCGAAGGCGCCGTCGAGGTCGTCGGCGTCTGGTCCCACTTCGCCCTCGCCGACGCCCCACAGCACCCCACGGTCCTCGCCCAGCGCGAGCGCTTCGTCGAGGCTGCCGCGGAGCTGGAGCGGGCCGGCATACGTCCGCAGCTGCGGCACCTCGCGAACTCTGCGGCGACGCTCACCAACCCGGACGCGCACTTCGACCTCGTGCGTCCCGGGCTCGCCGTCTACGGCCTGTCGCCGGTGCCCGACCTCGGTGCGCCCCAGGACTTCGGCCTGCGCGAGGCGATGCGGGTCACCGCCCGGCTCGCGCTCGTCAAGCACGCGCCTGCCGGTCAGGGTGTCTCCTACGGCCACGCCTACACGACGACCGAGGACACCGTGCTCGGCCTCGTCCCGCTCGGCTACGCCGACGGGATCCCGCGCCACGCCGGGTCGCTCGGCCCGGTGCAGGTCGACGGGCGCCGCCTCACCGTGGCCGGCCGGGTCTGCATGGACCAGTTCGTGCTCGACCTCGGACCCTCGTATGCCGGTGCCGCCGGTGACGAGGTCGTCATCCTCGGTCGCGGGGCTGACGGCGAGCCGACGGCGCAGGACTGGGCCGCCGCGATCGGCACCATCAACTACGAGATCGTCACGAGGATGAGCACTCGGCTGCCCCGGGTGCTCGTCGGGGAAGGAGCCTAATGGCGGGCGTCGGCAAGGCGATCGGTCTCGGTGCGGCGGCTGCGGCCGCGGCCGGGGCCGCAGCGGCAGGTGTCGCGGCGGACCGTGCCGCCGCGGACCGCCGCAGGCTCAACGAGCTCGACCCCGCCGACGGGTTCGCCCACGTCGCCGACGAGGAGCTCAAGGTCATCGCGACCGACGGCCTCAACCTCCACGTCGAGATCGACACGCCCCGCGACCTCGACCCTGACCTCCCGACCATCGTCATGTCGCACGGGTTCTGCCTCAGCCTGCGCAGCTGGGTGCTCCAGCGCCGGGCCTTCGTCCAGGCTGGCTACCGCGTCGTGCTCTGGGACCAGCGCAGCCACGGCGAGTCCGAGGTGTCCGACCTCGCGAGCTGCACGAT
This sequence comes from Rothia sp. ARF10, assembly GCA_031844405.1. GTDB lineage: Bacteria > Actinomycetota > Actinomycetes > Actinomycetales > Dermatophilaceae > Knoellia. The sequence continues at coordinate 1,187,356 of JAUZVC010000001.1, forward strand.
CGAGCAGCTCGCGCACGACCTGCGGGCGGTCATCGACGCGACCTGCCCCGAGGGCCCGATCGCGCTCGTCGGACACTCCATGGGTGGCATGACGACGATGGCGTTCGCCCGCCACAGCCCCGAGATCGTCCGTGACCGCGTCATGGCGGTGGCCTTCATCTCGACCGCCGCCGGCGGCCAGGGCCTCACCGACCTCGGCATGGGGCCGCTCGTCGGTCGCGCCATCGGTCAGGTCGGTCCGCGGCTGCTCTCGCGCCTCGCGCCCCACCAGCGCTGGCTGGCGCCGGTGCGCCGGTTCGGCCGCAACGTCGAGAGCTCGATCGTCGACAAGTTCTCCTACGACTCACCGGTGAGCGAGGGGCTGGTGCGGTTCACCGCCGACCTCATCCTCGCCACGCGGTTCGAGGTCATGGCCGCGTTCATCCCGGCGATCCAGAGCCACGACGAGCTCGACACGCTCACGACGCTCGTCGACAAGGAGGTCCTCGTCGTCAACGGCGAGGGCGACCTCCTCACCCCACCGGCGCACAGCGAGAAGATCGTCGAGCGACTTCCCGGCTCCGAGCACGTCGTCGTCCGTGACGCCGGGCACCTCATCATGCTCGAGCACCCCGAGGTCATCACCGGGCAGATCCTCTCGCTCCTGCACCGCGCCGAGATCGACGCCGCGGCTGCGGTCGCCGTCGCCGACAAGCCGCGGGTGCGCCGGACGATCATCGACATCGCCAAGGGCCGCCGCGTCCGTAAGGCACGTGCGGCCCGGGACGGTCGCGATGGTCGGGAAGGCCGTGAGGAGCGCGAGGTTGGCCGCCCGCGCACGAGGGCGTCGTCATGACGCCCCGGGTCCTCGCCACCGCCGACGACACCCGTGACTTCGGCCGCACCCTCGCAGAGTCCCTGCGCGCCGGCGACCTCGTCATCCTCACCGGCGGTCTGGGCGCCGGCAAGACGACCCTGACGCAGGGTCTCGCCGAAGGGCTGGGGGTCCGCGGGCCCATCACCTCACCGACGTTCGTCATCGCCCGCGTCCACCCGTCACTCGTCGACGGGCCGCCGCTCGTCCATGTCGACGCCTACCGGATCGGTGGCTTCGCGGAGCTCGACGACCTCGACCTCGACGCCGACCTCGAGCAGAGCGTGACGATCGTCGAGTGGGGCCACGGCCTCGCCGAGGACCTCTCCGACGACCGGCTCGAGGTCGTCCTCGAGGCCGACCCCGAGACCGAGCGCCGCACCGTCGCCGTCACCGGCCACGGCGACCGCTGGAAGGATGGCGTCCCGTGCTGATCCTCGCCATCGACACCTCGACATCCGCGATCACCGTCGCGATCCACGACCACGAGCGCGTGCGCGCCCAGGCCTCGCACCTCGACCCCCGCGCCCACACCGAGTGGGTCGCGCCGCTCGTCGAGCAGTGCCTCACCGAGGCCTCGGCCACGCCCGCCGACCTCACCGGCATCGTCGTCGGCAACGGCCCCGGCCCGTTCACCGGGCTGCGGGTCGGCATCGTCACCGGGCTCACCATGGGCCACGCGCTCGGCATCCCGGTCCACGGCATCTGCAGTCTCGACGTCCTCGCCGAGCAGTCCGCGCCGCTCGTCGACGGCGAGCTCCTCGTCGCCTCCGACGCCCGGCGCAAGGAGGTCTACTGGGCCCGGTATGCCGTGCGGTCCGGTGCCGTCGAGACCCTCACCGCACCGGCGGTGGACCGTCCCTCAGACCTGCCCGATGACGTCCGCGCCCTGCCGACCGCGGGTCGCGGCCCCGGACTCTTCCCGGAGCTCTTCGCCAACGCGCTGCCGGTGCTCGACGTCGATGCCACGGTGCTCGCCCGGCTCGCCGTCGAGCGGCTGCGCGCCGGTCTGGCCATGCCGGTCGAGCCGCTCTACCTGCGCCGGCCCGACGCCCTGACGACCGCCGAGCGGGCGAGCCGGTGACAGCGGTGTCGACGGCGGACGGGGCGACGGGGACGGCCGGCGGCTCTGTGCGCCCGCTCGCCTGGACCGACATCCCCGACCTCGTCCAGCTCGAGGGCGAGGCCTTCCCCGACGACGCGTGGTCCGAGGCTTCCTGGTGGGGCGAGCTGGCCGGACGGCCGCGCCGCGACTACCTGGCCGTGGAGCGCGACGGGAAGCTCGCGGCATACGGAGGGATCGACCACGGCGGACAGGTCGCCGACCTCATGACGATCGCCGTGGCGCCCGCCCACCGGGGCATTGGCGTCGGGGGAGACCTCCTCACCGACCTCGAGGAGCGGGCCGCGGCCGGTGGCGCGGAGGCGCTCATGCTCGAGGTGCGTGCCGACAACGAGGCCGCGCGCTCGCTCTACGACCGTCGCGGCTATGCCGTGCTCACCGTGCGCCGCGGCTACTACCAGCCCGGCAACGTCGACGCCCTCGTCATGCGAAAGATGCTGGGGGAGAGGGGAACTCAGTCATGAGCGCAGAGCAGCCACTGGTCCTCGGGATCGAGACGTCCTGCGACGAGACCGGCGTCGGCATCGTGCGGGGAGAGACCCTCCTCGTCGACGCGGTCGCGAGCAGCGTCGACGACCACGCCCGCTTCGGTGGTGTCGTCCCCGAGGTGGCGAGCCGTGCGCACCTCGAGGAGATGGTGCCGACGATCGAGCGTGCCTGCCGCGAGGCGGGGGTCACGCTGCGCGAGCTCGACGCCATCTCGGTGACGTCGGGACCGGGGCTCGCGGGATCGCTCATGGTGGGCGTCGCCTCGGCGAAGGCTCTCGCCCTCTCGCTCGGCGTGCCGCTCTACGGCGTCAACCACCTCGCCTCTCACGTGGCCGTCGACATCGTCGAGCACGGCCCGCTGCCGGAGCCGACGATGGCCCTGCTGGTTTCGGGCGGCCACTCCTCGCTGCTGCTCGTCCCCGACGTCACGAGCGACATCCGCAGCCTGGGTTCGACGATCGACGACGCCGCCGGTGAGGCGTTCGACAAGGTCGCCCGCGTGCTCGGGCTGCCCTTCCCGGGCGGGCCGCACATCGACCGTGCCGCCCGCGACGGCGAGATCACCATCGACTTCCCTCGCGGGCTCACGACCGGGCGCGACATGGAGCGCCACCGCTTCGACTTCTCCTTCTCGGGGCTCAAGACCGCGGTCTCCCGGTGGGTGCAGGCGAAAGAGGCGTCGGGCGAGGCGGTGCCGGTGGCGGACGTGGCCGCGTCCTTCCAGGAGGCCGTCGTCGACGTGCTCACCCGCAAGGCCGTCCTCGCGTGCAAGGAGCAGGGCGCCCAGCACCTCCAGATCGGTGGTGGAGTGGCAGCGAACTCCCGGCTCCGTGCAATGGCTCTCTCGCGCTGCGAGGACGCCGGCATCGAGCTCCGCGTGCCGCGGCCCGGCCTGTGCACCGACAACGGCGCCATGGTCGCCGCTCTCGGTGCACAGATGGTGCTCAAGGGCCGGGACGCGTCGCGGCTCGACCTGCCCGCCGACTCGTCGATGCCGGTCACCCAGATCTCCGCGTGACCTGCCGCAGCACCGTCGGTGCTGCTGGGGGTTCAGGACACGCGATCGTCGCTAGCCTCGACCCATGACCGAGACGTGGAGCCTGCTCGGCGAGAGGCGGGAGGCCACGGGTTCCGAGGCGGCGGAGCTCGTCTCCAGGCGCGTCCACGACCACCTGCTCACAACGTACTTCGAGAGCGACCGGGGCCGGATCCTGACCGTCGTGTCGAACGGCACACGCGCCATGGTGGTCCTCATGGACGGTGAGGGTGACCCGGGTGAGCACGCCGTGTCGACCGATGCCGTCGGTTCGAGCGGCGGCTACGTCCTCGAGAACGGCCAGGAGGACACCTACGACGACGCGGAGACCATTCCCATGGTGGACGCGCTCAGTGTCGTGAGGTCGGTCGTCGACACCGGCGGCCCGCCCGGCGGAGTCCTGTGGAGCGTCGATCGCCGACATCGCCGCGCCGCCTCCACTGGATCGGTGGCGCCTCGGGTCAGGCCGGCTGCTGGGCGCGGGTGGTCGCGTGGCTCGGGCTCGCCGCCACGCTCGCCGATGATGCGTTGCGGGGCCAGCTCACGGCATACCTCACGATGAGGGCGAGGAGGACGAGCTCCAGGACGACGCCGAGGCCGTAGAACCAGAGGTAGTGGCCGCCGGCGATGTTGAAGACCGTGACCGGGACGTAGACGGCGGCCACGACGAGGTTCGTGATGCGGTTCGCGCGAGCGGGCAGCGTCATCGACAGCACGATCATGAAGGTCGGGATCGACACGAGGGTGAGGGCCGACGCCGAGAAGGTCTGGGAGAGCTCGAACTCGAAGACCTTGTTGTCGAGGATGTCGGTGATGGTGCCGGGCGTGTAGAAGCCGAGGATGTCGACGTAGGCGTAGAGGAGCATGAAACTCGTCCATGCTGCGGCGAGCTTGGCCTTCACCGGCATCGGCCGGTCGTCGAGGGCGGTGGTGGGTTGACGGGTGCTCATCGTGGGCTCCTTGGGTGGGGGACGAACTGGTGCGTCCACGGTGGCCGGGACAGGGTGGCCCGCGCCTCGGTCCGGGGGCCGGGGTTCGGCGGCCGAAGGCACGGTTCGCCTCTCGTTCTTTCGGTGGAGACGCCGTCGGGGACGGATCCCTAGGCTGGGGCCGTGGTCACCGTCCGCCGCTCGCTCTGGCCCGAGCGCTCCCTCTGGCAGGAGCCGCGGCCCCTCGGCGTGCCGCCCGTGGGCCGGTTCGACCGCGTGCTCGTGGGGGTGTTCGCGGTGGTGGCGGTGGTCGAGGGCATCGCGCGTCCGGATCTGGCCTGGCAGCCGCTGGTGACGGTGCTCGCCCTGGCGCTGGTGCCCGCCCTGCTCTGGCGGCGGGCTCGCCCGCTGGTGGCCGTGTTGGTCGGTTGGGGCGGCGTGCTGGTGCTGTCGGTCCTCCAGCTGGTCACCGGCACCCGGGACGCCGGGCTGTTCTGCATGATGGCGGTGCTGGTCCTGCTCTACTCGCTGGTGCGGTGGGGGTCGGGGCGGGAGATGGTCGTCGGGGTGACCTTCGTGACGGTCGTCGTGGCGCTGGGCATGTATGCCGGTGCGACGGGCGTGGCCGACGTCTTCGGGGGCACCGTGTTGCTCCTGCTCGTCGTCGCCCTCGCGGCGGTGTTCCGATACCGCGCGGACCTCGTGCGTCGCCAGCTGTCCGAGATCCGCAACGAGGAGCGGGTCGCGCTGGCGCGGGAGCTGCACGACACCGTGGCCCACCACGTCTCGGCCATCGCCGTGCAGGCGCAGGCGGGTGGGGTCGTCGCGGGTGCGCAGCCCGAGAAGGCGGTCGAGGTGCTGGCCGCGATCGAGACCGAGGCGTCGCGAACCCTTGCCGAGATGAGGTCGATGGTGCGGGTGCTCCGCGACGAGGACGCCGTCGACTACGCGCCGCAGTCAGGGGTGGCGGACCTGCCCGCGCTGGCGCGGGCCGACGTCGCGCCGGTCGTCGTGGTCTCGCTGGAGGGGTCGTTGTCCCGGCTGGCGCGACCCGTTGACACTGCGCTCTACCGGCTCGCGCAGGAGTCGCTCACCAACGCCGTCCGGCATGCGCAGGGAGCGTCCCGCGTTGCCATCGACGTATGCCGTGAGGGCGACGTGGTGAGGTTGCGTGTCGCCGATGACGGTCGCACCGAGGTGCGGTCGGCGCCCGAGCCGGGGTTCGGCCTGCGGGGCATGGCCGAGCGTGCCCAGCTCCTCGGTGGGTCGTTCTCGGCAGGGCCGGGGCCGCAGGGCGGCTGGGTGGTCGAGGCCGTGCTGCCGGTGGAAGCGGGCGTATGAGCATCCGTGTCGTCGTGGCCGACGACCAGGACCTCGTGCGCACGGGGCTGGTCATGATCCTCGGCGCGCAGCCCGGCATCGAGGTCGTCGGTGAGGCGGCGGACGGACCGGCTGCTCTGGAGGTGGCGCAGCGCCTGCGTCCCGACGTCCTCCTCGTCGACATCCGGATGCCCGGGCTCGACGGTGTCGAGGTGACGCGTCGGTTGGCCGGGCCTGACGCAACGGACCCCATGGCGGTCGTCGTCATCACGACCTTCGACCTCGACGACTACGTCCTCGGTGCCCTGCGAGCCGGCGCCCGTGGCTTCCTGCTCAAGGACGCCGGCCCGGAGCTGCTCGTGCAGGCCATCCACGCGGCGGCGAGCGGGGACGCGTTGATCGCGCCGAACATCACCCGTCGGCTGCTCGCGACCTTCGCGGGGAGTGCGCCGGCACGTCCGGCGCAACCCATCGAGCCGATCACCGAGCGCGAGGAGGAGGTGCTGGCGTTGGTGGCGCGTGGGCGGACCAACGCCGAGATCGCCGCCGAGCTCTATGTCGGGCTGAGCACGGTCAAGACCCACGTCGCGTCGCTCATGACCAAGCTCGGAGCCCGCAACCGCGTCGAGATCGCGATGTGGGCCCACGACACCCGACGCGTCAGGGCCGACCAGTAGCACGCGAAGGACGGGTGGCGACGGACGGCTTGCGCGCGGTGGGGGCTCACGGCTGTCGCGTGGGTTGCGATCCGGTCGGCGTGGTGGGCTTTGCGGCTGCGATGATCGACCGATGCGTCCGGACAGCGAGCCCGAGGACCCGGCGGCGGCTCGTCGCCGCGAGGCTCGGGAGAACGCCGAGTACCACGAAGCGGCTGCGGCGCGGGTCGCGGCGGCCGAGGCGCGCAGGACGGCGGCGATGGTGTCGGCGTTCGCCGAGGAGATGAGGTCGGCGGGCGTCGAGCCCACCCGGCTGCGGGCGCGTCCCTACAGCGGCAGTGGCACCCTGCGCACCGACGTCGTCGGCTGGTACGTCCGTCGGGACCGGAGCGCAGCCGTCGGCACGGACGGCCGCTGGTATGTCTTGGTCGTGCCGCCCAGCCTGCGCGGGCGGTTGACCGGCGTCCACGTCGGCCCCACCGACGCCCCGCTCCAGGTCGGGGCCGGCGGCCGGGACGGTGACTCCATCGCTCTGGACGTCCTCCTCCGATTGCGCCTGGACGCCGGAGGCGACTTTCCCTCGTGACCTCCGAGCTCCCCAGGGCTCTGCGTCGCTCGAGCCATGACCGCCGAGCGCGCAGCGACCAACGATGGCAACACGCGGCATGAGCGGGCGCAGCTATCTGGCAGGATGCGCCTGTGGGGTCCACGTTCTACTACCTCGCGGCACCGGGCACCGACACCTCTGTCATCGATTGGTTCGCCACGCTGGCAGAACCGCCGCTGGTGCGTGAGGATCAGGCGCTGCTGTGGTTCGGACCACTGGGTGCCGACGAGCTCGCTGCCAGTCCAGCCGAGCAGCCGGTCGTGACGTTGTTCCCGCCGAGGGCTCATCGGGAGGACGTGTGGACAGTCGGCGAGGTTCACTTTCTTGCCTCGAAAGGTCGTTACCCAGACGTTGATCACGTCCGAGCGAGATTCAGTCGCTGGCTCAACGCGCACAAGCTTGCGTTCCAGCGGCCGTCTGCCAACGGAGGGTGCGACAAGTGGAACTGGCAGCTGCGCGGCTCCGTGCGGAACGTCGCGCCCACTGTGCGTGCGTTGCCCAGCGGCGAAGAGGCGCTGAGCGCTGGGGTCTACTTCGTCGCGGAGAGCGATAGCGCGACGACGGTCGCTGCGGTGCTACACGAGGTTGATCGGCTCCGGTAGAGCAAGAACCAGTTCGCGGCCCGACACCACCGGGGGCAGCGGGGTCAGGACGACTTTGCCGCCCTTGCCGCGGACTGTGAGGACGCGGTGACCGTCTCCAGCGAGGTCTTGACACCAGCAAGGTCACACATTCGTCGGAGGGACGTACCCCTCTGGCCATCTCTGGTTGTGAATGGGGAACGAGGATCGCCAGCCGACGTTGTTCGTGAACTGGACCGCCGAGAAGTCGTTGCCACGATGGACATTCGGCCCTCGTTCCGAACCGCCGAACCATGCGCAACCGTTCATCCGGCCGGAGAAGGTGCAGTCGACGAGAGACGCGCTCATCGCGAAGTGTCCTTCCCAGCGACAGTTGATGAAGGTGCACCGCTCGAACCATCCGCGCGACAGGGTGAAGCCGCCGAGTTGCTTGAACCGAACCCCTTCGAAGACGCAGTCGCGGTAGTACGCGGGGCTGTTCCCAAACGAGCCTTGCGCCGAGAATCCCCGCTCGTTCGTAATGGGTCTGGTCCTCTGACGGAAATGGACGTTGGTGAAGTCAGACCACTCGACCGTCAGTGAGACATCGTCGAGGCCAAGGAACGTGTCGGAGACCGATGCTGCGAAGAAGTACGGACGCCGCAGGCCCGACACAGGATCGGCTTCGACACTGGGAAGCTCCTCAACGGGCCCGGTCACCAGGCCTCGCCCCGGCAGTCCGCGAGGGGCAGCAGCCGGGCTCTCTCCCCTCCACCAGTCCGGTCCACCCATACCCCGAGGATGCCGTATCAGCCTTCGGACTACGCGGGGACATGGTCTGATGAACCGCTCGATCTCGGGCACGAGCCTGTGGCGACTGGACTCCGGACTCCTGGACGTCAGCTCTCGCACGTTTGACTGTCGCCCCCACGCGCGTACAGCGGATGAGAGCTCCGGTGCGCACTAGGTTGGCCTGATGAAGCTGCCGGAACGGTCGGTGAACCTAGGCCTGACCACCCCCGAGCGCGAGGTCGTCCTCATCGAGTCGGTCGACTGTGCGGCTGGAGATCGGTTCTCGTTGACCTTCGAGTCCGCAGAGCCCCGTTGGCGGCAAGGGGTGTGGCTCGCCGTAGACGGCGACGTGGTCGCGGCCGGGCAGGTGTCGAGCCAGATCCTGCTGTGGCGAGACACCGCTCCCGACCAGGTCGAGATCGAAGTTCGGTCCACGGGCGACGGACTCATGCGCCTGTACAACGTCTGGGACTCAGGGCGGGGACATGGGCACGAGTCGCAACGTCACACCAGTGGAATGGTTCGCGAAGCGCTGCCGGACGGATACCGATACCACTGCAGCGACATCAACCCGGCGCCAACATTCGAGGCGCTTGTGTTCAGTGTGGTGCGCCACCAGCCATCCGTCGGTGGCGACGAGAGTCACGACCATCAGGCGTGAGCGGCGGTTCCGGTGGGGCGCTCCAACGGCTCGACCTCACCTGAAGGCGGCCGCCGGCGGAGCGCGTCAGCCGCAGCTGAGCAGGCCCATCCGCTCCTTGAGGGCGACGACGCGCAGCACCGACGCCTCCACCAGGGTCGCGAACTCCTCGTCCGCCCGCGCCTTCGACGACAGCGCCTCGATCATCGCGGGCACGGACTCCGGGTCGCCGGTGAGCAGGATGTCTCCGCCGGCGTCGATGTAGCGCGTAGCCCTCTCCGCAGCCGGGATCGAACGCACCGACTTGGCGTTGATGTCGTCGGTGATGACGACGCCGTCATAACCAAGGCGCCCGCGGAGCAGGTCCGTGATGATCGGCTTGCTGAACATCGCCTGGGTCTTCGTCGCGTCGAGCCCGGGGTATCGAGCCGACGACACCATGACGAGCCCGGCCCCCGCCTTGACTCCCGCCGTGAACGGCTCGAGGAACGGGTCCGACGGCGACGCAACGGAGTCCGTGATGCCGGTCGTGTTGAAGTCGGTGTTCTTCTCCACCCTCCCCAGCCCCGGGAAGTGCTTGACCGTCCCCATGACGCCGCCCTCGATCATGCCCTTGAGGAACGCCGTCGACGCCTTCGTCACCGTCGCAGGCTCGGAGCCGTACTGCCGCGCGTACTTCCCGATCGGCTCGTTGGCGCGCCCGATGTCCGCGGGCACGGTGTCGGTCACCGGCGCGAGGTTGACGTTGATGCCGACGGCCTTGAGCTCGCCGGCCCAGCCCTTCGCGGCGGCGGTGAGCTCGCTCGACGACATCTGCGCCTGCACCTTGGCCGACGGCACCTTCGTGAAGCCCTCGCCCCGGAGCTGGCGGACCTCGCCACCCTCCTGGTCGGCAGCGAGGAGCAGCGGTATGCCGGCCGTGGCAGTCTCCGTGGCCTGCTCCTGGAGGTGGGCGCTCGTCTCCTTGACCCGGGCGGCGCCGTCCCAGCCGCCGAGGTAGATGACGTTGCCGACGTGCTGCTCCGCGATGAGGTCGTCGAGCGCCGTGCGCGAGGCGGCGGTGTCGAACGCCACCATGAGGAGCTGCCCGAGGGCTTGCTCCTCGCTCAGCGAGTCCGCCTTCTGCCGGGCGCACGCGCTGACGTCGACCGCCTCGCCGCTCTCCGAGGACGACGGCGTCGCGCTCGCCGACGGTGACACCGATGCAGGAGTCGTCGACGACGCGCTCCCACCCGTCGCGGACGCGGTCTCCGAGGGCGTCGAACCGCCTCCGCAGGCCGCCGTGAGGACGCCCACGAGGGCGAGGGCGGCAGCAGCGGCGAGGCGGGGTCGGGGCAGGGTGGTGGAGCGAGAGGTCACGCCCCGACGCTAACCGACACACCACATACCCTCTGAATCATGCCCCTGCCCGTGCTCCTCGACGTCGACACCGGTGTCGACGACGCCTGCGCCCTGCTGCTCGCCGCCCTGCACCCCGGGATCGACCTGCGGGCCGTGACCTGCGTGGGCGGCAACGCACCCCTGCCCGACGTCGTCCGCAACACCCTCACCGTGCTCGACGTGTGCGGGCGCGCGGACGTGCCGGTCGGCGCCGGCGCCTCGCACCCGCTCCTCGAACGGCCGGTCGACGCCCGTCACGTCCACGGCGACGACGGCATGGCCGACCTCGGCTGGGCCGCCCCGACGACAGAGCCCGACCCTCGGCACGCCGTCGACCTGCTGCGGCAGACCGTCGACGAGGCACACACCCAGGGCGCCCCGCTCACCGTCGTCCCGCTCGCGCCGATGACCAACATCGCCCTGCTCGCTCGCATGTATCCCGAGTCCTTCGCCCGCATCGGCCGGATCGTCTTCATGGGCGGCGGCGCCATGGTGAGCAACGCCACGGCGTCCGCCGAGTTCAACGTCTTCCACGACCCGGAGGCCACCGCCGTCGTCCTCGACGCGAGCGCCGACCACGGGGTGCCGGTGACGATGTATGGCCTCGACGTCTTCTACGAGCCGCGCATCACGCTCGCCCAGTGCGACGAGCTGGCTGCCCTGGACGAGCGCGGTCCGGGCGCACTCGCCGCCGGCCTCATGCGCTTCATGAGCCACCGCTTCGAGAGCGACAGCGCGACGATCGGCGATGCCGGCGCGGTGGCGATCCTCCTCGACCCCGACGCCGTGAAGACGCAGCGGCTCCCCGTGCGGGTCGAGCTCTCGGGCACGTGGACGCGCGGCCGCACGATCGTCGACACCCGCGACTGGTCCGGCGACATGGACCACGACCCGCACGGTCTCGCCGAGGCGCAGGTCGACGTCGCCCTCGAGATCGATGGTCCCCGCGTCGCCGCGCTGTGGCTCGACACCGTGACGAAGGCGGCGCGCTGATGGGCCGGGTCATGGTGCTCGGATCACTCAACGTCGACCTCGTCACCCGCGTCGAGCGGCACCCGCGGCCGGGTGAGACCCTGCTCGGCGAGGGGCTCGAGCAGCTCGCCGGTGGCAAGGGCGCCAACCAGGCGGTGGCCGCGGCCCGCGCGGGCGCACCGGTCACCATGGTCGGGTGCGTCGGTGACGACGCCGGTGGGTCGGCCTACGTCGAGCGGCTCCGCAACCACGGCGTCGACGTCTCCCGCGTGCGCGTCGTCACCGGCGAGGCGAGCGGCCACGCGCTCATCGCCGTCGACGACGGCGGCGAGAACACGATCATCGTCGTCCCCGGCGCCAACGCCCGCCTCGACGACACCGAGGTCGACGCCGTCGACGACCTCGGCCCCGGCGACGTCCTCCTCGTCCAGCTCGAGGTGCCGCTGCCGGTCGTCTGCTCGGCCGTCCGCCGCGCCTCGCACCGTGGTGCCCGCGTCGTCGTCAACACCGCCCCGTATGCCGCCCTCCCGGACGACGTCGTCGCGCTCGCCGACCCGGTCGTCGCCAACGAGCACGAGATGATCGCCCTGGCTGAGTCCGGCGCCGTGGCGAGCTCGCTGCTCGTCACCTTCGGCGCCAACGGAGCCTCGTGGGACGGCGAGACCGCCCCCGCACACGCCGTCGCGCCCGAGGACGTCGTCGACACGACCGGCGCCGGGGACGCGTTCTGCGGTGCACTCGCGGCTGCCCTCGCGACCGGCGCCGACCGGTCGACGGCCCTCGACCGGGCGCTCGCGGCCGGTGCAGCGGCCGTGCGGCACGCGGGGGCGCAGCCCGACCCGCACCTCTGACGGGCAGGGCTGGTCCAGCCGAAGCGACCCAGGCGACCGCAAGGAGTGGCCGCGCCCACGGGCAGTCAGCCGGCGGACGTCAGGCGGGGGAGACGACGAGCGCGACGGGCGAGCCGCCGACCCGGGTGAGCACGACCGTCGCCTGCTCGCCGTCGCCCGCCTTGGCGCCGATCTTGAGGTCGCGCCTCAGCTGCTCGTCGTCGAGCCGGACGCCCCGCTTCTTGATCGTCAGGCCGGTGACGCCGTTCGTGCGGAGCCAGGAGCGCAGGGTCCTGACGGTGAACGGCATCGCCTCGTGGACGGCATACCGGCGGGTGTAGGGGAGCGAGACGTCGCGGGAGGCGAGGACGTAGCCGGTGCCCTCGTCGGACTCCATGCCGCCGGTGGCACGGGTGACGGCACCGACGAGCCCGGCGCGGATGACCGCCTTGTCGACGTCGTGGAGCCACGCGCCGACGTCGTCGAGGGAGCCCGCGAGCCGGGCCACGGGCTCGGCCATCGACTCGTCGACGACGACGGGCGCCGCGTCGGGGCCCATGACGCGTGCCGTCCGGCCGCGGCGCATGACGAGGGGTCCCCACCAGACGGCGCACTCGACGACGTCGCCGGCCCACGAGGTCCACTGCGCCTCGGTCCCGGCGGGGATCGCCGCGTGGTCGAAGCCCGGGCTCAGCTTGACCCCTGTGGCGGGCACGGCGGCGGCGACCTCCTGGACGAACGCCCACGACGGTGAGATGTCGCCGAGGCGGAAGGTGCGGCGGGTGCGGCCGTTGACGTCGGCGACGCCGCGGGTCCGCCGAGCCGGGTCGAGCCAGGCGCCGACGCGGTTGCGCCCGGGGTCGACGCCGAAGTGCACGTCCTCCGCGCGGCCGAGTCGGGCGCGGGAGTCCGGCCACGGACGAAGGTTGGCGTCGGCGACGGCGGCGGTCACGGGGTCGGAGTCGACGCCGCGCACGGTGACGCCGAGCGAGGAGAGGGTCACCGAGTCCGCGCCGATGCCGCAGCCGAGGTCGTGCACGGTGGCGAGGCTGGCCCTGCTGAACCGGTGGGCGTGCGCGACGGCCACCTCGAGACGGGTGGCCTGCTCGAGGCCGTCGGGCGTGAAGAGCATGTCGGCGGCGAACTCACCGAACTTCGCGGTCGCGCGGGCCCGGAGGCGTTGTTGCGTCAGGGCCGCGGCGGCGAGCTCGGGCGCGTGCCCGGCGCTGCGCAGCCGGTTCTGGAGGGTGAGGACGGACGAGTCGTCGTAGGGAGGAAGAGACCTCAGCAGCTCCTGCCCATCGGGGGCTGCCAGTGCCCTCACCACCCTCACGTCCACTGGCCAACCTTCTCACCTCACGGACCGTCCTCGTTCCACGACCCGATCCTCACCGCGCGGTGACAACGGACGGAGGTGGATCTCGCTCAGCTGGCAAGACTCATGGTGAACCAGCGCTCACCGAGCAGGACCGAGCCGCTGTGCCCGCCGCTCCCGTTGCCGAGGTAGGCGTGCAGGCGACCGGAGCCGTCGCGGGCGACGAGGTCGGGAAGCCGGTCGCCGTTGACGTCTCCCATGCCCGTGAGGGCCGTCATCGCGCCCCAGCCCGCCCCGACCGCCCGGGAGCCCAGGAAGGTGCCCGAGGACGAGAAGCGCAGCAGGGTGAGGGTGCCGGCGCTGGTGACGCCGACGAGGTCGGTTCCGCCGTCGCGGTCGTAGTCGCCGACCGCCTCGAGCTCGCGGTAGGCCTGCCAGCCGCCGCCGAGGCTCGTGCGGGACGAGAAGGCGCCCTGGCCGTTCGAGCGGTAGAGCCAGAGCGTGCCGGCACTGTCGCGGGCGAGCAGGTCCGACGTCCCGTTGCCGTCGAGGTCGCCGGGGGCGACGACGAGGTTGAAGATCTGCCATCCCCCGCTCACGACCACGCTCGAGGCGATCTTGCCGGCGCCGTTGCCGCGGTGGACCACGAGGTCCCCAGAGGTCGTGCGGGTCAGGAGGTCGGGGTAGCCGTCGCCCGAGAAGTCGCCGGGGGCGAGGATCTCGGCGCTCGCGGGGAAGTTCGTGGCCACCACGGTGCGCGGGAAGAAGCCGCCGCGACCCGTCGAGGGATAGTTCCACAGCGTCCCCGACGCGTCACGCGCGAGCAGGTCGGAGAAGCCGTTGACGGCGAAGTCGGTGCCGACCGACGAGCCCACCGGTGCGAACCACGTCGAGCGGAGTCCGAGCGCACCCCGGAAGGTCTCGGCGCCGACGGTCACCGAGCCCGACGTGCCGGTGAGCGTCACCGAGGTCGCGCGCCCGCCGAACCACGTGCCCTTGCCGTCACGCTTGATGGAGATCGAGCGGAAGGTGCCGATGGTCGGCCACTGCGCCCTGAGGGTGCTCACGCGCACGTTGGAGGTCGACCACGCGGTGGGCGCGCCCTTGGCGAGCCCGTCGTAGGGGTCGGCCTTGGCGACCTGGTAGGGCAGCGACGAGCCGGTGATCTGGCCGCCGTTGGTCGAGCCGAACTCGGTCATTGCCACGGCGGTGCCGTAGCGCAGCACCTGGCCGCTCGTGGCCGCGACGGCCGAGTTGCTCGTCGTCGTGGGCGGGTAGGACGTCGTGAGGCCGGGGTAGACCTGGCACGTCGTCGTGTCGCAGATGTCGCTGCTGTAGGTGCTGCCGAGCCGGGCCGCGGCATACGAGCGGGCCGCGACGGACTGGGACTTGAGCGCCTCGATGTGCCAGGAGCCGGGCATCTCGGCCGGGACGACCGCCTGCAGGTAGCGGTCGAGCGCGAGGTGGTTGACGGTCGCGACCTGGCCGACGCCCGGCCGGTTGTCGATCGTCGCCCGCAGGCCACCGGCATACCGGCGGTCGCCGTTCGGGGTCACGAGGGTGAGGTCGGAGCTCGCCAGCGACCCGTCACCGACGAACATGAGGCCGGACGCCGTCGCGAAACCGGTGCACGCGGTCGGGAAGGCCCACCAGCCCGCCGTGCCCGTCGCGTTCGTCCAGTAGCCCTGGACCTGCCACTGGCCGTTGCTGCGCAGGACCCGCCACGACGTCGCGCCGGTGCGGGTGAGCGCCGCCGTGCACGTGCCGTCGGTGAGGGTGAGCCCGGTCTCGGCGCGCACCTGCGTCGTCCGCCCGAGCATCTCGGTGAGGCGCACCCGGATCGTCGGGTTGCCGATCTGGCCCACCGTCGTGTTCGGGTAGTAGAAGGCGAGGATCTGCGAGACCGTCAAGCCCTGCTGGGCCGCGCCGAGGGCGCCCCACTGCGACATCCCGCGACCGTGTCCGAAGCCGCGTCCGGCCAGGGGGACAGCTGGGTCAGCGCTCGTCGACGGCTCCGGCAGCGTCGTCGGGGTCGACCGCTGGGCGTTGGTCGTGATCGGCGTCCGGGGGGTCGAGCCGCCGCCCGAACCGGCCGCGGAGGCGGGGGCTGCGGAGGTGGCCGAGACGAGGAGGGCCGAGAGGCCGGCGACGACGAGGTGCGTGAGGCGCATATGCACCAGAGTGACGCATGACTAGTTCTCTTGTCACCGCTTCCATAGATATGGCGTCGTGGTCGTGACCTTGAGCAGGCCCGAGCGCTCGAGGATCGGCCGGGAGAACTCGGTCGAGTCGCTGTTGACCCAGCGCTTGCCGTGCGCGATCGCCGAACGAGCCCGGGCGGCGGTGAGCGCCCGGTAGATGCCGCGCCCACGCATGTCGACACGCGTGGCGCCGCCCCACACCCCAGCGAACTCGGTGCCCTCGACCGGCTCGAGCCGACCCGTGCTGACGATCTCGCCGTCGGCCTCGGCCACCCACAGCTCGACGGGGTCGCCGGAGCGCATGCGGTCGAGCAGCTCCTCTGACATCGCCTGCACCGTCTCGTCGTCGTCGCCGAAGATCTCGCCGGCGACCCGCATCATGCGGCGCACGTCCGCCTCGTCGTGGACCCGGCGCACCGCCACGCCCTCGGGCAGGGCGACGTCGAGGGCCAGCAGCTCGGCGTCACCGATCATCACCGACTCGGGCTCCTCGGGCACGAAGCCGGCGGCCAGGAGTGCCTCGTGGAGCCCGGGTGCGTGGTCGTGCCCGCGGGTCTTCCACTCGACCTGTCGGATGGCGGCCTGCGCCCGGTAGTGCTCGAGCGCTCCCTCGACGAGCGCCCGCACCGACTCGGGCGTCGCGGGGCCCTCCTCGGTCGCGAGCGTCGCATAGGTGATGAAGCCACGGGTCGCCCCGAACGTCGCGAGGAGCAGGGGACCGAGGGGCGTCACGCTCGTCGCGGGGTAGACCTCGCCGTCGCGGCGCAGCTGCGCGTCGTAGGCGGCGAGGAGGGTGGCGGGGTCGGGTGCGTCCATGCCCGAACCCTCGCGCTCGCGGTCGCGCCGCCGCAACCGCCTTTCGCCGATGCCTCCTCGGGCGCATCCTCCATCGCGTCCTCCACCGCGTCCTCCGCCACGTCCTCGGCCCCGTCTGCCCTGCGCGAACACGGCCCACCAGTTCTGGCACTCGAGTTGACCGAGTGCCAGCGCAGACCTAGATTTGGCTCATTGGCACTCGCCCCAGGTGAGTGCCAGCGCACGGCGGACCGACTCGACCCCCGCGACGGCGAGGCGGGCCATCAACCCGGCAGCGCACGAACTGCATTTGTCCACCTTCGACTCATCCCAAAGGGGAGGTCACACAGTGTCGGTTTCCATCAAGCCGCTCGAGGACCGCATCGTCATCAAGTCGCTCGAGGCCGAGCAGACCACGGCGTCCGGTCTCGTCATCCCGGACACCGCGAAGGAGAAGCCCCAGGAGGGCGAGGTCCTCGCGGTCGGCCCCGGTCGCATCGACGACAACGGCAACCGCGTCCCGCTCGACGTCACCGTCGGCGACCGCGTCATCTACAGCAAGTACGGCGGCACCGAGGTCAAGCACGGCGGCCAGGAGTACCTCATCCTGAGCGCCCGCGACATCCTCGCGGTCGTCGGCTGAGTGAGCCCGCGGCTCACCACCTGAACCACCACGTATGCCGTGGGCTCACCTCCCACGGTGCGCCCACGGCATACGCGCATCACCACCACGGCACCGCGGCGGCACGCCTGCTGCCCTGACGGTCCACTGACTAGCGAAGGACATCCATGGCCAAGGAACTGGAGTTCAACGACTCCGCCCGCAAGGCGCTCGAGCGGGGCGTCGACGCCCTCGCCAACGCCGTCAAGGTGACGCTCGGCCCCAAGGGCCGCAACGTCGTCATCGACAAGAAGTGGGGCGCCCCCACGATCACGAACGACGGCGTCACGATCGCCCGCGAGGTCGAGCTCGAGGACGCCTACGAGAACCTCGGCGCCCAGCTCGCCAAGGAGGTCGCGACCAAGACCAACGACGTCGCCGGTGACGGCACGACGACCGCGACCGTCCTCGCCCAGGCGATGGTCCGCGAGGGCCTGCGCAACGTCACCGCGGGTGCGGCCCCGGCCGGCCTCAAGCGCGGCATGGACAAGGCCGTCGAGGCCGTCTCCGAGCGTCTCCTCGAGACCGCGCGCGACGTCGACGGCAAGGACGAGATCGCTTCCGTCGCCTCGCTGTCCGCCCAGGACAAGGAGATCGGCGCGACGATCGCCGACGCCTTCGACAAGGTCGGCAAGGACGGCGTCATCACCGTTGAGGAGTCCTCGACCGCCGCCACCGAGCTCGAGTTCACCGAGGGCATGCAGTTCGACAAGGGCTACATCTCCCCGTACTTCATCAGCGACGCCGAGCGCATGGAGGCCGTCCTCGAGGATGCCTACGTCCTCATCAACCAGGGCAAGATCTCGGCCATCGCCGACGTCCTTCCGGTCCTCGAGAAGGTCGTCCAAGCCGGCAAGCCGCTCGTCATCATCGCCGAGGACGTCGACGGCGAGGCCCTCTCGACGCTCGTCGTCAACAAGATCCGCGGCACGTTCAACGTCGTCGCCGTCAAGGCGCCCGGCTTCGGCGACCGCCGCAAGGCGATGCTGCAGGACATGGCCGTCCTCACCGGTGGCCAGGTCATCGCCGAGGAGGTCGGGCTCAAGCTCGACCAGGCCGACCTCACCGTGCTCGGCCAGGCCCGCCGCGTCGTCGTGACGAAGGACAACACGACGATCATCGACGGCGCCGGTGACGCGACCGAGGTCGAGGGCCGGGTCAACCAGATCAAGGCCGAGATCGAGCGCACCGACTCCGACTGGGACCGCGAGAAGCTTCAGGAGCGCCTCGCCAAGCTCGCCGGTGGCGTCTGCGTCATCAAGGTCGGTGCCCACACCGAGGTCGAGCTCAAGGAGAAGAAGCACCGCATCGAGGACGCCATCTCGGCGACCCGCGCGGCCATCGAGGAGGGCATCGTCGCCGGTGGCGGCTCGGCCCTCATCCAGGCCGTCAAGGTCATCGACACGCTCGGCCTCGAGGGTGACGAGAAGGTCGGCGCCGCCATCGTGCAGAAGGCCGCCGCCGAGCCGCTGCGGTGGATCGCCGAGAACGCGGGACTTCAGGGCTACGTCGCCGTCGCCAAGGTCTCCGAGCTCGAGGCCGGCCAGGGCCTCAACGCCGCCACGGGCGAGTACGAGGACCTCGTCAAGGCCGGCGTCATCGACCCGGTCAAGGTCACCCGCTCCGCCCTGCGCAACGCCGCCTCGATCGCGTCGATGGTCCTCACCACCGACACGCTCGTCGTCGAGAAGAAGGAGGAGGAGCCGGCCCCTGCCGCCGGTGGCCACGGCCACTCGCACTGAGGCTCTCCTCCCGCACCACCACGGATGCCGCGTCCTCCCGTACAGGGGGAGGGCGCGGCATCCGCGTCTCTGCACCAGCCCAGAACAACGCGTATGCCGCGTGCCTCCCTCCGGGGACGCACGCGGCATACGCGTTTCTCATCTGATCCGGTGTCGGGGATCCGGACCCACCCGCGAGGGCGTGGGCCCGGATCCCCGACACTCGGGGTGACCGGCCTCAGGTGACCGTGACGGTCACCGTGGCGAGGGTGTCGCTGCGGCTGTCGCCGACGAGCACCCGCACCGTGTAGGTCCCGGCCGTGGCCCACGTGTGGGAGCCGCTCAGGGTGGCGGTCCCGTCGGCCGCGACGGTGACGACACCGTCGGTCGTGGCGCTGCCGTCACCCCACGCCACGCGTGCGGTGTAGCCGCCCTCGGCGGGGACGCCGCCCGAGACCTTCCCGAGCGTGACCGTGGACGCGGTGCCGGCCTTGGCCGTCGCACCGGTCGCGGGGGCGACCGTGAGCGGCGTGCCGTTGTCGGCGACCGAGAACACGTGGATCCGCCCGGCGCTGCGCGGGTCGCCCGTCTGCGTCGGCAGGGTCACCGACTGGACGGTCTTGCCGGCGGGGATCGTCAGCGGCGCGGTCGCGAACAGCTTGAGGTGGCAGCCGTCCGTGCTCGTGCCGTTGAGCCGGGACGTCATCTCGACCGCGATGGTGTTGCCGAACTTCGCCGAGCCGCACCAGTCTCCGTACTGGATCTTGTATGCCGTGCTCGTCCCGTCCGTGAACGTCACCGTCCCGGTCGTGTCCTGGTCCTTCTGCGTGGCCGTGCCGATGAGGCTCAGCTTCGTCGCGCCCGGGGCCAGCGTCACGGGGAGGGTCTGGCCCGCACCCGTGGCGTTGTCCTTCTGGCCGGCCGGGATCGCCGGCATCGAGAACCGCAGGTCGCTGCCCGGGACCGTGAGGAGCCGGCCCGGGGACGCACCCGCCTCGGCGAGGGCCGGACGCGAGACGCCGGCCTGGCCGCCGTCGCACGGGACCTCCTGGCCCGGGTCGCCGATGCACACGAGGTTGAACCCGGAGGCGTAGGACGGCACGACGGCCTGGTGGATCGTCGCCCCGCCCGTGCCGGTGGCGCTGCCCTTGGCGTCCTTGACCGTCACGACGGTCTCGTAGTAGCCGGGGTCGGCGTAGGTGTGCTCGCCGCGGACGGTGTAGGAGCCGAGCTCGCCGGCGGTGATGGTGCCGGCGGAGCTCGTGCCGTCACCCCACGCGATGGTGGCGGTGTAGGCGTCCGCGCTCGTGCCCTTGCCACCGGAGAAGGTGGCGACGGGGCCGCTCACGGCCTGTCCCTCGACGGCCTCGAGCTCGGTCGACGGGCTCACCTTGATGCCGGTGTTCTCCGCGTGCGAGCCGTCGGTGAGGAACTCGACCTCCGACAGGGTCGGCGTCCCGTTGCTCGCCGTGACGACGAGGCGGTATGCCGTGTAGGTCCCCGGAGCGGCGACCTTGAACGGCCGCGTCTGCGTCCGCCAGGTGAAGGCCTGGTTGCTCCGGGTGTCGATGGTCTCCCAGGTGCCGTTGCGCTGGCCCTCGACCCGCCACGCGGTGGGCTCGCCGGCGGCGGCCCCGTTGGTGAGGGTGTAGAAGGTGGCGCGCTGGCCGATGCCCGAGAGGGTGTAGGTGACGGTGGGCGTCGCCGAGGCGAACGTCGTCGACGTCGTCGAGCTGTTGTCGAAGAGCGCCGCCGTGCTGGCCGCACCCGGTGCCGTCGCCGTGCCGCGACCCGGACCCGTGGCGTCACGCAGGGGAGCCGGCTTGGCGTCCCCCTTGGTGAGCGACGGGGGAGCGGCGTTGGGCTTGCTGCCGTAGTCCGACGGCGTCGAGCCCATGGCGAAGTCGATCGTCGTCGCGCCCGCGATCTTGCTGTGCGGGATCGAGACGTCCTTGTGGCCCTCACCGTTGATGGTGACCTTCTGGACGTAGATGTTCTCGTCCGAGTTGTTCGGCGCGTTGACGACGAGGTCGCCCTGCGTGCGGTGGACGGTCATCTTCGTGAACTTCGGCGAACCCACGGCCCACTGCGCGGAACCGACCTGGAGCGGGTAGATGCCGAGCGAGGAGAGGGTGTTCCAGGCCGACTGCTCGCCGTTGTCCTCGTCGCCGGGGTAGCCCTGGCCGATCTCGCTGCCGACGTAGAGGCGACGCAGGATCTCGCGCACCTTCTCGGCCGTGCGGTACTGCTTGCCCGTGTAGTTGTACATGTACGGGATGTGGTGCGAGACCTGGTTGCTCATCCCGAACATGCCCATCCGGACGTCACGCGCCTCGATGATCTCGTGGATGATGCCGCCGTAGCTGCCCGGCTTCGTGCCGGTCTCGGGGGTCGTGAAGAAGGTGTCGAGCTTCTTCGCCATCGCCTCACGGCCACCGAGGAGGTTGGCCAGGCCGTTGCCGTCCTGCGGTGCGTGGAAGGCGAAGTTCCAGCCGTTCGTCTCGGTGTAGCCACCGCCCCAGACCTCGGGGTCGAAGTTCGGTGCGAACTCGCCGTTGGCCTGACGGACCCGGAGGAAGCCGGTCTTGGGGTCGAAGTGGTTGGTGTAGTCGGTGGCCCGCTTGAGGAAGTACTCGGACTCCTCCTGGAGCGTGGCCTTGCGCGCGGCCGGGACCGAGGGGTCGGTCGCGAGCTTGGCGGCCTGGTTGCCGATGCCGAAGTCGTTGATCATGCCCTCGAGGCCCCACGACACGCTCTCGTGCGTGCTGTCGGGGGTGAACCCGAGGAACTGCGACGTGGCGAGGCCCTTGCGGCCCACGCCCGAGCTCGGCGGGAGGACGGTCGCGTTGCGCAGGGCGGCGTCGTAGGTGCCGAGCTTGTCCGGCAGGGCGACGCCCTTGACGAACGCGTCGGCGAACGAGACGTCCGAGCTCGTGCCCGTCATGAGGTCGGCGTAACCGGGCGAGGACCAACGGGCCACCCAGCCACCGTCGCGGTACTGCTGGACGAAGCCGTCGGCGATCTCGGCCGCCACCTCCGGGTAGAGGAGGGAGTAGGCCGGCCACACGGTCCGGTAGGTGTCCCAGAAGCCGTTGTTGACGTAGATCTTGCCGTCCTTGATGGCGGCGTTGGTCGTCGTGGCCGTGGCGCTGCCGGACTTCGGCGACACCGGGCTGGCGTACTGGTAGCGCGGCGCCGAGGCGGTGCCGGTGTTCTCGAACTGGCTGTTCGGGTAGAGGTTGAGCCGGTAGAGGTTCGAGTAGAGCGTGCGGACCTCGTCGTCGCTCGCGCCCTCGACCTCGACGACCCGCAGGCGCTCGTCCCACTTGGCCTTCGCGTCGCCCTGGACGTCGTTGAACGTCCGTCCGGTGAGCTCGAGCTCGGAGTTGCGCTTGGCCTGGTCGAGCGAGATGAAGGACGTGGCGATGCGCAGCTCGACGTCACGGTCGCTCGTCGTGTCGAACGTCGCGTAGCGGGTGCCGGTGTGGCCGTTGGGCGCGGTGCCGGCAGCCTTCGCCGGGCGGTCGAACGTGCCGTGGACGAACATCCGGCTGCGACCGACGGACAGGCCACTGCCGTTGTCGACCCAGCCGGTCATCGTGCCGGTGGCGGGGTCGACCGTGAACGAGCCGTTGTTGTCGACGGTGTCGACGACGAGGCTGCCGGTCGGGGCGCTCTCGGGGAAGGTGAAGCGCCACACGCCACCGTGGTCGGCCGGGGCCGTCTCGGCGATGATGCCGCCGTCGAGGTGGACCCGGTAGTGGTCCGGACGGGCGACCTCGTCGTCGTGGTCGAAGGGGATGGCCCGGCCGCTCGCGCTGCCGGTGGGGACGCCCTGCGTGATCGAGGGCATGACCGACATCTGGTTGCGGTCACCCATCCAGGGTGACGGCTCGTGCGAGATGCCGAGTCCCTGGAGCGTCGGGCGGTTCTGCGCGTTGTTGCCGGCCTGGTAGTCGTACTGCCACGTCTGGCTGTTCGCGTTCGTCACCGGGGTGAAGAAGGTGAAGCCGTTGGGGACGGCGCTGATCGGCAGGTTGTTGCCGCGCGAGAACGAACCGGAGGAGTTGGTCCCGCGACGGATGTCGACGGCATACGTCGGGCTGGAGCGGTCGATGGCGGCGGGGGAGGGGTCGACCTCGATGTCGTCGACGAAGCCGCCGAAGGTCGTCTCCTTCGTCGGGTCCGCGGTGTTGTCGTAGCCCAGGAGGATCGCGTCGATCGTCTTGCCGGCGGCCTTGGGCCCGAGGTCGACCTGGACCGAGTTCCACTGGTTGGCGTAGAGGATCTTGCCGACGCCCTGCCCGTTGGGCGAGGAGGACGTGCCGTGCATGTCCTTGGCGCCGAGGCCGGAGAGGAACGTGCCGTCGGTGAAGCGGAGGTCGACGGCGGTGTAGGTCGACGGGTAGGTCAGGTTGCCCGCGACCATGTCCGGGAAGATCTTGTAGGTCAGGCGTGAGCGCTCACCCACGGGCACGTCGACGTCGAAGAGGCGGTTCCAGGCGAAGCCCCGCCCGGCGGCGGTGTGCGAGCCGCCGTAGCGCAGCGACTTCACGCCGGTCCACCCGACGAGCGACTTGATGTTGAAGCCCGAGCGCGGGCCGGAGCCGACGGTCGAGACCATGGGCGCGATCTCGGGCTCGGAGGAGTCGACGTCGCCGAAGAGGCCCCAGTCGGCGAGCTGGACGATCGGGCCGCCGTTGTTGGCGGTGACGTCGAGCCGGTAGTAGGAGAAGTCGCCCGGCGTCGGCACGGTGAAGGTCTGCTTCTGCCCGCGAGAGGAGAACGCGAGGCCGGTGCGACGGTCGATGTCGGTCCACGTCGTGCCGTCGGTCGAGCCGCGCAGCGTGACGTCCTTGGGGTCGCGCTCGGGGGCGTCGTTGCCGGAGGTCAGCGACCACGTCAGCGCGCGCTTGGGCGCGGACAGCTGGTAGCGGACCCAGCCGGTCGTCGCGAACGCGAGCCACTTGGTGTCCGCGTTGGCATCGGTGAGGTTGGACGCCACCTCACCCGGCGGGTTCTCGGCGCTCGCGGTGATGCCGGTGACCGAGCCGAGCAGGCTGCCGTCGGAGGCGACGCCGCCGGTGACGTTCTGCTGGCGCGGGCCGGACTCGTCGACCTCGACGGTCGAGACGAGCGGCTGGGGCTGGCCGGTCTCGAAGGACGTCGACCAGGCGGCACCCTCGGGTGCGGCTGCGGCGGCCTGGTCTGCCGTCGGTGGTGTGGCGGCCACGGCTCCCGCGGCGGTCGCGGTGCCGACCGCGAGGGCCAGGGCCCCGGCTGTCAGCCCTCGTGGGATGGCGTTCGTCAGGCGCATGTTTCCTCCGGGCTCGTCGCCCACGCAGGGTCGGTCACCCTTGACCGACGTCCTCACGACCCTCTCGGTATGCCGTCCACCCCGCAATCCCAGATCCCACCTTTGTCCGGTGAGGACAGTCGATCGGACAAGGACGTGCTGCCCAGGCGTGGCTTGCTCGGTCCACGTTGCCTCGGCTCATGTCTTTTGGTGTGATCGACCTTGTGACAGCGTTGTCAGGCAAGCGGACATCGGCGAGACCGACGATGGCGGACGTCGCGGCCGAGGCCCACGTCTCCGTGAAGACGGTCTCGCGTGTCGTCAACCGTGAGCCGGGGGTGCGACGCGACACCGAGCTGCGCGTCCGCGGGGTCATCGACCGCATCGGCTTCATGCGCCACGACGGCGCCCGCATCCTGCGCCAGGGGCGCACCCAGACCATCGCGCTCGTCGTCGAGGACCTGGCCAACCCCTTCTACTCGCAGATCGGCGCCGCCGTCGAGCGCGAGGCCCGCGTCCGCCAGCACCAGCTCATCACCGCGTCGGCCGAGGGGTCGCCGACGCGCGAGCGCGTCGTCCTCGAGGGGCTCATCAACCGCCGCGTCGACGGCCTCGTCGTCGTGCCTGCGGGCGAGCGGCCCGCCACCGACCCGACGGTCGCGGCGAGCGGCACCCCGATCGTCTACGTCGACCGACCGGTGCGCGGCGAGCCGTGCGACACCGTGATCAGCGACAACCCCGGGGGTGTCCGCAGCGCCGTCGAGCACCTCGTCGCCAACGGCCACCGTCGCATCGCCTTCCTCGGTGACGACGCCGAGTTCTGGACCGCGCGCCAGCGGCGCGAGGCCTTCGTCGCCATCCACGACGCCCTCGGGCTCCCGGGCGACACCCGCATCGCCATGGGACCGCACACGGTCGAGTCGCTCGGCGCCCGCTTCGAGGCGTGGTCGCGCGAGCGCACGCCGATCACCGCCGTCATCACCGGCAACAACCGGGTGACCCTCGCCGCGCTCCACGCGATGCGACAGGTCGGCGTCGAGCTCGGCCTCGTCGGCTACGACGACTTCGAGCTCGCCGACCTCATCGTCCCCTCGGTGACCGTCATCCACCAGGACCCCGCCTCGATCGGGCAGAAGGCCGTGCTCCAGCTCTTCGCGCGGCTCCTCGGCGACGAGTCGCCCGCCCAGACGGTGGTCATGCCCACCCGACTCCTCGTGAGGGAGTCCGGCCGGCTCCCCGCATCCATCCGAGCACGGAAGGCTCTCCCATGACCGACACCTCGACGAGCGCGGCCACCGCCTCGCCCCCGACGCCCGACGCGACCACGCTGGTGACGGCACCCGCGGCACCCGCGGCTTCAGCCGGCCCCGCCGCGACCTCGGCCGCCACCGCCGCACTCGCCCTCAACACCCCGCGCCGCTTCTACCGCGGTGGCGAGCGCATCCTCGCCTTCCGCGGGCTCGACGTCCCCGCCGACTTCGACGGCTACCGTCCGGAGGACTGGGTCGGCTCCACGGCCCGGCTCTTCGCCGAGGGTGGCGGGGGAGTGACGACCCTCGAGGGTGGCACCGAGCTGCCCGACGCCCTCGCGGCCGACGCCGCGGGCTGGTTCGGCGAGGCGCACGTCGCACGCTTCGGCGGCGACCCCAACCTCCTCACCAAGCTCCTCGACAGCGGCGAGCGGCTCCCGGTGCACTCGCACCCGAGCCGCGAGTTCGCCACGGCCCACCTCGACTGCGACCACGGCAAGACCGAGGCCTGGATCGTTCTCGTCGCCGAGCCGGGTGCGACGGTGTGGGTCGGCTTCCGCGACGAGCTCTCCGACGACGACCTCGCCACCCTCGTCGATGCGCAGGACGAGAGGCTCCTCGCCGCGCTCAACCCCATCGAGGTCACTGCCGGTGACGCCGTCCTCGTGCCGGCCGGCCAGCCCCATGCGATCGGCGAGGGTGTCCTCATCCTCGAGCTCCAGGAGCCGACCGACTTCTCCGTCATGCTCGAGCACGAGCGCTTCGGCCTCGAGCTCGACCACGCCTTCCTCGGCCTCGACCGGCCGCTGGCCCTGCGCAGCGTCGACCACGGTCCCGTGGGCCGGGAGCGGCTGGCGTCGCTGCGTCGCCGGTGGAGCGACGTCGAGGGCTCCGGTCCGGCCCTCCCCGACGAGGCCAGCCCCTACTTCTGCGCTGAGGTCGTGCGGCCGGTGACAGGCGACGTCACGGTCGACGCGGCATACGCCGCCACGGTGGTCGTGAGCGGGTCAGGCAGCCTGACGACGAGTCAGGGGACGCGCGAGGTGGCCGCCGGGGACGTGCTGCTCGTGCCGCACAGCGCGGGCGACGTCACGGTGGCCGGCGACGTCACGCTCATCCGCTGCATGCCACCGCGCGTCGACGGTTAGGCGGTCGCTCCAGCGTCCACGCCAGCGGATGCCAGGCGGGGCAGCAGGTGCTCGAGCTGCCCCACCTCCTCGATGTTGTGACGGACCCAGGCGCGCGCCATGTCGTCGGGGAAGCGGCGCCGCAGGACGACGTTGACCGGTCGCATGACGGCGCTGCGTGCGCCGAGGTCCATGACGGAGACGTAGTGCGTGCCCTCGTCGCAGGCCGACCACGTGTGCTCGAGCATGACGACGACGACGCCGGCGATCCGTGTGACGAGCCGGATGCCGGTCTCGTCGAGCTTCTCGACGCGGTCGACGATGTCGATCCTGTATGCCGGGTCCCCGCCGAACGCCTCGACGATCCGGAAGCGCGCGCCCTCGGCCGCTCCGCCGCCGGGTGCGGGTCGGGCGAGCTCCCACCGGATGTGGTCGAGCGGGTGCCAGGCGAGGTAGCGCGGGACGGTCTGCCCGCCGTAGGAGAGCGTGCCCTCGAGGTGGGTGAACCAGTCGAGCAGCATCACCGAGGTCACACCGGCCAGGGGGCGGTGGTCGATGGTGATCCGGCGGCGACCATGGGGGGCTTCGGTGAGGCGCACCGTCGCCGAGCTCGTGGACCGGAGCGGGTAGAGCACGGGGAGGGTCATGACGGGCTCCATAGGGTACGGTGGCGTTTCTTGTCCTTCGACGGTAGGACCGGTCGGCAAGAAACGCAAGCGTTTCTTCGGCGCCCGTGACTCTTCGGGAGGTGGCGTGGCGACACGACGACGCGGGGCCGAGCTGGACGACGCCATCCGCGCGGCCACACTCGAGATCCTCGGTGCCGGGGGCCCGGCCGCCGTGACGATGGAGGCGGTGGCCGCGGCCGCCCGGACGAGCAAGGCTGTGCTCTACCGTCGTTGGCCGGACAGCCGAGCGCTGCTGCGCGACACCCTCGTCGGCATGGCGCGGGCCGCGATCCCGCATGAGGACACCGGCAGCTACCGGGGCGACATGCTCGCGGTCCTGCGCGGCTGGGCAGCGCTCTTCACGGGGCCGCAGTCCGCGTTGCTGCGCGGGGTCGTCGCCGCCGCGGTGCAGGACGAGCAGCTGGCCGAGACGCTGTCGCGTGATCTCATCGGCTACCGCAAGGCGCAGATGGCCGAGCTGCTCGAGCGTGGAGTCGAGCGCGGCGATGTGCGCGCCGACGTGCCGGTCCACATCGCTCGCGAGCTGGGGCAGAGCGTGCTGTGGCACCGGCTCCTCGTCAGCGGCGACCCCATCGACGACGACCTCGTGGTCGAGCTCGTCGACGAGGTGCTCGTCCCCTTCGTTGCGCCGCGCGCCTGACCGGGAGCTAGGCCTCGGCGACGACGGCGAACGTCTCGCCGGCGTAGGTCACCGTGTCGCCCGGGCGCACCTGGCGACCGCGCCGGGTGTCGACCTCGCCGTTGACCTCGACCTCGCCTGCCTCGATGACGGCCCGGGCGTCGGCGCCGTCCTCGACGACGGAGGCGAACTTGAGGAGCTGGCCGAGGCGGATGCTCTCGCCGGCGATGGGGATCTCGGTGGTGCTCACTCGCCAAGGATAGGCGTGCAGGCCCGTGGCCTAGGGTGCGACGCATGCGCATGCTGGGTGTCCTCGGCGGGATGAGCTGGACGAGCACGGAGAGCTACTACCGGATGCTCAACCGTGGCATCGCGGAACGGCTCGGCGGCCTGCACTCCGCGCGGCTGCTCGTGCACAGCGTCGACTTCGCACCCGTCGCGCAGGCCCAGCACGACGGTGACTGGGACGCGACCCTCACAACCCTCGCCGAGGCGGCCCGCGGCCTCGAGGCGGGCGGGGCGGAGGCGCTGCTGCTCGCGACCAACACGATGCACAAGGTGGCCGGCGAGCTCGAGCAGGCCTGCGGCATACCGCTGCTCCACATCGCCGACGCGACCGCGGACGCCATCGCCGCCGACGGCCTGGAGCGGGTCGGCCTGTTGGCCACGGCCTTCACGATGGAGCAGGACTTCTACACCGGCCGCCTCGAGGGCCGAGGGCTCGACGTCCTCGTGCCGGACGAGCAGCAGCGCGCCGAGGTGCACCGGATCATCTACGACGAGCTCTGCCTCGACGTCGTGCGCGACGACTCGCGCGAGACCTACCGCGAGGTCATCGCCTCGCTCGTGCAGCGTGGCGCCCAGGCGGTCATCCTCGGCTGCACCGAGATCTCGCTGCTCGTCGGCGCGGACGACAGTGCGGTGCCGCTCTATGACACGACCGCGATCCACGCCGCGGCGGGCGTGGACTTCCTGCTCTCGTGACGCTCCGGCACCGGCACCGGCACCGGCCCCGGACGCACCGAGGCCCCGTCCGCACGGACGGGGCCTCGGGCTCGGGCTGCGCGAGTGGCTGGGACATCACACCCTGATCCGTCCCAGCCACCCGGCCCGTGTGCCGGATGGTTGGGAGTGTCCCTGGTCACTCCCAGCCACCCGGCGGTTCGATCACTCGCGGCGAGGGCGGTCAGCTCGCGAGCTCACGTTGGTTGAGGATGCGGATCCGCTCGTCCTCGGTCATGCCGCCCCAGACCCCGTAGGGCTCGCGCGAGGCGAGGGCGTGCTCGCGGCACCGGCGCAGCACCGGGCACGAGTCGCACACCGCCTTGGCGCGGTCGTCACGGCTGCGCCGCTGGTTGCCGCGCTCGCCTTCGGGGTGGAAGAAGACCTCGGGGCTCACCTGACGGCAGTGACCTTCGAACTGCCACTCCCAGACGTCGAGAGTCGGCTTGGGAAGTCGTGCGATGTCGGTCATGTCCCCTCCTGTCCATCGTCGCCGCCGAGCCGGCGACCTGGTCGTCTCCACACCCCTCGTGGGCAGTGTCAGGCTAGGAACGACAAGGCAAGACGAGGGTCTGGCCCGAGTAAGAATTTGGCAAAGTCCGCCACCCGGACGTGACCTCGCAGGTCAGTCGTCGCCAACGCGGTGCCGCCCCCGTCGTGTTCTGCAGCGCGAGGCACGTGACCGGGCGCCGGTTCGGAGCCCCGCCCGGCCTGCCCTAGACTTGGTGGATGAGCCTTGGTGTCGACCGCCCCACCCACCTCGAGGCCGAGCCCGCCGTTCCGGCGCCGGCGCCCACCCCTTCCCCGTCGCCCTCGGTGACGGCTCCCGCGGAGGCCGCGCAGCCGGCGCTCCCGGCCCCCTTCGCCCAGCTGGGTCTCACCTACGACGACGTGCTGCTCCAGCCCGGCGAGACCGACGTCATCCCGAGCGAGGTCGACACGACCTCGCGCCTCACCCGCGAGATCAGCCTGCGGGTGCCGCTCGTCTCGGCGGCCATGGACACCGTCACCGAGGCACGCATGGCGATCGCGATGGCCCGCCAGGGCGGCCTCGGGATCCTGCACCGCAACCTCTCGATCGAGGACCAGGCCTACCAGGTCGACCTCGTCAAGCGCACCCAGACCGGTCGCATCTCCAACCCCGTGACGATCGGGCCCGACGCCACCCTCGAGGAGCTCGACGAGCGGTGCGGCCGCTACCGCGTCTCCGGCCTGCCGGTCGTCGACCCCGAGATGCACCTCCTCGGCATCGTCACCAACCGCGACCTCCGCTTCACGCCGGTCGCCGAGTGGGCCACGACGCTCGTGCGCGACGTCATGACCCACCAGCCGCTCATCACCGGCTCCGAGGACATCAGCTCCGAGGAGGCGACGAGCCTGCTGCGCCAGCACAAGCGCGAGCGGCTGCCGCTCGTCGACGCGCAGGGCCGCCTCACCGGCCTCATCACCGTCAAGGACTTCGTCAAGTCCGAGCAGTACCCCCACGCGAGCAAGGACGCCTCGGGCCGCCTGCTCGTCGGTGCCGCCATCGGCTACTTCGGCGACGCGTGGGAGCGCGCCACCACCCTCGTCGACGCGGGTGTCGACGTCCTCGTCCCCGACGTCGCCAACGGCCACGCCCGCCTCATGCTCGACATGATCCGCCGGCTCAAGAGCGACCCGGCGACCCGCCACGTGCAGGTCCTCGCCGGCAACGTCGCCACCCGCGAGGGCGCGCAGGCGCTCGTCGACGCGGGCGCCGACGGCGTCAAGGTCGGCGTCGGCCCGGGGTCGATCTGCACGACCCGCGTCGTCGCCGGCGTCGGTGTCCCACAGGTCACCGCGATCTACGAGGCGTCCCTCGCCTGCCGTCCCGCGGGCGTCCCGATCGTGGGCGACGGCGGCCTCCAGCACTCCGGCGACATCGCCAAGGCCCTCGTCGCCGGCGCCGACACCGTGATGATCGGGTCGCTCTTCGGCGGCTGCGAGGAGTCCCCGGGTGAGCTCGTCTTCGTCGGGGGCAAGCAGTTCAAGGTCTACCGGGGCATGGGCTCGCTCGGCGCGATGGCCTCGCGCGGCAAGAAGTCCTACTCCAAGGACCGCTACTTCCAGGCCGACGTCGTCAGCGACGACGAGCTCGTGCCCGAGGGCATCGAGGGGCGCGTGCCGTTCCGCGGTCCGCTCGGCGCCGTCGTCCACCAGCTCACCGGCGGCCTGCACCAGTCGATGTTCTACGTCGGGGCGCGCACCATCCCCGAGCTCAAGGAGCGCGGCCGCTTCGTGCGCATCACGACGGCGGGCCTCAAGGAGAGCCACCCGCACGACATCGCCGGCATCGTCGAGGCGCCGAACTACTCCTCGCGCTGACGTCCCTGCGTCACACTGGTGCGACCAGTGGACGCCGGGAGGGGCGCGATGACCGACAGCCAGAAGGACCTCGAGCAGCGGGTCCACGTCGACCTGCCGCGCGTTCGACCCGAGGAGATGGTGGTCTCGGTCGAGACGACGCTCCCGCCGGACCCCACGGGCGGCCAGGACGTCGACACCGAGTTCATGATCCGTCACTTCGGCTGACGGCTGCCCCGGCGACGCCTCAGGTGAGGCAGTCCCGCCACGAGGCGAGCGCGAGCCCACCGTCGGCGGTGCGGTCCACCGATGTCGTGGCGAGCATGGCGTGCCCGATGGCCCGCGTGAGGCACTCGGCCGCGACCGCCTGCACCCGCACGAGGTCGAGCTCGTCGGGCGCCTCGACGTCGCCGGTGGCGAGCGCGAACACCGCATCCCCGTCGTATGCCGTGTGCACCGGTGAGAGGGCCCGCGCGAGTCCGTCGTGGCTCACCTCGGCGAGCTTGCGGCACTGCACCTTGGTGAGGGCGGCGTCGGTCGCGACGACGGCGAGGGTCGTCGCGGTGCCGGCGCGCAGCTCGTCCATCGCCGCGGCCTGCTCCTCCCACCACGACCGGACCGCGGCGGGGTCGGGCGCGGGCACGTCGGCGAACTCGCCCTCGAGGCCGGAGCGGACGGCATACAGGCTTCCGTCGGGAGCGCAGGGTGAGCCCATCGCGTTGACGACGACGAGCGCGCCCACGGTGACGCCGTCGACGACGGCGCTCGCCGTGCCGACGCCGCCGCGCAGGCCACCGGACCGCGCACCGGTCGCGGCGCCGACCGCGCCCTGCTCGACGACACCGTCGCGGGCCTCGCGCCAGGCCCGGGCACCATCCGCGGCGGTCGGCGCGTTCTCGAAGACACCGCCGCGGCCGAGGTCGAAGACGACCGCGGCGGGGACGATCGGGACCACCTGCGCGGGTTCGCCGACCGGCCAGCCCAGCCCGGCGGCATACGCCTCCTTCATCACGCCGTCGGCGGTGGCGAGGCCGAAGGCGCTGCCACCCGAGAGGACGACGGCGTCCACGCGGTCGACCGAGCACGTGGGGGAGAGGAGGTCGGTCTCACGTGTGCCGGGCGCGCCGCCTCTGACGTCGACGCCGCCGACCGTGCCCTCGGGTGGGACGACGACCGTGACCCCGCTGAGCCAGCCCTGCTCGTCCCGGGTGACCTGACCGACCCTCAGGCCGGCGACGTCGGTGATGGCGTTGAGCGGTCCGGGGCGTGGTGCGTCCATGCGCCCAGCATGCCGACCCCAGAACGACATATTGCCAGTTGTGGCGCCCGAGTCGGCGGCGAGCCGACCCGGAACGGGCCACAACTGGCAATAGGTCGAGCGAAGGTGGG
This sequence comes from Rothia sp. ARF10, assembly GCA_031844405.1. Classification (GTDB taxonomy): domain Bacteria; phylum Actinomycetota; class Actinomycetes; order Actinomycetales; family Dermatophilaceae; genus Knoellia. The sequence continues at coordinate 1,219,933 of JAUZVC010000001.1, forward strand.
TCTGGCGTCAGTGCAGGACGACCGGGGGAGCGACGTCGGCCGCGTCCTCCTCGTCGAGCAGGTGGCTCTCCTCGTGCTTGCGCGGCAGGAACCAGGCCGACACGAGCGTGAACGCCACCATGATCGCGGCCACGAGGAAGGTGTTGCCGAAGACCTCGCCCATGTTGTGCCGGACGGCGTCGAGCAGGGCGGCCTGGCCGGCGGCCTGGTCCTGGAACTTCCCGAGGATCTCGGCGACGGCCGGGAACTGCTGGAGCAGCTGCGGGACCTGCGCCGGGTCGACCTTGGCCGACTCCTCCGCGAAGTCACCGGCCTGCTTGACGAGCGGGTCGTTGTTGAGGCCGTTGGTGAGGACGACCGAGATGATCGCGACGCCGATCGAGCTGGCGACCTGCTGGGTGATGTTGAGCAGCGTCGAGCCGCGGGCCACCTGGTGCGCCGTGAGCGTCTTGATGGCCGACGTCATGAGCGGCATCATCGTCGCGCCCATGCCGAGGCCCATGACGAAGAGCACCGGGATGAGGTAGCCCCAGTAGGAAGTCTCTGCGTCGACCTGGGTGAGCGCGAACATGCCGCCGGTGATGATGGCGAGACCGAACGGCACGATGCGGCCGACGGGCATCTTGTCGGCGAGCGCGCCGGCGATCGGCATCGTCAGCATGGCGCCGATGCCCTGCGGGGCGACGAGCAGGCCGGCGTCGAGGGCGCCCTCGCCACGGACCTGCTGGAGGTAGGTCGGGACGAGGAGCAGGCCGCCGAAGAAGGCTCCCGCGAAGATGAACATCGTGATGATCGAGACGGTGAGGTTCTTGTTCTTGAACAGCCGCAGGTCGAGCAGCGGGTGCTCGGGCCGGAAGCTGTGGAAGACGAACAGCACGATGAGCACGATGCCGAGTCCGGCGAAGCCGAGGACCTTCGGCGAGGCGAAGGTGCCCTCCTCGGGGATCGACGAGACGCCGTAGAGGAACGACGCGAGGCCCGGGCTCATGAGCGCCATGCCGAGGAAGTCGAAGGACTCGGTCGGCTCGGGGTTGTCCTTGGGCAGGGCCCACCAGGCGTAGACCAGCGCGGCGACGCCGAGCGGCAGGTTGATGAGGAAGATCCAGTGCCACGACACCTTGTCGATGAGCCAGCCGCCGAGGATGGGGCCACCGATGGGGCCGAGCAGCATCGGCACGCCGAGGATCGCCATGAGGCGGCCCATGCGGGCGGGACCGGCGGCGCGCGTCATGATCGTCATGCCGAGCGGCATGAGCAGACCGCCGCCGAGGCCCTGGACCACGCGGAAGAGGATGAGCATGTTGATGCTCGTCGCCGCGGCGCAGAGCACCGAGCCGAGGGTGAAGAGCAACAGCGCCAGCATGTAGAGGCGCTTGGTGCCGAAGCGGTCGGCCGCCCACCCCGTGAGCGGGATGACGGTCGCGAGGGCCAGCGTGTAGGCCGTGACGGTCCAGGCGACCGTCGCGTACGGGAGCGGGTTGTCCTCGCCCGTGAAGGTGACCTGGAGGTCGGGAAGCGCGACGTTGACGACGGTGATGTCGAGGATCGACATGATGGCGCCGAGGACGACGACACCCGCGATCTTGAGGACGGCACCGTCGATCTTGTCGGGGTACTCGGTGTGGGCAGGGCTTGACACAGGCGTGTCTCCTCGAGGGCAAAGGGCAAAATGTGGAAAGTCGGCTCCATTGCCGGCATGCGGGACGATCCGCACCCGTCATTGTGCTCCTCGCCCAACCATCGGCGCCAATCTGTTGTTCCGCGCGCGGGACGGCCCCCGTCCGCGGGTGCGGACGGGGGCCGTCGGGGTCTTGCGGGGCCCGGAGGGCCGGGTGGTCAGCGGTTGTCGACCGCGGTGACGCTCACGTCGACGTCGGCGCCCGTGTAGAGCTGGGTGATGACGTAGACCGTGCCCGGCGGGATGACCGCGGACTCGTCCGCCGCCGACGACGCCGCCGAGCCGGTGGGCTGGCAGGCGCTGTCGACGAAGTAGAGGTCGAGGTCGTGCCCGAGGGTGTCGTCGGCCGCGCTCGTGCCCTTGACCGACACCGAGTGCAGGCCGTCCGAGAAGCCGGCCGGGAACTTCGTCACCCACGCGTCGGCACCCTGGCTGGCCGGCGGGAAGGTGCAGGCCGTCGTCATCTCGGTGCCGGTGACGCCGTAGACGTTGGCGAGACCGGTCGGGTCGCCCGCGGCCGGGTTCGGCGCCGTGATCGTGCCCGAGTCGGTGTAGGTGGGGTCGGGGGTGACGCTGCCGTTCTCGACGACGGCGCCGCTGCCGAAGACCTGCACCTCCGCGACCTGGGCCTGCTTGGCCGTGTCGCCCTGGACCGAGTCGACGAAGAACCGCACGTGGCTGGCCTTGACCGGCGTGGAGAGCGGGAACGTCACGTAGTTGAGGTCGGACGACGTGGGCCGCGGTGCCTGGTAGCCGAACGAGCCGGTGCGCGCGGTCTTCCACGTCACCCCGTCGGTCGACGTCTGGACCGTGAAGCCCTTGAGGGCCGCGAAGCGCGACGCGTTCGTCGCCTTGAAGGCGCTCACCCGCACACTGCTCACGGTCGCCGGGGCGGCCAGCTTCACCGTGACGCGCTGGTCCGGACCGGCGTTGTATGCCGTCGTGCCCTCCTTCGTGGCCCACACCGAGGCGGCCGTGTCGTCGAGGGCGAACTTGGCGGGGGCGCCGTCGTCCTGGCTCGAGACGTCGACGACGGTCGCGCCGGCGGCGGTCGAGGCGAGGTTCGGCGCGAGCCGGATCGTCTTGGCCGTGTTGCGCCCGGCCGAGACCGAGAACCCGTCGATCGTCTGCGTGCCGAAGCCCGGTGCCTGGATCGTCAGCGGGTAGGAGCCGGCGACCGCCTTGATGCTCGCGCCACCGGTCGAGCCGGTGCGCACGAGCGGGCTCACGCGGGCCTCGTAGACGCCGAGGATGACCTTGGCGCCCTGGACCGGCTTGCCCGTCGTGGCGTTGAGCACCGTGAGCGCGACCGTGCCGTTGCGCGCCGCGGCCGGGGAGTCGAACGCGGGCTGCGGGTCGGTGTCGTCGCCGCCCTGTGAGACCGCGCTCGTGCCGGCGCCGCGCTTGGCGAACACCGACCAGATGAGCTCGGTGTTGTCGCCGTGGTTGCGGTCCAGGTCCGCCGTGAGGATGCCGTCCCGGGCGTCGAGGAAGCTCGGGTCGGGAGCGGTGAGCGGCATGCCGTCGGTGACGAGGCGGGCCGCGATCTCACCGCCCTTGGCGAGCCCGTGCTTGGCGACGAGGGCCTTGTGGAGGTCCCACAGGACAGCGGTCCAGATCTCGCCGTCCGCGTGGACCTCGGGGCCGGTGAGGTCGTAGCCCATGTCGCCGAACGTCGTCGGGTTGACGTTGAAGTCGTAGTTGCGGATGCCCCGCTTCTCGTTGCCGGTGGCGTAGGCGCCGACGACCGCGCGCGTGGGTTCGAGGCCGGTCACCTGCGCGTGGTTGAGGGCATACCAGTCGCCCCAGCCCTCACCCATCGAGCCGGCCTGGTGCGAGCCGAGCGCGCCGCCGCCGGCGACGTAGCGGTTCGAGAGCCCGTGGCTGTACTCGTGCTGGATGACGCTCATGTCGAACGACCCGTCGCGGTGGGGGCCCTCGAACGCGTCGTCGATCGGCTCCCAGAGGAACATGCCGCTCCACGGCGGGATGCCGTCGTCGAGCGTGAGCATGTAGGCGTTGTCGCGCCCGGTGTAGGTCGGGGACCCGCCGGACGCGGCACCGGCCTGGACGAGGCCGCGGATGGCGTCGCCACCGAGCCCGCCCTTGCCGCCGTTGTCGAGCTGGAAGTTGCCGCCGCTCTCGGTGAACCCGAGGCGGTAGTAGTCGTCGTGGATCCGGTTGTGGTGGTGGAAGAGGTTCGTCGCCGCAGGGTCGAGGTCCTCGGCGTAGGACGGGGGCACGGTGGCGCCCTTGGACTTCTGCCAGGCGTCGGTGAAGTCGTAGTTGAAGCGGCCGTCGGCGGCGACCGGTCGCGGCGCGTTGTCGACCGGACCGATGAAGTTCGACCAGTTGGCGTAGGCGTCGGCGTTGTTGCCGAAGGTCGTCACGCCGGTCCCGGCGACGCCGGTCGGGTCGACCCAGCCCTTGGGCGACTCGGGCTTGGCGCCGAACGAGTGCACGCGCGGGGTGCCGCCCTTGGCGGCGCCGGGGTAGTTGTCGTAGACGGTGCCCTCGGGGTCGCCCTCGAACTGGACGACGCTGGCGCGGTAGAGGACCTTGCCGGTCGTGCCGTCGACGACGACCTCCCAGGCCTCGGTCGGGCTCTTGATGAAGTAGGCCTTGTAGGCGGCGACCGGTCCGTTGCGGGTGCCGAAGACGCCCTTCTTGACGTAGGACGGCCCGCCGAACGGGCCCTTGGCGAAGGTCGTGTAGCCGGCCTGGTTGCCGTCGGCCTTCGGCGTGAAGACCGTCGACGGCGCGAGCTGCTTCGCCACGGCGAGCAGGGCGCCGGCCTCGCCGAGCACCCACGCCGAGGTGAGGGTCGAGCCGGGAGTCGGGTCACCGGCATACGAGAGGATCCGGCCGTCCTTCGTGACGGCGACGTTGAGGCGACCGCCGCGGACCGAGGCGACGCCGGAGGTCGTCTGCACGAAGTTCACGGTGTGTGTGCCGGTACCGGGCAGCACGTGGTCGCGCACCACCGCGAGGCCGTCGACCTGGGCGGTCGTGAGGCCGAAGGCGGCGGCGTGCTCGCCCAGCCACCCACGGGCGACGTCGACCGCCGAGCCCTCACGGGCCGCGGTGAGGGCCGCGGGTCCGCGCAGCGAGCGCAGCGTGCCGAAGCGGGGGTCCCACGTGGCGCGGGCGCTGCGGCCGGACGCCGAGAGCAGGGCCGACGTGGCCTTGCTCGTCGCGGTGCTCGGCACGACGGGCTTGGTGACCGCCCGGGTGTCGAGGGTCTTGGTGAGGGCGTCGACGGCGTCGGTGAGCGTCGTCGGCAGGGGGGTGCTCGCAGGGACGGACGCCGATGCGGCGCTGGTCGCGACGGCCGTGGTGAGGCAGATCGCGAGGATCCCGGTGGCGAGGGCAGGGGGTCGTGCCATGGGTGTTCCCTTTCTCGGAGCGCCGGTAGGGGGTGCGCCCCTCGTGGGGGTGCCCGGCGCTGGGCAGTCGTCAGTTTTCTGGTTACTGCCGGAAATCAGGATCGTATCGTGATGGTCTTCACAGATGTGGCTCACGGTTAGGCTTCCGCTGTGAACGAGATCGAGATCGGACGTGGCAAGCGGGCCAGGCGCGCGTACTCCTTCGACGACATCGCCGTGGTGCCCTCGCGCCGCACGCGCGACCCCGAGGAGGTCTCCGTGGGGTGGCAGATCGACGCCTACCACTTCGACCTCCCGGTCATCGGCGCCCCGATGGACTCGGTGATGTCGCCCGAGACCGCGATCGCGTTCGGCAAGCACGGCGGCCTGCCCGTCCTCGACCTCGAGGGCCTGTGGACCCGCTACGAGGACCCGGCGCCGCTGCTCGCCGAGATCGCCACGCTCGAGCCGGCGCTCGCGACCGCTCGGATGCAGGAGATCTACCGCGCCGAGATCGTCCCCGAGCTCATCGTCGAGCGGCTGCGCACGATCCGCGACGCCGGGGTGACGGTCGCCGGTGCGCTCACCCCGCAGCGGACCCAGCAGCTGTGGAAGACCGTCGTCGACGCGGGCGTCGACCTCTTCGTCATCCGCGGCACGACCGTCTCGGCCGAGCACGTCTCCGGCCGCGCCGAGCCGCTCAACCTCAAGCGCTTCATCTACGAGCTCGACGTGCCCGTCATCGTCGGCGGGGCCGCGTCATACTCCGCCGCCCTCCACCTCATGCGCACCGGCGCGGCCGGCGTGCTCGTCGGCTTCGGCGGGGGCGCGGCGCACACGACCCGCCGCACCCTCGGCATCCACGCGCCGATGGCCTCGGCGATCGCCGACGTCGCCGCTGCCCGCCGCGACTACCTGGACGAGAGCGGCGGCCGCTACGTCCACGTCATCGCCGACGGCGGTGTCGGCACGAGCGGCGACATCGTCAAGGCCGTCGCCTGCGGCGCCGACGCCGTCATGCTCGGTGCGGCGCTCGCGCGCACGACCGAGGCGCCCGGCCGCGGGTTCCACTGGGGCCCGGAGGCACACCACCCCGAGCTGCCGCGTGGCGAGCGCGTCGAGGTCGGCGCCGTGGCCTCGCTCGAGGAGGTCCTCTTCGGTCCGAGCACGGTCGCCGACGGCACGACCAACCTCGTCGGCGCGCTCCGTCGCGCGATGGCGACGACCGGCTACACCGAGCTCAAGGACTTCCAGCGGGTCGAGGTCGTCGTCGCCCCCTACGTGGGCGGCTGACCGAAGGGTTCCGGCGGCCTGCCGACCCTCCGGCGGGTGCTCGGTGGTGGGGCGCAGGTCTCACCGTCACCCCCTGTCCTGTGCGGCGCCGGGAGGTTACTCTCAGGTAATGGCCGACGTCATCGCAGACCCGGAGCTCGACCCCACCGCCACGTATGCCGTGGACCCGCGCCGAGCCCGCCGGCTCGCCTCCCGCGTCGTCGCCGGTCCGGGCGCCGAGCAGCACGTGAGCTCGACGCCGATGACGGGCGCGCCGCTCGCCTCGCTCCCCGTGTCGACGGCGCAGGACGTCGCGGTCGCGGTCGCCACCGCTCGCACCGCCCAGCGGCCATGGGAGCGGACGCCCCTCTCGCACCGCGCGGGCATCCTCCTGCGGTTCCACGACCTCGTCCTCGACCGCCAGGTCGAGCTCCTCGACCTCATCCAGCTCGAGAGCGGCAAGACGCGCCACGACGCCTTCTCCGAGATCGCCGACACGGCCAACACGGCCCGGCACTACGCCCGGCGGGCGGCGTCCTACCTGCGCGACGAGCACCCGATGGGTGTCTTCCCGGTGCTCACCCAGACGGTCGTGAGCCACCTGCCCAAGGGCGTCGTCGGCATCGTCTCGCCATGGAACTTCCCGCTCATCCTCGCCATCACCGACGCGCTGCCGGCGCTCATGGCGGGCAACGCCGTCGTCCTGCGCCCGGACCAGCAGACGTCGCTCACGGCGCTCGCCGCCCACGAGCTGCTCGTCGAGGCCGGCCTCCCCGAGGGCGTGCTCCAGGTCGTGCTCGGCCCGGGGTCCTCCACCGGACAGGCGGTCGTCGACCAGACCGACTACGTCTGCTACACCGGCTCGACCCCGACCGGCCGCACGGTCGGCGTCGCGGCGGCCCAGCGGCTCGTCGGCTTCAGCCTCGAGCTCGGCGGCAAGAACTCGATGTACGTCGCGGCCGACGCCGACGTGCCCAAGGCGGTCGCGGGGGCTCTGCGTGCGTGCTTCAGCGGCAGTGGCCAGGTCTGCATCAGCGCCGAGCGGCTCCTCGTGCACCGTGACGTCCACGCCGAGTTCGTCACCTCGTTCGTCGAGGCGGTCGAGTCACTGCGGCTCGGCACCGAGCTCGAGTACGGCCCCGAGATGGGCTCGCTCGTCAACCAGGCGCAGCTCGACACCGTCACCCGCCACGTCGAGGACGCGCGGGCCAAGGGAGCGGTCGTCCTCACCGGGGGTCGCGCCCGGCCGGACGTCGGCCCGTTCGTCTACGAGCCGACCGTCCTCACCGGCGTCACGCCCGACATGGAGTGCCGCGACGGCGAGACCTTCGGACCGGTCGTGTCCCTCTACGAGGTCGGCTCCGACGAGGAGGCCGTCGCGCTCGCCAACGACACCGAGTACGGGCTCAATGCGTCGGTGTGGAGCCGCGACGTGCGGCGCGCCCGTCGCATCGCCTCGCGCATCCGCACGGGCACGGTCAACATCAACGACGCCTACATCCCTGCCTGGGCCAGCACCGGCGCGCCGATGGGCGGCATGAAGGCGTCGGGCGTCGGGCGGCGTCACGGCCGCGAGGGCATCCTCAAGTACACCGAGAGCCAGAACGTCACGGCGCAGCACGTCACCGGCCCGATGGCGGGGCTTCCCGGTGTGTCGCAGGAGACCTACACCAAGGGCCTCACCCTCGCCCTGCGCGCGTTCAAGGCGCTGGGACTGCGTTGAGCCGCAACGGATACGACGACGGTCACGCCATGAGCACGCCGGAGACCGACGTCGACGTCGTCGTCATCGGGACCGGCTTCGGAGGGTCGGTCGCCGCGTTGCGCGCGGCCGAGAAGGGCTACTCGGTCCTCATGCTCGAGGCGGGCCGGCGCTTCGAGGACGAGGACTTCGCGAAGACGTCGTGGGACGTGCGCAACTACCTCTGGGCGCCGCGGCTCGGCTGCTTCGGGGTCCAGAGGATCCACCGGCTGCCCGACGTCATAATCCTCGCGGGGGCCGGGGTCGGCGGCGGGTCCCTCAACTACGCCAACACCCTCTACGTCCCACCGGAGGCCTTCTTCCGCGACCGGCAGTGGGGCCACATCACCGACTGGTCGGCCGAGCTCGCGCCGCACTACGAGACCGCGTCGGCGATGCTCGGCGTCGTCGAGAACCCGTGCGAGGGACCGGTCGAGCAGATCTGGCGCGACGCCGCCGCCGACATGGGCGTCCCTGAGACCTTCCGCAAGACACCCGTCGGCGTCTTCTTCGGGAAGCCCGGCGTCGAGGTCGACGACCCCTACTTCGGCGGCGCCGGCCCGCGCCGCACCGGCTGCACCCAGTGCGGCAACTGCATGGTGGGCTGCCGGCACGGTGCCAAGAACACCCTGCGCAAGAACTACCTCCACCTCGCCGAGGGCCTCGGTGTCGTCATCGAGCCCATGCGCACGGTGACCCGGCTGGGAGTCGTGCCGGGCACGGGCGGCGACGAGCCGGCATACGGGCAGGAGGTTTACCGCGTCCTCCACGAGCGCACCGGGCCGACGCACGGACGCGACGAGCAGGTCGTCACGGCCCGGCACGTCGTCGTCGCCGCGGGGACCTGGGGGACCCAGACCCTGCTCCATGCGATGCGCGACGAGGGCGAGCTGCCTCGCGTCTCCGACCGGCTCGGGCACCTCACCCGCACCAACAGCGAGGCCCTGCTCGGCGCGATGACCGAGCACCCCCACCCCGAGGCGGGTCTGGCCGAGGGGATCGCGATCACGGCGTCGTTCCACCCCACCGACGACACGCACGTCGAGAACGTCCGCTACGGACCCGGCTCCAACGCGATGGGGCTGCTCACGACCCTCATGGTGCCCGGCGACACGCGATGGCCCCGGCCGGTCCAGTTCCTCATCGAGCTCGCGAAGCAGCCGCAGGCGCTGCTCCGGCAGTTCCCGATGGCCAGGCGGTGGAGCGAGCGCACCGTCATCGGGCTCGTCATGCAGACGCACGACAACTCGCTGCGCGTCTCAGGGCGCCGAGGTCTCCTCGGTCGGCGCCGGCTCACCTCCCAGCAGGGCCACGGCGACCCGAACCCGAGCTTCATCAAGGAGGGGCACGACTCGATGCACGCCGTCGCCCGGCGCCTGCAGGACGCCACCGGCGACTACACCGTCGCCGGCGGCACGTGGGGCGAGGTCTTCGACGTCCCGCTCACCGCCCACTTCCTCGGCGGCGTGGCCATCGGCGAGAGCCCGACGAGCGGTGTCATCGACCCGTACCACCGCGTGTGGGGCCACCCCGGCATCTCCGTCGTCGACGGTTCGGCGGTGTCGGCCAACCTCGGCGTCAACCCGTCGCTGACGATCACGGCACAGGCCGAGCGCGCAATGTCGTTGTGGCCCAACCGTGGTGAGCTCGATCCGCGTCCGCGGCAGGGCGCCGACTACGAGCGGCTCGAGCCCGTGCCCGCCCGCAACCCCGCGGTGCGCGAGGTGCGGGCGGTCGACAGTGCTGGTGCCGGCGTCGACCTCGGTATGCCGGTCCTCCGCACCGTCTGACGCCGGTCGCCTCCGCCTCCCACGCTGGGCGTGGGAACCGGCCGTGCCTACTCTTCGTCCCGCCAGGCGCGCCACAGCGCGGCGTAGGCACCGTCGCGCTCGAGAAGCTCGTCGTGGGTGCCGAGCTCGGTGATGCGCCCGTCCTCGACGACACAGACCCGGTCGGCGTCGTATGCCGTGTGCAGGCGGTGCGCGATCGCGACGACCGTGCGCCCCTGGGTCACCGCCGCCAGCGAGCGCTCGAGGTGGCGGGCCGCGCGCGGGTCGAGCAGCGAGGTCGCCTCGTCGAGGACGAGGGTGTGTGGGTCGGCGAGCACGAGCCGGGCCAGCGCGAGCTGCTGGGCCTGCGCCTCGCTCAGCTCGTGGCCGCCGGACCCGACCTTGGTGTCGAGGCCGTCGGGCAGGGCGCGGACCCAGGCGGCGGCGTCGACCGCAGCGAGCGCGGCATACATGTCGTCATCGGTGGCCTCGGGCCGCGGGAGGCGCAGGTTGTCACCGACGGTGCCGACGAAGACGTGGTGCTCCTGGGTGACGAGGGCGACCTCACCCCGCAGCGTCGACAGTGTGAGGTCGACGAGCGGCACACCGCCGACGGTGACGCGACCGGTGCGAGGGCCGTCGATGCCCGCCATGAGACGACCGAGGGTCGACTTGCCCGCCCCGGACGGCCCGACGATGGCGAGCCGCTCGCCCGGCCTCAGGGTGAGCGAGACGCCGTGCAGGACGTCGCGACCCTCGCGGTAGGAGTAGCGGACGTCCTCGACCTCGATGGTCTCGCCGCGCGGCTCCTCGCCGGTGGCGATGCGGTCGGGCGGCACCTCACCGACGCCGAGCACGCGCGCGAGGGAGGTTGCCGCGAACTGGATCTCGTCGAGCCAGCTGATGAGGTCGCCGAGCGGGTCGAGCATCTGCTGGATGTAGAGCGTCACGGCGGTTGCGGCACCGATCGAGACGTGGCCGTTCCACGCGAGCCACCCGCCCCAGAGCACGGAGACGGCGATGGGCAGGAAGAAGCCGATCTCGAGCCACGGGAACCATCGCAGCCGCAGGCCGACACCCACCCGTTCGGCTCGCGCGGCCTCCTCCAGTGCCTCGTCGAAGCGGGCGGCGCGCTCGGTCGAGAGGCCGAGGTTGTCCATCGTCCGCAACCCGTCGATGGTCTCGGCGCCCACCGAGTTGAGGCGCGCGTAGCTCGCGTGCTCCCACAGGTAGACGCGCCCGGCGCGAGCCAGATACCACCGGGTCGAGGGCACGTGGAGCAGGAGCGGGGTGAGCAGCGCCAGGGCGGCCAGCGGCGAGGTGAGGACGGCCGCGACGACCGTCGCCGTCACCGACATGACCGACACGACGATCGCCGGGATGCCGAAGCGGATGACGTGCGTCATCGCGTCGATGTCGTTCGTCGTCCGCGCGACGAGGTCACCGGTGCCCGCGCGCTCGAGCGTGGAGAGCGGCAGGCGCACGGCGTCGCGGACGAAGTCCTCGCGCAGCCGCGCGAAGACGTGCTCGGAGAGGATGAACGCCGCCCGTCGCGCGAACCATGTGAGCACCGTCTGCGCGAGGATTGCGGCGACGAGGACGGCGATGAGCACATCGATCCGCTGCAGGCTCGCCGCGCGCGGACCGGAGCGCGTCACCTCCTCGACGACCTGCCCGACCACCCAAGGGCCCACGAGCCCGACGAGCGCGGCGAGGCCGTGCAGAGCGAGCACGACGAGCAGCGGACGGCGGTGGTCGCGCAGCAGCACGCGCGTGTGCGCGACGACGGTCTGACGGCTCGCGATGGGCAGCGAGCGCTTGGCGTGGTCGGTCTCGCCGATCTGCTGGAGGATCGGGGTCATCGCTGGGTCCTCATGAGTCGTCCTCCACTTCGCGCAGCACGACGCGCCTGTATGCCGCTGAGCTCCGCACGAGCTCGCGGTGCGTCCCGATGGTGGTCACCCGGCCGTCCTCGACGAGGAGGACCCGGTCGGCCCGGTCGAGAAGGAGCGGGCTGGCGGTGACGACGACGGTCGTGGAACCGTTGCGGTGCTTGGGGATCCGTTCCGCGATGCGCGCCTCGGTGTGTGCGTCGACCGCGCTCGTCGGCTCGACGAGGACGAGGACCTCCGGGTCGCGCACGAGCGCGCGGACGAGGGCGAGCCGCTGGCGCTGACCGCCCGAGAGCGAGCGTCCGCGCTCCTCGAGCTCACCGTCGAGGCCGCCGTCGATCGACTCGACCGCGTCCATCGCGTCGGCGGTGTGCAGCGCGGCGAGCAGCGCGTCGTCGTCGGGCTGGCCGAGCGCGCCGAGCTCACGGCGGACCGGCCCGCTGAAGAGGTGCGGGTCGGCCTGCGACACGACGACGGTGCGGCGCACCTCCTCGATCGGCAGGTCGTCGAGGGCGACGCCGGCCCAGGTCACGCCGTGGCGCCCGGGCACGGTCCGGCCCAGGCGAGCCGCGATCGCGGCCGTCTCCTCCGGCCTGGCGGAGACGATGGCCGTGAGCTCGCCCGGCACGACCCGCACCCCGGAGGCGGGGTCGACGAGGTCCGCGTCGCTCGACGAGAGACCCACCGGTCGCGCGGGCGGCAGCAAGCCGGATCCGACCGAAGAGCCGGACCCGACTGGCGCGCCGGTGAACGCCGGTGCCGGTGTCGGCGCGTGGTCGGGCTCGACCGCGAGGATCGAGACGAGCCGCCGGGCCATGACCCTGGAGTTGATGAGCTTGTTGACGAACTCGGTCGCCGTCCGCAGCGGCATCGTGAGGAACGCCGTGTAGCCGTAGAACGCCACGAGCTGTCCGGGCGAGATGTCGCCGGCCACCGCGAGGTGGGCGCCCAGACCCGTCACGACGACGACGAAGACGCCCGGCAGAAGCACCTGCGCCGCGTCGAGCATCGCCTGCACGCCCGAGAGCCGCACACCGGCGGCGCACACGCGACCGGACTGGCCGGCATACCGGCTCAGGAAGGTCTCCTCACCACCGACGCCACGCAGGACGCGCAGGCCGGTGACGGTGTCGGCGCCGAGGGCGGTGAGCTCACCGGACTCGGTGCGCTGCGCCTCCTGGCGCTTCTGCAGCGGGCGCATGACGAAGGCGAGCGAGGTGAGGAGAAGCGGGCCCCCCACGAGCATGACGAGACCGAGCAGCACCGAGCCGTTGAGCAGGATGACCGACACGACGACGAAGCTCGCGATCGCGCCGGCGAACCGCGCCGACACGTCGAAGGCCATGCCGACCTTCCAGAAGTCGTTGGCGAAGGCGGTGAGCACCTCGCCGGCGGGCTTCTCGCGGGTCAGCGCCGGACCGGCACGACGGACCGCGCGCTCGGTGACGATCGCCGACCGGAACGCGGCGAAGAGCCAGTTGCGCACCGCGAACCAGTGCCGAAGGTTCGTCGTCGCCGCGCTGACGAGGCCCATGCCGAGGATGACCGCCGACCAGAGGACGAGCGCCCGGCCGTCGCGTGCGACGAGCCCGTCGTCGATGGCCTTGCCGATGGCGGCCGGCACGAGGGCGATCGAGAGCATCCACGGGATGCCGAAGGCCGCCCCGCCGAGGACGGTGCGCCACTGCCGCCGGACGAGCCAGAGGAGAAGGCGGTCGGCATCGTGTGGGGGAGTGGCCTCGTCGGGGAGCGCGTAGGGCCAGGGTGTCGTCGGCATGTCACCTCCACGGTAGGAGTCGGCACCGACGCCGATCCACCGAGTTTCCCGGCACCGGCGTTTGCGACTCACGCTGCCGGGTAGGTCCACCGACCAGGGCGACGGCGTCAGGAGGAGCAGGTGTCGGGAACAGGCGACCGCGCGCGCCCCGACGACTGGCCGGGTGCATCCGAGTGGGTGCCTGGAGGGCGATCGCTCCCCGCCCTCGCCCGGGCCGCCCAGGACTGCCGAGGGTGCGACCTCTTCCGCGACACGACGCAGGCCGTCATGGGTTCGGGCCCCGCCGACGCGCAGCTCGTCCTCGTCGGCGAGCAGCCGGGCGACCGCGAGGACGTCGAGGGCGAGCCCTTCGTCGGGCCCGCCGGCCGGCTGCTCGACGAGGCGTTGACCGAGGCCGGGCTGGACCCGGCGGCGGTCTACCGCACCAACGTCGTCAAGCACTTCCGCCACACGGACCGTGGCGGCAAGCGGATCCACAAGTCCCCCGCCCGGTGGCAGGTGGCCAAGTGCGAGCCGTGGCTCCTCGCCGAGCTCGACCGGGTCGGGCCGCGCGCCGCCGTGCTCCTCGGCGCCACGGCGGGCCAACAGGCTTTCGGCTCCGGCTTCCGAGTCGGGGCGAGCCGCGGCCGACGGCTGCCGTGGCCGGAGTCGTGGCCGGGCGACCGTGGCGAGTTCACCCTCGCGACCGCCCATCCCGCGTCCGTGCTGCGCTCGCGCCGCCGGAGCGAGGACCTCGCCGCGCTGGTCGCCGACCTCCGGGTGGCCGCGGGGCTGCTGGCCTGACGTGCAGCGCTCTCAGGGCGCCCGACTACCCTCGTCGGGTGCTCCGGACCGCGACCAAGCCCCGCAACCTCGCGTTGCTGGCGGTCGCCGTCCTCGTCGTCATCGCCTTCGTCCAGCTCGGCCGGTGGCAGCTCGGCGTCGCCGAGGACGAGGCGCTGCGCGAGTCACTCGAGCAGGCCCGCTCACAGCAGCCGGTCGCCGTCGAGACCGTCCTGCGCCCCCACTCCGACTTCCCCGGCGAGCTGAGCACCCGCCCGGTCACCGCGACCGGCGAGTTCGGGACCGACCAGGTCGTCGTCGCGAACCGCCGCCTGGACGGGCGCCCCGGCTTCTGGGTCGTCGCTCCGCTGCGGGTCGCGTCGACGGGCGCGACCCTGCCGGTGCTGCGCGGCTTCGTCACGTCGCCGTCGGACCTGCCGCCGGTCCCCTCGGGGTCCGTGACCGTCACGGGTGGGCTGGCTCCACCCGAGTCCCCGTATGCCGGCCAGGCGCCTCCCGAGGGCCAGCTCGGCTCGGTCGACACCTCGGTCCTCGTGGGGCGCTGGCCCGGGGACCTCTACAACGCGTTCGTCTTCCAGCAGGAGGAGTCGCCGGCCGCGACACCGGTCACCCTCGGCTCGATGGAACGGGTGCCGACCCCGTCGGGTGAGACGGGCTTCAAGTGGCGCAACGCGGCATACGCGTTCCAGTGGTGGGCCTTCGCACTCTTCGCGCTCTACATGTGGTGGCGGATCGTGCGCGACGAGAAGCGGGACGACGACGAGGCCGCTGCCGAGGTGCTCGAGGCGAGCGGCGACAATGGTGCGCGTGAGTGACGTGAGCCAGACCAGCACGCAGGGCGCGATCCGGGACGAGACGGCGGCGCGCAAGGCGCTGACCTTCTTCAAGGTCATGGCGTTCATCGTGGGCGTCGGGCTGCTCGTGCTCGTCGTCGAGATGGTGCTCGAGTACGCGACGTCGATGAGTGGCGAGCAGAACCCGCTCAAGTGGTGGCCTCAGCCGCACGGCTTCATCTACATGGTCTACCTCGTCGCCACCGCCAACCTCGGCTTCAAGGTGGGCTGGTCGCTGCCCAAGATGGTCGGCGTCATGCTCGCGGGCTGCGTCCCCCTCCTCTCGTTCTGGGTCGAGCGCCGCGTCGCCGCCGAGGTCGAGGGCCGTCTGGCCGCCCACTGACCGACGGCCCGACCGTGGCGTCCGGCGCCGCCGGTAGCCTGTCTGCGTGAGCGAGACCCCCCACCTGTCCGACCGCCCGGTGCTCGTCGTCGACTTCGGCGCCCAGTACGCCCAGCTCATCGCGCGTCGCGTGCGCGAGGCCAACGTCTTCAGCGAGGTCGTCCCCTCGACGATGGCCGCCAGCGAGATGCTCGCCAAGGAGCCGGCGGCGATCATCCTCTCCGGCGGACCGAGCTCGGTCTACGAGGAGGGGGCACCGAGCCTCGACCCCTCGCTGCTCGAGGCCGGGGTGCCCGTCTTCGGCATGTGCTACGGCTTCCAGGCGATGGTCCAGGCCCTCGGCGGCACCGTCGAGCGCACCGGTCTGGGGGAGTACGGCTCGACGCCCGCGCAGGTCTCCGACACCGAGTCCACGCTCT
The DNA here is from genome assembly GCA_031844405.1 of Rothia sp. ARF10. Lineage (GTDB taxonomy): Bacteria > Actinomycetota > Actinomycetes > Actinomycetales > Dermatophilaceae > Knoellia. Next base: position 1,235,805 of record JAUZVC010000001.1, read on the forward strand.
TCAACGGCCAGCCCTCCGACCAGTCGGTGTGGATGAGCCACGGCGACGCCGCGACGGCGGCGCCAGAGGGCATGCGGGTCACCGCCACCACGTCCGGCGCGCCCGTCGCCGCCTTCGAGGACGACGAGCGCAAGCTCTACGGCGTGCAGTGGCACCCCGAGGTCATGCACTCGACGTTCGGCCAGCGGGTGCTCGAGAACTTCCTCCTGCGCGGCGCCGGGCTCGCGGGGGAGTGGACGGCGCACAACGTCGTCGAGTCGCTCGTCGAGCAGGTCAAGGAGACCGTCGGCGACAAGCACGTCCTCTGCGCCCTGTCGGGTGGCGTCGACTCCTCGGTCGCTGCCGCGCTCGTGCAGCGCGCCGTGGGCGACCAGCTCACCTGCGTCTTCGTCGACCACGGGCTGCTGCGCTCCGGGGAGGCCGAGCAGGTCGAGAAGGAGTTCGTCGAGGCGACCGGTGTCGACCTCGTCGTCGTCGACGCGAAGGAGCAGTTCCTCACCGCGCTCGCCGGGGTCTCGGACCCGGAGGAGAAGCGCAAGATCATCGGGCGCGAGTTCATCCGCGTCTTCGAGCAGGCGGCCCGCGACGTCGTCGGCTCCGCCGAGCGAGACGGCCACCCGGTCGAGTTCCTCGTGCAGGGCACCCTCTATCCGGACGTCGTCGAGTCCGGTGGCGGCACCGGCACGGCCAACATCAAGTCGCACCACAACGTCGGCGGCCTGCCCGACGACCTCCAGTTCACGCTCATCGAGCCGCTGCGCCTCCTCTTCAAGGACGAGGTGCGCCAGGTCGGCCTCGAGCTCGGCGTGCCCGAGGGCATCGTCTGGCGCCAGCCGTTCCCGGGGCCCGGTCTCGGCATCCGCATCGTCGGCGAGGTCACCGCGGAGCGGCTCGACATCCTGCGCGCCGCCGACCAGATCGCCCGCCACGAGCTCACCGCGGCCGGTCTCGACCGCGAGATCTGGCAGTGCCCGGTCGTGCTGCTGGCAGACGTCCGCTCAGTCGGCGTCCAGGGCGACGGCCGCACCTACGGCCACCCAGTCGTGCTCCGTCCGGTGTCGTCCGAGGACGCCATGACGGCCGACTGGACGCGCGTGCCCTATGACGTGCTCGCCAAGATCTCGACCCGCATCACCAACGAGGTGCGCGAGGTCAACCGGGTCGTCCTCGACGTCACGAGCAAGCCGCCGGGCACGATCGAGTGGGAGTGACGCCGACAAGGCGCTGACCTGCGGGGACGGGTCATCGTCGAAGATGACCCGCGAGGTTTCCACCGGTTTCGCCATTCGCGTGGTAGGTGCCTCGACGGTGCCCTAGCCTGACACGGCCACACGTCGAATCTTTCCCCCGGGGGACCCCCAATGGCTGCACCTTCTCGTCATCTTGCGCTGCCCGTGCGCCTCCTGCTGGCGCTCGCGCTCGTCGTGAGCCTGCTGCCCGCGATGGGGTCTGCCGCGCAGGCCGCGGTCAGCGCGCCGACCGGGCTGTCCGCCAGCCCCGCGGGTTCGTCGACGCCGACGCTCTCGTGGAAGCGGGTCCCGTCGGCGACCAAGTACGACGTCGAGGTGTCGGCAACGTCAGCGTTCACGACGCTGCTCTTCTCGAGGCCCACGACGAACCGGATGATTGTTCCGACCGTCGTGCTGCCTGAGGGGACTGTCTACTGGCGGGTTCGGGCGGTCGAGGCCACGACGACGAGCGCCTGGTCCTCTGCCACGCTCTCGGTCACGGCACCGAAGGCTCCCAGGCCGCAGGCTCCGCCCAACACGGTGTCATCGGTTCTCCAGCAACCGACCAGCCCACCGCTGCTGTCGTGGGAAGGGGTGGCAGCTGCGACGGCCTACCAGATCGAGGTCGACGCCGTCGCCGACGGCGCCTCCGAAGCGGACTTCATCGACGCGTCGAGCTACACGACGAAGAGCACGTCGTTCGTCGTTCCTGACCCCAAGGCCGACGGCACCTACTTCTGGAGGGTGCGCGCCCAGCTGAGCAACAGCCTCTACACCGCCTACTCGACGCCCTGGAAGTACAAGATCGGACCACTGCAGAAGGTCCTCAACGTCACGCCCGCCAACAACGAGAACGGCGCCCTGCGTGACGTCGTGCTGGAGTGGGACGCCGTGCCGGGAGCGAAGTCCTACGACCTCCAGGTGAGCACGGACGACCAGTTCAACACGATCGTCGACTCGCGGGTCGGCATCAAGAGCACGCGCTACTCGCCGCCCACTACCTACGTCAACGACCAGTACTACTGGCGCATTCGTGCGCGCAACAACCTCGACCAGACCTTCGACTGGTCGGCCCCCGAGGTGGCTCGCTACAACTTCCAGCGCAACTGGCCCACCGCACCCCAGCTCCTCAAGCCCGCAAACGTGCTCACGCCGATCGCCGGCGACGACGTGTTCTTCCAGTGGACGCCGGTCGACCACGCGACGACCTATCAGCTCGATGTGGGCAACGACCCCAACTTCTCGACGCAGAACGTCACGTACAAGACCTGCTACACCGCCAGCACGACGTACACCGCTGGATACATGGCGATCACGAACGGGTTCGTCACCGCTGACGCATGCATGCCGAGTCAGGGAGCGGTGACGTACTGGCGCGTGCGCGCTCTCGACGAGCCGAAGAACGTCCAGGGCCTCTTCTCGCCGATCCAGTCGTTCGTCTACTCGTCGGGCATCGTGCAGCGGCTGTCTCCCGCCAACGGCTCGACGGTCGCCGTTCCCACCCTGTCCTGGCAGGCGGCGACCGATGCGGTCAAGTACCGGGTGAGCCTCACGAACAACGCGGGAACGACGAACAACTTCGAGACCTACTCCCTCAGCTGGACGCCGACGAGCTCCTCGTTCTTCGACCCGACCAAGGGCCCTTTCCGCTGGAGCGTCGTCTCCATCGATGCCGATGGACGGGTCTCGCCACGTCCGCCGGACTGGACCTTCACGCTGGCCGGTACCCCGGCGACGACGGGTGTCTCGCCCCTGACTCCACTGACGCCTCAGAGCTCTGCCACTTCACGCTTCCCGACCCTTCTCTGGGAGCCGCACCCTGAGGCCAAGCACTACGTCGTGAGCATGGGCATTGCGGGAAGCGGGTTCTTCTTCGCGCGCGACTACGCGCCCGTCGTCAAGGACAACCACCTCTACCCCACGGCGACGGACACGGGTGAGAAGCTTCTCAATCCCGGCACCTACGAGTGGGTCGTCCAAGCCTTCGCAGCGAACGGCTCCCTCCTCGGGACCGGCGCGTCCAGCCGGTTCACGATCACCGACCTGGAACCGGTCAGGGGGCAGCGCATCGCACTGAGCGGAACGGCTCTCGACAGCGGTGCCGTCTGCACGGCAGCCCTCGAATCTCCGTCCCCCCAGCCAACGAAGTGCGACCAGGTCCCGACGACCCCGGTCCTCGACTGGCAGCCGGTGCCCGACGCCGGCCTCTACAAGATCTACGTAGGCAATGACCGCGAGCTCACCGGGCTGGTCTACGACAAGATCCCCGCTACGGGCAACAGCCGGTGGACGCCGAGGGCTCAGGACTTCGCCATGACGCCGTCGGCCCTCCCCGACAGCCAAGCCGGGCAGGCCTACTACTGGTACATCCGCCCGTGCAAGACGGTCAACGTCTGCTCGGCTGACCCGGTCTCGAAACAGGATGCGGCGACCAACGCGTTCAACAAGACGTCCCCCCAGGTGGGCAACCTGCAGGTTCGTCTCACGTCCGGCCGAGTGCAGAACCAAGCGGTCTTCACGTGGGACGACTACCTCGCCACCAACAAGCTGGCCAAGTACCCCGCGGCACCTTTGCCCGTGGAGTCCAGCTGGCAGGCGGCCAAGCAGTACCGAATCCAGGTCTCGACCTCGCCGAGCTTCGCCACGCTGGTGGACACCCAGCTCGTCGACCAGACGACGTACACGGCCTTCGATCGCACCTATCCCGAGGGCACCTACTACTGGCGAGTCCAAGCGGTCGACGCCGCGAACAACGGTCTGACCTGGGCACCCACGCAGTCCTTCGTCAAGCAGAGCCCCGCACCCGTCCTCGAGACGCCCATCGGTGGTGCGTCGACCTCCGGCCTCACCGCGTTCGAGTGGGCACCGACGAACTTCGCGGGCAGCTACACGCTCGAGGTCTACAGGAACGACGACACCAACTGGTCGCCTGCCAACCGGGTCGTGAGCGTCACCGGCAAGCAGGTCGCCTACGCCCACTCGACGCCGCTGCCTGCCAGCTCGTCGGCCTACGTCTGGCGGGTCGCTCGGCTCGATGCCGACAACCGCCCAGGCCAGTGGTCGGCCACAGGCAGGTTCTTCTCGAAGGGAGCGGCTCCCTCCCTGACGTCCCCGACCCCGGGCGCGACCATGAGCGGCTACAGCCCCTACTTCGACTGGTCCGAGGTCACCGGTGCCGTGACCTACCGCTTCGAACGCCGTGCGAAGGGCTCTTCGACCCTCACGGAGAACGTCGTCACGGCTGCCACGTCGTGGGCCTCTCCCGCTGCCATCCTGAACGGCACCTGGGAGTGGCGCGTCACCGCCCTCGACGTCACCGGCTCGACGCTCGGTGAGAGCCCGTGGCAGTCCTTCGTCGTCGACAACGACAAGGGCATGTTCACCGCGATCTCGCCGACGCGTGTCCTCGACACCCGCAGCGGCCTCGGCACGTGGACGGCGCGCAAGATCCCCGCGGGTCAGTCCATCGACGTGACGATGCCGAACCTCGCTCCCGGCACGACCGCCGTCACCCTCAACGTCACCGCCGTCAACCCCTCGGCGACCAGCTACCTCACCGTGTGGCCGACCGGCCAGACCCGTCCGACGGCGTCGAACGTCAACTTCGCCACGGGCGCGACGGTTCCCAACCAGGTCATCGCCAAGGTCGGCACCAACAACCGCGTGAGCATCTACAACGCCAACGGCACCGTGGACGTCCTCGCCGACCTCGCCGGCTACTACGCGCCGGACCTCGGCGCCGCCTACACGCCAGTCGCACCCAAGCGAGTCCTCGACACCCGCAGCGCGCTCGGCACGTCGAGCACGAGCAAGGTCGGGCCGGGCCGTGAGGTCGTCCTCGACATCACCGACCTGCCGGCCGGCGCCGAGGCGGTCACGCTCAACGTCACGGCCACCTCGCCGACGGCGGCGAGCTACGTCACCGTCTGGCCCGCCAACGCCAGCCGGCCCAACGCGTCGAGCCTCAACTTCACGGCGGGGCAGACCGTGCCCAACCTCGTGACCGTCGGGGTGAGCCCGGACGGCAAGGTGCGGCTGTGGAACGCGTCCGGCAGCACCCACCTCCTCGCCGACCTCGCCGGGTGGTTCGCCGGTGACACTGCGGGCCAGTACACGGGAGTCACCCCGAAGCGCGTGCTCGACACCCGCTCGGGCCTCGGTGGAGTCCCCAAGGCCAAGCTCGCCGCGGCTCCGAAGACGATCACCCTGACCGTCCCCGGCATCCCGGCGGGCGCCACGGCGGTGGCCCTCAACGTCACCGCCACCGGCCCGACGAAGACGAGCTGGCTCACCGTCTACCCCGGCAACGTCGGCAAACCCGATGCGTCGAACCTCAACTACGTCGCGGGCCAGACGGTCGCCAACATGGTCGTCGCCAAGGTGGCGCCGGGCAACCAGGTGACCTTCTCCAACGCCTTCGGCAGCGTCGACGTCATCGCGGACCTCGCGGGCTACTACACCCCCTGACCCTGACCTCGTCCCGGCCCCGCCCACCACGGCGGGGCCGGGACGAGTGGGTGGTGGGCGGCCGGCATACGGCCATTAGGGTTGGTCGCATGTGCGGCATCGCGGGCTACTACGGACTTCCGGCGGACGAGGCTCTCCTCGCCACGATGAACGACTGCCAGCAGCACCGCGGTCCCGACGGCGACGGCCGCTTCGTCGAGGGGCCGTGCGGTCTCGCGCACCGGCGGCTGTCGATCATCGACGTCGCGCACGGCCAGCAGCCCATGGCGACGGCCGACGGGCGCTTCACGATCGCCTACAACGGCGAGGTCTACAACTACCTCGACCTGCGGGCCGAGCTCGAGGGCCTCGGCCGCACGTTCGAGACCGACAGCGACACCGAGGTCGTCCTCCAGGCGTTCGCGCAGTGGGGCGGCGAGGCCTTCGACCGCTTCAACGGCATGTTCGGCCTCGCGATCTGGGACCGCGACGAGCAGCGGCTCACCCTCGCGCGCGACCACTTCGGCATCAAGCCCGTCTACGTATGCCGTGTGCCCGCCTCCGACGGTGGCGTCACCGGAGAGGCCTTGCTCTTCTCGAGCGAGATCCGCCCGATCCTCGCCAGCGGGCTCTACGAGAAGAAGCCGAACGAGCGCTCGATCTACCGCTACCTGCGCTTCCGCGCCCACGAGGACGGCACCGAGACGTTCTTCGACGGAATCGAGCGGCTCCAGCCCGGTGAGATGCTCCAGGCCGACGCCGACGGCATCCGGCGCTCGATGTTCACCCGCCTGCGCGAGGAGCTCGCCGAGCTCGCGCTCGAGCAGCGCCCCTACGACGACGCCGCCGCGGCCGAGTACAAGGAGCGCTTCGTCGAGGCCGTTCGGCTCCGGCTCCAGTCCGAGGTCCCCGTCGGCACGTCCCTCTCGGGCGGCCTCGACAGCTCGGCCGTCGCCGTCGTCATCAACCAGCTCATCAACGAGGGCGACGAACGCACACAGTCGGTCGGCGTGCAGCAGAACACCTTCAGCGCCGTCTTCCCGAACTCGATCAACGACGAGGAGCAGTACGTCGACGCCGTCCTCGACATCTGCAAGGGGCACGTCGACGGCCACAAGATCCTCCCGACGGCCGACGAGTTCAAGGCCGACCTGCGTGACTTCGTGCGCACCCAGGAGGAGCCGCTCATCTCCAGCGGCCCCTACGCGCAGTACCAGGTGATGCGCGAGGCCACGAAGCACGTCACGGTCCTCCTCGACGGCCAGGGCGCCGACGAGATGATGGCCGGCTACATCCCCTACTACGCCGTCTACCTCCGCCAGCTGCGCGCGCAGGGGGCCAAGGTCGCCGCCGCCGAGCTGAGCAAGAGCCTCGACGTCCTCTTCCGCCTCGGCCGCTTCCGGGTCAAGGCCAAGCTCAAGGGCCGCAAGGACGTGCCGGTGACCTCGCTGCTCAAGCGCGACTTCACCGCGCAGTTCAGCGACGAGCGCTTCCCCGTCGAGCAGTCGAACCTCAAGAAGCGGCTCATCGAGGACCTCTTCCACAACAGCCTGCCGAGCCTGCTGCGCTACGAGGACAAGAACACGATGCGCTTCAGCCTCGAGGGGCGCGTGCCGTTCCTCGACAAGGAGGTCGTGAAGTTCATCTTCAGCCTCACCGACGAGGCGATCATCAAGGACGGCTGGAACAAGCGCATCCTGCGTGACGCCACCCGCGGCCTGCTGCCCGAGTCGATCAACCGCCGCCGCAACAAGATCGGCTTCACGACGCCGCAGTCCGAGTGGTTCATGCGGCTCAAGAACCACTTCTACTCGATCTTCCTCAGCGAGTCCTTCGCCAACCGCCCCTACTTCGAGCAGACCGAGGTGCTCCACGCCTTCGAGGGCTGGATCAAGGGCAGCAACAACGCCGACACGATGATGTTCTGGCGCTTCCTCAACCTCGAGCTGTGGCTCCAGGAGTTCTTCGACGAGGCCCCGCAGGAGGAGAAGGCGCAGGTCCAGGCGGCGCCGAAGTCCGACCTCGAGCCCAACGCCGGCAAGTCGCTCGACATCACGACCGAGCACGGTGAGACCGTGCGCCGCTACCCGCTGCGCACCGAGCTCTTCGCCGCCGACGACGACCTCGACGCCAAGGTGCTGCCGCGCATCGAGGAGTTCTTCGCCGCCCTCCCCGAGGGTGGCCCCGAGCACGACGCCGCGACGAAGGGCCGCTGGTACCTCTTCATCTCCGAGAAGATCATCGCCATCACCCAGGGCCGGTCCTACTTCATCTGGGACATCAAGGTCGGCAAGCCCGCGCGCCTCCTCTCGAAGTACGTCACCCGCACCCCGGCCGGCATCGGCCTCGGCTCGCCGTTCACGATGCAGCTCGCCATCGAGGAGGCTGGCCTGCCGCGCGTGCTCTATGCCGCCGCCGGCGGCGCCGTGGGCAAGGCGATCGGGCGCAAGGGCCTCTTCTACGAGCTCGTCGGCAACGACATCCGCGCCATCGACGGCCCGACCGAGTACAGCGCCTACCCGTCGAACGTCTCGGCCAAGCTCGCGCCCAAGGACCCCGACCGGGTCGCCGCGCGGCTGTCGCGCGCGATCCGCAACCGGGTGCCGACGGCATACGGGGAGCAGTTCGCCGGGACGATCGTCATGGACGCCAACGACATCGGCCGCAACGTCCTCGGCAGCGACGTCCCCGGCGACAAGACCCGGTTCGAGGAGATGTTCGCCGACAACCCGCTCGGCCAGGGCAGCGAGCAGACCCCGATGGCGCTCGTCTTCGTCCAGGACTGACCCGGCCCTCCACGGCGCGACTTATTGCGAGTTCTGGCGCGTCCCTCGGTCCGTGACGCCACCACTGAGCCGCGAGAACTCGCAATAAGTCGTCAAGGGGTCAGGGCCTTCGCCGGTTCGTCCTCGCCGGAGGCGCCCTTGACGCGCGGGCTCATCGACCAGGCGAGCCAGCCGAGCGCCCCGAGCGGCACCTCCATGAGGTGCGTGAAGATCGAGAAGAGGAAGATCCCCGCGGCCGCGGCCTCCGGTGAGGCGCCCCAGCCGACGAGCGCGGCGACCGAGGCGATCTCGGTGACGCCGACCCCACCGGGCGTGACCCCGACCGCGGTGAGCAGCCGGCCGATGGCGAACGCGGCGAAGAGGATCCCGAGCGGCAGCATGTCGACGCCGACGGTGCGCATGATGAGGACGAAGAGCAGATAGTAGAAGCCGAAGAACCCGATCATGCCGAGGGTCATCTGCACCCAGCCCGTGCGGACGACCTCGTTGATCCGGCCGCGCATGTCGTGGACGAGCTCGCTCACGCTCATCGTCCGCTTGCGCCTGCGGAAGAGGGGGCCCAGCACGCGGTCGAGCCCGCGCCCGATGCCCTGGGCCGCCCGCTCGCTCGCGAGGACCGCGACGAACGCGGCGAAGATCGCGAGTCCCGAGATGGTGGCCGCCCACGCCGCACTCGTCAGCGACCTCGGCAGGCCGTCGTTGCCGACCCACAGCATGACGATGGCGACGATGGGCAGGGCGATGCGGGCCAGGGTGTTCCACACGCCCGTGACGATCGCGGAGGTCGACACGTCCCGGTTCTTGAAGCCCCACGACCGCAGGATCGTGTAGGTCGCCGCGAGCCCCACCGCGCCGCCACCGGGCAGGAGGTTGCTCACCGAGGACCCGCAGATGTTGACGATGAAGGCGCGCCACTGGCTCAGGCCGGGCAGCGACCCGGTGAAGGTGAACGTGTAGCAGCCGAGGCCGAGCAGCACGAGCCCGAGGAACCCCAAGGACTCCCAGACGGTCACCCGGTGGAGCTGGTCGAAGACCTCGCCCCACGTGGTCTTGGCGACCTTGGGGAAGCCCCAGCCGAGCAGGGCGACGGCGAGCGCGAGACCGGCGACGGCGCGCACGGCCTGCTTGGCGCGCGCGCTCACGCCAGCCCCTCGAAGACGTCGGTCCGTATGCCGTCCGCACCCGACGCGCTGGCGTCGCACCCGACGCTCGGGTCGCGGAACCACTCGCGCCCGAAGACGAGGTCGTAGAGCGGCCGTGGGATGCGGAGGAAGGCGGCGAGGGTGCGGTCCCCGCCCTGCGAGCCGTCGTTCGAGGCCTGCGAGGCGTGGGCGCGCATCGAGGCGCGCTTGGCGGCGATGTGCCGGCGGACGTCGACGCGGTGGGTGATGTCGGCCCGCGCGCTGAACGCGCGCTCGAAGCTCGTCGGGTCGAACTCCTCGGGGAACGGATAGACCTTGGCGGCCAGCCGCACGGCCCGGGCGATGGTGTCGCGCGGGACGGTGGCCTCGAGCACCCGGGGCGTGCCGGCGATCTCGGCGGCCCGGGCGCCGACCTCGTGCACGCGCACGTGGTCTCGGTGCCCGTAGCCGCCCGCGGCGTCGTAGGTGAGGAGGACGTCGGCGCGCTCCGTCGTCAGCACGGCAGCGAGCCGCTCGGCGGCCTCCTCGACCGGGGCGCGGCAGAAGCGCACGCGTCCGGGCGGGTCCTCGGGCACGGGGCCCTCGTGGCCGGAGTCGGCGTAGCCCAGCCACTCGACGCGGTCGACCCCGAGGACCTCGGCGGAGGCGCGGGTCTCGTCGAGCCGGGTCGCGGCGAGGTCGCCGTCGGTGCGGAAGTCGTCGGAGGCGAGCCCCAGGGCGCCGTCCGTGGCGACCACGAGGACGACACGGTGCCCCTGCGCTGCAGCCTTGGCCATGGTGCCGGAGGTGAGGAGGGCCTCGTCGTCGGGATGGGCGTGGAAGGCCACGAGCGTGCGAGTCATCGCGTCCATCCTGACGCATGGCAGGCTGGTCGCTCGTGAGGATCGCCCTTTTGTCGGACTGCTACCTGCCGCGCCTCGGCGGGATCGAGGTCCAGGTGCACGACCTCGCGCACCGGCTCGCCGCGGCCGGGCACGAGGTCGACGTGGTCACGGCCACCGCAGGCGACACCCGCGAGCGCGCGACGACCTCGTCCGGGGGCGTCATCGTCCACCGCCTCCCCCTGTCCGTGCCCGGAGCGCCGCCGGTCAACCCCTTCGTCAAGGACGAGGTCCGGTCGCTCCTCGACGACGGCCGCTTCGACGTCGCGCACGCGCACATGGGCGTCGTGAGCCCGTTCGCCACGGACATGGTCGGCGTCGCGCTCGAGGCCGGTCTGCCGGTGGCGACCACCTGGCACTGCGTCCTCGACCGCAGCATCCCGTTCTTCCGGCTGCTCGGCCACGCGCGCCGCTGGCACGCCGCCGGGGTCGCCCTGTCGGCCGTGTCGGCGATGGCCGCCGAGCGGGTGGGCGAGGTCGCCGGCACGACGGACGTGCACGTCCTCGGCAACGGCATCGACGTCAACCACTGGCGGCCGCCGCAGGAGCTCGGCGCGCAGCGACCCGACGACGGCGTCGTGCGCGTCGTCAGCGCGCTGCGGTTCGTCCGGCGCAAGCGACCCGGTGCTCTCGTCGACGTGCTGCGCAGCGCCCGAGAGCGGCTCGACACGCTGGCGCCGGGCGTGCGCCTGGAGGCCCACCTCGTCGGCGACGGACCCCAGCGACGGCTCCTGCGGGCGCACCTCGACCGCCACGGCCTCGACTGGATCCACGCCCCGGGCCGCTTGAGTCGCGACGCGCTGCGCGAGCTGCACTGGCGCAGCGACGCCTACCTCACGACCGCGCGGCTCGAGGCCTTCGGCATCGCCGCCCTCGAGGCGCGAACCGCCGGGCTCGCGGTCCTCGCCCGGGAGGGCACGGGCGTCGACGACTTCGTCGAGGACGGGCGCGACGGCATACTCCGCTCGTCCGACGAGGGGCTCGCGACGGCCCTCGCGGAGCTCGCTGCCCACCCCGAGGAGCTGGCGCGGCTGCGGGCCCACAACCTCGGGACGCCGCCCGCGCAGTCGTGGGAGCGCGTCGTCGACGCGACCCTCGACGAGTACGCCCGCGCACGGTCCCTCCACGAGGCCGCGCAGTGATCGCCGTCGTCGCACTCCACGCGGGGGAGGAGGTGGCCCGCTTCGAGCTCGGCCACGGCTCGGACCCCGCCGCGGAGCTCGCCGCTCTCGGCTGGACCGGGTCACCGCTGTCCGCCGTCCGCAGCGCGTCCGACGACCTCGAGATCCGGTATGCCGTGGAGCGCCTCAGTGGCGACGTCGCCACAGCGGCCGGTCCGGGGGTGCCCCGCGACGACGGGCTCACGAAGGTCGACATCGCGAACGCCGTTCCCTACCAACGCATCGCGGCGTATGCCGTCGTGCGCAGCAGTCGGGGCGTGCTCCTCACCGAGCTGTCCGAGCGGACCAACGCGGCCGGCCTGTGGAACCTGCCCGGAGGCGGGCTCGACCCGGGGGAGGAGCCGGTCGACGCCGTCGTCCGCGAGGTGCACGAGGAGACCGGTCAGCGGGTGACCGACGTGCAGCTCCTCACCGTCCTCACGCGGCACTGGGTGGGCCGGGCGCCGAGCGGCCGGGTCGAGGACTTCCACGCGGTGCGGCTCTTCCACACCGCGGCCTGTCACGAGCCGACCGACCCCGTCGTGCTCGACGTGGGCGGCTCGACCTCGGCGGCACGGTGGGTGACGATGACCGAGCTCGCGAGCCTGCCACTCGCGAGCTCGGTCCCCGATGCACTCGCCGTCGCCGGCGTGCCCGCCCTGTGACGTCTCCGCCTTCCGCGGCGTCGACACCGAGCGGGCGTCACCCGGGTGCCTGCGTCGATCCTCAGCCCCTGTACCGCTGACCACGCAGGCCCGCCAGTCCGAGGACGACGAGCAGGACACCGGCGCCCACCACGGCGACGGGTCCGACGACACCCCAGGGGATGTCGAGATCGGTGGCCTGCGCAACGAGCACCGCGATGACGGTGAGCAGGCCGAGGAGGCCGACGACGGAGGTCGTCGGGGCCGGGCCCGACTTGAACTCGGGCGTCGACCGGTGGACCTCATAGGGCGACCACGGCCGGTTCGTCGACGCCGCGGTCGTCGAGGTGGCGTCGGCCGGCTGGCCGGTGTGGGCCTCGGCCGTCGTGCGCTCGTCGGCGTCGTGACCGGAGGCGACCGTGTCCGACGCGCCCCTGGCGCCGGGGTCCTCGGTGGTGCCGGAGACCTTCCGGGCGCCGGACTCGTCGAGGAGGGTCTCGATGCGGGTCGTGTCGTCGTGCTGGCTCATGGGTCAGCCCTCCTGGATGGTGATCTGGCCGACGGTGATGTCGGCGCGGACGATGACGTCGGGTGCCCCGGTGCCGAGGTCGAGGCTCAGCGTCTCGCTCGGTCCGTCGTTGCGCCCGTCGTCGCGGTTCGAGAAGCCCTCGGGCAGGTTGCCGACGACCCGGACCTCGCCGAACTCGGCCTTGGCCCGGATCTGGGCGTTGGCGCCGGCGGGGACGAGGATCGTCATCTCGCCCGCGCCCTGCTCGATGTCGAGGTCCTGCGGGGCCACCGTGCGGTCGGGGACGGGCAGTGAGCCACCGGACGGGGCCGGCCGGGCCGCGATCGAGGCGAAGAGCGGACGCAGGTCGATCGTCGTGCGACCGACGCTGTGGTCGAACTCCTGCGGGGTCGTCGAGGCCGACGGGGTCCAGGTCCGGAGACCGCGGTCGCCCTCCCACGAGCTCTCGACGATGCCGGCCGTGCCGACGCCGAGGCCGAGGATCGCGACAAGCGTGGCCGAGAGGAGGCTGCGCCGTCCGGTGAGGCCGATGATCATCGTTGCGAGCGAGGCCGCGCCGAGGGCGAGGACGCCGCCGAAGAGCTCCTGCGAGCCGGGGAAGCCGACCGGGCCGTCGAGCATGAGCCCGGCGCCGTAGCCGACGACGGCGAGGCCGAGGACGAGGGCGAACCCGGCGAAGCCGGCGGTGCGGCGACGCGGACGCGGCGGGGGTGGGGGTGCGAGCGGCACGTGCGCACGCGGCGGCACCGGAGGTGCCGGCGGCGGCTGCCACGAGCCCGCGGGCGGCACGTGACCACCGGGAGCCGTCGGACCGAACGGGCCGACCGGGGCACCCGGAGCTGCCGGGGCACCCGGACCCGTCGGACCGACCGGTCCGGTCGTCGGAGCCGCGGAGGCACCGCCCAGCAGGAGGGCGCCGGCAGCGCCGGCAGCGCCGGCGGCGGCAGGCGTGTTCGTCCCGGCAGGCGCGTTCGTGCCGACCGAGGCGTTCGCCCAGGAGGGAGCGGGAGGCGCGCTCGCGGCATACGTCGTCGTGGCGTGGTCGGGGCTCCCGGTGCCGGGGGCGGCCTGCCACGAGGCGCTGCGCTTGCCCTGCTCGTGGCGCCAGAAGAGCCAGCCGACGATCGCGAGCGGGATGACGCCCCAGCCGATGAGGATGCCGTTGTCGCCGAAGACGATCGCGGCGATGACGAGGAGCGCGATGACGGTGAGGACGATCGCGCCCGTCGAGTCGGCGCCGTTCTGGCGGTCCAGCGCGTCGCGGGCCATGATGCGACCGCTCTCGTCCGGCAGGAGCAGCCAGGCGACGAGGTAGGCGACGATGCCGAACCCGCCGAAGAGGGTGAGGGCGATGAACGCCGCGCGGATGAGGACCGGGTCGACGTCCACCCGGCGGGCGATGCCGGAGCACACGCCGGCGAACCACTGGCGGGAGCGGTCGCGGCGGAGCCCGGTGGAGAGGATGTCGTCCCAGAACCTGCTGCCCTGCGGGCGGCCCTGGGACTCGGCGCCGGTCTGCGCCTGGTGCGGTGTCTGCGTCATGTCATCCAGAGTGCTCGACCGCGAGGGCCCCTGCCATGAGGGTCGACCCTGACGACTCCCTGAGGGGACCCCCACGACACCCCTGCAGGGGTCACCGGCGCGGTCATCGTGCGTCAGGATGGACTCGTGCCCACCCCCTACGAGCGCGTCACGTCACCCGCGGACCTCCCCACCCCGGGGCGTCCACCGCTGACCCGACCCCTCGGCGGGCGCTGGGCGGGCGGGGTGTGCGTGGGCATCGCCGAGCACCTCGACGTCAGCCGGCGGGCGGTGCGCATCGTCTTCGTCGTGCTCGCGGTCCTCGGGCCGGGCCTGCCGATCTATCTCTTCCTCTGGGCCGTGACGCCGTCGAGCGACACCGTCGGCGGTCAGCGCGAGCCCGGCGCTCTGCGGGCGGTGAGCGGGCTCGGCGAGTCGCGCTGGGGACTCTTCGTCGCCGGTGGCGCGCTGCTCGTCCTCATCGGCGCCGTCGTGGGCCTGCAGCTCTCGGGCGTCGACGTGCGCGCGGGGGTGCTGCTGCCGCTCATCCTCATCGCCGTTGGCGTCACCGTCGCCTGGTCGCACCTCGACGACGCCGAGCGCACCAAGTGGCTCGGCACCCAGCAGCAGGACCGCGGCATGCTCTGGCTTCGCCTCGGGCTCGGCATCGTCGTCGCCGTCATCGGCATCCTCGTCCTCACCATCCGCGGTGGCTCGCTCGCCGAGATGGGCGACGCCCTGCTCGCGACCGTCGCCGTCCTCGTCGGCTGCGCCCTCATCGCCGCACCGTGGGTCGTCCGCCTGTGGCGCGACTACCGCGAGGAGCAGGAGGTCGCCGCACGCGCCAACGAGCGCGCCGACATCGCCGCGCACCTCCACGACTCGGTGCTCCAGACCCTCGCCCTCATCCAGCGCCGCTCGCACGACCCCGCGTCGGTCACCCAGCTCGCCCGCGCCCAGGAGCGCGAGCTCCGCTCGTGGCTGTATGCCGGCCCCGCCGGTTCTGACGAGACCCTCGCCACCGCGGTCACCGCCGCCGCTCACGACGTCGAGGACCACAGCGGCGTCGTCATCGACCTCGTGGTCACCGGTGACCGGCCCCTCGAGGAGCACGGCACCGCGCTGGCCCGGGCGATGCGCGAGGCGATGCTCAACGCGACGCGGCACGGGAAGCCGCCGGTGACGGCATACGTCGAGATCGGCCCGACCGGGGTCGAGGCGTTCGTGCGCGACCGCGGCGACGGCTTCGAGATGGACGACGTCCCCGAGGACCGCCTCGGCGTGCGCAACTCGATCCTCGGCAGGATGGAACGACACGGCGGGACCGCCCGGGTCCGCCGCCGTGAGGACGGGACCGAGGTGGAGCTCACGCTGCCGCCTCTCGAAGGAGACGAGTGATGTCCACCCAGCCCAAGGACCAGGGGACCGCGCCGGTGCGCGTCGTCCTCGTCGACGACCACCGGATGTTCCGCACCGGCGTGCGCAGCGAGCTCGCCGAGGAGGCGGGCGCCGCCATCGAGATCGTCGGCGAGGCGCCGGACGTCGAGTCGGCGGTCAAGGTCGTGCGCGAGACGCGGCCCGACGTCGTCCTCCTCGACGTCCACCTGCCGGGAGGCACGGGCAAGGGTGGGGCCGACGTCATCAACGGCTGCTTCGGAGTCGAGTCGCTGGCCGGTGCGCCGGTGCGCTTCCTCGCCCTGTCGGTCTCCGACGCCGCCGAGGACGTCATCGCCGTGATCCGGGCCGGCGCCCGCGGCTACGTCACCAAGACGATCACCGCCCGCGACCTCGGGACCGCGGTGCGCCGGGTGGCCGACGGCGACGCGGTCTTCTCGCCGCGGCTGGCCGGGTTCGTCCTCGACGCGTTCGGGGCGGCGGCCGGCGAGATCGCCGAGGTCGACGAGGAGCTCGACCGCCTCTCCGCGCGTGAGCGCGAGGTCATGCGGCTCATCGCCCGCGGCTACCAGTACAAGGAGGTCGCCAAGGAGCTCTTCATCTCGGTGAAGACGGTCGAGACCCACGTCTCGTCGGTGCTCCGCAAGCTCCAGCTGTCGTCGCGGCACGAGCTCACGGCGTGGGCGATGGGCCGCCGTCTCGTCTGACCGAGAGCGCTCGGTAGCCTCCGCGCATGGATGCCCTCAAGATCGTTGTCCTCGTCCTCCACCTCCTCGGCCTGCTCGCCATCGTCGGCAGCGTCGTCGTGAAGCGGGGCGTGCCGACGCCGGCCCTCGTCTGGGGCGCGCGGGCGCAGATCCTCACCGGGCTGGCCCTCGTCGGCATCAACGAGGCGGGCGACGGCGACGTCGACCACGCGAAGATCGCCGTCAAGCTGCTCGTCGCCCTCGGTGTCGCGGCGTGCGCGGAGATCGCTGCGGGCCGTGAGCGCCGCGGTCAGGGCAACCCCAACCTCGTCCACGCCGCGGGTGCGCTCGCCATCGTCAACACCCTCGTCGCGGTCCTCTGGGGCTGACGGCGCCGGGCGTCGCGGCTGCCCCCGGCCCTCAGGGCACGAGGACGAGCTTGCCCTGCGTGCGACGGCCCTCGAGGTCGTCGTATGCCGTCCGCGCGTCTTCGAGCGGGTAGCGCCCGCCGATGCTCACCTGCACGTCGCCGGACTCGATCCACTCGAAGAGCTCGGTCGAGCGCGCCCGCAGCTCGTCCGGGGTCGCGATGTAGGCGCCGAGGCTCGGCCGGGTGACGAAGAGCGAGCCCATCTTGTTGAGCCGCTGGAGGTCGAACGGCGGGACCTGCCCGCTCGCCCCGCCGTAGAGGACCATGAGCCCGCGCGGCTTGAGCGAGGCGAGCGAGGCCTCGAAGGTGTCCTTGCCGACGCCGTCGTAGGCGACGTCGACACCGACACCGTCGGTCAGCTCGCGCACGGCGGCGGCGAGGTCGTCGACCTGGCTGTAGTCGATGAGCTCGTCGGCGCCCCGCTCCTTGGCGGTCTGCAGTTTCTCGGGCGAGCCGGCGGTGGCGATGACCCGGCCGCCGCGCATCTTGACCATCTGGGTGAGGAGCTGGCCGACGCCACCGGCGGCGGCGTGGACGAGGGCCACGGTGCCCTGCTGGACGGCATACGTGCTCGTCGAGAGGTAGTGCGCCGTGAGGCCCTGGAGCATCGCGGCGGCCGCGGTCTCGAGCTCGACGCCCGGCGGGACGTGGACGAGGTTCTTGGTGTCGACCGGTGCGTAGGCCTGCGAGGAGCCGAGCCCCTGACCCCAGGCGACGCGGTCGCCGACGACGAAGTCGGTGACGCCCTCGCCGACCTGCACGACCTCTCCGGCGCCCTCGCTGCCGGACACGAACGGCGTGGGGATCGGGTAGACGCCCTCGCGCTGGTAGGTGTCGATGAAGTTGACGCCCGCGGCGGCCACCCGCACGAGGACCTGCGCCGGGCCGGGCTCGGCAAGCGGCTGGTCGCGCACCTCGAGGACGTCGGAGCCGCCGTTGCGGGGGACGACGAGGGCGGGGGCGGTCTCGGGCAGCGCGGAACCTGAGGTCATCACCTCAGGCTAGCGACGGCGGTCAGGCCGGGTGCAGGTGGACCTCGGTGGCCTTGACCGACAGCACGACCAAGGTGCCGCGGCGCAGGCCGAGGTCGGCGACGGCCGGCGGGGTGATGTCGGCGCTGAGCAGGTCCGTGCGCACCCGGACGAGCTGCCCGTGCGGCTCGAGGTCGGTGACGGTCGCGTCGAGGCTGTTGCGGGGGCTGCCGTGCGGCGCCTCGAGGTGGACGCTCACCGCGGACGGCGACACGACCGCCGACGCCGGGGCGCCGTCGACGAGCGGGGTCTCGGCGATGCCGTGGAGGAGGCGGCCGTCGGGCATGCGGAGGTCGCCACCGCTCGCGACGCCGCGCACGAGGTTGAGCCCGGCGAACCGTGCCCCGAAGTCGCTCGTCGGCCGGCTGAGCACACGCCCGGTCTCACCCTCCTCGACGACCCGGCCCTCGTGCATGACGGCGACCCGGTCGGCGAGCAGGGCGGCGTCGAGGACGTCGTGCGTGACGAGGACGGTCGTCCGGCCGTGCGTCACCCGGCGGAGCAGGTCGCGCACGTCGGGTGCCGACTCGACGTCGAGCGCGGCGAGCGGCTCGTCGACGAGGAGGACGTCGGGCTCGGTCGCGAGCGCGCGGGCGATCGCCACCCGCTGCGCCTGCCCTCCCGAGAGCTCGCGTGGCCTGCGGTGTGCGTATGCCGTCATCCCCACCTCCGCGAGCCAGTGCGCCGCGCGCTCGCGGGCCGCGGCTCGTCCCTCGCCGGAGGCGGTCGGGCCGAAGGCGACGTTGTCGAGGGCGCTGAGGTGGGGGAAGAGCCGGGCGTCCTGGGCGAGGAGGGCGATGCCGCGGCTGTGCGGCGGGACCCATGTTCGCCTCGTGGCGTCCGAGAGGGTGCGGTCGCCGAGCCGGACGGTCCCGGAGTCGGGTGCGACGAGCCCGGCCGCTGCAGCGAGGACGGTGGACTTGCCGGCGCCGTTGGGCCCGAGCAGGGCCAGGGTCTCGCCGGCGACCACGGCGAGGTCCACGTGGACACCCCTCGCGTCGACGCCGACCCGCAGGTGCAGGGGAAGGGTCACGACACGACCCCGCCCACGGGCTCGCGCCGCGCTCGGGTGAGCCCGATGACGAGCACGGCGACGGCGACGAGGACGAGGCTCAGGGCGACCGCGGCCCGCGGGTCGCTCTCACGCTGGAGGTAGATCTCGAGCGGCAGGGTGCGGGTCGTGCCCTGGAGGCTGCCCGCGAAGGTGATCGTCGCGCCGAACTCGCCGAGGCACCGGGCGAAGGCGAGGATCGTGCCCGAGACGAGCCCGGGGAGGGCGAGCGGCAGAGTCACGCGGCGGAAGACCGTCGTCGGCGCGGCACCGAGCGTCGCCGCGACCTCCTCGAACCGCGTGCCGGCCGTGCGCAGCGCCCCCTCGAGGCTGAGCACGAGGAAGGGCATGGCGACGAACGTCTGGGCGATGACCACGGCGGTCGTCGAGAACGCGACTTGGAGCCCGGCGACCTCGAGCGTCGAGCCGAGCAGCCCGCGCCGCCCGAACGCCTGGAGCAGGGCGATGCCGCCGACGACGGGCGGGATGACGAGCGGGACGAGGACGACCGAGCGCAGCAGGGTCGCAGCCGTGCCCGAGGTCCGGGCCAGAACGACCGCGAGGGGGATGCCGAGCAGGAGGCAGAGCACCGTGCTCACCGCCGCCGTGCGCAGGCTGAGGAGCAGGGCGTCGGTCGAGGCATCGCTCGTGACGAGCGAGCCGAAGCTGCGCCAGTCGACGCTCAGCGCCATCGCCACGATGGGCAGACCGACGAAGAGCGTGCCGAGGGCGGCCGGCACGAGCAGCCACCGCGGCAAGGCCAGGCTCGTCACGGAGCCTCGCGTCACGGCGCGTCGGGTCCCGGGGCGTCCCGTCACGGGGCCCCGAAGCCTGCGTCGGCGAGGACCTCCCCGCCCTCGGTTCCGGTGACCAGCGCGACGAACTCGGCCGCGAGGTCGGCGTCGGCTGCGTCGCGCAGCGCCGCGACGGGACAGGTGTTGACCACCGCGGCCGCCTCGGGCACGTCGATGCCGGTGACCTCGGCCCCGGCGGAGGTCACGTCCGTGACGTAGACGAGGCCGGCGTCAGCCTCGCCGGACCGGACCTTGCCGAGGACGTCGGTGACCGACTGCTCCTCGCTCACCGGCGTGATGTCGACCCCGGCGGCCTTCTCCAGGGCGGCGCTCGCCGCCCCGCACGGGACAGCCGGGGCGCAGAGGACGACCTGCGTGCCCGGTTTAGCGAGGTCGGCGAGTGTCCTCACCCCGGCGGGGTTGTCGGCGGGCACGACCACCTGGAGCGTGTTGGAGGCGAACGGCTTCGGGTCGCCGGCGACGAGGGACTCCCTGACCGCGTCGGCCATCGTCTGCTCGTTGGCCGTGGCGAGGACGTCGCCGGGCGCCCCGTCGGCGAGCTGTGCGACGAGGCCCGACGACCCGCCGAAGCTGAAGCGCACGGTGACGCCGGGGTGGGTGTCCTCGAAGAGCCGGCCGATCTCCTCGAACGGCCGCTGCAGCGATGCCGCGGCGAAGACCGTGAGGTCGCGCGACGTCGTCTCCTGAGGGCCGGCGTCGCCGAGCGGCTCCGCCGCGCCCCGGTCGTGGGTGCAGCCGGCGACGGCGAGGAGGGTGACGGTGGCGGCGACCACAGGAGCCGCGCGGACCGCGGAGGCCGTGCGGACGGCATACGGGAAGGTCCGGGGGCGGGTCACGGGGTCTCCACGATGACGGTCGTCGACTTGACGACGGCGACGGCCACCGAACCGGGCTCGAGCCCGAGCTCGCGGACGGCCTCGGAGGACATGAGGGACACGACACGGAACGGGCCGCACTGGAGCTCGACCTGCGCCATGACCGTGTCCATCGTGATGTCGGTGACGAGGCCGACGAACCGGTTGCGGGCGCTGCGGCCCACGCTCGACGGGTCGGCGACGGTGCGTGCCTGGTCTCGGGCGAGGAGGGCGACGGCATGGCCGTCGACGACCTTGCGGCCGGCGTCGTCGATTTCGGCGTCGAGCCCTCCGCTGTCGACCCAGCGGCGGACGGTGTCGTCGCTGACCCCGAGGAAGCGGGCGGCGTCGGCGAGGCGCATCTGCGGCATGAGATCCACTCTAGCCCCGCATCTGCGGAGGGAACGCCCCATCAGGGACGCGGCCTCGGTCAGGAACGCAGGCTCGTGAGGACCCTGTCGAGCATGTCCGGGGTGAGCCGGCCGGTGTAGGTGTTGTGCGGGCTCACGTGGAAGCAGCCGACGACCCGGACGGGGTGGCCGGTCGGCGTGCGCAGCGTCGTCTCCGCGGCATGGCCGAAGCGCGGTCGCGGCCGGGGCACGTCCCAGCCGAGCGTCGTCGCGGCCGCGAGCACCCCCCGCCAGCCGATCTCTCCGAGCGTCATGATGACCCGGAGCCGGTCGCCGAGGAGGTCGAGGTCGCGTCCCAGCCAGGTCGCGCAGGTCGCGCGCTCGGCCGGAGTGGGCGCGTTCGCCGGCGGGGCACACCGCACCGCCGCGACGATCCGTATGCCGTCCAGCTCGAGACCGTCGCCTGCCGCGACCGAGGTCGGCTGGTTCGCGAAGCCGGTGCGGTGGAGCGCGGCATAGAGGAAGTCGCCCGAGGCGTCGCCGGTGAACATGCGCCCCGTGCGGTTCGTGCCGTTGGCTGCCGGGGCGAGGCCGACGATGAGCGCGTCGGCGTCGGGGTCGCCGAACGACGGTCCGGGACGACCCCAGTAGGGCTGGTCCGCGAACGAGGCCCGGCGGTCCTGTCTCGCAACGGTTTCGCGCCAGTCGACAAGGCGCGGGCAGGCCCGGCAGACCGAGACGCGGGCGTCGACGTCGGCCAGGGTCGCGGCAGTGGCGGCGAGGTCGGCCACGTCGGCGGGGGAGTGCGCGACGGGTGTGCGCGCATCGGCGGGGTCGTGTGGCCAGCCGGTGCCGGGAGGCACGGGAGAGAGGAAGGGCTCGCCCGTCATGGGGTGCGGGTCCGGGCCCACCCTCACGACGCCGTCGTCCGGGGCCATGCGCGGGTCGGGCTCGGGGCGCGAGGCGGTCATGGTGCGGTGTCGTCGTCCTCGGGGTCGGGCGGGGTGTCCGCCCCGTCCTTCTCGTCGCGCTCGGCCCACTCGAGCAGCGGCGCGATGTCGAAGACGGCGTCGTCGATGCCGGCGTGGAGGTCCCCGAGCTCGGCGAACCGCCCCGGGACGGTGGCGATCGTGCAGTCCTGCGGCTCGACGTCGTCGACCTCGTCCCAGCGGATCGGCGTCGAGACGGTGCCGGTCGGGTTGCCGCGCACCGAGTAGGCGCTCGCGATCGTGTGGTCGCGGGCGTTCTGGTTGTAGTCGACGAAGACCGCCTCCGGGTCACGGTCCTTGCGCCACCATGTCGTCGTCACGTCCTCGGGCGCGCGCCGCTCCACCTCGCGGGCGAAGGCCAGGGCGGCCCGCCGGACGTCCTTGAACCCGTGCTCGGGCTCGATCCGCACGTAGACGTGGAGGCCGTGGCCACCGCTCGTCTTCGGCCACCCGGTGGCGCCGAGCTCGTCGAGGACCTCGTGAGCGACGTGGGCGACGCGGCGCACCCGGTCGAAGGGCGCGTCGGGCATGGGGTCGAGGTCGATGCGCCACTCGTCGGGCTTCTCGGTGTCGGCGCGCCGGCTGTTCCACGGGTGGAACTCGACGGTGCTCATCTGCACCGCCCAGACGACGTGGGCGAGGTCGGTCGGGCACAGCTCGTCGGCGTGCAGCCCGTAGCGCGGGAAGTGCAGCCGCACGGTCTCCAGCCACGGGGGAGCGCCGCGGGGGACGCGCTTCTGGTGGACCTTGTCGCCGTCGACGCCGTCGGGGAAGCGGTGCAGCATCGTCGGCCGCTCGCGCAGCGCGTTGACGATGCCGTCGCCGACCGAGATGTAGTAGTTGGCGAGGTCGAGCTTGGTCTCGCCGCGCTCGGAGAAGTAGACCCGTTCCGGGCTCGAGAGACGGACCTCGTGGCCCGCCACGTCGAGGATCACCGGTTCGCCGAACTTCCCCTTGCTCGAGGCCATGGACGACACCGTATGCCGTCCGCCCTGGTCCGGGGCGCCGAGCGGGTGACGACAGGAACAATGTGTGGCCGGGAGGCCGCCGTCAGAAGGGGATGACGTCTGGGTCGGACGTGGAGCCGGTGGGGCGGTGTGACCGCGCAATCGGTGTGGGTGGCACGACGTAGGGTTGGACCCGAGATGAGCACCCTTTTCGACGGCATGCAGTTCGATGGCACGGGCCTCGGTCACGCCGACTCCGCCACGCGCCCCGACACCGCCCCCGGGACCGACCCTGCCACGCACGACAGCGCCCACGCCGCCCTCGTCAACGCGGCCGGCGTCCCGTCCTGGGCCATGGCCGACGACGCCTCCGCCGAGCCGCCTGCGTCCCCGGCGTGGGGCGGGCGGGCGCAGGACCCGGAGGCCCTCCTCGAAGGGCTCAACGAGGAGCAGCGCGAAGCCGTCCTGCACGCCGGCAGCCCGCTGCTCATCATCGCCGGCGCCGGGTCGGGCAAGACTCGAGTCCTCACCCACCGCATCGCCTATCTCCTCGCGGCACGCGGTGTGCAGCCCGGCCAGGTCCTCGCCATCACCTTCACCAACAAGGCCGCCGCCGAGATGCGCGAGCGCGTCGCCGACCTCGTCGGGCCACGCGCCAAGGCCATGTGGGTCATGACCTTCCACAGCGCGTGCGTCCGCATCCTGCGCCGCGAGGCCGACAAGGTCGGCATGAGGTCGACGTTCTCGATCTACGACGCCGCCGACAGCCAGCGCCTCATGTCGATGGTCATCCGCGACATGGACCTCGACCCCAAGCGCTACAACCCGCGCACGTTCAGCCACCAGGTCTCCAACCTCAAGAACGAGCTCGTCGACGAGGAGACGTATGCCGCCCGCGTGGGCTCCGAGCCCAGCGCCGAGAACCCGGGTGGCACCCACACCGAGCGGCTCCTCGCGGAGGCCTACACGGCATACCAACGTCGTCTGCGACAGGCGAACGCGCTCGACTTCGACGACATCATCATGCTCACGGTCCACATGTTCCAGGCGTTCCCGGACGTGGCCGAGCACTACCGGCGCCGGTTCCGGCACGTCATGGTCGACGAGTACCAGGACACCAACCACGCCCAGTACCAGCTCATCCGCGAGCTCGTCGGGCACGAGGACAAGCGCACCGAGCACGGCGTCGAGCCGAGCGAGCTCGTCGTCGTCGGTGACGCCGACCAGTCGATCTATGCGTTCCGCGGGGCGACGATCCGCAACATCGTCGAGTTCGAGGAGGACTACCCGGACGCGCGCACGATCCTGCTCGAGCGCAACTACCGCTCGACGCAGACGATCCTCACCGCCGCCAACGCCGTCATCTCGCGCAACGAGAGCCGTCGCAAGAAGAACCTCTGGACCGACTCCGGCGCCGGTGCCCAGATCATCGGCTACGTCGGCGACAACGAGCACGACGAGGCCTCGTTCGTCGCACGCAGCATCGACAAGCTCGGCGACGAGCACGGCACGAAGCCCGGCGACGTCGCGGTCTTCTACCGCACCAACGCGCAGTCGCGTGCCCTCGAGGAGGTGTTCGTCCGGGTCGGCCTGCCCTACAAGGTCGTCGGCGGCACCCGGTTCTACGAGCGCCGCGAGGTCAAGGACGCGCTCGCCTACCTCCGCGTGCTCTCCAACCCGGCCGACACGGTCAACCTGCGGCGCATCCTCAACGTGCCCAAGCGCGGCATCGGCGACCGCGCCGAGGCCGTCGTCGCTGCCCTCGCAGAGCGCGAGCGCATCTCGTTCGTCGAGGCGCTCGGTCGGCCCGAGGACGCCCCCGGCATCGCCACCCGGTCGGTGGCGTCGATCAAGGCGTTCACCGCGCTCCTCGAGGACCTGGGCAAGGTCCGCGACGACGACGAGGCCGGTGTCGCCGACCTGCTCGAGGCCATCGTCGAGAAGTCCGGCTACCTCGCCGAGCTCCGCGCCAGCCACGACCCGCAGGACGAGACCCGCATCGAGAACCTCGCCGAGCTCGTCGCCGTCGCTCGCGAGTTCGACGAGGCCCGCGCCGAGACCGGTGAGGTCAACAGTCTCGAGGACTTCCTCGAGCGCGTCTCGCTCGTCGCCGACGCCGACGAGATCCCCGACTCCGCCGAGGCGGAGGAGCAGGGCGTCGTCACCCTCATGACGCTCCACACCGCCAAGGGCCTCGAGTTTCCCGTCGTCTTCCTCACCGGCATGGAGGACGGCACCTTCCCGCACCTGCGCTCGCTCGGCGACCCCAGGGAGCTCGAGGAGGAGCGGCGCCTCGCCTACGTCGGCATCACCCGCGCCCGCGAGCGGCTTCACCTCTCGCGCGCCGCCGTCCGCTCCGCCTGGGGTGCGCCGCAGTACAACCCGCCGAGCCGGTTCCTCGACGAGATCCCGGGCGACCTGCTCAGCTGGGAGCGCGAGCTCAGCGGGGCCGCCGCCATCGGTCACCGCGGCCAGCGCCCGGCCGTCGCCTCGCTCGCGGCGCGACCGGGCGTGCGGTCACCGGGCAACCGGCCGATCATCCCGCTCTCGCCGGGCGACAAGGTCACCCACGACACCTTCGGGCTGGGCACGGTCGTCCGCACCATGGGGGAGGGCGACAAGACGCAGGCCGAGGTCGACTTCGGCGGCGACACGGGCGTCAAGCGCTTCCTGCTGAGGTTCGCCCCGCTCGAGAAGCTCTGACGCCAGACTTCGGGCTGCCGGGCCGGCGGCCGGCTGCCGGGCCCGGCGCCACGGGCGGTGCCGCCTGCGGCGTCCGGCCGCGAAGGCTCGGCGCCCGCGGACCGGGGCGGACGGCATACGGGCTGGGAGAACGCCGAAGGGCGGCACCCTCGTCGGGTGCCGCCCTTCACGACGTGTGTGCCGGCCTCAGCTCACTGGAGGCCCTTCTCGGCCAGCCACGGTGCGGGGTTGACCGCGCCGCCGCCGTCCGGGTGGATCTCGAGGTGCAGGTGCGGGCCGGTGGAGCGGCCGGTGTTGCCGCTGCGACCGACCATGTCACCGGGCATGACCGACTCGCCGACGTCCGTCGAGAAGCTGTCCATGTGCGCGTAGTAGGACTCGGTGCCGTCCCAGTACTTGATGCGGACGAGCTTGCCCATGTTCCCGTGGTAGCCGACGAAGGTGACGGTGCCCTTGGACATCGCGCGCAGCGGCGTGCCGACGGAGGTGCCGAAGTCGTTGCCCCAGTGCATGCGTCCCCAGCGCATGCCGTAGCCCGACGTGAAGGTGGCACCGGCGATGGGCATGACCCAGCGCTTGCCCTCGCGCTCGGCCTTCGCCTTGGCGGCGGCGGCCGCGGCGGCCTTGGCCTTGGCGACGGCGGCGACCCGGGCGTTGTTGCGGGCGACCCGCTGCTGCTCGGTGACACGGCCCTGCAGGGCCGCGCTCTGGAGCGCGACCTGCTGACGGCGCGACGACAGGTCGGCCTGGTCGGCGATCTCGGTCGCGGCCTGGTCACGGGCCGTCTGCGCCTGGGCAGCGGTCAGGTCCAGGGTCAGCGGCGCGGACTCGGCAACGGATGCACCGGTGGCGGTGACGACCAGCGCCGCGGCAGCGGCGCTGGGCAACACGAAGCCCGGGTGCAGGGCGCGGGGGACTCGGCTGGTCGCAGGTTTGCGATGCCGGCCACGGTGACGCCCCTCGTAGGGGGTACTCAAGGCAGGGAAACCTCACGTGCAGGGGACACGGGAGCGACCACCGTACCGTGACCTGACCGTTATCCAAACTCGTGTGTGGACATTCGCCGGCGGGGAAGTGGGAAGAGGCCGTGTTTTCGGGCTCTCACCACGGTGTTTCGGTCACGGTGTGACGCGCGTCACTTTCCGGACGACGCCGTATGCCGTCCGCCCGCCCGCGCCGACCGCCGCGGTTCGATGCCGGACCGGTCACGCGGTGCGAGCGGGGTGACGCCCGGTGTCACCGTCGCCCCGTCGTGGTCGAGCTCGGCGAGGGCGGTCGAGATCCCGTGGACGACGTCGCCGACGACGGCGAGCGAGATGTGGCCCACCCCGTGAAGACGGATGTTGCGGACGGAGAGGTCGGGGTGGCGCAGCGCGCCGCTGCCCTGCGGGACGATGACGAGGTCGCTGTCGGACCAGTAGCAGATGAACCGCGTCGTGCAGCCGGCCGCGGGCTCCTCGAGCTCACGGATGAGGCCGCTGCCCGGGCGCATCTGCGCAGTGAGGCGCGTCGGCGACGCGTAGGCGGCATACGTGCCCTGGTGGGGCGTGCCGAGGGTGACGAGCGTGTGGACGCGCTCGTCACCTCCGAGCCGGGTGACGTAGTAGCGGGCGATGAGGCCGCCGAGGCTGTGGCCGACGACGTGGATCTTCTCGTAGCCGGTCTCGGCGACGATCGCCTCGATCTCCTCGCCCAGCTGCGCGGCCGCGGTGCGGACGTCGGCGGTGAACGGCGAGTAGTTCATGGCATAGATCGAGCCGAAGCCGCGGCGGGTGAGGCCCCGGCGGAGCAACGTGAAGATGGAGCGGTTGTCGATGATGCCGTGGACGAGGAGGATCGGCGTCCCCGCCGCCTCGACGTTGGAGATGAGCAGGCCGCGCTGCACCGGGGCGAGGTGCTCGATGCGGTAGCCGCGCCCGCCGTCGGCCTTCTCCTGGAAGATCCCGAGCGGGTAGGTCGCGAGGTGGGTCGTCATCCACGCCGTCTCGATGGCCATGCCGACCATGGCTCGCGGTGTGAGGAGCGGGCCCAGGCCCCGGGCGGCGGCCGTGGCCGATCCCAGCGCGCGGCGGGCGCGACCCATCGTCGAGATCCGCTGGTCCGCGGGGTGCGTCCACATCGAGGCATCCATGGTGGATTCACCGTACGTCGCGCAGGAGCGGGTTGGCGGTGTCGTGCGAATCACTGTTGTCGCCGTGTCCGGATCGAGACCCGCGGAGGGTGGCCCCCTCGCGGCGGCGCTAGAGTCGGCCCGAACGGACCAGTGGTCACCCCAAGAAACGCGTGAGGACGGGAACGAATCCGTGGACCTTTTCGAGTACCAGGCACGAGATGTGTTCGAGAAGCACGGTGTACCCGTGCTGGCAGGCGCAGTCGCCAACACCGCCGAGGAGGCCCGCGCGGCCGCCGAGACGATCGGCACCAAGAGCGGCGGCGTCACCGTCGTCAAGGCCCAGGTCAAGACGGGCGGGCGTGGCAAGGCCGGCGGCGTCAAGGTCGCCAAGTCGGCCGATGAGGCTGAGCGGCTGGCCGGCGAGATCCTCGGCATGGACATCAAGGGCCACACCGTCCACCAGGTGATGATCGCCCAGGGCGCGCAGATCGCCGAGGAGTACTACTTCTCCGTCCTGCTCGACCGGACCAACCGCACCTACCTTGCGATGTGCAGCAAGGAGGGTGGCATGGACATCGAGCAGCTCGCCGTCGAGCGCCCCGAGGCCCTCGCCAAGATCGCCGTCGACCCCAACGTCGGCATCGACACCGCCAAGGCGCAGGAGATCGTCGACGCGGCCGGCTTCGACGCCGAGACCGGCGCCAAGATCGTGCCCGTGCTCGAGAAGCTGTGGGCCGTCTACCGCGACGAGGACGCGACGCTCGTCGAGGTCAACCCGCTCGTCAAGGACAACGACGGCAACATCGTCGCGCTCGACGGCAAGGTCACCCTCGACGAGAACGCCGAGTTCCGTCACGAGGACCACGCGGCTCTCGAGGACAAGGCCGCGGCCGACCCGCTCGAGGCCAAGGCCAAGGAGAAGGGCCTCAACTACGTCAAGCTCGACGGCCAGGTCGGCATCATCGGCAACGGCGCCGGGCTCGTCATGAGCACCCTCGACGTCGTCGCCTACGCCGGTGAGCAGCACGGCGTCAAGCCCGCGAACTTCCTCGACATCGGTGGTGGCGCCAACGCGCAGGTCATGGCCGACGGCCTCGACGTGATCCTCGGCGACGAGCAGGTTCGCGCCGTCTTCGTCAACGTCTTCGGTGGCATCACCGCGTGCGACGAGGTCGCCAACGGCATCAAGGGCGCGCTCGAGATCCTCGGCGACCACGCGACCAAGCCGCTCGTCGTGCGCCTCGACGGCAACAACGTCGAGCAGGGCCGGGCCATCCTCGACGAGCTGAACCACCCGCTCGTCACCCAGGTCGACACGATGGACGGCGCCGCGGCCAAGGCCGCCGAGCTGGCCGCCGCCAACTGACCCGCCGACGGTCGACGAACTTCAAGGAAGCGCACACACATGTCTATCTACCTCAACGCTGACAGCAAGATCATCGTCCAGGGCATGACCGGCGGCATGGGCTCCAAGCACACCGCCCTCATGCTCGACGCCGGCGCCGACATCGTCGGTGGCGTCAACGCCCGCAAGGCCGGCACGACCGCCGAGATCGGCGGCAAGGAGCTGCCGGTCTTCGGCTCGGTGAAGGAGGCCATGGAGGCCACCGGCGCCAACGTCTCGGTCGCCTTCGTCCCGCCGCCCTTCGCCAAGGACGCAGCCATCGAGGCCATCGACGCCGAGATCCCGCTGCTCGTCGTCATCACCGAGGGCATCCCGGTGAGGGACACCGCCGAGTTCTTCAACTACTCGATCGGCAAGAAGACCCGGATCATCGGCCCGAACTGCCCCGGCATCATCACGCCGGAGGAGTCGCTCGCCGGCATCACGCCGCACACCATCGCGGGCAAGGGCCCGGTCGGCCTCGTCTCGAAGTCGGGCACGCTGACCTACCAGATGATGTACG
Source organism: Rothia sp. ARF10 (assembly GCA_031844405.1). GTDB lineage: Bacteria > Actinomycetota > Actinomycetes > Actinomycetales > Dermatophilaceae > Knoellia. The sequence goes on from JAUZVC010000001.1 coordinate 1,265,414, forward strand.
AGCTGCGTGACTACGGCTTCTCGACCGCCATCGGCATCGGCGGCGACCCGATCGTGGGCACGACGCACATCGACGCGCTCGAGGCCTTCGAGGCGGACCCCGAGACCAAGGCGATCGTCATGATCGGCGAGATCGGCGGCGACGCCGAGGAGCGGGCCGCGGCCTACATCAAGGAGCACGTGACGAAGCCGGTCGTCGGCTACGTCGCCGGCTTCACCGCCCCCGAGGGCAAGACCATGGGCCACGCCGGCGCCATCGTCTCCGGTTCCTCCGGCACGGCGCAGGCCAAGAAGGAGGCCCTCGAGGCCGCCGGCGTCAAGGTCGGCAAGACGCCGTCCGAGACGGCCGAGCTCATGCACGAGATCCTCAAGGGCCTCGGCCTCCAGCCGCGTTCCTGACGCGTCCACGCACCGCGAGCGGGCGGCATACCGAGAAGGCTTCGGTATGCCGCCCGCTCGCGTTCGCAGCGAATCCGCAGCCGCATCGCAGCGGCTTGACGGAGCGTGGCTGCCCTCGGTGAGACGCACCGGTGGAGACGGAGGAAAGACATGAGACGACGTACTGCCCTGGGTGTGCTGGCGGGTCTGGTCGCGACGGCCGGGGTCCCGGCCATGGCGGCGTCGGGGGCGTCCGCGGCCGGCGCCTCGGCGGTCGCGGCCGAGGAGGTCCGCGACCACCTCAAGGTGTCGATCGCCAACGTGGGCAACGTCGCCCAGCCCCAGGTCGGCAGCATTCTCGACGCGCGCGAGCCCCACATCCTCGTCGTGTCCGAGGCGCGCAGTGCTCGAGCGCACCTGGGCGACGTCGCCGAGCGCAAGGGCTACGTGCTGCGGCAGTACGGCACGGAGGAGGGCGAGGAGGGTCCCAACATCGCCCTCCTCGTCCGCAAGGACGTCGAGATCCTCGACCGGATGCCGATGAAGATGAACGAGAACTGGTACTTCCGGCCCAACTGCGACGTGGCGCTCAACACGCGCAAGCCGCGGGTCTATCCCGCCATCGTCCTCAAGGTCGACGGCAAGCGGTGGAACGTCGTGGGCGTGCACTTCCCGCCCGGTGGACCGGATGGTGGGAGCTGCGCCACGGGTCAGCGCAACGGCCCGGCGTGGAAGGAGTCCAAGGAGCGCATCCAGGCCTACGCCGCCAACCACCCCGAGGCGCGGGTCGTCGCCGCCGGCGACTTCAACGCGTTCGACGTCGAGATGGTCAACCACTTCCCGGGCTTCGACGTCAAGGACGGCGGCAACGTCGACCACGCCATCAGCAAGAAGGACCGCAGTGTCCGCTTCGACTGGAAGGACCGCCACGAGGCGCTCCAGGGCCACGGGTGGTTCACCTTCGGCCTGAGCACGCCGGCGGGCTGAGGGGTCGCGGCGGACGGGGCTGGGGCCGAGGTCCTTCGGGGCGCGGGCCGGTGACGGGCACGCAAGGCGAGCGGGCGGCATACCGAGAAGGCTTCGGTATGCCGCCCGCTCGCGTCTGTGAGAATGCCGCGGTGAGCGGCAGTGACGGTGCAGAGGAGCAGCTCGAGCTCGCCGTGCGGGCGAGCGCGGCGTGGTACGACGAGGTCTTCGAGGTGCACGGCATCCCGAGCGGGCGCGACGACGGGCTGTGGAGCGCCGAGGCCGAGCCGCCGCGGTGGCACTCGGCGGCCAAGACGTTGCGGCCCGGTGTGCCGGTCGAGCGGGTCGTGCGTGCGGTGGAACGGTTTCCGGGGTGCGCGGTGGCGGACTCCTTCGCCGACCTCGACCTCGGCGCGCACGGCTTCAGCCCCCTCTTCACGGCGTCATGGGTGCACCGTGCCGCGTCGTCCGGCGTCCTGCCGTCGTGGCCGGAGGGCTGGTCGGTCGTCTCGGGCGCGGAGGAGCTCGCGGCGTGGAACGCCCTGCACGACACGACGGACGTGCTGCTGCCCGCCCTGCTGACCTCTCCGCGGTTCACCTTCCTCGCGCGGCACGACGCCGGCGCCATGGTGGCGGGGGCCGTGCTGCATGACGTCGACGGTGCGGTCGAGCTCTCGAACACGTGGGCTGCGAGGGACGGGGCGGACGACGTCGCGGCACTCGTCGCCTGCGCGGCCGTGCTGCACCCGGGCCGGCCCCTCGTCGGCTACGACCGCGGCGACGAGCTGCTCCGGCTGCTCGACGCCGGGTTCGTCGACGTGGGGCCCCATGTGGTGTGGGTGCGCGAGGGCTGAGGGTCGGATTCGATTCGGTTCGGCGTGTGCGCCCGGGTCGCGGGCGCCGGGCGGGGGAGACTGGGCCTCGATGACGGTCCTGGAGATGCTTCGTGGTGCGCGCCCCTCCGCCGACGCGGACGACACGGGGGGCGAGCCGGCGTCGTCGTGGCTGCCGGAGCCCGTGCGCGACGTGGGCGTCGGGCTGCTGACCGGACTCGTCTCACTCCTTCTCGTGCTCGTGCCCACCATGTTCGGATGGCTGCTCGACCCCCGCGCCGGCGACTCGCTTGCCGAGCCGCTCGGCGCAGGGGCGTCGCTCTGGCTGCTCGTCCACGGCGCGCACCTCGGCGCCGGCGCGACGAACGTCGCGTTCGTCCCCCTCGTGCTCGGTGCCCTCGCCGTCTGGGTCGCCGCGCGGGGCGCAGGGCGTGCACTCGAGACCGCCGACGTCGACGACGCCTTCGCGGTGGACCTCCTGCCTCGCTCCGTCCTCATGGTCGCCGGCCGCTGGTGGCTCGGGTATGCCGTGGCCACCGGTCTCGCGGTCGCCCTCACCCTCGTCGGCTCGCTGCCGCTGCGCTGGCTGAGCCTGCCCGTGGCCCTCGCCGTCGTCCCGCTCGTCGCGCTGGCGCTCGCCGTCCGTCGGCTGTCCCGCGAAGCCGATGTGCTCGGCCCGCGGTTCGATGCCGTCGTCCTGCCCGACACGGTGCGCCGCGCGGCCCGTCCGGGTGCCCACGGGCTGGCCGTGCTGCTCGGGGCCGCCGCGCTCGTCGTCGTCGGCGCCGTCGCGCTGCGGTGGGGCGAGGTGGCGAGCCTGCAGTCCGAGCTCGGCGCCGGCTTCCTCGGCGGTGTCCTGCTCGTCGCCGTCCAGCTCGCGGCCCTGCCCAACCTCGCGCTGTGGGTGGTCGGACTCCTCGCCGGACCCGGGTTCTCCGTCGTGGACGGGGCGCACACCTCGCTCGCCGGCTCGGCGAGCGGTCTCATGCCCCTCGTGCCGGTGTTCGGAGCGATGCCCGGGCCGGGCGAGTTCCCGTGGTTCGTGCGGCTGCTCGTCCTCGTGCCGGTGCTCGTCGGCGGCTACGTGGGCCGACGCTCGCTCGCCTCGGTCGCCCGCCTCTCCTCGCTCCGCACGAAGGCGTCGGTCGCGGCCGTCGCGTGCCTCCTCGTGGGGGTGGCCGTCGGCATCCTCGACGCCCTCGGCGGCGGGTCGCTCGGCGCCTACCGGCTCGGCGACATCGGCACCTCGGCCTCGTGGACCGCGCTCGCGGTGACGGGGGAGCTGCTGCTCGGTGCGCTCGGCGTCGTGGCGTGGGACGCCTGGCGACTGCGCCGCTGACCCCGGTCGACCACGGTCGGTAGGGTGCTCGGCGTGAGCGCACCCGCCGGCATCGTCGTCCTCGTCTCCGGCTCCGGCACCCTCCTCCAGGCGCTGCTCGACGCGAGTCTCGACCCGGCATACGGGGTCCGCATCCTCGCGGTGGGAGCGGACCGGGACGACATCGAGGGCCTGCGGCGCGCGGAGCGCGCGGGGGTCGAGACCTTCGTGTGCCGGGTGCGCGACTTCGCGGACCGCGGCGCCTGGGACGAGGCCCTCGCTGCCGAGATCGCCTCTCGTGCGCCGGACTTCGTCGTCACTGCCGGGTTCATGAAGATCCTCGGTCCGGCGACGCTGGAGGGAAGGACGATCCTCAACACGCACCCGGCGCTGCTGCCGAGCTTCCCCGGGGCGCACGCCGTCCGCGACGCCCTCGCCCACGGCGTCAAGGTCACCGGGACGACGGCCCACCTCGTCGACGCCGGCGTCGACACCGGGCCGATCCTCGCGCAGCGCGCCGTCGAGGTCCTCGACGACGACACCGAGGAGAGCCTGCACGAGCGGATCAAGGTGGAGGAGCGGGAGCTGCTCGTCGAGCTCGTCGGCCGGATGGGGCGGGGCGAGGCGGGTCCCGCGGGCCGTTAGACTCGGGGCGACGACTGGCGAGGGTGGACCACCACCGGGGAGTCAACGAGGGAGCGCATCGCCCGCCTGGGTGCACCCGGCCACCTGACCGCACGCCCGCACCCCTCGTCGCCGAAATGGAGCCTTGCCATGGCCGTCTCCGTCACCCCGCCCGGACCCACGCAGGACCGCCGCCCGATCCGCCGGGCGCTCGTCTCGGTCTTCGACAAGACCGGTCTCGAGGACCTCGCCCGAGGCCTGCACGAGGCAGGCGTCTCGATCGTCTCCACCGGTGGCTCGGCCGCGCTCATCGAGGGCCTGGGCATCCCGGTGACCGAGGTCGCCGACCTCACCGGCTTCCCCGAGTGCCTCGAGGGACGCGTCAAGACGCTGCACCCGATGGTGCACGCCGGCATCCTGGCCGACACCCGCAAGCCCGACCACGTCTCGCAGCTCACCGAGCTCGGCGTGGAGCCGTTCGACCTCGTCGTCGTCAACCTCTACCCGTTCGCCGACACGGTGGCCTCGGGTGCAGCGGCCGACGACGTCGTCGAGAACATCGACATCGGGGGCCCGTCGATGGTCCGTGCGGCCGCGAAGAACCACCCGAGCGTGGCCGTGGTCGTCGACCCGACGGCATACGACGCGGTGCTCGCGGCCGCGCGCGGTGAGGGGTTCACCTTCGAGGAGCGCAAGGCGCTGGCCGCGAAGGCGTTCGTGCACACGGCGACCTACGACGTCCACGTCGCGTCGTGGATGGGCAACGCCTACGTCGACACCTCCGACGGGTCGGGCTTCCCGGCGTGGGCGGGTGCGACGTGGACCAAGACCGCGGTGCTGCGCTACGGCGAGAACCCGCACCAGGCGGCGGCGCTCTACGCCAACGGGTTCGCGCCGCAGCCGGGGCTCGCGCAGGCGAAGCAGCTGCACGGCAAGGAGATGTCCTACAACAACTACGTCGACGCGGATGCGGCGGTGCGTGCGGCGTACGACCACGGCGACCAGCCGACGGTGGCCATCATCAAGCATGCCAACCCCTGTGGCATCGCGGTCGGGACCGACGTCGCCGACGCCCACCGTCGGGCCCACGCGTGCGACCCGGTGTCCGCCTTCGGCGGGATCATCGCGACGAACCGTCCCGTGACGGCGGAGATGGCGCGCACCGTCGCCGACATCTTCACCGAGGTCGTCGTCGCCCCGTCGTTCGACGACGACGCGCTCGAAATCCTCACGGCGAAGAAGAACATCCGCCTTCTCGAGGCGGCCGCGCCGTCGCGGTCCGGCGCCGAGATCCGTCCCATCTCCGGCGGCCTGCTCATGCAGCACCGCGACGCGGTCGACGCCGTCGTGCGCGACGAGTCGGGGGAGGTCGTCGGCGGTGACGACGCGGCGTCGTGGCGTCTCGTCGCCGGCGAGGCCGCGGACGAGGCGACCCTCGCCGACCTCCAGTTCGCGTGGCGCTCCGTGCGCGCGGTGAAGTCCAACGCGATCCTGCTCGCCTCCGACGGTGCGTCGGTCGGCATCGGCATGGGTCAGGTCAACCGGGTCGACTCCTGCCACCTCGCGGTGTCGCGTGCGAACTCGGGGGAGGCCGAGCGCGCGGCCGGGGCGGTCGCGGCCTCGGACGCCTTCTTCCCGTTCGCCGACGGGCTCCAGGTGCTCCTCGACGCGGGGGTACGCGCCGTCGTCGCGCCGGGTGGGTCGATGCGTGACGCCGAGGTCGTCGAGGCCGCGCAGGCTGCGGGCGTGACGATGTACTTCACCGGCACCCGTCACTTCGCCCACTGACCCGGCTCGACCCGGACTGATTGCGCAGGAGCGACACTTCAGGGCCCGATTTCCGGCCTTGGGTGTCGCCCCTGCGCAATGAGTGGGGAGAGTGGCTCGACGCCAGGTCCACGACGGCCCCGGCCATCCGGAGGAAACGTTGAGGGTCCGGAGGCGTGCAAGCCTCCGGACCCTCAACGTTCCCTCATGGGGAGCAAAGTTGTGCAGGGCGTCAGGGGGTGGGTGCCCCCGGGGCGGCGTAGCCGGTGGGCTCGCCCTCGCCGAGGTCGACGATCGCGGCCACGGGGCCACCGCCGTCCGGGCCCTGGTGGGCCGCCGACACCGAGACGAAGACGGCCGGGTCGCCGGTCACCGAGGCGGTGACGCCGCCGACGGCCGACTTGATCTGGCGGTGCCAGTGCACGTCGGAGTCGTCGAGCATGGCGTTGCGGCGACCGCGGACCTCGCCGTCCTGGCTCACCTCGCACTTGAGGAAGACGTTGACGAGGCGGCCCTTGATGTCGCTGGAGTGGGCGCGCTCGGGCAGCTCGAGACCGGCGTCCTTGATGGCCTCCCAGATGCCGTCGGCGTCGAGCGCGTCGCGCATGACCGAGTGGCCGATCCGGTAGCGACCGCCGACACCGCGGGCGTTGCCCACGACGACGACCTGCGCCTGGTCGAGCTCGACACCCGACGAGCAGGAGGCGACGGACGAGTAGAGCGAGCGGTTCTCCATGACGTCGGCGTCGGTCGGCATCTCGATCTCGCCGAGGGCGACGGCGATGCCGAGACCGGTCGTGCCGTTGGAGAGGTCCATCGACTCGTGGGTGTGGTGGGTCCACACCTTCTTGCCGCGCGACTCGGCGTCGCGGATCGTGTGGATCGTCAGCAGCGGCGTCTTGGTCTGGACGTAGTGGACGTCCTTGGGGTCGGTGATGCCGGCCCGCTCCATCGCGACCTTCACGGCCTCGGCGACCTTGGAGATCATGCCGGTGTAGCCGATCTCCTCGGGGAGGATCGGCTCGCTCATGGCGAATCCGACGGTGAGGCGGAGGTCGTCGCTCGGCTCGGCCTTGTCGGCGGGCACGGTGGCGAAGATCGTCGCGTGCGGGCTGATGATGCCGTCGGTGCCCCCGGACCAGACGATCGGGACCTGCTTGACCTGGTCGGCGGGCGCGCCCTTGGCGACGAGCACCTCACGGAACGCGCGGTCGGCGATGATCCGGGTGTAGTCGTTGACACCGCCGTTGCCCTCGGTCTTGCCGATGATGGCGATGACGCGGCTCGCCTCCATGACACCGTCGTCGATGAGCTTCGCGAGCTCGGAGGCGTCGGAGACGCTGTGGATCGGGACCTTGCGGACCTCGATGGCTTCTGGCACGGCTGAACCTCTCTCTGTTGGGACCTAGTCCTCGGGACTGGTGTCGATGACGGTGCCGAACTCGCTCTCGACCGCGTCGGTGATGTGCTCGAGGGACGTGATGATGCTGCGGCCGCCGCTCTCCGCGAACCGCAGGGCGGCGTCGACCTTGGGGCCCATGGAGCCGGACGCGAACTGGCCGTCCGCGGCATACGCCTGCATCTGCGCGAGGGAGGTGAAGCCGAGCGGGCGCTCGTCGGGCGTGCCGTAGTCGACCATCGCGTGGTCGACGTCGGTGGCGATGATGAGGATGTCGCAGTCGAGGGTGCGCGCGAGCAGGGCCGCGGTGAGGTCCTTGTCGATGACCGCCTCGACGCCGCGCAGCGAGCCGTCGGCCTCGCGCACGACCGGAATCCCTCCACCACCCGCGGCCACCACGACGTGGCCCGCCTCGACGAGGACGCGGAGGGGGCTGAGGTCGAGGATCTCCCGAGGCTCGGGCGAGGCGACGACGCGGCGCCAGCCCCGCTCGCCGCGGTCCTCCCACTGCTGCCCGTGGTCGATCATCTGCCGGGCCTGGTCGGCCGGCAGGTAGCGGCCGATCGGCTTCGTCGGCGACTGGAAGTGCGGGTCGTCGGCGTCGACGAGGGTGCGAGTGACGAGGGCCGCCACCGGGCGGTCGACGCCGCGCCGGGCGAGCGCCGTCTGGAGGGCGTCGAGGATCGTGAAGCCGATCGTCCCCTGCGTCTGCGCACCGCACCAGTCGAGCGGGACGGGCGGCACGACGTGGGCGGCGACCTCGTTCTTGACGAGGAGGTTGCCGACCTGCGGGCCGTTGCCGTGGGTGAGGACGACGTCGTGCCCTGCCGCGACGAGCTCGGCGACGTGCTCCATCGCCCCGGTGATCGCGCGGACCTGGTCGCCGGGCGTCGCCGTGCCGTCGGGGGCGGTCATGGCGTTGCCGCCGAGTGCCACGAGGACCCGCACCGACCCCACCTTCCGCTCGTCGGGCACACCCCGTCGGTATGCCGTGACGCGAGCCTAGGGAGGGGGTCGGGGCCGGGCGTTGGCATGACCTGACAGGTGCGGCTCCCTCGTTTGTCAGGTGTGACGGTGCTGGGAGACGGGTGCAGGTGCCGCAGCGACCGCGGTCAGGTCCGCGTCGCGGTGAGCAGGAGGTACTCCCAGTCGAGCACGGTCGACCCAGTGCCACGGTCGAACCGCTCGGCCAGGGCGAGCAGGTCCGCGTCGAGCGCGGCGACCCGCTCCGGGTCGTCGGCGATGTGGCGGTAGACCGCGATCGTCGGGCCGTAGTTGGCCTTGAAGAAGTCGACGAAGTGCCGGGGAGTGGCGAAGCGGTCGACCACGAGGTCCTGCTGGACCGCGCTCTCGATCCGCACACGGTCGCCGAGGAGGTCACGCACGTGGTCGACGTGGCCCCACAGCGGAGGCGGCTGCGCCCCGGTCGGGGGCGGGGGAGCGTAGGGCTTCATCGTCGCGAACATCTGCCCGATGAAGCCCTGGGGCGTCCAGCTGAGGAGGGTGACCGTGCCGCCGGGCCGGACGACCCGGACGAGTTCGTCGGCGACCGCTTGGTGGTGTGGGGCGAACATCGCGCCGACGCAGGACACGACGGCGTCGAACTCGCCGTCGTCGCAGGGCAGGTGCTCGGCGTCGGCGACGACCCACGTCACCGTGAGCCCTTCGGCCTCGGCCGCCTGACGGCCGCGCTCGAGCAGCTCCGGCGTGAGGTCGGTGGCCACGACCTCGGCCCCGGTGCGGGCCGCCGGGAGGGCGACGTTGCCCGAGCCGGCGGCGACGTCGTGGACGCGCTGTCCCGCCCGGACGCCTGCTGCCTCGACGACGATCGGGCCGAGCGGTGCGATGACCTCGCTGGCGACCGCGGCGTAGTCGCCGAGGGCCCACATCGCGCGGTGCCTCGCCTTGAGGGCGGCGTCGTCGGAGGTCGCCGGTGGGGGCGGGGTCTGGTCGGTGGTGGTGCTCATGGTGATCTCCTCGTCGGGTGGTTCGGGTGCTCCCAACGTAGGAACGCGGGCCGGCCGCGCGCATCGGCGCGTGCACGCAGAGGCGCACGTTGCCGCGGAGGCGCCGTGACGGCATACGCGTATGCCGTGCCGTCACGTCCCGAGGGCGGGTCGGGTCGACGTGAGCAGGCGTGCGACGGCGGCGGTGCGGGCCGACTTCCCGTGCAGGTCGAGCTTGGCGTAGACGTTGCTGAGGTGTCGCTCGACGGTGCGGGTGCTGAGGACGAGCTCGGTCGCGATCTCCTCGTTGTCCAGGCCTCGGGCGGCGAGCGCGAGGATCTCACGTTCGCGGACCGACAGGGTGGAGAGGGACGCTGAGCCGACGCCGTCGACGCGGGATTCCGCTGTGCGAGTCGGGGTTTGGAGGAAGTCGCGGAGCTCGGTGCGGAAGACCTGCCACGCGGGCTCGTCCTCGAGCACGATGTGGTTGTCGCTGTCGAGGCAGACGAGCCGGGCGCCGTCGATGTGGGCGGCGAGGTAGCGGGCCTCGGAGAAGTCGTTCATCCGGTCGCCGCGCGAGTGCAGGACGAGGGTGGGGAGGTCCAGCGCCCCGAGGAGGTGTGAGGCGTCCGCGGTGAGGCGCTGGCGACGGGAGGTGCGGGCGGTCTCGGCGTCGGTCGCGACACGTTGCAGCTCGTCGAGCCAGGTGTGCTGCTCCTCGGTCGCGCCGGGAATCATGAGCGAGGTGAAGACCCGGCGGAAGGCGGAGTCCGGGCGGGCCCATCCCACCTTGATGAGCGCGTCGAGGGTGTCGTTGAGCTCGGACTCGGTCGCGTCCTTGTCCTGCTGGCCGGAGTAGCTGCCGTAGAAGGCGAGTCGGGAGACGCGCTCGGGGTGCTTCGCGACGTAGGCGATGGCGACCGGGCCACCCTGCGCCATGGCGAGAAGGTCGAACCGCTCGTGACCGGCGTCGTCGACGACCGCCTCGAGGTCGGCGAGCCGCAGGTCGAGCGAGTGGTCGGTGACCCCGCGGTCGGACAGTCCGTGGCCGCGCTCGTCGAAGCGGATGACGGTGCGGTAGCGGCCCCACTCCTCGAGGTAGTGGCGCCACACGGGCGAGACCCAGTCGTGCTGGAGGTGGCTCAGCCAGCAGGAGTCGACGAGGAGCGGAGGGCCCTGTCCGTGCACGGCATACGCAATCTGCACCCCGTCGGCGGAGCGACAGAAGCGGATCTCTTGCCGTGGTGTCGGTGCCTCAGCGGCCACGTCTCATCGTAGGACCGGACCACTTCCGAGGCGGCGGTATCGCGTGTGCCGCCCGTCGAGGCGCTCGACCGAGTCGAGCTCGCCAAGGCCGGTCAGCTCGTGCCGGATCGCCTGTGCCATGCGGCGGCAGAACGCCTCGGGTTCCTGCGCGGCGTCGGGGTGCTCGGCGACGATGCGGTCGATGATGCCGTCCTCGAGGAGGTCGAGCGAGCGGACCCGCTGCCGCTCGGCGAGCTCGGGCGCGCGGTCCGGGGTGCGGTAGAGGATGGCCGAGGCACCCTCCGGCGGCAGCGGTGAGAGCCACGAGTGCTGCGCGCTGATGACCCGGTCGGCCGGCATGAGCGCGAGCGCACCTCCGCCGGTGCCCTGACCGAGCAGGACGCAGACCGTGGGCACCTCGAGGACGACGAGGTCAGCGAGGCAGCGGGCGATCTCGCCCGCCATGCCGCCCTCCTCGGCCTCCTTGGACAGTGCGGCGCCGGCGGTGTCGATGATGCTCACGAGCGGCAGGTCGAGCTCGGTCGCGAGCCGCATGCCGCGGCGGGCGACACGCAGCCCCGACGGGCCGAGCGGCGCCTCGGTCTGCTCGCCGCGGCGGTCCTGACCGAGGACGACACACGGTGTGCCCTCGAAGCGCGCAAGGGCGAGGAAGAGCGATCGGTCCCACTCACCGGCGCCGGTGCCGAAGAGTGGCAGGACGTCGGTGGCGCCGAGCTTGAGCAGCGCGCGCACCCCGGGACGAGCGGTGTTGCGGGAGCGGGTGATCGAGTCCCACGCGGGGACGTCGGGCAGCGGCTCCTTGGGGATGTCCGGTGCGGGCCGCGTGTCGTGCGGTGCGAGGACGAGGTCGAGGAACCTCGCGGCCGTGGCGGTGAGCAGCTCGACCGGCAGGACGGCGTCGAGCAGGCCGTGGGCGAAGAGGTTCTCCGCGGTCTGCACCCCCTCGGGGAAGGGCTGTCCGTAGAGCGCCTCGTAGACGCGCGCCCCGAGGAAGCCGATCGTCGCGCCGGGCTCACCGACGGTGACGTGGCCGAGTGAGCCCCACGACGCGAAGACGCCACCGGTCGTGGGGTGACGCAGGTAGGTGATGTAGGGCAGGTGCTCGCGCTTGTAGGCGGCGACGGCGGCCGAGATCTTCACCATCGTCACGAAGGCCGGCGTGCCCTCCTGCATCCGCGTGCCACCGGAGGCCGGGGCCGCGAAGAGCGGCAGGCGTTCGCGGGTCGCCCGCTCGAACGCGAGGACGATGCGCTCGGCCGCGGCGACGCCGATCGAGCCGGCGAGGAACCGGAACTCGCCCGCGATGACCGCAACCCGGTGACCGCCGATGCGGCCCTCGCCGGTGACGATGGACTCGTCGGTGCCGGCCTTCTCGGCAGCGGCGGCGAGCTCGACGGCATACGGGCTTCCCTCAGGAGCGACGGCGAGTGGCGCCTCGTCCCACGACTGCCACGTGCCGTCGTCGAGGACGGCAGCAATGAGCTCGGTCGACGTCGGTCGGGCCGGTTTGTCGCTCACGCCGGGTCCTCCTCGGCGAGCCACGCCCGGACGCTGTCGCTGTGCTGCCCGAGCGTCGGGGGAGCGAGGTGCGTCTCGCGACCGCCCGCGAACGCGTTGTCGTCCAACCGGATCGGCGGTCCTGGAATCTCGATCGAGCCGAGGACGGGGTGGTCGACGTCGAGGACGAGTCCCTGCGAGCGCGTCTGGTCCCAGTCGTAGACGCGGTCGATCGTCCGCACCTCTCCGGCCGGGATGCCGAGGGCGTCGAGACGGGGAAGCAGGTCGTCGAGCCGCCACGTCGAGAACGCCTCGTTGAGGGTCGCGGTGACGCGGTCGCGGTTGGCCGTGCGCTCGCGGTTCGTCGCCATGCCGGGAGCGGCGGGGTCGATGCCGAACGCCTCGGCGAGCCGGACCCACAGCGACTCCGAGCCGCACGCAACCTGCACGTCGCCGTCGGCGCAGTGGAAGAGGCCGTAGGGCGAGAGGGCCGGGTGGTGGTTGCCCTGGGCGTGCCCGACGTGACCGGCGACCGTGTAGGCCGTGCCCTGGAAGGCGTGCGCCCCGACGACGGCGGCGAGCAGCGAGGTGCGCACGACGCGACCGGTGCCGGTGGTGTGGCGCTCGTGCAAGGCGCTGACGACGCCGTAGGCGCCGTACATGCCCGCGAGGAGGTCGCCGATCGGCACGCCGATACGCTGCGGCGAGTCGGCGTCAGGGCCGGTGACGGACATGAGCCCGGCCTCGCCCTGCGCGATCTGGTCGTACCCGGCCCGGCCGCCCTGCGGACCGTCGTGCCCGAAGCCGCTGATGCTCAGGACGACGAGGCGCGGGTTGAGCTCGTGGAGGCGGTCGTTGCCGAAGCCGAGCCGGTCCATGACGCCCGGGCGGAAGTTCTCGATGAGGACGTCGGCACGCTCGACGAGCCGGGTGAGGACGTCGCGCCCGTCGTCGGACTTGAGGTCGAGGGTGATCGACTCCTTGTTGCGGTTGGCGCTGAGGAAGTAGGTCGAGATCGGGTCCTCGTCCGGCCCGACGAAGGGCGGTCCCCAGCCGCGGGTGTCGTCGCCGGTCGGCGACTCGACCTTGATGACGCGCGCGCCCATGTCACCGAGCATCATCGCCGCGTGTGGGCCGGCGAGGGCGCGGGACAGGTCGACGACGATGACGTCCTGCAGGGGTCCACTCATGCGTCGAGCCTAGGGAGCCGCATCCCATGGTGGTTCGGTGCATCCGTGGCAAGACGGACATCGCGGGGTGTCACCTTCTGCCAAAGCCGTACCCCCGTATGCCGTTCGCCCACCTCAGCGCAGCGCGCCTCCCGCGCCGACGATGACGGACGCGATGCGGGAGCGCCAGCAACGTCAGGGCCGTGTCGCGCGGCCCACGTCGGTCGTCCCTGCGGTCGGACCGGCGGCGAGCGTGAGGATGACGACCGCGACCGCGAGCAGGGGCACGACGATGCTCCACAGGGTGCCGGGCATGCCGAGGAGCGCGCCGCCGACGACGAGGGTGCGACCCCGCCGCTCGTGTCGCCGGCCCTGGAGCAACCCGGCGAGGACGAGCGTGCCGCCTCCGACGAGCGTCCCGAACCAGAAGGGGATGCCACCGTCACCCGAGCGGACGGCGCGGATCGTCTCGGCGATCCCTGCGAGGACGTAGAGGACGCCGAGCACGGCTGCGAGGACCTTCGCCGCTCGAGCGCGGTTCACCCCTCGAGTGTGGACCGCGCTGCGGGTCGGCGCTGCCGGTTCGCCGACCCGCGCCGCGTGTCGTCGGATCGCCTGTCGTCGGTCCGCGTTGGTCGTGGTCCGGCGTGGGTGCGCACGCGGCCGCGTCAGTACTCGGTGCGGTCCACCGTCCGGGCCCAGGCGTCGAACGGCTCGTGCGAGCGTGACGTCGGGAGGTGCACGCGGCTCAGCGGCCAGGCGGCGAGGTCGGGCGTGGGGTCGAGCAGCCCGTGGAAGACGGCGTCGTCGAAGCCCGCCCCTGCCGCGGCGTGCCGGTCCGCGGCGTGGACGACGGCGTCGACCCGCGCCCACAGGGCGGCGGAGAGGCAGAGGGGGCAGGGCTCGCACGAGGCATAGACCGTGGCGCCGACGAGCGAGAAGTCCCCGGCAGCGCGGCAGGCGGCGCGGATCGCGACGACCTCGGCGTGCGCGGTGGGGTCCAGGGTCGCGGTGACGCGGTTCGCCCCCTCGCCGACGACGACGCCGTCCCTGACGACGACCGCCCCGAACGGGCCGCCACCGTCGGCGACGTTGGCGATCGCGAGGTCGACCGCACGGTCGAGGAAGCCCTGGTGGTCGGTCACCGGCTCATGGTGCCACTGGCTCCGACGCGGCACGCATGAGGACCTCACGCCAGGTGCGCGGCTCGCGACCGAGGAGGGCCCGCAGGTCGGACGGGTCGCCGACAAGCCCTTCGCGGTCGTAGCTGCGGAACATCGCGGTCAGGTCGTCGCGGCCCTGCTCGGACAGAGCCGCACCGGCGCCATCCACCCACTCCCGCAGCGGCACGGCCGCGGCCCCGACGGCTCGCCCGAGCACCTCACTGGCGACCTCCGCCATCTCGCGCACAGACAGCCGCTCGGGCCCGGCCAGCTCGTGGGTCGCCCCGTCGTGCCCGTCCTCCGTGAGCACCCGCGCGCCGATCTCGGCCACGTCGTCGAGGTCGACGTTGGTGAAGGGCGTGTCGACCGAGTAGGGGACGGCGATCCGACCCGCGAGAGCCGCGTCGACGAGGTTCTGGTGGTAGGCCGCCGGCCGCAGCACGGTGGCGCTCGGCAGCACGCCGCGGACGACACGCTCGGCCTCGCCCTTGCGCACGTGGTGCGGCATCGACGCGTCGTCGGGGTGCAGCACCGAGTGGAAGGCGAAGCGCGAGATGCCCTCTGCCCCAGCGGCTTCCGCGACCCGACGGGCCATGCCCACCTCGTCGGGGTGGACGTTGGGCGCGAGGTGGTAGACCGCGTCCACACCCGCCACGGCGACCAGCAGGCCGGCTCCCGACACGAGGTCGAGAGGCACGACGTGGACCGACGCGCCGGCATACGGGGGGCTCGCCGACCCGGGACGCACGGCAGCGCGCACGACCGCTCCACGCGCGAGCAGGGCCCGCGTCACGGCACGGCCGGTCTTGCCGGCCGCGCCGATGACGAGGACCTCGCCCACGTCGTCACATCCAGTCGAACTCGCTCGCCCGCGCACCGTCCGGCGCGAGCTGCGCGTAGCCCGGACCTCGGTCGAAGAACGGCTCGTCCGAACGCTCCTCGCGCATCCGCGCCCGCAGCTCCTCGCTCGCCTCGACGTCGATCCTCACGTCGTCCCTGCCGCCCGAGGCGACGACGCCGTATGCCGTCCGCGCACCCTCGAGGGACACCTTGCCCCAGCGCAGGTCGCGCTCGACCTCGTCGAGGGGGCGGTCGAGCGGGTCGCCCCATCCGCCACCACCGGTGGTGCGGATGCGGATGACCTGACCGGCCTTGACCGGCTCGGCGTCGGCGAGGGCCTCGACGACGCGCTCGTCCGGCCCGCCCACGTCGATGGTGACGTGGAACGGCATACCGGCCTTGCCGCCCTTGACCCCCCAGCAGGCGAGGATCGAACGGTCGGCGATCGACATGAAGTGCGCGTCCTCGAGCATCCGGATGTGCTTCTCGTAGCCGAGACCACCGCGGTAGCGACCGGCGCCGCCGGAGTCGACCGCGAGGCCGAGGCGCTCGACGATGAAGGGGAAGCGCGACTCGGTGAACTCGGTCGGCAGGTTGCGCGAGTCCGGGACGACGTGGATCGTGTCCTCGCCGTCGGCGTAGTAGCGGCCACCGGATCCGCCGCCGAGCACCTCGCGCATGAGGTAGTCGTTGCCGTCGCGGTCCTTGCCGTAGACGCCGGTGTAGCGGATCGTCTCCTGGTCGGCCGGCATCTGGCCGTCGACCGCCTTGGCGACGACGCCGGCGAGCACGCCGAGCAGGCGCAGGATGACGAACGTGCGGGCATTGGTCGGGGCCGGGTAGATCGGTGTGAGAAGCGTGCCCTTCTCGGGGAAGCGCATCTCGATGAGCGGCACGATGCCCTCGTTGACGTCGAGCTCGGCCATCCGCTCGGGGGTGTCCGCGAGGTTGCGCAGGATCGGGGCGAGCCACTTCTTGAGGAAGTTGCCGCCGACGTAGTCGCCGCAGTGGTTGATCGGGCCCTTGGCCTGGGGAGCGGTGCCGGTGAAGTCGACGATGAGGCGCGGGCCGCCGGGGAAGTTCGTCTCCGGGTCGGCCGGGGCGTCGTCGACCTTGGTGAGGGTGATCCGCTGCGTGTGCAGCTGCGGCTCGTCGACGCCGTCGTGCTCGGCGTAGTCCTCCCAGACGTAGGTGCCGGCGGGGATCTTCGACAGGATCTCGCGGCGGTAGGTCTCGGTCGTGCTGTCGAGGATGGCGTCGAACGCGGCCTCGACGCTGTCACGGCCGTAGCGCGCGAAGAGGTCCGAGAGCCGGCGGGCGCCCATGAGGCAGGCCGAGCACTCGGCGTCGAGGTCGGCCGCGAGGCTGTCGGGCATGCGCGAGTTGCGCGTCATGATGCGCAGCGCCGCCTTGTTGGGCACTCCCGCGTCCCAGAGCTTGATCGGCGGGACCGAGAGGCCTTCCTCGTGGACGCTCGTCGCGTTGCTCGGCATCGACCCGGGCACGGCGCCGCCGATGTCGTCGTGGTGGCCGAACGCCTGGACGAAGGCCACGACCGCGCCGTCGTGGAAGACCGGCACGGTGACGCAGAGGTCGGGCAGGTGGCCGATGCCGCCCTCGGACTCGTAGACGTCGTTGTGGAAGAAGACGTCGCCCTCGTTCATCTCCTCGAGCGGGAAGTCGCGCACGATCGGGTGGACGAGCGCGCTGTAGGACCGACCGGTGAGCTTGCGCAGCTGGCGGTCGTGGATGCCGGCGCGGAAGTCGTGCGCGTCGCGGATCATGGGGGAGCGCGAGGTCCGGGAGATCGAGGTCTCGACCTCCATCTCGACGCTGGCCAGGGTGCCCTGCACGATCTCGACGAGGATCGGGTCGACGCTCGTGCCGGGATCGGTGAGCCGCTTGCCATGCTCGTATGCCGTGGGCAGGCCGGCCGGGTTGACCGGCGGTCCCGACGGGGCCTGGGGCGCCTGAGCCGTGGTGCTCACTTGTCCTCCTTGGTGATGACGAGGTTGCCGTAGGTGTCGACGCGGACGACGAAGCCGGGGTGGACCGGCACGGTGGAGCCGAACTCCTCGATGATCGCGGGGCCGGTGACGACGTCGCCGGCGGCGAGGTCGGGGCGCCACCAGACACCGGTGTCGACGTAGCCGTCCTCGGCGTCGAAGCACACCTGACGGGTGGACCGGTGTGCCCGCTCCTCGACCGATCCGCCCTCGGCGGAGGGCAGCTCGCGCAGCTCGGGGCGGGTGATGGGGCCAACGCCGGTGACCCGGAGGTTGACCCACTCGACCTGCTGGCTGGGGTCGTTCCTGAAGTCGTAGCCGTAGAGCTGGCGGTGCTCGTCGTGGAACGCCTCGGCGACGTGTCCGGCATACGCGTCGTCGACGGCGGCGTCGGTGGGCGCGGTGACCCGGACCTCGTAGGCCTGGCCGAAGTAGCGCAGGTCCACCGTGCGGGTGAACTGGTGCTCCTCGGCGGCGAAGCCCTCCTTGGCCAGCGCCGCCGCGGCGCGGTCGGTGAGCGAGGCGAAGGTCTTCTCGATCGCCGCGTGGTCGAGCGCGGTCTGCTTGGCGACCTGCGTCTGGACGTAGTCGTTCTTCACGTCGACGGTGAGCAGGCCGAAGGCACTGACGTTGCCGGGGTTCGGAGGGACGACGACGCCGGCGAGGTCGAGGATGTCGACGAGGCGGCAGGCGAGGAGTGAGCCGGAGCCGCCGAACGTCGTGAGCATGAAGTCACGGACGTCGAGGCCGCGCTTGACGCTCACCTGGCGCAGGGCGTTGGCCTGGTTCCATGCCGAGATCTCGAGGATGCCGGTGGCGCAGCGCTCGAAGTCGAGGCCGAGTCGCTCGGCGAGCGCGGTGATGCCCGCGCGGGCCGCGTCGACGTCGAGCGGGATCTCCCCACCGAGGAGGTGCGGAGGGATGCGGCCGAGGGTGACGTGGGCGTCGGTGATCGTGGGCTCGGTGCCGCCCTTGGCGTAGCAGAGCGGTCCCGGGTCCGCGCCGGCCGAGTGCGGGCCGACCTTGAGCGCTCCCTCGGGTGAGACCCACGCGATCGAGCCGCCGCCGGCGCCCACGGTGACGACGTCGATCATCGGGATCTTGCTCGGGTAGGCGCCGACCGTGCCCTCGGTCGTGAGGGTCGGCTCGCCGTCGAGGACGACGGAGACGTCGGTCGAGGTGCCGCCGCCGTCGCAGGTGAGGATCTTGTCGAAGCCGGCCTTCTGCGCGATGAGCGCGGCTCCGAGGGCGCCGGCTGCCGGGCCGGAGAGGACGGTCGTGATCGGCTGGTGCACGACCTCGTCCGCGGAGAGGACGCCGCCGTTGGACTTCATGATGTAGAACGGGATCTCGCGCTTCTTGCCCTCGCTCCCGCCGGAGCCCTCGGTGAAGCCGTCGAGCCGCTCGTGGATGTTGGTGACGTAGCGGCTGACGTTGGGCTTGACCGCGGCGTCGACGAGGGTCGTCATCGAGCGCTCGTACTCCCGGTACTCGCGCAGCACCTCGCTCGAGATCGAGACGATGGCCTCGGGGTGCTCCTCGCGCAGGATGTCGCGCATCCGCAGCTCGTGCTCGTCGTTGGCGTAGGAGTGCAGGAAGCAGACGCCGATCGTCGTGATTCCGTGCTCCTTGAACCAGCGGGCCGCGGCGACGGCGCCCTCCTCGTCGAAGGGGCGGATCTCGTTGCCCTCGAAGTCGAACCGACCACCGACGGTGCGCACGGCGTCCGCGGGGACGATCCGCGCCGGCTTCACCCAGAAGTAGGAGTTGCCGTAGCCGTCGGGCACGGCCTGGCGGGCGATCTCGAGCATGAACTCGTAGCCCTCGGTCGTGATGAAGCCGAGCTGCTCGACCTTGCCCTCGAGGAGCTTGTTGGTCGCGACGGTCGTGCCGTGGCAGACGGCGGTGATGTCGTCACCGCTCGCGCCGAGCAGGCCGAGGACCTTGTCGATCCCGTTGATGAAGCCGTCGGCCGGGTTGCTCGGGGTGCTCGGCGTCTTCGTCGTGACGAGGTCTCCGGAGTCCTCGTCGAAGGCGACCACGTCCGTGAACGTGCCGCCCGTGTCGATGCCGATCCGAATGCGTCGCGAAGCCATGGCAGAGATTCAAGCCCGGTATGCCGGGGGCTCGCCTTGTCAATGAGTGCCAACGGATCGCGGGTATCGCCTCAAACCCCGCCAACCCCCACCGCGCCACCCCCGGGACCGTTTCCCGCCGTCCCCGGAAAAGGGGTCCGGAGCAAGGGAACTGTTCCCTTGCTCCGGACCGGTTTGTCCTGCTCCGGGAGCGGGTACTCCCCGACCTGCGCGTGCGACCAGCACGTCCGACCAGCGCCACGACCACGACGGCCACACGAAGGGCAGAGCATGTCGCAGGAACCCAGGGGTGGCTTCCGCCTCGGTCCCGTTCCGCACTACTCCACGACCACGAGGAACGGCACGCGAGTGTCGTGCGGTGGCTGTTGCCTGCCGATCCCGCTCGGCTGCCTCACCGGCGTCGTCGCGATCGGCGTCCCGTGGGCCGTCGGAGTGATCGGCCGACGGTTGGCGACCCGCTAGCCCGCACCCGACGCGCGCCACCACGGTGTCGGGTGGGGTCAGTTGCCTTCGGGGACGTGGTCGGGGCGGGGGCCACCGTGCGGGAACGACGTCTTCGCCGGCGACTCGAGCTCCTCGCGGTGGCCGCGGATGAGGTCGAGGTTGCGGTCGCGCAGGTGGTCGAACCCCTGGTGGATGTTCGACCCCGGGGTGAGCGACGACAGCGCCGTCTCGGGGTCGAGGCGGGCCGACACCCAGCCCTCGTGCGAGGCGGCCTTGGCGACCATCGTCGCGTTGGGCGTGACGATGTGGCTGTTGCCGAAGTAGATGACGCCGGCCGGGTCGATGCCCGTCGCGTTGGCCCCGATGACGAAGACGTGGTTGTCGTAGGCCCGCGCCCGTGACGTCAGCTCCCAGATGTCCGCCGACCGGAGCAGCGCCGACGGCCGACAGATGACCTCCGCGCCCTGCACCGCCTGGATACGCGACAGCTCCGGGTAGTCGCCGTCGAAGCAGATGATCATGCCGATCCGCCCGATCGCGGTGTCGCACACCGTCACCGTGTCACCGGGCGTGACCCAGCCACCGCCGGAGACGGCCTCGGTGCAGAACGGGTGCGTCTTGCGATAGACCCCGAGCAGCGAGCCGTCGGTGTCGCACAGGATCGAGGAGTTGTGGACGATCCCGCGCTCGGTCCCGCGCTCGTAGGTGCCGACGCAGAGGACGATCCCGAGCTCCTTGGCGAGGTCCTGGAAGGGCTGCGACATCGCGCCGGGCAGCTCGCTCACGAGGTCCCAGAGGTCCTCGACCGAGCAGTCGGGCGTGAAGCCGGTCGTCGCCGACTCCGGCAGGACGACGAGGTCCGCCCCGGTCTCGGCGACGCAGCGCCGCACGAAGTCGAGGCACCGCTCGATGTTGGCCTCGACCACCTGTGGCGTGAGCGACCCGCGCACGGGGGCGACCTGGATGGCAGCAGCAGTGAACGGACGCATCAGCGCCGACCTCCGATCAACCAGCCGACGACGACGCCGGCGAGGGCGACGCCCGCTCCGAAGAGGGCGCCCTGGACGAAACTGGACCCGGAACCGGCACCCGCGCCGGAAGCCGCGGAGCCGGCATACACCGCCGTATGCCGTCCGCCCACCTCCGTGGGCGCGGCACCCGGGGCGCCGACCGCGGCACCCGCGGCGCCGGCACCGACGGCGGCGTCGACGGGTGCGGCCGCCGGGCGGTCACCGGCGATGTCGGCATCGAGCGCGGCGAACATCTGGCCGGCCATCTTGCGGGCGACCCCGGCGAGCATGCGCTGGCCGACACCGCCGACCGGACCGCCGACGACCGCGTCGGCCTCGTAGGCGATGGCGGTGCCGCCGTCGTCGCCGGGGGAGAGGGACACGTCGACGGTCGTCGCGATCGTACCCGGCGCACCCGCGCCCTCGGCGCGCATCGTGAACGCGCTCGGCTCGGTGACGTCGGTGACCTCGACCTCGCCGTCATAGGAGCCCTTGATCGCCGCGACCCCGGCGACGACGGTCATCGCGTAGCGGCCGGGCGAGAGCTCGCGCAGCGACTGGCAGCCGGGGATGCAACGGGCGAGCACGGCCGGGTCGTGGACCGCGGTCCACAGCTGCTCCGGGCTCGCCTTCATCGTCGCGTTGCCGGTGATCTTCATGCGGTCTCCTGGTGGGTACGAGCATGCTGCCGCCTCAGGTCCCACAGCTCGGTGGGGCTGATCGGCATCGAGCGGATGGGGAAGCCCTCGGCGTCCTCGATGGCCGAGGCGATGACGGCGCTCACGGGGATCGTGCCCGCCTCGCCCGCGCCCTTGATGCCGAGGGGGTTGAGCGGGGAGGGCGTCTCGAGGTGGTCGGTCTCGATGTGCGGGACCTCGGAGGCGTAGGGGATGAGGAAGTCCATGAACGAGGCGTTGAGCAGCTGCCCGGTCTCGTCGTAGGCCATCCGCTCGTAGAGCGCGCCGCCGACGCCCTGCGCGACGCCGCCGTGGACCTGGCCCTCGACGATCATCGGGTTGACGACGGTGCCGCAGTCGTGGATGACGCAGTAGCGCAGGATCCTGATCTCGGCGGTGACAGGGTCGGTCTCGACGATCGCCGCGTGCATGCCGTTGGCGAAGGTCGCCTGCGTGGGGGAGTAGAAGTCCTTGCCCTCGAGCCCGGGCTCGTCGTCGTCGGCGACCGGCGGCTTGTCGGGGTCGAACGCGCCGGCGAACTGCGTGGCCGCCTTGGCCGACTCGTCGAAGGCGTAGCGCAGCGGGTTCGACATCACCGCGACGGTGGAGAGCGCGATCGACGCGTGCGGCGCGCCCTTGACGCTGATCGTGCCGTCCTCGATCTGGAGGTCGGCCTCGCTCACCTCGAGCGCGTCGGCAGCGATCCGCAGCGCCTTGGCCCGCACCGCGCGAGCGGCCAGTGCCACCGCGTTGCCCGACATGACGGCGCCGCGCGACGCGAACGTCCCCACGGCATACGGCATCCGGCGCGTGTCGCCGGTCGTGACGTGGACGTCCTCGATCGAGACGCCGAGCTCGTCGGCGACGATCTGGGCGAGGATCGTCTGATGGCCCTGCCCCTGCGTCGTGAGGCCGGTCGCGACGTTGACGCGGCCGCTCGTCTCGACGTGGACGTGCCCGCCCTCGTAGGGACCGACGCCGGTGCCCTCGACGTAGCAGCCGATGCCGAGCCCGACCTTGCGCCCCTCGGCCTCCGCCTGCTCCCTGTATGCCGTGAAGTCGTCCCAGCCCACGAGCGCCTTGAGCTTGGCGAGCGAGGCGGGGAAGTCGCCGGAGTCGTACTTGAGCGGGCGGCCGTCCTGGAAGAGCAGGCCCTGGTCGTAGGGCATCTCCTCGGGCTGGATGAAGTTGCGGGAGCGGACCTCCGTGCGGTCGAGCCCGAGCTCGGCGGCGATCGCGTCCATCGTCCGCTCCATCGCGAAGCAGCCCTGCGGACGACCCGCACCCCGATAGGGCGTCACGAGAACGGTGTTGGTGTAGAGCGACCAGAACTCGACGCGGTAGTTCTGCGGCTTGTAGGGGCCGAGCAGCTGGGTCGCGGTGATGATCGGGACGATGACGCCGTAGGGCAGGTAAGCGCCGTTGTCGTGCCAGAACTTCACGTCGAGCGCGAGCAGCCGCCCCTCGTCGTCGAAGCCGACGGTGACCTGCTGGAGCTGGCCGCGCTCGTGGGCGCTGGAGGTGAAGTGCTCGCGTCGGTCCTCGGTCCACTTGACGTCGTGGTCGAGCCGGCGGGCGGCCCAGGGGATGAGGACCTCCTCCGGCCACGGGTGCATGATCTTGACGCCGAAGCCGCCTCCGACGTCGGGCGCGATGCACTCGACCTGGGCGAGGGGCAGCTGGAGCTTGGCGGCGACGGCGGCGCGCACACCGGTGCTCGTCTGCGTGGACGAGTGGATCCGCATCCGCTGCTCGTCCGAGTCCCAGTGTGCGAGAACGCCCTTGCCCTCCATCGGCATGCACGCGCTGCGCTCGATCTCGAGGTCGAGGGTGAGGGTGTGCGGCGCCGTGGCCATCGCGACCTCGACGTTGCCGACCTCCTGGAGCAGGTGGGCCGCGACGTTGCCGGGCGCGTCGTCGTGGACAAGCTCCGCACCGTCGCGCGAGGTGGCGATGCCGACGACGGGCTTGAGGGGCTCGTAGGTGACGACGATGCGCTGGGCCGCGTCCTCGGCGAGGTAGCGGTCGCGCGCGACGACCATGACGACCGCCTCGCCGACGTGGTTGACGTCCTCCTTGGCGAGGGCGTGGCCGGTGCGTCCGGCGACGATGCTCGGGTGCGGGATGAGCAGCGGCAGCCGGTCGGCTGCAGGTCCGTCGAGGTCCTCGTGGGTGAAGACGGCGACGACGCCGTCCACCTCGAGCGCGCCGTCGACGTCGATGTCGACGATGCGCGCGTGGGCGTGAGGGCTGCGGACGAACGCGACCTCGTATGCCGTGTGCCCGAGGTCGTCGAGGTAGCGCCCGTTGCCGGTGACGAGACGGGGGTCCTCCTTGCGTAAGACCGGCGAGCCGAACTGACGGGTGCTCACGGGCGGTCACCCGACTCGGGCGCTCCGGCGGACTCGCGGGTGATCTCGGCGGCGCGGACGACGGCCTTGCAGATGTTCTGGTAGCCGGTGCAGCGGCAGAGGTTGCCCGAGACCGCCTCGCGCGCCTCGTCGATCGTCGGGTCGGGGTTCTCGGCGATGAAGGCGGTGATCGTCGTGACGAACCCCGGTGTGCAGAAGCCGCACTGGAGGCCGTGGCACTCGACGAACGCCTGCTGCACCGGACCCATGGCGTCCTGGGTGCCGAGCCCCTCGACCGTCGTGATCTCGTGCTCCTGCGCGCCCACCGCGAACATGAGGCAGGACCGCATCGGGTCGCCGTCGACGAGCACGGTGCAGGCGCCGCAGACGCCGTGCTCGCAGCCGACGTGGGTGCCGGTGAGCCGCAGGTCGTGGCGCAGGAAGTCGGAGAGGAGCCGACGCGGCTCGACGGTGCGGGTGTGCTCGACGCCGTTGACGCGCAGGGTGACGTCGACGGTCGCTGGAGCGGTCTGGTCGAGGTCGGTCATGCCGCTCCTCCGGTGGACTCGATGGTCGCGGTGGTGAGTGAGGTCAGGGCGCGGCGGGTGAGCTCGGCCGCGAGGGCGCGCCGGTAGTCGCTGCTCGCATGGATGTCGGCCTCCGGCGCGATGGCGGCCTGCACGAGGTCCTCGACCGCGCTCCAGTCCGGCGACGAGACCGGCTGTCCCGCAACGGCGTCGGTGAGGTCGACGACCACCGGCACGTCGGTGACGGAGACGTAGGACGCGCGCGCCGACCGCACGACGGCGTCCGGGCCGCCGCCCTCGACGTCGACCGCGAGGCCGAGACCGGCGAGGGCGTAGTCGCCGTGGCGCCGGGCGGACTCGACGAAGGTCGTGCGCGTCCCGGGTGCGAAGCGCCCGAACCGCACGGCCTCGACGAGCTCGTCGGCCTCGAGGACCGTCTGGAGCGGCCCCTCGAAGAACTCCCCGGCCGCGATCTCGCGACGCCCGCGGGGCCCGACGGCTTCGACCATCGCACCCGTGAGGACGGCGACCGACGGCATCTCGCCGGCAGCGTCGGCGTGGGCGATCGAGCCGACGGTCGTGCCCCGGTTGCGGATGGCCGGGTGGGCCACGTTGCGGAGCGCCTGACGCAGGAGGGGGAGGACGGCATACGCCTCGTCGTGCTTCTCGAGTTGCGCGTGCCGGACGGTGGCACCGACCCGGACGGAGGTGTCGGTGACCGTGACTGTGCTCAGCCCGGCGACCCGGTTGATGTCGACGAGGTGCCCGGGCTGGGCGAGCCGCATGTTGAGCACGGGGATGAGGCTCTGCCCCCCGGCGAGGACCTTGCCGTCGTGCCCCACCTCACCGAGGACCTGGACGGCCTCGTCGAGCGTCCGCGGGGCGTGGTGCACGAACGGTGCCGGTTTCACCTGGGAACTCCTGCCTGGTGCTCGTTGGGGGGAATGGCGCCGCCCCGCCCGGAGTCGGGCCCCGGGCGGGGCGGCGGCGCGGTCTCAGACGCGGCGGTCGCGATCCGGGTCGCGACGACCCTCGTCGCCCGGGTAGCCGGGCTGGTAGAGGTCGTCGATGCCGTCCTCGTCACCGTAGACCCGGTCGCCCGTGGCGATCGCGGTGCCTCCGGCGGGGCCGACGCCGTCGGCACGGTGCCGCAGGTCGGCGGGCGCGATGGCGCGGGCCAGGTGGAAGGCTCCGATGGCGACGATGGTGCCGAGGGCGATGCCGCTCAGGGTGAAGTCCTCGGAGAACTTCATCTTGACGTCACCGATGCCGATGACGATGCCGGCGGCGACGGGCACGAGGTTGATCGGGTTCGCGAAGTCGACCCCGTTCTCCTTCCAGATCTTGGCGCCCAGCAGGCCGATCATGCCGTAGAGCACGACGGTGATGCCGCCGAGGACGCCACCGGGGACGGAGGCGACGAGCGCCCCGAACTTGGGCGAGAGGCCGAAGAGGATCGCCACGATCGCCGCGACGTAGTAGGCCGCCGTCGAGTAGACGCGGGTGGCGGCCATGACGCCGATGTTCTCGGCGTAGGTCGTCGTGGGGGAGCCACCGACGGCGCTGGCGATCATCGTGCCGACGCCGTCCGCGCCGATGGCACGGCCCATGTCCTTGTCGAGGTCGGCGCCGGTCATCTCGGCGACGGCCTTGACGTGGCCGGTGTTCTCGGCGATGAGGGCGATGACGGCCGGCAGGACGAGCAGGATCGCCGTCGTCGTGAAGGTCGGGCCGTGCCAGCCGGGGACCTCGGTGCCGTCGCCGTTGAAGACGGTCTTGGCAGGGAAGCCGAACCAGCTGGCGTCGGCGATCTGCGAGGTGTCCCAGCGGAAGTGGTCGGTGGCCTCGGTCGCGCCCCCGAGGACGGAGTTGATCTGGCCGACGGTCTTGTCGAGGATCCACGAGAGGGCGGTGCCGAAGATGAGCGCGAGGAAGATCGCGATGCGGCTGATGAAGCCCTTGAACGCGACGGCGCAGACGATCGTGAAGAGCATCGTCAGCAGGGCGACCCACTGGTCCTGCGGCCAGTAGATGTTGGCCACCACCGGCGCGAGGTTGAAGCCGATGAGCATGACGACGGCACCCGTGACCACTGGGGGCAGGACCTTGTGCAGGATGCTCGACCCGAGGAAGTGGATCGCGAGGCCGACGAGCGCGAGCACGAGGCCGGCGACGAGGATCGCGCCGGTGACCTCGGAGGAGTCGCCACCCTGCGCGCGGATCGCCGCGACACCGCCGACGAACGCGGCCGACGTGCCGAGGTAGCTGGGCACGCGGCCCTGGACGATGAGCAGGAACGCGATCGTCGCGATGCCGCTCGTCATGATGGCGAGCTGCGGGTTGAGGCCCATGACGAGCGGGAAGACGAACGTCGCGCCGAACATCGCGACGACGTGCTGCGCGCCCAGGCCCACGGTGCGTCCCCAGTCCAGACGCTCGTCGGGCGCGACGACCTCGTCGAGGCCGAGCGTGCCCTCCTTGACCTTCCAGCCAAGCCCAAGTGCCATCTGTGCCTACTTTCTTCAGCGGACGACGGGCAGGGAGTCACGTCGTCGTGGTTGACAGGACGCTAGTTGGGCGGTCCTGCGGGGGCATTCGTCAATTCGTGACAGCGGAGCCCGTGCACCGTTGGCAACTCGGGGTGGCCCGTGTCACACGGCTGTCACAGGCGTCATCGTGGCACGGCACCCGGCTCGGCGGACCAAGTCGCGAGCAACTCGCCGAGAGCGAAGATCCGGGCCCCGGTGAGGGGGGCGTCACCGGTCACCTGAGCCTCCGCGACCGTGGCCGCCACCCCGCCCGCGTCGCCGAGCGCCGTGGTCACCGCCTCGACGATCCGGGTATGCCGTCCCCAGCGTCCGCTGAGCACGACGAGCTCGGGGTCGAGCAGGTAGGCGTGGGCGACGGCGACCTCGGCGACCGAGGCGGCGAGGGTCCGGGCCTGGCCGGTACCGCGGTCGAGGTCTTCGAGAAGCGCCTCGACGTCGACGGACTTCGTGCCGTCCTCGAGGTAGCCCAGGGCGGCGACGCACTCCATGAGGGTGCCGCTGGCCGGGGTGCGGCTGCTGCGGCCAGCAACGGACGTGCGGGAGTAGGCGATCTCGCCGGCGAGGCCGCGGGCGCCGTGCAGTGGGCGGCCCCCGGCCCACATCGCGGCGCCCATGCCCTCGTCGAGATAGAGGTGGAGCACGTCGTCGACGCCCTGCGCGGCGCCCTCGGTGTGCTCGGCGAGCAGGGCCCAGCTGACGTCGTTGTCGACGACGGGCCGGACGGGGAGGACGTCGGCGAGGAGGGTGACCGGGTCGAGCTCGCCGACGAGGAACGGGCTCTCCGGCAGCTCCACGACCCGGCCGGTGCGCCGGTCGACCGGGTCGGCGACCGACACGGCCGCCGCGCGGACCGGTCCGGGGGAGTCCGCGGTGAGCGCACGGCACACGGCGGTGAGGGCTCGGCCGAGGGACCCCGGGGTGACGGGCGCGCTCAGGGCGCGGCGTCGGGTCGCGAGGACACGGCCGTCGAGGGCGACGACCTCGCCGACGACGCCCTCGGGGCCCGCCTGGACGGCGAGCGCGCAGCCTGCCGCGTCGTTGACGGTGAGGTAGGTGCCGGCGCGGCCGCGACCGCCTGTCGTGCGCTCACCCTCGACGAGCACCCCCGAGCCCAGCAGGCGGGCGACGCTCTGCGAGACGGTCGGCTTGGACAGGCCCGTGGTCGTGGCGGCGGCGGCCCGGGTGAGCCGGCCCGCGCTCGCCACTGCGGCGAGGACGTGCCGGTCGCTCAGGCTGCGCAGCAGGTCGAGCGAGGGGAGGTCGGCGGCCACGGCCATCCTTTCGTTAGGAGTCCTTGCAAAGTAGCAGACGCTGCCGTTACGCTGACGGAGCGAGTTCACGTCAGGACTCCTGACGAAGACGACCGAGCACAGAGGAGTGGTCGAGGATGACCGCGAACGTCGAGACACAGCCGCTGCCCCACTGGGAGACCAAGCCCGAGGACGTCACCGGCGCCACGGTCGAGATCAAGCGAGCGCTGCGTGCCCGCATCGCCGCGAGCGGTCGCTCGGTCGAGGAGGTCTTCGCCGAGCTCGAGGCCCGTATCGCCCGGCGCGTCGAGACGATCAAGGCGGAGCGTGAGGCCGGCGAGCAGGTCTGGCCGGTCATCGACTTCGCCGACATCGAGGCGGGCACAGTGCCTGCCGAGCTCGTCGCCAAGGTCAAGGAGCGCGGATGTGCCGTCGTGCGCGGCACGTTCCCGCGCGAGCAGGCGCTCCAGTGGGACCGCGACATCGTCGACTACACGACCCGCAACGACTTCTTCGAGAAGTACACCGGTCCGGCCGACGACTTCTTCGCCAGCGTCGAGAGCACACCCGAGATCTACCCGATCTACTGGTCGCAGCCCCAGATGGAGGCGCGTCAGAGCCCGCGGATGGCCGCGGTCCAGGGCTTCCTCAACAGCCAGTGGAAGCACGTGTCCGAGGGCCGGCAGTGGTTCGACCCCGACCGCGACTCGCTCTATCCCGACCGCATCCGCCGCCGCCCGCCGGGCACGGACTCCGCCGGCCTCGGCACGCACCTCGACACCGGGTCGATCGACCTCTACATGACGCAGGGCTACCAGCAGGTCTTCCGCCACCTCTTCTCCGGCGACGTCGAGAGCTATGACCCGTGGGACGCGGCGCACCGGACGGACGCCGTGAACTACCCGGCGTCGACGATGTGCTCGGCCTTCCGCACCTTCCAGGGCTGGACCGCGCTCTCGGACATGGGGCACGACCAGGGCGTGCTCCACACGGTGCCGATCCCCGAGGCGATGGCCTACCTCATGCTGCGCCCGCTCCTCGACGACGTCGCCGACGACGAGCTCTGCGGCATCGCCCACAACCAGACCTTCCCGATCTCGTGGAAGTGGCACCCCCTGCTCATGGAGGCGGTCTCGGGCATCCCGGACGTGCAGGCCGGCGACACCGTCTGGTGGCACTGCGACCTCATCCACTCGGTGGCGCAGGTCGAGGACCAGGTCGGCTGGGGCAACGTCATGTACATCCCGGCGGCGCCGTGGTGCCCCCGCAACGAGGCGTATGCCGTCTCCGTCCGCGAGGCCTTCCTCACCGGTTCCAGCCCGAGCGACTTCCCCGAGGAGCACTACGAGCGCGACTGGGACGGCCGGTTCCAGCCCGAGCAGCTCAACGAGATCGGCCGCCGAGGCCTCGGCCTCGCCGACTGACCGGTCGCCACACACCCCGACTTATTGCCCAAAAGCGACACTTTTCGCGGCCGAAAGGCCCCGAAAGTGTCGCTTTTGGGCAATAAGTCGCGAAGGAGCTGGGCGTCAGACGCCGCGCATCTGGCGGATCCGGAGGGCCAGGGCGAGCGTCAGCCGCAGCTGCGGGTCGGTCGTGAACGGGCCGAGCATCTGCTCGAGCTTGGCGATGCGGTAGCGCAGCGTGTTGTAGTGGAAGAAGAGGATCCGCGCGGTCTCGGCGACGTTGAGGTTGGTGTCGAGCAGCACCTGGAGCGTCTGGCGCAGGTCCGCATAGGACGTCTGGTCGTCGGTCGCGAGGTCGCCGAGCGCCTCGTCGACGAAGGCCCGCAGGTCCGCCGAGTCGGGGATGAGCGAGAGCAGGCGATAGATCCCGAGTGCGTCGAAGTGCATGACCGCCGACTCGCCCTGCATCTGCCGCCCCACGGCGACCGCCCGCAGCGCCTCGGAGTAGGCGCGCGGGATCTCGGCGACCGACTCGACCGGCCGTGACACACCGGTCGAGAACGAGCGGCGCCCGCCACCCCCGTCGCCACGCACGACCTTGATGACCTCACCGACCGATCGCATGACGGCGTCCTGCTCGCCGTCGCCGCCGCAGGGCGCGGGCATGAGCGCGACGACCTCCTGCGAGAAGCCGGCCACCGGGGCCTTGGGCTCCCGCGTCCGCACGGCCTGGACCCACGCCCGCACGAACCGGTCCTGCAGGGAGCGCACCTCCTCGCTGGCCCGCGAGGTGTGCGAGTCGTCCTCGTCGGTCTCGGCGACGACGACGACCATGCGGCGGTCGAGGTCCCAGCCGAGCGAGGCCGCGTGCGCCACGGCTTCGGCCGGAGACCCGACCCGACCCACGAGGGTGTCGCGGAGGAACTCGGCGCGGTACTTGCCCTCGACCGCCGAGACGGCCTGCTCCTTGGTGATGGCGAGCGCGGCGACCGTCGCGGCCCGCTCGAGCCCGTGGACGTCGGTCGTCGTCAGGACGACACCGGGGGTGAAGACCGCGAGCAGCCCGTGGTCGGACGTGCCGGCGACGATGCGCACCATCGTCCGCTCGGACTTCGGGTCCCCCGGCTCGCGCACACCCACCGGCTCGTCCTCGACGATGAGGCGTCCAGTGCGGTCGAAGCAGTCGAGCGCGAGCACCGTCTCCACGTCGGCCTCGGCGCCCGCCGTCGTGAGCACGCGCCCGTCGGTCGTCGACACGAGCGCGACGCCCCCGAAGAGCTCGACCAGCGACTCGCACAGGTCGCCGAGCGAGCCGCCGCGCAGCACGGTCTGGACGAGGATGCGGTTGACCTCGTCCTCGCGCCGCAGCAGCTCGGCCTGGTGGTCGATGACGCGTCGCAGCGACTCGACCGTCGCGCCGTCCTCGACGGTGCTCGGCCCTGCCGATGGCAACTGCTGGCCCTTGACGGCCGGATCGTTGGCAACTTTCACCATCCGGTCAGAGTAGCCGCGCTGGCTAGCGTCGGAGCGTGCATCCCAGAATCCCGGCTGCGGCCTCACCGCTCACGCTGGGACTCCTCACCGGGACCCCACGTCCGGCCGTCGTGCTCGCGGCCTTCCCGACGGCCCTCTACCTGGGCCTGCCCGGCCACGCGAGCGTCCTGCCGGTCGTCACGCGCGACGCCCTCGTGCTGCCGACAGCGGTCCGCCTGCCGACCCCCGGCCCGCGCGACTGGGGCGTCGCCGTCGGTGACGTCGTCAACGTCGGGGGCTACGTCGTCTCGCTGCCGTCACACGGCATACGGGTCGTGCGGTCGTGGCGACCGCGCCAGGTGACGGCCGCACCGCTACGCCCCGACTGCTACGACTGGTCCCCGCTCCTCGACGAGGTCGGCCTGGGGGAGGGCCTCACCCCTCGCTCGGACGACGTCCTCTGCGGGGCCCTCCTCGCCGCCCGAGCCCTCGGTGTCGCCCCGCCCACGGAGCTGCCGCTCACCAGGACGACGAGCCTCTCGGCCTCGCTCCTGGCCGCGGCCGCCAAGGGGTATGCCGTCTCCGCCGTCATCGACCACGTCACCGCCGTGGCCGCCGGCTGCCCGGACCTCGCCCGCACCCGGGCACAGGTGCTCTCCATCGGACACACGTCCGGCGAGGCCCTCCTCGAGGGCGTCGACCGCATCCACGATTTCGTCAACAGTCCTCTGCCGGAAGGAATCCCGTCGTGAGTGTCACCCACGTCGACGTGCGCCGAGGCGCCTACCACGACTCCGTCACCCTGCTGCAGGTCTCGCGCACCGTCGCCGGCGTCGACGGTGTCGAGGCGGCGCAGGTCGCCATGGCCACCGAGCTCAACGTCGAGGTCCTCGGCGGCATGGGCTTCGACGTCCCCGAGGGCGCCGGCGCCAACGACCTCGTCGTTGCTGTGCGTGCCGCCGACGAGGCCGGCGTCGCCGCCGGCATCGCCGCCGCCGAGGCAGCCCTCGCCGCGCGGTCCACGACCCCGAGCGGTGGCTTCGGTGACGCCCCCGCACCCCGGACGACCGCCGCGGCCGTGCGAGCCGGTCACGCCGACATCGCGCTCATCTCCGTGCCCGGCCGCTTCGCCACCGCTGAGGCGCTCGACGCCATCGCGACCGGCGCCTCGGTCATGCTCTTCTCCGACAACGTCTCCGTCGAGGACGAGGTCAGGCTCAAGGACGCGGCCGCCGCCGCGGACGTCCTCGTCATGGGTCCGGACTGTGGCACGGCCGTCGTCAGCGGCGTGGCCCTCGGCTTCGCCAACGTCGTCGGGGCCGGTCCGATCGGCATGGTCGCCGCCTCCGGCACGGGCGCCCAACAGGTCATGTGCCTCCTCGACGCGGCCGGTGTCGGCATCTCGCACTGCCTCGGCGTGGGTGGCCGCGACCTCAAGAACGCCGTCGGCGCCCGCTCCACCCGCCAGGCGCTCGCCGCCCTCGCTGCCGACCCCTCGACGGCCTCGGTCGTCGTCGTCTCGAAGCCGCCGGACGAGGAGGTGCTCACCGACCTCGAGGCGTATGCCGGTGGGCTGGGTCTGCCCGTCCGCTGGGCCACGCTCGGCGCCGGCCGCCCCGACCTCACCTCGGCGGTGGAGGGGCTGCTCGAGGCGGAGGGCCGCGAGGTCCCGACGTGGCCGGCGTGGGTCGCTGACGGCGACGCGGCGCCCGGGTCGGTGCAGGGGAGCCTGCGCGGGCTGTTCTGTGGTGGCACCCTCGCCGACGACGCCATGCTCCTGGCTGCCGACGCACTCGGCGACATCCGCTCCAACATCCCGCTGCGCGACGACCTCGCCCTCGGCGCGGACCTGCGCGACGACGGTCACCTCGTCATCGACTTCGGCGACGACGGGCTCACCCAGGGCCGGGCGCACCCGATGATCGACCCCACCCTGCGCATGGAGCGGATCGCCGCGGAGGCGGCCGACCCGACGTGCGGGGTGCTGCTGCTCGACCTCGTCCTCGGTCACGGCGCCCACCAGGACCCCGCCGGCGAGCTCGCCGACGCGATCCGCGGCGCGAAGGCCACGGCGAAGGCAGGTGGGCGCGACCTGCCCGTCGTCGTCTCCGTCACCGGCACCGAGTCCGACCCGCAGGGCCTCACCCGCACCGCCGAGACGCTCGCCGCCGCCGGCGCCTCGGTCTTCCTCTCCAACCGCGATGCCACCCGGCACGCCCTGTCCTTCCTCGGGAGCGCGCGATGACGACGTCCACCCCCACCGAATCCCACGCCGGCGCGCCGCCGCTGCGCGGGCTGCTCTCGGCCGAGTCCCCGACCGTCGCGACTGCCGGGGTCGGACTCTTCGCCGACGCCCTGCGCGGACAGGCCGTCACGGTCGTCGAGGCCGACTGGCAGCCGCCGATGCCCGGCACCGAGGGCGACCTCGCCCGAGTCCTGGCCGACGCGCGGCGCGCGGAGGCCAACGCGACGGCATACGGGCGCATGGTCGCGGCGGGCGCCGAGCTCTGCGACGTCAAGCAGGCCAAGGACGCGCTCGGCCTCGAGCGCGGGACCTTCCTGCACGCCGGGCCGCCGATCGAGTGGGAGCGCATGTCGGGCCCGCTCAAGGGCGCGCTCATCGGCGCGGTCCTCTTCGAAGGGCTGGCCGACGACCCCGAGGCGGCAGAGAAGGCTCTCGCGGCAGGACAGTTCGCGTTCGAGCCGTGCCACCACCGCGACGCGGTCGGCCCGATGGCCGGTGTCGTGTCGCCGTCGATGTGGATGTACGGCCTGCGCGACGAGGTCCACGACGCGTGGTCGTGGTGCTCGCTCAACGAGGGCCTCGGCAAGGTCCTGCGCTACGGCGCCTACGGCCCCGAGGTCGTCGACCGGCTGCACTGGATGACCGACGTCCTGGGCCCGATCCTCCAGCAGTCGGTGCGCGCGACCGGTCCCTTCGACATCCGGTCGATCCTCGCCCAGATGCTCCAGATGGGCGACGAGGGCCACAACCGCAACCGCGCCGGGTCCCTCATGCTCCTGCGCGAGCTGCTCCCGGGCATGATCACGGCGAAGGCCTCGTCGGACGACATCGCCGAGGCGGTGCGCTTCTCGGGTGCGAACGAGCACTTCTTCCTCAACCTCGGTATGCCGGCGTGCAAGCTCGCGACGATGGCCGCCCACGGGGTGCCGGGGTCCTCGCTCGTCACGACGATGGCTCGCAACGGCACCGACTTCGGGATCCGGGTGTCGGGCACCGGTGACGCGTGGTTCACGGGTCCGGCCAACACCCCGCAGGGGCTCTTCCTCGGCGACTACGGGCCGGACGACGCGAACCCCGACATCGGCGACTCGGCGATCACCGAGACCGCAGGCATCGGCGGGTTCGCGATGGCCGCCGCCCCTGCGATCGTCAAGTTCGTCGGCGGTGACGTGCCGTTCGCGCTGCGGGCGACGCAGACGATGTACGAGATCACGCTCGGCGAGCACCCGATGTACCAGGTGCCGATCCTCGACTTCCGCGGGACGCCGACGGGCATCGACGTCGTCTCCGTGGTCCGGACCGGGATCCTGCCGCAGATCAACACGGGCATGGCCGGTCGGGTCGCCGGCACCGGGCAGGTCGGCGCTGGACTCGTCACGCCGCCGGCCGAGTGCTTCCCGGCGGCGCTGGCCGCGCTCGCCACCCGCGCCTGACCCAGCGGTCCGGGACGCAGGGGTGGCGCAGCAGCCGCCCCGCGGTCTGGGAGGATGGCGGCCGTGACGGCTCAGACACTCGACGGCAAGGCGATCCTCGC
The DNA here is from genome assembly GCA_031844405.1 of Rothia sp. ARF10. Classification (GTDB taxonomy): domain Bacteria; phylum Actinomycetota; class Actinomycetes; order Actinomycetales; family Dermatophilaceae; genus Knoellia. The sequence goes on from JAUZVC010000001.1 coordinate 1,300,147, forward strand.
GACGATCAAGGAGGAGCTGCGCGGTCGCGTGGCGGCCCTCGCCGAGCGCGGCATCACTCCGGGGCTCGGCACGGTGCTCGTGGGCGACGACCCGGGCAGCGCCTGGTATGTCGGCGCCAAGCACAAGGACTGTGCCGAGATCGGGCTGTCGAGCATCCGTCGCGACCTGCCTGCGACGTCCACCCTCGACGAGGTCCTCGACGTCGTCCGCGAGCTCAACGCCGACCCGGCGTGCACCGGCTTCCTCGTCCAGCAGCCCACCGGGCTCGACGAGAACCGCATCCTCGCCGAGGTCGACCCCACGAAGGACGTCGACGGCCTGCACCCGATGAACCTCGGCTGGCTCGTGCTCGGCAAGGACGCGCCGCTGCCCTGCACCCCCGTCGGCGTCGTCGAGCTGCTCCGGCGCCACGACGTGCCGATCGCCGGGGCGAGGGTCGTCGTCGTCGGCCGCGGCATCACCGTCGGCCGCCCCCTCTCGCTCATCCTCACCCGCCGCTCCGAGAACGCGACCGTCGTCCAGTGCCACACGGGCACGCTCGACCTCGCCGCCGAGGTGCGCCGGGCCGACATCGTCGTCGCCGCGGCCGGCGTCCCCGGTCTCGTCACGGCCGACATGGTCAAGCCCGGCGCCGCCGTGCTCGACGTCGGCGTGAGCCGGGTCGTCGAGGACGGGAAGTCGGTCATCGCCGGCGATGTCGCCGCAGACGTCGCCGAGGTCGCGGGCTGGGTCAGCCCCAACCCGGGCGGGGTCGGGCCGATGACCCGCGCGATGCTCCTCACCAACGTCGTCGAGATCGCCGAGAAGCAGGCCGGCCTCCGCTGACCCCACGGCGCACGGCCCGGCACACCACACACAGCACGAGGCCCGTGTCCCTCAGGGAGGGAACACGGGCCTCGCGGTTCAGCCGGGTGTCAGCTGCTCAGGAGCGTCGTCACGGGGTGACGGCGTCCAGGGCGTCGACGAGGCCCGAGCCGTAGTAGCCGGAGCCCTTGGCGCCGCCCTCGCAGGTGGCGTCGTTGACGCCGTCACGGTTGGCGTCGTAGAACTCGGGGCAGGCCAGCGTGTCGGCCTCGCGCTCGAGGGTCTTCATCGCCTGCTTGGCGCTGAGGCCGGTGTCGGCGCCACGGATGAGCGCGACGACGCCCGCGGCGTGCGGCGAGGCCATCGAGGTGCCCTGCTTGTAGCCCCAGCCGCCACCGACGACGGTCGAGAGGATGCGGCCGTTCTTGTCGGGGGTGTCCGCGGCGACGCGCGAGTCACCACCGGGAGCGGCGACGTCGACGACGTTGCGGCCCCAGTTCGAGTAGTAGGACTTCACCGCCGTCGGGCCGACGGACGAGGTGGTCACGGTGTTGCCGACCTCGGTGGGCATGTCGTAGCAGCGCTGGTCGGTGTCACGGGGCGTCGGCTCGGGCGTGTTGTTGGGGCTGCCCGTGTCGGTGATCGGCTTGGAGAGGTCCCAGGCCGAGTTGCCGGCGGCGGCGACGTTGACGACGTCCTTCTTCTCGCTGAACTTCAGCGCGCGCTCGACGGCGAGGATCGCGGCCTTCTCGTCGAGGTTGGCCTTGCACCACAGGGCGTAGGGGTCGATGTAGTAGGAGTTGTTGGTGACCTCCATGCCCTTCTCGGCGGCCCAGATGAAGCCGCAGATGGCGTACTCGGGGTAGATGTAGCCGGCGTCCTCGACGACCTTGACCGAGGCGAGCTTGACGTTGGGGGCGACACCGACGATGCCGACGCCGTTGCGGGCGGCGGCGATGGTGCCGGCCACGTGCGTGCCGTGGTCGGACGTCGTGGGCTGCCACTTCGTCGGGCTCGTGTTGGGGACGCCGCGGTCGGTGCAGTCGACCGACTGCGACGCGTCGACGTTGGCCGCGAGGTCTGGGTGGTCCGCCTCGATGCCGGAGTCGAGCACGCCGACGGTGATCTCGCGGTTGCCGTCGGTCTTGAGGTGGGCCTTGTCCGCACCGATCTGGCGCATGTCCCACTGGTTGGCGTTGAGCGGCTCCTTCGTGTCGTCGCCACCGGCGGTGCCGGGGCCGAGGCCCTTGACCGTGCCGTCGGGGACGATGGTCGACGCCGGCACGTAGGCCTGCATCGCGCGCGAGGGACCCGCGGCGACGATGCCGGGCGCGGACCGCGCCTTGTCGTCGAAGGTGTCGTCGGTCGCGCTCGCGACGACGACGCCGATCTGGGGCCACTCCTGGACGACGGTGCCACCCGCCGCCTCGACGGCGGCCACGGCCTTGTCGGTCCCGGTGCCGCCCTGGGCGACGAGGAACGAGGTCTCCGCGATCGGGGCCGCTCCGGCGGGGGTGGTCGTCATGGCGGTCGCGGCCACGGCACACGTCGCGGTGGCGGCGAGTGCTGCGGCCTTGCGCATGAAGGTCGAGTTCACTGTTTCCTCCTGGTTGTGGACCGCCCCTTCGCGGTCCCACGGGAAACCCTGCCCATTGCACCCGCGCAGATCAATGGCTCTGCACAAGATTTTGTGCAATCCATACCTTCGGAGCCCGCCGACGCCCGTATGCCGTCCGCTCCGGGTCCCACGCTCCGGCGGGAGGTGGGCGGACGGCATACGGGAACGTGCCGGACCGGCCTCAGAGGGTGGCGAGGCGGAGGTTCGTGAGCTCGTCCGGGTAGTGGCGCTTGATGGCGAGCTTGCGCTCGAGGTCCTTGATGATCGGCGGCGCGTAGTCGTGGCCGTAGAGCTGCTCGCACGAGCCGAGCCCGCCCGGGCTGAAGACGTTGACCTCCATGAGCTTGTCGCCCACGATGTCGAGGCCGACGAGGAACATGCCGTCGGCGACGAGCTTGGGACGGACCGCCTCGACGAGCTCGAGCATCTCGTCGGTGATCGCGACCTTGCTCGCCTTGCCCCCGGCCGACATGTTGCTCCGCAGGTCGTCACCGCTGCTCTTGCGGCGGAAGGCGGCGATGCGCCCGTCCACCTCGAGCGGGCGCCCGTTCATGACGAACATGCGGACGTCGCCGTCCTCGGCCGCAGGGAGGTACTCCTGGGCCACGACGTAGCCGTCGCGGGCGATCGCCTCGATGATCTGGCTGAGGTTGGGCGACTCGTCGCTGTTGACGAGGAAGACGCCGCTGCCGCCGCTGCCCTGAAGCGGCTTGAGCACGGCACGACCACCGAGGTCGGAGATGAAGGACGCGATGCGGTCCTCGTCCCGGGAGATGAGGGTCTGCGGGCGCACCGCCTCGGGGAAGTGCTGGAAGTAGGCCTTCGACAGGGCCTGCGCGAGGTTGGTCGGGTCGTTGACGACGAGGACCCCGGAGGCGGCGAAGAGCTCACCGAACGCCACGGCCGCGGTGTTGGCCCAGGGTCGGTCCTCGGCGTCCTCGGCCGGGTCGTTGCGGAGCATGACCACGTCGAACTCGCCCAGGGGGAGCCGCTCCTCCACGTCGGGCTTCTGCACGTCGTCGAGGTAGCGCTCGAGGGAACGGTAGTTCTTCGCCTTGCCGCCGCGCGCCCGGGCCGTGAGCGACCCGTCCGGCTCGTAGGCGAAGTCGCCGATGCCCATGAGGTAGGCCTCGTGTCCCATCTGGGTGGCGGCCATGGCGAGCCTCGTCGTGGTGTAGACGGGCTTCTCGCTGAGGACGTCGTTGACGACGAATCCGATCTTCATGCTGCTCCTTCGATGAGGCCCGCCACGTCGTCGGCCCGGTCGGCCGCGGCGGCGAGCCGGGTCTGTGCGGCGGCGTCCTCGAGGTAGCGAGGGCGCAGCCGGGGTGGGTTGAGCACGCCCCGGTCGTCGAGGTCGCGGATGAGCGGGAGGTCCTCGAGCGAGAACTTGCCGAGCCAGAGCAGGTCGAGCTCGCCGCCGTCACGCAGGTGGACCAGGAGCTCGACGAGGCCGCGCAGGTAGATCGCGTCCTTGCTCAGGCCGCCCGAGCGGAAGGCCCGCATCGTCGTCGTGAACGCGCTGTTCTCGGGGAAGCCCTCGTCGACGAGCGCGCGCCACGCCTCGACGAAGTCAGCGCCGGAGTGCATGCGGTGAACGGTGATCACGCGAGCGGCGAGCTGGCGCAGGCGGAAGGGTGTGAGCTGCCCGCACCCGATCTCGGCCAGGACGGCGAGGCCCTCCTGGGTCTCGTCGTAGCCGGCGAGCCCCGACCCGAGGACGCGCACCGGCTGGGCGGCGCCGTTGACCTGGGTGACGAGGTGGGTGCCGACCTCGTGCTGGATGAGGGCGTTGGCGCGCGAGACCTGGACGGCGGAGTCGGTGTCGATGAGGAGCGTGTTGCCGCTCACCATGACCCCGTTGACGTCGTCGCGCATCTCGGCGTGGATGTCGATCTCGGGGTCGATCTCGCGGTAGTGGTCGATCTCGGCCTGGGCGAGGGCGAGGAAGGCGGGGGCGTCGAGGCTCTCGCCAGGACCCTCGGTGCGGTGGACCCGCTCGAGGATGCTCTCGGCCTGGGCCTGCAGCTCGGGCGACGCCGCGCCGTAGAGCTGGATGCTCAGGGCGCTGAAGTCGTCGGTGTCGCGCGCCTTGAGCATCTCGATCTGGAGGGCGAGCTCGCGGTGCTTGGCGCGCAACAGGTGGCCGAGCGTGGGGTCCTCGACGGACGCGACGTCGATGTTGTCGAGCGCCTTGGCGAGCACCTCGGGCGCGACCTCGAGCGGGCGGTAGGTGAACTCGGGCGTGCCGACGCGGCCCTGCGCGAACTCCTGGCGGACGGCGTCGGCGTTGACCGGGGTGACGTCGAGGAGGAACTGCATGCTGCCCGCCGTCTGGGCGAGGGCGTGGTCGATCGCGAGGTCCGCGACCGACAGCTCGGTGCGGCTCATCCCCGCGTAAGGCCCGAGCCGCCACCACTGGCGGCGAGCGCGCGCAGCACCGGGTCGACGGTCTGGCCGAGGGCACGGGCGAGGTCGGCGATGCGGGCGTGGTCGGGGCGGCCGGTCCACTCGTCCATGTAGGTCTTCTTGAACTCGAGCGCGAGGGCCACGCCGCGGTCGGGGTAGCGGTCGTGCACCCAGGCGCAGAGGTTCGCCCCCTTGAAGCGGACGTTCTCGCGCACGTCGATCTCGCCGCCCGCGGTGCCGGTGCCCGCGAGGGTCGACATGAAGACGTCGACGACGTCGCCCCAGCGGTCGCGGTCGAGCGAACCGGTGCCGACGTTGACCTCGGGGTTCTCCTCACCCGGGGCCTCGGGCTCGTCGGCACCGTCCCGGCGGTGGTTGTAGGAGTGGACGTCGTAGAGCACGAAGGGCCCTCGAGCCGCGACGGCGTCGAGGCGCTCGCCGAGGGCGGCGTAGAAGGCGTCGTGGACGGCGAGCGAGCCCTCGGTCAGGTCGTCCGGCAGCTCCGCCTCGCGCCACACGTGCAGGTCCCAGGCGTCCTCGGGTCGTCGGTAGACCGCCTCCTCGCGGGGACGGTTGAGGTCGACCTCGAAGCGTGACCGGTGGACGACGACCCGAGCCGGGCACTCGGCCCCGATGAGGTCGGTGAAGGGGTCCTCCTCACGCAGCCGCGTGTCCTCGTCGAGCACGAGGTGGGAGGCGATGTCGTCGCGCAGGTCGTGGCCGGTGTGGATGGCGGTGGCGACGAGCTGGCCGCTCCAGTCGCCGGAGAACGAGAAGGCATCGGGGCTGGTCGGGGGCATGCGCCCTGTCTACCCGACCCGTCGACGGGCACAGGCCACTGGCCCTGACCAACTTCGATCTGGTGCAGGCGTAGGCCAGTACCCGGTGGCCGGACCTCGCAAACGCGAGCACCCGGCATACGGATGACGTCGTATGCCGGGTGCTCGGGTCGCGCTGTCGCGCGCAGCTCAGGGGTGTGTCGGGTGAAGCGCTCTCAGATCAGGCCCAGGCCCTTGACGGCGTCGCGCTCCTCGGCGAGCTCGGCCACGGAGGCGTCGATCTTGCCGCGGGAGAACTCGTCGATGTCCAGGCCCTGGACGATGCTCCACCGGCCGTCCTCGACGGTGACGGGGAAGGAGCTGATGAGCCCCTCCTCGACGCCGTAGGAGCCGTCGGAGCGGACGGCCATCGAGACCCAGTCGCCCTCGGCGGTGCCCTCGACCCAGGTGCGGGCGTGGTCGATGGTCGCGCTCGCGGCAGAGGCGGCCGAGGACGCGCCGCGGGCCTCGATGATCGCGGCGCCGCGCTTGGCGACGGTGGGGATGAACGTGTTCGCCAGCCACTCCTGGTCGCCCACCGCCTCGGCGGCGTTCCTGCCGCCGACCTCGGCGTGGAACAGGTCGGGGTACTGGGTCGCGGAGTGGTTGCCCCAGATCGTCATCTTGCGGATCTCGGTGACCGGCACGCCCAGCTTGGCCGCGAGCTGGCTGATCGCGCGGTTGTGGTCGAGGCGGGTGAGGGCCGAGAAGCGCTCGGTGGGGATGTCGGGCGCGTTGCTCATCGCGATGAGCGCGTTCGTGTTGGCCGGGTTGCCGGTGACGGTGATGCGGATGTCGTCGGCCGCCACCTTGTTGAGGGCCTTGCCCTGCGGGGCGAAGATGCCACCGTTGGCCTCGAGCAGGTCGCCGCGCTCCATGCCCGGGCCGCGGGGGCGGGCCCCGACGAGGAGGGCGTGGTTGACGCCGTCGAAGACCTTCTCCGCGTCGTCACCGATCTCGACCTTGGCGAGCGTCGGGAAGGCGCAGTCGTCGAGCTCCATGACGACGCCCTCGAGGGACTTGAGCGCCGGGGTGATCTCGAGCAGGCGGAGCTCGACAGGGGTGTCGGGGCCGAGCAGGGCGCCGGACGCGATGCGGAACAGCAGGCTGTAGCCGATCTGACCGGCAGCGCCGGTGACGGCCACCTTGACGGGGGTCGGGCTCACGATGGGTACCTCTTCATGCGGGGACGAGAATGGTCGTTCGTGACGCTATCAGCGCCTGGACAGGGAAGGCACAGAGCCCGGCCCTAGGCTGGCACCATGCGCGTTCTCGTCTCCGGAGGTGCCGGCTACATCGGCTCGCACACCGTCGTCCAGCTTCTCGCCGCCGGCCACGAGGTCACCGTCGTCGACTCCTTCGCCAACGCGAAGCCGTCCGTCGTCGGGCGTCTCGAGGCCCTCACCGGCACGCGCCTGGACGTGCGCTCGTTCGACCTCACCGACCGCGACAAGACCGAGGCGACGTTCGTCGACACCCAGATCGACGCGGTGGTGCACTTCGCCGGCTACAAGGCGGTCGGGCAGAGCGTCTCGGAACCCTTGTCCTACTACGAGAACAACCTCGACACGACGCTGTCGCTCTTGCGGGCGATGGACCGGCACGGCGTGCGCAAGCTCGTCTTCTCGAGCTCGGCGACGGTCTACGGCGCCAACCCGGTGGTGCCCATGACCGAGGAGGCGCCGACCTCGGCGACCAACCCCTACGGGTGGACCAAGGTCATGAACGAGCAGGTGCTGCGCGACATGGCCGTGGCCGACCCGACGTGGCGGATCGCGCTGTTGCGCTACTTCAACCCGGTGGGTGCGCACCCGAGCGGGACGATCGGCGAGGACCCGAGCGGCTACCCCAACAACCTCATGCCCTTCCTCGCGCAGGTCGCGGTGGGCCGGCGCGAGAAGCTCCTGATCTTCGGCGGCGACTACCCCACGCCGGACGGCACGGGGGTGCGCGACTACATCCACGTCGACGACCTCGCGGCGGGCCACGTCGCCGCCCTGCACCGGCTGGCGGCGACCGACACTGCGCTCAACACCTGGAACCTCGGCACCGGCCACGGCACCTCCGTCCTCGAGCTCGTCCACGCCTTCGAGCGAGCCGTCGGCCGAGAGCTGCCGCACGAGATCGTCGACCGGCGTCCCGGCGACATCGCCGAGTCCTACGCCGACCCCCGCAAGGCCGAGGCCGAGCTGGGCTGGAAGGCGACCCGCACCATCGACGACATGTGTGCCGACACGTGGCGGTGGCAGAGCAACAACCCCGACGGCTACCCGTGAGCGGGCCCGTGGTCCGCCGGGCGACCCGTGAGGACGTCCCGGCCATCGTGGCCCTGCTCGTCGACGACCCGCTAGGGGCGACCCGCGAGGCGGCGGGTGGGCACGCGGCATACCTCGAGGCGTTCGACCTCATCGACGCCGACCCGGCGCACCAGCTCGTCGTCCTCGACGACGACGGCGAGGTCGTGGGCACGCTCCAGCTCACCCTGCTTCCCGGCCTCTCCCGCGGTGGCGCGCTCCGGGCGCAGATCGAGGCGGTGCGCGTCGCGTCGAGCCGGCGCGGTCAGGGGCTGGGCGAGGGGCTGTTCCGCTGGGCCATCGACGAGGCTCGTGCGCGCGGTGCCGTCCTGGTCCAGCTGACGACGGACGCGACCCGCGTCGACGCCCAGCGCTTCTACGAGCAGCGCCTCGGGTTCGCGCCGAGCCACGTCGGGATGAAGCTCACTCTCTGACCCCTGAGCGACTTATTGCCAGTTCCCGCGGCGACCCGCGACCGTCACCGGCGCGTGAAAGCGGGAACTGGCAATAAGTCGTGGGGTCAGGACAGGGAGGCGAGGGCCTCGTTGAAGGTGGCGGACGGACGCATGACCGCCGAGGTCTTCTCGGGGTCGGGGCGGTAGTAGCCACCGATGTCCGCCGGCGAGCCCTGCACGGCGAGCAGCTCGTCGTTGATCTTCTGCTCGTCGCGGGTGAGCGACTCGGCCACACCGGAGAACGCCTTCGCGAGGTCCGCGTCGTCGGTCTGCCTGGCGAGCTCCTGCGCCCAGTAAAGCGCGAGGTAGAAGTGGCTGCCGCGGTTGTCGATCTGGCCGACCTTGCGTGCCGGGCCCTTGTTCTCCTGGAGCAGGGTCTCGGTGGCGCGGTCGAGCGTCTCGGCGAGGACGCGGGCCTTGGCGTTGTCGGCCCTGTCCGCGAGGTGGCGGAAGGACTCGGCCAGCGCCATGAACTCACCGAGGCTGTCCCAGCGCAGGTAGTTCTCCTGGACGAGCTGCTGCACGTGCTTCGGGGCGGAGCCGCCGGCACCGGTCTCGAAGAGGCCGCCGCCGTTCATGAGCGGCACGACCGAGAGCATCTTGGCGGACGTGCCGAGCTCGAGGATGGGGAAGAGGTCGGTGTTGTAGTCGCGCAGGACGTTGCCGGTGACCGAGATGGTGTCCTCCCCGCGGCGGATGCGCTCGATCGAGACCTTGGTCGCCTCGACCGGCGACAGGATCGAGATGTCGAGGCCGTCGGTGTCCTCCTCGGCGAGGTAGGTCCTGACCTTGGCGATGAGGTTGGCGTCGTGGGCGCGGTTCTCGTCGAGCCAGAAGATCGCGGGCGTCTGCGAGGCGCGGGCGCGGGTGACGGCGAGCTTGACCCAGTCCCGGATCGGGGCGTCCTTGGTCTGGCAGGCGCGCCAGATGTCGCCCGCCTCGACGTCGTGCTCGAGCAGGACGTCACCGGCGGCGTTGACGACCTGCACCCGACCCGCCTCGGCGATCTCGAAGGTCTTGTCGTGCGAGCCGTACTCCTCGGCCTTCTGCGCCATGAGGCCGACGTTGGGCACCGAGCCCATCGTCGTCGGGTCGAAGGCGCCGTGGGCGCGGCAGTCGTCGATGACGGCCTGGTAGACCCCGGCGTAGGAGCTGTCTGGGATGACCGCGAGGGTGTCGGCCTCCTCGCCGTCCGGGCCCCACATGTGGCCGGACGTGCGGATCATCGCGGGCATCGAGGCGTCGATGATGACGTCGCTGGGGACGTGGAGGGTGGTGATCCCCTTGTCGGAGTTGACCATCGCGAGCTCGGGACCAGCGGCGAGACCGGCCTCGATGTCGGCCTTGATCTCGTCACCGTTGTCGAGGGCGGAGAGGCCGTCGAGGATGGCGCCGAGGCCGTTGTCGGGGGAGAGGCCGGCGGCCTCGAGCGCGGCGCCGTGCTTCTCGAAGACCTCGGGCAGGAAGGCGCGCACGACGTGGCCGAAGATGATCGGGTCCGAGACCTTCATCATCGTCGCCTTGAGGTGGACGCTGAAGAGGACGCCGTCGGCCTTGGCCCTGGCGACCTGCTCCTCGAGGAAGGCGTCGAGCGCGGCGGCCCGCATGACGGTGGCGTCGACGACCTCGCCCTCGAGGACCGTGAGACCGTCCTTGAGCACGGTCGTGCCCGCGTCGGTGGCGAGCTGGATGGTCAGGGTGTCGGCCGCGTCGAGGACGACCGACTTCTCGTTGCTCGCGAAGTCGTCGTGGCCCATCGTCGCGACGTTCGTCTTGCTGTCCGAGGACCAGGCGCCCATCGAGTGCGGGTGCGCCTTGGCGTAGTTCTTCACCGAGGCGGGCGCGCGCCGGTCGGAGTTGCCTTCACGCAGGACCGGGTTGACGGCGCTGCCCTTGACCTTGTCGTAGCGGGCCTTGGCGTCGCGCTCCTCGTCGGTCGCCGGCTCGTCGGGGTAGGCCGGCAGGTCGAAGCCCTGGCCCTGGAGCTCCTTGATCGCGGCCTTGAGCTGCGGCACGGAGGCGCTGATGTTGGGCAGCTTGATGATGTTGGCCTCGGGCGTCTTGGCGAGGTCGCCGAGCTCGGCCAGCGCATCCGCGGTCTTCTGGTCGTCGGGGAGCCGGTCGGAGAACGCCGCGAGGATGCGCGCCGCGACGGAGATGTCGCGGGTCTCGACGTCGACACCAGCGGTGGAGGCGAAGGCCTCGATCACCGGGAGGAAGGAGTAGGTCGCGAGGAGCGGGGCCTCGTCGGTGAGGGTGTAGATGATCTTCGCCATGCCGCGAATCTACCGAACGACGAGATCAGACCCGTATGCCGTCCGCCCACCACGACTGATTGCGATTTCCTGCCGTCCTCGTTGAGGCGCGCCGGTCCCAGTCAGGCAGGAAATCGCAATCAGTCGTGCTCAGACCGTGGTGCGGGGGGCGTCGGGGTCGACGCCGTCCGGCACGACGACGTCCTCGGCGCGGACCTGGCCGGTGATGTCACGGTCGCGGCGGTCGACACCGGTGATGAGGTGGAAGGTCGCACCTGCGATGGCAGCACCGACGACCGGTGCGAGCCAGAAGAGCCAGAGCTGTCCGGGAGCGCCGTTGCCGTTGAAGAACGCCACCGCCGTCGAGCGGGCCGGGTTGACCGAGGTGTTGGAGATCGGGATCGAGATGAGGTGGATGAGCGTGAGGCAGAGGCCGATGGCGAGCGGGGCGAAGCCGGTCGGTGCGCTCTCGCGGGTCACGCCGAGGATGACATAGACGAAGAACATCGTCAGGAGCACCTCGGTGCAGAGGACCGCAAACATCGAGTAGCCGTCGGGGGAGTGCTCGGCGAAGCCGTTGGCGGCGAGGTTGCCGGTGGCGACGAAGCCGTCGCGGCCGCGGGCGATGGCCCAGATCGTGCCACCGGCGGCGAGGCCACCGAGGACCTGCGCGACGACGTAGCCGGGCACGTCCTTCCACTCGAACCTCTTGGCGATGGTGATGCCGATCGTCACGGCCGGGTTGAAGTGGGCCCCGGAGACGTGCCCCACGGCATACGCCATCGTCACGACGGTGAGACCGAAGGCGAGGGCGACGCCGGTGAAGCCGATCCCGAGGTGCGTCGGCGCACCCGAGCCGAGGGTGGGCGTCGACAGGAAGCCGGCGGCGAAGACCGCCGAGCCGCAACCCCCGAGCACCAGCCAGAACGTGCCGACGAACTCGGCGAGCAGGCGCTTCGACATCTCAGGGATCAGCATGGCTGCCATTGTTGCCCAAACCGGTCCGCCGGAGGGTGATGCGACGGAGGCGCTGCGCCGTGTCGGCGCCGTCTCCGGCCCGGGTAGGTTGGCGGCGTGAAGATCTCCGTGGTGGGCCTCGGCTACGTCGGCCTCTCCAACGCCGTCGTCCTCGCCCAGCACCACGAGGTCGTTGCCGTGGACCTCGACCAAGAGCGCGTCGACCAGGTCAACCGGCGCGAGTCGCCGCTCGTCGACCCCGAGCTCGAGGACCACCTCGCCCACCACGAGCTGTCGCTCACGGCGACGACGTCGGCGGACGAGGCGCTGCCGGGCTCGGACTACGTCGTCGTCGCGACCCCCACCGACTACGACCCTGACCGCGACTTCTTCGACACCTCGTCGGTCGAGTCGGTCATCGCGTCGGTGGAGCGGCTCGCACCTGAGGCGACCGTCGTCGTCAAGTCGACCGTGCCCGTCGGCTTCACCGAGCGGATGCGGTCCGCGCACCCTGGGCTCGATGTCGTCTTCTCGCCCGAGTTCCTGCGCGAGGGCCGTGCGCTCCACGACAACCTCCACCCCAGCCGCGTCGTCATCGGCGGCTCGAGCGAGGCGGCGCACCGTTTCGGGGAGCTGCTCGTCGAGGGCGCGCTCGACGACGACGTCCCCGTGCTCCACACCGAGCCGACCGAGGCCGAGGCGATCAAGCTCTTCGCCAACACCTTCCTCGCGATGCGCGTCGCCTACTTCAACGAGCTCGACACGTATGCCGTGTCGCACGGTCTCGACACCCGCGCGATCATCGACGGGGTCGGGTTGGACCCGCGGATCGGGTCGCACTACAACAACCCGTCGTTCGGCTACGGCGGCTACTGCCTGCCCAAGGACACGCGCCAGCTGCTCGCGAACTACGACCAGGTGCCGCAGAACCTCATCCGCGCCATCGTCGACTCGAACACGACGCGCAAGGACTTCATCGCCACCGACATCCTCCGGCGCAAGCCCCAGGTCGTCGGGATGTACCGCCTCATCATGAAGGCGGGCTCGGACAACTTCAGGGTGTCGAGCATCCAGGGGATCATGAAGCGGATCAAGGCCAAGGGCATCGAGGTCGTGCTCTTCGAGCCGGCGCTGCGCGAGGACCGCTTCTACAACTCCGAGGTCGTGCGCGACCTCGACGAGTTCAAGGCCCGCGCCGACGTCATCGTCGCCAACCGGCTGAGCGCCGACCTCGACGACGTGGCCGACAAGGTCTACACCCGCGACCTCTTCGGCCGCGACTGACCACAGCGCGTCCGCAACGTCCGCCGCGGTGGTCACCGGGGCGTCGTCCTGCCGGCAGTCGTATGCCGTCAGCGCGCCGGGACGCCCTTGACGGTCGCCGCCGCGGGAACGTCCGTCGTGACGACGGCACCGGCGCCGACGACCGCGTCGGCCCCGACGGTGAGCCCCTGCAGGACGGTGGCGCTCGCCCCGACGAGCGCCCGCTCGCCGACGACGACCGAGCCCGAGACGCACGCCTGCGGGTTGAGCCGGGCGAAGTCGCCGAGCGTCGAGTCGTGGCCGACGGTGGCGTTCTGGTCGACGTGGACGTGGGAGCCGACGGTGATGTTCGTGCTGAGACGCGCCCCGGCGGCGACGACGGTGCCGTGTCCGAGCACGACGTCCGCGCCCACCGTGGCGTCCGGGTGCACGAGGGTCGCCCACTCCACGTCCGGCCATCGTGCGGCGAGGGCCGAGCGCACCCGTGGGCTACCGATGCCGAGCACGGCCGCTCCGTCGGCGACGTGTGCCGACAGCGAGTCGAGCCCGCCGAGCACCTCGACCTCGAGCCGGAAGAGGTGCTCCACCGCGGGCGCGCTCGGGTCGTCGTCGACGACGCCGGCGAGGTCCCACGTCGAGGCCACTGCGTTGACGGCGGACACGAGCTGGACGACCTCACGGCCGAAGCCCCCGGCGCCGACGACGACGAGGCGCCTCATCCGGCCGACGCCTCCGTCGAGTGCTCCCGTGCCACGGCGGGCGGGCTGCCCCGGAACTCGGTCATGGTCGCGTGGCCCTCCTGCGTGATGCCCTCGCGGCGCAGCACCGTCGCGACGGTGCGCCGGAGGATCCGCAGGTCGAGGGCCATCGAGCGGGTGTCGACGTACTCGACGTCGAGGGCGAACCGCTCCTCCCAGGTGAGGGCGTTGCGACCGGACACCTGGGCCAGTCCGGTGAGCCCGGGCCGCACGTCGTGGCGGCGCGCCTGCTCCGGGCTGTAGCGGTCGAGGTAGCCGACGAGCAGCGGGCGCGGCCCGACGAGGCTCATGTCGCCGCGCACGACGTTCCACAGGGTCGGGAGCTCGTCGAGGCTCGTCGATCGGAGGAAGGTGCCGAAGGGCGTGAGCCGCTGCTCGTCGGTGACGAGTCCGCGCGCCTCGTCGACGTCCCGCATGGTGCGGAACTTGCGCATCGTGAAGACCTGGCCGTGAAGGCCAGGGCGCCGCTGGCTGAAGAGCACAGGCGATCCGAGCCGCCACCGAACCGCGCCGGCGACGACGGCCTGCACCGGGAGGCTGAGGACGAGCACCGGGGCGGCGACGGCGAGGTCGAGCACGCGCTTGGCGTCGAGGCGGCTCACCCGACCCCCAACGCGGATCGGAGCGAGGCGATGACCCGGTCGACGTCGTCGTCGGAGAGCTCGGACCCCGAGGGGAGCGTGACGCCGGTGCGGAAGAGCCGCTCCGACGTCCCGGTGACGAACGCCCGGGCACCGGCGAAGACCGGCTGGAGGTGCATCGGCTTCCACAGGTGGCGGGCCTCGATGTCATCCGCGCCGAGCGCCCCGATGACCGAACCGGGGTCGGCGTCGAGCACCGACGGGTCGAGAAGGAGGGCGGTGAGCCAGCAGTTGTCCTCGGCGTCGGAGCGACCGCCGTTGCGACCGAGGAGCTCGACCCCGTCGACGTCGCCGAGCGCCGCGGCATAGCGGTCGCGGATCGTCCGGCGGCGCTCGACCATCTCGGACAGGCGCTCGAGCTGGGCGACCCCGAGGGCGGCGAGAACGTTGGAGAGGCGGTAGTTGTAGCCGACCTCGGTGTGCTCGTACCACGGCACGGGCTCGCGTGCCTGGGTCGAGAGGTGGCGCGCGTGCCGGACGAGCTTCTCGTCGTCGCTGAGCAGCATGCCGCCGCCGGAGGTCGTGAGGATCTTGTTGCCGTTGAAGGAGAGCGCGGCAGCGACGCCGAAGGACCCGGCGGGACGCCCCGACGACGACGCGCCCAGTGCCTCGGCCGCGTCCTCGACGACGGGGATGTCGAGCTCGGCGAGCCCGTCGAGGAGCGCGTCGTGGTCGCAGCACCGGCCCATGAGGTCGACGGTCATGACGGCCGCGACGCGGGACCCCTCCGACCGGAGGGTGCGGACGGCGTCGAGGAGGAGCCCCGGGTCGAGGTTGGCGTCCTCGCCGGAGTCGACGAGCACCGGCTCGGCGCCGGTGTAGGTCACCGCGTTCGCCGAGGCGGCAAAGGTCATCGACGGCACGACGACGACGGTGCCCGGTCCGGCTCCGACCTCGAGCAGCGCGAGGTGGAGCGCAGCCGTTCCCGAGGAGAGCGCGAGCGCGTGGGCCACCCCGGTCCGCTCGGCGACGGCGGCCTCGAAGCGGTCGACCATCGGACCCAGCGGCGCGACCCATCCCGAGCGCAGCGCCTCCATCACGAGCTTCTCCTCGAGGTCCGTGATGTGGGGTCGCGAGAGGTGGATCCGACCGGCCATGTGTGGAGGGTATCCACCGGAGGGCTAGCATTTCCGGCGATGCGTCTCATCTCGGCCAACGTCAACGGAATCCGCGCGACGGCACGCAGGGGAGGGCTCGAGTGGCTGCGGGCGCAGCACGCCGACGTCATCACCCTGCAGGAGGTGCGCGCCGACGACGACCAGCTCGCGAAGGTCCTCGCCGACGGCGGGCTCGGCGACTGGCACGTCGCGTCGGCTCCCGGACGGGTCAAGGGTCACGCGGGGGTCGCCGTCCTCACCCGCCGGGCACCGCTGCGCGCGAGCACCGACATCGGCCACGTCGAATTCACCGACGCCGGCCGCTGGGTCGAGGTCGACGTCCGCGGGCCCGAAGGGCCGGTGACGGTCATCTCGACCTACGTCCACACCGGCCAAGCGGGCACACCGCGCCAGGACGAGAAGATGCGCTTCCTCGACGCCGTCGGCTCGCGCCTCGAGTCGCTCGCCGAGGCAGGCGCGTATGCCGTCCTCACCGGTGACCTCAACATCTGCCACTCCGCGGACGACCTCAAGAACGCCAAGGGCAACGTCGGCAAGTCCGGGTTCCTCCCCGAGGAGCAGGCACACCTCGACCGGTGGGTGTCCGAGCACGCCTGGGTCGACGTCCACCGGACCCTCCACGGCCCGGGCCCAGGCCCCTACACGTGGTGGTCGTGGCGCGGCAAGGCCTTCGACAACGACGCCGGCTGGCGCATCGACTACCAGTTCGCGAGTGCCCCGCTCGCACGGCTGGCGACGCGCGCGGAGGTCGGCCGCGCGGCGGCATACGACGAACGGTGGAGCGACCACGCGCCGCTGATGGTCGACTACGACCTCACGCTGGGCTGACCCGGTCCCGCGACTGATTGCGAGTTCCGTCCTTCCTCGCTGCGCTCGCTCGACCGAAACTCGCAACCAGTCGTGAGCTGTGCGATCCGACTGATTGCGAGTTTCGTCCTTCCTCGCTGCGCTCGCTCGACCGAAACTCGCAATCAGTCGACGGGGGCGTCAGTCGCGAGATGCGGAGGCCGATGCGGTGACGGCGAAGGACGCGGGGGCATCGAGGCGGGCCTCGGCGAAGGCGTCCGCGATGGCCTGCGTCACGCGGTCGACGTCCGCCGCGCGGACGAGGGCGATGGCCGAGCCGCCGAACCCGCCTCCGGTCATGCGGGCGCCGAGCGCACCGTGGGCGACCGCGGTGTCGACGACGAGGTCGAGCTCGGTGCACGACACCTCGTAGTCGTCGCGCAGGGACTCGTGGGAGGCGACGAAGAGCCGGCCGACCTGGTCGAGGTCGCCGTCGCGCAGTGCGTCGACGACGGCGTCGACCCGCTCGATCTCGGTGACGACGTGACGCGTGCGGCGGCGCAGCTCGTCGTCCGGGAGGGCGGCCAAGGTCTCGTCGAGCGGGCGCCCGACGACGTCGCGGAGGAACTCGACCCCGAGCAGGTCGGCGGCCTTCTCGCAGGAGTCTCGTCGCGCGCCGTACTGCCCGTCGGCGAGTGCGTGACTGGCCCGGGTGTCGGTGACGAGGAGGACGGCGTCGTGGGCACCGAGGTCGAAGGGCACCTGTCCCATGCCGCCGTCGCGGCAGTCGAGGCGCAGCGCGTGGTCGGGTGTGCAGTGCATCGCGGCCGCCTGGTCCATCCCTCCGGTCGGCGCCCCGGCGATGTCGTTCTCGGCGCGCTGGCACGCCGCGGCGAGCGTCGACCGGCCCTCGGCCGTGTCGAGGAGGCCGAGCCCGAAGAGGTCCGAGGCCGCGGCCGCGACCGAGCACTCGAGCGCGGCCGAGCTCGACAGGCCCGCCCCGAGGGGCACCTGCCCGTCGACGAGCACGTCGAGGCCGCGGACGGCATACCCGTCCTCGCGCAGCGCCCAGAGGACGCCGGCGACGTAGGCCGCCCAGCCCTCGGGGTGCCCGGCCGTGACGTCGCCGAGGGAGACCTCGACGGGTGTGTCCTCCTGCATGGAGGCGATCCGCAGGACGTCGTCGTCGCGTGCGGATGCCGCGCACGAGGTGCGATGCGGGAGGGCGATGGGCAGCGCGAGCCCGCCGTTGTAGTCGGTGTGCTCGCCGATGAGGTTGACCCGGCCCGGCGCCGACCAGACGCCGTCCGGGGCATGGCCGTAGAGGTCGGTGAAGGTCTCCGGGAGGCGCGGCACGGTGCGAGTCTAGGTGGAGCCACCTGACACAATGACGCGCATGCCCGAACCCGTGACCCCTCAGGCGGCTCCCCGGATCCTCTCCGGGATGCAGCCCACCAGTGACTCCCTCCACCTCGGCAACTACCTCGGGGCACTGGTCAACTGGGTCACGTTGCAGGACGACTTCGACGCCTACTACTTCGTCGCCGACCTCCACGCGCTCACCGTCCCGACCGACCCGGAGGTGCTGCGCGCGCGCACCCGGGCGACGGCGGCGCAGTTCCTCGCCGGCGGTGTGGACCCGGAGCGCTCTGCGGTCTTCTGCCAGAGCCACGTCACCGAGCACGCCGAACTCGGCTGGGTGATGAACTGCCTCACCGCCGACGGTGAGGCCCGCCGGATGACCCAGTTCAAGGACAAGGTCGCCAAGGGCCAGAACGCCAACGTCGGGCTGCTCACCTACCCGATGCTCATGGCCGCCGACATCCTCATGTACGACGCCGCCTACGTGCCCGTCGGCGAGGACCAGCGGCAGCACCTCGAGATCACCCGCGACCTCGCCGAGCGCTTCAACACCCGCTTCGGCGGGGGCCTCGTCGTGCCCGAGCCCTGGATCGTCAAGGGCGCGGCGAAGATCATGGACCTCCAGGAGCCGACGTCCAAGATGAGCAAGACCGGCTCGTCGCCCAAGGGCCTCATCGACCTCATGCAGGATCCCGGCAGGATCGCCAAGAACATCCGGTCCGCGGTCACCGACACCGAGGCCGAGATCCGCTACGACGTCGAGACCAAGCCCGGTGTCTCCAACCTGCTCGTCATCCACTCGGTCCTCTCGGGCACGCCCGTCGCCGACCTCGAGGCCTCCTTCGCCGGTCGCGGCTACGGCGACCTCAAGAAGGAGGTCGCCGACGTCGTCGTCGCGGCCGTCGAGCCGTTCCAGGCCCGGATGCGGGAGCTGCTCGACGACCCGGCCGAGCTCGACCGGATCCTCGCCTCGGGTGCAGAGCGCGCCCGCGAGGTCGCGCGGGCCACGATGGCGCGCGTCCGGGACCGCGTCGGGCTGCTCCCGGCTGCCGCCCCGGTTCCCGCCCGATAGGGTCGGGGCCATGCCCACCCACGGAGTGGCCATCACCGTGCCCGAACCCCACGGGACGGTCCTGCAGGACGCGCGCGAGCGCTTCGGCGACCCGCTGGCGAAGTTCATCCCACCGCACGTCACGCTGCTGCCACCCACCGAGATCGACGCGCCGTCGCTCGATGCCTTCGAGACGCACCTCGCCGTCGTCGCCGCGGCCCACGCACCCTTCCGCATGACGCTCTCCGGCACGGGAACCTTCCGGCCGCTCTCGCCCGTCGTGTTCGTGCAGGTGTCGTCCGGCATCTCGCAGTGCGAGCTCCTCGAGACGGCGGTGCGCAGCGGGCCGGTCGAGCGGCACCTCGAGTTCAACTACCACCCGCACGTCACGGTGGCGCACCACCTCGCCGAGGAGTCGCTCGACGCCGCCTTCGACGAGCTCGTCGACTACAGGTGCAGCTTCGACGTCACGTCGTTCGAGCTCTTCCACCAGACCGACGACGGCGTCTGGCGTCCCCTCTCGTCGTTCGCCCTGGAGGGCTGAGCATGGACCGCCTCACGTCCCTCTGGGCTGCCGTCCAGCGGACCCGGCTCTGGCACGCCTGGAAGCGCTACGGCGATGCCCGCGGCAACCTGCTCGCCGGCGGCATCGCCTATTTCGCCTTCTTCTCGATCTTCCCCGTCCTGGCTCTGGCCTTCACCGTCTTCGGTGTCCTGCTGCAGGACAACCAGCAGTGGTTGGACCAGATCCGCGACTACCTCAACGAGACGCTGCCCGGCTTCATCAAGGACGGCGACAAGGGACTCATCCCGCTCGAGACCCCCGGTGACGCCGCCCTGACCGTCACCGGTCTCGTCGGCCTCGCCGGCCTTCTGTATGCCGGCCTTGGCTGGCTCGCTGCCCTGCGCGACGGCATCAGGACGGTCTTCGGCGCCGAGGGCGAGCCGGGCAACGCCGTGACCAACAAGCTGCGCGACCTCGGCGTGCTCGTCCTGCTCGGGCTGGCCATCGTCGTCTCCGCCGCCGTGACCGGGGTGGCCAGTGCGCTCACCGGCTGGATCGCCGAGGCCATCGGTCTCGGCGGCCAGCAGTGGCTGCTGCGTGCCATCGCCCTCGTCGTCGGCGCCGCGCTCGACGGCCTCGTCGTCCTCGTCATGCTCCGGTTGCTCTCCGGGGTCGACGTGCCCTGGCGCGGGCTCGTCGGCGGAGCGGTCGTCGGCGGCATCGGCCTCACGCTGCTCAAGGTGCTCGGCACGAGCCTCATCGCCGGGACGACGGAGAACCCGCTCTTCGCCTCGGTCGCGCTCGTCGTCGGCCTGCTCGCGTGGCTCAACTTCATGTCGCGGATCATCCTGCTCTCGGCCGCGTGGAGCGCGAACTCGCTCGACGCCGAGGCCGTCGCCGACCTCAGTGAGGGCCAGCGGGCCAAGATGGTCGAGGGGCCGGAGGTGCCCGTGTCCGCGGCCCTCGACCCGGCGGTCCCAGACCCCGTGTGGCTCGGCGTGCCGCCGGAGTCGCACCCCGAGGTGCGGCACGCGGACGCCACGGGGCGCTCGGCCGACCGGGTCGTCGCACCTCGCGCCCGGCGCGCGGACGATCGCGTCAATCTCGCGATCGGCGCCGCGCTCGGTGCCTCGGCCGCAGCCGGTCTGGGCCTCGCCGCCCGGCTCTTCCGCGGTCTCGGCGGACGCCGCTGACCCAGCGGACGCGAGTCGGGCCCTGGGTGACGAGTCGGGTGTCGACCGCCCCCGACCCGTCACACGCACCCCGACCCGTCGTCGGGTCGGCGCTCAGGCGGTGCCGAGCACCGTGGGCGCCGCCCGGCGCAGGGCGTCGCGCCAGTCCGGCAACGGCTCGAGCCCGGCCTCCCGCCAGCGCTCGTGACCCAGCACGGAGTAGGCCGGCCGCGGCGCGGGCCGTGGGAAGGCGTCGGTCGTCGTCGGCGTGACCCGCTGGGGGTCGAGGCCGAGCTCCTCGAAGATCGCCCGGGTGAACCCGAACCACGTCGTCTCGCCCGCGCTCGTGCCGTGCCAGATTCCGCCGGGGGCGTCGGCGTCGACGAGCCGCACGAGGGCGTCGGCGAGGTCGGCGGTCCACGTCGGCTGACCGCGCTGGTCGTCGACGACGGCGAGGGTCTCGCGCTCACCGGCGAGGCGGGCCATCGTCGCCGCGAAGTTCGGTCCGCCGGCGCCGTAGAGCCAGGCGGTGCGCACGACGAGCGCCGACGGGCAGCGGGCGAGCACCGCCCACTCGCCCGCGGCCTTGGTCCGCCCGTAGGCCGAGCGGGGAGCGACGGGCGCGTCGACGGCATACGGGGTCGTGGCGTCGCCGGCGAAGACGTAGTCGGTCGAGACGTGCACCATCCGTGCGCCGCCACGGGCGCTGGCGGAGGCGAGGTTGGCGGCGCCGACGGCGTTGACGGCGAAGGCGTCCGCCTCGGCGGTCTCGGCGTCGTCCACGCCCGTCCAGGCGGCGAGGTTGGCGACGACGTCGTGCCCCTCGACCGCCGCGGTGCAGGCGGCCGGGTCGGTGACGTCGAGGTCGGCCCGTCGCAGCGCCGTGACGTCGTGTCCGGCCGAGGCGAGACGGGGGAGGAGGTCGGCGGCGAGCATGCCGCCCGCGCCCGTGACGAGCCAGCGGGCCATCAGCGTCCCAGCCGGTCGTAGCGGGCCTCCGCGACGACCTTGGCGGTGCGCCACCAGTCCTCGTTGTTCTCGTACCAGGAGATCGTGTCGGCCAGGCCCGAGCGCACGTCGGGGTGCGCGGGGCGCCAGTCGGTCTCGGCCCGCAGCTTGGACGCGTCGATGGCGTAGCGCAGGTCGTGACCGGGGCGGTCGGGCACGTGGTCGTACCAGTCGGCCGGCTTGCCCATGAGCTCGAGGATGAGCGCGATGACGTCGCGGTTGTTCATCTCGCCGTCGGCGCCGATGAGGTAGGTCTCGCCCTCGCGGCCCTGCTCGACGATCGCGATGACGGCGTCGTTGTGGTCGTCGACGTGGATCCAGTCGCGCACGTTGAGGCCCTCGCCGTAGAGCTTGGGCCTGACGCCCTCGAGGATGCCCGTGATCTGGCGCGGGATGAGCTTCTCGGGGTGCTGGCGCGGGCCGTAGTTGTTGGAGCAGTTCGACAGCGTGGCGCGCAGGCCGAAGGAGCGGACCCACGCACGCACGAGCAGGTCGGCGCTGGCCTTGGACGCCGAGTACGGGCTCGAGGGGTTGAGCGGCGTCGTCTCGGTGAAGCGGGCCGGGTCGTCGAGCTCGAGGTCGCCGTAGACCTCGTCGGTCGAGACGTGGTGGATCCGCTTGCCGTGCCGGCGGACCGCCTGCACGAGCTGATAGGTCCCGACGATGTTGGTGTCGATGAACGGCCACGGGTCGTCGAGCGAGTTGTCGTTGTGCGAGTCCGCGGCGAAGTGGACGACGAGGTCGTGCGCGGCCACGAGCTCGTCGACGAGGTCCGCGTCGGTGACCGAGCCCTTGACGACGTCGACGTCACCGATGACCGGGTCGAGCGAGCCGAGGTTCGCGGCATACGTCATCGAGTCGAGCACCGTGAGACGCCAGTCCGGCCGCACCTGGCGGGCCCGGATGACGAAGTTGGACCCGATGAACCCGGCGCCGCCGGTGACAAGAACCTTCATGGGCGGCAGGCTATCGGAGCGGCAGAGAGCGTCCGGTCGGCAGTGAGGCGTCGGGTCAGTAGGGTGGCGCCCCATGAAGGGCATCATTCTCGCCGGGGGCTCGGGCACGCGCCTGCACCCGATCACCAAGGGCATCAGCAAGCAGCTCATGCCGGTCTACGACAAGCCGATGGTCTACTACCCGCTGGCGACGCTCATGATGGCCGGCATCCGCGAGGTCCTCGTCATCACGACGCCGTCGGACCACGACCAGTTCGAGCGGCTCCTCGGCGACGGCAGCGAGTGGGGCATCGAGATCTCGTATGCCGTGCAGCCCTCTCCCGACGGCCTCGCCCAGGCCTTCGTCATCGGTGCCGACTTCATCGGCTCCGACCCGGTCGCCCTGGTCCTCGGCGACAACATCTTCTACGGCACCGGCCTCGGCCGGGCGCTGCGCGGGCTCACCGACGTCACCGGTGGACACGTCTTCGCCTACCACGTGGGCAACCCGACGGCATACGGCGTCGTGGAGTTCGACGACGACGGCACCGTCATCTCGATCGAGGAGAAGCCGGAGCGACCGCGGTCGAGCTATGCCGTCCCGGGCCTCTACTTCTACGACAACGACGTCGTCGAGATCGCCCGCAACCTGCAGCCCAGCGCACGCGGCGAGCTCGAGATCACCGGGGTCAACGACGTCTACCTCAAGCGGGAGGAGCTGTCGGTGACGGTGCTCCCGCGCGGCACGGCGTGGTTCGACACGGGGACCTTCACCGGCCTCATGGAGGCGAGCCAGTTCGTCCACGTCATCGAGGCCCGGCAGGGCACCAAGATCGGCTGTGTCGAGGAGATCGCGTGGCGGGCGGGGTGGATCGACGACGCACAGTTCGCCGCGCTCGGCGACGCCCTCGTCAAGAGCGGCTACGGAGACTACATCCACGCGTGCCTCGGTGAGGGCAAGGGGCTGCGCTGATGGAGTTCGCTCCGCTCGCCATCGAGGGTGCCTTCGTCGTCACCCCTCGGCAGTTCCCCGACGACCGGGGCGTCTTCCTCGAGTCCTTCAGGGGGGACCTGCTCGCCGAGCACCTGGGCCACCGTCCCGACATCGTCCAGACCAACGTGTCGGTGTCGTCGCGCGGGACGGTGCGCGGCATCCACTTCGCCGACGTGCCGCCCGGACAGGGCAAGTACATCACCGTGCTCAGCGGCAGCCTCGTCGACTACGTCGTCGACCTGCGCGAGGGCTCGCCCACCTTCGGGAGGGTCGAGGAGGTGCACCTCGACACGGTCGACCGGCGCGCGGTCTACCTCACCGAGGGTCTCGGCCACGCCTTCTGCGCGCTCGAGGACGACACGACGGCGATGTACCTCTGCACCGCCGCCTACAACCCCACCGGCGAGCACGGCATCCACCCGCTCGACCCCGAGGTCGGGCTCGCCATCCCTGCGGGCCTCGACGTCACCCTGTCGCCCAAGGACGAGGCGGCCCCGACGCTGGCGGAGGCGCGTGAGAGCGGGCTGCTGCCGACCTGGGAGCAGTGGCAGGAGCTGCACCGCAAGGGCTGACGCCCCGCGTCAGCCCTTGCCGCGGCGGCGCGCGCGCGTCAGGAGCAGGAGACCCAGCAGGACCGCCCCGCCCGCGAGCGGCACGAGCGACGGCGTCACGGCGCCGCTGGGGGCGCGCGGGGTCGTCATGGCGGCGACCACCGACGACGTGTCCTCGTCCGAGGACGTGCCGCGTGCGGTGTCCCCGCGAGCCGTCGCGGGAGCGGGTGGCACGGGCACCTCGCCGCGGTCGACGAGCCGCCCGATGGGCCGCACCTCGTCACCGTGTGCGAAGGCCCAGTCGAGCAGCGAGGCCGCCGGACGCCAGCTGCTGCCGGTGCCGTACATCTCGGTGACGAGGTAGGTCCTGCCGCCCCGGCGGGCAGCGCCGATGAAGGTGCGGTGCGCGGCCTTCGTGAAGCCGTTCTTGACCCCGAGGGTGCCGGGGTAGTTCCAGAGCAACCGGTTGTGGTTGCCGATGGCATAGGCGGGGCGGGTGCGCGAGGCCCGGTCGACGCGGGCAGGAAAGGCCGAGGTCTTCGTCGTCGCGAGCCGCACGTACTCGGGGTTCGCGAGGGCGGCGCGCCCGATGAGGGCGAGGTCGTAGGCGCTGCTCTGCTGGCCGGGAGCGTCGAGCCCGCTCGGGTCCACGACGACCGTGTCGTGGGCGCCGAGCTCGTCGGCGAGCGCGTTGAGCTCGGTGACCGTCGTCGGGATGCCGCCGTTGAGCGCCGACAGCCCGTAGGCGGCGTCGTTGGCGGACGACATGACGAGCGCCTCGAAGAGCTGCGTCGCGGTGTAGGTCTGCCCGGCGACCATGCCCACCCGTGTCCCGGCGGCGCCGGACTCGGTGGCGGTGGCCGTGAGGACCGCGGCGGGGTCGAGGCGGGGCAGGAGGTGGATCGCGGTGAGCGCCTTGAGCGTGCTGGCCGGCAGGAGCGGGGCGTGCGGGTTGCGGGCGGCGAGGACCTCACCGGTGTCGGCGTCGGCGATGAGCCAGGCGACGTCGGCGACCGCGGGCGGCGCCGGCACCCCGGCGGGGGCGTCGAGGAGCACGGTGTCCATCGGAGCCAGGCCGGGCCCGCCGACGCTGCGCGCCGGGTCGAGCACGTGCCTCACGGCGGGGAGCGTCGGACTGGGGCTCGGGGACGCCGCCGCGGTCGCTGGGGGAACGGCTGTCGGCGTCGGCGCGGCCAGCGCGGGGGAGGCGCCGACGACGGCCGGGACCGCGAACGTCGCGGCCGCGGCGACGAGCGCAGCGCTGCGCATCCGGCCTCCTCTCGACCCGCCCGCCTCCGGCGAAGCGGGCCTCGAAGGAGGCTACGCGACCCGACGGGTACGGGAGGCCCGAGCGGTGTCGTAGTGCCCGACGAGCCGCTCCGTGAGCACCTCCCAGGAGCGCCCGCGCACGGCGCGCTCGGCCTCGTCTCCGAGCTGCTCGCGCCACCGCGGGTCCCCGACGAGGGCGTCGACGTGGTCGTGGAGCGACCCGGCACGGTCGGGCTCGAAGAGCAGCCCGGTGCGGCCGTGGTCGACGAGGTCGAGCGGGCCACCGCGAGCCGGGGCCACGACCGGCAGACCGGTCGCCGCAGCCTCCTGGAGGGTCTGGCCGAAGGTCTCGCGGGTGCCGGGGTGCACGAAGACGTCGAGGACGGCATACGCGCGGGCGAGGTCGTCACCGGAGCGGCGGCCGAGGAAGACGGGGGAGCGGTTGGGGCGGCCCGGCATCGAGGCGACCGCCTCGGTGAGCCGGGCGCCGACCTGCGAGCGACTCGGGCCGTCGCCGACGACGACGAGCCGGGTCCCCGGGATCCGCGCGACCTCGGTGAGGCGCCACAGCTCCTTCTCGGGAGCCAGGCGGCCGACGTAGCCGAGGAGCACCTCGCCCCCCGGCGCGAGGGCTCGGCGCAGCTCGGCCGTGCCGGGGTCGTCACGCCAGCGTCGAGAGAACTGGCCGGTGTCGACGCCCCTCGCCCAGAGGTCGGTGCGCGGAACTCCGTGGCTGCGGAGCTCCTCGAGGGTGGGCCGCGACGGGGCGAGCGTGAGGTCGGCGTGCGCGTGCATCCGGCGGATCCAGCGCCACGCGGCGCTCGCGGCACCGGTGCCCAGCCGCCCGGGGCCGTGCTGGCGCAGGTAGCTCGGCATGTCGGTCTGGTAGATCGCGACGGCGGGCGTCCCGTCGCGGTCGGCGAGCTGCAGGGCCCGCGCGCCGAGGACGAAGGGGGAGGCGGCGTGGACGACGTCGGGAGCGAACTCGTCGAGCGCCCGGCGCAGGGCCGGGGTGGGCACGCCGGTGGGGAACTGCCGCACGGTCACCGACGGCAGGCCGCGGACGGCGAAGCCCTCGAACGTCGCCGGCGCCGGGCCGGGCGCGAGGATGAGCGCCTCGTGGCCGAGGGCGCGCAGCGACTGGGCCACCCGGCACACGCTCGTCGTCACGCCGTTGAGTGTCGGCAGGAAGGACTCGGTCACCATGGCGACTCGCACGCCGTCAACGGTCGCGGGTGCCGGTGCCGCGCCGGCGTCGTGCCGTGGAACGTCGGCCGAGCAGTGCGTGAACGGTCTGGGGCGTCAGACCGAGGGCAGGGTGACGAGGTAGACCTCGCCGCTGCCGGTGACCCTGACACCGTGGTCGCGCGCGGAGAGGTAGGCCGCGCGCACCGAACCGAGGGTCAGCGTCGACCCGGGGCCGTCGCCGGGGGTCGTGAGGGCGACCTCGCCGTGCAGGCAGAAGACGATGCGCGGGGTTCCGTCTCCGGGGACCAGCAGCCCGGCGGGGTCGAGGATCCGTCGCAGGGCGAAGCGGTCCGACGAGCTCGGGAAGCGCACCGTCGCGGGCAGCTCCGGGTCGGGCTCGGCGCGTCCGGCGTTGCCGTCGGCGTCGGGATCGACGATGCGCAGCAGCTCGGGGACGTTCTTCTCCTTGCCGGTGAGCCCGGCGCGGACGACGTTGTCGGAGTTGGCGAGCACCTCGATCCCCAGCCCCCTGACGTAGGAGTGCAGCACCCCGGCGGGCACGTCGATGAAGTCGCCGGGTTCGAGCACGCGGTGGTTCATGAGCAGCAGCACGGCGAGCCCGATGTCGTCGGGGTGGTCCTCGGCCACACGGACGACGGCGGCGCAGTGGTGACCCTCGGCGTCCGGGCTCGACGAGACGCGGACGCACGCGGCGACGAGCTCGCGGACGAAGCCGGCGTGCTCGTCGTCGGGGATCGCGAGCACGGCGGCGAGCATCGCGTGGACCGGGTCGGGAGCCGACGAGGTGTCGTCGACGAGCGCGGAGAACCGGGGCACGCCGAGCCGCTTGGCGAGCGCGGCCGTCTCCGCCGCGGTGCGCATGCCGACGAAGACGCGGAACGGCGAGATCGCGACGAGCATCTCGGGCTTGGCCCAGTCGTCGACGTAGGTCGCGTCGGCATCGCCCGCCTCACGGTCGCGGCGGCGCACCTCGCTCGCCTGCTCCGCCGTCGGGTGCGCCTGGATCGAGATCGCGCGACCGGGGGCGAGCACCTTGAGCAGGAAGGGCAACCTCCCCTCGTATGCCGTGCAGCACTCCGCGCCCATCTCACCCTCGGGGTCGGCGCGGATGACGTCGGCGAGGGTGGTGACGACGCCGTCGCGGGTGATGGGGCACGGGCCGCTCTCGTGGGCGCCCATCCACAGCTCGGACTCGGGTTCGGCGCTCGGGATCGGGCGACCCTGGAGGCTGGCGATCGACACGTGGGACCCCCACGCGTCGGTGAAGAGCACCGGCTCCAGCAGGTCCACCGCCCGCACCTCCCCGTCGTCGTCGTTCGTCGCCCGTCGGCGTCGCGCCAGAACGGAATCCTAAGAGGGTGCCATGGGCTTCGTTAGCCTGACGCCATGTCTGACATTCCCGGCTTCTGGGCGGTCATCCCCGCGGGGGGCGCCGGCACGCGTCTGTGGCCCCTGTCCCGGGCTGGTCACCCCAAGTTCCTCCACGACCTCACCGGGTCCGGGCGGAGCCTGCTCCAGGAGACCCTCGACCGCGTCGAGCCGCTCGCGCTCGAGCGGGTCGTCGTCGTCACGGGGGCCGCCCACGCCGATGCGGTGCGCGTGCAGCTGCCGTCGCTCGGCGACGGCTCGCTCGTCGCCGAACCCTCCCCTCGCGACTCGATGGCGGCGATCGGCCTCGCGGCCGCGCTCGTCGAGGCACGCGACCCCGAGGCAGTCATCGGCTCGTTCGCCGCCGACCACGTCATCCCCGACGCCGAGGCCTTCCGCGCCTGCGTCGCCGAGGCCGTCGAGGTGGCCCGGGACGGGCAGGTCGTCACCATCGGGATCGAGCCGACCCACCCGTCGACGGGGTTCGGCTACATCCAGATGGGCCGGCCGATCGCCGGTGCCCCGACCGCTCGCCGTGTGCGGCAGTTCGTCGAGAAGCCGGACGTGCGGCGGGCCACCGCCTACCTCTCGACCGGCGAGTTCCGCTGGAACGCCGGGATGTTCGTCGTGCGGGCGACCACCCTGCTCGACCTGCTCCACCGCTGGCACCCCGAGCTGGCCGAGGGCCTGCGCGCCATCGCCGCCGACCCCTCGCGGCTCGACGAGGTGTGGCCGACCCTCGAGAAGATCGCCATCGACCACGCGGTCGCCGAGCCGGCCGCGGACATCGGCGTCGTCGCTGTCGTGCCCGGCGACTTCGCCTGGGACGACATCGGCGACTTCGCCAGCCTCTCGGCCCTCCTGCCGCAGCCCGGGGACGAGCAGGGCGTCCGCGTCCTCGGGGACACCTCGCTCGTGCACGCTGTCGACTCCACCGGTCTGGTGTCGCCGCGCGGCGGCCGGCCGGTGGCGGTCGTCGGCCTCGAGGACGTCGTCGTCATCGACTCCGGCGACGCCGTCCTCGTGACGACGCTGGACCGGGCGCAGGACGTCAAGAAGGTCGTGGAGCGCCTCAAGGAGCAGGGCCGCACCGACCTCACCTGACGTCTCCAGCCCAGTCGTCCGCGTCAGGCGCTGTCGAGGTCGCGGCGGCGGTAGCCCCAGTGCCCGAGAGCGACGAGCGCCGCCGCGACGACGAGCTCGACGAGCCCCGGCCAGACGACGAGGTCCTCCTCGGGCACGCCCGGCAGGTGCCAGAACGGCGACAGCCCGCTCACGACATCGGGCAGTCGCAGGATCGCCCCGAGCATGACCTGGAGCCCGACGAACGCGACGACGGCCCACGCCACGAGCGCCAGCCGCGGCGCGAGCCCGACGGCCGCGACGGCGACGGCCGCCACGACGAGCGCGGCCGGCGCATAGGTCACCTGCTCGCCGACCATGGCGACCGCGTCGGACCACCCGCCCCCGGCCAGCCCGCGGCCGAGGGCGAGCCCGACGCCGGCGAGGACGAGCACGGCGAGGGTGCCGCCGGTCGCGGTGGCGACCGTGGCCGCCAGCCAACGCCCCCGCGGGGTCGCTGTCGCGAGGACGTTCTCGGCCCGGCCCGCCTCCTCCTCGGAGCGCATCCGCAGGACGCTCGACACGGCATACCCGGTCGAGGCGACGGCCATGAAGAGGAGGATGTAGCGGAGGAAGGCGTCGGTGACGGCGTCCTCGGCCGCGCCGCCGGCGCCGATGTAGTCGGCGATGTCGGGGTTGGAGGCGAGCAGGTCCGGGACGGTCGGCAGGACCGCGCCG
Organism: Rothia sp. ARF10; assembly: GCA_031844405.1. GTDB lineage: Bacteria > Actinomycetota > Actinomycetes > Actinomycetales > Dermatophilaceae > Knoellia. Next base: position 1,329,548 of record JAUZVC010000001.1, read on the forward strand.
TAGACGAGTCCGAGGAGGAACATCCCGACCGACCAGCCGAGGATCGTTCCGCGCTGCAGCCGCAGGGTGAGGCCGAGGGGCGTGCCGAGCCGGCTGCTCGCCCGCGGGTGCCCCGGGCGGGGCTGCACGAGCCCGCTGCCGAAGTCGCGACGGGCGGTGAGCCGGGCCGTGACGGCGAGCAGCCCGGCCGTGGCCGCGACGAGCAGCAGGGCGGGCCACCACCGCTCGTCACCGAAGGCGTTCATCGACTGGGCCCAGCCGAAGGGGGAGAGCCAGACCAGCGCGTTGTCCTGCATGGCCCCGACACCGCGCACGAGGTAGCCCAGCGCGACGAGCGAGCCGCCGATGCCGAGGGCGCCGCGTGCGCTCCCCGAGACCTGCGCCGCGAGGAGGGCGACGGCGGCGTAACAGGTGCCGAGCAGGGCGAGGCCGGCGCCGTAGGCCACGCTGCCCGTCGGGTCGAGGTCGGCCGCGAGCATCGTGCCGGTCGTCAGGGCGCCGATGACGAGCGCGGCGGTGACGGCGTAGCCGAGCCCGGCGAGGGTCGCCGCGTGTCGCCCGAGGACCGTCGAGCGCAGCAGCTCGGCCCGCCCCGACTCCTCCTCGGCGCGGGTGTGCCGCACGACGAGGAAGAGCACCATGAGGCACACACCCAGCAGTGCCACCTGCGAGATCTCGTTGGCGGTGATCCCGCCGATGGTGTCGATCGCGGGCTGGCGACCGGACATGAGGTGGCTGACGGGGCTCGCACCGACCGTGGCGGCGTAGCCCGCGACCTTCTCCGGGGTGTCGTAGACCGCCGGCACCGCCAGGGCGCTCCAGGCGATGGTGCCGCCCAGGCCGACGAGCCAGAGCGGCAGCCGGACCCGGTCGCGACGGAGGATGAGGCGCATGAGCCGGCTGCTGCCGGTGAGAGCGCCGCTCACCGGGACCCGACCTCGGCGTCGTCGCGTGGCTGCTCGCCGTAGTGGCGCAGGAAGAGCTCCTCGAGGGTCGGCGGGTGCGCCGTGAGCGAGCGGAGGCCGAGGCGTGACAGGACGGCGACCGCGCCGTCGAGGTGGTCCGAGTCGACGTCGAAGGTGACGCGCCCGTCGGACACCTGTGGCTCGTGGACCCCGGGCAGGTCGGCGAGGCGGAGGGGTGGCGACACCGTCTCGGCGGTGACGGTCGTCCGGGTGAGGTGGCGGAGCTCGGCGAGCGTGCCCGACTCGACCGCGCGCCCGCCCTTGATGATCGTCACGCGGTCGCTCAGCGCCTCGGCCTCGGCGAGGATGTGGCTGCTCAGCAGGACCGTCGCACCCTCCGCCTTGGCCTCGTGGACGCACCGCCGGAACTCCTCCTCCATGAGCGGGTCGAGACCGGACGTCGGCTCGTCGAGAAGGAGCAGCTCGACGCGCGAGGCGAAGGCGGCGACGACGGCGACCTTCTGACGGTTTCCCTTGGAGTAGGTCCGCGCCTTCTTCGTCGGGTCGAGGTCGAAGCGCTCGAGCAGGTCGGCCCGACGGGCCTCGTCGAGCCCGCCGCGCATCCGGCCGAGGAGGTCGACGACCTCCCCGCCGGTGAGGTTGGGCCACAGGCTGACGTCACCCGGGACGTAGGCGATGCGCCGGTGCAGGTCGGCCGCCTCGGCCCACGGGTCGCCGCCGAGGACGCGGACCTCGCCCGAGTCCCGGCGCAGGAGGCCGAGGAGCACCCGGATCGTCGTCGACTTGCCCGCGCCGTTGGGGCCGAGGAAGCCGTGGACCTCGCCCCGCCCGACGGTGAGGTCGAGACCGTCGAGCGCGACGGTCGGTCCGAAGGTCTTGCGCAGGTTCCGGATCTCGATGACGTTCTCCACGACCTCGAGTGTACTCTTCTTTCACAATTTCGTGAATGATCTAAACTCGTTGTATGCCGTCCCGCCGCGCCGCTGCCACCGTCACCGCCGAGGCCGGCCCGAGCGCGTCACACGCCGTCGTCGAGCGGCTCGGTGCGGCCCTCGCCACGGCCGGCTTCCCGCCCATGCCGGCCCGGGTCTTCGCTGCCCTCCTCGTCGACGAGGATGGCCGGATGACCTCCGCCGAGCTCACCGAGGAGCTCTCGGTGAGCCCGGCCGCCGTCTCCGGGGCCGTCCGCTACCTCACCCACGTCGGCCTCCTCCGGCGTGAGCGCGAGCGCGGTGGGCGCCGCGACGTCTTCGTCGTCCTCGACGACGCCTTCCACGGCGCGCTCAGGAGCACCGACCAGGTCTACGCCGGCATGATCCGGGCGCTCGCCGACGGCGTCGACCACCTCGGCGCCGACTCGCAGGCCGGGCGGCGGCTCCAGCTCTCCCGCGAGTTCCTCGAGTTCGTCACCGACGAGATGGGCGGCATCATCGACCGCTGGGAGGCGCGCAAGGCCACGCGCACGGCGACGCGCTGAGGGGTCGCGCGAGCGGAAGTAGCATGGGTGTCCTCATGACTGACACCCTTTCCGCGCTCGGCGCCAGCGTCGCGTCCTCGCTGCCCGAGCTCCTCGACATCCGCAGGGACCTGCACGCCCACCCCGAGCTCTCCCGCCAGGAGACCCGCACCACCGGCCTCGTCGCCGCTCGCCTCGAGCAGGCGGGTATCCGCGTCCGCAGGCTCTCGGGCACGGGACTCGTCGCCGACCTGGGAGCGGACCAGCCGGCATACCGGGTCGCCCTGCGCGCCGACATGGACGCACTCCCGGTCCAGGAGAGCACGGGGCTGCCGTTCGCCTCGGTCACCGACGGCGTCACCCACGCCTGCGGCCACGACGTACACGTCGCCGCGCTGCTCGGCGCGATGCTCGCCCTCAAGGAGCACGAGCAGGTCCTGCTCGAGCGCGGGACCGCGGTGCGGGCGATCTTCCAGGCGGCCGAGGAGGTCATCCCCGGAGGCGCGCTCGAGGCGATCGCGCAGGGCGTCATGGAAGGTGTCGACGCGATCTTCGCGGTCCACTGCGACCCCTCGCTCGACGTCGGTCAGGTGGGGCTGCGCGAGGGCCCGATCACTGCCGCGTGTGACCACATCCGGGTCCACCTCGCCGGCCGCGGCGGCCACACCTCGCGGCCCCAGCTCACCGAGGACCTCACCTACGCCCTCGCCAAGGTCGTCACCGACGTGCCGGCCGCGCTCTCGCGCCGGCTCGACCCGCGCGCCGGCGCCGCCCTCGTGTGGGGCGTCGTCCGCTCGGGCACGGCGAGCAACGTCATCCCGAGCACGGGGGAGTGCAGCGGCACCCTGCGCATGCTCGACGCCAACGCCTGGCTGTCCGTCGGCCCGGTGCTCGACGAGATCGTCCAGGGGGTCGTCGCGCCCTACGGCGTCGAGGCCCGGCTCGAGCGGGTCAAGGGCGTCCCTCCGGTCGTCAACCAGGCAGACGCCATCGACGCGCTCCGCTTTGCGTGCCTCGGCACGGGTCTGCAGATCGCGCCGACGATCCAGTCGCTCGGTGGCGAGGACTACTCCTGGTACCTCGCCCACGCTCCCGGCGCGATGGCCCGGCTCGGCACGCGCACGCCGGGCGGCCGGACCTACGACCTGCACCAGGGCGACGTCGTCGTCGACGAGGACGCGATCGGCTGCGGAGCCCGCCTCCTCGCGTCCGTCGTCGTCGCCCACACCGTCAAGGCCGGCGGGGACACCATCGACATCGAGACGGGTGCTCATGAGTGACATCGACTGGGACGCGTTGCGCGAGAAGGCCATCGAGATGACGACGCGTGCCTACGCGCCGTACTCGAACTACCCGGTCGGCGTCGCCGGCCTCACCGACGACGGCCGCGTCGTCGCCGGCTGCAACGTCGAGAACGCCGCCTACGGCGTGACGCTCTGCGCCGAGTGCGGCATGGTCTCCGAGCTGCACGCCACGGGTGGTGGCCGGCTCGTCGCCGTGTGGTGCGTCGACGGTCGCGGTGAGGCGCTCATGCCGTGCGGCCGCTGCCGCCAGCTGCTCTGGGAGAACGGCGGCGCCGGGTGCCTCCTCATGACGCCCGAGGGCGTGCAGACGATGGAGCAGGTGCTGCCCCAGGCGTTCGGTCCGGACAACCTCGCCCAGCGTCCCTGAGCGCGGTCGGCGACCGCTCGGCGCCCGCTCGCCGGGTGACATGATGACGCCATGAGCGAGAGTCACGACGCCGTCGACGTCATCACCACCAAGCGGGACAGGCGAGAGCTGAGCGACGACCAGATCCGCTGGGTCATCGACGCCTACACGCGCGGCGTCGTCGCCGACGAGCAGATGAGCGCGCTCGCGATGGCCGTCCTGCTCAACGGCATGAACCGCCGCGAGATCGCGACGTGGACCTCGGCGATGATCGCCAGCGGCGAGCGCATGGACTTCTCCTCGCTCTCCCGCCCGACCGCCGACAAGCACTCGACCGGCGGCGTCGGCGACAAGATCACCCTCCCGCTCGCGCCGCTCGTCGCGGTCTTCGACGTCGCCGTGCCCCAGCTGTCCGGGCGCGGCCTGGGCCACACCGGCGGCACCCTCGACAAGCTCGAGTCGGTCCCCGGCTGGCGCGCCGACCTCACCAACGAGGCGATGCTCGCCCAGCTCGACGACGTCGGCGCGGTCATCTGCGCCGCCGGCTCGGGCCTCGCGCCCGCCGACAAGAAGCTCTATGCGCTGCGCGACGTCACCGGCACCGTCGAGGCGATCCCGCTCATCGCCAGCTCGATCATGAGCAAGAAGATCGCCGAGGGCACGGGCGCGCTCGTCCTCGACGTCAAGGTCGGCTCCGGCGCGTTCATGAAGAACCGCGAGGACGCCACCGAGCTCGCCCGCACGATGGTCGAGCTCGGCACCGACGCCGGGGTCCGGACCGTCGCGCTGCTCACCAACATGCAGACGCCGCTCGGCCTCACCGCCGGCAACGCCCTCGAGGTGCGCGAGTCGGTCGAGGTGCTCGCCGGCGGCGGTCCCGAGGACGTCGTCGAGCTCACCGTCGCCCTGGCGCAGGAGATGCTCGAGGCCGCCGGGCGCGGCGGTCAGGACGTCGCCGCGGCCCTTGAGGACGGCCGGGCGATGGACGCGTGGCGCCGGATGATCGCAGCCCAGGGAGGCGACCCCGACGCCGAGCTGCCGACGGCACGGCATACGGAGGAGGTCCTCGCGCCGGCGGACGGCGTCCTCACCGAGCTCGACGCCTACGCCGTGGGCGTCGCCGCGTGGCGCCTCGGCGCCGGGCGCGCCCGCAAGGAGGACCCGGTGCAGGCCGGTGCGGGCATCGAGCTGCACGCCAAGCCGGGTGCGGTCGTGCGTGGCGGCGAGAGGCTCATGACGCTGCACACCGACACCCCGGAGAAGTTCGAGCGGGCCAAGGAGGCCCTCGAGGGCGGCTTCACCATCGCCCCGGAGGGCTCGCGCCCCGACCTCCTCCCACTCGTCATCGACCGGATCTCCTGAGCCCCTGCCGCCTGGGCGCGGCTCTCGGGCGGCCTACGTGCGGCTCGCGCGCGCCGACTCCGCCCGTATGCCGTCCGCGGCCGAGGCGGCGAACTCGGTCACCTGCTTGACGACCGCCGGGTCCCACAGGAGCCGGCGGTGGCCGAGCCCGCGGGTGACGACGAGGCGTGAGTCGTGCCAGGCGTTCGTGACGTCGAGCGCTCCGCTGAACGGCGCCTCGGGGTCGCTCTCGTCGTGGACGAGCAGCAGGCGGGGGAGCCGTGGGTGGGCCGAGGCGAGCGTCAGGAGGTCGAACTCGCCCATCCTGCGCCCGATCCGGCGCTCGGCGAGGGCGCGCATCGCCGCGGTCGAGCGCGGGCCGATGCCGAGAGCGCGCACGAAGGTCGACACCATCGCGTCGATGGTCGCCGGGACCGCGACGAAGACGAGGGCCTCAGGGTGGGGGAGCGGCGGATGGCCCGCCGAGGGCCCGTCGAGGTCGGCCATCGCGACCATCGTCGCCAGAGCGCCGGCCGAGTGGGCGACGACGACGGTCGGTCGGCCGAACTCACGCTCGACGGCGGTGAGTGCTGCCGCCATCTCGAGGAAGGTCGTCGTCCGGCGACCGTCGCGACCCCGGTCCGACCCGCCGTGTCCCGGGGCGTCGAAGGCGACGACGCAGAGCCCTTCGTCCACCAGCGGCTGGACGAGCGCGCCGAGCTGCTGCCACCAACCGCCCCAGCCGTGGACGAGGTAGGCCGTCGGGCGGCCCCAGTCGCCGTGGACACGACCGCGAACGGTGCCGTGCTCGCCGACGGCGACCTCGAAGGGCTCGCCGCCGGTGGGGGTGCGCCGGGCGCGCGCGGTCGCTGACGGGCGGGCGGGGAGACGGAACCACAACCGGTTGGCGAGGTGGCCGCCGAGGACGGGGGAACGGTGCTCGAGGGTGGCGAAGAGGGAGCGAAGAAGATGAACGTTCGTGCTTTTCCGAGATGACACGTCGGGCTCCTGGATGCGGTGCGGGTGAGGTGGGTCCCGGTCAGGCCGGGACGGGAGAGCCGGTGCCGGGGGCTCCGGCGGCGGCGGGTGCGGCGGCGGCGATGAGCCGGTCGAGCGCGGTGTGCGCGCGCTCGCGGGCGGCGGGGTCGCGCAGCAGGCGGCTGGCGACGTGGTGGCCGAGCATGAGGCCGTAGAGCTCGTGGGCGAACTGGAGGGTGTCGAGGTCCTCACGCAGCTGGCCCTCGCGGACCGCACCGCGGACGACGGTCTCGAGCGAGTCGAACCACTGCTGCTGCTGGGCGACGAGCCGGTCGCGCACCGGGCCGTCGGGCTCGTCGTCGAACTCCATCGTCGCCGAGATGAAGATGCACCCGCCCGGCATCGCCCAGTCGGCGTAGCCGTCCCACCCGAGCCAGAGGTCGACGAGGGCGCGCAGCCGCTCGAGACCACGCGGCTCCTTGAGGGCGGGCTGGATGACGGTGCGCGTGAAGAGGTCGGCCGCGTGGTCGAGGACGTCGACCTGGAGCTGTTCCTTGGAGCGGAAGTGGGCGAAGAGCCCGCTCTTCGACATCGACAGGGAGTCGGCCAGGGTGCCGATGGTGATGCTCTTGAGGCCGACGTGGCTCGCTTGGGCGAGCGCCTCGCGCAGCGCCGTGTCCCGCGTCTGCAGCCCCTTCGACATGCGACCATAAAAGCACGGTCGTTCGATTCTGGCAAGGAGCCTGCGGCGAACGGCTAGGGTGAGCCCGTGCCGGCCACAGCAGACCTCGTCCAGCGCGCACCCAAGGCGCTCCTCCACGACCACCTCGACGGCGGCCTGCGGCCGCAGACGATCCTCGAGCTCGCCGGCGAGTCCGGCTACGACGCCCTGCCGGCGGATGACGCCGAGTCGCTCGGTGCGTGGTTCCGCGACAGTGCCGACTCGGGCTCGCTCGTCCGTTACCTGGAGACGTTCAGCCACACCGTCGCCGTGATGCAGACCCCCGACCAGCTGCGCCGGGTCGCCCGCGAGTGCGCGCTCGACCTCGCGGCCGACGGTGTCGTCTATGCCGAGTCCCGCTTCGCCCCGGAGCTGCACGTCGAGGGCGGGCTCGACCTGCCGGAGGTCGTCGAGGCGGTCCTCGCCGGTCTGCGCGAGGGCGAGGAGGAGGCGGCAGCCGCAGGCACTCCGATCCGGATGGTCTCGCTGCTCACCGCCATGCGCCACGCCGCCAAGAGCGACGAGATCGCCGCGCTCGCCGTGCGCTACCGCGACCAGGGCGTCGGCGGCTTCGACATCGCCGGCGCCGAGGCGGGCTTCCCGCCGAGCCGGCACCTGTCCGCGTTCGAGTACCTCCGCCGCGAGAACGCCCACTTCACGATCCACGCCGGTGAGGCCTTCGGGCTCCCGAGCATCTGGGAGGCGATCCAGTGGTGCGGCGCCGACCGGCTCGGCCACGGCGTCCGCATCGTCGACGACATCACGACCGACGGCGAGACGCACACGCTCGGACGCCTCGCGGCATACGTGCGCGACTGCCGGATCCCGCTCGAGATGTGCCCGACCTCCAACCTCCAGACGGGGGCGGCCGAGTCCATCGCCGAGCACCCGATCACGATGCTCAAGGACCTGCGCTTCCGGGTGACCGTCAACACCGACAACCGGCTCATGTCCGGCACGTCGATGTCGCGCGAGATGCAGCTGCTCGTCGACGACGCCGGGTGGACCCTCGACGACCTCCGCTGGGCGACGATCAACGCGATGAAGTCGGCGTTCATCCCCTTCGACGAGCGGCTCGCGATCATCGAGCGCATCGTCAAGCCGGGGTATGCCGCCCTGTCCGCCGCGACCTGACGCTCAGCCGAGGGGGTCGGGCGGGAGCAGGCGACGGGCCCGGTCCGACTCGGCGCCGAGCCGGTCGAGGTCGCGGCGGCGGCGCTCGGCGAGGACGGCCCGCAGCACCCACTCGGGGTGGATGCCAGCCGGCGGTGGGGGAGAGACGTGCCGCAGCACCTGAGCGGCGAGGTCGTGCCCGAGGTGGGCCCGGGCCTGCGGGGTGAGTCCACCGGTGCGGGTGAGGAACTGCCGGACGCCGATCGAGAGCGAGGCCGGCATGGGGCCGAGGTCGGCGCCGCGCACCCAGTGCTCGAGGGCCGGGGGCGCTTCGGGCGGCGCGCTGACCTGGAGCTTGTGCCGCAGCGACATCGCATAGGTTCCGGCCGCCATGTCACCCAGCCGCTTGGCGCGCGGGTGGACGACCGCGGCGACGACAGCCGGCGCTCCTTGGAGGAGATAGAACTCGACGAAGCCGACGAGGTGGCGGATGACGCTGTGCCGCACCGTGATCGGCCCACCGTCGTCGCGCACGACGCAGAGTCCGAGGGCGTACTTGCCCGGGCTGCGGCCCTTCGTCAACACCTCGAAGAGCACGGGCAGGACGACCGTGACCCCGACGACCAGGACGATGACGGCAGCCTGCCCGACGGCGTCCGACATCGACCCGACGAGCATGCCGACGACGAAGACGCCACCGACGGCGAGCCCGAAGGTGATGACCAGGTCGATGAGGCGCGCGGCCACGCGGCTGACGACGCTCGCGACGGGAACCTCGACGCTCACCCCCTCGCCGGTGACGACGTCGTCGCCGGCATAGGTCCGGTAGCCCCCGTCGATGCTCATGGACCGAGGCTAGCGCCGGACTCTGCGACATAGAGTGGCGCCGTGGACCTCGACGCCTTCATCGCCACCCACGTGGGCCAGTGGCGTCGTCTCGAGGACCTCGTCGGGAGGCGCCGGCTCACCGGCGCCGAGTCCGACGAGCTGCTCGACCTCTACCAGCGTGTCTCGACGCACCTCTCGCTCGTGCGGTCGTCGAGCCCCGACCCCTCGCTCGTCAGCTACCTGTCGGCGCTGCTCGCCCGGGCCCGGCACACGGCGACCGGCTCGCACGCGACGACGTGGCGGGACGGGGCACGCTTCTTCACCGAGACCTTCCCGGCCGCGCTCTACCGGACCCGGGCCTGGTGGCTCGCGACGACGCTCGGCAGCGTGCTGGTCGCCCTGGTCGTCGGGGCGTGGGCGGTGCGCCACCCCGAGGTCTTCACCCAGCAGATGACGCGGGCCGAGATCGACGCCTACGTCGGCACGGACTTCGAGAACTACTACTCCGAGTACCCGCACCACGAGTTCGCGACGCTGGTCTGGACCAACAACGCATGGGTGGCCGCACAGTGCATCGCGCTCGGCGTGCTCGGCCTGCCGGTGCTCTGGGTGCTCGCCCAGAACGTCGTCAACGTCGGCCTGGCCGGCGCGCTCATGGTGAGCCACGACCGCGGGTCGCTCTTCTTCGGGCTCATCCTCCCGCACGGTCTGCTGGAGCTCACCGCGATCTTCGTCGCCGCCGCCGTCGGGCTCCGGCTGTTCTGGTCGTGGATCGAGCCGGGAGCGCGCACACGGCTCGACTCGCTCGCGGCCGAGGGCCGCACCGCCGCTGCGGTCGCACTCGGGCTCGTCGCCGTGCTCTTCGTCAGCGGTGGCATCGAGGGGTTCGTCACCCCGTCGGGCCTGCCGACGTGGGCCCGCATCCTCATCGGCGTCGTGGCCGAGTCGGTCTTCCTCGTCTACGTCCTCGTCATCGGCCGGCGCGCCGCCCGTCGCGGCGTCACCGGGGACGTCGATGAGAGCCAGCAGGCCGCTGCCGCGCCCACCGCCGCCTGAGCGCTCACACCCGGGGGGTCTCCCGCGGCACCGCCTCGTGCGCGGCGAGGACGGCGAGCAGCGTCGTGATGGGCACGGCGGCGATGAGCCCGATGGTCGCGACCGCACTGCGGACGATCTCCTGGGCGATGACCTGGTCGGTGACGACGTCGCCGATGCCGCTGTTGTCGGCGACGATGAGGACGAGGAGCGGCAGGGACGACCCGGCATACGCGAGCACGATCGTGTTGATGACCGAGGCGATGTGCGCCCGCCCGACCCGTATGCCGGCGCGGTAGAGCGGGGCGAAGCCGTAGCCCGGGTTGGCGCGCGAGATCTCGCCGACCGTCGCGGCCTGGCTCACGGTGACGTCGTCGAGGACGCCGAGTGAGCCGATGACGATGCCGGCGAGTAGCAGGCCCTGCATGTCGACGCGGTGCTGCGTCCCGAGATAGGTCGAGATGTCGTCGGTGATGCCGGTGAGGTGAAGACCCTCCACGCTGAGCCACGACAGCAGCCCGGTGAGGGCGAGGCTCGCGAGCGTGCTGACGACCGCGACCGTCGTCGACAGCGAGAACCCGTGGGTGAGGTAGAGGACGACGAGGATGATCGCCGACGAGGCCACGAGCGAGACGACGACCGGCGACGCACCACCGAGGATCGCGGGGACGACGAAGACGAGCAGCAGCGCGAAGGTGACGGCGAGCCCGAGCAGTGCGGTGACGCCGCGCAACCGGCCGAACGCCACGACCGCGAGCGCGAACGCGGCGGCGAGCACCCAGAGCCCGCTGGCGCGCTGGTGGTCGACGATCGCGTACTCGGTGCCGTCGGCGCCCTGCGAGGGGGCGACCGAGACCTCGTCACCCTCCTCGACCTCGGGCGCTCCCGGGCCACCCGGGACCGGCGCCTGGACGACCTCACCCTCGCCAGCACCCTCGGTGATCCGCACCTGGACCGTCCCGCAGTCGGTCGGCGCGGACGGGTCGGGCTCCCCGGACGGCGCCTCGCCCGACGGCGCCTCGCCCCCCGGCTCGCCCGTGGCCGGTTCCTCACCCTCGGGCGCAGGACAGGGACGGGACTCCACCGACGTCACGACCGCCGCGACCGTGGGCAGGGCCTCGGAGCTCCTGTCCTTCGACAGCGGCTCGGGCCACATCCACACGAGGGCAGCGAGGGTGAGCAGGGCGAGCGGCACGACGACGGCGACGGACAGCCGGCGCATCCGTGAGGACTCCGGGGCAGCGTGCCGCGAGGCGTGGTGCGAACCCACGGGTGCTCCTCTCTGGTGACGAAGAGTCAGAGTAGGCCCTGGCGCTTGAGCGCCAGGTAGTGGTCGACGAGGGCGAGGGGAAGCCGTGAGGGCACCTCGTCGAGCACCTCGACACCGAGCGAGCGGAACGCCCCGGCGGTCCGCTCGCGCAGGGAGACGGTGCGCTCGGCCGCTGCCGCGGCATACACCTCCGTGGCGGATCCGCGACCACGGCGCATCCGGTCGACGGCGGGGTCGGCGACCGAGGCGACGACGACGCGGTGCCGCGCCGCGAGGGCGGGCAGCACGGGCAGGAGGCCCTCCTCGAGCGCGGACGACTCGAGCGGCGTGACGAGGACGACGAGGGCGCGCTGCGTCCCGACCCGCGCGATCTCGGAGGCCAGCAGCCGCCAGTCGGCCTCGACGAGCCGGGCGTCGACGGGAGCGAGCTCGGAGATGGCGTCATGGAGGACGCCGACGCGGTCGTGCCCGGAGACGTGGGCCCGGACCTCGCGGTCGCCGGCGATGACGTGGACGCGGTCGCGGGCGTGACCGGCGATGGCGGTGAGGAAGAGTGCCGCGTCCATGCCGGAGTCGAGGCGTGGCGCGTCGTCGATCCGGCCCGCGCTGGTGCGCGACGTGTCGAGGACGATGACGATGCGCCGGTGCTGCTCCGGCTGCCACGTCCGCACGACGAGGTCGCGCCGCCTCGCGGTCGCGCGCCAGTCGATCGAGCGCACGTCGTCGCCCTCGACGTAGTCGCGCAGCGAGTCGAACTCGGTGCCCTGCCCACGGGTCCGCATGGCCGCCCGCCCGTCGAGCTGTCGCAGCACGGCCAGCCGGCTCGGGATGTGGCGACGCGACGGGAACTCGTGCAGGACGCGCAGCCTCCCGGGCAGCTCGACCGACGCCTGCCGGGCGCCGACGCCGAGCGGCCCGCGCAGCCTCAGGGTGACGCGGTCGGCGACCCGGTCACCGCGGCGCGTCGGGGTGAGGACCGTCGTGAGACGCGCGCGCTCGCCGCCGGGAAGCCGGAGCGTATGCCGTGTGCTCCCGGCGCCCGCCGACGGCGGCCAGGCGTCGCGCACCTCGCCGCGGACGACGCGCGACCCCGGGTTCGTCACGAGGACCGAGGCCCGCACGCTGTCACCGAGGCGCACCGACGCCGGCAGGTCCCGCTCGAGGTGGAGCGACCTCGGCCGCGGGGCGAGCAGCACGTCCACCGTGACGACCACGGCGCAGAAGAGCAGCCACAGCCACACCGTCGACGCAGCAGGCCGGAGCACCACCGGGACGATGCCGAGGAGGACGAGCCACAGGGCTCTCGGGGTCAGGGCCATGACGGGGAGTCGGGCCTCAGCGGGGGACGGGCACGGCGCCGAGTGCGCTGTCGAGGACGGCGGAGACGTCGACGCCCTCGAGCTCGGCCTCGGGGCGCAGGGCGAGCCGGTGCGCGAGGGTCGCGTGGGCGAGGGACTTGACGTCATCGGGCGTGACGAAGCCGCGTCCGTTGAGCCAGGCCCAGGCCCGAGCCGTCGACATGAGCGCGGTCGCGCCGCGCGGGCTGACGCCGAGCGAGAGCGACGGCGAGGTCCGAGTGGCCCGGGCGATGTCGACGACGTAGGCCGCGACGTCGTCGCCGACCTCGACCTGGCGCACTGCGCGTGCACCGGCCTCGAGGTCCGCCCCCGAGGCGACGGGACGCAGACCCGCGGCCGCGAGGTCGCGCGGGTCGAAGCCCTCGGCGTGCCGGCGCAGCACGGCGACCTCGTCCGCGCGCGGTGGCAGCGGCAGGGTCACCTTGAGCAGGAAGCGGTCGAGCTGAGCCTCGGGCAGGGGGTAGGTGCCCTCGTACTCGACGGGGTTCTGCGTGGCCGCGACCATGAACGGCGTGGGCAGCGCGTGCGGCTGGCCGTCGACGCTCACCTGTCGTTCCTCCATCGCCTCGAGGAGCGCGGACTGGGTCTTCGGAGGCGTCCGGTTGATCTCGTCGGCGAGCAGGATGTTGGTGAAGACCGGGCCCTGCCGGAACGTGAAGTCGCTCGTGCGCGCGTCGAACACCAGGGAGCCGGTGAGGTCGCCGGGCATGAGGTCGGGCGTGAACTGGACCCGCTTGGTCTGCACGTCGAGCGCCTGCGACAGCGAACGGACGAGGAGCGTCTTCGCGACGCCGGGCACCCCTTCGAGGAGGATGTGGCCACGGCAGAGCAGGGCGACGAGCAGGCCGGTGACGGCGGCGTCCTGCCCGACGACGGCCTTGGCCACCTCGGCCCGCACGCGCAGCAGCGCGTCGCGAGCCTCGGGAGCGGCGGCCTGCGGCGCCGGGGTCCGGGTGCTGGGTGTCTCGGTCATGGGCGGTGTGCCTTCTCCTCGAGGTCGGACAGGTCCTGCGCGAGCCGCACGAGGGCGGCGTCGTCGTTGGGAGGGGGGCCGGCGACGAGGTCGAGGACCTCGGACACGGGACGACCGCTGGCGGCGGCGATGGCGCGCGCCACGGTCTCGGTCGAGTCGCCGCGCCGCAGGCCGAGCCTGCCACGCAGCCGGTCGAGCGTCGCGAGGCGCATCACCGCGGCGGCACGTGGGCGGTCCTGAGCGCGCCGATAGAGCCGGCCCCGGCTCTCGGTCGTCTCGACGGCTCGCACGACGACCGGCAGCGGCTCGCGCACGAGCCGGCCGAGCCGCCGGCCGCGCACGAGGGCGAGCACGACGAGCGCGGCGGCGAGCAGCCCGAGAGCCGGCGCGAGCCACCCGGGGAGCAGCGAGCCGTCCTCGGCCGCGTCGTCCGAGCCGGCGAGGTCTGCGACGTCCGGCTGGTACCAGATGAGGCGCGGCGACCCGCCGAGCAGGCGCAGCGCGATCGCGGCGTTGTGCTCCTCGGTGATGGCGCCGTTGGTGAAGCCCGTCGTCGTCCCGATGACGGTCATGGGCGGGTGGGCGCTCGTCGAGGGGAGCTGGACGAGCCCGACGCCGTGCTCACCCTCGCCCCCGCTGCCGTCGAGCGTGAGCGGGAAGCACAGCGCGGACGAGGGGACGCCGCTCCCGGGCTGGTAGCGGACGTCGAGACCGACGAGCGAGTCGCCCTCGTCGACGGTGCCGATGTCGCACCGGCTCTCGACACGCACCGCGGCCCCGATGGGCAGGGCGGTCGCGTCGGCGCGCAGGGCGCGCAGCTGGTCGGTCGACGGGGAGAGCACGACGACGCGGTCGAGCCCGAGCGACTCCTGACGCAGGGTCGCCGCCGCCACGGCGCCGAGGTTGCTCGTGTTGGCGACGACGAGCGAGGTGTCGTCGTCGCCCTCGGCGAGGGCGTCGCGCACCTTGCCGATCGAGGTCGCGGTCTCGACGTCGACGCCGTTCTGCTCGAGGACGGCGACGAGGGCGGCGCCACCACCGGGGCCGACGTCGTCGGGGTCCATCGCCGCACCCGGGGGTGTCGTGGCGATGGCGATCGCGGCGAGTGCGGCGATGCCCAGCACGACGGCGAGGACCCAGAGCCCGGTCCGGCGCCAGCGGTTCAGCCGTGTCATCGCACCGCTCCGGCATGGGCGAGCCGTGGGCGCGCTCGGGTGAGCCGCTCGTCGAGGGCGAGGACCTCACGGGCCTCGGCCTCGGAGGCCCGGCCGTGCCCGTACCTCACCGCGTCGAAGCGGTCGGCGCCCGCGCGCAGGGCCTCACCCTCGTCGGGGAAGGCCCGCGAGAGGGCGACCGAGGCCTCGTGGGCGGTGCGCCCGGGCAGCTCGTCGAGGACGGTGCGCTCGACCGCGGCCGCGACGAGAGCGCGGTAGCCGTCGAGGACGGCCGCGTCCCAGTTGCCCTGTCGCAGTGCGTCGTTCGCGCGAGACCTGTATGCCGTCGCGTCGACTCCTCGCTCGTCGAGGACTCCGCGGTCCGTCGCCGACAGGCGGGCCCGGGCCTCGGGTCGCAGCAGCAGCACCGCGGCGAGGGTCAGGACTGCGAGCACGACGAGCACGACGAGGGCGAAGACCCACGACGGCAGCCCGGGGCCGGTGGTGTCGAGGAGGCCGAGCAGCCACTCGCGGAAGCGGTCCCACAGGCTGGGCTCGACGGCATACCGGGGCTTGGCGAGCTCATCCTCGAGCAGGCGACGTCCCTCGCTCCGGCTGGGATCGAGGGGTGGCGTGTCCAGGATCATGAAGCGGCGCGGGGCCACGGAGGTGCGGCGGTGCCCTGCGCGGTCTGGACGAGGTGGACGTCGAGGCCCTCGCGGCGGATGCGCTGGTCGATGTAGAGGAGCGAGTCGATGCCGGCCGTGACCGGTGTCGTGATCGCTCCGGCGACGACTCCGGTCGCGCCGGTGATGACGGCCTGCCAGATGTAGACCTGGTCGAGGGGGAGGCCGGTGAAGGTGAGGGCTGCGGCGAGGATCGCGAGCGGGGCGGTGATGAGGGAGCCGACGATGCTGATCGCGATCGAGCTGAGAAGGCGGATGCCGAGGATCCGCCAGAAGCCGGAGCCGGTGAGCCGCCACGACCGCGCGAAGGCCGCGCCCACACCGAGGTTCTCGAGGACGACCGACGGCGTGACGAAGGCGAGGCGGGTCCAGATGAAGAGCAGCGCCGGGATGGCGAGGAGCAGCGCGAGCAGCAGCAGGCCGAACCCGGCCGCCACGGTGCCGTCGTCGCCCCCGGCCCCGCCCGCCACGAGGAGCACGACGGGGACGGCGAGGATGAGGGCGAGGGTGAGCATGATGGCCAGCGAGGTGAGCAGGGTCGCCCCGGCGAGGGCCCAGATGCGGGGGATGGTCCCGCGCCATGTCTCGCCGGCGCTCACCTTGCGACCGAGGACGGCCTGGCCGATGACGTAGGCGAGGAACCCGGCGAGCAGGATCGTCGAGAACCACGACCCGATCGAGGGGATCAACGACCCGAGGGTGCCGACGAGCCCGGCGGTGCCGTCGGCGACCGACTCCTCGAGGGTCACCGACTCCTCGGTGCTCGACACCCAGGCACCGAGCGCGGTGAACGGGACGAGGAAGACGAGCGAGGTGAGGGCGGCCAGGCCGACGGTCGCCCCGACGTTGCCGCGGACGGCGCGGAAGACGCCGCCGACGAGGTCGTTCATCGTCAGCGGCCGCAGCGGGATGATGCCGGGCCGGAAGTCGACGTAGCGCGGCAGCTGCTGCGGGGGGAGGTAGGGCCGCTGCTGGGGCGGGTAGCCCGGTGGCGGCTGCTGAGGCGGGTAGCCCGCTGGCGGCTGCTGGGGCGGGTAGCCGGGGGGCGGCTGCTGGGGCGGGTACCCGTGCGCCGCGTCGCCGGCTGCGGGCGCCGGAGCGGCACCGGGGGCGGGAGGAGGACCGGGGCGGCCGGCATACGGGTCCGGCTCGGGACGCCCGGAGGGCGCTCCCGGTGCGGTCCAACCATGGTCGCTCATGTGCGTGCCTCCCCGTGGCGCTGACTGGTCAGAACCCTAACCGAGCGGTGGTCGCGCGACGGGTCAGACCCAGAAGCCGCGGCCGCCGCCCCAGTCGCCGAAGTGGTCGCGGTAGGAGGTGCCCGGGCCACGTGAGCCGAGGTAGGACCCGACGACGGCGGCGCCGAGGTCGTCGAGCTCGGGGCTCACCATGCGGCCGTCGACCCGGCGGGCCATCGACTCGATGAACCGGGCCAGCCCCGGGTCCTCACCCAGCCGGAAGAACGTCACCTGCGCCCCGAGCCGGGCGGAGGCGTCGAGCTCGCGGACCGAGTGCGCGATCGTCAGCGGGTCCGGCGGGTAGGAGAACCAGACCTCGCCGTCGGACTCGAGGTGCGCGGTCGGCTCGCCGTCGGTGACGACGAGGAGGACCGGCTGGGCGTTGGGGTGCTTGCGGAAGAAGCGGTTGGCCAGGAGGAGGGCGTGGTGGAGGTTCGTGCCCTTGGCCCACTTCGCGTCGAGGGCGGTGAGCTGCTCGATCTCCATGACCTCGGCGTGCCGGCCGAAGCCGACGAGCTCGAGGTGGTCGCCGCGGAAGCGGGAGCGGATGAGCTGGTGCAGGGCCAGGGCGGTGCGCTTCATCGGCACCCAGCGACCGTCCATCGCCATCGAGAACGACGTGTCGACGAGCAGCGCCACCGCGGCCTGGGTGCGGGCCTCGGTCTCGACGACCTCGACGTCGTCGATGTGCAGCCGCAGCCGCGGACCGGCGTCGCGTAGCCGCGGGCCGCCGTCGCGCAGGACCGCGTTGGTGATCGTCCGCGGGACGTCCCAGGGCTCGGTGTCGCCGAACGCCCACCGCCGCGACGCGCCCGAGGGCTCGCCGGCGAGACCGGTGGTGCGCGACTCGCGGGCACCGGCGCGACCACTCATCCGCTCGGCGACGTCGCGCAGCAGCGCCTTGCCGAGCTCGCGCATGGCCTTGGGGGAGAGGCGGAGCTCGCCGTCGGAGCCGCGCTTGAGGTAGCCGCTGTCGCGCAGGGCGCGCTCGAGCTCCTGGAGCGTGCGGGCCTCGACGGCCGCCTCGTCACCGAGCTGGCGGGCGAGGGCGTCGAGGTCGAGGTCGTCGAGCCGCGCTCCGGAGTAGGACTGCGACAGCTGGTCCGAGAGCGCGTCGATCTGGGCGAGGTCCTGGAGCGCGCCGGTGCCGTCGCCGAGACCGAGGCCCTCGCCGCCCTCGAAGGTCTCCGAGCCCGACCAGTCCTCGCCCGGACGCAGCGCGCGCAGGTTGTCGTCCATGCGGGCGAGCTGCTCCATGAGCCCGGGCGACCCGAACGCCTGCTGCGAGAGCTGCATCAGCTCCTCGCGCTGCTCCGGTGTCATCGACGCGAGCATCCGCTGGGCGGCGGCGGCCCGGGACGCCAGAGCGTCCATGAGCTCGTCGATGTCCTTGGGGTTCTCGGGGAAGAAGTCGCCGTGCTTGGACAGAAACTGCTCGAACGCCCGGTCGATTTCGGCGCGGTCCTGCGGCGACCCGTCGGAGAGCCGCTGCTTCTCGAGGAGGTCGTTGAGGTCGGAGAGCATCTCCTGCACCGCGGCGCGGTCCTCGTCGGTCGCACCCTCGAGCGCCTGCTTCATGCCGGCGAACCGCTGGTCGAGCAGCTCGCGGCCGAGAAGGTCCTTGATCTGCTCGTAGGCGGCGCGGGCGTCCGAGCTCTGCCAGTCGTAGGACGCCAGCTCGCTCACGGCGGCGGCCGTCGAGGCGGGCAGCCCGTCGAGCTGCATCTCGCGGAAGGCCCTGTCGTCGTCGTCCATCGTGATGTCGCGGGCGAGCTGGCCGCGCTCGGCGGTGACCGCCTTCTCGAGGAGCTGGGCGACCTCGCGCATCGTCCCGTCGAGGTCGTGGCGCTCGAGGATGTCGCGGCGTCGCTCGGCGAGCCGGCGCGCGAGGTCGTCGAGGCCCGGCCGGCCGTCACTGCCGCGTCTGAGGAACTCGCGCATCGCCCGCTCGGGGGAGGCGCCGGCCATGACGTCCTGCCCGATGGCGTCGAGCGCCTCGGCGAGGTCGACCGGTGGTGCGAGCGGGTCGCCACCGTCGTAGCGGCGGTAGCGGCTCACGGTCGGGACCACCCGGCATACGGAGGGGTCTCAGCCATAGACGGTCTCGCCCCCGCCGGACTCCTTGCCGATGCGGCGCGCGAGGAAGAGGCCTTCGAGGGCGAGCTCGATGGCCCCGGCCCTCGTGCCGTCGTCGTCCGCGCCGAGCCGGTCGGTGACCTGGTCGTAGAGGTCGGACTCGCCGAGCACCGGCAGCCCCTCGAGGAAGTCTCGGGCCCCGACGCGGGCACCGGTCGTCACCATGGCGCCGTCCTCGATCGCCTCGACGAGAAGGCGCAGGTCCACGCCGGCGAGGTGGGCGCGCACCGTGTCGGCGATGGCGCTGCGCAGGAGGTGGGTGAGGATCGCGGACTCGCGGCCCTCCTCACCGGTCTCGAACTCGATCTTGCCGCCGAGGACGTCGACGGCGGTCTCGAGGTCGACGACGCGCGCCACGGGGGTGTCCTCGCCCTGGGTCGTCGCGCGGTGCAGCGCGGCGGCGGCGATCGTCTCGGCCCCGGCGATGGCGAACCGGGCACTCACGCCCGAGCGCTGGTCGACGCTCGAGGAGTCCCGCAGGCCGCGGGTGAAGCGGGCGAGGATCTCCAGCAGGTGGTCGGGCACCCGCGCGACGAGCTCGGCCTCCTGCGCGATGACGGCGACCTCCTCCTCGATCTCGCGGGGGTAGTGGGTGCGGATCTCGGCGCCGAAGCGGTCCTTGAGCGGGGTGATGATCCGGCCGCGGTTGGTGTAGTCCTCGGGGTTGGCGCTCGCGACGACGAGCACGTCGAGTGGCAGCCGCAGGACGTAGCCGCGGATCTGGATGTCGCGCTCCTCCATGACGTTGAGCATCGCGACCTGGATGCGCTCGGCGAGGTCGGGGAGCTCGTTGATGGCGACGATCCCGCGGTGGCTGCGGGGGATGAGCCCGAAGTGGATCGTCTCGGGGTCGCCCAGGCTGCGGCCCTCGGCGACCTTCATCGGGTCGACGTCGCCGATGAGGTCGGCGACGCTCGTGTCGGGCGTGGCGAGCTTCTCGGCGTAGCGCTCGGAGCGGTGCCGCCACGTCACGGGCAGGTCGTCGCCGAGCTCGGCTGCGCGCCGGATCGAGGCCGGGGTGATCGGCTCGAACGGGTGCTCACCGAGCTCCGACCCCTCGATCACCGGTGTCCACTCGTCGAGCAGCTCGATGAGCGCGCGCAGGAGGCGGGTCTTGCCCTGCCCGCGCTCACCGAGCAGGACGACGTCGTGCCCCGCGAGCAGCGCCCGCTCGACCTGCGGGATGACGGACTCGGAGAAGCCGTGCAGCCCCGGCCACGGGTCCGCGCCGGACCGCAGCCTCTCGAGGAGGTTGTCGCGGATCTCCTGTCGCAGGCGCTTCGGCTCGTGGCCGGCCGCGCGGAGCTGGCCGACGGTGCGGGGCTCGGGTGCAGTCACTCCTCCACGCTAACCCCGGGCGCAAGGGGGTTCACAGACTCCGTCCGTATGCCGTCCAGCCGCGTGGGTTTCCCGGCTCAGGCGTGCGCGTGGCTGAGTCGCGCCTCCACGTCCTTCGCGCGGGCCGACTCGGCCCCGAGCGCGACCTGTCGGCGCACGACGTCGGGCTCTGCCCGCATGAGCGCGAGCCCGCGCCGGAGGAGCACCAACGGGGGCTTGCGACGCTCCTTGAGGTCACGCGCCAGCCGCCGGACGAAGGCGACGAACGGCCGGTGGTGGATGCACCAGGCGCTGTGCAGCACGCCCGCCGCCCGCAGCTCGTCGACCACCTCGGCCGCGAAGATGCCCTCGGCGAGCACGAGGTCGCCCTCGCGCACGGCGACGGTGGTCGTGTCGACGGCGCGGCTGCGTGAGAGGTCGTAGACAGGCGTGCGGGTCGCGCCCGTGTCGACGAGCTCGCACAGCGAGGCGACGGCAGCCGCCTCGTTCCACGAGTCCGGGTGGTCCCAGTCGATGATCCCGAGCTCCTCGCTCCTGGGCATCGAGGGGTCGTCCTCGTCGCGGTAGAAGTCGTCGAGGCGCACGATCGGCCAGCCGTGCGCCGCGTGGAGACGCTCGGCAAGCCGGGACTTGCCGGCGCCGCTGGGGCCGGCGAGGACGACGACGCGCGCCCGACCGGTCTCGGCCGCTGTCACCGGCCCTTGGGGTGCCAGACCGTCTTGGTCTCGAGGAAGGCGGTGAGGCGGGACAGGTCGGGCGTCTCGGTCCAGTCGGGCTCGACCGCCTCGGCGCCGGCACCGGCCGGGCGGACGACGCGCTTGAGGTTGTCGGCGCTGGCCTCCTCGAGGGCGGCCCAGTCGACGCCCTCGGCACCTGCGGCGCCGGCGAGGTCGATGGCGTTGACGTCGCGGTGGCTGGCGAGCCACGGCGCGATCTCACCGGCGCGGCCGCTGATGATGTTGACGACACCGCCGGGGACGTCGGAGGTGGCGAGGCACTCGGCCAGCGTGATCGCCGGCAGTGGCCGGTCCGCGCTCGTCACGACGACGACGGTGTTGCCCGACACGACCGCCGGGGCGATGACCGAGACGAGGCCGAGCAGGCTCGACGCCTGCGGCGCGAGGACGGCGACGACGCCGGTCGGCTCGGACGCCGAGATGTTGAAGTAGGGACCCGCGACCGGGTTGAGGCCACCGAGGACCTGCACGTACTTGTCGGACCACCCGGCATACCAGACCCAGCGGTCGATGGCCTGCGAGACGACGGCCTCGGCCGCGGCCGCGGTGAGGCCCTCGGCGTCGCGCACCTCCTGGACGAGCTGCGGTCGACGCGACTCCATGACCTCGGCGACGCGGTAGAGGACCTGACCGCGGTTGTATGCCGTCGCGCTGGCCCACCCGGGCTGCGCGGCGCGCGCGGCCGTCACTGCGTCGCGGGCGTCCTTGCGCGAACCCTGCGCGGCGTTGGCGAGGAAACGCGGTGTGGCGCCGGCACGCGCGCGACCGGACGGCGCGGCATACACCTCGTAGGAACGACCGCTCTCGCTGCGGGGGAACTTCCCTCCGATGTAGAGCTTGTAGGTCTTCTTGACGTCCACGCGGCTCACGCTCAGGCTCCGGTCTTCACGTAGGGCTCGAGACCGTGGCGACCGCCCTCGCGGCCGTACCCGGACTCCTTGTATCCACCGAACGGGCTCGTCGGGTCGAACTTGTTGAACGTGTTGGCCCACACGACACCGGCCTTGAGCTGGTCGGCCATCCAGAGGATGCGCGAGCCCTTCTCGGTCCAGATGCCCGCGGACAGGCCATAGGGGGTGTTGTTGGCCTTCGCGACGGCCTCCTGCGGCGTGCGGAAGGTGAGCACCGACAGCACCGGGCCGAAGATCTCCTCCTGGGCGATGCGGTGCGTCTGCGTGACGCCGGTGAAGACGGTCGGGCGGAACCAGAAGCCCTTGCTCGGCAGCTCGCAGCCGTTGTCCCAGCGCTCGGCACCCTCGGACTCGCCGGCGTCGGTGAGCGCGACGATCCGGTCGAGCTGGGCGCGGCTGTTGATCGCGCCGACGTCGGTGTTCTTGTCGAGCGGGTCGCCGACGCGCAGGGTGTCGAGGCGGCGCTTGAGCCGGCGCTCGACCTCGTCGGCGATGGACTCCTGGACGAGAAGGCGCGAGCCGGCGCAGCAGACGTGGCCCTGGTTGAAGAAGATGCCGTTGACGATGCCCTCGACGGCCTGGTCGATGGGTGCGTCGTCGAAGACGATGTTGGCGGCCTTGCCACCGAGCTCGAGCGTGGCCTTCTTGCGGGTGCCGGCGATGGCGCGGGCGATCATCTTGCCGACGCCCGTCGAGCCGGTGAACGCGAGCTTGTCGATGCCGGGGTGGTCGACGATCGCCTGGCCGGTCGGGCCGGCGCCGGTGACGATGTTGACGACGCCCGGGGGCAGGTCGGCCTGCTGGCACACCTCGGCGAAGAGCAGCGCGGTGAGCGGCGTGGTCTCGGCGGGCTTGAGGACGACGGTGTTGCCGGTGGCCAGCGCCGGGGCGATCTTCCACGCGAGCATGAGCATGGGGAAGTTCCACGGGATGATCTGGCCGACGACGCCGTGCGGGCGGGGGTTCGGGCCGAGCGAGGCGAAGTCGAGCTTGTCGGCCCAGCCGGCGTTGTAGAAGAAGTGCGCCGCCGCGAGCGGGATGTCGACGTCGCGGCTCTCCTTGATCGGCTTGCCGTTGTCGAGGCTCTCGAGGACGGCGAACTCGCGGGCGCGCTCCTGCAGGATGCGGGCGATCCGGTAGAGGTACTTGCCGCGGTCGGCGCCGCTCATCCGCGACCACACGCGGGTGTATGCCGTCCGCGCCGCCTTGACCGCGGCATCGACGTCGGCGTCGGTCGCCTCGGAGACCTCGGCGAGGACCTCCTCGGTCGCCGGGCTGATCGACTTGAAGGCGGTGCCGGTGCCGTCCACGAACTCGCCGCCCACGAACAGGCCGTAGCTGCTCTTGAGGTCGACGACGGCCCGGGACTCGGGGGCCGGTGCGTACTCGAAGGTGGGCATCTGTGCGTTCCTCTGTTCCGTGCTCAGTAGGCCGTGGAGGGGGAGTCGTCGGCGATGTAGCTCGCGCCGGAGTAGGCGCCGGTCGTCATCCGCTGGCGCTGGAGGAGCAGGTCGTTGAGCAGGCTGCTCGCGCCGAAGCGGAACCACTGGTTGTCGAGCCAGTCCTCGCCGGCGACCTCGCTCACGGTGACGAGGAACTTGATCGCGTCCTTGCTCGTCTTGATACCGCCCGCGGGCTTGACGCCGACCATCTCGCCGGTGAGGTCGCGCCAGTCGCGGACCGCCTCGAGCATGATCAGGGTGACCGGGAGCGTGGCAGCCGGCTGGATCTTGCCGGTGCTCGTCTTGATGAAGTCTCCGCCGGCGAGCATCGACAGCCAGCTGGCGCGGCGGACGTTGTCGTAGGTCACGAGCTCGCCGGTCTCCATGATGACCTTGAGCCGAGCCCGCGTCCCGTCGCCGCGATCACAGGCCTTCCTGACCTCGGCGATCTGGTTGAAGACCGTGAGGTAGTCGCCGCTGAGGAAGGCGCCGCGGTCGATGACCATGTCGATCTCGTCGGCGCCGGCCCTGACGGCGTCGCGGGTGTCGGCGAGCTTGACCGCCATGCTCGCGCGGCCGCTCGGGAAGGCGGTGGCCACGGCCGCGACCTTGACGCCGCTGGCGCCGAGGGCCTCCTTGGCCGTCACGACCATGTCGCCGTAGACGCAGACGGCGGCCGGGCGCGGGGTGCTGTGGTCGCTCGGGTCGGGCAGCAGCGCCTTGGCCGCGAGGCCCCGGACGCGCCCGGGGGTGTCGGCGCCCTCGAGCGTCGTGAGGTCGATCATCGAGATCGCGAGGTCGATGGCCCACTGCTTGCTCGTCGTCTTGATCGAGCGGGTGCCGAGGGCGGCGGCGCGGGCCTCGCAGCCGACCTGGTCCACGCCCGGCAGGCCGTGCAGCCAGGTCGTCAGGGCCTGGTTGGTGAGGCGCGAGACGCCGAGCAGGTCGCGGGCCCGGGCGGTGGCGTCGACCGCGGCGGCGACGGGGGTGTCGGTGGTGGTGCTCACCCCGGGAGTCTACCGGCGTGGACGGGAGGCTCCTACCGCCCGAAACGGGCCACGGACCGGCGCTGGACGGTCGCCCCGCGTGGGCTCGCGAGCCTCCTTTCGGCTCGCAAGCCCCGTCATTGAGGCTCGGGAGCGGCGACCGGGCTCGCGAGCCGAACCCGTGTGGTCAGGACCGCCAGAACCGCCACCAGCGCCGGCCGTGGGTGAGCCCCGGACGGGCCTCCTCGGGTTGGGGCGGGGTCGGGAGCGACGCCCGCAGCGCCCGCCACTGCTCGACCATGTCGTCCACGTCGACGGTCGGCGCCCACACCGGCGAGGCGCGGCCGACCGCGGGCCGGCGCCGGTCCTCGACGACCCGGGCGTTGTAGTCGCGCAGCACCTCGCGCACGCCCTCCTCGGAGCGCACGTCGACGAGCGACTCGGGGAAGGACGCGCGCTCGCGGCGCAGCAGCATGACCGGCGGCAGGGCGTCCGAGGCATCGAGCCCTTCGCGCTCCATCATCCTCTTGACCCACCAGTCCGGGTCGGGGTCGTCGAGCCCGCGCAGGGGCTTGCCGGCGCCGGCCAGGTTGTCGAACTCGCCCCGCTCCTGCGCCTCCCGGATCTGCCTCTCGACCCACGACTCGTGGAACGACATGGCTCAGCCGCGGTCCTGCGGCGCCGACAGCCCCGAGAGCAGCCCGTCGACGTCGGGCAGCGTGGCGAAGCCGGCGAACGAGCCCTCGTCGAGGATGGCGCGCGCGGTGTCGAGCCAGCCACCCCACGCGGCGCGGGCCAGGGTCCCTCCGACGCTGATGCGGCGCACCCCGAGCTCGGCGGCCCCGGCCACGGTGGTGAAGGGGGCGTTGACGAGGAGGTTGACCGGCTTCGGCGCCACCGCCTCGACCACGGCCTGCACGTGCTCGACGCGGTCGATGCGCGGCGCATAGAGGCAGTCTGCGCCGGCCTCGGCGTAGACGCGCAGCCGCCGGACCGTCTCGTCGATGTCGGGGCGTCCGTGGACGAAGCCCTCCGAGCGTCCCGTGAGGACGACGCCGGTCCCGGACTCGTCGATGGCGCGTCGGGCGGCGGCGATCCGGGCCACCGAGAGGTCGAGGTCGAGGAGCGGCTCGTCGTCGTTCCCGGACGCGTCCTCGATCGACAGCCCGGCGATGCCGGTGCGCACGGCGAGACCGACGTGTCGCCCGACCTCGTCGGGGTCGAGCGCGTAGCCACCCTCGAAGTCCGCGTTGACCGGCACCGTCACCGCGGCCGCCAGGGCCGTGAGGTGCTCTAGCGACTCGTCGAGCCCGAGGCTGGCGTCCGGCCGGCCGAGCGTCCAGGCGAAGCCCGCGCTCGTCGTGGCCAGTGCCTTGGCGCCCAGGTGCTCGAGGACCCGGGCGCTGCCGAGGTCCCACGGGTTCGGCATGACGAAGCAACCCGACTCGTGCAGGGCGCGGAACCGCTCGACGCGGTCGACGGCGGCGGTCATGGGAGCACCTCCTGATCCTGGCTCTCCACTGTATGCCGGTCGGCCACCTCGGTCAGGGCGCTGCCGCAACGCTCAGAGCGCAGTGGCGGCCTCGAGGTCGGCGCGGATCGCCGCGAGCCGCTCAGCGGCCCGCGACCGGGCGCCGGCGAGGTCGTCGCCCGCGACCGGCTCGATGACCTCGAGGTAGACCTTGAGCTTCGGCTCGGTCCCCGAGGGACGGGCGATGATGCGCGAGTCGTCGGCGAGGAACCAACGCAGTCCCTCGGTCGCGGGCAGGCCGCCGTCGCCGGCAGCGAGGTCGTCGACGCGCGAAACCTCCACTCCCGCAACGCTGCCCATGGGCTCCGCCCTCAGGCGCGCCATGATCGCGTCGATGAGCGAGAGGTCCTGGACCCGCACCGAGAAGGCGTCGGTCGCGTGCACCCCGTGCTCGACCGCGAGCTCGTCCAGACGGTCGCTGACCGAACGCCCCTCGGCCTTCAACGACGCCGCGATCTCGGCGACGACGAGCGCCGCCGACACCCCGTCCTTGTCGCGCACGCGCTGCGGGTCGACGCAGTAGCCGAGCGCCTCCTCGTAGCCGTAGCGCAGCCCCGGCACGCGCGAGATCCACTTGAACCCCGTGAGGGTCTCCTCGTGCGCGACCCCACGGGCCCGGCACACGGTCGCGAGCATCCGCGACGAGACGATCGAGTTCGCGAAGACGTCGCCCTCGGACACGCCGCGTTCGATCAGGTGCGCGCCGAGGAGCACGCCCACCTCGTCGCCGCGCAGCATCCGCCAGCCGCCGGGTCCGGGCACAGCGACGGCGCAGCGGTCGGCGTCGGGGTCGTTGGCGATGACGACGTCGGGTCCCGTCTGCTCCGCGAGCTCGAGGGCGGCGTCCATCGCGCCCGGCTCCTCGGGGTTCGGGAACGACACCGTCGGAAAGGCAGGGTCCGGCTGCGCCTGGCTCGGCACCGGCAGCGGCGCGGCGTAGCCCGCCGCCTCGAACGCGCGGGCCACGGTCTCGGACCCGACGCCGTGCAGGGCCGTGTGCACGACGACGAGGTCGCGCGGCGAGTCCGGGGACACGACGCCGGTCACCTCGCCGAGGTAGCTCTCGAGCACCTCGTCGTCGAGCGTGTCCCAGCCGTCGTCGGGCAGCGGCACGTCGGCGACGCGGTCGACCCGCGCGATCTCGGCGGCGATCTCGACGTCGGAGGGCGAGACGATCTGCGAGCCGTCGCCGAGGTAGACCTTGTAGCCGTTGTCCTGCGGCGGGTTGTGGCTCGCCGTGACCATGACACCGGCGTCGGCGCCGAGGTGGCGGACCGCGTAGGCGAGCACCGGCGTCGGCAGCGGCCGCGGCAGCACGACGGCCCGGCCACCGGCACCCACGACGACCGCAGCGGTGTCGCGCGCGAAGACGTCGGAGTTCGTCCGTGCGTCGAACCCGACGACCACGAACGGCTCGCGCTCGCCCTTCTTCAGGTATGCCGTGAGGC
Source organism: Rothia sp. ARF10 (assembly GCA_031844405.1). Classification (GTDB taxonomy): domain Bacteria; phylum Actinomycetota; class Actinomycetes; order Actinomycetales; family Dermatophilaceae; genus Knoellia. Next base: position 1,356,804 of record JAUZVC010000001.1, read on the forward strand.
CGGCTGCCGCTCGGATGACCACCGCGCGGTTCATCCGGTTGGGGCCGGCCCCGAGGGCGCCCCGCAGCCCGGCCGTGCCGAACTCGAGCATCCCCGCGAACCGGTCGCCGAGGTCGTCCAGCGCCGCCTCGTCGCCCGCGCTCGCGGCGTCGACCACGTCCCGCAGCTCGGCGCGGGTGGCCTCGTCGGGGTCGTCCTCGAGCCAGGCCTGCGCCGCCTCGAGGAGCTCGGACGAGGCGGCGACGCCACCGGAGGGGGAGGCGGGCGCGGACTCGTGGCGGCCGGCATACGACATGGCGGTGCCCTCTCAGATCTTGGCGACGACGGCGGCGAGAAGGCGGCCGCAGCGCTCGGCTGCCGCCCTGCCGGCCTCGAGGACCTCTTCGTGGTTGAGCGGCGTCTTGGAGATCCCGGCCGCCGGGTTGGTCACGAGGGAGATGCCGAGGACGTCCATGCCGCTCTGGCGCGCGGCGATGGCCTCGAGCGAGGTCGACATGCCGACGAGGTCGCCACCGAGAACCTTGGCCATCTGCACCTCGGCGGGCGTCTCGTAGTGGGGTCCGCGGAACTGCACGTAGACGCCCTCGTGGAGGTCCGCGTCCACCTCGCGGGCGAGGTCGCGCAGGCGTGGGGTGTAGACGTCGGTGAGGTCGACGAAGTTCGCGCCCTCGATCGGGGAGTGCGCGGTGAGGTTGATGTGGTCGCGGATGAGGACCGGGGTCCCGGGAAGCCAGTCCTCGTGCAACCCGCCGCAGCCGTTTGTGAGGACGATGGTGCGGCAGCCGAGCGCTGCCGCGGTGCGCACGCCGTGGACGACCGCACGGACGCCGCGGCCCTCGTAGAAGTGGGTGCGGGTGCCGTAGACGAGCGCGCGACGACCGGTGTCCCCGATGGCGACCGACCGCATCGTCCCCGAGTGGCCGGCGACGGCGGCCTTGCCGAACCCAGGCACGTCCGTGTTGTCGATCTCGGTGAGCGTCTCGCCGATGAGGTCGCCGGTCTGCCCCCAGCCCGAGCCGAGGACCAGGGCGACGTCGTGGCTCTCGACGCCGGTCCGCTCGCGGATGACGGCAGCGGCCGCCTCGGCGACGGCGAAGGGATCGGTGCCGGGGTCGGCGAGGTCGAGCGGGCCCGGGGCGGCGTCGGTGTCGGTCACGCGAGCAGGGTAGCGGCAGCGTGGTTGGATGGTCCGCGTGAATGCGCGAACGACCCGAGTGGTCATCCTCGGTGGCGGCCCCGGTGGCTACGAGGCGGCCCTGGTCGCCGCCCACCTCGGGGGAGAGGTGACGATCGTCGACCGCGACGGGCTCGGTGGCGCCGCGGTGCTCACCGACTGCGTACCGTCCAAGACGCTCATCTCCACGGCCGACTACATGTCCGAGTTCGAGACCGCCGCCGACCTCGGCGTCCACCTCGAGGACGGCGAGGGTGACGAGGTGAGCGACGCCAAGGCCGAGCTCGCCGAGGTCAACACCCGGGTCAAGGACCTCGCCGCCGCACAGAGCCGCGACATCACCGAGCGCGTCGAGGAGGTCGGCGTGCGCATCGTCGGCGGCACCGGCCGGCTCCTCTCGCCGACCCGCGTCGAGGCCACCCTCACCGGCGGTGGCACCGAGACGATCGAGGCCGACGTCGTGCTCGTCGCGACCGGCGCGACGCCCCGGGTCATGGACACCGCCAAGCCCGACGGTGAGCGCATCCTCACGTGGCAGCAGATCTACGAGCTCGACGCCCTGCCCGAGCGACTCGTCGTCGTGGGCTCGGGTGTCACCGGCGCCGAGCTCGCCCAGGCCTACCTCGGCCTCGGCTCCGACGTCGTCCTCGTCTCCTCGCGCGACCGGGTCCTGCCCGGCGAGGACCCTGACGCGGCGACCGTCATCGAGGACGTCTTCAAGCGTCGTGGCATGGAGGTGCTCGGCCGCTCGCGCATGGCCGGTGTCGAGCGTCGCGGCGACGGCGTCGTCGTCCGGCTCGAGGACGGCCGTGAGGTCGAGGGCTCGCACGCCCTGCTCGCCGTCGGGTCGGTCCCGCAGACCTCGGGCATGGGCCTCGAGGAGATCGGCGTCGACCTCACGCCGTCGGGCCACATCGCCGTCGACCGCGTCTCGCGCACGTCGGTGAGGGGCGTGTATGCCGCGGGTGACTGCACGGGGGTCCTGCCGCTCGCGTCCGTGGCGGCGATGCAGGGGCGGATCGCGATGTCGCACGCTCTCGGCGACGCGGTCGCACCGCTCAACCTCGGTGTCGTGTCGGCCAACATCTTCACCGACCCCGAGATCGCCACGGTCGGCATCTCGCAGAAGGCGGTCGACGAGGGCACCGTCGACTGCGACGTGGTCACGCTCCCGCTGTCACGCAACCCGCGAGCCAAGATGTCGGGCATCAACGACGGCTTCGTCAAGCTCTTCGCGCAGAAGGGGTCCGGCGCCCTCATCGGCGGCGTCGTCGTCGCCCCCCGGGCCTCCGAGCTCATCTTCCCGGTGACCCTCGCCGTCCACCACCGGCTCAACGTCGACCAGGTGGCGAGCACCTTCACCGTCTATCCGTCGCTCTCGGGCTCGATCGCCGAGGCGGCGCGCCGGCTGCACGCCACGGGCAGCTGACCCTCACCCTCGGTCTCGGTCGTCCCCTCGCGGTCGTTGGACCGCCCGGCCGCAACGCCCACAGCGGCATCGTGCGTGGCTAGTTTGGGGAGCACATCCGCAAGCCCCTCGAGCCAGTGGGAGTTGAGTGCACGATGAGCGACCAGAAGCGTCCGATCAGTGGCGACGAGGCCTTCGACAAGGCCAAGGACTACGCCCGCGACAACCCCGAGGGTGCCCGGGGCGCCATCGACAAGGTCGAGGACTTCCTCGACTCGAAGACGGGGGGCAAGTTCTCCGGCGCCATCGACAAGGGCGGGGACTTCGTCGAGAAGTCGCTCGGCCTCCCGAGCAACGAGGGCGGGACGACGCCCTCGGAGACGCCCGCACCGGCGCCGACCGACCCGGGTCTGCCGACGGACCCGAGCGCGCCCCCGGCCGACCCGGGTGGGACGCCGACGACGCCCGAGCAGCCCTCCGAGGTCCCGGCGCCCAACCCGTCGCCCGGGACGAACGACCCACAGCCGCAGCAGGACCCGTCTGCTCCCGGTGGCTCGACGACGCCGGGTGACCCCACCTCGCCGGTCGACGGGCCCGACACGACCGCCCCGTCGACGATCCCGGGTGACGGCTCCGACCAGGCTCCCGACACCTCGTTCCCGCCGGCCGAGGCCGAGCCCGCACCACAGGGCTCGCCGAGCCCGGGCGAGCAGGGCGGCCTGCCCGAGGGCGGGGCCACCCAGCAGGGCGACCCGGGCTCGGCGTCCGCGCCCGGCGGCACCCAGCCCGAGGACGGCGGCGGCCAGATCGACCTCGGTCAGGACGACGTCTCCGGCGGAGGCGGCGCGCCACCCACCCGCTGACCCGCCCACGACGCGACGCCCCCGCCCACGGCGCGACGCACGAACGCCCCGGATGCCGAGTGACCGGCATACGGGGCGTTCGTCGTGAGGAGGCTCGTCGGGGACGGAACCCGGATGCCGTCAGGCGTCCTTGATCTCGCAGAGCACTTGGCCGTTGGTCACCGTCGCACCGACCTCGGCGGCGAGACCGCTCACGACGCCGGCCTTGTGCGCGGTGATGGGCTGCTCCATCTTCATCGCCTCGAGCACGACGACGAGGTCGCCCTCGGCCACCGTCGCGCCGTCCTCGACGCCGACCTTGACGATCGTGCCCTGCATGGGGGCGGTGAGCGAGTCACCGGAGGCCGCGGCGCCGGACTTGCCGCCGCCCGAGCGCTTGGGGGCCTTCTTCTTCGCGGCGGCGCCACCCCCGCCGCCGAGGGCGAGCCCCGCGGGGAGGACGACCTCGAGCCGGCGACCGCCCACCTCGACGGTGACGCGCTGACGCTCGCCGGCCTCGTCGCCGTCGGCGGCCGCGGCCTCGCCGGCGAAGGGCGCGATCTGGTTGTCGAACTCGGTCTCGATCCAGCGGGTGTGGACGGTGAAGGGCTCGTCGCCCGCGGGCGCGAACGCGGGGTCGCTCACGACGGCCTGGTGGAAGGGGAGGACGGTCGGCATGCCGTCGACCTCGAGCTCGGCGAGCGCGCGCCGCGACCGCTCGAGCGCCTGCTGGCGGGTGCGACCGGTGACGATGAGCTTGGCGATCATCGAGTCGAAGGCGCCCGCGACGGTGTCGCCCTCGACGATGCCGGCGTCCCAGCGGACACCCGGGCCGTGCGGGACGACCATGCGGCTCACCGTGCCGGGCGCCGGCATGAAGTTGCGGCCGGCGTCCTCACCGTTGATGCGGAACTCGAAGGAGTGGGCGCGCGGCGCCGGGTCGTCGAAGCCGAGCTCCTCGCCGTCGGCGATGCGGAACTGCTCGCGCACGAGGTCGATGCCCGTGACCTCCTCGGTGACCGGGTGCTCGACCTGGAGGCGGGTGTTGACCTCGAGGAAGCTGATCGTGCCGTCCTTCGCGACGAGGTACTCGCAGGTGCCGGCGCCGACGTAGCCAGCCTCCTTGAGGATGGCCTTCGAGGCGCGGACGAGCTCGGCGTTCTGCTCGTCCGTGAGGAAGGGCGCCGGCGCCTCCTCGACGAGCTTCTGGTTGCGGCGCTGGAGCGAGCAGTCGCGGGTCGAGACGACGACGACGTTGCCGTGCTGGTCGGCGAGGCACTGGGTCTCGACGTGGCGGGGCTTGTCGAGGAACTTCTCGACGAGGCACTCGCCGCGACCGAAGGCCGTGACGGCCTCGCGGACGGCGGAGTCGTAGAGCTCGGGGATCTCCTCGAGGGTGTGGGCGACCTTGAGGCCGCGACCACCGCCGCCGTAGACCGCCTTGATCGCGATGGGCAGCCCGAACTCCTTGGCCAGCGCCACGACCTCGTCGGCGTCCTTGACCGGGTCCTTGGTGCCGGGGGCGAGCGGGGCGTCCGCCTTGACGGCGATGTGCTTGGCCTTGGCCTTGTCGCCCAGGGCGTCGATCGCCTCGGGAGACGGACCGATCCACGTGAGCCCGGCGTCGATGACGGCCTGGGCGAACTCGGCGTTCTCGGCGAGGAAGCCGTAGCCGGGGTGCACGGCGTCGGCGCCGGCCTCCTTGGCGACCTCGATCAGCTTGTCCTGGAGGAGGTAGGAGTCGCCGGGGGTGGTGCCACCGAGCGCGTAGGCCTCGTCGGCGACCTTGACGTGGAGGGCGTCACGGTCGGGTTCGGCGTAGACGGCGACGGAGCCGATGCCGGAGTCCTTGCAGGCGCGGGCGATACGGACGGCGATCTCGCCGCGGTTGGCGATGAGGACTTTGCTGATGGCCATGCCCCGGAGCGTAGTGGGTCGGCTCGGGTGCCGCCCTCGAAGGTCTCGCGGGGTCGGTCACACCCCGAGCGAGCGCGCGAGGGCGAGCAGTCCGCGCTCCAGCCCGGCCCGCTCCGTGGGGGTGAGGACCTCGAGCAGGCGCGCCTCGTTGGCCATGTGGGCGGTGAACGCGCGGTCGATGAGGTCGCGTCCCTTCGGTGTCAGGGCGACGAGCCGGGAGCGGCCATCGGTGCCGCTGGGGCGCCGCTCGACGAGCCCGAGGGTGACGAGCCGGTCGACCCGCTTCGTCACCGCACCGCTCGTGACGACGGTCTGCTCGGAGAGGTCGGACGGCGTGAGCGCGCAGTCGCCGCCCTGCCGCCGAAGCGTGGCGAGCACGTCGAACTCGCCCTCGCCGAGCCCGTACTCGTTGTAGACCCGCACGAGCTCGGTCGTCAGCGCCGCGGCCACCCGGTGGAGCCGGCCGATGACGAGGAACGGCGTCGGGTCGAGGTCGGGTCGCTCGGCGCGCCACTGCTCGACGATCCGGGCGGCGCGGTCGGGGGTGGGGTCGACGGGCATGGGCTGGAATATACCTTCCCTGGAAGGTATTGTGTCTTCCGTGGAAACTATCTCGCGTGCCAAGCTCGGTGGTCTCGGACTCGTGGCCCTCACCGCGGTCGCCCCGGTCGTCTGGGGCTCGACGTATGCCGTGACGCACCTCTGGCTCCCGGCCGACCGTCCGCTCTTCGCGGGCGTCATGCGGATCCTGCCCGTCGGGCTGCTCCTGCTGCTGTGGCACCGGCGGCTGCCGCGTGGGTCGTGGTGGTGGCGCTCGGCCGTCCTCGGGACGCTGACCATGGGCCTGTTCGTCGCGCTGCTCTTCGTGGCCGCGACCCGGCTGCCGAGCGGGCTCGGGGCGACGATGACGGCGGTCGCGCCGCTGGTGACGATCGCCCTGGCCCGGGGGATCCTGCGCGAGCGCGCCACCACGGCGACCGTCATCGCCTCGCTCGTCGGTGCGCTCGGGGTGGTCCTCCTCGTGCTCCAGGGCGACGGGACGGGCCGCGTCGACCTCGTGGGTCTCCTCGCCTCGGTCGGGGCCGTCACCTCGGCGAGCGCCGGGTTCGTCCTCACCAAGCGCTGGAGCGTCGACGAGAGCGTCCTCGTCGTCACGACGTGGCAGCTCGTGGCCGGCGGGCTCGTGCTCCTGCCCTTCGCCCTCCTGGTCGAAGGGCCCCCGCCCGCCCTGCCACTCTCGGGCTGGCTGGCGCTGGCCTACCTCGGCATCATCGGCTCCGGCGTCGCCTACGTCGCCTGGTTCAAGGGCCTCGCGTCGATGAGCGCGGGAGCGGTTGCCGTCATCGGCCTGCTCAACCCGGTCTCCGGGACGATCCTCGGTGTCGTCATGCTCGGCGAGCCGTTCGGGCCGGTGCACCTCCTCGGCCTGAGCCTCGTCCTCGGCAGCGTCGTCCTCGCCCAGCCCCAGACCCGCCGCCTCCTTGCGTCTGCGCCCTCGGCGGCTCCAGCGACCGGATCCGCACACGCTGGGGGTGGCGGGCGGACACGAGAGGTGCGCACCCGGCATACGGTGGAGGCATGCCCATCAACGACATCACCCTGACGTCCGGTACGCAGCAGGTCACGATCCCGCAGGTCGGGTTCGGTGTGTGGCAGGTCCCCGACGACGAGGTCGACGCAGCGGTGCTCGCGGCCCTCGAGACCGGCTACCGGCACATCGACACCGCGAAGCTCTACGACAACGAGGCCGGCGTGGGTCGCGCGCTCGCGAGCACGGACGTGCCGCGGGACGAGATCTTCGTGACGACCAAGGTGTGGCCCAGCGAGTTCGGGGCGCAGGAGACCGTCGACTCGTTCAACGGCTCCATGGACCGTCTCGGTCTCGAGACCCTCGACCTCTTCCTGCTGCACTGGCCGTTCCCGCAGCAGGACCGCTACGTCGACGCGTGGAAGGCGCTCCAGGGGCTGCGCGACGCCGGACGGGTGCGCGCCATCGGGGTGTGCAACTTCCACGTCGAGCACCTCCAGCGACTCTTCGACGAGACCGGCGAGTGGCCCGCCATCAACCAGATCGAGCTCCACCCCTACCTCCAGCAGCGCGAAGTGGTCGAGTTCAACGCCGAGCACGGCATCGTCACCGAGTCGTGGAGCCCGCTCGCCTCGGGCAAGCAGGTCCTCGACGACCCGGTGATCGGCGGCATCGCGCAGCGGCTCGGCGCCACGCCGGCGCAGGTCGTCATCGCCTGGCACATCGCCCGCGGGTTCGTCGTCCTGCCCAAGTCGGTGACGCCCTCGCGCATCGCCGAGAACTTCGAGGCTGCCGAGCTCTCGCTCACCGAGGCCGACATGGCCGAGATCGCCACCCTCGACCGTGGGTTCCGCACCGGCCCCAACCCCGACGAGTTCAACGGCTGACCCCTCGCTCCAGCCTCGTCCGGGCTCCTGCGCGGCACCCGGCGAGGCTCCCGAGTGTCGGGGATCCGGGGCCTCAGTGCCATACGAAGGCCCGGATCCCCGACACTCGGCCAGGCTCGACGGGTCAGCCCAGCAGCAGGTGTGTGAGCCGATTGCGCAGTGCGGCGCGGTGCCGCGGCGAGGTGAGGCTCAACGACGTCATCTCGACGTAGGTGAAGCCGGGGTCCTCGAGGCGTGCCCGCCGCTCTCGCTCGTACTGCCATTGCGCGCGATCGGTCCGGTGCTGGTCGCCGTCGTACTCTCCGACGACCCGGCGCGCGCGCCACAGGAAGTCCGGTCGGGCCAGCCAAAGACCGTCGGAGCTGTGGACGTCCACGTTGAGCTCGGGCTCGGGAAGGCCCCATGTCAGGAAGGCATGGCGGGCCTTGCTCTCCCACGGCGACGCCGATCCTGCGCGGGCCAGGGGTGCGCACCGTCTCAGGGCCAAGGAGCCGCGCGTGCTCCGGTCCGCCGCCGTGCGTTCGAGGTCCTTGGGGCGGGTCAGGTCGCGCGCGAGCAGGTTGTCCGCGATCGCCAGCAGGTCGTCCTCGGCCAGTTCGTGGCCGAGGTCGGCCCAGGTCTCGAGCGGTTCGGTGACCGCGAGACCGTCGACGAAGTCCGTGTGCCGACGCTCCAGCCCCCGGTGGCTATGAACTCCTGCGCGCGTCAGCAATGAGGTGCCCTTGGGGCGCATGACGTGAAGGCCCTCGGCCGGCGTCCAGGGCCGAGGTGTCGGCAGGCCGAGCAGGTGAGCCGCCGTGAGGTGGGAGAACGCGAAGGGTCGCGGCAGCACCAGGGCGTAGGCGAGTGCCGTGTTGTGCACGTTCACCTCGGCTGCTGCTGGGGAACGGACTCCCGCCGTGGGCGCCCGCAGGTCCTTCGCCCGGAGTCGGTCGAGCCGGACTCCGACGCTGTGGGCCTGCGACGTCGTGAAGGTGGGTCGCAGCGCGTTGGGCAGAGGTGCGGGTCGGCGGGCCATGTCGGACAGGCTCGCCTCGGCGATGGCAGCCGGGCACCCCGTGGTCGGGCATCTGTGGACGGCTCCCGCGGAGTCGTCGCGCTGTGGATAGTGACGAGAGTCGGATCCCGGGGGTCTCCGTCGTGTTCGAGGACCCAGTTCTCCGACACTGGGTGCGCACTCACGGAGTCGGCGGACCGCCGTGACCTTCAGACGGGGAGGAGGCGGGCCACGAACTCGCGGAGCTGGGCGACGTTGCGGCACTCGTGCATGTCGACGACCTCGGCGTAGCCGAGCGCGACGGAGTCGCCGCTGCCCCACATGCGCGCCGGCTCGGGGTTGAGCCACGAGACGTGTCGCGCGCGCGAGGCGATCTCGCGGAGCATGTCGAACTGCGGGTCGGTGTGGTTCGAGCGGGCGTCGCCGAGGACGAGGACCGCGGTGCGGTGCCCGATCGCGTCGAGGTGGTGCTCGACGACGTCGGCGAAGACCGCGCCGTAGTCGCTGTTGCGGTGCCAGCGGGTCATCCGCGAGAGGTCGTCGAAGGCGTCGCTGAGGTCGCTGCCCGGAGGCGCGCCGATGACGCGGTCGGTGAGGTCGTCGACGCGGTTGACGAACCCGAGGATGTGCACCCGGCGGAACTGCGCGGCGAGCGCCTGGACGAGCAGGATCGTGAACCGCGAGAACCCCGCGACCGACGACGACAGGTCGCAGAGGATGACGAGGTCGGGCCGGTGCGGGCTCGCGTGCTGAAGGGCGGGACGGATCGGTATGCCGCCCGTCGACAGTGAGCGTCGCAGCGTGCGCCGGACGTCGATCGAGCCACGCGACGCGCGTCGACGCCGGGCAGCCAGCCGCGTCGCGAGCTTGCGGGAGAGCGGCTGGATCGCACCCCGCAGCTCCTCGAGCTCGGCCGGGCCGGCGAGGAGGAAGGGCGTCTGCTCGGCGGGTGCGCGGACGGCATACCGGCTGATCCGGTCGGCGCCCCGCGCCTCGGCGTTGCGTCGCCGCGTCTCGGTCTCGACGCGCCTGCGGAACGCCGTCACCGACGACCGCAGCTCGTCGCGGGTGAAGCGCGACGCGAACCCCTGACCGGACGCCGGCCCCGAGGCACCCGCGCCGGCGCCGCCCGAACCACCGCTCCCGTCGCCGGACCCACCGGGCGCGTCGAACGCCGCGTCCTGGAGCCGAGCCAGCGCCCCCGCGATGGCGGTCTGCGGAGCGAGGGTGTCGAGGGCCTGCTGCGCCGAGAACGAGCCCGTGCCCGCGGCGTTGGCCAGCGCACCGAGCTCGGCGACGACCCGGGCGGCGAGCTCGTCGAGGGCGCGCTCGTCCCCGGCGGCAAGGGCGCGAGACAGCTCGTCACGCAGCTCGGCCGCGCGAGCACGCCTGTCCTGCAACGTCGCCGGGGGACCCTCCGCAGAGACCCCGACGCGCTCGCCGAGGGCGGCGGGGAACCACACGTCGAAGAGGTCGTCGAAGACCTGCCTCTGACCGGCGCGGCGGAGCAGGGCCGACGCCAGCCCTTCGCGGAGCCGGGCGCGGTCGTCCAGGCCGAGCACGAGCGCCGCGGCCCCCGCGTCGACGACCTCGCTCGTGCCGACGACGACTCCGTGCCCGCGCAGGGCGCGCGCGAACCCGACGAGCCGGGAGTCGAGGGCGGTGGACACGGCGGACACGGGAGTCGCGCCTCAGCTCGCCGGCAGGTCGAGCGCGACGGCCGCGCGCTCGATGTCGTCCTGGTGCTTGAGCAGGACGCCGAGGTTGTCGCGCACGAGCTCGGCGCTGAGGTCGCCGTCGGCGGTCGCACCGAGTGCGAGCAGCGTGCGCGCCCAGTCGACCGTCTCGGCGACGGACGGCGCCTTGCGCAGCCGCAGCTCCCGAAGCCGTTGGACGAGCCGCACCACCGACGCGACGAGGGCCTCGTCCAGACCGGGTGCGCGGAGGGTGACGATGCGCTGCTCGAGCTCGGCGCTCGGGTAGTCGATGTGGAGGAAGAGGCAGCGCCGCCGCAGCGCCTCGGAGAGCTCGCGCGTCGCGTTGGAGGTGAGGACGACGAAGGGACGGTGCGTCGCGGAGATCGTCCCGAGCTCGGGAACCGTCACCTGGAAGTCGCCGAGGATCTCGAGCAGCAGGCCCTCGATCTCGACGTCGGCCTTGTCGAGCTCGTCGACGAGCAGGACGACCGGCTCGTCACTGCGAATGGCTGCGAGCAGCGGTCTCGGCAGCAGGAACTCGTCGCTGAAGATGTTGTCCCGCAACGCATTCCAGCCATCGGAGGAGTTCCGCTCGGCGGTGATGCGCAGGAGCTGCTTGGCGTGGTTCCACTCGTAGAGCGCGCGCGACTCGTCGACGCCCTCGTAGCACTGGAGCCGGATGAGCCGGGCTCCCGTCGCGGCCGCGACCGCCTTGGCGAGCTCGGTCTTGCCGACGCCCGCAGGCCCCTCGACGAGCAGCGGCTTGCCGAGGGCGTCGGCGAGGAAGGTCGTCGTCGCGATGGCGTCGGACGCGAGGTAGCCCGTCTCGCCCAACCGGTCGCGTACCTCGTCGATCGAGCCGAAGCGTTGCGCGGCAGGGACCTCAGGAACATCGGGGGCCGAAGTGCTCACCGCGACATCCTCGCAGCCGGGAGCATCCGGCATACGCTGCGGTCCATGTCTCCTCGGGTGATCCACACCGCGCAGGCCCTCGTCGACGTCGTCGTCCAGGTCCCGTCGATCCCGCGCCGGGGCGGCAACGTCATGGCGCCGCCGCCCGAGGAGTATGCCGGGGGAGCGGTCAACATCCTCCTCGCCGCCGCACGTCAGGGCGCCTCGTGCGTGCACGCGGGCGCGACCGGCACCGGACCGCACGGCGACCTCGTCCGGTCGGCGCTCGCGGCCGAGGGCGTCACCGTGTCGAGCCCCGTCGTCCCCGACCTCGACACCGGCATCTGCGTCGTCATGCTCGAGCCCACCGCCGAGCGCACGTTCGTCACGACCCAGGCGGCCGAGCGGCTCATCAGCGTCGAGTCGCTCCAGACTTCACGGCCCCAGGCCGGCGACCTCGTCTGCGTGAGCGGCTACAGCCTCACCGGCACGACGCGGGACCCCTTGCTGCAGTGGCTCATCGGGCTCCCCGACGGCGTCGAGGTCGTCCTCGACCCGGGCGCGATCTTCGCGGAGCTCGACGACGGGGTCCGCCGCGCGATGCTCGACCTCACGACCGTCTGGACCGGCAACGCCGAGGAGAGCGAGGCCCTCACCGGAGAGTCCGACATCGTCCGGGCGGCCGCTGCCTGCACCGAGCACCTGCGCACCGACGCCGTCGCCATCGTCCGCGACGGGCCCGAGGGCTGCGCCGTCCACGCCGACGGGACGACGACCGACCTCGACGGCTACCCCCAGAAGCCCGTCGACACCAACGGCGCCGGCGACACGCACACCGGCGTCCTCGTCGCCTGCCGTGCCGCCGGCATGGACTGGGTCGAGGCGGCGCGCCGGGCCAACGCCGGGGGAGCGATCAAGGTGACCAGGCGCGGTCCCGCGACGGCCCCCACCGCCGCGGAGATCGACGCGTTCCTCGCCGCCCGCGCCTGAGGCACCCACCCCAGGCACGAACGACCGGTATGCCGTCCGCTCACCTCGTGGGGCGCAGCCTCCACCACGGTGCCGCCTGCCGCTCGGCGACGGCCGGGGGAGCGGTGGCCGCGACCGGGTCCGGCCAGTACTCGAGGAGGTCGCCCGGGCCGAGGCCGAGGGCGTGCTCGAGCTCGGCGGGAACGACACGCTGGAAGTGCTCGGAGACGTTGCGGCTCACCTCGGCCCAGTAGCCGCGCAGCGTCGACTCCGAGAGGTGCATCTGGCTGCTCATCTCGGCGTAGGTGAGCCCGCGGGCCCGGCCGGCGAGCACCTGCCGCTGGCGCTCCGAGAGGATCGTGAGACTGTTGCGCCGCACGAGCACCTCGACGAGCCCGATGACCGCCGGGGGCACGACGACCTCACCCTCGGCCACCGCAGTGATGACCTCCTCGGCACGGGCCGTGGGTGCGGACTTCGACACGACTCCGCTCGCTCCGGCCGCGAGGCACGCGGCGAGGACGAACCGGCGCTCCTCCTGGCTGAAGACGCAGACACGGTATCCCTGCGAGACCGCGGCACGGATCGCCGCAACCCCCTGGCGGACGTCGGGCTGGCTCGCGTTGCTGAGGTGGAGGTCGAGCACGAGCGCGTCCGCGACGGGTCGCGCGGCGAGCATCTCCTCGATGGTCGACCAGCCGCCGGCGAACTGCAGCCGAGGCATGAGGGCCGGCAGCGACTCGCGGATCACGGTGGCGTCGTCGACGACGGCCACGGTCCTCACCGCGCCCCCTCTCCGGACATCGACAGGCACGGTCCGGTGAGCGTCACCGTGGTCCCGACTCCGGGGGTGGACGTGATGGACACGTCGATGTCGCGACGGCGCATCTCACCGACGACGACCTCGCGCAGGCCGACGCCCATCGTCGCCGGCGACACCTCGAAACCGACGCCGTCGTCGTGGAGGGTGACGACCCACGTCTCGGCCTCGCCGGGGCCGACCGGGGGAGCGTCGGCGTGGACGACGACCGACTCGGCGCCCGCGTGGTCGCGGACGTTGAGCAGCAGGCTCGCGAGCGCCTGGTCGAGGGCGGCGGCGCGGGCCGCGTCGACGTGGGCGCCCTCGGCGAGGTCGACGTTGAGCTGCAGCGGCAGGTCGAGGAAGCGGTCACAGGTGGCGCTCACGACCGCCCGCAGCTCGACGCCGCCGGTGCCTCGCGCGACCGTGCTCTCGGCGGCCCCGCGGCCCTGGAGGTAGGAGCGCATGCGGGCGGACTCGAGCTGCGCCTCCTTCTGGAGGAAGGTCCGGGTCTCCTCGTCGATGGTCGGGTCACTGAGCATGCGGATCACCGCCGCCCCGTTGTGGATCGCGAGCTGGGCGCGGCGCTCCTCCTCGCGCCGACCGAGCTCGGTCGCCTCGGCCCGTGCGCGGTCCCCGTCCTCGGCCACCCGCCGGAAGTAGCCGAGGATGAGCCGGCCCACGCTCGAGAGGACGACGAGCGTGAGGACGTTGGCGACGATCGTCGTCGCGGTGTCGCGGTTCCACGCCGGTGACGCGAAGACGGCACTGGACGCGACGGCCGCAGCCACCCCGGCGGCCCATTGCCACCGGGGCATGAGCACCGTCGCCCCGGTGCAGACGACGGCCAGCAGGTGCGCAGGGAAGGGCGCCACCCACGAACCGACGAGATAGGCGTCCGGGACGGTGAGCGGCCCCAGCAGCATGAGCGCCATCGCGACCGCCAGGTCCACCGCAAAGCCGCGTCGGGTCAGCGGACCGCCACGACGGAACACGACGACGCTCACCACGAGACTGCTGACGGCCGCGGCCGCCCAGCACACGGCATACAGGGTCGGTCGTGGCGAGACCGAGATGCCCTGGAACAGACCGGGGACCATCTGGACGAGGGTGCCGAGCCGGACGCCGAGGACGAGGAGCGCGACGGCGTACTCCGTGCCTCGCGTCGTGGTCGGCAGCGGACCGGCGTATGCCGTCCAGCGGCTCCGCGTTCCCTCGCCGGAGCCTCTCGTCGCCACCACGGGTGGCATCTTGCCGTACGCGCGTCGAGGTCGCTCGACGCGCTGGGGGCGCAGGGGGGATCGGGGCGTGCACCGAGCCAGTCTGGGGACTGCCCCACCGGCCCCGACACCCACGAAATCGCGGACCTGCGCCACACGCGCGAGGTGGTGGCCGTGTCGCCGACCGTCACCGGCAGTGGCAGGTTGCCGCCATCGGGTGGAACCGTGGACGCCGGGACCCCGACGGGTGCATCCTGAGGGACGTGGCTGAGCCACCCCTTGCTCGCTGAGCCGGCGGCCCGAGGGCTTTGACGCACTGCGTCATCGAGGTCGCCTGAGCCGGCACCCGACCTCCTCATTTCGAGCATGACCATGCCCCTGCTCAGGGGCGGAATGAGGAACCGCATGTATTCCAGCACGTCGAGCCCAAAGAAGCGCTCGTCGCGGTCGCGCCGCTTCGCGACCGTCCTGATCTCCGTCGTCGCCCTCGTCGTCGGCTTCTTCCTGCCACAGGCCTTCGCGGCCGATGGTCCCTACACGATCGACGGCAACGTCCCAGATGCCGGGACCACCTTCCTCGAGGACCCCGAGGGCAATGTCAAGGAGCTCGGGCCGCTCAACTCCAACACGACGAAGATCGGCGTCATCCACGCCGATGCCCTGCCGACCCTCGGGCTCACCAACCCCAACGGACAGGTCGACCTGCGCGGCGCCTGGCTGGACACCGAACGTGAGGCCGGCAAGGACTGGCTCTACTTCGGCTGGGAGCGCGACGCCAACAGCGGCAGTGGCTTCATCGCATACGAGTTCATGCAGGAGAAGCCGCCGGTTGCCTGCGCCTACGAGACCGCGTCGCAGGACGCCCTCATCGCCAACTGCAACCCGTGGGACAACCGCAAGGCCGGCGACTTCATGATCCTGTGGGACCAGCAGGGTGGCAGCCTCGACCTGTTCCTGCGCACGTGGACGGGCACTGGGGACACCCTGACGCTCGGTGCGCCGCAGCAGCTCAACGCGACCGTCTCGCAGGCGGCCTACAGTGCGGACGGCTTCTTCGGTGAGGCCGCGGTCAACCTCACCGACACGGTCTTCGGCGGAAGCACCGCGTGCCGCGTGTTCGCCAACACCATCCCCAGCACGGTCACCGGCAACTCCGACACCGCCGACTACAAGGACACCATCCTGCGCACGGCTCCGCCGATCACCAACTGCAGCTCGGCGACCGTGACCACGCCCAAGGACGGCAGTGGCGCCAGCATCCCCGCAGGTGGGCTGTCCATCGGCACCGGCGTCGTCGCGGTCCGTGACTCGGCCGTCGTCAGCGTCACGGGCGGCACCGCCACACCGGCTGGGTCGGTCTCCTTCCGGCTGTGCAAGGTCGACGCACCCGCACTCTGCAGCCCGACGACCGGCACGGCAGTGGGCTCGACCAACCTCACGGGGACGAGCTACCCGGTGACGCTGCTGTCGCCGACGGCCTACGTCACCTCGGCAGGCAGGTACTGCTGGAGCGCGACGTTCAGTGGTGACACCGAGAGCGGCATCCCGAGCTCGAGCGACTCCAGCGCGACGGAATGCTTCGTCGTCAACCCCGTGACGCCGACTCTCAGCACCTCGGCCGGACCTGACGTCTTCCTCGGCAACAGTGTCTCCGACCAGGCCACCCTGAGCGGTCTGGCGACGCAGCCTGCCAACCCGGTCATCAACCTGACCGGCACCGGCGGCGCTGCCGCGGGTGGGTCCATCGTGTTCAAGCTCTACGGTCCGAGCACCTCGGGTTGTGGGTCACTGGCCTACACCTCGGCAGCCGTCACGGTCAGCGGCAACGGCACCTACAACAGCCCCGCGCCGCAGTTCGTCCCGACGCTCGACGGCACCTACCACTGGGTGGCGGAGTACAGCGGGAACCTGCCGAACAACAACCCGACCAGCCACAACACGGCGTGCACGGACTCCAACGAGGACGTCATCGTCAACACCGTGGCGTCCTCGCTCACGAGTGCCCAGACCTGGGTGCCGAGTGACTCCGTGACCGTCTCGGCCCCGGCCGGTGGCAACCTCTTGGGAACCGTGTCCTTTGAGTTCTTCACGAACGGCACGTGCGAGGGGACGCCGGCTTACGCCCCCGAAGGCGT
The DNA here is from genome assembly GCA_031844405.1 of Rothia sp. ARF10. Taxonomy (GTDB): domain Bacteria; phylum Actinomycetota; class Actinomycetes; order Actinomycetales; family Dermatophilaceae; genus Knoellia. Next base: position 1,373,268 of record JAUZVC010000001.1, read on the forward strand.
GGCCGTGTCCGGTGCATCGCCGCAGACGGTGACGTCCGGCAACGCGCCGGCGCAGACCGTCAGCGGGTCGTTCTCGTGGCGGGTCAGCTACGACAGTGACAACGGCGCCCAGCGCGACATCCCCGCCAGCTGCCACGAGACGTCGGCACTGACAGTCACCAACGGCGACACCGTCAGCAGTCCTCCTCTGCCGTAGCAGCGGCTGACTGACTCGGTCCCACCATCGGCCGGGTCGGGGCTCCCTCCCCTCTGGGAGCTCCGGCTCGGTCCACCGAAGTCCTCCGAACCGGCGAGGCCGGCGCTACTCCTCAGGGCGCCGGCCTCGTCAGCGTGCGAGCGCCGGGCAGGGCGGGACGCGCCGGCAGGGTCAGCTCGGGTGCCCCTCGGACTCGGCCTGCTCCGCTTCTTCGGCAGCCGCAGCCGCAGCGGCCTCCGCCTCCTGCGCGGCCTTGGCGTGCCGCCGGTCGAGCAGGAACTTGCCCAGCCCTCCGGCGACGACGACGGCGACCGTCCCCGACATGATCCAGGCGAACGCGGACGGTTCGTCCGAGCGGTCCATGGTGCTCTCCTCGTGGTGGTGGGGTCCGTGCGTAGGTCCGGACGACCTCAGCTCGGGATCCTCGACAGGTCCTCGCGGCAACGCTCCTCGAAGCGGGCGAGCTCGGTCAAGGCGTCGTCCAGGTCGCGTCGTCGCTGCTCGAGGTCCGCGCGCCGCTCGTCGATCTGGCCGAGGACGTACTCGAGCTGGCTGCGCCGGCCGCGGGGCGCGTCGTAGAGGTCGATGATCGTGCGGATCTCGTCGAGCGGGAAGCCGAGCCGCTTGCCGCGCAGGATGAGCCCGAGCCGGGTGCGGTCACGGCGGCGGTAGACGCGTGTCGTCCCGCGCCGCTCCGGCGTGATGAGCCCGAGCTCCTCGTAGTGCCGGACGGTGCGGTGGGTCACGCCGAACTCCTCGGCGACCTCACGGATCGTCCAGGTCTGCTCGTCGTCGGCGCGGCTTGCCATGGACGCACATGCTGCTTTACGTTGACGTCAACGTCAAGACCTGACGCGCGCCACGAGAGGACACCGATGTTCGAGCTCAGCCAGGACCACGAGGACTTCCGCAAGGTCGTGCGCGACTTCGCCGAGCGCGAGGTCGAGCCGCACGTCGCCCAGTGGGACCGCGACTCGCACTTCCCGACCGACCTCGTGCCCAAGATGGGTGACCTCGGCCTCTTCGGGCTCGTCGTCCCCGAGGAGCTCGGCGGCAGCCTCGACCCCGAGGAGGGCGGTGCCTTCACCAGCCTCTGCGTCGCCATCGAGGAGCTCGGCCGCGTCGACCAGTCGATCGGCATCACGCTCAGCGCCGGGGTGGGCCTCGGCATCAACCCGATCCTCAGCTACGGCACCGACGAGCAGAAGCAGCAGTGGCTGCCCGACCTCGTCGCCGGCCGCGCGCTCGCGGGCTTCGGCCTCACCGAGCCCGACGCCGGGTCGGACGCCGGCGCCACCCGCACCAAGGCCGTCCGCGACGGCGACGAGTGGGTGGTCGACGGCGCCAAGGCGTTCATCACGAACTCCGGCACCGACATCACCTCGGTCGTCACCGTCACGGCGCGCACCGGCACCGACGACAAGGGCCGTCCCGAGATCAGCGCGATCATGATCCCCTCTGGCACACCGGGATTCACCGTCGAGGAGCCCTACCACAAGCTCGGCTGGCACATCTCGGACACACACGGCCTCAGCTTCGCCGGGGCCCGCGTCCCGGCGGCCAACCTCCTCGGCGAGCAGGGGAGCGGCTTCAAGCAGTTCCTCAAGACCCTCGACGACGGGCGCATCGCCATCTCCGCCCTCGCGCTGGGACTCATCGAGCGCATGCTCGCCGAGAGCACGGCATACGCGTCGTCGCGCACGGCGTTCGGCAAGCCGATCGCGGTCAACCAGGGCATCTCGTTCCAGCTCGCCGACCTCGCCGTTATGGCCGAGACGAGCCGCGTGCTCACCTACAAGGCCGCCTGGCTCAAGGACGAGCACGACGCCGGTCGCCGCTCGGTCGCCGAGGTCAAGAAGGCCGCGGCGATCGCCAAGCTCTACACGAGCGAGGCGGCCGTCTCCGCGACCCGGATCGCGACGCAGGTCTTCGGTGGCAACGGCTTCATGGAGGAGTACCCCGTCGCCCGGTTCTACCGCGACGCCAAGATCCTCGAGATCGGCGAGGGCACGAGCGAGGTGCAGCGCATGGTCATCGCGCGCCACCTCGGTCTCCCGACCGCCTGATCGTCCGCCCGACTGAAAGAGTGAGGGTATGCCGGTGAGCGAGTCCTCGAACCCGTCCAGCGACCCTCGGGTCGCCGACGTCCGCGCCCGTCTCGAGGCCGCCCACACGGCCTCCGCGAGCGCCCCCGAGAAGGCCGCCGCGAAGCTGGCCTCGCAGGGCAAGCTCTATGTCCGCGACCGGATCGCGCTCCTCGTCGACGAGGGCTCGTTCGTCGAGGACGGCCGCTACGCCAACGCGCTCGCGTCAGGCCTGCCGGCCGACGGCGTCGTCACCGGACGCGGCACGGTCGACGGCCGGCCGGTGGTCGTCATCGCCAACGACCCGACCGTCAAGGCCGGCTCGTGGGGCTCGCGCACCGTCGAGAAGATCGTGCGGGCGACCGAGATGGCGCTGCGCGAGGAGCTTCCCGTCTTCTGGTTCGTCGACTCCGCCGGTGCCCGCATCACCGACCAGGTCGAGATGTTCCCCGGGCGCCGCGGCGCGGGCCGGATCTTCCACAACCAGGTCGCGCTCTCGGGCAAGGTCCCGCAGATCTGCTGCCTCTTCGGCCCGTCAGCGGCCGGCGGCGCCTACATCCCGAGCTTCACCGACCTGCTCATCATGGTCGAGGGCAACGCGTCGATGTACCTCGGCAGCCCCCGCATGGCCGAGATGGTCGTCGGCGAGAAGGTCTCGCTCGAGGAGATGGGCGGCGCGCGCATGCACTGCACCGTCTCGGGCGTCGGCGACATCCTCGCCTCCGACGACGCGGAGGCCATCGAGCTCGCCCGCCTCTACTTCTCCTACATGCCGCAGAACTGGCGCTCACCCCTGCCCTCGTATGCCGTGGAGCAGCCGAGCGCGCCCCTCACCCGCGCGTCGGTCCCGGAGCGCGAGAGCCAGCCCTTCGACGTCCACGAGGTCATCGACGGCCTCGTCGACGACGACAGCTTCTTCGAGATCAAGCCGCTCTTCGCTGCCGAGCTCGTCGTCGGGCTCGGCCGCATCGACGGCGAGACCGTCGGAATCCTCGCCAACAACTCGATGGTCAAGGGCGGGGTCCTCTTCACCGACAGCGCCGACAAGGCCGCCCGGTTCATCTGGCTCTGTGACGCCTACTCGATCCCGCTCGTCTACCTCGCCGACGTCCCCGGCTTCATGATCGGCTCCGAGGTGGAGCGGGGCGGCATCATCCGGCACGGCGCCAAGATGGTCTCGGCCGTGTCGTCGGCGACGGTGCCGCAGTTCTGCGTCGTCGTCCGCAAGGCCTACGGCGCGGGGCTCTATGCCATGGGTGGTCCCGGCTTCGGTCCCGACGCCACGCTCGCCCTGCCGACCGCCCGCATCGCCGTCATGGGGCCCGAGGCCGCGGTCAACGCTGTCTACGCCAACAAGATCGCCGAGGTCGAGGCGGCGGAGGGGCCGGAGGCGCGCGACGCCTTCGTCGCCGCCCGCCGGGCCGAGTACGAGGAGGACGTCGACCTCGAGCGCCTTGCCGCCGACCTCGTCATCGACCACGTCGTCGAGCCCGAGGACCTGCGGGACGAGCTCGTCCGCCGGCTGCGCTACGCCGCCCACCGCGACCGCCACTTCGCGACGAAGAGGCGCGGCATCCCTCCGGTGTGACGCCGGGGTGAGGCGTGTGTGAGCCGTCCCACGTCGTCGGAATCGCCGGGTCCCGAGCCCCATCTTCATGGTTTCCGTCGGTAACTTGGCAGGGGTCAGGCCTCACGGTCGAGGCTGATCCCAGCGAAAGGTTCCCCTGATGCGCGCACCTCGCCGCACCACTGCCCTCGTCGGCGCCGTCGGTCTCGCCGCCGTCGTCGCGACCGCCGCTCCTGCCGGCGCGGCCACCAACGACCCGCTGCGCTCCAAGCAGTGGGGCCTCACCCAGGTCCGTGCCGAGCAGGCGTGGCCGACCTCCCGCGGAGCCGGCGCGACGATCGCCGTCGTCGACACCGGCGTCGACCTCTCTCACCCCGACCTCGCGGCCAAGCTCGTGCCCGGCGCGACCTTCGTCGACTGCGGTGCGAAGGTCACGGTCTGCAGCGACGGCAACTGGAAGGGCACCGACGGGGTCGGCCAGGACGTCGACTCGCACGGCACCCACGTCTCCGGCATCGCCGCCGCGATCACCGGCAACGGCACGGGCGTCGCCGGCGTGGCCCCCGACGCGAAGATCATGCCGATCAAGGTCCTCGAGGACGGCTCGGGCACGACCACCGACATCGCCAATGGCATCCGCTGGGCGGCCGACCACGGCGCCGACGTCATCAACCTCTCGCTCGGCTCGCTCCCGGGCACGCAGGTGCTCTCGATCGCCGGTCTCGACACCGACGTCGAGGACGCCATCGACTACGCGCGCACCAAGGGCGCGGTCTCGGTGATCGCCGCCGGCAACACCTCGACGATCGCCTGCACGAGCCCCGGATTCTCGAGCACCGGCATCTGCGTCGGCTCGACCGACAAGAACGAGCTGCGCTCGGCCTTCTCGGAGCTCCCGATCAAGCCCGACCTCAAGGTCGTGTCGGCCCCCGGCGGCTTCGCCTTCGGCGCCTGCGACGACGACGTGTGGTCCACCGTCCCGACCGAGGCCACGAGCAGCTGCGGTGCCGCCGGCTACGACGCCTTCGCCGGCACCTCGATGGCGACGCCGCACGTCGCCGGTGTCGCCGCGCTCCTGCTCGCGCAGGGGCGCACGGTCGACCAGACCGAGCAGGCCATCCTCACGACGGCCCGCACCCCGGTCGTCGGCCTGCGCGGCCAGTTCAGCCCGCTCTACGGCTACGGCGTCGTCGACGCCCAGGCAGCCGTCGCGTCCACCCGCTGACCACGCCTCGGTATGCCGTGGCGCACCTCGTGCGCCACGGCATACCTGCGTCGTGGCTCGCTCCGGTCAGTCGGTGCGCAGGTCCCGCCACGCCACGCCCAGCTCCGCGAGGAGCTCGCGCAGGAGCGGGAGCGAGACGCCGACGACGTTCGAGGGGTCGCCCTCGATCGCCGTGACGTAGGGCGCGCCGAGCCCGTCGAGGGTGAAGGCGCCGGCGACGCGCAGCGGCTCGCCGGTCGCGACGTAGGCGGCGATCTCGTCGTCCTCGAGGTCGGCGAAGTGCACGGTGGTCGACGCAGTGGCGCCGAGGCTGCCGCGGGTGCCGCCGTCGTCGGGGCTCCGGTCGTCGACGACCCAGTGCCCGGTGTGGAGCACGCCGGACCGGCCGCGCATCCGGCGCCACCGCTCGGTCGCCTCGGCCGCGTCGGCGGGCTTGCCGTGCACCTCTCCGGCGAGCTCGAGCACCGAGTCGCAGCCGAGCACGAGGCACTCGGGCTCGTCGCCCCCACGCCGGGCGCCGGCCACGGCCTCGGCCTTGGCCCGTGCGAGGAGCAGCGCGACATCGGCCGGCTCGAGCGGCCCGTGGACCTTCTCGGCGGACGCGACGGCGGCGTCCTCGTCGACGTCGCTCACGTGCACGTGGGGCTCGACCCCGGCGGCGCGGAGCGTCGCGAGGCGAGCGGGCGAGGCAGAGGCGAGGACGAGGGCAGTGACGACCGGAAGGTGTGCTGACACGTCCCACACCGTATGGTGTTGGGCGTTTGTGTGAAGAAGACCCGCAGGGGACGACCGAACGACGAACAGGAAGTGTGCATGCGACCGACGACACGACGTGACCGCACCCGTGCCCTCACGACGACCCGACGGGTCCTCGTGCTGGGGACCGCGCTGGTCCTCGTCGGGGCGGCCGCCGAGGTCCGTCAGACCCTCGAGGCCGACCGGCTGCCCGCAGCCCAGGCCGCCGCGCAGTCCTCCCCGTCGGCTGCGTCGCCGTCCGTGACGACCCCGAGTGGGCCCGAGACGTCGACGGTGGGCTCGGAGCCGACCGGCTCGTCCTCGCCGTCCCTCGACGAGACGCACGACGGCACGCCGAGCGCCTCCGCTCCGAGCGCCACCACGGCGACCCCCGACGCCAGTCGCTCGACGCCGGCCTCGCGGTCGGTGAGCCGCCCGGCACCGCCGACGACCTCGACCGGGCCCGGTGACACCGAGACGTCCGGCCCCACCAGGGGCCCGCGGTCGCCGAGGCCGACGCCCTCGTCCTCGCCCAAGCCGTCCCCGAGCGAGGACGACGACGACTCGATGCTGGGCCGGCTCTTCGACGTCTTCGGCACCGGCGGACGTTCCGCCGGCTGACCAAGCCATCGGCCGGAGACCTCTCGCCGCCGGCCGGACCATCCGTTGTCGGTCAGCCGAGCGCCTGGTCCACGAAGCACCAGCGCCACGCCTCGCCCGGTTCGAGCGACCGCATGACCGGGTGACGGCTCGCCCCGAAGTGCCGGCTCGCGTGCCGACCCTGGGAGGAGTCGCAGCAGCCGACGTTGCCGCAGCGGGTGCAGATCCGCAGGTGCACCCACGTGAGGCCCTCGCGCAGACAGTCCACGCAGCCCTCGGAGGTGCTGGGCACCGCGCAGTCCGGCTCGGACTCGAGGTGCTCACATGCCGTCGCCACCTGGTCCGGGGCGCGCAGCTCCGCGTCACGCAACCGGGCCGTCCGTGCGGTGCTCCACGACAGCGCCGCCTCCTCGGCGTCGAGCTGGTTCATGACGCCGGAGAGGATCTCGTGGTCGACCTCGTCCTCGTCCCGGATCCGGAGGAGCTCGGCCCGCTCGGCGTCGAGCATCACGGTGCGCAGCCGTCGCCTCACCTCGCTGGGCGTCTCCTCGTCCCGGGGACCCAAGGTGCCCAGCCGCTCCCAGATCTGGTTGACGCGCAGCTCCGCGCTGCTGTGGAGGTCGCGCCGGACGTCCGGGTCGACGTCGGGCAGCGCGTCGAGCGCCCGCAGTCCCGCACCGGTCGTCGCCCGGACCACGGTGGCCTCCTGCAGGGCGTCCTCACGCGGGTCCGGGCCACGCACGTCGAGCGCGCGGGCGAGCATCGGCAGGGTCGAGGACTGCAGGGCGAGCGTGCCGACGGTGACGATGAGAGCGATGAGGACGAGCGTGGGTCGGTGGTCGGTCGACTCGGGCAGGGTGAGGGCGGCGGCGAGGGTGACGACGCCGCGCATCCCGGCCCACGACGTGACCGCGGTGCTCGGCACGTCGACGGGGGCGCGCTCGTCCGACCCGAACCGTCCGGTGACCCACGTGAACGGGAAGATCCAGAGCGGGCGCAGCAGGAGCACCGCGACGAGCACTGCGAGCCCCACGACCGTCGCCCGACCGAGCGAGATCTCGCTGGCCCGAACGTCCGTCACGAGCCGCGACAGCTGGAGGCCGATGAGCAGGAAGACGGTGTTCTCGAGCAGGAAAGTGAGGCTCGCCCAGTTGACGCGCTCGCTGAGCCGGGACGCCGCCGACTGCAGGACCGGGGCCTTGTGCGCGAGCATGAGGCCGGTCGTCACGACGGCGAGGACGCCGCTCGCACCGAGCAGCTCGGCGGGCAGGTAGGACAGGAACGGCGCCGTGAACGACAGGGCGGTGTCCGCGGACGCCTCCGTGAGGTGCTTGCGGATGAGGCCGATGAGGAGGAACACGACCCAGCCCACGCCGACGCCGCCGACGACGGCGAGCCCGAAGTCGCGGGCCACCGACCCGACGGAGACCTCGCCGTGCGAGGCGAAGCCGTGGTGCGACGTCGCCAGCCCCGCCGCCGCGATGGCCGTGCGAAGGGTCACGAGGGCGGTCGCGTCGTTGAGGAGCGACTCGCCCTCGAGGATCGTCGTCACCCGCCGGGGCAGCCCGATGCCGCGGGCGACGGCGGTCGCGGCGACCGCGTCCGGGGGAGCGACGATGGCGCCGAGTGCGACGGCGACGGCGAAGGGGATCGGGAGCAGCCACCACGCGACGAGCGCGACACCGAAGGTCGTGAAGAGAACGAGGCCCACGGAGAGGCCGAGGATCGCACGGCGGTTGGCGCGGATGTCGACGAGCGACGTCCCGCGCGCAGCGGCATACAGCAGGGGTGGCAGAAGGCCGAGGAGGACGACGTCGGGGTCGAGCGAGACCTCGGGCACGAAGGGGAGCACCGAGGCGACGAGCCCGACGAGGAGGAGCGCGATCGGTGAGGGCAGGCCGACCGGGGCGCAGAGGCGCGCGACGACGATGACCGTGACGGCGATCGCGACGAGGGTGAGGGCGGGGGTCACCTGCACATTGTGGGGCAGGCCACACGTCTCCACACTCGCCGTCCGGGCCCGCATCTCTTGCGGGCAGTGGTTACTCATCGGTAGTTTCGCGGGAGGCGCCGCCGTCGGGGCGGCGCCTCCACCGAACGAAGGCTGACAATGACGTCACGCGTGTTCCGCCGGACCCTCGTCCCGCTCGCCGCCCTCGGCCTGCTCGCCGCTCTGGCCGCGCCCGCCTCGGCCGGCCCGGACTCGGTGCCCGGCACCGCCGGCGCCACGACCGTCACGGACACGCCGGAGCCCGCGCGGCCGGCGTTCTACGAGCCACCGGCCTCCGTGCCGGGCACGCCGGGCACGGTCATCCGCACCGAGCCCGCGACCTTCTTCCTCGACCCCCTCGGGCTCTCCGACCTCAGCCTCACCGCGACGCGCGTCATGTACTCCTCCCGCGACCGGCTCGACCGAGCCATCGCCGTGACCGGCACCGTCTTCGAGCCGAGGACGCCGTGGGTCGGGCTCGGCGCGCGCCCGCTCATCAGCTATGCCGTCGGCACGCAGGGCATGGGTGACCGCTGTGCCCCGTCGCGGCAGATGGCCGAGACGCTCACCGAGTACGAGCACTACCTCCTCAAGGGCTACCTCGTCCGCGGCTACGCGGTCGCGCTCACCGACTACCAGGGCCTCGGCACCCCCGGCACGCACACCTACGTCAACCGGGTCGCGCAGGCCAGGGCGGTCCTCGACATCGCGCGGGCGGCGCTGCGCCGCAGCGGGACCTCGCTCACCGCGTCGACGCCGGTCGGGCTCTACGGCTACTCGCAGGGCGGCGGCGCCACGGCGGCGGCCGCCGAGCTCGCGCCGGCCTACGCGCCCGAGCTCCGGGTCAAGGGTGCGCTCGCCGGAGCCCCGCCCGCGGACCTCACCAAGGTCGCGGCCAACCTCGACGGCAGCCTCTATGCCGAGTTCCTCAACTTCGCGCTCCTCGGGCTCTCGGCGGGCTACGGCGTCGACATCGGCTCCTACCTCAACGACAAGGGCCGCGCCGTCGCCGCGGCGACCGAGAACCACTGCGTCTTCGACCTCGCCTCGGCTGCCTTCCAGACGTCGAGCACCCTCACCCGTGACGGTCGCCCGCTCACGGCCTACCTCGCCGAGGAACCGTTCGCCTCGATCGTCGCCGACAACCGGATCGGCCGCGTCAAGCCGGCCGTACCCGTGCTCATCTCGCACTCGGGGCTCGACGACGTCATTCCGTATGCCGTGGGCCGCCAGCTCGCCAAGGACTGGTGCGCGAGGGGTGCCAATGTGCGGCTGTCGACCAACGTCGTGCCGCTCCACGTCGGTGGCGTTGCGCCGTCGTCCACGGAGAGCTATGCGTTCTTCGAGGCTCGCTTCGCCGGCCTCCCGCAGTCCAACGGCTGCTGGGCGATCTGGTGAGCACGCCTCTCCCGCACCGCGACTGACAGACGAAGGTATGCCGTCCGCCCACGTGGGCGGACGGCATACCTGCGTGTGGGGTGCGGTCGGCCCGTCAGGCGCGCATGGCCTCGACGAGGACGTCGAGGCCGACCGAGCCGACGTCGAGCGCGCGGCGGTGAAAGGCCTTGGGGTCGAAGGCGTCGCCCTGGGCGGCTGCGGTCTCGTCGCGCAGCTGCATCCAGATGCGCTCACCGATCTTGTAGCTCGGGGCCTGGCCCGGCCAGCCGAGGTAGCGGTCGAGCTCGAAGCGCAGCGAGGCCTCGTCGTTGCCGGCGTGGGCCGAGAGGAACTGCCACGCCTTGTCATAGGTCCAGTCGCCGCCGCCGACCTCCTCGGGCGCCTCGAAGCCGCAGTGGATGCCGATGTCGAGGACGACGCGGGCAGCGCGCAGCGACTGGGCGTCGAGGAACCCGAGGTAGTTGCCGGGGTCGTCCATGAAGCCGAGCTCGACCATGAGCCGCTCGGCATAGAGCGCCCAGCCCTCACCGTGGCCGCTCACCCAGCAGAGCATCCGGCGCCAGCGGTTGAGCAGCTCGGCACGGTAGGTCGTCTGCGCGACCTGGAGGTGGTGGCCCGGGACGCCCTCGTGGTAGACGGTGCTCAGCTCGGCCCACGTGCCGAAGGTCTCGACGCCCTTGGGCACCGACCACCACATGCGGCCGGGGCGGGTGAAGTCCTCGCTGGGGCCGGTGTAGTAGATGCCGCCGGTGTGGGTCGGGGCGATCCGGCACTCGATGGTGCGGACCGGCCCGGGGATGTCGAAGTGGGTGCCGTCGAGCAGGTCCATGACCTCGTCGGCCTTGGTCTGCATCCACGCCTGGAGCGCATCGGTGCCGTGGAGCCGGTAGGCCGGGTCCTCGTGGAGGTGGGCCATCGCCTCCTTGACGGTCGAGCCGGGGAGGATGCGCTCGGCGGTGCGCTGCATCTCGGCGGCGATCCGCGCGGTCTCCTCCTGACCCCAGGCGTAGGTCTCCTCGAGGTCGACCGTCGCGCCGAGGAAGTGCCGGCTGGCGAGCTCGTAGTGCTCGCGACCCACGGCGTCCTCCTCGCGGGCACGCGGGAGGATCTGCTCGCCGAGGAAGGTCTTGAGCCCGGCGTAGGCGTCGGCGGCACGCCGCCCGGCGGCGTCGAGGTCGGCGGCGAGGGCCTCGGGCAGCGGCTCCCCGTCCTGCGTGCGGGCGCGCCCGGTGAAGGTCGCGAAGAAGCCCGCGTCGCCGACGAGGTCGTCGCACTGGACCATGCACGACTCGACCTGGCGGCGGGCCGAGATGCGGGTCGGGTCGGCGTCGACGGAGGCGAGGAGGGAGCCCTGCCACTGCTCGAGCGCGCGTGGGATGGCACCGAGGCGACGGGTGATGGTCGCCCACTGCTCCTCGGTGTCGGTCGGCATGAGGTCGAGGACGTCGCGCACCGACTGCATCGGCGAGGCGATGACGTTGAGGTCGCACTGGTCGAGCCCGGCCTCGTGGATGTCGATGTCGAGGCGGAGGCGTTCGCGCATCGCGGCCACCGTGACCCGGTCGATGTCGTCGTCGGGCTCGACCGTCTCCAGCCGGGCGAGGGTGGCGCGGGCGAGGTCGGCCCGGGCGCGGTAGCCGTCGGGAGAGAAGTCGTCGAGCTCGTCCTGGCGCACGTCGACACCGAGGTAGGTCGCCTCGATCGGGCTGCTCTCCATGACGGCGTCGAAGTGGGCCTCGGCGACGGCGTCGACGGCGGTGGGCGTGCGAGCCGGGGCAGCGGCCTCGAGCGGGGCGGTGGTGGGGGAGTCGGTCACCGGACGGACGTTACCCATGCGCCCTCCGGCTTGTCCCGGGGGATTCGCTGCTGCCTAGGATCGTGGTCATGGCAGCACGCGTGCACTCGGTCAACGTCGGTCGCCCGAAGGAGGGCGTCATCCGCCGCCCCACGGGCATCGACAAGCGTCCGACCGACGAGATCACCGTCGCCGACCCGGGGCCCAAGGGCGTCGGCGGCAGCGGGGTCGAGGGCGACGCGGTCGTCAACCGCAAGCACCACGGTGGCACCGACCAGGCGGTCTACGCGTTCTCGCGCGAGGAGCTCGACCGCTGGGGTGACGACGTCGGACGCGAGCTGGCACCGGGCTCGTTCGGCGAGAACCTCACGACCGCCGGCTTCGACGTCGACTCCGCGCTCGTCGGCGAGCAGTGGCGGGTCGGCTCGTCCGTCGTCCTCACCGTCACCGGGCCACGGGTGCCGTGCGCGACCTTCGCGGCCCACATGGGGGTGCGCGGGTGGGTCAAGGCGTTCACCGAGCGCGGGCGCACGGGCGCCTACCTCGCGGTCACGCAGCCGGGGACAATCCGTCCGGGCGACGAGATCCGGGTCGCCTGGCGTCCCGGGCACGGCATCACCGTGCCGATGGCGTTCCGGGCCTGGATGGGCGACGTCGACATGGCCCGTGAGGTCGTCGCCGCAGGTGTCCTCCCCGATCGCGACCAGCGCGACCTCGAGGGCAAGCTCGCCCGCTGGAACCGCTAGGCGGGCGGACGGCATACCGGCTCGATCCCGCGACCGCTCCGGTCAGGCGCGGAGGGATCGCGACCAGGCGCCGGGGCCGGGAGCGACGGGGCGACGGACGAGACCGGCCGGTGCCGACCACGCGGACGTATGCCGCGCCGGCGCCTCCGTGACCGCGGCGCCCGCCGCTGCCGACAGGACCGCGACGAGCGCGGCCACCTGCTCGGGCGTCGCGTCGCCGATGACCTCGATGACCGGTCCCTCTGGGCTCTGAGCCTGCGAAGAGGTCACAGCGGGATGTTCCCGTGCTTCTTGGGCGGGAGGGTCTCGCGCTTGGTGCGCAGCGCCCGCAGCGCCTTGGTGACGTTCATCCGCGTGTTCGACGGGGTGATGACGGTGTCGATGTAGCCGCGCTCGGCCGCGACGTAGGGGTTGGCGAGGGTGTCCTCGTACTCGGTGATGAACTTCTGCCGGGCCGCGTCGACGTCGTCACCGCGCTCGGCGGCGGCCGCGAGCTGCTTGCGGTAGAGGATGTTCACCGCGCCCTGCGCGCCCATGACTGCGATCTGGGCGGTCGGCCACGCGAGGTTGATGTCGGCGCCGAGGTGCTTGGACCCCATGACGTCGTAGGCGCCGCCGTAGGCCTTGCGGGTGATGACGGTGACGAGCGGGACGGTGGCCTCGGCGTAGGCGTAGATGAGCTTGGCGCCGCGGCGGATGATGCCGTCCCACTCCTGGTCGGTGCCCGGGAGGAAGCCCGGCACGTCGACGAAGGTGAGCACCGGCACGTTGAACGCGTCGCACGTGCGCACGAAGCGGGCGGCCTTCTCGGAGGCGTCGATGTCGAGCGTCCCCGCGAACTGCATGGGCTGGTTGGCGACGACGCCGACCGAGCGCCCCTCGACGCGGCCGAAACCGCAGATGATGTTGGGCGCGAAGAGCGGTGCGACCTCGAGGAACTCGCCCTCGTCGAGCACGGTCTCGATGACCTGGTGCATGTCGTAGGGCTGGTTGGGGCTGTCCGGGATGATCCGGTCGAGCGCCCGGTCGGTGTCGGTGACCTCGAGCGAGAGCTCCTCGTCACCGAAGGTCGGCGGCTCCTCCATGTTGTTGGACGGGAGGTAGGACAGCAGCGCCTTGACGTACTCGACGGCGTCCTCCTCGTCGGTGCCCATGTAGTGCGCGACACCGGACTTGGAGTTGTGGGTCCGGGCGCCGCCGAGCTCCTCGAAGCCGACGTCCTCGCCGGTGACCGTCTTGATGACGTCGGGTCCGGTGATGAACATGTGCGAGGTCTGGTCGACCATGACGGTGAAGTCGGTGACGGCGGGGGAGTAGACCGCCCCGCCGGCGCACGGGCCCATGATGAGGGAGACCTGCGGGATCACGCCGGACGCGTGGACGTTGCGGCGGAAGATCTCGCCGTAGAGGCCGAGCGACACGACGCCCTCCTGGATGCGCGCGCCACCGGAGTCGTTGAGCCCGACGACGGGGCAGCCGACCTTCATCGCGAAGTCCATGACCTTGGTGATCTTCTCGCCGAAGACCTCGCCGAGCGAGCCGCCGAAAACGGTGAAGTCCTGCGCGAAGACCGCAACCGTGCGACCGTCCACGGTGCCGTAGCCGGTGACGACGCCGTCGCCGTAGGGCCGGTTCGCGTCCTGGCCGAAGGCGACCGAGCGGTGCCGGGCGTACTTGTCCATCTCGACGAACGAGCCCTCGTCGAGGAGCATCTCGAGGCGCTCGCGGGCGGTCTTCTTGCCGCGCGCGTGCTGCTTCTCGACCGCACGCTCGGAGCCGGCGTGGGCGACCTCGCCGACCCGCCGCTTGAGGTCCGCGAGCTTGCCCGCGGTGGTGTGGATGTCGATGCCGGTGTCCGCAGCGGGGAGGTCGGTTCCGCCCGTGGGCTGGGTGTCGGTCTGCGCCATGGAGGCGACTCTAGCCTTGACCCCGTGACCCTTCCTGCTGCCTCCCGCCCGATGGATGCGTCCCTCATCACACCGGGCCCGCCGTGGCTGCCGGCCGACGTGCGCGACAGCGTGGGGTCGACCAACGCGGTGCTGGCGGACGACCCGCGACCGTGGCGCGTGGTCACCGCGGAGGAGCAGACGCAGGGCCGCGGCCGGCTCGACCGGGCGTGGTCGACGGCGCCGGGCACGAGCATCGCCGCGAGCGTCCTCGTGCCCCGCCCGGCGCGCGCGCCGCTCGGCTGGGTGCCGCTCGTCGCCGGCCTGGCCCTGCGCGACGCGCTCACGTCCGTATCCGGGGTCGAGGTCGCGCTCAAGTGGCCCAACGACCTCCTGCTGCCGGCCGACGGCTCGCGCAAGGTCGCGGGCATCCTCGCCGAGCTCACACCTGGCGGCGTCGTGGTCGGCACGGGTGTCAACATCGACCAGGAGCGGGTCGACCTGCCGGTCGACACCGCCACCTCGCTCCGTCTCGCCGGCGCTCCGGGAGTGGGCCGCGAAGCCGTGCTCACGGCATACCTTCGTTCTCTCGCAACGCTTCTGGGCAACCTCGAGGCGGACCCGTATGCCGTCCGCTCGGCCTACGTCGCGGCGTGCGACACCGTGGGCCGGCAGGTGAGGGTGCTGCTGCCGGGCTCGGAGATCACGGGTGTGGCCACCGACGTCGACCCAGACGGCAGACTGTCCCTGACGACGGGGTCCGGCACGCGTGCCGTGGCTGCTGGTGACGTCGTCCACGTCCGCTGAGTCCCGCGAGCCCCCGAGGAGGGTCCACGTGCCCGAGCAGCCCCGCGACCTCGAGGCCGAGATCGAGGAGCGCCTCCTCGGACGTCGCGCGACGATGGGCCGCCGCGAGATCAGCCGCGAGGCCTCGGTGTCGGTGCAGTCGGCCCGCAAGCTCTGGCACGCCCTCGGCTTCCAGATCGTCGACGACGAGGAGGTGATGTTCACCGAGGCCGACCTCGGGGCGCTCATCCGGGTCTCCGACCTCGTGCGCGACAACGACCTCGACGAGGACCTCGCCCTGTCGATGGCCCGGGCCTTCGCCCGCACCTCCGACCGCCTCGCCGTGTGGCAGACCCAGCTCGTGGCGGAGTACCTCACACCGGCCGACCAGGAGGCCGAGATCGGTGAGAAGGACGCCCGCGCCGTCCCCGAGCGGAGCGTCGCCGAGGCCGCGGCCACCCAGCTCGCCGACCTCGTCGACCAGCTCGAGCCGCTCATGGTCTATGTCTGGAGGCGCCACCTCACCTCCGCGATCACCCGCATGCTCGAGGACGCGCGCGACACCGACCACGACCCGAGCGCGCCGCTGCGGGTCGTCGGGTTCGCCGACCTCGTCTCCTTCACGACGCTCGTGCGGCGGATGACGGAGCGGCAGCTGGGCACGCTCGTCCAGCGCTTCGAGGAGCTCGCGAGCGACGTCGTGACGACCCATGGCGGACGGATCATCAAGACCGTGGGCGACGAGGTGCTCTTCGTGCACGCCGAGGCCGACGCGGCCGCGGCGATCGGCCTCGACCTCGTCGACTCGATGGCCGAGGACCCGCTGCTGCCCGACGTGCGGGTCGGCATGGCCTCGGGCAAGGTCATCAGCCGGCTCGGCGACGTCTTCGGCACGACGGTCAACCGCGCGAGCCGCCTCACCGCGGTGACGCCGCCCGGACGCGTCTTCGTCGACGACGAGGTCGCGCGCCGTCTCGCCGCCCTGTCGGGCTTCTCGATGGTCGAGCAGCGCCCGCGGCACCTGCGCGGGATCGGCGAGGTGCGCCCCTTCGAGCTGGCCCGCTCGACCGGGGCGCGGCGCGCGCGACCCTGGGACCACCACGCGTGAACCGCGTCCCACCACTAGCATCGCCGCATGACCCGTGTGCTGCTCGCCGAGGACGACCCGGCGATCTCCGAGCCCCTCGCCCGCGCGCTGCGCCGTGAGGGCTACGAGGTCGAGGTCCGCAACGACGGGCGCGAGGCCCTCGAGGCCGCGCGCGACAACCCCGACCTCGTCGTCCTCGACCTCGGCCTGCCGACGATGGACGGTCTCGAGGTGTGTCGCC
This sequence comes from Rothia sp. ARF10, assembly GCA_031844405.1. Taxonomy (GTDB): domain Bacteria; phylum Actinomycetota; class Actinomycetes; order Actinomycetales; family Dermatophilaceae; genus Knoellia. The sequence continues at coordinate 1,389,604 of JAUZVC010000001.1, forward strand.
GGCTCCGGGGCGAGGGCTACACCGTGCCGGTCCTCGTCCTCACCGCCCGCGCCGACGAGGTCGACACGGTCGTCGGCCTCGACGCCGGCGCCGACGACTACGTCACCAAGCCCTTCCGGCTCGCCGAGTTGCTCGCCCGCTCCCGCGCCCTGCTGCGCCGGGGCATCCCCGAGGCGCCGGTTCCCGGTGAGGTCGACGTGCGCGTCGACACCGAGTCGCGGCGGGTCTTCCTCCACGGCGAGGAGATCCAGCTGACCGCCAAGGAGTACGAGCTGCTGCGCGTGCTCGCGCGCAACCAGGGCAAGGTCATCTCGCGCGAGCAGCTCATGCGCGAGGTCTGGGAGACGGCCTGGTACGGCTCGACCAAGACCCTCGACATGCACATCTCGGTGCTGCGCAAGAAGCTCGGCGACGACGCGATGCAGCCCCGCTACATCACGACCATCCGGGGCGTCGGCTTCCGGTTCGACCCCGCGGGGGAATGACGCTCGATGCGTCGACTCCTCCTGAGGTCCACGCTCGCCGCGGTCGGCGCGGCGCTGGCGATCTTCGGCATCCCGATCCTCGTCGTCGGCGTCCTCGTCACGCTCGCACCCTCGGCCAGCCGCTCGGAGGTGGTCGCACGCACGACGGGTGCGTCCGGAGTGCTCCTCGTCACCGGGTTCGTCCTCGTGCTCGTCCTCTGCGGCCTGGCGGCCGGGTGGTTCGTGGCCCAGCGGCGGGCCAAGCTCCTCGGTGACCCGCTCACCGAGCTCGCCGCTCGGGCCGAGCGCCTCGGCGCCGGCGAGTCCCGCTTCATGCCGCTCGACTCGGGGATCGGCGAGCTCGACCGGATCAGCGACGTCCTGTCGCGCAGCGCGCACCAGGTGACCCGCAACCTCGCCGCCGAGCGCGACTTCGCGGCCGACGCCTCCCACCAGCTGCGCACCCCGCTCACCGCACTGCTCATGCGGCTCGACGAGATCGCCTCGACCGACGACCTCGGCGTGGTCCAGGAGGAGGCCCAGGTCGCGATCGAGCAGGTCGAGCGCCTGAGCAAGGTCGTCGACGACCTCATGGGGCGCTCGCGGGTGAGCGACCCGACCCGGCCGAGCGTCTCGCTCGACGCCGTCCTCGCCTCGCTCCAGCGCGAGTGGCAGCCGGCCTTCGCCTCGTCGAAGCGGAGCATGCGCATCCACGGCGAGCGCGGGCTGCGGGTCCGCGCGACGCCGGTCGCCCTCGCCCAGATCCTCTCCACCCTCGTCGAGAACGCACTCGCCCACGGTCGCGGCACCGTCGACATCGCGGCCCGCCGCACCGGACCCTCGGTCGTCATCGAGCTCGGCGACGAGGGCGAGGGCGTCGACCCCGGGCTGGCCCCGCACATCTTCGAGCGCTCGGTGTCGTCCACCGGCTCGGGCCTGGGTCTCACTCTCGCGCGCGACCTCGCCGAGGACAACGGCGGCCGGCTCGAGCTCGTGAGCACCCAGCCGGCCGTCTTCGCCGTCTTCCTCTCCGAGGCCGACTGACGTCAGCCGCGTCAGCGGTCGTGGCGCGGGTGCAGGTCCGCGAGCGGCGAGGTGTCCTCGTCGATCGGCTCCCCGGCGAAGACGAACTTCCGGTAGGCCCAGAAGCGGAAGAGCGTCCCGAGGCCGATGGCACCGACCTTGGTGATGTTGTCGGCCGTGAGCGAGTCGAGCTCGAGCACGTAGTGGACGAAGGCGATCGCGGCGGCCTGGATGACGAGGGCGACGCCGTTGGTCCCCGCGAAGAGGGCGGCCTCGTGGTGCACCGGCCGGTTGCGCCGGTGCCGGAAGGTCCACATGCGGTTGCCCACCCAGGCGAACGCCGTCGCGACCGACGCCGAGACGATGACCGCGGCCGTCGGCTTCTCGTCGAGGAGGGTCCGGCGCAGGACGTTGAACGTCCCCATGTCCACGACGAAGGCGAGCAGGCCGATGACGCCGAACTTGATCGCTTCGCGGTAGAGGACGTCGATGGCTCCGCGGAGCCGGTCGAGGAGCCCCCCGGCGGGGGTCGTGGACGTCACCGGCCGAGCGTAGCCGCCGAAACCCGCCCGTATGCCGTCCGCCCACGACCCGCCGATATCCTCCGGGGGTGACTGCCCCGCTGCGTGCCCCCGGAGGATTCCCCGTCGTCGGCATCATCGGAGGTGGTCAGCTCGCCCGGATGTGCGCGGCTCCGGCGGCCGAGCTCGGTGTCACGCTCAGCGTGCTCGCCGAGGCGCCCGACGCCAGCGCCGCCCTCGTCATCCCGTCGGCCCCGGTCGGCGCGCACGACGACGCCGAGGCCGTGCTCGCCTTCGCCGCCGAGTGCGACGTCGTCACCTTCGACCACGAGCACGTCCCCGCCGACGTCCTGGCGGCGCTCGCCGACGCCGGGACGGTCATGCACCCGAGCCCCGAGGCGCTCGTCTTCGCCCAGGACAAGCTGCAGATGCGCGCCCGCCTCACCGACCTCGGCGTCCCGTGCCCCCGCTGGGCGTCGGCGCTCACCGTCGACGAGGTCACCGCGTTCGGTGACGAGGTCGGCTGGCCCCTCGTCGCGAAGACGCCGCGCGGCGGCTACGACGGCAAGGGAGTGCGCGTCGTCGGGTCCGCCGACGAGCTGACCGACTGGCTCGAGCGCGCCGCGGGTGAGGACTCACCGCTGCTCCTCGAGGAGAAGGTCCCCTTCACCCGCGAGATCGCCGTCCTCCTCGCCCGCAGCCCCTCCGGGCAGGCCGCGGCGTGGCCGGTCGTGGAGACCGTCCAGACGGACGGCATCTGCACCGAGGTCATCGCCCCGGCTCCGGACCTCGACGACGACCTCGCGGCCCGCGCCACCGAGGCCGGGCTCCGCGTCGCCGGCGAGCTGGGCGTCACCGGTGTCCTCGCCGTCGAGATGTTCGAGCTGCCGGGCGGCGAGTTCGTCGTCAACGAGCTCGCGATGCGCCCGCACAACAGCGGTCACTGGTCGATGGACGGCGCGGTCACCGGCCAGTTCGAGCAGCACCTGCGCGCGGTCCTCGACCTGCCGTTGGGCTCACCGCGCTCGCGGCACCGCTGGACCGTCATGGGCAACGTCCTCGGCGGACACCACAGCGACCTCTACCCGGCATACCGTCATGTCATGGCGCGCGACCCCGAGGTCAAGGCGCACCTCTACGGCAAGGGGGTCCGCCCGGGTCGCAAGATCGGGCACGTCAACGTCAGCGGCGACGACCTCGCCGACCTGCGCGAGCGGGCGCGGCACGCGGCCGACTACATCGAGGGAGCGATCACCGAATGACCAGCACGAGCAGCAGCGCCGCAGGGACGCCGGTCGTCGGCGTCGTCATGGGCAGCGACAGCGACTGGCCGGTCATGGAGGCCGCGTCGACGGCCCTCGACGACTTCGGCATCGCCCACGAGGTCGACGTCGTCTCGGCGCACCGCATGCCCGACGAGATGGTCGCCTACGGACAGCAGGCGGAGGAGCGCGGTCTGCGCGTCATCATCGCCGGCGCCGGGGGAGCGGCGCACCTGCCCGGCATGCTCGCGTCGGTCACCTCACTGCCGGTCATCGGCGTGCCCGTGCCGCTGAAGTACCTCGACGGCATGGACTCGCTGCTCTCCATCGTCCAGATGCCCGGCGGCGTGCCGGTCGCGACCGTCTCGGTCGGCGGGGCGCGCAACGCCGGGCTGCTCGCGGCCCGCATCCTCGGCGCCGGCGAGGGCGAGGAGGCGGCCCGGATCCGCGTCGCGATGGGTGAGTTCCGCACGACGCTGCGCGACGAGGCGCACGCCAAGGGCGCCGCCCTGCGCGAACGCCGCCGCTCCTGACCTCCTAGCGGGCCGAGCCCTCGCCGCGGACCCGCGGCCACTCGATGCGCGGGCACGTGTCCATGACGACCTCGAGCCCGGCCTTGCGGGCGCGCTCGGCCGCGGCGGTGTCGACGACGCCCTGCTGCATCCAGATGGCGTCGATCTGGAGCCGGTCCTTGTGCTCGATGGCCTGGTCGACCACGGCACCCACGTGCTCGGAGTTGACGAAGCAGTCGATGACCTTGACGTCCTGGTCCGGGATGTCCGCGAGGCTCGCGTAGCCCTGCTCGGCGTGGACGGTCTCGGCCTTGGGGTGGACCGGGATGATCCCCTTGTGCAGCTCGTGCTTGAGCCACTGGGCGACGCCGTATGCCGGCCGCCTCCGGTTGGTGCTCAGCCCCACGACCACCCAGGTGCCGGGGTCGTTGAGGAGCTCGCGGATCGTGTCGGGGTCGTTGCGGTGTCGAAGCGTCACCTCTGCATCATGCCCCGCGGGTGGGCTTGCGGGGGACGGGGTGTGCGGGTTGGGTGGGGGCATGAGATTCGGCATCTTCGTCCCGCAGGGCTGGCGTCACGACCTGGTCGGCATCGACCCAGACCAGCACTGGGGCGTCATGGCCGGTCTCGCGCGGCGGGCTGACGGCATCCGCGACTGGGAGTCGATCTGGGTCTTCGACCACTTCCACCCCGTGCCGCACCCGACGCAGGAGGCGGTGCACGAGGCGTGGTCGCTCATGGCCGCGTTCGCCGGTGTCACCGGTCGCGTGCGGATCGGGCAGATGTGCACGTGCATGAGCTACCGCAACCCGGCCTACCTCGCCAAGGTCGCGGCGACGGTCGACGTCATCTCCGAGGGCCGGCTCGAGATGGGCATCGGAGCCGGGTGGTACGAGCACGAGTGGCGCGCCTACGGCTACGGCTTCCCGGGTGCGGGCGAGCGCCTGGCGCGGCTGCGCGAGGGCGTCGAGATCATGCAGCAGATGTGGACGACGGGCACGGCCACGCTCGACGGCGAGCACTACCAGGTCGACGGGGCGATGTGCTTCCCGCGGCCCCTCCAGGGCACGGCGTTCGAGGGCTCCGAGCGCAACGGCATCCCGATGTGGGTGGCCGGCGGCGGCGAGCGCAAGACGCTGCGGATCGCGGCGGAGTACGCCGACTACACGAACTTCCTCGGCCAGCCCGACGTCTTCGCGCACAAGAGCGAGATCCTCAAGCAGCACTGCGCCGACGTCGGTCGGGAGTTCGACTCGATCGTCCGGTCGTCGAACTTCAACGTCGTCATCGGGCGCGACGAGCGCGAGGTCGAGGAGCGGTTCCGCTGGATCGAGTCGCACCTGCGCGGCGCGGGCGTGCCCGACGAGGCGGTGGCGCGCACTCTCAACGACTACCGCAACGGCACGGCGGTCGGCACCCCCGACCAGGTCGCGAGCGCGCTCGCCGACATGCAGGACCTCGGGATGACCTACGCGATCACGAACTTCGTCGAGTCGGCCTACGACCTCTCCGGCGTCGAGCTCTTCGAGCGCGAGGTCATCCCCGCCCTGCGGAACCGCCGCTGACGTCGCCGGTCCCGCGGCCGCGCCGTCGGTGTCCACCGGCTCGTCGCCGACCCCGGCGAGTGGCGGGACCCACACCGGAGGCGGCAGGGGGACGGCATACGCGTCGGTAGGATTCGCGGCGTGAGTGCGAACCCCGACTTCCCCCTGTTCCAGGTCAACGAGGACCACGAGGCGATCCGCGAGGCGGTCCGTGAGATCGCCGAGGACCGGATCGCGCCGTTCGCGGCCGCCGTCGACGAGGAGTCGCGCTACCCGCAGGAGGCGCACGACGCGCTCGTCGCCTCCGACTTCTTCGCTCCGCACGTGCCGGAGGAGTACGACGGCGTCGGGGCCGACGCGCTCGCGACGTGCATCGTCATCGAGGAGGTCGCCCGCGTCTGCGCGAGCTCCTCGCTCATCCCCGCCGTCAACAAGCTCGGCTCGATGCCCGTCATCCTCGGCGGCTCCGAGGAGGTCAAGGCGAAGTACCTCCCGCCGCTCGCCCGCGGTGAGGCCGGCTTCTCCTACGGCCTGTCCGAGCGCGAGGCCGGCTCGGACACCGCCGCGATGAAGTGCCGGGCGAAGCAGGACGGCGACGACTGGGTCCTGAGCGGGCAGAAGTCGTGGATCACCAACGCCGGGGTGTCGGAGTACTACACCGTCCTCGCCGTGACCGACCCCGACGGGGCCCGCGGCAACAACATCACGGCGTTCGTCGTCGAGAAGTCCGACGAGGGCTTCTCGTTCGGCGAGAAGGAGCGCAAGCTCGGCATCAAGGGCAGCCCGACCCGCGAGCTGATCTTCGACAACGTCCGCATCCCCGGCGACCGCATCGTCGGCGCCCCGGGTGAGGGCCTCAAGATCGCGCTGCGCACCCTCGACCACACCCGTGTCACCATCGGCGCGCAGGCCGTCGGCATCGCCCAGGGCGCCCTCGAGCAGGCCACCGCCTACGTCAAGGAGCGCAAGCAGTTCGGCAAGCACATCGCCGACTTCCAGGGCATCCAGTTCATGCTCGCCGACATGGCGATGGAGCTCGAGGCCGCGCGACAGATGGTCTACGTCGCCGCCGCCAAGTCCGAGCGCGGCGACGCCGACCTCCCGTTCTTCGGCGCGGCCGCCAAGTGCTACGCCTCCGACGTCGCGATGAAGGTGACGACCGACGCCGTCCAGCTCCTCGGCGGCGCCGGCTACACCCGCGACTTCCCGCTCGAGCGGATGATGCGCGACGCCAAGATCACCCAGATCTACGAGGGCACGAACCAGGTGCAGCGCATCGTCATGGCCCGCCAGCTGCTCAAGGGCTGACCCGACCACGGACGCAGGTATGCCGTCCGCCCACGTGGGCGGACGGCATACCTCTTGCGTCGTGCCGGGTGACCGCGCAGGGGCGGGTCAGCCCTCGCTGGGCTTGCCGTCGGTGCCGGCCGGGGGCGCCTCGAGCGGCTGGTCCTCGCGGAGCATCGTGAAGAGGGCCTTGGCCCGCTCGGTGTCCCACTTGACCGACGAGCCCGCCGCGGTCTGGTAGTTGGCGCTCTGGATCGGCACGGTGAGGCTGAGCGTCGATCCGTTGCCGGCGCCCCGCATGGCGAGCAGGATGTTGGCCGCGTCGCGGATGCCCGTCTCCCGACCGACGCCGACGGCACCGGCGGCCGTGTGTGTGAACGCCCAGTAGCGGAACGGGTTGAGGACGGTCGACGGCGTGGCCGCGCCCTTCATGATCGCGCCGAGGAACTGGCGCTGGCGGTCGGCCCTGCCGATGTCGCCGCGCGGGTCGGAGTAGCGGGCGCGCACGAAGCCGAGGGCGTTCTTGCCGTCGAGGACCTGGCAGCCCTTCTTGAGGTCGATGTGCGCCTTCGGGTCGTCCATGTCGAAGGGGACGCAGATGTCGACGCCGCCGAGGCTGTTGACGACGTCGGCGAAGCCGCCGAAACCGATCTCGAGGTAGCCGTCGATGCGCAGGCCGGTGACCTGCTCGAGCGTCTGGACGAGGAGCTGCGGGCCGCCGATCGAGAAGGCGGCATTGACCTTGTTGCGGTTGTGGCCCGGGATCGGCACGTAGCTGTCGCGGGGGATCGAGACGATGACCGACCTGCCGCCGCCCGCCGGCTTGTGGACGAGCATGATCGAGTCGGTCCGCCGGCCCTCGGCGTTGCCGGTGCCGAGCTCCCTGCGCTGCTCGGGGGTGAGGTCGTCGCGCGAGTCCGAGCCGACGAGCAGGTAGGTGCTGCCGGGGGTCTTCGCCGGGCGCTCGCCCGAGGGGGCGTCGTCGACGCGTGAGACCGTGCTCCAGGCGTGGAGCGGGCTGAGGACGAGGAAGGCCAGCCAGGCGAGCAGGACGACGGGGAGGAGGCGCCACCAGCGGCGACGGCGACGGGGTGCGTCGTCGACCGGGCGGATGGGACGCTCGACGCGCTCGGGAGGACGCTGACGCTGGGCCCGCTCGGGAGGACGCTGGGCGCGGTTGCCGACGGGGCGGGCCGTGTCGTGCGGGTCGGGACGACGGGTCGGGCGCTCCTGGCGGCGCTGGCGCGGCGGGAGGGAGGAGCTCGTGCGGCGTCGCCCGCGCGTGTCCACCGTGTAGACGGCGTCGTCGTCGTCCTCGGGCTCGAGGCGTGCGCCGTCGGGGCGTCCCCGCTGGGGGATCAGGCGGGCGTCGTCTCCGCGACTCGGGCGATCGGGCACGCCCCATAGTGGGCGCGGGGTGGCGCGCGACGCAAAACGGCGCGCCGGACCCCACCCCTTCCCGGAGCCGGCCGTGCCTGAGGGATGATCGTCGCGATGAACGCGCCTTCCCCCACCGACGAGTCCGCGACGGTGTCACCTGCGGTCAGCGTGGTGATCCCGGTCCTCAACGAGGAGCGGCATCTCCGCGACGCCGTACGGCAGGTCCTCGGACAGGCGTACGCGGGCGACGTCGAGGTCGTGCTCGCGCTCGGTCCGTCGACGGACGCCACCGACGAGGTCGCCGCGGAGCTCGCCGCTGCCGACCCACGGGTGCGCACGGTGCGCAACCCGACGGGGCGCACCCCGAACGGCCTCAACGCCGCGATCCGCAGCGCGAGCCACGACATCCTCGTGCGCGTCGACGGGCACGCGGAGATCCCCGAGGGCTACCTCGCCACCGCCGTCCGCACTCTCGCCGAGACCGGCGCGGACAACGTCGGCGGGATGATGAAGGCGGTCGGGCAGACGCCCTTCGAGCGTGCCGTGGCACGCGCGATGCGCAGCCGGATCGGCGTCGGCGGAGGCGCGTTCCACGTCGGTGGCGCGGCCGGCCCCGTCGACACCGTCTACCTCGGTGCCTTCCGCCGCAGCGCCCTCGACCGGGTCGGCGGCTACGACGAGCGCTACACCCGCACCCAGGACTGGCACCTCAACCTGCGCCTGCGCCAGACCGGTGGAACCGTGTGGTTCACCCCCGACATGTCGGTCGTCTACCGCCCCCGCTCGAACGTACGCGCGCTGGCGCGCCAGTACTTCGAGTACGGCCGCTGGCGCCGGGTCGTCATCCGCGAGCACCCCGAGACGGCGAGTGCACGCTACCTCGCGCCGCCGGTCATGGTGCTCGGCACGACCGCCGCGACGCTCGCCGCCTTCGCGTGGCCCGTGACCCTTGCCGTCCCTGCCGCGTATGCCGTCGCCGTCGGTGTCGGGGGCGTCGCCATCAGCCGGGGGGAACGCGTCGGAGTCCGGCTGCGCACCCCGATCGCCCTCGCGACGATGCACTGGTCGTGGGGTGTGGGCTTCCTCACCAGCCGGCGGCTTGCGTCGGGCGGCTCGTCGGCGGAGTCGCCACCTCCCGTGTGACAGACTGAGCGGCCGTGTGACGTCGGGAACGAGGAGAGTGCAGTCGGTGGACACCAGCCACCTCAAGGCCCTGTGGGCCCGTCGGGAGATCCTCGGCACCCTCGTGCGTCGCGACCTTCGGGTCCGTTACGCCCGCAGCGTCCTGGGCTATCTGTGGACCATCCTCGACCCGCTGGCGATGGCGCTCATCTACTTCATGATCTTCGCGGTCATCTTCAAGCGCCCCGACGCCGGCTACCACCCCTACTTCCTCTACCTGCTCGTCGGCCTGCTCGCCTGGCAGTGGTTCAGCGCGTCCGTCACCGAGACCTCGAGGGCCCTGCTGGCCGAGGCCAAGCTCGTCCGCTCCACCAGCCTTCCGCGCGAGCTGTGGGTCATCCGGGTCGTCATCGCCAAGGGCGTCGAGTACGTCCTGTCGCTGCCGATCCTCGTGGCCTTCGTCATCGTCTACATGATCACCGGCGACACGACGCCCAACTGGCGCCTCGTCCTCATCCCCGTCGGGTTCGCGCTGCAGTTCCTCGTGCAGATCGGCATCGGGCTGCTCCTCGCCCCCCTCACCGTGCTCGTCGACGACACGCAGCGCGTGGTCCGGATCGTCATGCGGATGGCGTTCTACTGCACCCCGATCATCTACAGCCTCGACACCGTCCCCGAGAGCCTGCGCTCGCTCCTCTACCTCAACCCGTTGAGCGGTGTCCTCGAGTTCTACCGAGCCGGTCTCTTCGACGAGCCGCTGCAGACCGAGCCCATCCTCGCCTGCCTCGTCGTCACGGTGCTGTTCCTCCTCTTCGGGACGTGGATGTTCAACCGCCTCGAGCGCTCGGTCCTCAAGGAGATCTGATGCCCGACGTCATGATCGAGGTCGAGGACCTCGGTATCGAGTTCTACCGGTCGCGCCGACGCAACCTCTCGCTGCGCGAGATGGTCCTCAAGGGCCGCAACACCGCACCGAAGGAGACCTTCTGGGCGCTGCGCCACGTGAGCTTCACGGTCGGCCACGGTGAGGCCGTCGGCCTCGTCGGGTCCAACGGCACCGGCAAGAGCACGCTGCTCAAGACGATCGCGGGCGTGCTCATCCCCGACGAGGGACACGCCCGCGTCAACGAGGGCGTCGCCCCGCTCATCGAGCTCACCGGTGGCTTCCTCGGCGAGCTCTCGGCCCGCGAGAACATCTACCTCACCGCGGGCCTGCACGGGCTGAGCCGCGAGCAGGTCGACGAGCGCTTCGACGACATCGTCGACTTCGCCGGGCCGCAGGTCCGCGAGGGGCTCGAGATGCCCTTCCGCCACTTCTCCTCGGGCATGCAGGTCCGGCTCGGCTTCGCCGTCATCACGACCCTCGACGAGCCGATCATCCTCGTCGACGAGGTCCTCGCGGTCGGCGACGTCGCCTTCAAGGAGAAGTGCTACAAGCGGATGGAGGAGCTGCTCGCCCAGAACAAGACGCTCTTCCTCGTCTCGCACTCGGAGAACGACCTGCGCCGCTTCTGCACCCGCGGCATCTACCTGCGTCGCGGCGAGCTCGTCGCCGACGACGCCATGGACGCGGTGCTCCGGGACTACAACAGGGACGCCGCAGCCGGGTGAGGCCCGGCGGGCTGCTCAGCGTGCGGTCCAGCCTCCGTCGACGACGACGTTGGAGCCCGTGACGAAGCCCGAGTGCGGTGAGGCCAGGAACAGCAGCGCGGTCCGGAGCTCGTCGCGGTCACCGACCCTGTCGAGCATCGTTCGTGACGCGAGCCGACCGAGGAACTCCTCGTTCGCGCGCGCGGCCTCGGCCGGGAACGGACCCGGGCTGATGGCGTTGACCCGGATGCCCTCTGGCCCCAGCTCCGCCGCGGCGTAGCGGGTGAGCTGGAGGAGGGCCGCCTTCGCCGCGCCGTAGTAGGGAGGGGTGCGGCCGGCCTCGGTGTCGTAGAGGCTGAGGTCGGGACCGACCATGCCGTACATCGACGCGATGTTGACGATGCTCGGCGACCCTCCGGCCGCGACGGCCAGACGCATCGACGAGGTGGCGGCCCGCATGGCCCGCCAGGCGGACTTGACGGCGAGCTCGTAGCCCTCGTCGAAGTTCTCCTCGGTGGCGGTGCCGAGGGACCCGCCCCGGCCCACGTGGGCGTTGTTCACGAGGACGTCGACACGTCCGCGGTCCTTCCCCACGGACTCGATGAGGGAGGGCCAGTCCGGGCTCGTGACGTCGCACGCCGCCACGGTGACGGGGAACCCGTCGGCCTCCTGCGCTGCGGCGAGGTCGTCGAGCGCCTCCTGCCTGCGACCCACGGCGACGACGTCGGCGCCCGCCTCTGCCAGCGCCCGGACCATGGGCACACCCAGCCATCCCGTGGCGCCGCTCACGAGTGCCACGGCTCCGTCGAGTCGGAAGAGGTCGGTGCTCATGGGGCCATCCTCCACGTGCTGGGGTCGACGACGACCGGTGAACCGCCGGGGACCCGTTCACGGACGTGCCTGATCTCCTCCGCCGTGAGGGGTGCTGCCGCCACCCATGCGGCCTGCTCGGCGACCTGCTCCGGCGTCTCGGCCCCGAGCACCACCGAGGTCACGAAGGGGTGCCCGAGGGCATAGGCGACGCAGAGGTCAGGGACGCTGGTGCGGCCGAGCTCGGCCGTGACGGAGACCAGCGCCTCCCGGACGGCGCCGATGTCCATGTCGGCGTTCACGGGCCACGGGGCCTCAGGGGAGACGAGGAGGCCCTGCAGGAAGACGCTGCGCGCCGTGACGACGAGGTCCGGCCGGCTCGAGAACGCCTGCACGACGGAGGGTTCGGTCCACCGACGGTCGAGGACGTTGAAGGGCAGCTGCACGTAGCCGACCCGCGGGTCGGCGACGGCCTCGAACAGCTCCTGCGGTGTGGAGATCGACGCCCCGACGACCTGGGCGACCCCGCTCGACCTCAGCTCGTCCAGCGTCTGCGCGACCGCGCCACCGCCGCGGTGCCAGTCGACCCAGCGGTGCACGAGGAGCCCGCTGACGGACCCCGTGCGCAGGTCGCGCAGGGAGCGTTCCGTGGAGGCGAGCACGGCGTCCCTTGCCCAGCGCGCCGGGGCGTCCTCGGGTACGTGGTCCAGCGGGGTGAGCTTGGTGACGACCCGGACCCTCTCGGAGAGGCCACGGGCGAGCGCCTGCCCGATCCGGGCCTCGCTCTGGCCGTAGGCCCGGGCGGTGTCGAGGTGCGTCACGCCCTCGTCCACCGCGCGACGCAGCACTGCCCGCGCCGACTCGGGGTCGGGCAGGCCGGTGGTGTTGGCGGCGCCGTAGGCCACGCCCAGCTGCACCGTGCCGAGAACCCACGACCCCTGGCCGATGGGGTTCGCGCCCGGCTCGCCCAGGCGCCGGGGGGTGGGGGGCGCAACCTCCGCCCAGCGCGTGAGCACCTCGCGCCACGACGGGACGACGGGGTCCGCGAACGCGGCAAGGGCGGCCTCGGCGACCACGTAGTCGTCGAGGGTGTCGATGGTGCAGCGCACCCCCATGAGGTTCGCGCCGAGCTCAGGGGGAGCCCACACGTGGTCGCCGGTGCGCCGCCGCATCCACGGCGTCACGTGCTCGCGGTCGAACGGGTCGCCGGTGGAGACGTCGGCCTCCCTCAGCAGGCGGACGGTGAAGGCCTCGCCGCCGAGGCCGTAGGGGTAGCCCTCGGCGACCCGGACGTAGCCCGAGCCGTCCTCCTGCAGCGCTCCGGTGAGGCCCGCGACGAAGTCCGCGTCGGGGACGACGTTGTCGGCCGTCAGGCGCACGACGACGTCGTCGTCGTCGAGGTCGCGGACCGCCCCGACGAAGCGTTCGAGGGGGTCCTCCAACGAGCCCCGGAACGTCGGGACGTCGAAGCGTGCCGCGGCACGCACGATGGCGTCGTCCTCCGGCGCGGTGCTCGTCGCGAGGACGACGTCACCGCCGCCACGGGCGGCACGCCTGGCCGCGAGGGCCGCGACCGGGTAGGCACCCAGGGTGAGCAGCGCCTTGCCCGGAAGGCGACTGGAGCTCAGCCGCGACTGCAGGACGACCCGGGTGTGCGGCATACGGAGAGCATAGGAGGGGTGGGGAGCCTCACCCGGCGGGACCACGGAGACGCCCCAGCAGGACGTCGGCCACCCGACGCCTTCCCTGGCCGTCGACGAGCCTGCGGGCCTCGGCGCCGAGCCGCTCGCGGTGAGCCGCGTCGGTGAGCAGCCGGGTCAGCTCGGCGGTCGCGGCCTTGCGCGCGCGCGGCGAGGACACGAGGTCGTCGAGGGACCCGACGGGCGCGACGACGCCGCGGCCGGAGATGTCCTCGTAGCTCGCGAGCTGGTTGTCGGCAACGGCCACGACGCCGGTGGGGACGCCGAGGAGCAGGAGCTCCCAGACCGAGGACCCGGCTGCGCTCACGGTGACGGTGCTCGCGGCGGCGAGCGCCATGACGTCCGGCGTGGGCGGGAGCACCCGGACGCTCTGCCCGCCGGTCGTCGGCAGTGCTGCCACGACCTCGCCGACCTCGGGCCGGGCGACGATGCAGGTGAGCTCGAGGTCGACGCCGGTCCCGAGGACGAGCGGCGCCACGACCGTGGCCGCCCCGCGCGGGTCGGTGCCCCCGAAGACGGCCAGCACCCGCGTGCCTCCGTCGTCGGGCCGGGGGGCGGACGCGAGGTCGAGGACCCCGCGGCGGAAGAGCGCGTACTCGACCCCGGCCAGCGCGACGTGCCCCGCGCCGCCGGACGGGTGGGGTGCGGCGCCGAGGTTCTGGTCGAGGTGGACGTCGGCCTCCTGCGCGGCGCCGAACTCCCCGTCGTGGAGGGCGAGCACGACGAGGCCGGCACGACGCGCGGCGGCCCCGAGGTCCGGGTCGAGCTCGTAGCCGTCGACGACGAGCGCGTCGAGCCCGAGGTCGCGGCAGAGGGAGACGACGTCGTCCGCAGCGACCGGCGCGGGCACCACACGGAGCCCCATGACGTCGACGGCGGCGCGCAACCAGTCGACGGACACCTCGCCGAGGAGGGTCACGGCGCAACCCCGGTCGAGGAGCTCCTCGGCCAGGGCGAGGCACCGGACGGCGTGCCCGACCCCGATGGCGGGGGAGGCGTCCGCGCGGATGCCGACGGTGGGCTGGTTCATGGGGCTCCTGGGGTCCGCCCGCATCGTGGCCGGGCAGGCGTCGGGCATCTGAGATGCTAGCCTCGCGGCTGGCCTTCGCTCGGTCAGCCGGGTGCGCGACGCTCGTGCGAGCGGTGCGCCGCCCCGCAGCCAGAACGTCTAGGAGTTACGCGAGTGAGCATTCTCGAGGGTTCGTCGATTCTCGTCACCGGAGGCACCGGATCCTTCGGCAAGGCCTTCATCCGCAAGGCCCTTGACGACCTCAACCCCAAGAGGATCGTCATCTTCTCGCGTGACGAGCTCAAGCAGTACGAGTGCCGTCAGCTCTTCGGCGACGACCCCCGCCTGCGCTGGTTCATCGGCGACATCCGTGACCTGCACCGCCTCAACCGCGCGATGCACGGCGTCGACTACGTCGTCCACGCCGCTGCCCTCAAGCAGGTCGACACGGCCGAGTACAACCCGTGGGAGTTCGTCCAGACCAACGTCGTCGGCTCGCAGAACGTCATCGAGGCCTCGATCGACGCCGGCGTCAAGAAGGTCGTAGCCCTCTCGACCGACAAGGCGTCCTCGCCCATCAACCTCTACGGCGCGACCAAGCTCACCGCCGACAAGCTCTTCATCACCGGCAACCACTACGCCGCCGCCTACCCGACCCGCTTCTGCGTGGTCCGCTACGGCAACGTCATGGGCAGCCGCGGCTCGGTCATCCCGTTCTTCCGCCGCCTGGCCGACGCCGGCGAGTCGCTCCCCATCACCGACCTGCGCATGACGCGCTTCTTCATCACGCTGCCGCAGGCGGTGAAGTTCGTCACCGACTCCTTCGAGATGATGCAGGGCGGCGAGCTCTACGTCCCACGGATCCCGTCGATGAAGATCGTCGACCTCGCCCAGACCGTGGCGCCCGGCGCGACCATGCACGAGATCGGTCTGCGCCCCGGCGAGAAGCTGCACGAGGAGATGATCTCCGCTGAGGAGGGTCGTCGGGCCCTGCTCATCGGTGACCGCTACGTCCTCCAGCCCGACCTGGCGTCGTGGGGCTACTCCGCCCCCGCGGACGGTGAGCCCGTGCCCGACGGCTTCCACTACACGTCGGACAACAACGACCAGTGGTTCTCCGGCGAGCAGATGCTCGAGATCCTCGGCCACGAGGGTCTCTGAGGATGATCCAGTACGGCCGTCAGTCGATCAACGAGGACGACGTCGCGGCGGTCGCCGAGGTCCTTCGTGGTGACTGGCTCACCACCGGACCGACGGTCACCGCCTTCGAGGAGTCGCTCGCCGAGCTGAGCGGCGCCACCCGGGTCGTCAGCGCGACGAGCGGCACGGCCGCGCTCCACATCGCCTATGCCGCCGCCGGGGTCGGGGCCGGCGACGAGGTCGTCACCACCCCGATGACGTTCGTCGCCACCGCGTCGTCCGCCGTCGCCCTCGGCGCGAGGATCACCTTCGTCGACGTCGAGGAGGACACGGCCAACATCGACCCGGCCGCCGTGGACGCCGTCGTGTCCGACGCGACGAAGGTCGTCGCCGGTGTCGACTACGCCGGCCACCCGGTCGAGATCGACGCGCTGCGCCCCGTCGCGGACCGCGTCGGCGCCCTCCTCCTCGAGGACGCCGCGCACTCCATCGGCTCGACCTACAAGGGCCGCCCCGTCGGCTCGCTCGCCGACCTCACGACGTTCTCGTTCTTCCCGACCAAGAACATGACGAGCGCCGAAGGCGGCGCCGTCGCGACGCTCGACGCCGACCTCGGCCGGCGCGCCCACGAGTTCCACTTCATCGGGCTCGTCCGCGACCGCGACCGGATGCGCTACCCGGACGAGGGCCCGTGGCACCAGGAGGTCCACGAGTACGGCCTCAACTACCGCCTCCCCGACGTCCTCGCCGCGCTCGGCCTGAGCCAGCTGCGCCGGCTCGACGCGTTCAAGACCCGCCGGGCCGAGGTCTTCGCGCGCTACCAGGAGGGCCTCGCCGGGCTCGACGGCGTCCGGCTGCCCGTCCAGCGCGAGCACGTCGACCCCATCTGGCACCTCTACCCGCTGCGCGTCCTCGACGGTCGCCGCCGCGAGGTCTTCGACTCGATGCGCGCGGCCGGCGTCGGCGTCCAGGTCAACTACCTGCCGGTCTACTGGCACCCCCTCTTCGAGGACATGGGCTACCAGCGCGGCATGTGCCCCAACGCCGAGGCCTTCTATGCCGAGGAGCTCTCGCTGCCGATGCACGCCGAGCTCACCGACGCGCAGGTGGACCAGGTCATCGACGCGGTGCGGGCTGCCGTAGCAGGCTGACGCCTGTGCACCACGCGAACCACTTCTACGGGCACGCGGCCATCATGGCCCGGTATGCCGGCCTCGACGAGACCCCGCCGGTCATGGGCTACCTCCAGCACGGCTGGAACCTCCACGACGGGTTCGCGGTCGGCACGGCCTTCGCCCCGGTCTACCCGCGGCTCGTGTGGTCCGAGGTCGTCGCGCGCAGGGCCTGGGCGACCGGGCTGCGCCACCTCAAGGTCGTGTCGGCTCCGTGGCACTACCTCGTCCTCCTCGAGCCCGAGACGGGGGAGCAGGAGCGCGAGGGCACGATCGTCTACCCGTTCCACGGGTGGGAGGGCCAGCTCATCGCCGGGGACCACGACGCCTATGCGCGCGAGATCCGGGAGCGCGAGGGCGACGTCCCCGTGACGATGTGCCTGTACTGGAACGACTACGAGGACGAACGCACCCGCCGAACCTACGAGGAGCACGGCTTCCGCGTCATCTCCCACGGGCGCCGAGGGTTCATGGGGGTCGGCCACGACGAGAGGTTCCTCTACCGGCAGCTCTCGGAGCTGAGGCGCCATCGCCGCGTCGTGAGCAACCGGCTCGGGAGCGCGCTGCTCTACGGCGCGTCCGTCGGCGCGCAGATCGGCGTCTACGGCGACCCGATGGTGCTGGGCAACGACCACGCGGTTCTCGGGGGCATGGCCAAGCAGGTGCGTCTCTTCCCCGAGCTGCACCGTCCCGCGGTGGACCGGGAGGTCGCGGCCGAGGCCGTGCGCACCGAGCTGGGGTGGGACGTCGTCCTCAGTCCCGCCGAGGTCCGTTCCACCTTCGGGTGGTCGGAGGCGTCGACCGCGTGAGGGGCGCCCGGGACGGTTCGACCGCCGTGGGAGGATGCTGCGGATGCTGAACCCAGCCGACGAGGAAGGACACCGTGGACTCGAGCAACCACTGGTACGGCCACGCGCACATCCTCGCTGAGTACGCCGGTCTCGACCCCGAGTCGCCGCCCCGGATCAACGGTGTCCTCCAGCACGGCTGGACCTTCGTCCACGGTTTCGGCTTCGGCCACCAGCCGCCCCACGGGTTCGCCAAGTTCGCCTGGTCCGACGAGTGCCGCCGACGCGGTCAGGCGATCGGGTGGCGCGACTACCACGTCATCGGAGCGCCGTTCCTCTACCTCATGGAGGTCGACCCCGGACCCGAGGAGCCGGTCGAGCGTGAGGGCACCATCTGGTACCCCTTCCACGGCACGAAGGACTTCGAGAAGGTCCAGGGCAGCCACACCGAGCTCATCGACGAGATCAGGGACACCGAGCCGGGCCCTGTGACCGTCTGCCTCTACTACGTCGAGTACGACGACCCCGCGGTCCGGGCGACCTACGAGGAGGCCGGGTTCCGGGTCATCTGCCACGGGCGCCGCGGTCTGCAGTGGTCCGGCGGCAACACCGACTTCCTCCGTCGCCAGCTGAGCGAGCTGCGCCGACACCGACGCGTGGCCTCCAACCGGCTGTCCACCGCGATCTTCTACGGCATCGCCGCCGGATGCGAGCCCGCCGTCTACGGCGACCCGATGGAGCTCCTCGAGGTCAAGGAGGGCTTCAACGGCGAGCGGCTCCTCGAGGCGTGGTTCCCCGAGCTGCACGGGCCACACCTCGACGTCGAGGTGGCTCGCGGGCTCGCCCGCCGGGAGCTGGGAGCGGACCACCTGCTCGACCCGGCCGAGCTGCGGCTCGCCCTGGGCTGGGCGCACGAGAACGTCGACAAGGAGCTCGTTCGATGACGATGGATGCACGTGAGTCGGCGACTGCGGTGCGACTGACCCGTGGGGCGATGCAGAACTGGTCCGACTTCGACGCGGCCAGTCCCGCCGACACCCCCGTCGCCCGTCGCCTGGTGGCCGGACTCGTCACCGAGGGGGTGCGCACCTGCCTCGTCGTCGGCGCCCACTCGCGCGACTTCGTCCTCGCCGTGAGCCAGACGGTCGCGGAGGTCACGGTCCTCGTCCGCTCCACGGTGGACGCCGCCTCGCTGGCCGAGGTCCTCTCGGACGAGGACGGGGTCGAGGTCGTCGCCGGTTCGGTCAACGCGCTGGACGCCGGGACGTTCGACCTCGTCGTCTGCGTCGACGACCTCGCGACGGTCGAGTCGCTCGAGGAGGACGCGACGTGGGCCGAGCTGCTGCAGGGGTGCGCGAACGCGGTCCGGGAGGGCGGAACCCTGCTCCTCGGGTGCCGCAGTGAGCTGGGCGTCGACGCGGTCGTCGGCGGCTGGGACCGCCTCACCCGCAACACGGACGCGGACTGGGCGCTCGAGGCGACGCACGACGCGAGCCGACCGGCCACCGAGGAGCAGCTGCGTGACGCGGTGGCCCGCGCCGGGCTGCCGGTCCGCCGCTCGATGTCGCTCCACCCGTCGTGGACCCGACCGAGCGTGGTCGTGCACGGGCCCGAGGAGCTCGGCCCGGCCCTGACGTCCCTTGTCGGACACCTGTGCGCCGTGGACGAGGAGGACCCCACGGCCCCCGAGCACCTGCGACTCGTCGACGCGGCCGCACGAGCCGGGCTCCTGCGCCGGCTGGCGTCCGGCTGGCTCGTCGTCGCCGGTGGCGAGCGGTCGTCCGTCGACGTGTCCCGGGAGACCGGCGGCCTCGTCGAGGTGGTGCGGGCTGACTCCACCGTCTCGTTCGGCGTGGCGTCCGACGGCGACGGACTGTCGCGGCGGCACGACGGCACGGCATCGGACCCGATCCGTCCCGACGACGTCGCCCCCCTGCTGCTCACGGCGGTGCTGCGAGCCTGTGCCCGCCGCGACCTGCCGGGCACGCGGGTCCTCGTCTCCGGTTACGCCGCATGGGTGCGCGACCAGGTGGACGCCTCGGGAGTGCTGTCGGCCGAGGCGTCGTCCGCGTCCCCCGGCAACCTCATGTGGTCGGCACGCCCCGTCGTCGTCGTCCCGCGCGACGTGCGGATGACGGCCGACGAACGGGTCTGGCGCAGCCTGGACACGGTCGTGGAGTCGCTCGTCTGCAAGGGGATGCTGCACCCGTGGCCGGCGGCCACGCCGCCGGAGACGATGCTCGAGATCATGGCGGCGATGGCCGGGCTCGCCCCCGAGAGCCGGCCCGACGGGCTGGGGCGCGGTTGGCCGGACGCGCTGCCGGAGGGCCTCGTCGACCCGGTCCTCGAACGCCTCGTCGAGGCGAACGCCGCGCTCGAGTCCCGCGCCGCCTGGTTCGAGGAGCGGCTCAACGTGCGGGAGAGGCAGCTGCGAACCCTGCAGTCCCAGGCCGGCCGGGCCGCGCAGTCGCAGCAGCCCGCCGCGGCAGGCCTCGTTCCGGGCGCCTCCACCCCGCGCTCGACGATGACCCAGCGCGTGGCGAGGGCGTTGCGCTCGCCGAGGAGGGCACTTCGTCACGTGTGGCGACGCGCCACCGCGGGTCGGCGGCCGGCGGGCTGAGTCAGCCGCGTCCGGCGATGCGGCCGACCCGCCTGAGGAGCCGGTGCCCGCGTGAGGACAAACCCTGGGCCACCTTGCGCGGAGAGCGCAGGGTCTCCGCCCGCTGCGCGCGCCGGTATGCCGGCGACGACGTGAGCCGGGCGAGCTCGCGTTCGCTCTCGTCGAGCTGGAGCTGCGCGTCGGTCCACTGCCGGCGCAGGCCCCGGATGTACTCCTCGCGGTGCCGGAGCTGGGTCTCACGACGGTCGAGGGCTGCGCGCAGCTCGTCGACGAGCCCGGGCTCGGGGTCGGCCACGTCCCTCGCGCGGCGGTCCTCGACGGAGTAGCCACTGAGAAGGAGACGCTGGGTCAGCCGCGCCGAGGCCGAGAGGGCCTCGTCCCACGGAGCGCGCAGCGACCCGGCGCGGTCGTCGAAGTCCCGCCACGCCCGCTCCACCGCCGCCGGAGCAGGACCCGTCGCAGACGAACCGGCGACCCCACCGCCGGCGGCGGCGCCGTGCGCGTCGTCCGCGCGGTCCGCCGGTGTGCCGGGAGAGGCGGGGACGTGGAGGCCGCGCAGGTCCGGTTCGGCATCCCCCGAGGCGGCCCGCCACAGGTCCCCGACGGTGCGGGCGAGGGCGCGGAACCGCTGGTAGTCACCGTCGAGCATGGCCCGCCTCAGAGCGTCCTCGGCGGTGACCCCGGCGCCGACTCGGATGACGTCGTCCGCGGTGCCGCTCATCGGCTCGAGGGACCATTCGGTCTCGTCGTCCGTGAGGACACCTCGCGACCAGCCCTGTTCGGGGTGTGCGACGTAGAGCGGCGCGGCACGCCCACCGATGACGCCGATCCAGCCCCGAGCCATGGTCCAGGTGAGGCCGGACGCGGCCAGACGCCGGGTGAGATCCGGGCCCACCCCGGCGGCGCGACCGGCGGCATTGGTGGGCCACCTGCCGGGCCCGGACTGCTCAGCCGTGTCGTCGCGCAGCACGACGGTCGTCTCCTGCTGTCCGAAGAGGCTGTAGGTCGTCACCGGACCACGGCGGGCGTCGAGCAGACGCCGGGCGAGGAGCGGCTCGGACACGACGACGTCGGTCACCTCCGACGGCACGCCCTCGACGATGTCGGCGAAGGGGTGTGGGTTGCGCAGCGCCACGAGAGCGGTCCCACCGGGCGCAAGCAGGCCGGCCATGCGGTCCAGCAGCGTGGACGAGGGCGGTGATCCGTGGGCGCCGTCCCGGTCGGGGTCCCAGGCGATGACGAGGTCCCACCCCTCGTCGGTGGGGTCGGGGAGCTCGGCCACGGTGACGCGGTTGCCGTCGCCGGCCCGCCCGTCGCTGTCCCGCCGGTCGCCGTCCCGGCCGTCGCCGTCCCGGCGGTCGCCGACCCGGCCGTCCACCCCCGAGGGGTCGACGACGGTGACCTCGGCGAAGCGTCGGGCGACCACCGCGAGCGCGGCGTCGTCGGTCGTCCCGACCACCAGGGCTCGTGCTGCGGACGGCAGGAGGTCCTCGAGGAGTGGTGCGAGGATCTCGGGGCCGAGCAGCTCGGACGGGGCCGCGGCGTTCTCGGGCGGCTGGGTGTGGGTCATGGGGTCCTCCAGGCCAGGAGCGTGGCGAGTTCGTGCGGGGCCAGCAGGTTCTCCGCGCCCATCGCGTGGGCGGCGTACTCACTGACGGCGGTGTCGTCCCCGAGCAGGTCGAGGAGGGTGTCCGTCACCGGTCCGCGGGTTCTCCCGTGGGCGGACGCATCGGGGACACGGATCGGGGTCCCGGCCGCGGCGGCGGGCAGCAGCGCCCAGTGCGGCTCGTTGGACTCGACGCGACCGGCCCCGACGACGAGGTCCCGAAGCCGTTCGAGACGGTTGGCCCCGGTCACCCCGAGGGGCCGCACCCGCGGGCCGAGGTGCGTGACGTCCGCACCCCGCCGTGCGTATGCGTCCACGATCTCGGGCTGGTCGTGGTCGACCTCCGTGAGGACCACGGTGGTCTGCTCGGGCTCGTGGAGGGCGGCGGCCAGCCGTGATGCGGCGAGCCGACCGTCCACCCCGTGGACCGGGAAGTAGACCACCGGCGGTGCCGGGGGCGGCTGGTGGTCGAGGCTGGGCACGAGCCGGGGCCGTCCGGCGCTCTCCTCCTCCATCTGCTGCCGCATCTCCTCGATCACCTCGTCGCGCGACCGCCACAGGGGCACCGCCAAGGAGGTGGTCGGCAGGGCGAGGAGGTACATCCAGGCCGAACCCGTGACGACCGCCCGGCCGCGCGGCAGCCGGCGGCGGTCGTCCTCGGTCCAGCACAGGTGCGTTCGCGGCGCCGGGGTGGTGGAGGCGCAGCCGGGATCGTCGGCGTCGTGCTGCAGGTGGCCGAAGATGACGCCGGGGAAGGCGTGCTCCGCCCGCTTGCCCTCGACCGGCGGCGTGCAGTGGAGGGACAGGATCTCGTCGGCGCCGTCGAGGCGGTTGTGGGCGTGCATCAGCGGCGCACCCGGACGTGGACCGTGTTGCGGACGGTGACGACGGAGAGCTCGGCGGCAGCGGTGCGGACGCCGAGGGGGAGGTGGGTGCTCACACGTGGTCGCATGTCGACGGCCTCGTCGGACGTGCCCGTGTCCACGAAGAGCGACCAGTCGACCTCGCTCGGGTGCGCCACGTCGTCCACCGCGACCCTGTCGACCAGCTCGTGCGTCGGCACGCTCGCGGTCCAGTGGCCGTCACCGACCTCGAGCTCGCACGGGACGTCCACGTGCGCGTCGGAGTTGGGGAGGAAGTGTCGCCAGCTCATCGTCATGGGTGTCGCCCCGGGCCACCACGGACCCGAGCACACCAGACGCTCGGCGTCGAGGGTGATGTCGTGCACCCGGACGCGCACCGGCTCCTTCGTCGCCGACAGCCACTTCTGGCTGCTCGCGCCCATCGTGTAGACCTCGGCGCCGACCCTGACCGAGACGTCCTCGTAGCCGCCGGGCCACACGATCGCCATCTCCTCGTCGGGGGTGCTGAGCCGCATGAACCAGACCGTCGCCAAGGTGTAGGGGTCGGCCGGGACCTCGCCTCGGGAGATCTCCTCGGGCCTGAGCCTCACGGTGAAGGTCGTCCAGTCCTCCTCCGTCGTGCAGACCGCCGGAACGAGAGTGTCGGACAGGGGAGCGGGGCGCACGATCTGCAGGCTCGCGGTCGGCACCAGCCCTGCGACGCGCCCGCGGATGACGAAGACGTCGTCGTCGACGGTCACCTCGTCCACCCGGGCGGGGTGCTCGCGAAGGACCACCGAGAGCGCGCCGTCGTGACGGACCCCGGTCTGGATCCAGTTGTTCCCGGACCAGAAGCCGCCGGGCCATCGCGGCGAGCCCTCACCGAGCCCGCGCAGGGGCAGGGCCCGGCCGAGGTACTGGTGCTGGAGCCGGACCTGGAACGCCGCGGGGAAGGCGACGACGGGGAGCGCCTCGAGCGCGGAGTAGGGCAGGGTGGCCTCGAAGGCGTGGACCTCACGCCCGCCTCGGGTGACGACCTCGAGCCTGGTGACGTCGAGGCCGATGCGCCCGGTCCGCGTGACGAGCGACAGGCTCAGGCGGTCGTGCCGTGACACGTCGAGGTGGCGGATGTGGGCGGTCCCGCGGACCACGAGGTGGGAGTCGGTCCACCGGACCTCGTCCACCGTCGAGCTGAGGGTGAGCGACGAGCGCGGGATGCGGTAGGTCGAGCGAGGGATCCGGCCGGAGGTCCGGCCGGGGAAGGCCGCCTCGAGCACCCAGGGCTTCGTCGTGTTCCGGTGCAGCCGGCCCACCTCGACCTGACCCGCCGACCGGAAGGTGGCGAGCTCGCGCAGCAGCGAGGCGTCGCCGGAGCGCAGGGCCGCGAACTGGACGCGGTCGAACCGGGGACGCTGCTCGACGGCCACGGGGTCGAGGCGGTCGACGAAACGGTGACCGAGGGCGACGAGCGCGTCCACCTCGTGGTCGGGCACGACCTCGAAGGCCTGGACGAGCGCGGTGAGGTCGATCTCGGCGAGGTGCCGGTGGATCTCGCGACGCACCTCACCCCCGGCCCGGTCGGCGATCTCGAAGACCATCTCCGCCGAGGTGACCCGGTCGGCGAGGTTGTCGGGCTGGAACGTCTGCTGGGTGATGGAGTCGCCCGACTCGCGCTCGCGCCAGTAGTAGACCGGGTCGGAGAGCACGTCGACGGTGAGGGCCTCGAGCTGGACGAGCAGCGCGATCGGGTAGTCCTCGTAGCGGATCGAGGGGAAGGTGAAGTCGTGCGACTCCCAGAAGGACCGGCGGTAGATCTTGTTCCAGACCATCCGGTCGAGCACGAGCGACGGGCTGGCGGTGATGTGCGTGGCCAGCTGGGTGCGCTGGAAGGGGATCCGGTGGGCCCACGACGGTCGCACCCCACCGGACCGGTTGAACCGCCGGGCGTTGCCGGCGACGAGGGAGGATCCGGTGCTCTCGATGACGTCGAGCATCTTCTCGAACGCGGTCCAGGGGACGAGGTCGTCGCTGTCGACGAACGTCATGAACTCGCCGATGGCGTTGGCGGCGCCGGTGTTGCGAGCCGGGCCGATGCCCTCGTTCTGCTTCTCGACGATGCGGAACCGCGGGTCACGGGCGACGAAGTCGTCGGCGATCGCTCGGCTTCCGTCGGTCGAGCCGTCGTCGACCATGACGACCTCGAGGTCGGTGAAGGTCTGGCGGCGGACGGACTCGAGACACGCACCGATGTAGTCCTCGACCCGGAAGAACGGGACGACCACGCTGAGGCGGGGCTTCACGGCCACGGGTGCCTCCGGCGAGTCAGACGAGGTCCCACGAGAGAGGCGTCCCCTTGGCGGCGTCGGACCGGAAGGTGCGGCCCTCGACGAGCCCGAAGAGATCGGGCGCGAGCCCGCCGGCGGGCCGGATTGAGCGGACGTTGGCGCTCGTCACCGGCTCCCCGGCGCGCACGTCCTCGACCACGAAGAGGGAGCGGCGGAAGCGCAGACCCTCCTGCTCGGACTCCCGCGCGGCGATCTTGGCCTCGCCGAGCGCCTGCCACGCGGTGCGTGACTCCGAGACGAGCAGCGCGAGCTCGTGCGGCTCGAGCGAGAACGCCGAGTCGACGCCGCCGCCCTCGCGCGAGATCGTCACGTGCTTCTCGACGACCGAGGCGCCGAACGCGACGGCTGCGACCGCCGCGCCGATGCCCATCGTGTGGTCGGAGAGGCCGACCGGCACCTGGAAGGCGCCGGAGAGCAGCGGGAGCCCGCGTAGGTTGGACTGGCGCGGGTCGGCGGGGTAGCTCGTCGTCGCGGAGAGCACGATGATCTGGTCGTTGCCGGTGCTGCGCGCCGCCTCGACGGCCGCGGCGATCTCGCCCATCGAGGCCATGCCGGTGGAGATGATGACCGGCTTGCCCGTGCCGGCGGCGAGCCGGATGAGCGGCAGGTCGACGATCTCGGACGAGGCGATCTTGTATGCCGGCACCTCGAGGTCCTCGAGGAAGCTCACCGCGGTGGGGTCGAACGGGCTCGAGAAGGCGTGCATGCCCAGCTCACGGGCGAGGCCGAAGATCGGCTCGTGCCACTCCCAGGGAGTGTGCGCCTCCTCGTAGAGGTCGTAGAGGCTGCGTCCGCCCCAGAGCTCGTGGTCGTCGCTGAGCCGGAAGTCGGGCGAGTCGACGTCGATGGTGATGGTGTCGGCGGTGTAGGTCTGGAGCTTGACCGCGTGCGCACCGGCCTCGGCGGCGGCACGGACGATGTCGAGCGCCTTGTCGAGGCTTCCGTCGTGGTTCCCCGACATCTCGGCGATGATGTAGGGCTCCGCGTGGACGCCGACCTCGCGGTCGCCGATCCGGACGCGGGGGGTGGTGCTGGGCTGCTCGCTCACTGGGTCTCCCGTGGGGTGGTGGCGCGGACGTGGTGGACCACGACGCGCTCGCCGTCGATCTCTCGTTCCTCGGTCTCGATCTCCTCGAAGCCGTTGCGCTTGTTGAAGCGTCGCACGGCGGCGTTGTCGTCGATGACCTCGCCGTGCAGCTCGGCGAGACCGAGCTCGTCCCACGCGAACCTCACCGCCTGCCGCTGGATCTCGATCCACGCCGGCAGGAGCTCACCGCGCTCGGTGAGCCCGTCGTTGTCGAGGAAGTAGCCCCACCAGGACGACCCGGCCCCCCGGTCGAGGTCGAAGAAGGTCACGACGCCCGCGGGGACGCCGTGACGCTCGTAGACATAGACCTCGCGGTCGTCGCGCTCCTTCGTGGAGGCCCACCACGCCGCGTGCTCCTCGGGCGTGATGACGTGCCGGGTGAGGGACACCGCACGCACGTCGGGGTGGTTGCGCCACGCGAGGACGGCATCCATGTCGGCGTCAGCAGCAGGGCGAAGCATGCGCACTCCGTCGAGGTCTGGGGGGCACGCACCTCGACGTCGCGGCGCGGCTGGTCACGGCGACATCGGTCGGATGCGGGGACTTCGTTACACTACCTCAGGCCCCATTCCCCGACCTCGAGGCAACCGATGAGCGCACTGAGCCGTGACCAGATCCGCACCATGATGGCGGAGGTCCTCGCCTCGCAGGGCAAGGAGATGCCCGCCGAGGACACGGCCAACCTCGAGGAGCTCGGCTTCCGCTCCCTCGACTTCTCCGAGCTCGCCCTCCGGGTCGAGGACGAGACGGGCGAGGAGCTCAACTTCGACGCCCCCGGCCTGCGCCAGATCCAGACCGTCGCCGACGTCCTCGACTTCCTCGAGCAGCTGCAGGCCGCGTGAGCGAGGCGACCCCCGCCGGCCCTCCGCGGGGTGCGGGCAACCGCCTGGTGACCCGCGGCACCGACACGACCTGGGCCGAGCTGGAGCCGCTCGACCTCCCCGACGCAGCAGGGGTCCTCGTCGAGGACAACCTCCAGGCCGCCCGCGCCGTCTGGACGCACGCGACGACCTCGCGCGAGACCCTCGTGACCTCGCGCACCCGCGTCACCCCCGAGCTGGCCGACGACCTGCGCGGCGAAGGTCTGGCGCTCGTCAGCGGCGACCTCTCCGAGGTGCAGCCCGCCACGCACGAGCGCGCCGCCGAGCCGGGGCGCATCTGGCTCCTCACGAGCGGAAGCACCGGCCGCCCCAAGCGGGTCGCCCACACGCTCGACTCGCTCACCACGGTGGGTGGTGACCAGCCCGCTCGCACGTGGCTGTGCCCCTACGCCCACGGCGCCTACGCCTGGTGGCAGGTCGTCACCCTCGGCCTCACCGTGCCCGGCCAGGACGTCGTCTTCATCGAACCCGACGAGCTCGACTCATGGCCCCGCACCGCGCTCGACGCGGGCGTCACCGCGGCGTCCGGCACCCCGACGTTCTGGCGGCAGGCGCTCTACCGCGACCCCGAGGCCGTCGCGGCCCTCCCGCTCGAGCAGGTGACGCTCGGTGGCGAGCCGGTCGACCAGGCCATCCTCGACCGGCTCACCGAGCTCTTCCCGGACGCCCGGGTCTCCTGGATCTATGCCTCGAGCGAGGCGGGAGCCTCGATCGCCGTCCACGACGGCAGGGCCGGCTTCCCCGAGGCGTGGCTCGACCGCGACGTCCCCGGTCGCCCGCGGCTGAGCATCGTCGACGGCGAGCTCGTCATCGCCTCGCCGAAGCGCGGCGAGGGCATCGACGAGCACCTGCGCACGGGCGACCGCGTGGAGGTCGTCGACGGCCGCGTCCTCATCACCGGACGCCTCGCGTCCGACGAGATCAACGTCGGCGGTTCCAAGGCGTCTGCGTCCCAGGTGCGCGACGTCCTCCAGGCACACCCCGCCGTGGCCTGGGCCTCGGTCAAGGGCCGCAAGGCACCGATCGTCGGCAACATCGTCACGGCCGAGGTCGTGCCGTCGGGCCCGCTCACCGAGGAGGAGCTCGGCGCCTGGGCCCGCGACCGCCTCCCCGACTACTCCGTCCCCCGCCGGGTGCGGTTCCTCGACTCCATCCCGATCAAGGAGACCCTGAAGAGCGATGTCTGACCCCACTCCCGCCATCGGTCCCGCGTCCGTCGTGGTCGTCTCCGGTGGCTCACGCGGCCTCGGACTGGCCATCGTCACCGACATCCTCGACAAGGGCGCCAAGGTCGCGGCCTTCGCGCGCACGATCACGCCCGAGCTCCAGCAGCTCGCCGACGCCCACCCCGACCGGGTCTTCGTCGCGTCGGTCGACGTCAACGACACCAAGGCCCTCACGACGTTCATCAAGGACGCCGAGGCCCACCTCGGCCCGATCGACGCGCTCGTCAACAACGCGGCCGTCGGCCAGGACTCGATGCACATCCACACCTCGCCACAGCAGATCGCCGACATCATCACGACCAACCTCACCTCGCCGCTCGTCCTCACCCGCGCGGTGCTCCGCCGGATGATGGCCCGCGGTGGCCGCGGCCGTGTCGTCATGGTGACCTCGGTCTGCGCGCAGCGCGGCTACTCCGGTCTCGTCGCCTACTCCGCGACCAAGGGCGGGCTCGACAGCGCGATGCGCACCCTCGCCCGCGAGATGCACGGCCGCGCGCTCGTCAACAGCGTCGCCCCGGGCTTCTTCGCCTCCGAGATGTCCTCGGTCCTCGGCGACCAGCAGCTCGAGACCATCGCCCGCCGCACCCCGTCGGGCCGCATGGTCGAGCCCGACAACATCGTGCCGGTCGTGCGCACCCTGCTCTTCGAGGACACCAACCTCAACGGCCAGGTCATCACGGTCGACGGCGGAAGCAGCATCTGAGCCCCCGCCTCGACGTGCCCGGTGCCCGGGGGCTGAGACTTCATCCCGGGCCCGGGCACGCGTGCGTCACGGGCACCCACAGCCACCTCGCCGACGGCGGCACCGTGTGCTGGCAGCCCGGTCCCGGCGCGACGGGTCGCCATGCCGTGGACGCCGAGTGGGAGGACCAGGCGCTGCCGCCGGCCCTGGCGCGCCGGATGCCGGAGGCCGCTGCTCTCGATCCGTGGGGGGCGTGGACCCGGGCCGAGGTGTGCGCCAAGCTCCTCGACGTCCCGATCCTCGTCTGGGTGACGACGCGCGCGTGGCCGGGTGAGGGCGAGTTCGTCGTCGACGGCCGCACCCTGCACCTGTCGACGCACCGGGTCGAGGGCCTCGTCGTCAGCCTCGGCCGGCTCGAGCCCTAACCGCGCCCGCGGCGGTCGAGGAACGCCCTTGCCCGCCGCTTGAGCGCCGGCACCGGTCGCCCGAGCTGGTGGACGACCTTGTATGCCGTGGAGCTCTCGACCGAGATCGCGCGCTCCAGCGTGCGGATGCGGCGGTCGCGGGCTCGCAGGGTCCCCTCGAGCCACGTCACCTGTCGGCGGGTCTCGTCGAGCGACTCCTCCGCCGCACGAAGGCGCAGGAGCACCGCCTGGCGCGACGTGGGGGAGGGGCGCTCGTCGGCGTCGTCGAGGGCGTCCAGCGCGTCGGTGGCCGGGTGGGCGTCGGCGGGGGTGGAGTCCCCGGCTGCTTGGCCCCGCGCGCTCGACGCGTTGGAGGACACGCCGACCATCGACAGGAGGTCGGCGAGCACGAGGGCCGGCGTGGGCGCGACCCACAGCCGCGCGGTGCCGTCGGCGCAGATGCGCTCGGCGAAGTCACGGAGCGCACGCTCGAGGTCCTCGCCCCCCGCGACGGAAGGCCGGACCCCGTCGACGAGCGAGTGGGCGCCCGCACCGTCGACGAGGACGTCGCGCAGGTCTGCCGCCGACGACGCCGGGCGCGCTTGGGACGCCGGCGTGGATCGAGTCCCCTCGGTGGCGTCGCCCGAGAAGGTCAGACCCGCGAGCCAGGCGGCATACGCGGTGACGACCGTTCTGGTCCGGGTGTGGCTGCGGCTCGCGACGGCCTCGCGCAGCCGCGACTCGACGAGCCGCGCGTCGGTCGCGACGGCAGGGGCGGCCTGCGCTGCGCTCGCTCCACCGCGCACGACGACCCACGCAGGTGCGAGAGCCACACCGAGACCGGCGTCGAGGAGCGTCGTCGCCGTCGACCACACGTCGCGCAGCTTCTCCCGCTCGTCGAGGCCCGTGGCGAGCGCGCGGACAGCCAGCTGCCCCGCCCCTGAGGAGGTCTCGACCTCCTCGGCGGTGAGGACGAGGCCGGGGTCGTCGAGCGACGGGTAGGCGGCGAGGACGTCCCAGCCGGCACCGGCGAGCGTCGGGAGGGCGAGGGGCTCAGGGTGCTGGTCACCGACGCTCGCCCACGCCTCGTCGCCGTCGGGTCGGCCGATGCCCACGAGCCGATCGAGACCGGCGGGGTTGGCGACCGACGCCACGACGTCGCCTTCGGTCCCGGCGAGCTCGCTCACCAGCCGCAGCCACGTCCGCGCGCCCGTGATGGTGGAGTCCGGCGCGAGGGTCGCCTCGGGCCCGCCGAGGGCGACGACGAGGTCGAAGGTGTCGCCGGCGGCGTGGAGCCGGTCGAGCGCCCCGGCGATGACGGCGCCGGTGGAGCGGGCGCGGTTCGAGGAGGAGGCCGAGTCAGCCGTGCTCGTCGAGCCGGCGGTCCCGGTCGGGCTCGGGTGCGGGGTCGAGCCGTCGGCGAGGGCCCGCGCGTCGGGCAGTCCGCGGACGAGCACCGAGACGTCGAGCGTGCCGGGGAGGCGGTCGCGGAGGCGGGCGGACGGCATACCGGCAAGGAGGACGCGAGCCCCCGGAGCGAGACGACCGGCCGCGGCGACGACGAGCCGCTCGACCGCCGCGGGCGCCGGATCGGGGGTGAGGTCGGACCACTCGGGGATCTCCCCGCCGACCATCCGCACGCCGGAACCCGGGTCGATCTCGTGTGGCAGCACTGCGCCCTTCCTCGTTCTCGGC
Source organism: Rothia sp. ARF10 (assembly GCA_031844405.1). Classification (GTDB taxonomy): domain Bacteria; phylum Actinomycetota; class Actinomycetes; order Actinomycetales; family Dermatophilaceae; genus Knoellia. The sequence continues at coordinate 1,420,316 of JAUZVC010000001.1, forward strand.
GTCGCGCGGAGGGCTGTCCGCGGTGCCCTACAGTAGCCGCCAACCCCACCCGTGCCCGAGACCCGGAGGCCGAGCGTTGACAGCGAGACCGAGCATCGGGGCCGTCGTGCTCTCGATGGGCGACCGCACGCAGGAGCTCGCCAAGGCCCTCGAGACGCTGCTCGCCCAGGAGGGCGTCGACCTCGACGTCGTCCTCGTCGGCAACGGCTGGCTGCCGACCGGTCTGCCCGACGGGGTGCGCACCGTGCACCTCGAGGAGAACGTCGGCATCCCCGAGGGCCGCAACGTCGGCGCCCGTGAGGCGCGGGGCGACCACCTCTTCTTCTACGACGACGACGCGCACCTGCCGACGACCGACGTCCTCGCCCGGCTCGCGGCCGCGATGGAGGACCCTGCGGTGGCCGTGGCCCAGCCACGTGGCGCCGACCCGGACGGTCGCCCGTCCCCGCGCCGGTGGGTCCCGCGACTGCGCACCGGGGGTGGCGGCGCACCCGGCGAGGTCGTCGTCTTCTGGGAGGGCGTCTGCCTCATCCGGCGGGCCGCCTTCGACGCGGTCGGCGGGTGGCCGGGTCACTTCTGGTACGGCCACGAGGGCATCGACCTCGCGTTCCGGCTCGTCGACGCCGGATGGACGCTGCAGTACTGCCCCGACGTCGTGGTCCATCACCCCGCGACGCATGCCGCACGGCACGCGGTCTTCTACCGGATGAATGCCCGCAACCGGGTGTGGGTGGCGCGGCGCAACCTGCCCGCCCCACTCGTGCCCGTCTACCTCGGCGTCTGGACCGGCGCCACGCTCGTGCGCGTCCGCCACGTCGAGCCGCTCAAGGTCTGGTTCAAGGGCTTCCGCGAGGGCTGGAGCGCCGACCCGGGCGAGCGGCACCCGATGCGGTGGAGCACGGTGTGGAAGCTGACCCGGGCCGGCCGGCCCCCGGTGGTGTGACGACGGCACCCGTGGTGCGGGTGACGCTCGCCGGCGTCCGCAGCGCCACCCACCTCGTGCATGCGGGCGGCTGGCTCCGGCACCTGCTCGCCCACGAGGCCGCCGACGTCGTCGTCGACTACCTCGGATCGGGCTCCTTCCTCGGTCGCGACAACGTCGCCGAGGAGCACGTCCGCGAGTTCCTGCCCAGCGGGCCACGCGTGCGGCTCCGTCCGGTCGGCACGCCCGGCCACGGTCGCCCGGTGGAGGGTGAGCGGCGCGTGCTGCTGTCGGTGGGCGCCCCCGGGATCAAGCCGTTCCTGCGCCTCGTGACCCGTGAGCGCACGAGACCCGAGGTCGTCGTCGTCGACGAGGGCATCGGGACCTACGGCGACTGGCGGACGAGGCGCGACGCGTGGCGGCGCCAGGGCGGTCGCGAGCCGTGGCCGACCGTGCGCGCCGCCGCAGTGTCGACCGCGGCCCGGGTCCTCACCGACCGGCGGTGGGCGCTCTACGAGAAGGTCGGGCCGACGTGGCGGGTCGTGCCCGAGGTGGCCGCCGCGTTCACGTCGGTGGAGCTCCCGGCCGAGGAGCCGACGGCTGTCTACCTCACCCAGCCCTGGGTCGAGATGGGCCTGCTCGGGGAGGACGCCTACCGCGCACACCTCGAGGACGTGGCCGCGGCCTGCGAGGCGGTGGGTCTGGTGTTCGCGGTCCGGCCGCACCCGGCCGAGGCGGGCGGGCGCTACGCAGCGTGGCGCGAGCTGTCGCGGGACCGGCCCGCCGAGCTCGACTCCCAGGTCCTCGCCGCGGCGGTCGTCCTCGGGACCGACAGCACGGCCCTGCTCAACCTCGCCGCGGTTCACGCGAAACGCGCGCTGCGGGTGTCCCTGCCCGAGCTCGACCACCTCGAGACCGCCCTGGGGCCCGACCAGCGGAGCCTGCTCGACGCTTTCCTGCCGGAACCGGTCCTCGCCGCGGACCGGACGGCGTTGGCGGCTGCGCTGTCCGCGTCGCGCTGACCACCACGGACGGTCTCCTCACCGTGCTCGCGGGGGCGACCATGCTGGAGGGAGCGTGGTAGCCATGTGACATATGGGTCACATGGTGACATTTTTACCTTGCACTTAACCCGAAAGGACTACTTCGCGGGTTCAATGGTCGGACCGCACCCGAGGTACCGGAGGACCCCCTCATGCCCACTTCCGTGTCCGTGCACCCCCGCCGCGTCCTTCGACGCGTCGCCCGGCTCACCCTGCTGTCCACCGTGGGCGCCGTCGCGCTCACGGCGATGCCGGTCACCGGGTCAGCCGCTCCCTCGCCCCGTCCCGTCTCGCCGTCGGTCGCCCGGGTCACCCTCGACGATGCCCGGACCGCCGGGCAGGACATCCTCGAGGTGGACAGGGGTGCGCCGCTCGTCGCGGTGACGTGGAGCGCCGTCAGCGCGCCACCTGCGGAGTCACCCGTCCACGTCCGGGTCCGGTCGGGCAAGAGCGGCTGGGGTCCCTGGCTCGAGACGTCGGTGGCTGCCGTCACGGACCCCGCGAGCACGAAGGACCAGCGGATCGGGACCGAGCCGGTGTGGGTGGGGGCGAACCCGACGGCCGTGCAGGTCCGCCTCCCGCGCGGACTGGCCGCCAAGGGCGGGGCGGCGCGGGGCCGCGTGGAGCTCATCGACCCCGGCAGCAGTGCCGCGGACACCCCGGGGACGTCCCTCACGGGCGCACGGGCGGTGGCGAGCCGGCCCACCATCGTCTCGCGCCGTGGGTGGGGAGCCGACGAGTCGCTGAGGACCTGTGGGCCGAGCTACGGCTCGACCCTGCGCGCCGTGTTCGTCCACCACACCGCGGGGTCCAACAGCTACACCGCGTCGCAGTCGGCGTCGATCGTCCGTGGCATCTACGCGTACCACACCAAGAGCCTGGGCTGGTGCGACATCGGCTACAACGTCCTCGTCGACAAGTTCGGGCAGGCGTTCGAGGGCCGGTCGGGTGGGCTCGACCGGCCGGTGACGGGGGCTCACGCCCTCGGCTTCAACACCGACACGTGGGGCGTCTCCGTCCTCGGCAACTACGAGACGGCCGTCCCGACCTCGGCGACGATGTCGACGCTCGCCAAGGTCATCGCCTGGCGGTCGAGCACCTTCTACACGTCACCCTCGGGGACGACGACCCTGACGAGCGGTGACTCCGGTTCCAGGTATCCCAAGGGGACGCGCGTGACGCTGCCGTTCATCAGCGGTCACCGCGACACCAACAAGACGTCCTGCCCCGGCGCCAACCTCTACTCACGCCTGCCTGCGCTCCGGACCTCCGTCGCCCAGCTGGCCGGCTTCGGGGACAGCTCGGTCTACCGCAGCTGGGTCGCCCGGGGTGGCGCCCAGGCCCTGGGTGCGGTGACGGCGGGGGAGCGCCCGACCCCCTTCGGCGCGCGTACGCGGTTCACCGGGGGGACGTCCCTGTGGTCGACGAGCACCGGCGTCCACTCCATGGGGTCGCGCCTCACGGCGTTCTACGAGTCCTCGCAGGGCGAGACGACCTGGGGCGCACCGGTGCGCGACGAGCGCAGCATCAGCGGGGGAACCCGCGCCGACTACGCCGGCGGGGTCTCCGCCATCTGGTCCGACGTCAACGGCCGCGCCAACTCCCTGCGCGGCGCCTTCCGCACCTACTGGGACGCCGCCGGAGGGCCCACCTCCCCGCGCGGTATGCCGGCCGGCGAGATGTGGCAGCCGACACCGGACGGCTGGGTCCAGACCTTCCAGAACGGGCAGGTCCACTACTCCCCGGAGACGGGCGCCTGGTCGGTCCAGGGCAGCTTCTACCCCAAGCTCTGGCAGGTGGGTGGGCCTGCCAAGCTCGGCTACCCGACGGCGGAGCAGAGCGCCGTCGCGGGTGGCCTCTGGCAACCCCTGCAGGCCGGCGGGCTGTGGTCCCACCCTCAGACCGGCACGCACGCCACCATCGGGGCCATCCACACGCAGTACATGCGGCTCGGAGGTGCCAGGTCCTCGCTCGGCTTCCCGATCAACGACGAGCACGTCGGGCGGGCAGGCATCGAGCAGGACTTCCAGCACGGCACGCTGCGACGCGACCGTACGGTCGTCGACATCCACACGGGCCGGTCATGAGGGCACGGTTGCTACCGTAAGCGCGTCCTCAACGAAAGGGTGCAGGTGGCACCGCGCTTCTTCTCCTCCGCCGTGTTCCGGCAGCTCGCCCGCTTCGGGGTCGTCGGTGCGGCCGGCTTCGTCACCGACGTCGGGGTCTTCAACCTGCTCCGCTTCGCTGGTGGCGAGGGTCCGCTGCACGACTACCCGCTGAGCGCCAAGGTCGTCTCCGGCGTCCTGGCGACCCTCGTGGCGTGGCTGGGCAACCGGTTCTGGACCTTCCGCACCACACGGCGGGACAAGGCCCACCACGAGTTCCTGCTCTTCGCGGTGGTGGCCGCGCTGGGCACGCTCATCTCGATGGGGTGCCTCTGGGTCTCCCACTACGGACTGGGCTACCGGTCCGCCACGGCGGACAACATCTCGGCGAACGGCATCGGCATGGTGCTCGCCACCGCCTTCCGCTTCTGGGCCTACCGCAGGCACGTCTTCAGCCAGCACGGCGACCACAGCGGACTGAGCGAGATCGCCGAGGGCCACCTGACCCACGATGAGCCGAGCGCGCCACGCGTCTGAGGACGCGCCCAGGTCCAGTGGTCACGGCTGAGGGCGGGGAGCCACGCTCCCCGCCCTCAGCCATGGACGTCCGGTCGGAACCGGACGGTGCGCTCAGCCGATCAGCTGGGACGCACCTGGCGGTGCGGGCCCTTGGGAGTCTTGAGGCCGCGGCGGATCGAGCGCGCGCGCAGACGCATCTTGAGCGTGAGCAGGATCATCTCGGTGCCGAGGGCGATGGTCTTGCCGAGCTCACCGGTGACCGAGGAGACGCCGACCCGGGGGTGGTAGTTGACCGGGATCTGCACCATGCGGGCCTTGCTGATGACCGAGATGAGGAGCATCTCGAGGCCGTAGGCGGACCCGTCGAGGCGTGAGCGCTCGAGGATGACCTCAGCGTGCTCCTTGGTCATGACGCGGAACGTGCAGCCCACGTCGCTGAGGTGGTTGGTGTTGTAGAGGAGCTCGATGAGCTTGGCCACCGCCCAGTTGCCCCACTGGAGGAACCAGCCCATGTTGGCACCGCGCCAGATGAAGTTCGAGACCGTGCGGGAGCCGATGACGACGTCGCACTCGGGCAGGAAGGCGAGGAGCTTGGTGAGGTCCTCGGGAGCGAACGTGCCGTCGGGCTCGCAGATGGCGATGAGGTCGGTCTGCGCGTCCCGCATGCCGCGCTTGATCGCCGCGCCGTAGCCCTGCGTCGTCTCGACGATCTCGGTGGCACCGGTCGTGGCGATCTCCTCCGAGGTGCCCTCGGCGGCGTTGTTGTTGATCGCGATGACCTGGTCGACTTCGGGGATCGCCTCGAAGCGCCGGATGCACTCCGCGATGCTGTCCTTCTCGTTGTAGGTAGGAAGGACGACGGCCAGTGTCTTGCCCTGCCACATGGTGGTCAGACCCCTTCCGGGTTGGCGACGAGGAGCATCTGCCCGGCGAGGGGCTTGATGGGGGAGCGGAGGTACCACGGCACGACGAAGGTCAGCTTCGACCCGCGGGACTTGAGCGTGAGTGGCATGAACCGCGGGAGGACCTTCTCGACCGACCAGCCCTGGGAGACGAGGTAGTCGCTGAGCGACTGGTCGGTGAAGATCGCGACGTGGGTGAAGTCGTCGAAGTAGCGGCCCGGGTTGAGACGGAAGTTCGGCTGCATGAGCATGATCCGGCCGCCGGGACGCAGCACCCGCCGCGCGTGGGCGAGCAGGGCGTCGGACTGCTCGCGCTGGAGGTGCTCGAGCAGGTTGCTCGCGAAGACGACGTCGAAGCTGTCGTCCTCGAAGCGGGAGAGGTCGGTGCAGTCACCGACGACCGACTCGACGTGCTCGGCCGCGGCCTTGTGCACGGTCGCGTCGAGGTCCATCGCGACGACGCGACGGGCCTTGACCTGGTTGGAGAAGTCGCACCACCCGGCGCCCAGCTCGAGGACGTCGGCATCCGCGGGGATGAACCTGCTCAGGTAGGCGCAGAGGTGCTCCCACACCTTCGCTCGGCTCGCGTCCTGCTTGAGCCGGGTCTCGAAGTACCCGGGTGTGTACACACCGGGCGAGTTCTCAGGGCTTCCGGGCTCGGATGACATGGGCGTGACAAACTCCTGGCGTTACCGCGGATCAAGGATGACCCGGGGACTCTAACAGTCACCCGCCCCCTCTCCCGGCAACCCAGCCCGTCGACCCCTGCCCGCAGGAGCCCCGTGAAGACCATGCCCAGACCGCACCTCCAGACCCTCGAGGGGATGCCGGCCGACCGGCGGGCGACACGGGACAACCTCGCCTCCGGCGCGGTTGTCGCGCTCGTCGGCGCCGTCTACATGGGGTATGCCGTCCGGACCGGACTGCCGTTCGGTGCGGCGGTGCGTGCGCTCGCCGCCGCCGCCGTCTTCCAGGTGCTTCCCGGTGTGCTGCTCTGGCGCCTCGTCCGTCCGCGCCGCGGCTGGCTGATCGAGGACCTGGCCATGGGCTTCGCGCTCGGGATCGCCCTGGCCGTCCCCACTCAGGTCGTGGCCGGGCTCACCCAGCAGCGATGGGTCGCCTTCGCGCTGCCCCTGCTCGTCACGGCCGTCCTCGTCGGCATCCCACGGGCCCGACGCCGCATCGTCGCCGCGGAATGGGTCCCCATCGCCTGGTGGCTGACCCCGCTCGTCTCGATCGTCTCGTTCTGGGCGCTGCGCCAGCTCGTGACCTACTTCCGGGTCAACCAGATCACGTGGCAGGGCCCTGGCCGCCCGCACATCGACGCCTACCTCCACCAGGCACTCGCCTCGCAGCTCCTGCACCGGGGCCCGACGAGCTGGCCGACGGTCATGGGGGAGGACATGGGCTACCACTGGTTCACCCACGCCTGGCTCGCCCACGTCACCGCGACCTCCGGGGCTGGGCTCGACCTCGTCCTTCTCCGGGTCATGCCGGCCCTCATGCCGCTCGCGGTCGTCGTCTGCGTCATGGTCGCCGCCCTGCGGCTGTCCGGCAGCCCGAAGGTCGCCCTCCTCGCGTCGGTGCTCGCGATGGTCGGCTCCTACGGCAACCCGTTCGGCATCGCCTCGATCGGACTGCCGCTCACACCCGATTCCCCGACCCTGGCACTGGGTGTCCCCACCCTGCTCGCCCTCGTGCTCCTGCTCGACCAGCGCTGGTCGGGCAACCTCTCGCGGGGCGGCTACGTCCTCATCCCGGTGCTGTCGGTCATCGCCGCCGGCACCAAGGGGGCAACCTCACCCCTCGTCGTCGCCGGCCTCGGCCTCGCGCTCGTCGGGATGCTCGTGTGGAACCGGCGGCTGTGGCTGCCCGTCCTCGTCGACCTCGTCGTCGTCGCCGCCGGGCTGCTCTTCGCGGTCGTCTTCGTCTTCCGCGGCTCCAGTGCCGGGTTGGCCCTCGGGATCACCGACGCCGCCAAGCAGACCTATGTCTTCACCACGCTGGGCGCCCTCCCCGACCCGTGGCTCACCCGGGCGACCGCGGTGCTCGTGGTGCTCGGTGGGCTCACGCGCGCCGCCCTGTCCTTCGCACCACTCTTCGGGCGCGCCCAACGACGGCACCCCCTTCCCTGGCTGCTGGCCGGGGGGTCCCTCGCCGGAGCCGGTGCAGTGGGCGTCTTCTCGCACCCCGGGCAGAGCCAGGGCTACTTCCTCAGCACGGCGATCCCGCTCGCGGCCATCGGCTCCGCACTCGGCGCCCGCGCGCTGGCCCGGGCCCTGGGCCCCGAGAAGGTCCGGACGCTGCTGCCGCTGGCCGTGGCGGGCGGGGCCCTCATCCACATCGCGCCGACCCGGCTCGGGGGTGCCCTCACCAAGGGCGCCTATGCCAGCTTCACCAAGGCGCTCGTCGTCGCGGTCGTCCTCGTGTTGATCCTGGCCGTCGCGGGCTGGATGCTCGGCGGCCCGGCGCACCGATGGCGGTCCAGCCTGGCGACCGTCGCCGTGGCCGGGGTGTGCGTGGGTGTGTTCACCGGACTCAACTCCGTGCGCGCACCCCTCTTCCCCGAGGCGAACCGACCGGCCTCGACGAGCGACTTCCAGAGCATCTCGCAGGACCAGCTCGACGCGGCTCGCTGGATCCGGGACCACTCCGACGTCGACGACGTCGTCATGACGAACCGGCACTGCACCACCGTGCGTGAGCCACGCGGTGGGTGCGACAGCAGGCGATGGGTGGTCACCGCCTTCAGCGAGCGCCAGTCCCTCGTCGAGGGCTGGACCGCGACCCCCCGGGCCACGGAGATCGCCCCGGAGGGCCGCGCCTCGGTCACCGTCGACTACTGGCGGCCCGACATCCTCGAGCTCAACGACGGCTTCATCGCGGCGCCCACCGAGGCCGCCCGCACGAGGCTGTGGAACCTCGGGGTGCGCTGGGTCTACGTCGACACGCTCCAGGCGCACGCGGACACCCTCGCCCCCTACGCCGAGCTCGGGTTCGACTCGCCGGACGCCACGGCCTGGAAGCTCTTGCCGCCCGGCTGAACCCCCGCACCGGCCGCCCGATTCTCAGGGGCGGAGAACGACGTCGCGCCGGCCGTCCCTTGGACGGCCGGCGCGACGGTGCTGTCTCAGAGCGAGAAGGTGAGCTCGGGTCCGGTCTTCTCGCGCAGCTCGTCCTCGGTGACGCCGGGGGCGAGCTCGCGCACCACGAGCCCGTCGGCCGTGACGTCGATGACGGCGAGGTCGGTGATGATCCGCTGGACGACGCCGAGCCCGGTGATGGGCAGGTCGCACTCCTGGACGATCTTGTGGCTGCCGTCCTTGGCGACGTGCTCCATGAGGACGATGACCTTCTTGGCGCCGTGGACGAGGTCCATCGCGCCGCCCATGCCCTTGACCATCTTGCCCGGGATCATCCAGTTCGCGATGTCGCCGGCCGCACTCACCTGCATCGCGCCGAGGATGGCGGCGTCGACCTTGCCGCCGCGGATCATGCCGAAGCTCGTCGCACTGTCGAAGTAGCTCGCGCCCCGACGCGTCGTCACGGTCTCCTTGCCGGCGTTGATGAGGTCGGGGTCGACCGCCTCCTCGGTCGGGTAGGCGCCGACGCCGAGGATGCCGTTCTCGGACTGCAGGACGATCTCGACGTCGTCCGGCACGTGGTTGGGGACGAGCGTCGGCAGGCCGATGCCGAGGTTGACGTAGGAACCATCAGTGAGCTCGGAGGCCGCGCGGGCCGCCATCTCGTCTCGCGTGAGCGCCATGGCTCAGGCCTCCTTCGGGGTCTGTGTGGTCACCGTGCGCTTCTCGATCCGCTTGTCCTGAGCCTGTTCCGGCGTCAGCTGGACGACGCGCTGGACGTAGATGCCGGGCAGGTGGATCTCGTCGGGGTCGAGCTCGCCGGGCTCGACGAGCTCCTCGACCTCGGCGACCGTGATGCGGCCGGACATGGCGCAGAGGGGGTTGAAGTTGCGCGAGGACTTGTTGAAGACGAGGTTGCCGTGGCGGTCGCCCTTCCGGGCACGCACGAGGCCGAAGTCGGCGGCGATGCCCTCCTCGAGGACGTAGGTGCGCTCCTCGCCGCCGAGGGCGAAGGTCCGGGTCTCCTTGGGAGGCGAGGCGACCGCGACGCTGCCGTCGGCGGCATACCTCCAGGGGAGCCCGCCGTCCGCGACCTGGCTGCCGACCCCGGTGGGGGTGAAGAAGGCTGCGATCCCGGCACCACCGGCGCGCAGCCGCTCGGCGAGGGTGCCCTGCGGCGTGAGCTCGACCTCGAGCTCGCCCTCGAGGTACTGGCGGGCGAACTCCTTGTTCTCGCCGACGTAGGAGGAGACCATCCGCCGGATCTGCTTCGCGCCGAGGAGGATGCCGAGGCCCCAGTCGTCGACGCCGCAGTTGTTGGAGAAGACCTCGAGGTCCCGCACCCCCTTCGCGTGCAGCTCGGCGATGAGAACGCTGGGGATGCCGCAGAGCCCGAACCCGCCGACGGCCAGGCTGGCGCCGTCGCGGACGTCCTTGAGGGCTGCGGATGCAGAGGAGACGACCTTGTCCATGCGGGCACTCTAGCCATCGTCCCGAAGGGGTCCGATGTGGCCGGGGTCCAGTGGTCAGGGCGGGTCATGGGGTGACGACACGCGCCGTGGATCATCCGGCATTCCCGCCCAGTCGCAGGAGATTCTTCGGCGCGAAGGGGGGTTCAACGAAGTACATGTGTGTAATTTGCACGTTCGGCTTGCGCAACCAGTGTGACGGATGGGACAACTGACTGGCCAACGTGTCTGGAGTGACGTCTGTGACGTCGCCACGGCCACCTGGGCACCGTCTTTCCACCCCCTGAGAACTCGCTCGCCCCTGAGGAGCCCCCGTTGACGCGCGCCACCCTGCCTGCCACGTCGAACCGAGGACCGGTCCGTGCCCTCGGTGCCGTCTCCGTCTCCCTCCTGTCGATCCCCCTCGGGATCTCGGTGGCCACCGGCAGCGCCGCGGCCGTGGCCGCGGGTGTGCCGTCGCCGCCGACGAAGCCGCTGCCGGCCGACCTCGACATCGCGCCGAAGTACCAGGCGGGCTACCGCTGCCTCACCGGTGACCTCCCGGGCCCGACGGCCTTCGCGCAGCTGCTCAACAGCCACTACGGCCGTCACGTCTACGGCATCAACCGGACGTGCGCGGCCGAGCACGGCGAGGGCCGGGCGCTGGACTGGATGGTCAACGCCTACAACGCCGACGGCCTCGCGCTCGGCAACGCCATCACCCGCTGGCTCTCCGCGCCCGACTCGCAGGGTCGCCCCGGCGCGATGGCGCGGCGCTTCGGCATCAACTACATCATCTGGAACCGCCAGATGTGGCGTGCCTACGACCCGGCCCGCGGCTGGGCGCCCTACTCCGGCGCGTCGCCGCACACCGACCACATCCACATCTCGTTCACGTGGGACGGCGCCTACAAGCAGACCTCGTGGTGGACCGGCAAGGCCCTCACCGAGGTCCGCTACACCGGCCCGACGTCGGGCGCCGACGTCCCCGTCCCCGTCGTCACCCCTCCGCTCACGGCGAGCGGCTACCCGCTGCTCAAGCGAGGTGACACGGGCAAGGACGTCATGCTCGCCCAGGGCGTCCTCGGCCTCGCCAAGGACGGCTCCTTCGGGCCGGCGACGGAGACGACCCTCAAGTCCTGGCAGAGCCGCAACGCGGTCCCGGTAACCGGCCAGCTCGACAACGCGACGTGGACCAAGATGGTCGCGCTCAAGCTCATCCCCTCGCGCAACGGCGGGTCGACCACGACGACGAGCCCGCTGTCGGCCTACGTCAAGGTCGTCCTCCAGCGCGGCTCCAAGGGCTCGGCCGTCGTCGCGCTCCAGAAGGCGCTCGGCCTGTCGGCGGACGGCTCCTTCGGACCGGCGACGGAGACGAAGGTCAAGGCCTTCCAGAGCGCGAAGCGGATCACCCCGACCGGTGTCGTCGCCACGTCGACGTGGAACGCGCTCATCGGCACGACGCCCACCTCGCCGACGCAGCACCCGCTCGCCCAGTTCGCGTCGCAGGTCCTCCAGCGAGGCTCGAAGGGCGTCGCCGTCACCGCCCTCCAGAAGGCGCTCGGCATCGCCGCCGACGGGGCCTTCGGTCCCGGCACCGAGTCCAAGGTCATCGCCTACCAGAAGACCAAGGGCCTCACCCCGACCGGCGTCGTGGCCGCCACCACCTGGGCCGCCCTCATGGGCCAGACCTCGACCGGCACCCCGACGACGACCACGCCGCCGCCCGCGCCGAGCACTCTCCCGACGACCGAGCTCACGGCATACAAGGGGGTCACCCTCAAGGTCGGCTCGACCGGCGCGGCGGTCAAGGCGCTCCAGGCGGCCCTCGGCGGTCTCGCCGTCGACGGGGCCTACGGGTCGCACACGGCGGGTGCGGTCAACGCGTTCCAGCGTTCGGTCGGCCTCCCGGTGACGGGGGTCGTCGACCGCCGCACGTGGGACCGGGTCGAGCTCAAGGTCCACCCGCTGCTGCCCTACTGGAACACCGTCGCCAAGCGCGGCGCGCGCGGCGCCCAGGTCATCGCGCTCCAGAAGGCGCTCCGCATTCCCGCCGACGGCTCCTTCGGCCCCGGCACCGAGGCCGCGGTGCGGGCGTTCCAGACACGCGTCAAGCTCGCCACGACCGGCGTCGTCGCGACGCTCACGTGGAAGGCGCTCGAGAAGAACAGGTGAGCCAGCGCCCGGGTCGAGGCGACGCGCCGCTCAGGGGCCGGTCGCGCCCTCGACCCGGGACCGCTCCGCGAGGACGTCCGCCGGCGCCTCGCCGCGACTGAGCACGACCGAGCCGTCGGCCGCCCACAGGGCGAGGCAGGCGGAGAGGAAGTCGGCCGTCTCCGTCGTGGTGAGGTGCCGGCGTTCGGCTGTGCCGCCCTGTGCCGCAACGAGATCGGCGTATGCCGTCCGCTCGCCTCCGCGCACCAGCGCGGCATCCGAGCCGTCCGGCTCCTCCCACGGGTCGAACACGTCGCCGTGGGTGCTCAGCTCCCTCGCCTCGTCCATGGCGCCCGGTGGCACCGGAACGGTCGCGGCGCGGGCCAGGCCGGCGAGGGTGACGAGCACGGCGCGGGCGCCCGCCTCCATGGCCGCCCGTGCCGCCTCCGGGTCGGTCGTCACGAGGACGTCGTCGGGCGCGTCACCCGGCGCCGGCGTGCCCACCGCGACCGTGGCGCCGACCGACCACGTGGCGAGCGCCCAGTAGGCCGTTCGCCAGTGCGGCGGCAGGTCGAGGCGGACGACGGAGCCGGGGGCGATGTCGAGCTCGTCCTGCAGGGCGTTGGCGGCCTTGCTCACCCAGTTCGACAGGACGCGCGCGGAGAGCTCGATGCGCTCGCCGCGGGTGGGGCCGTCGGTGTCGTCGTAGGTCGTGATCCGCGGCTTCGCGGAGTCGGAGCGGAGCATCTGCTGGAGGACGTCGGCGGGTCGGGTCACGCACCCGAGGGTAGGCCCCGTGCTCTGCGTCCGGCAGGACGTCGACCGGGCAACCGGAGTTGCGGACGCAGGGGAGCGTGGGGTGACGGATACGGTGGGGCATCATGAGCCGCTCGCCGCTGGTCGCTGACGAGGACCTCCCGACGACCACCCTCGAGCGGCGGGTGGGGGAGTGGCTCCAGACCGTCGTCCTCGGTGCGGCGACGTGGGTCGTCGTCATGTCGCTGCTCGCCGTCGTCCTCGCCGGTCTCGGCGCCTGGTTCCCGTGGCTCGTCCTGCCGCTCGCCGTCGCCGTGGCGGGCGCGAGCGGGTGGTGGGCACACGGCATACCGGCGCGGTCCCTCCCGGTCTGGACCGCGGCGCTCCTCGCCGCGGTGTGTGCCGGCGCCGGCATCTGGACCGCCGCGACGCACTCGGAGCAGGTGCTCCCCAGGCGTGACTCGGCGAGCTACCTGCAGACGGCGATCTCGATGGCGGAGACCCACCGCCGCGTCGTGCCCGTCGACACGGCCGACGTCGGAGGTCCCGAGGTGCTCGCCCTCGACGGGGTCACGCTCTCGAGCCCAGCGTTCTACGAGGTCGGCACCGACGAGGACCCCTCCGTCCAGCCGCAGTTCGTCATCGGTCCCGGGGCGGTGTGGTCTCTCGGCGTCTGGCTCGGCGGGCCGACGGTCGCCTTGCTCCTGCCCGCGCTCGCCTCGGCGATCGGGCTTCTCGGCATCGGGCTCCTCATGGCGCGGTGCGGGGCGCCGCGGTGGTCGCCCATCGCCGCGGCCGGGGTGGCCCTGCTCTTCCCGGTGCTGCACACGGCGCGCTCGACCTACTCCGAGCCGCTCGCGATGGTGACCCTCGGCGGCGGACTCCTCGCCCTCACCATCGCCTCCCGTCGCAGCGCCCGCGGCGAGGCCGGTCGCGCCGCCCTGCTGGCCGGCCTGCTCGTCGGCGGCACGGCCTTCGTGCGCATCGACGGGCTGCGCGAGACGATCCTGCTCGTGCCCGTCGCCGCCCTCGCGCTGGCCCAGGGCCACAGGTGCATGCGGACAACGCTCCTCGGGGCCGCGGTCTCGACGGCGCTCGCCGTCCTCTCGGCGCTGTGGCTGTCCAACGAGTACCTCGGGACCATCGCCGCGAGCCTCGTCCCGCTCGTCGCACTCGGGATGCTCATGACTGCGGGGACGGCGGCGCTGCGCTGGTGGCAGCGGCGTGGAGCCACTGTGCCGCAGGCGATCTCGCGACGACTGCCCGATGCTCTGGGGCTCGGGGTCGTCCTCGCCGGCTTCTTCCTCGCCAGCCGGCCACTGTGGCAGACCGTGCGCCAGTCGCCCGACGACCCCGGGTCGCGCGTCGTCGCCGGGCTCCAGCTGCGGCAGGGGCTCGAGGTCGACGGCGGGCGCACCTATGCCGAGCAGACCGTCGCCTGGCTGTCGTGGTGGGTCGGTGTCCCGGCGCTCGTCATCGCGCTCGCCGCGCTCGCGTGGGCGGTGCGGACTGCGGCGACGTGCTGGACGCGGGGGGAGCGGCTCCCGTCGTGGACCGGCGCGCTGCTCATCGCGGCCGGCTCGACGGTGCTCACCCTCTGGCGCCCCGGCATCACGCCCGACCACCCGTGGGCCGAGCGCCGGCTCCTCATCGCGCTGCCCTTCGTCGTCGTCCTCTGCGTGGCGGCCGCGGCGTATGCCGTCCGCCACCTCTCGCGCCGAGCGCCGGTCCTGCTCGCGGTCGCCGCGGGGGTGGCGCTTCTCGTCGCCACGCTCGTCCCGACGGCGGCGGCCACGTGGCCGCACCGGTCGGAGCGGGTCGAGCTCGGGGAGCTCGCCGCCGTCGACGGGGTCTGCCGCCAGCTCGGGCCCGACGACGTCGTCCTCGCCGTCGACTCACGTGCCGCCAACGAGTGGCCGCAGGTCGTCCGCGGCCAGTGCGGTCGTCCCGCGCTGTCGACGACGAACGCGCTCCGTCGCGACCCGGCCCGGCTTGCCCAGACGGTGACGACGATCCAGCAGGCCCTCGAGCCGAGCGGACGACGGCTCGTCCTCCTCGCGGCCGACTCGCCCCAAGCGCTCGAGACCCTCGGTGTCACGAGCCGGCTCGCGCTCGACACGACCGTCCTCGAGGACATGCGGCTCCTCGAGCGGCGACCCGACCACCTCGTCACCCTGCCGTTGCAGGTGTGG
This sequence comes from Rothia sp. ARF10, assembly GCA_031844405.1. Taxonomy (GTDB): domain Bacteria; phylum Actinomycetota; class Actinomycetes; order Actinomycetales; family Dermatophilaceae; genus Knoellia. Next base: position 1,435,440 of record JAUZVC010000001.1, read on the forward strand.
CTAGGGACGGGGCCGGTCAGCGGCGGCTGAGGTCCTTCGGCATGCGGCGGGCGACGGCGGCATACGTCGTCCGGTCCGCGGCCACGACGAGGCCGGGTTGGGTCGACCGGGGTCCATAAGTGACGCCGTCGAGGTGGCCGACGTGCCCGCCCGCCTCGGTGACCATGAGCGACCCGGGCGCGTGGTCCCAGGCGTTGGAGCGGCTGTAGAGGATGTAGTCGACCTCGCCCTCGAGGAGCTTCGGGTAGTCGACGCCGCAACACACCCACGACGGGCGCAGGGCCGGCAGGTCGTCGAGGGCGTGCCCGCGCAGCGACCAGATCGACGTCGCGCCACGGGGGTCGTCCTCGTCGGCGACCGGCCGGCGGGTGATGCGCTCGCCGTCGCGCTCGACGCCGGCGCCACGCTCGGCGACCCAGGCCACCTCGTGCTCGGGCTGCCAGATCCACCCGCGGGTCGTCTCGCCGGAGCGGGTCTCGGCGATCATCACGGCGTGGTCGGGGCTGCCGTGGACGAAGTTCTTCGTGCCGTCGACCGGGTCGACGGTGAAGGCGTGCTCGGCGCCGAGGTAGCGCTCGAGGACGCTCGGGTCGGCCGCGTGGGCCTCCTCGCCGAGGACGACGGCGTCGGGGAAGGCGTCGTTGAGCGCGCGGGTGATGAGGACCTCGGCCTCGCGGTCGGCGACGGTGACGAGGTCGCCGGGGTTCTTCTCGATGACCTCACCGTCGGCGAGGGAACGGAACCGCGGGGTGATGACCTCCGCGGCCACCTGCTTCATGAGCTCGAGAACTGCGCCTGTGTCCACGGACACACACGCTTCCACAGGTGGTGGCGCGGTGGCACATCGGGTGGGCGGACGGCATACGGCAAGGCCCGTGTGCCGCGGGGCTCAGAGGACGGCGATCTCGTCGAGGGCGTCGAACGCCTCGGCGGCGTCCGGGTGGTCGGGCACGCCCGGCGGCTCCGCACCCTCGATCTCGGCGATGTGGACGAGCGCGTCGCCTCGGTTGACCAGCGGTGCGGTGGTGCGACCGATGACGAGCCCGGCGCGGTCGGCGCGGACGAGGCGCAGCGTCTTGCCGAAGGAGTCGCTGAGGCCGCCGAGGCGGTCACCCACCTCGACGCGCTGGCCGAGCGTCGCGTCGAGGTGGACGATGCCGCTGCGCCCGGCCCGCAGCCACCCGCTGCGCCGGCTCACGAGGCTCGGCGGGGGAGTCGGGCCGCCGTTGGCGTCGACCATGTCGAGGGCGGCGAGGACGCGCATCACCCCGGAGACCCCGGCCTCGATCGCCCACTGGTCGAAGCGCATCGCCTCGCCGGACTCGAAGAGGAGGACCGTCGCGCCGCGCTCGCGGGCGGCCGCGCGCAGCGAGCCGTCGCGCAGCTTGGCGTGGAGCATCACGGGCGCTCCGAACGCCTCGGCGAGCGATCGGGTGCGCGGGTCGTCGAGGTCGGCCCGGATCTGCGGCAGGTTGGTGCGCCGGTCCGAGCCGGTGTGGAGGTCGATGCCCACCTCGGACTTGTCGACGACCTCGCGCATCATGAGGTTGGCGATGCGGCCGGCGAGCGAGCCGCGGGCCGAGCCGGGGAACGAGCGGTTGAGGTCGCGGCGGTCGGGCAGGTAGCGGTCGCCGGCCATGAAGCCGTGGACGTTGACGATCGGGACCGCGATGAGCGTGCCGCGGAAGGTGCGCGGCGAGAGGTTGGCGAGGACCCGGCGGATGACCTCGACGCCGACGACCTCGTCGCCGTGGATGGCGGCGTCGACCCACACGACGGGCCCGTCGTGGCGGCCGTGGAGGACGCGCAGCGGCAGGCTCACCTCGGCGCCGGTGACGAGCTTGGTGATGGGCAGCCCCATCTCGCGAGTCTGGCCGGGGCGGATCTTCACCCCGCCTATGGCGAAGGACGGCCGGGCGACCGGGCTCATCCGCGGCCTCGGTTGCGGCGCCGCAGGTGCAGCTTGGGTCGCGGACCGAGGTAGGACTCGGCGGGGTCGACGAGGAAACCGTGGCGAAGCGTCTCGCGACCGATGAGCATGCGGAACCCCATCTCGTCGCGGCGGCTCAGGGTGACCTCGGTGGTGAGCCGGCGGCGGGCGAGGACGAGCTCGAGCTCGACGACGAGCCGGGTCTCGGAGTGGCCGTTGGAGGAGCGCACGACGCGCTCGTCGACGACCGGGCGCTCGAGCTCGACGGCGTCCGCGTCGCTGGCCTGCCACGGGTGGATGGAGAAGCGGACCCACGGCTCGCCGTCGCGTTCGAACCTCTCGAGGTCGAACGCGTGGACCGCCGACGAGCGGGCTCCCGTGTCGATCTTCGTCTTGATCCATGGGACGTTCGCGGACGGCATACGCACCCACTCGCGCCATCCGACGTGGATGGTTGGATGGGTTGCTCCGTGCACCCGACCATCCTTGCAGGTACCCCACATGAAGCTCGCCATCCTCTCGCGCGCGCCGCGGGCCTACTCGACCCAGCGCCTGCGCACCGCCGCCCTCGACCGCGGGCACGACGTCAAGGTGCTCAACACCCTGCGCTTCGCGATCGACCTGTCCGGGCCGGAACCCGACCTGCAGTTCCGGGGGCGGGCGCTGTCGGACTACGACGCGATCCTGCCGCGCATCGGCAACTCGGTCACCTACTTCGGCACGGCCGTGGTGCGCCAGTTCGAGCAGATGGACGTCTACACCCCCAACACCGCCAACGGCATCGCGAACTCGCGCGACAAGCTCCGCGCGACTCAGATCCTCTCGCGCCACCAGATCGGTATGCCGGCCACGACCTTCGTGCGCAACCGCGCCGACGTGCCGGCCGCCATCGAGCGGGTCGGTGGGGCGCCTGTCGTCATCAAGCTGCTCGAGGGCACCCAGGGCATCGGCGTCATCCTCGCGCCCGACAACAAGGTCGCGGAGGCGATCATCGAGACGCTGCAGAGCACCTCGCAGAACGTCTTGATCCAGAGCTTCGTCAAGGAGAGCAAGGGCCGCGACATCCGCGCGCTCGTCGTCGGCGACCGCGTCGTCGCGGCGATGCGGCGGACCGCCCAGGGCGACGAGTTCCGCTCCAACGTGCACCGCGGCGGGTCGGTCGAGGGCGTGACGCTCGACCCGGCGTTCGAGCAGGCGGCCGTGCGGTCGGCGCAGATCATGGGCCTGCGCGTCGCCGGTGTCGACATGCTCGAGGGCGCCGACGGCCCGCAGGTCATGGAGGTCAACTCCTCGCCGGGGCTCGAGGGCATCGAGGCCGCGACCAAGCTCGACGTCGCCGGCGCGGTCATCGACTACATCGGCAACCAGGTCGCCTTCCCCGAGATCGACGTGCGCCAGCGGCTCACTGTGTCGACGGGCTACGGCGTGGCCGAGCTCGTCGTCCACGGGTCGGCCGACCTCGTGGGCAAGACGATCGCCGAGTCGGGGCTGGAGGACCGGGACATCACGGTGCTCACGCTGCACCGCGGCGCCTCCGTCATCCCCAACCCGCGACGCCGGACGACGCTCGAGCCCCAGGACCGGCTGCTCTGCTTCGGCAAGCTCGAGGAGATGCGGTCGATGATCCCCGAGCGCCGTCGTCGCCGGGCCAAGGTCCGCAGGCTCCCCAAGGAGCCCATCCACGAGGGCTGAGGCCCGGACGACGGCTCGGCCCGCGGCGCGGTCGGGTTCAGCCGGGTCCAGGGATGCGGCGGGGACAGACCCACACCCGGCTCTGGGTGATGACGAGTCGCCGCTCCGGTCCGCAGTCGAAGAAGCCGTCGAGGTATGACCTCACCTCGGGGGTCATGGTCCGGTGCGGGAACCAGCGGGTGTCCCAGACGACGAATGCGGGTGGATCGGGACGCAGACACGTGAGGTTGTCGCGGTAGCTCCACATCTCCCGCACCGCGGGGGTCCGGGGGGCTCGTTGCAGCCACTGGGGCGACGGGTAGCGGCAGGTCGCCGGGTTCCCGAGGACGGCGTTCGTCACGCCGTAGGTGAGGTAGAGCACGGTCTCGTCCGCGGGCAGGACGGGGCGGATCCGTTCGAGGTCGGCCAGCTCGGCGGTGTGGGCGGCGATCGGCCTGCCTACCGGCCCGGCCGCGTTGTACATTGCGAAGCTCCCCGGCACGCCCGGCACGAGCGGGGCTACGAGCACCGCCGCGACGAGCACAGCGCCTGCGGCGGCGCCGACCGCCGAATCCGGGCTGGTTCGGGAGGCTCGGTGTGCGGCAAGGGCGCGCCACGAGGCGAGCACCGACACCGATCCCAGGGCGAAGAACATCGCGAGGATGTGCGTGTCGGTCTCACGCCACTGGACGGGCCGGGTGGTCGCCACGACCGCCAGCACACCCGAGACCAGCCCACCCACGGTCAGCTGGGTGCGACCGCGTGGGTCCTCGGCGAGGGCCCACGCGAGCGCACCGGCGGCGAGGACCGGGAGGCCCACCCAGTGGTAGGAGAAGTGCTCGAACTGTCCGTAGCCGGACCCCACCGCCAAGGCGAGCGCGGTGATCGCGATGCCCGCTGAAAGGAGCAGGGCGCGGCGCGTGGACCCGCGACGCAGGACAAGGACGACGACCGCCGGTACGGCTGCCCAGACGACGGGGTTGATGATGGCCACGTCGACCGTGTCCTTGATTCCGTGCGCGATGCTTGACGGGGTCATTCCTGTCGACAGAGGCGACTCGTCGACGAGAGCAACCTGGTCCCTGAGCCACTGGATCTCCCATGGCATGACCTGTTGCTCGACCGCGAACATGAGGAGCGAGGCGGCGAGCGCGACGACCCCGGCGACAACGGCCCGACGACGCGCGAGCAACGCGAGAACGAGCAGCGAGAGAAGCACCCACGGGATGGCCGCGATCTTGGACCCGAGGGCAAGGGCGAGGAGCACCCCACCGACGGCCGGGCCCCAGAGTCGGTGGCTCAGGAGGCTCGACCCGAGTGCGCCGACCGCAATGACGACTGCGAGCCAGTCGGGTTGGAGGGCTGACCAGTTCGGCGCGAACGCGAGCGCAAGAAAGGCGGCTGCCGCCGACCAGCCGGCCTCGAGGTGCCCCGTGTGGCGCGACAGCCCTCGCCACAGCACGACGCACGCGAGGGCAGCAGTGAGCCAGCCCGCAGCGCGGATGGCGAGCATGCCGCCCTGCCCGGCCGGGTCGAGGCCGACCGACTGGACGAGCGTCGTGAGGCCGCCGAGGTAGGCGCGGTGGACGAGGGGGCGCGCGAGGAACAGCTCTGAGGGGTCGTGGCCGGCGCCGGCGCCGGTGACCGTTCCACCGATGACATAGAGCGCGTCGCCGCTGAGCGCCAGCCTGGAAAGGAGCCACATCGACACGAGCCCACCAGCCACGAGAGGCAGTGCCACGGCCGACGACCGACGGTCCCGCAGGCGCACCGCGCCAGCCGACTGCGTCCTTGGCGACCGCCGTCCCCGGAGGTCCAACCCCTTCACGCTGTCAGGGTATGGCGCAGGCTGGTCAGGTGGACCCACGCCGCGCCACGTGACTGGTAGGAAGGATGTCCACGTCTGAGACGCGAACCGGGGGACCTCGATGACGACGACCGACTACGACGACTTCGCTGCGGCCTACGCGGCGGAGAACGAGAAGGGTCTCTTCAACGCCCACTACGCCCGGCCGGCGATCGTCGACCTCGCGGGGGACGTGGCGGGCCGGCGGATCCTCGATGCCGGCTGCGGGTCCGGCCCCCTCATGGAGTCGATGCGCGACGCCGGGGCCGAGGCCGCGGGGTTCGACGTGAGCGCGGCAATGGTCGACCTCGCGCGAGAGCGGCTCGGTGACGACGCTCCACTCCTCGTGCACGACCTCGGGGAGCCGCTGCCCTACGCGGACGGCGAGTTCGACGACGTCATCTGCTCGCTCGTCCTGCACTACCTCGAGGACTGGACCTCCCCGCTCGGGGAGCTGCGACGCGTCCTCAAGCCGGGCGGACGCCTGCTGGTCGCGGTCAACCACCCCACGGCATACGCGGTCGTCTATCCCGAGGCCGACTACTTCAAGGTCACGCAGTACACGGAGGACTACCGGTTCGACGGGCGCGAGGTCTTCCTCACGTTCTTCCACCGACCGCTGAGTGCGATGAGCGACTCGTTCACCAGGGCCGGCTTCCGCATCTCGGTTCTCAGCGAGCCACCGCTGTCGCCGGACACCCCGCCCGAGCTGCGTCCGCCGGGCTTCGAGGGCGAGGCGTTCATCTGCTTCCTCTTCCTCGTTCTGGAGGCGGTCTGACGCCGGTGTGCCGGGCGCGCGCCGTGGTCAGCGCGCGGACCTCGTCCGCCGGCCGGTCTGCCAGTCGAGGGACCACGACGACATGCGCACCGCGATGACGACGCCGATGCCCACGAGCGCCGACACGAGCACCGGCATGTCGAGCGACCGGAGCACGAAGTAGACGACGCATCCCGGCACGGCCGCGAGGACGTAGAACGACCCCGGCTTGAAGTGCTCGGGAGTCTCGTTGATGAGGACGTCGCGGATGAGCGCGCCGCCGACCCCGGCGACGGTCCCGACGAAGACGCACGAGATCGGCGGCAGCCCGACGCTGATCGCGCGGTCGGTGCCGAGCATCGAGTACATCGCGAGCGACATCGCGTCGAGCAGTGTGAACGCGACGTCGCGGCGGAACTTCAGCGGCCCGACGACCTTGAGCAGCGGTGCGACGAGGATCCCGCCGACGAACGCCGACGGCAGCAGCCAGGGCGACGTCAGCGCGCGCACCGGCACCTGGAGCAGGAGGTCGCGCAGCAGCGCCCCGCCGAGCCCGCCGATGACGGCGAGGAAGAGGACGCCGACGATGTCGAACCCCTGCCGGCGCGCCGCCAGGGCGCCCGCGAGCCCACCGAACCCGACGGCCACGACGTCGAGCCAGAGGGGGATGGCGAGCGAGTTCACGCGAGCAGGCTAGTGGGCAGACGGCACACGGGCCGGTCGTGTCCGCGACCCACGCGGACCGGGATGCGGAGCCTGTCGCACGCATGCGGCAGGATGCGGGCGTGCTGCAGCGACTGGGGTTCCCGAGGGTGGGGGAGCACCGCAGGTTCGTGTCGGCGATCGTCGCGGACACCGTGGGCAGCGGGCTCTTCCTGCCGCTGACGATCCTCTACTTCCTCGAGGTCACCGACCTCACGCTCGTGCAGATCGGCTCCGCACTCAGCCTCTCGGCGCTGCTGACGATGCCCGCCGCGTTCGTCATCGGCACCCTCGTCGACCGGCTCGGCGGCCGCCGGATGATGCTCCTCGGCAACGTCGTCCAGGCCGTCGGCATGCTCGGCTACCTCTGGGTCGAGGAGTTCTGGCCGGTCGCGCTGTGCACCGTGCTGCTCAACCTCGGCCGGCAGGCGTTCTGGGGCTCGTTCGGCAACGTCGTCACCGCGATCACGAGGCCGGGGGAGCGCGAGCTGTGGTTCGGCTTCCTCCAGGCGCTGCGCAACCTCGGGTATGCCGTCGGAGGCGTCCTCGCGGGCATCGCGCTCCAGGTGGGCACGGAGACGGCCTTCAGGACGGTGGTCGTCGCCAACGCGCTGACCTTCGTCCTCGCCTTCGTCCTCCTGCTCGACGTGCCCGACCACCGCTCCGTCCCCGCCGACCACGTCGCGGTGGGCGGCGGCTGGCGCGTCGTCCTGGGCGACCGCGCCTACCTCCGGCTCGTCCTCGGCCAGCTGACCTTCGTCGTGGGGATCATGGTGCTCAACTTCGCCCTCCCCGTGTATGCCGCCGAGACGCTCGCGCTCCCGGGCTGGCTCGTCGGCGCGATCTTCACCCTCAACACCGTCATGGTCGGTCTCGGCCAGGGCCTCATGGTGCGCTGGATGACCGGGCGCGTGCGAGCCCGGATGATGGCCTTCGCGCAGCTGCTCTTCCTCGCCGGTTACGCGACCTTCGTCCTCGCCGGCGTGCTGCCCGTGTGGCTCGCAGTCGCCGCGATGCTCCTCGGCGCCGTCGTCTACACGAGCGGCGAGCTCGTGGGCGGCCCGGTCTTCTCGGCGACGGCGGCCGAGGCGGCGCCCGACCACCTGCGCGGCCGCTACCTCGGTCTCGTCCAGCTCGTCTGGGGTGTCGGCGGCACGGTGGCGCCGGTCGCCTACACCTGGCTGCTCGAGCACGGCACGTCGACGATCTGGCTCGTCCTCGGCGTCGTCGCCGTCGCCGGGGCGGCCTTCTCGCTCACCCTGCCGCGCGCCCTGCCGACGGCGGGCCAACGCGTCACCGCCGGGTAGTCTCGACAGCGATGAACGAGCACCCGCAGACCCCGACCCCGACCGTTCGACCCGCGGCAGTCGAGCATGCCCCGACGACCGAGCCGATCACGGTGCGCACGGGTGAGCTCGCGGGCGGGAGCGACGACCCCGGCGAGGTCGGCACGGTGGCCGCGCGGCCGGCATACGACCCGACCTTCCAGACCACGACGGCGCTCGACCCGCGACCCAAGGTGCTCGAGGACGGCAGCGAGCGGCCCTACGTGACGATCGTGCTGCCCTGCTACAACGAGGGCGCGCACGTCCTCAAGGAGATCGAGCGCATCACGACGGCGATGAACGCGAGCGAGTTCACCTACGAGCTGCTCTGCATCGACGACGCCTCGACCGACGACACCCTCGCGGTGCTCGAGCAGGCCGCGCGCGACTACGCGAACCTGCGGATCATGCCGTTCCGCCGCAACGGCGGCTCGGGCACGGCCCGGCGCATCGGCACCCAGCAGGCCCACGGCGAGATCGTCGTGTGGACCGACGCCGACATGACCTACGAGAACGAGCGGATCCCCGAGCTCGTCCGGATCCTGCGCGACGACCCGAGCTACGACCAGGTCGTCGGGGCGCGCACCACCGAGGAGGGCACGCACAAGTGGGCGCGCGTCCCGGCGAAGTGGCTCATCCGCAACATCGCCCAGTGGCTCACCAAGACGCGCATCCCCGACCTCAACTCGGGCCTGCGGGCGTTCCGCCGCGAGGTCTCGCTGCCCTACCTGCGGCTGCTACCCGCTGGCTTCTCGTGCGTCACGACGATCACCATCGCGTTCCTGTCCAACCAGCACGACATCAAGTACGTCGAGACGTCCTATGCCAAGCGCGCCGGAGTGAGCAAGTTCCACTTCGTCAGCGACGCCTACCGCTACATCCTCCAGGTGCTGCGGATGGTCATGTACTTCGACCCCCTCAAGGTGCTCATGCCGCCGGCGCTGTGGCTCGTCGTCATCGGCTTCGTCAAGGGCGTCGTCGACATGGTGCGCCACCCGTTCTACTTCCCGGCCTCGACGGTGCTGCTCGTCGTCAGCGGCATCATGATCGGCTCGCTCGCGCTGCTGTCCGACCTCGTCGTGAGGTCGCGCGACGGTGTCTGACGCCGTGTCGGGCTCCGTCCCGGGCTCCGCGTCGCTGCGGGTCGCCGTCGTCGGGCCGACCCACCCCTACAAGGGCGGCGTCGCCTCCCACACGACCGAGCTGTGCCACGAGCTCGCGGAGGCCGGGCACGACGTCACGCTCGTGTCGTGGAGCCACCTCTACCCGTCGTTCCTCTACCCCGGTGAGCAGGCCGTCCCCGGCGGCGCCCCCGACGTCGAGCCCTTCCCGCGCACCGTCCGCGCGCTGTCGTGGGCGCGTCCCGACACGTGGGTGCGCACCGGCCGGCGCCTGCGCGACATGGACGCGATCATCGTCGTCCACGTCATCCCACAGGGCGTGCCGTCGAACCTCGCCGTGCTGCGCGCCGCCGGCGTCGGTCGCACGTCGTCGACGGGCCGCGGGCCGCGCTCGATCGTCATCGCGCACAACGTCCTCCCGCACGAGACCCGGCCCGGTGACCGCCGGCTCATGGAGGCGCTGCTGCGCCGCGTGGACTCGGTCGTCGTCCACTCGGACTCGCAGGCCAAGCTCGCGACCGAGCTCGGCGCCGGCCACGTCCGAGAGCTCGACCTGCCGCCGCACCTGCCCGGTGGCGAGCCCGAGAAGCACGTCGACTCGACCGGCCCCATCCGGCTGCTCGCCCTCGGGATCGTCCGCGACTACAAGGGCGTCGACCTCCTCCTCGACGCGATGCTCGACGTCCCCGACGTGAGTCTCACCGTCGCCGGCGAGATGTGGGGCGACAGCGGACGCCGCGTCAAGGAGCTCGCCGCCGACCCCCGCCTCTCCGGCCGCGTCGAGGTGCACAGCGGCTACGTCCCCGCCGACCGGATCGCCTCGCTGCTCGCGCGTCACGACGTCCTCACCCTGACCTACCGCTCCGCCACCGCCTCGCAGAACGTCCTGCTCGCCCGGCGCCACGGCCTGCCCGTCCTCGCGACCCACGTCGGCACCTTCGGCTCGCAGGTCCGCGACGGTGTCGACGGCCTCCTCGTGCCGCCCGGCGACCGCGACGCCCTCGTCGCGGCGGTGCGTCGCCTCTCCGACCGCTCGTATGCCGGTGAGCTCCGTTCCGGGGTCCGCCCACCCGACCTTTCGGGCCCGTGGGCGCACTACGTCGGTGGCATCGAGGCGCTGGCGAGCGCCGAGTCCGACGCGTTCGCCGACTCCGAGGACGGCGAAGGTGACGAGCCGGTGCCCGCCGACACGCCCCTGCAGCGCGCCAAGGACCTCGTCACCGCCGCCCGGCTGCGTCGCCGTCACCGCCTGGACCTGCGCCCCAGCGACTTCCCCGACTGGGTCCGCGCCTCCGACGTGCTCGCCCTCGACAGCGACGCCCTCGACGCGCAGGCGCTCGCCAGGGACCTCGGGCTGCCGAAGTGCTCCGACGCCGTCGCGGCCTGGGCCGCCGTCGGTGCGGTGGCCGCCGTGCTGCGCATCCGCGACGACGGCCGGCGCGGTGCCGTCATCGTCGACGAGTCGGGCACGAAGAGCCCGTTCTCGCGGTGGGTGCGTGCCCTCGGCTTCGAGCCCGTCGAGCTCGAGCTCACCGGCCGCCGCACGTCGGTCGAGGTGCTCGACGTCGACACCGCGAGCCTCGACGTCATCGCCCGCATCCACCCCGGCGGCTGCGGCGCCGACGACATCGACCACGCCGTCGGCCAGGCGTCGTGGGCCCTGCGCTCGGGCGGCCTGCTCGTCGTCACGCTGCCGATCGGCGAGGGTGATCCGGAGTGGGCGGTGAGCCCGGCCGACATCCGCGGCGTCCTCGCCCGAGCCGACGACCTCGGGCTCGTGCTCGTCGGTGACGTCGACGGCGACATCACCGAGCGCATCCGGGCCGCTGCGGCCTCGGCTCGTGAGCTGCGAGCCGCGCGACCGGAGGGACGTCGCGAAGGCGTGGCGCCGGCATACGGGATCCTGCGACTGACGTTCCGGCGCCGGTGAGCCGGCCGACCGGACCCGGGTGACGGGGTGACGCGCTCCCGGGTGCTCGACCTCGTCCGCACCGTCGTCGCCCTGCTCGTCACCGCGGCGGTCGTCATCGCGGTGTGGCGCAACTGGTCCGACGTCTCGGACCACCTCGCCGACATTCCCGCCGGGACGCTGGTGGCCGCGTTCGTCCTCTCGCTCCTGTCACCGGTCTTCACCCAGCTCGGGTGGCGGGTGCTGCTCGCCGACCTCGGCACGCGGCTGCCCCTGCCCGCGGGCGCGAGCGTCTTCTTCGTCGGGCAGCTCGGCAAGTACCTCCCCGGTTCGGTGTGGAGCGTCGTCGCGCAGGCCGACATGGGGTCTCGGCTCGGGGTGCCGCGGCGCCGGATGGGCGTCGTCGGGCTGCTGTCGATCCTGCTGTCGGTTCTCACCGGCGCCATCGTCGGCATCCCGGCGGTGCCGCTGCTCGTCGCGCGCTCGGGTGAGGTGACGTCGCTGTGGTGGTTCGCCCCGGCGGTCGTCCTGCTGCTGCTCCTCTGGCCGCGGCTGCTCAACTGGGGCATCGCCACCCTGCTGCGGGTGCTCCGGCGCGAGCCGCTCGAGCACTCGCTCACGGCGCCGGCGATCGCGCTGACGTCGATGTGGTTCGTCCTCGCCTGGCTGAGCGCCGGCGGCACGATCCTCCTGCTCGCCCACGCGCTGTCGTCGGGGACGCCGGTGCGCGACCTCGTCGTCACGTCCGTGTGTGGCTTCGCACTCGCGTCGGCGATCGGGATGTTCTCGGTGTTCGTGCCCGCCGGGGTCGGGGTGCGCGACGGCGTGCTCGCGCTGCTGCTCGGGGCGCTCATGCCGTTCCCGGCGGCGATCGCGGTCGTCGTCGTGGCTCGGTTCTTCTCGGTGGCGGCCGACGTCGTCGTCGCGGCCGTCGGCTGGGGCTGGGCCCGCACGCACCACCTCCTAGGATCGCGGACATGAGCGAGCAGCCGAAGGATCGGGCCGCGGACGACACTGGCGGGCAGGCACGCCCTGCGCGCGAGGAGCAGCTCGCCTACTCCGAGCTCATGGACAAGATGCTCGACGAGAAGGCCCGCCGGCAGAAGGCTGCCAAGCTCATCGCCGTCATCGCCCACGGCCTGGGCAGGTCGGCCCACGACCCGGGCGGCGCGCTCGCCGGTCTCACGGCCGTCGACGTCGGCTGCTCGGCCGGGTTCATCGCCGACGAGCTCGCGCTCGCCGGGGCCCGCACGACCGGTGTCGACATCGACGAGCCCGGGCTGGCCAAGGCACGCGAGCGGTTCGGCTCGAGGGTCGACTTCCGGCTGGCACGTGGCGAGGACCTGCCGTTCGAGAACGGCTCGGTCGACGTCGTCGTGCTCAACCACATCTACGAGCACGTCGTCGACCCCGACGCCGTCGTCGCCGACATCCACCGCGTGCTGGCGCCCGGTGGCGTCCTCTACCTCGGGATCGGTCACCGCTGGCAGGTCCTCGAGCCGCACCACCGGCTGCCGTTCCTGTCGTGGCTGCCGCAGCGCGCCGCCGACCGCTACATGCGGATAGCCGGCAAGGGTGAGCACTACTACGAGCGGTACGCGACTCCCGCCGGGCTGCGGCGGATGTTCTCGGCCTTCGACGTCTGGGACTACACCCTGCCGGTCCTCGCCGACCCCGCCGCGTTCTCCGGGGGCGACGTCATCCCGGAGTGGGTCGGCAGGCTGCCCGAGCGGGCGCTCGCGGCCACCCTGCCCCTCGTGCCGACCTACGTCTGGCTCGCCTTCCGTTCGCCGTCGGTGCCCGCGGGCCCGGCGCTGCGGGTGGCGCCGCGGCACGTCCTCACCTCCCGGCCGAGATGACGGCGACGGCCCCGGACCTCACTCGGACCTTCCGCCCTGGCCGCCCGCTGCAGCTCGGCGCCGTGGTCCGGATCTTCATGCGTGGCGGGGGAGACCCGACGTCGTGGAGCGACCGCAGCCGCACCTGGGTCTTCGCGTGGCGGACGCCGACCGGACCCGTGACGCTGCGGCTCGTGGACCATCCCCGGCTCGGCGAGGTCGAGGCGCACGCCTGGGGCGACGGTTCGGAGTGGATGCTCGAACGCCTGCCGTCGCTGCTCGGCGAGGACGACGACGACGCCGGGTTCGTCGCCCACCACGACGTCGTGCGCGAGGCGCGCCGACGCTTCGACGGCTGGCGCGTACCGGCCTCCGGCCTCGTCGTGCAGGCTCTCATCCCGACCATCATCGAGCAGCGCGTCACCGGCAAGGAGGCGTTCGCGGCATACCGGATGCTGGTGCGGCACAACGGAACTCCTGCTCCGGGCATTGGTGGGGACCTGCGGCTCGTCGTGCCTCCGGAGCCCCGGACCTGGGCGCTCATCCCGTCGTGGGAGTGGCTGCGCGCGGGGGTCGACGGGGCTCGCTCCCGTCCCGCGGTCACCGTCGCCACCCGCGCCGGCCGGCTCGAGGAGACGGTCGGTATGCCGTTGCTCGAGGCCCGTCGCCGCATCGAGTCCCTGCCCGGTGTCGGCCGGTGGTCGAGCGCCGAGGTCGCGCAGCGGGCGCTCGGGGACCCCGACGCCGTGAGCTTCGGCGACTACCACGTGGCCAAGAACATCGGGTGGGCGCTGACGGGGACACCGGTCGACGACGAGGGCCTCGCCGCGCTGCTCGAGCCGTATGCCGGTCACCGCTACCGAGTGCAGCGGCTCCTCGAGCTCGCCGGGGCCATGCGACCGCGGCGCGGGCCCCGGTTCACGCTGCCGACCCACCTCCCCGGTCGCAGCTGAGCGGCTGGTCCGGTCGGCTGGGCTCGGAGGTACAGGGGTCGGGGGGTTGCGGGTCGGTGTCGGTGTGGGGGCGGATTGCTCGGGAGGGATGGTGGGTCGGCAGCGTCAGTCCACGGAGCGCACGGCCTCGACGAGCGAGGCGAGCTCGGTGGCGCCCGGCGCCTCCTCGTCCTCGAGGGCCTCGACCCGGCGCACGAGGTCCCGGGGGAGGCTGCTCTGGCCGCTCTGGACGAGACGGGCGACGTCGACGACCGATGCGGCGACGCCGAGCGCTCCCCGGGCGTCCTGCGCCCGGCCCAGTCGCAGTGTGATCGCGTCCTCGTGCTGCTCGCCGTCGTCGACGGAGCGCCAGCGCACGCGCGCCGAGCCGAGGCCGGCGCCCTCCTCGGCCCGTGGCGTCGTGCGGATCTCGTAGAGCGCGGTGACGCGGTGTCCGGCGCCGACCTCGCCGGCGTCGACGGTGGGGTCGTCGAAGTCCTCGTCGGCGAGGGCGCGGTTCTCGTAGCCGACGAGCCGGTATGCGGAGACGGTCCGGGGGTCGAACTCGACCTGGATCTTCGTGTCCTTCGCGACGGGGGTGAGGGTGGTGCGGAGGTCGTCGACGAAGAGGCGGCGCGCCTCCTCGAAGGTGTCGACGTAGGCATAGAAGCCGTCGCCGCGGTCGGCCAGCTGCTCCATGAGGTGGTCGTTGTAGCTCCCCATGCCGTAGCCGACCGTGACGAGGTGGATGCCGCGTCGGCCGTTGTCGCGGATGGCAGAGGCGAGCGCGCCACCGTCGGTGACGCCGACGTTCGCGACGCCGTCGGAGGCGAGGAGGACGACGTTGGTCGCGTCCTCGCGGTAGGCCTCGCGCGCCCGGTCGTAGCCGAGGAGCAGGCCGGCCTCGAGGTTGGTGCTGCCGCCGGCGCGCAGCCGGTCGATCGCATCGACGATGGTGTCGGCCCTGCTCACCGGCGTGGGTTCGAGGAGCGGCAGGGCGTTGGTCTCGTAGGTGACGATGGCGATGGTGTCGGTGGGGCGCAGGCTCTCGACGAGCACTGCGAGGGAGGCCTTGACCAGGCCGAGACGCTCGGGGCTGTCCATCGAGCCGGAGGTGTCTACGACCATGGTCAGCGCCACCGGCGGCCAGTCGTCCTTGTCGATCTCCCTGGCCTGCAGGCCGATCCGCACGAGCCGGGTCTCTCCGGTCGGGGAGAGTGCTTGGTCGGAGCGCAGCTCGAGGTCCTGCCGGGCCGGTGCCGGGAAGCCGTTGTCGAAGGCATTGACCCACTCCTCGACCCGCACCGTCTCCGGGGAGGGAAGCACGCCCTCGTCGAGGCTGGCACGTGCGACCCGGTAGGAGCCGGTGTCGACGTCCGCACCGAACGTCGACGTGGGCCTCACGCTGGTCTCGACGAATCCACCGGGTTGGACGTCGCGGAGGTCGGGATCGGTGGGACGCGGGTCGGTGGGTGGCACTGGCCACGACTGGCCGGCTCCGGTGGGCCCGGTCGGTGGGTGCGGGTTCGTGGATCCGGGGCCACCCTGTGCTGGCGCCCCCAGAGGTGAGCCGCCCTGTGCCGAGCCGCCGTTCGTGGCGCCGCTCCGTCCCGAGCCGGCCGTGCCGCTCGAGTCGCCGCCCTGCTCGGTGTAGCTGTCGTAGTAGCTCTTCGCGTCGGTGGACCCGTCGGATCCACCGGAGGTCGAGCACCCTGAGGTGAGGACGACGAGGCCGGCCAGCAACGCTGCGGGAAGGGTTCTCATGCTCGCTCGGACGGGCCTGGGCGGGCAGCGGTTGCGTCCGGGGCCCGGCCGTTGCCGATCCGCAACACTTCGCCCTCGTCAGAACGGTGGAGGGTCCGGTTCGCCAGTCCTGGCCCGTCGGCCCGCTGGTCCGACAGCGACGAGGACGTCTCGGTCGGGGGAGTGCCAGTCGACGGCTGAGGTGTCGTGTCGCGGCCCCAGGTGGGAGGTATCGACGCGGCCCAGCTCGAGCAGGCGGTGAAGGCTGAGCTCGACAAGGGAGTCGAAGCGCTGCGGTGAGGCGGGCTCGGTCGACATCAGGTGCGCCAGCACTCCCGAGGGTCCGGATGACGCGATCCTGTGTCCGTCCCGGGTAGGCCGGGGCTGCCCCTGACCGTCGATGCGGCCGACGGAGAGGCCGCGGTCGAGGTGGTGGACGCGGTCGAGGTGGTCGACGGGTGCGGTGGTGGTGTGGCGGCCGCCGGGGTCGGTCCAGTGCACGACCCCGTCGGGGTCGAGTCGGACGGTCCAGCCGGGCCGTTGTTTGACGCGGTGGTGGCGTCGGCAGAGGCAGATGAGGTTGGTGGCGGTGGTGGGTCCGGTGGGCCAGGCGGTGACGTGGTCGAGGTCGCAGGAGCGGGCGGGGACGCGGCAGCCGGGGAAGCGGCAGTGTCCGTCGCGCAGGCGGATGAGGCGTTGCAGGGCGGGGGAGGGGCGGTAGCGCTCCTCGACCTTGTCCTTCGGTGCGTCCTGACGTGTCGCGCGTTTCTGGCGGTTGGCGGGGGTGAGGGACTTCGGCACGTGTCCGGAGAGGAGGGCGCCGGTGTCGGGGTGGCAGGTCAGTGGGGTCGAGTCGGTCAGGTGCACGCTCGCGGGAAGCCGGTCGAGGTCGACGGTGGTGGTGCCGGGCCGGTTGAGCCCGCCGAGCTCGACGACCCCACGGACGGCGCGCTCGGCCAGCCCCGCCCGGTGGCTCTTCGCCGACTCGGAGGTCGCGCTGGCGGTGGTGGCTGTGTCGGGTGTGGCGGGGTGGGTGGCGTGGAGGTGGATGGTGACGTCGGCCTGGCCGAGTATGAGCTGCTGCAGCGCGTCGACGCGGGCCTGGTCGAGGGTGAGGGCAGGGTCGGCTGCCTGGAGGGTGCGGGCGAGGTGGTCGACGGCCTGCCACATGGCCAGGGACTGTTCGACCGGGACGAGTCCGTGCCACTGGTCGGCGGCCTCGGAGATCGCGCGCCGGGTCAGGCACCGATCCTTCACGGCCTGCGTCTTGCGTGCGGCGGCGACGTCGGGGGCGTGGCGGGTCACGAGCCGGCGGGTGCGTGAGGCCAGCGGTCCCGCGGTCTCGTCCCACCCACGCGTCGGGCGCGACGGTTCGCCGGCAGTGTGGTCTTCGGTGGTCTTCCATGGTGCTGGTTCGGTGGCGCGGGTGACGAGGCGTTCGACGATCGTGGCGGCGGTGTCGTCGTCGCAGTCCCGCACCTCGCGGGTGACGAGGTGGGCGCGGAACTGGTCGAGGGCGCCCGAGCCCATCGCGTCGACCAGCTGTGGGGTGACGGTCACCTGGTGCACGGCGTCCTCGACCCGGTTCGCGGCGACCGGGACCGAGACCCCGAGCCGGTCCGCGACGAGGGAGGCGGTGTCGTCGGCGACGAACCCGAGCCCGTGCCGCTTCCACGCCCACCCGGCGGGGTGCTCGTCGTCGCGGACCTCCTCGTGGGCGGCGAGGTGGGCCATCGCATGGGCCTGGATCCCGCCGCAGATGTTCACGACCTGCTGCGCCTGCTCGATCGTCGACAGCAGCGTGTCCGCGTCGAGCAGTCCTGCCGGCTCCGACACCCCGGCGACCGACGCCGCGGAGGACGCGGTGACAGGCGCGGCAAAAGCGGCATACAGGTCCGCCACCGCCGTCGACACCGCTTCCAGATCCATGACTCAAGTGTAGTCGAACACACGTTCGAAACCAAGTTTCTATCCATACGAATGCCGCTGTGCGACAGGCGATCTGGCATTCCTGTCGCTGGACCGCAATCGGCGCGCCATGGATCAGGCAGACGGGCGTGACTCGTCGGCTGTCGTCGGCATTGCGTCGAGCAGGGCGGCCAGTGGGGGAGGGGTCGCGTCGAGCTCGACCGCCGCGGCGAGCGCGCCTGCGAGCAGCTCCTTGCGGCCCGACGTCGTCGTACCGAACCTTCTCAGCTGGTCGAGCAGTGGCCGCCCCTGCCACGCGAGCTGGCGCGTGAAGGCCTCGAAGGCCGGGCCGAGGCCGAGGTCATCGATGACGGCTCGGGTGCCATGGGTGCCCAGCGCCCGCATCAGCTCGTCCTCGAGGTCGCGGCGGCAGACGAAGAAGCCGAGGTCGGACAGGTTCTCGAGAGTCGGCACGACGTCCGTGCCCAGGTCGCCGCGATGCGCCTCGAGAGCCCTCACGAAGTAGTGCGCCTCGCGCTCGTCGCACAGCCCGAGGACCCGTGGTCGAGGTCGACGAGCCAGGGCACGGCCGAGCTCACGTCGGATGTTGGTCGCGCCGCCCATGTCGACGAGGACGCAGGGCTCATCGTCCGGAGCGACCCCACGTGCCGCGCGCAGGACTCGCAGGGCGGCAACGTCGCTCGGGCCCTCGACGAGCACCCAGGTGACGGGCTCGTCGGCGGTGTCCATGCCTCGACGATGCCAAGTCACGGGCGGCGGCGCCACGCAGTTGCGCAGGCGTCTCCGCGCCGTCAACGCCGAGAGCAGACGTCGCAGGTGGCTCGGCCGTGCGTCAGGAGCCGAGAAGGAGGCGGGCGGTGATCGTGTGCTCCGCGGTCGGCCCGGCACCGAACGAGACGGCCAGGCCCTCGCCGACCGCGGCGACCTCGAGTCGCTGTGCCAACCGGCCGAGGGCGAAGTCGTCCGCGGCGCCGAGCGTGACCTCCGCCGAGGCTGCGTGCGACGTGGCCGGCTCCCCGCTCTCGACGACCTGGAGGTCGACGCTCGCGTCCTCGTCGTGCAGGAGGGTGACCGCGACGACGCGGCTGACGACATCGCCGAAGGCCTCGCCGCCCACCGCCCGGATCCCCACCTGCTCCGACTCGGGCGAGCCGGGCAGGACCCCGAGCGCCGCTCGCACCGCCTCGACGTGCCCCATGGCGAACCAGTCGCCCGGTCCGGTGCGCACGAGCTGGGCCGCCCCGGACGCCACCGGTTCGTGGACATGGCCCGCCTCTGCCGAGCTGTCCGCAGCAGCACTCGCCGTGCCGGAATCCCCTGTCGCAGAACCCGACTCGTCCTCGAACCACGACGACGGCAGGCCGCGCACGACGGCCGCGCCCACCCCGTCGGCCTTGCCCTTGACGAGGTCGGCCGCGGCCGCGATCTCGTCAGCCACCGCCCGTGCCGTGACCGACAGGACCCGCCCGTCGACATCGGGCTCGCCTCGATGATCGAGCAGCACGCGCAGCCCGGCGGACCCCAGGGCGAAGTCGGTCAGCCCGGCCCGCCACGGGCGACCGGCGGTGTCGCTGAGGACGACCGCGAGAGGCGACGGGGACGGCATACCCACTCGCGAGAGCAGGGACGAGCGCAGGTCGCGCGCGCAACGATCCGGGTCGCGTGGCAGCAGCAGGTCGTCACCGGCACCGGTGTTGGACCCGTCGACCCCCGCCGCGGCCATGACCGGCCCGGCGACCGCCTCGACGACCCGCGTCACGCCCTCGGCCGTCCGGCGCTCGGCGACGACGCGCACCGACTCCGTGAGCACGAGCGAGTCCTTGGGCTGACCAGAAGCCCTGAGCCCCAACGACTTCGAGACCAGCTTGCTCGACACGACGACGACGTCGCCGCCCTCCAGCCCGCCCGACCCCAGGGCGGCGAGCACCAGCGCAGCCAGGTCGTCGCCGGCCACGACCTCCGGCATCCCGACGACGGGGATCACCGACACCGGACCGATCACGCCGGTCTCACCCACGCACGCGGTCCGCAAGAGCGAGAAGGCTCTCCGCCATCCGGGCCGTGGCGTCGACGTCGGTCATGAGCAACGGCTCCGGGTGCACGGCCGTCTCGACACCGCGCACACGCACGTCGGCGTCCGCGGGGTCGACCAGCCACCCGTCGAGGAAGTCGCCATAGAGCCCGGCCACCGCCGCCGATGTCGACTCGACCCCGATCGCGGACAGGCAGGCATCCGCGTGTCCGCGCACCGGCCGGCCCGAGATGAGCGGCGAGACCCCGACCACAGGAGCCTTCGACCCGCGCAGCGCGTCGCGTACCCCAGGGACGCCGAGGATGATCCCGATCGAGACGACCGGGTTCGAGGGGGGCAGCACGACGACGTCGGCCGAGCGCAGCGCCTCGAGCACACCCGGCGCGGCGGCAGCCCGGTCGAGACCGGCGACGACGAACCGCGACGCCGGCACCTCGGCCCGCATCCGTACCCACCACTCCTGGAAGTGGACGGCCTTCTCCCCGGCGCCGTCGCCCTCGTCGAGCACGACGTGCGTCTCGACCGGCACGTCGGTCATCGGCAACAGCCGGATCCCGAGGCCTGGCAAGCCCCACCGGGCGGCCAGCCGCGCCGTGACCTCCGAGGCCGTGAGTCCCTGCGCCAGCCACTGCGACCGCACGATGTGGGTCCCGAGGTCGAGGTCGCCGAGCGTGAACCACTGGGGCACCGCGCCGTAGGCCGCGAGCTCGCCCTGGACCCGTGTCGACTCGTCCGCCCGCCCCCACCCCTGGGCCTCGTCGATCCCGCCTCCCAGGGTGTAGAGGAGGGTGTCGATGTCGGGACAGACCCGGAGCCCGAAGAGGCTGATGTCGTCACCGGTGTTGGCGACGACGGTGAGCTCGGATTCCGGTGCCACGACGTCGAGATGGGCCCTCAGGCCCCGGAGAAAGCGGGCTCCGCCGACGCCGCCCGCAAGGGCCGTGATTCGCATGGGGGCCAGTGTGGACCACGGGCGCGTCGCCCCGACACGCCGGTCCGTGCGGAAAAAGTCTCCCTGATATCAGAGACCGGCTTGACGGATGGGGATGACACGCGTGTAATTTCCTCATTGTGTTCCCGGCGACACCGTTCTCTCGGTCAGGGGGAAGGTCGGGGGCAATGTCGGGTCGAAGGGTCGAGGAGGCAGCCATGCACGAGTTGATGTTGATCGACGCCATGGTCGAGGAGGAGACGGTTCTCTCCTGGCAGGAGCGCAGCCTGTGCGCACAGACGGACCCCGAGGCGTTCTTCCCGGAGAAGGGCGGCTCCACCCGCGAGGCCAAGAAGGTCTGCGTGGGATGCGACGTCCGGTCCGAGTGCCTCGAGTACGCGCTGGCCAACGACGAGCGCTTCGGCATCTGGGGCGGGCTGTCCGAGCGTGAGCGTCGCAAGCTGAAGAAGCGCGCGGTCTGACCGGGCGCGCGCCCACCCCATGACGCTGACGACCGCCACCGTGCTCCCCCCTGCCGCCTCACCGACGAGGCAGGCGGTCCGGGCCGTCGTCCTCACCGCTGGAGCACGACCGGGCCTGCGCGCCCTGCTCGACGCGCTCGCGGCCTCCGCCGCCCGACCGGACTCCGTCGTCGTCCTCGACACCTCCCCCGACGACGGCGCCGCGGAGGTGGTCGACGCCGCGACGTCGCGCACCTTCGCCGTCGAGCACGTCTCCCTCGACTCCCGTATGCCGGATCGCGCGGCGGTCACGCACTGGCTCGCCAGCGCCGACCTCCCCGACGACGACCTCGTCTGGCTGCTCCCCGTCGGATGCGTCCCCGAGCCCGGCACCCTCGGCCGGCTCCTCGCGGCCCACCGCCGCAGCCCGTCCGTCGGCCTCGTCGGTCCCAAGCACGTCGACGCCACCCAGCCCGGCACCCTGCGCTCCGTCGGCATCACGACGACACGCTCCGGACGGGTCGTCGAGGATCCGCCGCTCGGCGAGCCCGACCAGGGCCAGTACGACCTGCGTCGCGACGTCATCGCCGTCCCGCTCGCCGGGATGCTCGCCTCGGTCGGCGCCCTGCGTGCCCTCCGTGGCTGGGAGCGTTCCTTCGGCGACCTCGGGGGCGACCTGGACCTCGGCTGGCGGGCCCAGCTCGCCGGACACCGCGTCGTCGTCGCACCCGACGCCCGGATGCGCTCGGTCGCCGCGCTCGGCCTCGCCACCGCCACGACGGCTGCGCGGCGCCGGGCAGCACGCCGCGTCGCCCTCGCGCGCGCCCCGTGGTGGCAGGTTCCCTTCCTCGCCCTCTGGGTGCTCCTCAGCTCGGTCGCGGCCGGTGTCGGGCTCCTGCTCCTCAAGCGGCCCCGTGCGGCCGTCGCCGCGTTCGCCGACGCGGGCTCGCTGGACCCGTTCCGCGTCATCGCCGCGCGCCACCGCACCCGGGGTGGGCGTCAGCTGCACCACCGCGACATCGGCACGCTCTTCGTCCCCGCCTCGGCGATCGTGCGCCGCTCGCTCGACCGGGCGCACGAGGCGGTCATCGCCCCGTCGCGGCTGCCGGACGAGAACGTGCGCGACCCCGAGGCCTCGTCCGGCCTCGGACGCCTCCTCGTCCACCCGGCCCTCCTCGCCGTGCTCGCGTCCCTCGCCGTCGTCGTCGCCGCCGGCCGGGACATCGGTGGTGGGCTCGTGAGCCGCTTCGGCTCCGGCGTCACCGGCGGCGAGCTCGTGACGACCCGCGCCACGTCGAGCACCCTCTGGCACGCCGCCTTCGACGGCTGGCACGGCGCCGGGCTCGGTGGCGACGGCCCCGCGAGCCCGTCGCTCGCCCTCCTCGCCGTCCCGACCTGGGTGCTTGAGCAGCTGCCGGGAGCGGGCGACCTCACGTCCTCGGCCGGCGCCGTCGTCGGCGCTCTCCTCGTCCTCGCCCTGCCGCTCGCGGCCGTGTCCGCCTACGTCTCGTCCCGGGTCATCACCTCCTCCCGGTCGCGTCCGGTCCGCGGCGCGGTCGCACTGCTGTGGGCGACGACCGGTGCCGCCGGCGCAGCCGTCGCGCAGGGCAGGCTCGGGGCGCTCGTCGCCCTCGTCCTGCTGCCGCCGGTCCTCGCCGGTGTCGTCATGCTCGCCCGCCCGACCGGCACGGCCACCGGCGCCTTCGCCACGTCTCTCGGGGCCGCAGCCCTCGGCGCCTTCGCGCCGCCGCTGCTCGCCCTCGTCGTCCTCGTCTGCCTCGGTGTCGCGGTCGTCGGCGACAACGGCGCCCGGGCCCGCGCGCTCGTCCCCGCCGTCCTCGGCCCGCTCCTCCTCGGCCCGTGGGTCCTCGACGTCGTCGACGACTGGGCGCTCGCCGCCACCGGACCCGGGCTGAGCCAGTGGGGGACCACCACCACCGAACCGCTCGCGCTCGCGCTCCTCCACCCCGGCGGCGCGGGCAGCACCCCGTGGTGGGTCGGCGCGGCAGTCGTCGCGGCCGGGGTCGTCGGTCTCCTCGCCCCGCGTCGCGTCCGGTCGGTCGCGACCGGTGCGGCCCTCCTCGGCCTGGTCTCCCTCGCCGCCGTCCTCCTCGCGCCACGGCTCGAGCTCGCCTCGGGGGCGGACGTCGCTGCTGGCGCAGGGGTCGCGCAGGGTGTCGTCACCCCGTGGGCCGGCACCTTCATCCTCCCGCTCACCCTGGCCCTGCTCGCCTCCGCCGTCGTGGGCGCCGAGACCCTCCGCGGGCGCCTCCGGACGACCGCCACCGTCGCGCTCACCCTCGCCGGTCTGGGCACCGCCGCCGCCCTCGGCTGGTTCGGCTTCGGCGACGTGCTGCGCACGTGGACCGACGTCCGCCCGGCCGTCGCGGTCGAGCAGGCCGGCAACGACCTCGCCAACCGCACGCTCTTCGTCGACCCGGGAGCCGCCGGGGCGGCATACCGGATCGTCGGCCGCGAGAGCGGCGCCCTCGCGCGCGCGCTGCCCCAGAGCGTCGAGGGCGACGCCGTCATCGCCGACGACGTGAGCGGTCTGCTCGACGGCACCCGCCCCGACGCCGGGTCGCGCCTCGCGCAGCACGCCATCGGCTTCCTCGCCGTCGCCGGCACCGCCGGCGACGACGTCGCGCGCCGGCTCGACTCCGCGCAGGGGCTCTCGCGCCTCGCCAGCCGCGGCGGCTACGACGTGTGGCGCATCGCCGCCCTCGGCGGGTCGGTCGACCGGCCCGTGGCCCCCACCCGCCTCTCCCTCGTGACCGGCGAGGACCACGCGCTCGTCGCGACCCTCGGCGAGCACGGTGCGACCGAGACGACGGTGACGGCCCGACAGGACGCCGTCCTCTCCGTCGCCGAGCCGCCGGCCTGGAGCAAGCACGCCGAGGTCACCCTCGACGGCCGCCGCCTCACCCCCGAGGCCGGTGCCGAACGACCCACGTATGCCGTCCCTGCCGGCACGCACGACCTCGTCGTCGACGTCCTGACCGAGCACCCGTGGTGGCGCGCCCTGCAGGCCCTCGCCCTGCTCGTCGTCGGCTTCCTCGCCATCCCGTTCGGGACCCGCGCCTTCAGGAGCCGTCGATGAACAAGGCCCGCTGGATCGGCCCGAGCCGCCTCGTCCTCACCTGCGCCGTCGCGGGCGGCCTCGTGACCTACGCGACGATGTCGCCGGTGAGCGGAGCGGGCGGGAAGGGCGGCGCGACACCGTCGGCCGTGACCCTGGCTCCCGTGTCGTCCGCCGCCCTGTCGTGCCCGGGCTCCGAGCTCACCGGCATCGAGGGGGTCGACGACATCGTCTTGAGCGCCAAGGTGGGTGTGGCGACCGCACCCGAGTCCGTCCTCGCACCGTTGGCACCCGGGAGAGGCGGCCGTGTCGCCATTGGGTCCGGACCCCAGGCCGGCGAGGTCACCACCCGTGGCACCACCACCACGACCACCCTCTCCGGAGCGGGAGCCGTCGATGTCGTCGCGAGCGGTGCCATGGCTCCCGGCCTCGCCGCCGCGCAGGAGTGGTCGGCCGCGACCGAGGAGCTGCGCGGCCTCGCGACGGTCCCGTGCACCGGCCCCGGCTCGGACCTCTGGCTGCTCGCCGGCGGCGGCGCGGCCGGCCGCCAAGAGCGTCTCGTCCTCACCAACCCGGGCGCCAACGAGGTCACCGTCGACATCTCGGCCTTCGGGTCGAAGGGGCCCATCGTCTCGCCGATCGGCAGCACCGTCGTCCCCGCCCACGGCCGGGTGGCCCTGCTCGTCGACGCCGTCACCGGCGACGAGCAGTCGCCGGCGATCCGGGTGGGTGCCAACGGCGGGTCGGTCCGGGCCGTCATGAGCGACATCTGGCTCGACGGCTCGGTCCCGGCGGGCGCCGAGACCGTCGTCCCCACCGCCGAGCCCTCGACCCGCCAGGTCATCCCCGCGGCGCTCCTGTCGTCCACGGGCTCGATCCGGATCGCCGTCCCCGGCGACCAGCAGGCCGTCGTCAGCGCCCGCGTCATCGGCAAGGACGGGGCCGCCCCGCTCCCGGGTGGCGGTGTCGCGCAGGTCGGTGCGCGCTCCACCGGCGAGCTCGCGGTCACCGGCCTCGCGGAGGGCTCGTATGCCGTCGAGCTCACCGCCGACGTCCCCGTCGTGGCCTCGCTCTTCGCCTCGTGGCGCAAGGGTGGGGCGGCCGGCGACTTCGTCTGGGCACCCTCGACGGACGCGGCCGACGGGCTCCTCGGCGCCGCCTTCCCGGCCGCCGTGGACCCGCGGCGCAGACTCCTCACCGTCGTCTCGACCGCAGGGCCCGCCACTGTCGAGGTGACGTGGCGCACGGGTGGCACGTGGACCACGCGCAGCCTGACCCTGTCGCAGGACACCTCCGACACCCTCGACCTCGGCGCGGCCGAGTCGGTCTGGGTGCGGCGCACCGCAGGCGCCGGCCAGATCCGGGCCGGTGTCGGCACCCGCGCCGGTCAGGACCAGCAGTTCGTCTCCGTGTCGCCGCTCACGTCCAGCGCGGTCACCTCCGCGGTCAGTCGGGCGCACCCCGTGCCCTGACCGCCGTGAGCTCTGTGCGCCCCTAGAGGTCGATCTCGGAGGTGGGCACACCGAGCAGCGCCGCCACCTGCTCGGCGACGACCTCGCGCACGATGAGCGACACCTCGGCCGCGTCACGCGCCCGCGTCTCGACGGGGCGGCGGTAGACGACGATCCGGTGGCCGACGGCACCGCCGACGGGCACGAGCCGGCCCACGGGTGCGGCTTGCTCCTCCCACGGTGCGGGGTCGGTGGGAGGGACCTCCTCGACGGCGAACTCCACGGCGGCATAGCGGTTGCCGAGGTAGTCGCGAGCCCGCTCGGAGACGTCGATGACGATGTCGTCGAAGGTCTCGCGTCGCGACCGCATCGCCGGCACCGGGGGCCACGCCATCGGGCCCCGCGGACCGCGTCCACGACGGTCCCGGCGACGGCCCGGGGCCGGGGAACGGGGGTCGAGGGGAGCCACGGGACGAGCCTACGGCGCGCCACCTCACCTCTGTCGGAGCGGTGTCCTAGAGTCCATGGGGTGAACGCGTCCAGGAAGTGCAGCAAGACCGCGTGCTCCCAGCTTGCGGTGGCCACCCTGACCTACGCGTATGCCGACCGGGCCGTCGTCCTCGGGCCGCTCGCCACCTATGCCGAGCCCCACTCTTACGACCTCTGCGCCGACCATGCGACCCGTCTCACGGTGCCGCAGGGGTGGGAGTTCCTCCGCCTCGAGTCCGACGGCTACGCACCCGCTCCCGAGGTCGACGACCTCCTCGCGGTGGTCGATGCCGTGCGCGAGCGCCCGGTGAGCTCGCCCACCGTGGCGAGCGTCGTCGTCAGTGCCATGCCGGTCGCGGGCGAGCAGCGCCGCGGCCACCTACGGGTGCTCCCGGGCAGCGGCGAGGCCTGACCCACCCGCGAGCCGAGCAGACATGGGCGAGCGAGCCACCCATGAGCGGCTCGCTCGCCCATTTCTGCTCGCCTCGAGCTCGTGAACGGGTGTTCCGCGTGTCAGCCGCCGACGTAGGCCTTGAGGTGCGTGCCGGTGAGCGTCTTCGCCTCGGCGACGAGGTCCTGCGGGGTGCCCTCGAACACGACCGTGCCGCCCTCGTGGCCGGCGCCCGGGCCGAGGTCGATGACCCAGTCGGCGTGCGCCATGACAGCCTGGTGGTGCTCGATGACGATGACCGACCTGCCGGCGTCGACGAGCCGGTCGAGCAGGGCGAGCAGGTTCTCGACGTCGGCGAGGTGGAGGCCCGTCGTGGGTTCGTCGAGGACATAGACCTCGCCCTTGTCGGCCATCTGCACCGCGAGCTTGAGCCGCTGTCGCTCGCCGCCGGAGAGGGTCGTCAGCGGCTGGCCGAGCGTGAGGTAGCCGAGGCCGACGTCGACGAGCCGCGTGAGGATCGTGTGCGCCGCCGGGATCCGGGCCTCGCCCTCCCCGAAGAACGCGAGCGCCTCGTCCATCGACATCGCAAGGACGTCGGCGATGTTGCGTCCACCGAGGGTGTAGTCGAGCACGGCCGCCTGGAAGCGCCGCCCCTCGCACTCCTCGCACGGTGACTCGACCGTCGCCATGACGCCGAGCTCGGTGAAGATCACCCCTGCGCCGTTGCACGTCTGGCAGGCGCCCTCGGAGTTCGAGCTGAAGAGGGCCGGCTTGACGCCGTTGGCCTTGGCGAACGCCTTGCGGATCGGCTCGAGCAGCCCGGTGTAGGTCGCCGGGTTGCTTCGGCGCGAACCCTTGATCGCGCCCTGGTCGACGACGACGACCCCGTCACGCCCGTCGACCGAGCCGTGGATGAGTGAGCTCTTGCCCGACCCGGCCACGCCGGTCACGGCGACGAGCACCCCGAGGGGGATGTCGACGTCGACGTCGCGCAGGTTGTGGGTCGAGGCGCCGCGCACCTCGAGCGTGCCGGTCGGCGTGCGCACCTCCGGCTTGAGCCTCGCCCGGTCGTCGAGGTGGCGGCCGGTGAGGGTGCCGGCGGAGCGCAGCTCCTCGACGGACCCTTCGAAGACGATCTCGCCACCGGCCGAGCCCGCGTGCGGACCGAGGTCGACGACGTGGTCGGCGATGGCGATCGTCTCGGGCTTGTGCTCGACGACGAGCACGGTGTTGCCCTTGTCCCGCAGCCGGATGAGCAGGTCGTTCATCCGGGCGATGTCGTGCGGGTGCAGGCCGATCGTCGGCTCGTCGAAGACATAGGTGACGTCGGTGAGCGAGGAGCCGAGGTGGCGGATCATCTTCGTGCGCTGCGCCTCGCCACCGGAGAGCGTGCCGGCGGGCCGGTCGAGCGAGAGGTAGCCGAGCCCGATCTCGGTGAACGAGTCGAGCAGGTGCTGCAGCCCCTTGAGCAGCGGCGCCACCGAGGGCTCGTCCAGGCCGCGCACCCAGTCGGCGAGGTCGCTGATCTGCATCATGCAGACGTCGGCGATGGACTTGCCGCCGATTCGCGACCTGAGGACGTCGGCGGTGAGGCGGGTGCCCTCGCACTCGGGGCACTGCTGGAAGGTCACCGCGCGCTCGACGAACCGGCGCACGTGCGGCTGCATCGCCTCGGGGTCCTTGGACAGCATCGACTTCTGGATCTTGGGGATGATGCCCTCGAAGGTCAGGTTGATGCCCTCGACCTTGATCTTCGTCGGCGGCGCATAGAGCATCGTCTCGAGCTGCTTGGCGGTGAACGTCTCGATCGGCTTGTCCATGGGCAGGCCCATGCCCTCGAAGAGCCGGCCGTACCACCCGTCCATCGAGTAGCCCGGCACCGTGAGCGCACCCTCGTCGAGGGACTTCGACGCGTCGTAGAGCGCCGTCCGGTCGATGTCGCTCACGTGCCCCATGCCCTCGCAGCGCGGGCACATGCCGCCGAGGTAGACCTGCTGCTGGGCGACGCGCTTCTCGGTGTGGCCGCCCTTCTCGGTCGTCATCACCCCGCTCGCCTTCCGCGTCGGGACGTTGAAGCTGTATGCCGTCGGCGGACCGACGTAAGGGTCGCCGATGCGGCTGTAGAGGATGCGGAGCATGGCGTTGGCGTCGGTCGCGGTGCCGACGGTCGAGCGCGGGTTGGCTCCCATCCGCTCCTGGTCGACGATGATCGCCGTCGTGAGGCCGTCGAGGTGGTCGACCTCGGGGCGGGCGAGCGTCGGCATGAAGCCCTGGACGAAGGCGCTGTAGGTCTCGTTGATCATCCGCTGCGACTCCGCGGCGATCGTCCCGAAGACGAGCGAGCTCTTGCCCGAGCCGGAGACGCCGGTGAAGACGGTGAGCCGTCGCTTCGGCAGCTCGACGCTGACGTCCTTGAGGTTGTTCTCGCGCGCGCCCTGCACGCGGATGAGGTCGTGGGTGTCGGCGGCGTGAGGCTGCGTGGTCACGGGCCCACGCTAGTGGCAGGGGGTGACGGTGCACCGGACCTTGCGGCGGCCGGCGCGCACGGCGCGACCGCCCCTTCCGGTGACCGGGCCTCACGTCCCGACCCGCCCTTGTAGGGTTCCTGCGTGCCTCCCCACAACCTCGCCGAGTTCGTCAAGGCCTACGACGTCCGGGGTCTCGTCCCGGAGCAGCTCGACGTCGACGTCGCGTGGGCGATCGGGGCGGCGTTCGCCGAGGTCGTCATCGAGCGAGAGGGTGGCAGCGGCTGCGTCGTCGGCCACGACATGCGGGCGACCTCGCCCGAGCTCTCCCGAGCCTTCGGCGCCGGTGTGACGAGCCGCGGCATCGACGTCACCCACATCGGCCTCGCCAGCACCGACGGCCTCTACTTCGCGAGCGGCCACCTCGACCTCGCGGGCGCGATGTTCACCGCGAGCCACAACCCCGCGGCCTACAACGGCATCAAGCTGTGCCGGCCCGGCGCCCGGCCCGTCGGCCAGGACACCGGCCTCGCCGACGTGCGCGACCTCGCCCAGGAGCTCCTCGACGGCACCGGCGAGATGCGTGATGCCGACGAGGGCACGACCACCGACCGCGACGTCCTCGCCGACTACGCCGCCTTCCTGCGCGGGCTCGTCGACCTCTCCGGCATCCGCCACCTCAAGGTCGTCGTCGACGCCGGCAACGGCATGGGCGGGCACACCGTCCCCGCCGTCCTCGGGACCGCCGCCGGCCTGCCCCAGCTGCCGCTCGAGGTCGTGCCGCTCTACTTCGAGCTCGACGGCACCTTCCCCAACCACGAGGCGAACCCGCTCGAGCCAGAGAACCTGCGCGACCTTCAGGCCGCCGTCGTCGAGCAGGGGGCCGACCTCGGGCTCGCCTTCGACGGCGACGCCGACCGCTGCTTCGTCGTCGACGAGCGCGGCGAGCCGGTGAGCCCGAGCGCGATCACCTCGCTCATCGCCACCCGCGAGGTGGCCCGGGAGGTCGCCGCCGGCACCCCGGCGCAGGACGTCGCGATCGTCCACAACGCCATCACCTCGGCCCAGGTCCCCGAGGTCATCGCGAACCTCGGCGCCCGGGCCGTGCGCACCCGCGTCGGGCACTCCTTCATCAAGGGAGAGATGGCCCGCGCGAACGCCGTCTTCGGCGGCGAGCACAGCGCCCACTACTACTTCCGCGACTTCTGGTTCGCCGACACCGGCATGCTCGCGGCGATGCACGTCCTCGCCGCCCTCGGTGAGCAGGACGCGCCCCTCAGCGCGCTCATGGCGGACTACACGGCATACGCCGCTTCGGGCGAGATCAACTCGACCGTCGACGACCAGGCCGCGAGCACCGAAGCCGTGCGCGAGTGGGCACGCGACAAGGAGGTCGAGGTCGACGAGCTCGACGGGCTGACCCTGACCCACGCGGGAGGCGAGGGCGACCCGATGTGGTGGCTCAACCTGCGCGCCTCCAACACCGAACCCCTGCTGCGGCTCAACGTCGAGGCAGCCGATGCGGACACCATGGCCGCGATACGCGACGATGTCCTCAGCGTCGTCCGCGGCGCCGCGAGAGGAGACAGCTGAATGTCCACGATGGAGCCCTGGCTGCGCGAGATCCTGCGCTGCCCCAAGTGCCGGGCCGAGCTGCGCGACGAGGTCGGCGCCGACGGTCCCGAGCTCGCCTGCACGTCCGCCGAGTGCGGCCTGATCTATCGCATCGACGACGGCGTCCCGGTGCTGCTCGTCGACGAGGGCCGCTCGCCGGCCTGACCGGCCGCGCCGCGCACACGCCGTGCCGCACCTGGACGAGGGCTTCCTCGACTCGGCCGAGGCGCTCGAACGCCTCGACAGCCGCGGGTCGCTGCGCGCGCTCGCGACCTCCGGCGCGCAGGTGCGCCGGTCCATCGTCGCCGCACGTGAGGCCGGCATCGACATGGTCGCGGGTGGTGACCGCCCACGCTCGGTCCTCGTCGCCTCGCTCGGCGGGTCGGCCGTCGTCTGCGACGTGCTCGACGTCCTCGCCGAGCCGGGGTCACCGGTCCCGCTGACGACCCGCCGCGAGGCGCCGCTGCCGGGCTGGATCGGTCCGCTCGACCTCGTCATCGCCGTCTCCCAGTCCGGCCGCGCCGTCGGGCCGCTGGCGCTCGCCGCCGAGGCCGCCCGCCGCGGCGCCTCGCTCCTCACCGTCGGCGCCCCGGACTCGCCGCTCGCCGACGTCTGCGCTCGCGGCCGGGGCGTCCACGTCGACGTCGCACCGGACGTGCCGACGTCACGGGCGGCGCTCTGGTCGATGCTCACGCCGGTGCTCCTCGCGGCAGACGGGCTCGGCCTCATCGAGTGCCCCGAGGCGGTCCTCGAGCGGGTCGCCGACGTCCTCGACACCCGCGCGGAGGAGTGCCGCCCGTCGTCGGAGTCGTTCGTCAACCCGGCGAAGTCGATCGCCGTCGGGCTCGCCGAGACCGTCCCCGTCGTCCTCGGTGACGGCGCCCTCACCGGTGTCGCCGCCGGTCGCGCCGCCGCGATGCTCTCCCGAACCGCCCGTATGCCGGCCACCTCCGGCGCGCTCCCCGACGCGGCGGCGCAGGTGGTCGCCTGCTTCGACGGTCCGTTCAGCGGGTCCGACGACGTTGGGCAGGGTGGCGGCGGCGACATCTTCGCCGACCCGTTCCTCGACGGCCCTCCCTCGCCCCAGCTCGGGCTGATGCTCCTGCGTGACCACCCCGACGCGACACCGACCTCACCGGTGACCCCGGCGACGGTGCCGCCCCGCGAGCTCGCCGACGCCGTCGCCGACTCCGCACGCGACGCCGGCGTCAAGGTGTGGGAGGTGGAGGCGCTCGCAGGTCACCCCATCGAACGTCTCGCGTCGGTCATCTCGCTCACCGACTACGTCGCGACCTACCTCGCGCTCGGGCTGGGCCTCGACCCTGCCATCTCCCGCCACGTCACCGAGCTGCGCGACCGCACGAGCTGACGCAAGCGGTTCCGCCCGTGCTGGGCGAGGTCAGTGCTGGGCGAGGTCGAGGACCTCGGCCGTCGGCAGCTCGGCCAGCGCCGCGCCGTCGAGGAGCAGCTTGCTCGACCGCAGTCCGCTGCCGATGACGACCTCGCCCGCGGCCACGACCGCCGCGTCGACGAGCACCGGCCAGTCCGCGGGCAGCCCGACCGGCGTGATGCCGCCGAACTCCATGCCTGTGAGCGAGACCGCGTCGTCGTGCGGCGCGAACGAGATCTTGCGGACCCCGAGGTGGCGCCGCACGACGCCGTTGATGTCGGCACGGTCCGTCGCGAGCACCATGACCGCCGCATACGTGACCTCACCCGCGCGCTTGCCCGCGACGACCACGCAGTTGGCGCTCGCCTCCGGCGAGACGTCGTATGCCGTGCAGAAGGCGTCGGTGTCGGCGAGCGTCGCGTCGATGGTCGCCACCTCGGCGGCCGCGACCCCGGCGGTCACGCCCGGGTCCGACAGGGCCGCTGCCACAGGAGGCGCGACGAGATCTGGCGAGGCCGCCGCAGGCGACCAGGACAGCGTTCCGCGGGCGGACGGCATACGGGTCAGTGGGAGTTCTTCGGCGCGGCGTCGCCGGCAGCCGGGTCGGCAGCGTCCTGGGTGGCGGAAGCCTCGCCGGCAGCGGGGTCATCCGCAGCGGGCTCGGAGGCGTGCTCGTCGTGCCCACCCTTGTGCGGGATGACGTGCATGACCGCCACGACGATCGCACCGACGATGAGGCCGAGGATCGCCGAGCCGATGGTGTTGGTGACCCAGCCGAGGACGCCGCCGAGCGCGCCGGTCGCCTCGTGGACCGCCTCCTCGGCGTGGTGCACCCATTCGTAGGGGTAGTGCAGCGGCGACCAGTACTCGCTCAGCTCGTCGAGCCCGACGAGGATGATGTGCCCACCGACCCAGATCATCGCGGCGATGCCGACGACGGAGAGGGTCGCCAGGAGCTTGGGCATCGCGGCCACGAGACCGCGCCCGAACCCCGCCTTGGCGCCCTCGCCCTTGGCGAGGTGCAGGCCGACGTCGTCCATCTTGACGATGAGCGCGACGACGCCGTAGACGAGCAGGGTGATGAGCACGGCGACGACGGCGAGGATGACCGCACGGGTGACGAAGGGCTCGTCCTTCACCTCGTTGAGCGAGATGACCATGATCTCGGCCGAGAGGATGAAGTCGGTGCGGATCGCCCCGCTCGTGATCGTCCCCTCGTCGACGACCTTGCCCTCGTCGTGCGCCTCGGCGACCTCGTCGCCGTGACCGCTGACCCGTTCCCAGATCTTCTCGACGCCCTCGAAGCAGAGGTAGGTGCCGCCGACCATGAGCAGCGGTGTGAGTGCCACCGGCAGGAACTGACTGAGCAGCAGCGCCGCCGGGAGGATGAAGAGCAGCTTGTTGCGCAGCGAGCCGATCGCGATCTTCCTGATGATCGGCAGCTCTCGCTTTGGCTCGATGCCCTGGACGTACTGCGGGGTGACCGCCGTGTCGTCGACGATGACGCCGCTCGCCTTGACGCTGGCGCGCCCGGCTGCGGCGGCGACGTCGTCGACCGAGGCGGCCGCGGCCTTGGCGAGCACCGCGATGTCGTCGAGCAGGGCGAAGAGTCCGCCAGCCATCAGGCCGCCTTCGGGTCGGTGGGGGAGTCGGGGTCGAGCACGCGCTCAGACTACAGAGCGCACGCCCTCACTCCTCCTCGTCGCGCTCCTCGGCGTCCTCGTCCTCGGCGAGGTCGTCCTCCTCGTCGTCCTCGCGCAGCGGGTCCTCGTCGTCCTCGTCCTCCTCCTTCTCGGTGAGGGCAGGGCGGGTCATCTGGCTGTCGGGGTCGACGGCGTAGTCGCCACGGACCTCCTCCCAGGTGTCGAGCTTGTCCTCGTCGAGGTCGACCCGGACCTCGTCGCTCACCTCGTCGCCGGCGCCGGATCCGCTCTCCCGTGTGCCGTCCGTACCCGTCCCGTCGAAGGTCTCGCTCATCGTCTCGCTCCGTCCGTCGCGCGGTGTCCCTGCCCGCGGGGGCGCCCCGCGGCATTCCATGTCTACCGCGTGCAGTCGGTAGAGTGGGGTCGCCGGCGCGGGTGATACCCCGCTCTCACGTGTTCGCCCAGATGGGCTGCGCCGGGTCGCAAACCAGTCCTCAACGGAAGAGATGTCGCATGTCCATTGACTACAAGGTTGCCGACCTGGGCCTCGCAGAGGCCGGCCGCCACCAGATCCGCCTCGCCGAGCACGAGATGCCGGGCCTCATGAGCCTGCGCGAGGAGTTCGGCTCCTCGCAGCCGCTCAAGGGCGCCCGCATCGCCGGCTCGCTCCACATGACCGTGCAGACCGCCGTCCTCATCGAGACGCTCACCGCGCTCGGCGCCGAGGTCCGCTGGGCCTCCTGCAACATCTACTCGACGCAGGACGAGGCCGCCGCGGCCGTCGTCGTCGGCCCCGAGGGCACCGTCGAGAACCCGCAGGGCGTCCCGGTCTTCGCCTGGAAGGGCGAGTCGCTCGAGGAGTACTGGGACTGCACCGAGCAGATCCTCACCTGGCCCGGCGAGGGCGCCAACATGATCCTCGACGACGGTGGCGACGCCACGATGCTCGTCCACAAGGGTCGCGAGTGGGAGGCCGCCGGCCAGGTTCCCCCCACCACCGACGAGGACTCCGAGGAGTTCGGCGTCTTCAAGGCGCTCGTGCGCCGCACCCTCGAGCAGGACCCGAAGAAGTGGACCAAGGTCTCCGAGGAGGTCAAGGGAGTCACCGAGGAGACCACCACCGGTGTCCTCCGCCTCTACGACCTCGCCAAGACCGGTGACCTGCTCTTCCCGGCGATCAACGTCAACGACTCGGTGACCAAGTCCAAGTTCGACAACAAGTACGGCTGCCGCCACTCGGTCATCGACGGCCTCAACCGTGCGACCGACGTCCTCATCGCCGGCAAGGTCGCGGTCGTCTGCGGCTACGGCGACGTCGGCAAGGGCTGCGCCGAGGCTCTCCGCGGTCAGGGTGCCCGTGTCATCGTCACCGAGATCGACCCCATCTGCGCGCTCCAGGCCGCGATGGAGGGCTACCAGGTCGCCCGCCTCGAGGACGTCCTCGACGTCGCGGACATCTACATCACGACGACCGGCAACTTCAACATCATCACGGCCGAGCACATGACCAAGATGAAGAACAAGGCGATCGTCGCCAACATCGGCCACTTCGACAACGAGATCGACATGGCCGGCCTGGCCAGGGTCGCCGGCGTCACGAAGACCGAGATCAAGCCGCAGGTCCACGAGTGGACCTTCGAGGGCGGCAACAGCATCATCGTGCTGTCCGAGGGACGCCTGTTCAACCTCGGCAACGCGACGGGCCACCCGTCCTTCGTCATGTCGAACTCGTTCACGAACCAGACGATCGCCCAGATCGAGCTCTTCACGAAGACGTCCGAGTACGACAAGCAGGTCTACGTCCTCCCGAAGCACCTCGACGAGAAGGTCGCCCGCCTCCACCTCGCCGCCATCGGCGTCGAGCTCACCGAGCTCACCAAGGAGCAGGCCGAGTACATCGGCGTCGACGTGGCCGGCCCCTACAAGTCGGACCACTACCGCTACTGAGCCTTCCGCTCACCACGAACGACGCGGTATGCCGTCCGCTCACCCGAGCGGGCGGCATACCGCGTTCTCGGGGCCCGTCCACGACAGGCCCCTCGGCGCTCGCATAGGCTCCGCGGATGCGCCACGGAACGGCAGGCCGGTCGGGGCGGGGTCCGCGCCCCGACGTCGTGCGGGCGTGGGTGGCGGCGGGGGGCTTCCTCGCCGTGGTCATCGCGCTGGTGCTGACCGGTCGGGTGGAGCGGTGGGTGCTCGGGATCTATGCGTTCACCAGCGCGATGGCGTTCCTGAGGTACCGCGCCGACAAGGCAGCGGCTCGGCGGCGGGGCTGGCGGACCCCGGAGGCGTCCCTGCACGCGATCGCCCTCGTGGGTGGCTGGCCAGGCGCCCTCGTGGCTCGGCACGTCCTCCGGCACAAGACGACCAAGCAGCCCTTCCGCTCGGTCTTCTGGCTCACGGTGGTCCTCAACTGCGCGGCGCTGGCCTGGCTCGTGGCCGCCGGGTGAGCCGAGGGCTCAGGCAGGGACCCACAGCTTGAGGGTCGAGCCCGAGCGCAGGAGCCCCCAGCGTCGGTCGCTCCCGTCCTCGATGACCGACCGTACCGAGGGCGGCAGCAGGGCGCAGGTGGTGCCCGCAGGAAGGGCCACACCGCCGGGCGCCTGCAGCCGGCGACGGGTGTCGGCATAGGCCTGTGCGCCATGGACCTCGGTGCGCATGTCGACCCAGACCTCGACGTCGGGACGCAGGAGAAGGACGGCTCCCGCCGTGTCGGGGTCGGTGAAGAGGCGGCAGTCGCGCGGGAGCGACGGGGCGACCTCGGCCTCGACGGTGGGGGTGCCGGGGTCGACCGAGCGCATGACGGCCAGGGGGAGCAGGAGCACCGCGACGGCGGTGACGATCGGTCGCCAGTAGGCCGCGCGGAGCCGCGTGCGCAGGAGCTCGCTGCGTGCCGGGACGTCCCGCCAACGGGGGGTCGCGGCGGACAGCCGCGAGGCCAGGACCGGGAGGAGGGTCAGCGCCGCCACTCCCAGGAAGCGGATGGCGACGAGCCCGGCCACGGCCGCGACGAGCGCGATGGCCGTGAGCACGACCTCGAGCGCCCAGCGCGAGCGCGCGCGGGACCCGCGGGAGCCGGGGCGGTGCCGGGCGAGGCCGACTGCGCAGAGGACGGCGAGGACGAGGACGACGACGGCGACGGGGACCCAGCGGGCGCGGAGCCCGGCCGTGAAGGGCGAGAGCCACTCAATGATCTGGCCGCCCGAGGCCGAGCTGACGTCCGCAAGGAGGCGCCACACGGACCAGCCGTAGGGGCCGAACAGGCTGCCGACCCCGAGCCCTGCACCGGCGACGGCTGCGAGGGCGGTGCGCCACGTGGCGGCTCCCGACAGCACGGCCAGGAAGGGCAGGGCGCCGGCGAGGCCGAGCGCGGTGACCGCCCAGGAGACGTGGAGCCAGGCCCCGACCCAGCCCAGCGCGAGCGCGGCGAGGGCGACGCCGGCATACGTCGTCCACCGGCGGGGGAGCGCGCGGGTGACAAGGGCGTGCCCGAGCGCGAGGGTCGCGAGCATGAGGGCCTGGACGACGATCGTCGCCCGCGGCGAGACCATCGGCAGCGCGAGTACGGCGACGAGGGCCGTGGCCGCGAGGATCGGCAGGGGGCGGGCGCCGAGGCGTCGGGCGGTGACCGCCGCGGCGACGAAGTAGGCGAACATGCCGAGGGCGCCGACGAGCGCGATCCCGGCGAGGCCGAGACCCTTGTCGCCGAGCCCGAGCAGCGTGTTCCACAGCGGGGAGGTCGGGCGGAAGGTGCCCTCGCTCGGGCCCCAGCTCCACGAGTCGACACGGACCAGTGGGGTCCCGGAGAGCCGTTCGATGCCGTCACGCGCCTGCCAGTAGGGGTCGCGCTCGGTCATCCGCGCCGCACGGAAGGTGACGAGCGCGGTGACCCAACCACCCAGGACCACCCAGTCCCAGCGGGACCTCACGAGAAGCCGGGCGTGCGGGCTGCGTAGTCGGCGTAGCCGGGCAGCTCCTCGCTCAGCAGCTTCTCCTCCCAGCGGGCGCGCAGCACCTGCAGCACGCCGAGACCGAGGAGGACGAGCCACGCGAGACCGCCACCGCTGAGCAGGACGAGCCCGATCGCGGCGACGTACTCGAAGACGTAGAGGGGGTGGCGGAACCAGCGGTAGGGCCCGCTCGTCGACAGCTCGCGCGCCTGCGGGACGACGCTGATGTTGGTGCGCAGGCTGAGGAGCGACCACGTGGACAGGGCGACACCGGCGAGGACGAGCGCCGAACCCAACCCCGCAGCCGTGGTTCCGGCGCCCCCCGAACCCAGGAGGGGGATGAGGAAGGGGGAGAAGGTGGCCGCACCGGCCGCGAGCCAGACAGCCGGCCGCCGGTCCGTGCCCGAGGCGGCGCCGCGCCTGAGGTACATGACGACGAGCACCGTGTAGAAGGCCAGCGCGGCGACCGTGCCGCCGACCTCGAGCACGCTCCGGTCGGCGTCGCGGTCGAGGAGGTGCGAGCCGTTGAAGACGACGAGCCCGAGGAAGACGGGCACGAGCAGGAGGCGGCCCACATCGGGGCGACGGTCGCGTGGCTGCATGGTGCTGAGTATGTCGCCCGGAGTGGCCCCGCGCTTCCGGTTCGGGCCGGAAAAGGGCTACAGCCTCTGGTCAGGCCATGGTCGAGCCACCCGGCGCGGATGGTCAGGGGTCGCTATGGACAAACAGCCATCGAATAGTGTAGGACTGCGCTTGGATCAGGCGATTTCGTGCTCAGCCACCCCACCGTTCGGGCAGACCTACCACATCAACGACCTCCATGCGCGCAATCGACGGAGCCATCTGACCCATTTCATCTAGTCACCCACATCAACCACTTTTGACTAGTTCGGGCCATGTCCGAAATCTTCACGCTTGCTGAAGACTCGGCGCGGGCCGGGCAGACCGGTACCTGCTCCAACCGAACAGGGGGAAAGCCAGATGTCCCAGGCTTTCAACAAGCTCCATCGCCTGCTCCTCCAAGACCGGGGGGCAACGATGGTCGAGTACGGCCTCATGGTCGCGCTCGTTGCGGCGGTCGTCCTCGTCGCCGTGGGTCCGTTCGGGCTCGCGGTGTCGGGACTTTTCACCGGCGTGCCCAGCTCCCTCTGACTCTCAACACCACCACCACACAGAAGGAAACGTCATGACCTCTTCGCTCCTCCGCCTCCGCAACCGCATCGCCTCCGAGAAGGGCGCGACCATGGTCGAGTACGGCCTCATGGTCGCCCTCATCGCCGTCATCGTCGTTGCGGCCGTCGGCCCGCTCGGCACCACGATCCGCGACATGTTCGCGAGCGTCACCGCTTCTCTCTGAGGCATGAGGCAGTGGGGCCGGCGGCTCGACGGGCCGCCGGCCCCACTGCATCACCCATCACCACAGCACCACCATCAGTACCACCAGTCGCGGCCCAAATATGCCGCCGGCTCCCCGCCAGGGGAGCTCCAGTTCCGCAGGACGAGGGGGGTAGGGCCGTGAAGCGTCGCAACGAGCGTGGAGCATCGATGATCGAGTTCGCTCTCGTCACTCCCCTCCTCCTACTGTGCATCTTCGGGATGATCGACCTCGGGCGGATGTTCCTCGTTCAGGCGATGGTCACCAACGGGGCTCGGGAGGGAGCCCGCATGGTTGCCCTCCGCCAGCCTGCCGCCGACGTCACGGCCCGCGCCGACGCCTCGATGCCGGGTCTCGACGCACTGTCCACTGGCACGCACACCGTCACCCCCGTAGCCACGTGCCCGGCTGCGCCGACTCCGACCCAAGCGGGAACGGTCACCGTTTCGGTCACGGGCTTCAAATGGCTCGCGCTGGGGGGTATCGCCGGCCTCTTTCCCGGCGGCGGCATCCCCGTCCCCACCCCCACCGCGACCTCCTCGATGAGGTGCCTCGGATGATTCGCCGACCGTCAGGCCTACGCCGGGCGCGCAACGAGCGCGGCGCGACGACAATGCTCGTCGCCCTGCTCTTCAGCGCCTTCGTCGTCACCGGACTCCTCGCCTGGTCGGCCGATGCCGGACAGGTCTTCTGGGAGCGTCGCCAGACCCAGAACGCCGCCGACGCAGCCGCCATGGCGCTTGCGCAGAGCTGTGCCAAGGGCAACTGCGTCGTCGACGCCGACAGCCTGCCCGCTCTCGTCAACGCGAACACGGTCAACAACGCCTCGCGGACGCACACGATCGAGCGGCAGTGCAAGGTCAACACGACCGTCGGCACCCTTCCCGCGTGCTCCTCGACGCCGAGCGTGGGCAACCTCCGCGAGTGCCCGCCGGTGCCGGCCACGATGTCGTCGAGCCTGCCTTACGTCGAGGTTCGCGTGCGCGCCAACGGGTCGTCGCCCGGTCTCATCCCCAACCCCTTCACCCGTGCCAACAACACCGGCCCTGATGACAGCAACGTCATCTCATGCGCGCGCGCCGCTTGGGGCGTTCCCGGCGGAGGCACCTTCACCTCGCCGATCACGATCTCGGTGTGCGAGTGGCAGACCTACACCAACGGCGGTCTCACCTACACCGCGCAGCCGCCGGTCGCCCCGTGGCCGGGCTACGGGGGAGCTGGCCAACCGACTTATCCCCTGCCGGCGACGACGCCGAACACTCCGGGTCGCGAGCTCATCATCGACCTCCACGACCCGGCCAAGCCGGGCTGCTCCTACCAGGGCAAGGACACCGCCGGCGGCTTCGGCTACCTCGACACCTCCGGCTCGTGCAGCACGACCCTGACGACGACCAACGGCACCGACATCTGGGCCAACATCGACACCGGCTCCTCAGCCACGACGAGCTGCCAGACGGCGATGTCGAACATCTGGACCAGCGGTCCGGTCATCGACCTCCCGGTCTTCGACTGCATGGTGAAGTCCACGACCGGGACCCCGGTCGGCTCCCCGCCCGCCGACTGCGACCCGGGGGACGCAGGCGGCGCCAACACGTACTACCACGTCAGGGGCATCGCGAAGTTCTACCTGAGCGGCTACCGGCTCGGTGGTTCCGTGACGCAGCCGAGTCGGGTGAGCAGCACCGTGCCATGCGGCAACCCGCGCCGGTGCATCTCGGGCTGGTTCGTCCAGGGCGTCCTCAACACCCCCACGACCAGCATCGTCCCCCCCGCCCCCGGCAACGGGTTCGGCATCACCGCCGTCCTCCCGGCCGGCTGAGTCGCACGCCATCTCGAAAGGCCTCTCCACCATGGGTCGTCGCATCCTCGCCCTCGCCGCCGCCGTCGTGCTCGCCCTTGTCGGTGCGGTCCTCGTGCTGCTATATGCCCGCAGCGCCGACGTCCGGGCCCTTGAGGGCCAGCAGCCGACCACGGTCTACGTCACCGAGAAGCTCGTCGGCTCCGGCACGACGCTCAAGGACGCCGAGCGCGGGGGCCTCATCAAGCGCACCCAGATGGCCGCGAAGGCCGTCCCCGCCGGGTCGCTCAAGGCGGTCGACGGCGAGAACAGCGGCCTCGTAGCCCTCGCCGACATCGCGCCCGGCCAGGTCGTCCTCAACGCCGCCTTCGGCACGGAACGCCTGGGGCAGAAGGCGATCGGTGTCTCGCCCGGCAAGGTCGCCATCTCGGTGAGCCTCGAGGACCCCAACCGCGTGGGCGCCTTCGTCACGCCCGGCAGCCTCATCACGATCTACGACACCTACGACGTCAAGAGGATCGGTACCGACGAGGCGACGAAGCAGTACAACCAGCTCGGCGTGAAGGGGACGAGCGTGCTGCTCTCCAAGGTCCAGGTCATCGGTATCGGCACCACGAGCCTCAGCGGCGCGTCGATCAGTCCGGCCTCCGACGAGGAGAAGAAGGGCGACGCGGTGGCGCCGACGACCGGCACCCCGGTCCAGAGCTACCTCGTCACGGTCGAGGTGTCGCCGGCCGACTCGGTCAAGCTCGTCCACGCGATCCAGCACACTCAGAACCTTCAGAACAACCCGGCGAAGCACATCTACTTCGGCCTCGAGGGCTCCGACACGACGGTCGCTCCGAACACTTCCACCGACGACTTCAGGTACCACGGGACCCCGTGATGACGATTCTCTGGGACAACGAGCCCGGCGCGGCGGAGAGGTACCACTTCGCGCTCGGCAACGTCCAGCTGCTGGGAGCCGCGGCGCTAGTGCACCGCGCACTCGACGACGACCCCCACGCCGACCTCGTCGTCATCGGTCCGCTCGTCAACATCGACGAGGCCTCGCTGCTCGTCGAGTCGGTCCGGGCGGTCCGGCCCGAGGTCGGCTTCATCCTCCTGCGTCACCGGCTCGACGTCACGACGATGGGCCAGGCGCTGCGCAGCGGCTTCCGCGAGGTCGTCGCCTCGGACGACGCCACCGCCTTGTCCGACGCCGTGCGTCGCAGCCGCGACCTCACCGCCAAGATCACCGGCCACCACGGCGGCGCCGCTGCGCCCCAGGGCCGGATCGTCACCGTGTTCTCGGCCAAGGGCGGTGTCGGCAAGACGACGCTGTCGACCAACATCGCGACCCACCTCGCGATGAGTGGCCTGCGGACGGTGCTCGTCGACCTCGACCTGTCCTTTGGGGACGTCGGCATTAGCATGCAGCTCCTGCCGACGAGCTCGGTCCACGACGCGGTCGGGATGAGCGGTCACATGGATGCCGAAGGCCTCGCCCAGCTCATCACCCACCACCAAGCGAGTGGTCTCGACGTCATCGCCGCGCCCACCGACCCCTCGCTCGCCGACCGCATCAGCGCGCAGGTAGTGACCGAGCTGCTGCGGGTGGCCGCGGCGAACTACGACTACGTCATCGTCGACACGCCGCCGTCCTTCACCGAGCACGTCCTCGCTGCCTGCGACGTGAGCAGCCTGCTTGTCCTCATCGCGACCCTCGACATCCCCGCGGTCAAGAACCTCAAGCTCGCCCTCGAGACGCTCGACGCGCTCGGCAGCCCGCGGGACTCGCGCGTGATCGTCCTCAACCGGGCCGACGTCAAGGTTGGCCTGCGCTCGGAGGACGTCGTCCAGGCACTCGGCGTGCCCATCGCCGTGAGCATCCCAGCGAGCACGACCGTGCCTGCATCGGTCAACCGTGGTGTCCCGCTCGTCCTCGAGTCGCCCCGCGACCCGGTGAGCGTGGCCCTTCGCGAGCTCGGCGACACCCACATCCGTGCCCGGTTCGGTGGACCGGTGGACGAGCCCCAGCGCCGCAGCCTCTTCAGCAGGAGATCACGATGAGCAGCCTCGCCGACCGTCTCGACACCGCCCGCCGGGCACAGGAGCCGGTCGTCCCGGCACGGGGCCCGATGGGCGCGCCCATGCCGGAGGTGCGCCGCGTCGACCCCTTCACCGAGGTGAAGAGCCGGGTCCACCAGGGGCTCATCGACTCGCTAGGCCCCCGCCTCTACGACCCCCACCTGCAGGAGTCGGAGCTGGCCAACCAGGTGCGGCAGACCCTCCAGGAAATCATCGACGCGGAGCAGAAGCCGCTCTCGCTCGCCGACCGCACCAGGCTCGCCCAGGAGGTCTCCGACGAGATCCTCGGGCACGGCCCCCTCGAGCCCCTGCTCCGCGACCCCGACATCAGCGAGATCATGGTCAACGGGGCCGACAGCATCTTCGTCGAGCGCTCGGGCAAGATCTATCCCACCGATGCACGCTTCACCGACGAAGCCCACCTGCGACGGATCATCGACAAGATCGTGGGACGCATC
This sequence comes from Rothia sp. ARF10, assembly GCA_031844405.1. GTDB lineage: Bacteria > Actinomycetota > Actinomycetes > Actinomycetales > Dermatophilaceae > Knoellia. The sequence goes on from JAUZVC010000001.1 coordinate 1,478,740, forward strand.
GGACGCCGCGTCGACGAGGCGAGCCCGCTCGTCGACGCCCGCCTCCCCGACGGGTCCCGTGTCAACGCGGTCGTCGCGCCGATCGCGCTCGACGGCGCGATGCTCACGATCCGCAAGTTCTCCGCTGACCCGTTCACCGACAAGGACCTCATCTCCTTCGGGACCTTCACGCAGCCGGTGCGGGACTTCCTGTGGTCGTGCGTGCGCGGTCGCCGCAACATCATCATCTCCGGCGGCACCGGTTCCGGAAAGACCACGACGCTCAACGTGGTCTCGTCCTACCTGCCCGAGGACGAGCGCATCGTCACCATCGAGGACGCCGCCGAGCTCCAGCTCCACCAGAAGCACGTCCTGCGCCTCGAGTCTCGCCCCCCCAACATCGAGGGCTCCGGCGCGATCACGATCCGCGACCTCGTCCGCAACTCACTGCGTATGCGACCCGACCGCATCGTCGTCGGTGAGGTTCGTGACGGTGCGGCCCTCGACATGCTCCAGGCCATGAACACCGGTCACGACGGCTCGATCACCACCGTGCACGCCAACAGCGCACGCGACTCGCTCGCGCGACTCGAGACGATGGTCCTCATGGCCGGTGTGGAGCTCCCGGTCCGCGCCATCCGCGAGCAGGTGGCCGGCGCCGTCGACCTCATCATCCAGCAGGCGAGGCTCAAGGACGGCACCCGCCGCATCACCCAGATCACCGAGGTCATCGGCATGGAGGGGGACATCATCACCCTCCAGGACCTCTTCACCTTCGACTACTCCGCCGGCCGCGACTCCGAGGGCCGCTTCCTCGGCGAGCTGCGCAGCACCGGTATCCGCCCGAAGTTCACCGAGGACCTCAGCGACCTCGGCATCGAGCTTCCGCTCCACCTCTTCATGCCGTCCTTCCGATGAGTCTCTCCGCACGGGTCCGTCTCGCACTCCTGGCGCTGGCCACGGGAGCCGCGGTCATCGGGCCCTCGTCCGCCGCGACGGCCGCCGACCCCATCCCGGCCACCGTGGGCACGGTCCGCGTGACCGCGGACCACGTCACCGGCGTGCTCAGCCTGCGCCCTGGCGACACCGCCGTCTCCATCGACCCCGGCCTCACCGCGACGCTCGGCGAGAAGGCTGCGTCGGTCTCGGTCGAGCCGGCCGCCCAGGCCAAGCGCTCCACGGTCCTGCTCATCGACACGAGCGGCTCGATGGGCCGCTCCGGCATGGTGACGGTCCGTAGCGCCGTCAAGACCTTCCTCGCCTCGGCGCCCAAGGACGTCAAGGTGGGCGTCGTCTCGTTCGGCAACACCGCCGGACCCGAGATCGGGCCGACGACCGACCGCGTCGCGGTCCAGCGTGTCGTCGACGCGCTGCGCGCGGACGGGAACACCGCGCTCTTCAGCGGCGTGACCGAGGCGGTGCAGATGCTCGGAGCGGCGGGCGACCGCAGCATCGTCCTGCTGAGCGACGGAGCCAACACGGTCGGCGAGCGGGCTCCCGGGCTGGCCTCGTCGGTCAAGGCCCTCACGTCGTCGCAGGTGCGCGTCGAGGTCGTTCGCTTCACGACGAGCGAGAACGACCCCGAGGCGCTCGCGGCCTTCGCGAAGGCCGGCGGTGGCTCGGTCGTCCAGGCGACCGACACCGCAGCCGTGCGCAAGGCCTTCGAAGCCGCGGCCAAGGTCCTCGAGTCGCAGGTCGAGTTCGACGTCACGCGGCCCGCAGGCCTGACCGGCAAGGTCCCCGTCGTCCTGCGCGGCACGGCCTCCGGGCGCCCCTTCCAGGTCAGCTCGACGATCGACCTGGGCGCGCCCGCCGCGGCAGCACCGTCGCCCACCGCCTCGGCCGAACCGGTCTCGGCCCTCGGCGCCGCTCCGGCGAGGCTCGTCCGGGTCGAGACCGGCGTGAGCCGCCCACTCGTCGCCGCCCTCGGCGCCATCTTCGTCGGGCTGGCCACCCTCGTCATCGCCGTCGCCGACCCCTTCAAGTCCAAGCGACACGGGCGCGTGGCCGAGGTGGAGATGTACACGCTCGCCGGTGCCACCCGGGCGTCGCGTCACGATGACGCGGCGGCGCCGTCCGCCGTTGCCCAGTCCGCCGTCCGCTTCGGTGAGAAGGTCATGGACAAGCGTGAGTCGACGAGCCGGACGATGCAGCTCATCCAGCGCGCCGACCTGCCGCTGCGCGCGGGCGAGTGGTTCGTGCTCCGCTTCCTCGCCGTGGTCCTCGGAGCCTTCGTCGTCCCGTTCCTCGTGCCGCTCGTGTGGTGGATCACCGTCCCCCTCGGCATCCTCCTCGGTGTCTTCCTACCCGCGATCGCGCTGCGCGTCATGGCGAGCAAGCGCGCCAGCAAGTTCGAGGCGCAGCTCCCCGACGTCATGCTCCTCGTCGCGACGACCCTCGCCAGCGGCTTCAGCCTCTCGCAGGCGCTCGACGCCGTCGCCCGTGACGCTGCCGAGCCCGCCTCCAAGGAGTTCTCACGCGCCCTGGCGGAGAACCGCATCGGCACCGACATCTCCGACGCGCTCGACCACCTCGCCGTTCGTATGGACAGCGACAGCCTGACCTGGACGACCATGGCCATCCGGATTCAGCGCGATGTCGGTGGCAACCTCGCCGAGACGCTCCGCACCACGGCTCACACGCTGCGCGAGCGGGAGTCGCTCAAGCGCCAGGTGGCGGCGCTCTCGGCAGAGGGAAAGCTCACGGCGTACGTGCTTCTGGCCCTACCAATCGGCATCTTCCTTTACACACTGTGGGCCAACCCGACGTACATCAGTCTGCTGTGGACGACAGTCCCAGGCATCGTCATGCTCGTCGCGAGCTGTGTCGGCATGGTCGTGGGTGCGCTGTGGATGCGCAAGGTCGTCAGGATCGAGGTCTGACATGGTGCTCATAATTGGAGTGGGGATGGTCGGGCTCGCGCTGGCCGTCGTCGCCGTGCTCATCGGCACCATGGGCACCGGAACCACGGGAGTCGCGCGCTCGCTCGAGCTCGTCAACTACCGGCCCGACAGCCGGAGCGTGGTCAGGTCCGAGCTCGCCGCCAAGGACCGGCTCGTCGTCCCCTTCGAGGAAGGGCTCAAGGGCATCGCCCGGCGGCTCTCGCCGTCGGGCACGGCCGAACGGCTGGCCGTCAACCTCGACAAGGCGGGCAACCCACCCTCGTGGCCCGTGGAGCGCATCTTCGCCGTCAAGGGCATCGCGCTTGTTGCTGGCGGTCTCCTCGGGCCGCTGTATGCGGGTTTGACCTTCAAGGCGCTCTTCGTCAGCTTGGCGGCTGCTGCCGCTCTCTTCTTCCTTCCCGACCTGCTCGTCTACAACACCGGGCTACGGCGTCAGGAGAGCCTTCGCAAGGGTTTCGCCGATTCCCTTGACATGCTCACCGTCTGTGTCGAGGCCGGGCAAGGATTCGACGCCGCGCTCACCCAGGTGGCGCGCACGGTCACCGGCCCGATCGGTGGCGAGTTCGCCCGCGTCCTCTCCGAGATCCAGATCGGCAAGACCCGGGCCCAAGCGTTCCAGGCGCTCGGGGAGCGCAACACGGCGCCCGAGGTGAAGAACTTCGTCTCCGCCCTCGTGCAGGCCGATCGCCTCGGTGTGCCGATCGGTGGCGTGCTGCGCGAGCAGACCAAGGAGATGCGCATCATCCGGCGCCAGCTCGCCGAGGAGAAGGCGCAGAAGGTCGCGGTCAAGGTCATCTTCCCTGTGCTGCTCTGCATCTTCCCGGTGATCTTCGTCGTCATCCTCGGGCCGGCCGCGATCAACATTTACGACGTCCTCATCAACCGCTGATCGGCGCTCGGTGCAGCACAGCGACTCGGAGCGTCGACATGTCCGCACGGGCGCGACGGGAGGGTCGACGGGCTGCGTGAAGTGACCGCACTCGGCGTCGTGCACTACCACCACCTCCTGCTCTAGGGGCTCGACGGCGAACCCGGCGCCGGGCTCATCGGGGTCCTCGTCTTCTTCGTGCTGTCCGGCTACCTCATCACCCGCCTGCTGTGGCGGGCCGACGGACGGCCGGGCCGGCATCAGGGCGTTCGTCGAGCGCCGGGTGCGTCGCCTCGCACCAGCGCTCGTCGGACTCGTCGTCGCGTCGGGCGTCCTCGTCACGGTGGCCGGGCCCGGCGACGCGGGTGACGCCGTGGCCGGGAGCCTCGTCGTGCTCGCGCAGCTGACCGGCTTCTGGCACGTCTTCGGCACGATGCCCGTCGAGGCTTGGCTGCCGACGTGGAGCCTCACCGTCGAGTGGGTCTTCTATCTCCTGTGGCCGCTGGTCGTCATCGCCATGCGGCGCCGGGCGCTGTCGCCGACCGCGGCGATGCGGGTCGCACTCGGCCTGGCCGCGTTGCTCTACCTCGCGTCGATGCCGCTGTCTCCCAACGCGTTCTACTACCTGCCCGTCGGCAACCTCGCCGTGATGATCGTCGGTGCGGCGCTGGCGCTCGCCCATGCTCGTGAGCCCGTGCGGACACGTGGGCGGGACGCGGGCATCGCCGATATGGCCTTCCTGGCATTGGTTCTCGCGATCTTGCTGCCTACCACGGGCCTGTCCGGAGCATGGCTCTACCGCGTGACCTACGTGCCGATCGCGGTGGTCGTGGAGCTACAGCCTCTACCTCTGGCACCTGCCACTGCTCTGGGCGGCGGTCTACGGCCTGCCCGGGCTCTCCATGGGAGCCCGGGTCCTCGTCGCGACTGTGGCGCTGGTTCCGGTCGTGTGGCTGAGCTTCGTCCTCCTCGAGAAGCCCGTGCTCACTCCTCGCTCGTATGCCGTCCGCCCCCGCCCGCGGGCGTCTTCGACCCGGCCGGTGGTCGCGTCGGAGGCCACCGAGGGCTGAGGCGGCGATGCATGACCATCCATTCTTCGGCGTGACTTTCCCACCCGAAGCGCAACCGCTGCGACCCATGTGACGGGCAGGGCTCGACCCACACGGTGCAGTGAATAAGGCTGCGCTGCAACGCGGCTCGGCCGTCGGTCACTGTCAATGGCGGCTCGTAGGTTGGGTGACCTCACCCGCGGGTCTTACGACGACGCCCTCACCCGCGGCTCTTACGACGATGCCCTCGACGCCCTGCACCGGCGACGACTGCCGCCGCAGTCACGGTCCGGGTGAGCCATCCGGGGAGAGAGGCGCCCGGGGAGATCGCAGCGCGGGAGTGGGACTGCGGCCGCGCGGCTCTCTGACGCGCCCAGCTCCGACGCGCCCACTCTGGCGCGCGTGAGTCAGGAGCCGTCGACGGTGACGCTGCTGACGGAGGTGCCCGGCGGGAGGTCCTTGACCTGCTGGTGGATCTGCCCGGCGACCGACAGCGAGACGACGACGTCCGCGGTCTCGACATTCTCGACCTCGATCGCGCCACCGAGCACCGGCGCGACGACGAACGACAGGACCTCGTCGTCACCCGGCTCCAGCCCGGCCGCGTGGGCCGCCTCGACGAGACCGCCCATGAGGTAGGTGTCCTGTCCCTCCGGGGTGTTGAGCGCGGCCTGCAGCGCCCCGGCGTCGTCCCACTCGCGGCTGAGGCTGCCCTCGACGGTGTCGAGGAACCACACGCCGTCCTCGCCCTGGAGGAGGACGTCACCGAAGGCGGACGTGGCGATGACCTGCTTGCCCTCGAGGTCGGGGAGCCACGACCAGTCCTCGAGGGCACGGGTGATGACGTCGGCGGGGAAGCGTCGGACGTGCTCCATCCCCGCACCCTAGGGCCCGGGCAGCCGGCCAGCAGGAGAGCGCGACAGGCCGATGGGGACCTGCGCGCGGGAGGTGGGCGGACGGCATACGCGACTCGTCGCACGACCCCACCCGACGACAACGGCCGCGACGGCACGAAGGTGACCGGTGAGCACAGTTTGCTGTGCGAACATGGAGCACCGGCGCGCCGAACCGCGTCGGCCCACGTCGTGTCCGGCACGTCGTGGCGCCATGGGACGGAAGGACTGACCGTGAAGGGTCGCGTGCTCGTCGTCGACGACGACCTCGCTCTCGCGGAGATGCTCGGCATCGTGCTGCGCAACGAGGGGCTCGAGGTCAGCCACGTGGCCGACGGCTCGGGTGCGCTCTCCGCGTTCCGTGAGGCACGCCCCGACCTCGTGCTCCTCGACGTCATGCTCCCCGGCATCGACGGCCTCGAGGTGTGCCGGCGGATCCGCGCCGAGTCAGGCGTCCCCATCGTCATGCTCACCGCGCGCACCGACACGATCGACGTCGTCGTGGGCCTCGAGTCCGGTGCCGACGACTACGTGGTCAAGCCGTTCAAGCCGCAGGAGCTCATCGCCCGCGTGCGCGCCCGGCTGCGTCGCGACAACGACGCCGAGCCCGAGCGCCTCACCATCGGGGACCTCACGATCGACGTCGCCGGGCACTCGGTCAAGCGCGGCGGCGAGTCGCTGAGCCTCACGCCGCTCGAGTTCGACCTCCTCGTCGCGCTGGCGCGCAAGCCATGGCAGGTCTTCACCCGCGAGGTGCTGCTCGAGCAGGTCTGGGGCTATCGCCACGCCGGCGACACGCGCCTCGTCAACGTGCACGTCCAGCGCCTCCGCTCCAAGATCGAGAAGGACCCGGAGCGTCCCGAGATCGTCGTCACCGTGCGTGGCGTGGGCTACCGGGCCGGGCCGGCCTGACCATGTCGGGCACACCAGTCACGGGCGCCGGGGCTGGGGATCGCACGGCGTCACCCACGCTGGCGACGCACGTCCGCACCATCGGACGGCGGGTCATGGCCGTGCTTCGAGGCATCGGCGCGCGCATCGTCGCCCTCGCGGCCGCGCTGCTGCGCACGTGGCGCCGCTCGCTCCAGTTCCGAGTCGTCTCGACGACCGTCGTCCTCGGCATCGTCGTCGTCTCGCTGCTCGGCTCCTACCTCTACAACGAGATCGCCAGCGGGCTGCGGGACGACCGGATCCTGACGAGCGAGTACGAGGCGCGCACCCTCACCCAGGACGTCCAGACCCAGTGGGACAACTTCACCGGCACCTCCGCGCAGGAGCTCAACCTCGCTGCGCTCGACATCATGAGGTCGACGCTCACCCCGGTGGGTCCTGAGCCCTCGCGCTACGTCGTCATGCTCCGCGGTGTCAAGAACTCCAACCCCGTCGTCCTCGACTCGCTCGAGTCCGGAGGCGTCGGTCTCTCCGCGGTGACGCAGTCCATCCGTCAGGCCGTCGCCGACGACCCGAGCCGCCAGCACACGATGGTGAGCGACGTGCTCATCAACGGCCGGCAGGTGCCGGCGGTCTTCGTCGGGACCGGCGTCGAGGTTCCGCGGGCCGGACGCTACGACCTCTACTACATCTACCCGATGACCCAGGAGCTCCAGACGATGAGTCTGATCTCCACGGCGTTCGGCATCGCCGGGCTCATCCTCACCGCTCTCGTGGGCGCGGTCGCGTGGGTCGTCACCAGGCAGGTCGTCTCGCCGGTCCGGCGCGCGGCCGAGGTCTCGGAGCGCCTCGCCTCCGGCAAGCTCAACGAACGTATGCCGTCGCGCGGCGAGGACGACCTCGCCCTCCTCGGCACGTCGTTCAACGCGATGGCCGACAGCCTCCAGTCCCAGATCCGCCAGCTCGAGGGCCTGAGCCGGGTGCAGCAGCGCTTCGTGTCCGACGTCTCCCACGAGCTGCGCACGCCGCTCACGACGATCCGCATGGCCGGCGACCTCATCTATGACTCCCGCAGCGAGTTCGACCCCGTCGTCAGCCGGTCGGCCGAGCTGCTCCAGGGCGAGCTCGACCGCTTCGAGTCGCTGCTCGCGGACCTCCTCGAGATCAGCCGGTTCGACGCGGGGGCCGCGGCGCTCGAGCTCGAGCCCATCGACCTGCGTGACATCGTCGAGGAGGTCGTCGACGCGGCCAAGCCGCTCGCCGACCGCCGCGGCTCGAGCATCGAGGTCGTCGAGTCCGGGCCCGTCGAGGCCGAGGTCGACGCCCGCCGCGTCGAACGGATCCTGCGCAACCTCGTCGTCAACGCCATCGAGCACGGCGAGGGCAAGCCGGTGACGATCCACCTGCGCGAGGGTGACGGCGCCGTCGCCGTCGTCGTCGAGGACCATGGCGTCGGCCTGAGGCAGGGGGAGGCCTCCATGGTGTTCAACCGCTTCTGGCGTGCCGACCCTGCACGGGCCCGCACGACCGGCGGCACGGGCCTCGGGCTCTCCATCGCGCTCGAGGACGCCCGCCTCCACAACGGTTGGCTCCAGGCGTGGGGTGAGCCGGGCGTCGGGTCGCGGTTCCGGCTGACCCTGCCGCAGCGAGCGGGCTCCTCGCTCACCTCCTCGCCGCTCGCTCTCTCGCCGGGGGAGCAGCGATGACCGCTCGACGTCCTCGTCTGCGCCGCCTCGCCACCGGCGTCGTCCTCGCTGTCGTCGCAGCCCTCGTCTCGTCGTGCAGCGGCATCGGCGCCGACACCTCGGTCAGCCCCGGGCTCGAGGTCCGCGGCGCCGAGGTCCAGCCGGTCCGGGCGTTCTTCCCGCCCCCGGCCAAGGGCGCCTCGCAGCGCGACATCGTCCTGGGCTTCCTCCGTGCTGGTGCGGCGAGCGACGGCAACTTCGACACGGCCCGCAGCTACCTCACCCCCGACGGCGACAAGGGCTGGGTGCCCGAGGGCGAGGTCGTCCTCTACTCGACGACGACCCCGCTCTCGATCACGAACCGCACCCCCGACGTGGCCGTCCTCTCGGGTCCGGTCGAGGCGTCGATCGGCGTCGACGGCCGCTACGTCAAGGCCCCGGTGGGGGCCAAGCGCCGCATCGAGTTCCAGTTCGCCCGCATCGACGGCGAGTGGCGGATCAGCAACGTCCCCAAGGACTTCGGACGCTGGATCACGACGTCCGACCTCGGCCGCCTGCTCCAGCCCTACTCGCTCCACTACATCGCCTCCGACCGGCGTGCCCTCGTGCCCGACCGTCGCTGGTTCCCACCGGACCACCTCGCCACGCGACTCGCGCGGGCCCAGCTCGACGACCCGCCGGCATACCTCGGCAACGCGGTCCGCAACGACGTGCCGCGAGGTTCGCGCCTCACCGCGGACTCGGTCTCGGTGACCGACGGCGTGGCGCGGGTCGACATCACCGGTCCGGTCCCGACCGACAAGACCCAGCGCGAGAACGTCTGGGCACAGATCGTCTCGACCCTCCTCCAGGACCCGACGGTGCAGGGCGTGACGATCCGGGTCCGCGACGTCACCCTCGAGCTGCCCGACGTCGACCTGCCGGTCCGGACGATCGAGGAGGTCGGCTTCCCGGCCCCGCCCGTCGTGCCACTCGGGCGACCGCTCATCCGGCGCGGGGCGTCGATCTACCTCCTGCCGAGCACGAGCTTCGTCGACCGCGACCCACGCAGGTCCGGCAACGTCGACGTGCTCCAGGACTACCGGTCGCTCGCGCTGTCGGTCGACGGCACCGACATCGCTGCCGTCGACCCCGACGGTGGGCTGTCGCGGTTCCGCGGGGTGACGCGCTACGAGGTGGCCTTCGTCGGCACGCGCGTCGGCAACCCGGCCTACGACACCCGCAACTTCCTCTGGGCCGGTGCCCTCGGCATCGACGAGGACTCGGACACGCACCTGTGGGCCTTCTCCGTGGCGGGGGACCCGGCGACCCCGCCGCCGGCCGTGGGCCTGCCGGCCGACTGGCTGGCGACGAGGCGGGTCGTCGAGTCCAAGCCCTCGCCCTCGGGCGACCGGATCGCGCTGCTCCACACCGCCGAGAACGGTTCCGACCCCCAGATCACCGTGACGGGCGTCGCCCGCGGCGCGGGTGGGCAGCCCGTCGGCCTCGGCAGCCCGCTGCGGCTCGGGGCCACCCTCGTCAACCCGGCCGGGCTCGTCTGGCTCTCCAACACCTCCGTCGCCACACTCGCCCAGCGCGGCGGAGCACCGGAGCGGCGACGTCCCTACGTCCTCTCGATCGACGGCGAGGAGCGCGCGCTCGGCGAGACCCCCAAGGGCATCTCGATCACCTCTGCCGGGGGCGAGCGCGACATCCTCGTGACGAACTCCGACGGCACGGTCATCAGCCGTGCCGGCCAGCAGTGGATCTCGCTCGGGCAGGGCACGGACGTCCTCGTCCCGGCACGCTGACCAGGCCCGCTGAAGGCCGGCCGACCCGGTCGTCCACAGGGGCTTCGGCGGGCCTGAGCCGTCCACAACCGAGGCCTCGGGCGCTGGTGGGAGGGCAGGTTCCAAGGAGAGGCTGGCACGGTGCTCGCCGACCTCGCCGACCTCGTCCTCCCGGCCACGTGCGCCCTGTGCCACCGGCCGGGTGCGCCGCTGTGCCGCGGCTGCCGCGACGCGGTCGAGGGGTGCCTCCACGACCGCCCGCGCCCGGCCGTCCCCTCACCACCACCACCCGGTATGCCGTCCTGCTGGGTCTCCGGGGAGGCGAGCGGCGCGCTGCGGGCGGTCGTCACGGCATACAAGGACGAGGGGCGGCGCGACCTCGCCGAGGTGCTCGCTCCGTGGCTCGCACAGTCGCTGCTGGCGGCGGTGGGGGCCGAGGCGACGACTCGAGACGCCCTGCGCGGCAGGGGACTGCTCGTCGTCCCCGTGCCGGGCTCGCCGCGGGCGAGGCGGCGGCGCGGTGACGTGCCGCTGCGGCCCCTCGTGGCCACGGCGGCGGCGAGCCTGGCCGGCCGGGCCCTCGTCGCGGACGTGCTCAGCGCCACGCGGACGACCCTCGACCAGTCCACCCTCGACGCCGCCGAGCGCGCCGCGAACCAGGCCGGCGCGACGACCGTCCGGAGCCGTCACCGACACGCCGTGGAGGGTGCTGCCTGCGTCGTCGTCGACGACCTCGTGACGACCGGTGCGACCCTCGCAGAAGCCGCCCGAGCCCTGCGTGAGGCGGGTGCGCGGAACGTCCTCGCGGCCGCCGTCGCGGCCACGACACGACGATCCGGGAGGAGTCCGACATTGCCCGGGCCCCGCCCTTGAAAGGGTCTGGGCGGGGGTCTAACGTCGGTGCATGAGACCGATCCTCCCTCGGAGGTGGTGCCGCCGCCCCTAGCCCTCGACAGGCACCACAGGCACGCCCCCGAACCAAGGAGGACAAGTGGACATCGTCGTCACCGGACGGCACACGACCGTTTCCGACCGATTCCGGCAGCACATCGCAGACAAGCTCGAGAAGGTCCAACAGCTCGCCCCGCGAACCCGCCGGATCGAGGTGGTCGTCAGCCACGAAGCGAACCGCCGACAGTCCAAGGCCTGTGACCGCGTGGAGATCACCTGTCACATCAAGGGTCCGGTCGTGCGAGCCGAGGCCTGCCAGGAGGACCGCTACGCCGCCCTCGACGTCGCCCTCGAGAAGCTCCTCGAGCGCCTGCGCCGCAAGCACGACCGCACGGTCCGCCGCGGGCGCAACAGCCAGGAGTCGCTGGCCACGGCCGCGGCGGTCCTGCCGCCCGAGCCGGAGACGGAGAGCGAGACGGAGTCCCAGGACGACACCGGCGTGTTCGGCGACTCCCCGATCGAGGTTCGTGAGAAGGTCCACTCGTCCGCGCCGATGACGCTCGAGCAGGCGCTGAAGGAGATGGAGCTCGTCGGTCACGACTTCTACCTCTTCCACGACGTCGAGACCGACAGGGCGAGCGTGGTCTACCGCCGACGGGGCTGGTCCTACGGCGTGTTGCACCTCGACCTCAACGGGAGCGCGCCGAGCACGAACGACGCCGATGTGGCCACACCGGGCCAGTCAGAACGGGCTGCAGCGTCCTGACTACAGTGCGTGATCTCCGGTCCAGACGATGGGGTTCTTGACCGAAGTTCGCACCGTGGCCGACTCACCGTGTCACTATGACCACGTGAGCGCATCCCCCTTTGAGCCGGGTTCGCTGGCCTCAACGAACGGGGTGGCCGGCGAACGAATCCGCATTGTCATCGCCGACGACCACGACCTCTACCGTCGTGGGATGCAGGCCGTCATCGGCCTGGAGCCCGACCTCGAGATCGTCGCGGAGGCGGCGTCCGGAGTCGAAGCCGTGGAGAAGGTCTTCGAGTTCGACCCGGACGTCGTCCTCCTCGACGTGCGCATGCCCGGCAACAGCGGCATCGAGGCGTGCACCGCGATCAAGGAGAAGGCGCCGCGGACCAAGATCCTCATCCTCACGGCGTCCGACGACGAGTCCGATCTCTTCTCGGCCATCAAGGCCGGAGCGAGCGGCTACCTCCTCAAGGACCTCCCGACGGAGCAGATCGCCCAGTCCGTGCGGATGGCGCACGCGGGCCAGTCGATGATCCCCCCGCACATGGCGAGCCAGCTCATCGCGGAGTTCTCCCGGATGAGCAACGAGCCCCCCAAGGACGCCACGAACGGGCCACGCCTCACCGACCGTGAGCTCGAGGTCCTCTCCCTCGTCGCCAAGGGCAAGGCCAACAAGGAGATCGCGACCCAGCTGTTCATCAGCGAGAACACGGTCAAGAACCACGTGCGCAACATCCTCGAGAAGCTCCAGCTCCACTCCCGCGTCGAGGCCGCCCTCTACGCCATGCGCCGGAACCTCATCGAGCCCGAGGCCTGAGCGCCGCCTGCACGACTGACTGCGACGTCGCGGAGTGGGTCACCGCCCTCGGGACTCTGCGACGTCGCAGTCGGTCGGTGAGCTGTCGGTGAGCTGTCGGTGACGCCCGCCAGAATGGCGCCATGCCGACGACGCGCCTGAGCACGATCGCCGCCCGCCGCATCGCGTTGGCCGCTCAGGGGTTCGGGGTCCCGCGCCCGGAGCCCTGGGCGGCGACGAGCCGGCACGTGCAGCGCGTCATCGACACGGTCGGCATCGTCCAGATCGACAGCGTCAACGTCGTCTCGCGCAGCCACTACCTGCCGTTCTTCTCGCGGCTCGGTCCCTACGAGCACGCGCTCGTCGACCGGGCCCGCGACCGTGCACCACGGCGCCTCGTCGAGTACTGGGCGCACGAGGCCTCGCTCGTCCCGCCGTCGACGTGGCCGCTGCTCGACTTCCGCATGCGCCGCGCCCACGACGAGTCCTGGGGTGGCATGCAGGCCGTCAAGCGCGAGCACCCCGAGCTCGTCGACGCCGTCCTCGCCGAGGTGGCCGCGCGCGGGCCGATGACGAGCCGGCAGCTCGAGGCGGCGCTCGCCCACGACCTCCCCCGCGAGCGCGACCAGTGGGGGTGGAACTGGTCGCTCGTCAAGGCCGCCCTCGAGCACCTCTTCTGGTCCGGGCAGGTGAGCTCCGCCGGACGCACGACGCAGTTCGAACGCCGGTATGCCGTCCCCTCCCGCGTCCTCCCGCCGTCCCTTCGCGACGTGGCGGAGGACCCTGCACTGCGCCCGAGCGACGAGGCCGCGTTCGTCGAGCTCATCAGGGTCGCCGCTCGGGCGCACGGCGTCGGCACCGAGCAGTGCCTGCGCGACTACTTCCGGCTCAAGCCCGAGCAGGCCCGGCCCGCCATCGCCGCGCTCGTCGAGTCCGGCGACCTCGTGCCGGTGACGATCGACGGCTGGAGGCGGCCGGCATACCTCGACCCGTCCGCCAGGCGACCACGACGGATCGAGGCGCGGGCCCTGCTCTCTCCCTTCGACTCGCTCATCTGGCAGCGCGACCGCACGAGCGCCCTCTACGGCTTCGACTACCGCCTCGAGATCTACACGCCCGAGGAGAAGCGGGTCCACGGCTACTACGTGCTGCCGTTCCTCCTCGGTGAGGACCTCGTCGGCCGGGTCGACCTCAAGGCCGACCGCACCGGCGGCCGGTTGCTCGCCCGCCAGGTGACGTGGGAGCCCGGGCGCGGCGGCGCCGACGACACCCGCGAGCTCCACGAGGAGCTCGCCCTCATGGCGCAGTGGCTTGGCCTCGTCGACGTCGACGTGGCGCTCGTCCGCTAGTCCCGGGCGGGTGCGAGCAGGTCCCAGTGGTCGGCCGGACCGACCGAGCCGTCAGGGGCCGTCGCCGCCTCCTCGTGGCCCCACCGGGTGAAGCCGACGGACTCGAGCACGGCGTTGCTCGCGGCGTTGTCGGCCGCGGTCTCGGCGACGAGCCGGCGCAGCCCGAGCCCGCCCTCGTCGCGCGGGGTGAAGGCGTGCTGCACCGCGAGCCGCGCGGCGACCTTGGCCGCCCCGCGCCCTCGCGCGCTCGGGTAGAGGTAGTAGCCGAGCTCGGCGGTGTCGCCCCCGGCCAGCGTGCCGTCGTGGACGAAGACGAGCGCCTCGCCGAGCGCGGTGTCGGACGCGGCGTCGGCGATGCACCAGTTGACGCTCGCGCCCCGTGCCATGAAGAGTCGCCGACGCTGGATCCAGTCGTCCCACGTGAGCGCCGTGGGGATCGCGCGCTCGGGGACGTGGTGGGAGGGGTGGTTCGGCTCCTCGACGCTCGCGCTGTCCTCGTCTCGCCACGGGCGCAGCCGTATGCCGTCCGCCTCGAGCACCGGGGGAGTCACCCATTCGTCGCGAGCCTCCATCGCGTCGTCGCGGCCGAGGCTCGCGAACCACGCGTCGACGAGGCCGCCCTCGCCGTGGGCGACGTGCTCGGGCAGCGTCGTGACGAAGGTGAAGCCGGCCGCGCGCGCGACGGCCCACGAGGCGAAGTTGCCGCGCTCGGCGTGCCAGTCGACCCGCTGGCCGCCGGCGTCGAACCAGTACCGGCAGACGAGCCGCAGGGCCCGGGCCATGACACCCCGGCCGCGAGCGTCGGGGTGGAGGCCGTAGCCGACCTCGGCGCGTCCGGCCTCGCGGGGACGCAGGTCGATCGAGCCGAGGAACCGTCCCTTGGTGTCGCCGGCCTCCTCGATCGCCCAGAGCCGGTCGCCGTCTCCGTCCCAGCCCTTGGCGATTTCGCCGACCCACTCGCGCGCCATGTCGGGGGTGTAGTCGCGCGGGACCTGTGTCCAGCGCAGGCTCAGCGGGTCGGTGCACTGCTCGACGATGCGGTCCACGTCGGCCTCGGAGTGGGCTCGCAGGCGCACGACGCCGTCGGTGAGGATGGGCACGGAGTAGGGGAACGGCATACGGGATTTGACCACGGACGCATTCGGGGCCGGAACCGAATAACGGGCTCGCCGCGTTGGATGCTGGTGGAGAGCCGCATCAGGTGCGGCCCCGGCCCGTGGCTCGACTACCCTTGGCAGGTCTCGTCGAGGTCGACGGGGCGACCGAGCGTGACACTGTTGTTCAACGAGGAGTCCAACCCGTGGTGAAGATCGTCGAGAAGCTGCTGCGCGCCGGTGAAGGCCGGATCGTCAAGAAGCTCGAGAACATCGCCGACCAGGTCAACGCGATCGAGGAGGACTTCGTCGCGATGAGCGACGACGAGCTCCGCGGCATGACCGACGAGTTCCGCTCCCGCCTCGCCGACGGCGAGACCCTCGACGACATCCTCCCAGAGGCGTTCGCCGCGGTCCGCGAGGCGGGCAAGCGCACCCTCGGCAAGCGCCACTTCGACGTCCAGATCATGGGTGGCGCGGCGCTGCACATGGGCAACGTCGCCGAGATGAAGACCGGTGAGGGCAAGACCCTCGTCGCTACCCTGCCGTCGTACCTCAACGCCATCGAGGGCAAGGGCGTCCACGTCGTCACGGTCAACGACTACCTCGCCGAGTACCAGGCCGAGCTCATGGGCCGCGTCCACCGCGCCCTCGGCCTCGAGACCGGCGTGATCCTCGCGAACATGACGCCGGACCAGCGGCGCGAGCAGTACGCCAAGGACATCACCTACGGCACCAACAACGAGTTCGGCTTCGACTACCTGCGCGACAACATGGCGTGGTCGACCGACGAGCTCGTCCAGCGCGGCCACAACTTCGCCATCGTCGACGAGGTCGACTCGATCCTCATCGACGAGGCTCGAACGCCGCTCATCATCTCGGGCCCGGCCGACCAGCCGACCAAGTGGTACAGCGAGTTCGCCAAGGCCGTGCAGCACCTCGAGCGCGGTGAGGGCGGCGACCAGATGCGCGGCATCCCGAGCCGGGGCGACTACGAGGTCGACGAGAAGAAGAAGACCGTGGGCGTCCTCGAGCCGGGCATCGAGAAGATCGAGGACTACCTCGGCATCGACAACCTCTACGAGTCCTCGAACACGCCCCTCATCGGCTACCTCAACAACGCGATCAAGGCCAAGGAGCTCTTCACCCGCGACAAGGACTACGTCGTCATGGACGGCGAGGTGCTCATCGTCGACGAGCACACGGGCCGCATCCTCAAGGGCCGCCGTTACAACGAGGGCATGCACCAGGCCATCGAGGCCAAGGAGGGGGTGACGATCCAGAACGAGAACCAGACCCTCGCGACGATCACCCTCCAGAACTACTTCCGCATGTACGACAAGCTCTCGGGCATGACGGGTACGGCCATGACCGAGGCCGCCGAGCTCAACTCGATCTACAAGCTCGGTGTCGTGCCGATCCGCACGAACCGCCCGATGATCCGCAAGGACCAGGCCGACCTCGTCTACCGCACGGAGGAGGCGAAGTACGCCGCCGTCGTCGACGACATCGTCGCGCGCCACGAGAAGGGCCAACCGGTCCTCGTCGGCACCGTGAGCGTGGAGAAGAGCGAGTACCTCTCCGAGCAGCTGCGCCGCCGCGGCATCAAGCACGCCGTCCTCAACGCGAAGCACCACGAGCGCGAGGCGGCGATCGTCGCCGACGCCGGCCTCAAGGGCGCCGTCACCGTCGCGACCAACATGGCCGGTCGAGGCACCGACATCATGCTCGGCGGCAACCCCGAGTTCATGGCCGTCGCCGCGCTCAAGGACCGCGGGCTCGACCCCGTCGAGACGCCCGAGGAGTACGAGGCCGCGTGGGATGCCGCGCTCGCCGACGCCGAGGCCAAGGTCAGGACCGAGCACGAGGAGGTCACCGAGCTCGGTGGTCTCTACGTCCTCGGCACCGAGCGCCACGAGTCGCGCCGCATCGACAACCAGCTGCGTGGTCGCTCCGGCCGTCAGGGTGACCCGGGCGAGTCCCGGTTCTACCTCTCGCTCCAGGACCACCTCATGCGGCTCTTCAACGCCGGCATGGTCGACCGCGTCATGAGCTCGACCGGCATGGACGACGACACGCCCATCGAGTCCAAGATGGTCTCCCGCTCGATCCAGTCGGCGCAGACGCAGGTCGAGGCGCAGAACTTCGAGATCCGCAAGAACGTCCTCAAGTACGACGACGTCCTCAACCGCCAGCGCACCGTCATCTACGACGAGCGCCGCCGCGTCCTCGAGGGTGAGGACCTGCACGAGCAGATGCGGTTCTTCGTCAACGACGTCGTCTCGGGCTACGTCGACGCCGAGACCGCCGAGGGCTTCCCGGAGGACTGGGACCTCGACCGGCTGTGGACCGCGATCAAGGCGCTCTACCCGATCTCGATCACGCAGGAGCAGGTCGTCGAGGCGGCCGGCGGCCGCTCGGGCCTGCGCGCCGAGACGCTCAAGGAGGAGATCCTCTCCGACGCGCACCACGCCTACGACGCGCGGGAGGCAGCGCTCGGCAGCGAGGTCATGCGCGAGGTGGAGCGGCGCGTCATGCTCTCGGTCCTCGACCGCAAGTGGCGTGAGCACCTCTACGAGATGGACTACCTCCAGGAGGGCATCGGCCTGCGTGCCATGGCCCAGCGCGACCCGCTCGTCGAGTACCAGCGCGAGGGCTTCCAGCTCTGGCAGGCGATGAACGAGTCGGTCAAGGAGGAGGCGGTCGGCCTCGTCTTCCACGTCGACGTCCAGGTCGACCAGCCGACGACGCCCGAGGTCGCCGCCGCGCCCCAGCAGTTCTCCGACATGTTCGGCGGACTCTCCGGTGACGGCTCGGGCGACGGCACGCAGGCGCCCGAGACGCAGGACGCCCTCGCGGCGCCGCACGTCGAGGTCGCCGGGGTGGGTGTCGAGCGCCCGCGCCGGCCTGCGCAGCTGCACTACACCGCGCCGTCGGAGTCCGGCGAGGTCGTCGAGCGCGACGTCGTGTCCACGGCCGGCAGCAACGGCAGCGGCGGTCTCACGCCGGAGCAGCTCGCCTCGACGCCGAAGAACGCGGCGTGCCCCTGCGGGTCGGGCAAGAAGTTCAAGATGTGCCACGGCAAGACCGCCTGAGCAGGTCGAACCCCGACACACGGTCCCGCTTCCACCGATGTGGAGGCGGGACCTCGTGTCCTCCCCCTGCCGCGGTCGATCGGTGCGGTCAGCCGATCTGCAGCGCCTCGACCCGCCACCGGCCGTCGAGACCGCTCAGGCGCATCGCCATGGCGCGCACCCGTGGTCCCTCGCTGACGACGACGCTGCACTCGGCGACGCCGTCCGCGGGCTCGCACACGCGCACCGAGCGCACGAGGGCCCGTCCGATGCCCTCGCGTGAGGCCGACGTGCGTGACCCGGCCGCCCGGCGGCGGGCGGCGAGGGCGCCTCGACGGGCGACGACGGCATACACCTGCGGGGTGGTCCAGCGCACGACCTGAGCGGCGGGGCGCAGCCCCGACATCACCTCGACGATGGCCTGCGCGATCTGCCCCGCCCACGGCTCGGGGTCCGGCAGGTCGGCGCGCGCGGTGCTCTGCGGCCCGAAGACCTGCTCGTCGCTCGCGGCGGCGAGGTCGACGGCGAGCGCGTCCTGGATGTAGCCGGGGTGGCCGAGCGCGTCGGCCGAGCGCTGCATGGCCTCGACGAGCGGGATCGCCGGCGGGCGACGGCTCGGGGCGTGGACGGCCACGGGTCGCAGGTGGCTGCTCGTCGCGCGGGTCATCGGGCGGCGCTCGCGCTCGGGTCCGGCACACGCAGGACCTGCCCGGGGAGGATCCGGTCGGGGTCGTCGCCGATGACGTCGCGGTTGGCCTCGAACCACCGCGGCCAGGCCCGTGCGACCTCGGCGTCCTCGGCGTCGGCTCCGAGGTGAGCGGCCGCGATCGACCACAGCGTGTCACCGCGGCGGACGACGACCTCGTCCGCGTCCGGGCGGTTTGCGCCTGGGCGGTCGGTCCCGGAGGCGCGCGCGCCGAGGAGGGTCGGGTCGGCCTGCTTGCGGACACGGGGTGCTGACGGCGTGAAGCCGGGGGTGCGGGGAGTGGTCGGAGCCGGGGTCGCCCCTGTCACGGCGGCCGGGAAAGCGCTGCGGGCGACGCCGGAGCGGGAGCCATGGGGAGCGGTGGGCTCGAAGCCCGGAGCCGGCGCGGAGCGGTCCGCCGGCGGGACGCTCGGCTCGAAGCCGGCAGAAGGCACAGGCTGCGCGCCTCGGCGCGCGGCAGGATGGAAGCCCGGCGACGGAGCGGTCGACGCGCTCATCGAGGAGCCGAGGTCGCCGGACGCGCCGAGCTCGCGTGAGGAACCGACGGCCTGGCTCGGGCCACCGGCGACACCGACACCGACTCCGAGCAGGAACGCCGCGACTCTGCGCGCCAGGGCGGGAGTGAGGCGGTCGGCCCACCGCCCGGCGGTGGCGCCCATCCGCCCCGGCAGGTGCGAGAGGACCTCGAGGACGGCGCCGAGGAGGAGCCACGCGGCGATCGCGATGGCGAACGACGCCGCCACGAGGGTCATGAGCTCGGCGGTCGAGGCGGGTCCGGGGGCGTCGACGCCGGTCCACGCCGAGAGCCACGCGAGCCAGAGCACCCAGGCCGCCGAGGCGAGGACCGTGACGGCGAGAAGCCCAACGACGACGACCCGCACCACCCGCGTGGCAACCGCGGCCCAAGCTCTGTTCAACCCTTTGGTGTCGTTTGATGCTGTTTGCATGCATTTGACGATAGATGAGGCTGATCGTTGCCGCAACGGGAAGGAGCGAGGTGCGCCCCTTAGGCTCCGCCCATGCGGTGGGACCGGCTCTTCGACGACCTCGAGGCACAGCTCGGTGCCGAGGAGCGTCGCGAAAGGGACTCCGAGGTCGCTGACCGCACCCGTCGCGAGCGGGCCACGGTGGAGCTGGGCGCCCGGTTCGCCGCCGCGGTCGGTCGGGCGGTCCGGCTACGGCTCGTCACCGGCGCCCAGGTCGAGGGCGAGCTGCTCGACCTCGGTGAGGACTGGCTCCTGCTCCGACCCGGGACCGGTCGAGAGGCCGTGGTTCCCCTGGCTGCCGTCGTCGGGGCACTCGGCCTCGCACCGCGGGCCGCGGAGGCGAGGACGGCCCGCCGGTTCGGGTTGGGCTACGCCCTCCGTGGACTGTCCCGCGACCGGGCCCACGTCGCGCTCACCGACACGAGCGGTCAGGTCGTGACCGGCACGATCGACGCCGTCGGTGCGGACTTCCTCGACCTCGCCGAGCACGCGCTGGGGGAGGACCGGCGGGCCGAGAACGTGCGCGGACGGCATACGGTGCCGTTCCGGGCCGTCGTGCTGGTCGAGGCGCGCTGACCCGCGAGGGCGGTCGGGGCCGAGGCGGCCGGAAGGGTCAGTCGTCGCCCTGCGAGCGCACGAAGTCGCGGGTCCGGGAGTACATCCGCTGGATGTAGTCCTCGAGCTCTGAGGTCTCGACGCGCCACTGGCCGCGGCCGCCGACCTTGATGGCCGGGAGCTCGCCGGAGCGCACGAGCGCGTAGGCCTGCGCCGAGGAGATGTCGAGGATCTCGGACACCTCGGTGAGCGGGATGAACCGCTTGGCCACGGGCGTGCTCCTCGGGGGGTGGTCGGACTCGGACGAGATCGCCGCTCCAGTCTGCCACGCAGGACCACGGCCACCGCGGCGCTCGTCCACACGACACGACCGTCGTCGGCGAGGCCGCCGGTGGGGCGGCGGTTGTCCACAGGCCGGAGGTCTCGTCGCGCGTCCGGGCGCTGCGTGGGCCACAATCGGCTGCGGGGGAAGGCACGGCGATCCCTCATCCCTGCCCGACCGCCGAGTTCCGACCGGAGTCCTTGATGAGCGAGACCTCCACGCCCACCGCCCAGCGCCTTCGACGGCCCTCGTGGCGCGACAGCCGGCTGGTCGTCGGCGTCCTCCTCGTGCTCGCCTCCACCGCGATCGGTGCCTACGTCATGAGCCGGGCGGACGACCGCGTCCCCATGTATGCCGCGAAGTCCGGTCTCATGGCCGGCCAGCCGCTCACGGCGGACGACGTCGTCCGCGTCGACGTGCAGCTGGGGGACGCCGGAAGGGACTACGTCAGCGCCGCCGGCGGGCTGCCGGCCGACCAGGTGGCGCTGCGCGAGGTCCGTGCCGGCGAGCTCATCCCCACCTCGGCCGTGGGCCCGCGGGCCCGGGCGACGAGCCAGCCGCTGGCGCTCCGGGTCGACGCCACCTCGGCCTCGACGCTCCAGCCGGGCTCGGTCGTCGACGTCTACGTCAACCGCCCCGTCGCCGCGGCGAAGGGCAGCGTCGGGACGGAGACGTTCGAAGGACCCGAGCTCACCCTCGAGGGCGTGACCGTCGTCGCGCTGTCGAAGGACGACGGGATGATGGGCTCCTCCGGGGACACGAGGCCCGTGCAGGTCATGGTCCCCAAGGAGACGGTCCAGTCGCTCGTCGGCGACGTCGACCTCGGCGCGAAGATCACCCTCGTCGCGGTTCCGGGCGCGATCGCGGCGCCGACGTCATGACGGTCGGCGTCGTCACGGGGGTCTCGCACCACCACGAGCAGGAGCTCGTCTCCGCGCTCGAGAGCGCGTCCGGGGTGAGCGTCGTGCGTCGCTGCGCCGACGTCGCCGAGCTCCTGTCCACCGGCGCGTCCGGCGTCGCCGACCTCGCCGTGGTCTCGCCGGACTTCCGCGGCCTCGACCGCGACGCCCTGCGGCACCTCGCGGGCCACGGCGTGCGCGTGGCAGGGCTCGTCGTGAACGGTGACGACGCGGGCGAGGCGCGGCTGCGCCAGCTCGGGGTGCGGGTCCTGCTTCGCCCGGGGGCCGAGCCCGACGAGGTGGCCCGGACCCTCGTCGACCTCGCCGAGGGTGGCTCCGTACCCGGTGCCGCTGCGGGCATGGACGCGGGTGTCGGTGTCGGCTCGGGTGCCGGCTCGGGTGCCGGCTCGGGTGCCGGTGGTGGCTCGGCCGCCGGCGGGGCGACCGCGAGCGACGACGAGCTCGCCATGTGGCTCGACGGCACGGGCGGTGGGGGCGGGCCGCTCCCCTCCGGCGACGCCCCGGCAGCCCGCGGCAGCAGCGGGGCTCTCACGAACCCCCACCGGGCCCATGGGACGGGAGGGTCCGCCCAACCCGGCGGGGTCGGTGACGACGCCGACAGCGCCCAGCGACGCACCCGCATCACTGCCGTCTGGGGCCCGACCGGGGCCCCCGGCCGCACCACCCTCGCGGTGACGATGGCCGCGACGCTCGCCGCGCGGGGTGTCAGCACCCTGCTCGTCGACCTCGACACGTGGGGGGCGAGCGTCGCCCAGGCGCTGGCCCTCATCGACGAGGCGCCCGGTGTCGCCGCAGCCGCTCGCGCCTCCGAGCAGGGCGCCCTCGACCGGGCGTCGCTGTCGCGCGTCGCGCCCGAGGTGACGACGGGACTGCGGGTGCTCACCGGCATACCCAAGCCGGAACGGTGGCCCGAGCTGCGAGCCGCGGCTGTCGAGGACGTCCTCGAGAAGTCGCGCACGCTCGTCGACCACGTCGTCCTCGACTGCGGGTTCGCCATCGAGGACGACGAGGAGCTGAGCTACGACACCGCCGCGCCGAGGCGCAACGCGACGACCCTCACCGCGCTCGAGTGCGCCGACGACCTCGTCGTCGTGGGGTCGGCCGACCCGGTCGGGCTCCAGCGCCTCGTGCGTGCCGTGCAGGACGTCGGCGTCGTGCCGTCGCCGGAGCCGGTCGTCGTCGTCAACAAGGTGCGTGCGTCGGCCACCGGCTCCGCGCCGGAGAGGGCGATCACCGAGGTGCTCGGCCGGTTCGCCGGGCTCGAGGACCCGCACTTCGTGCCGTGGGCGCCGGACGAGTGTGACGCCGCGCTGCTCGCCGGCCGCAGCCTCGTCGAGCAGGCCGCTGGTGGGCGCGTCGCCGCTGCGGTCGCCAAGGTCGTCGACGCGGTGTGCCCAGAGCACGCAGCACCCGACACCCGCGCCGGCCGCCGGAGCCGCGTGCGCCTCGGGAGACGAACCCGCAGCTCCGCCTGACGCGCGTCCCGCGGACGGCCCGACGTTCGCCCCGACGTTCGCCCCGTGCTCGGCCCGACGTTCGCCCCGCGCTCGGCCTGCCGGGCCCCCCGGATCCACAGGCCGGGGTGCCGTGCCTCATGACGGTCCCCACACCGCTCGCGGGCCGCACGACCGGACCCGCCGCATCTGACACGATGGGCTCGTGGCCGACCGGATGAGCACCCTCGACAGCAGCTTCCTCACGCTCGAGAACTCGTCGACGCCGATGCACGTGGGGTCGGTCATGGTCTTCGACGCCCCCGACGAGGGGTTCGACTACGACCGCCTCGTCGGCATCATCTCCCGCCGGATCGCCTACGTGCCGCGCTACCGCCAGCGCGTCCGCTTCGTCCCGGGCCGCCTCGCCAACCCCGTGTGGATCGACGACGAGCGGTTCGACGTCACCTACCACGTGCGGCGCTCGGCCCTTCCCCGCCCGGGCGGCGACGAGCAGCTCGAGGAGCTCATCGCGCGGATCCAGCCGCGCCAGCTCGACCGGAGCCGCCCGCTGTGGGAGGTCTACCTCGTCGAGGGACTCGCCGACGACCGGTTCGCGATCATCACCAAGACCCACCAGGCGCTCGTCGACGGCGTCCATGCCGTCGACATCGCCCACCTCATCCTCGAGGACTCCGAGACTCCGAGCACCGAGAGCGTCGACGACACGTGGCGCCCGAGCCGCGAGCCGTCGCACACCGAGCTGATCGTCAGCGCCCTCGCTGACACGGTGCGCGCCCCCAGCCAGCTCGTCGAGACGGTCCAGTCCGGCATCACCGACGTCAGGGAGACCGCGAGCCGCGTCCTCGGCGCAGCGGGGGAGGTGGTCTCGGCCGTCGCCCGTGCCTCGACCAGCCCGGCCCCCGAGTCCCCGCTCAACGCCCGCGTCGGGCGCGCCCGCCGGTTCGTCATGGTCGGCACCGACCTCGACGACTACAGGAAGGTCCGGTCCCGTCTCACCAAGGGCGCCTTCGCCGACGACGTCTCGATCAACGACGTCATCCTCGCGACCGTGACCGGCGCCTTCCGCACCTGGCTCATGACCCGGGGCGAGAGCGTGCACGGCGCGACGACGATCCGGGCGATGGTGCCGGTGAGCACGCACGACGCCGAGAGCGAGATGGCTCCCGGCCGCCACCTCACCGCGTGCTTCGTCGACCTGCCCGTCGGCGAGCCCGGGGCGTCGATGCGCCTGCACCAGATCGCCTTCGCCATGCGCCAGCAGATGGAGGCCGGCCGGGCCGTCGACGCCGACACCCTCTCGGGGCTGGGCGGGTTCGCCCCGCCGACGATGCACACCCTCGCCGCGCGCCTGGGTGGGGCCGTCTCGCGTCGGCTCTTCAACGTCGCCATCACCAACGTCCCCGGCCCGCAGCACCCGCTCTTCATCGCCGGCGCCCAGATGGCCTCGACCTACCCGGTCATGCCGCTCGGTCCGTCGAAGGCGCTGTCGATCGGCCTCACGTCCTACGACGGCGGCGTCTACTACGGCCTCTACGCCGACCGTGACGCCCTGCCCGACACCGACGTCCTCGGCCAGTCGATCGTCGACGCCCTGCAGGAGCTGCTCGAGGCTCCGCGCAGCCGAGCCCGCTGAAAGGACCCGCCATGCCCCTGGTTCGCGTCTACCTCCCGCTCGACGCCGGCGCGCTCGACACCCTGCGCCGCACCGGTGAGGTCGGACCGGCGCCGGTTCCCGGGCACACGGCGGTCGCACCGAGCGCGCGCCCGGGCCTCGGCAACGACGACGAGGAACGCGAGTATGCCGCGTGGTCGGCTGCCGCCACCGACGCCGCCGCGCTCGCGCAGCGCGGGGAGCGGCGGGTCGTCGCGTCGGCGGACGTCGACGCCGCCGTCGTCAACGCGACCACCGAGGACGGCACGACCGTCGAGCTCGACAGCGTCGTCGCGCTGCCGCGCATCGCCTCCTTCCACATCGACGAGGAGCCGGGCGGCGAGGTCGCCGACCTCCTCTGGTACGACGTCACCGAGCTCGACGACGTCATCCGCCTCGTCCGCGGCGAGTAGTCCACCACCTAGCGTCCGCAACTCTGGTGGCCAGAGCGTCACCCTGCCGGACGCAAGGGTGGCCCGGGGGCGGGCACGACAGGTCGCGCCACCGTGGGACGATGGGCCGACCCCCAGCACCCCACGAATCGAGGAAGACACCGATGGACGCTGTGACCCACGTCCCTGCCCCGATCAACGAGCCCGTCCGCGACTACGCGCCCGGCAGCCCCGAGCGCGCGGCCCTCGAGGTCGCGCTCGCCGAGGTCGGCAGCACGAAGTGGGACCTGCCGCACACGATCAACGGCGAGCGCGTCGAGGGACGCGGCGCGAGGATCGACGTTCGCCAGCCGCACGCGCACCGCTCGGTGCTCGGCACGATCCGCGACGCCACGAAGGCCGACGCGCGCGCCGCCGTCGACGCCGCGAACGCCGCCGCCCCCGCGTGGCGGGACATGTCCTTCGACGACCGCGCCTCCATCCTGCTCAAGGCCGCCGACCTCCTCGCGGGCCCATGGCGCGCCAAGGTCAACGCCGCGACGATGCTGGGACAGAGCAAGACGGCATACCAGGCCGAGATCGACAGCGCCTGCGAGCTCATCGACTTCTGGCGCTTCAACGTCCACTTCGCCCGCCAGATCCTCGAGGAGCAGCCGCCGGCCAACGCCCCGGGCATCTGGAACCGCACCGACTACCGCTCGCTCGAGGGCTTCGTCTACGCGATCACGCCGTTCAACTTCACTGCGATCGCCGGCAACCTTCCGACGGCTCCGGCCCTCATGGGCAACACCGTCGTGTGGAAGCCGTCGCACACCCAGCAGCTCGCCGCGCAGTTCGTCCTCGAGATCCTCGAGGAGGCCGGCATGCCGCCGGGCGTCATCAACCTCGTGAGCGGTCACGGCACCGAGGTCTCCGACATCGTGCTCAAGCACCCGGAGTTCGCCGGGCTGCACTTCACGGGGTCGACGCGCGTCTTCCAGCACCTGTGGCAGGAGATCGGGTCCAACCTCACGACCTACCGCCACTACCCGCGCATCGTGGGCGAGACCGGTGGCAAGGACTTCATCCTCGCCCACCCGAGCGCCGACCCCGACGTCGTCCGGACCGCCATGATCCGCGGCGCGTTCGAGTACCAGGGCCAGAAGTGCTCCGCCGCGTCGCGCGCGTTCATCCCGCGCAGCGTGTGGAAGGTCATCAAGAAGGACCTCGTCGAGATCACCGAGGGCCTGACGATGGGCAACGTCACCGACCTGTCGAACTTCATGGGTGCCGTCATCGACGACCGCGCCTTCGCCAAGCACAAGGCCGCGATCGACCGGGCCAGGGCCACCGCGGGCATCGACATCGTCGCCGGCGGCACCTACGACGACTCCGAGGGCTGGTTCGTCCGCCCGACGATCATGGTCGGCGAGGACCCGCACGACGAGATCTTCACGACCGAGTACTTCGGCCCGCTGCTCTCGGTCCACGTCTACCCCGACCGCCAGTTCGGCAAGGTCATGGACGTCATCGACTCGGCCTCGGCCTACGCGCTCACCGGCTCGATCATCGCCCAGGACCGCACGGCCGTCGCCGAGGCGACGCAGCGCCTGCGCTTCGCGGCGGGCAACTTCTACGTGAACGACAAGCCGACCGGTGCCGTCGTCGGGCAGCAGCCGTTCGGTGGCGGGCGCGCGTCCGGCACCAACGACAAGGCCGGCTCCGCGCAGAACCTCCTGCGCTGGACGAGCCCGCGCTCCATCAAGGAGACGTTCGTCCCGCCGAAGAACCACACCTACCCGCACATGGGCGTCTGACGCCCCACACACCGACTGACTGCCCCACGGCGAGGCCTTCGGGCCCCGCCGTGGGGCCATCGGTTGCCCGAGCGGCGCGCGAGCGGCCCGGACCTGCGTGGTCAGCCCACGCGGCGGCGGAGCAGGTCGGTCTCGGTCCGGGCGGCATGCAGCAGCGGGTCGGCGGCGGCCTTCTCGAGCTTGCCGCCGATGAGCGGCACGCCTGCCTTGAGCTCGCCCACGAGCTCGTGCACCGTTCCGGACCCCTTGGGGGAGAGGCGCACCGCTCCCTTGAGGGTCATCGGCGCCCCCTTGACGTGGAGGTTGAGGTCGCCGGTGCGCGACCCGTCCGCGGCGGCCGGACCCCAGGTCTGGACCTCGACCACGGTGAGCGTCTCGCCGACGAACGACCGCGCGATGTCGGGCAGCCCGTCGGTCGGCAGAACCCGCTCGGTCGAGACGACGGTGCGGTCGCCGCTCGTGGACACGTCGGCCTTCCACGTCCCGGTCGTCGTGGCGTCGCACTTGGCGTCCTGGAACTCCTGCTCGCACATCTGCGCGAAGACGACGTCGGGCGCTGCGGGGTACTCGGCGCGGTGGGTGAACTTCACGTGTGCTCCTCCTTGGCGTGGTCCGGCCCGCCGATCCTCTCACCGCGGACGCGACACCGACCCGCCGCCCGGACGTCGGCGCGTCAGGAGAGGCGCAGGGTGCGGGCGAGGACCTCGAGCTCGGCGGTCGACGCCGCGACCTCGGCGAGGAACCGGTCGCGCCGGCGCCGGTGCTGCGCGGCCACGGCGTCGAGCTCGGCCTGCACCTTCGCGACCGCGTCGGTGCGACCGCGGGTCGTCGCGGGGTCGGCCTCCCCGGTGACGCCCCACCCCAGCCGGGCACTCCCGTCCTCGACGACGATCCCCGCGGCCGACGACTCGTCGAGTGCTGCGCGGGCGCGCGCCTGCAGCGCGCTCAGCTCCACGGCATACGACTGGATCGCGGCACCGACCGCCTCGGCGTGACGCCCACCGACGGTGAGCGCGTCGAGGGCGCGGCGGCCCTCCTTGCGCACGCGGACAGACGTCGAGGTGCCCCACGCGTCCTTGAGCGATGCGTATGCCGTCCCGCTCGCCTCGCAGGCGGCCGCCAGCTCGCGCGAAGCGCGCGACGCCGACGCGCCGAGGGCCGAGAGCGAGGCCGGGTCGCCCGGCACGAGCCCCCTCACGGTCGGTCCGGCTGGGAGGAGCCGACGGGTCCCCGGACCGCGTCGCTCGCGGCGCCGTCCGGTGCGGACACGCTGCCAGCGCCGGCGCGGGAGTGGGCCAGGGCGAGGGTCGTGCGGTGCTGCGCGGTCACCTCGTCGACGGCGCGGAGGAGGTCGACGACGTGGTCCACCCACCCGTCGACGGCCCGCTGCGGTTCGGCCTCGCCCATGACGACGAGGCTCCCCAGGAGGTCGTCCTCGACGCGCGAGATCGTGTCGGACAGAGCCTCGAGGACGGTGCTCACCCCGAGGAGCGAGGGAGGGTCCGGGGGCCTGCGCACCTCGTCACTCTAGTGCTCAGGTGCCCCACCTCCGACCCCTCATCCACAGGGTCGGGCAAGTGAGTAGTCTCGGTGCTGGACACAGTGCCGTGTCCCGCCGTGGCCATCGGCGAAGCCGCAACACAAAGGATCTGCAGCGCACCATGACTGAGTCATCGGTCCACCCCCGATCGACCACACTGGACGCCATCGTCTCGGCTTTCGCCGGTCTCGACCCGCGACCGGACGGCGCGGAGATCGTCGGCCGATACTTCCGCCACGTGCCCGACGAGGAGCTGAGCGCACGGCCCGCGCGCACCCTCGCCGGAGCCGTGAAGTCGCACCTCGACCTCGCCGAGAGCCGCACGCCCGGCACCGCCGCCGTGCGGGTCTTCAACCCGACGACCGACACTGACGGGTGGTCGAGCGCCCGCACCGTGATCCAGGTCGTCACCGACGACATGCCCTTCCTCGTCGACTCGGTCACCGGCGCGCTCGTGCAGCGCGACATCGACATCCACCTCGTCATCCACCCCCAGTTCCGCGTCCGTCGCGACGAGTCCGGCCACCTCCTCGAGACCTGCGACGCCGACGACCCGGGGGTGCGCGAGGGCGACCCCGACGTCCACAACGAGTCGTGGATCCTGCTCACCGTCGACCGCGAGAGCGAGCAGACCGCGCGCGACCAGCTCACCGCCGTCCTCGAGAACGTCCTGCTCGACGTGCGCGAGGCCGTCACCGACTGGCCCTCGATGCGGACCCGCTGCCTCGTCATCGCTGCCGAGCTCGAGGGCACGCCGCCGCGCGGTGTCGACCCCGCCGAGGTGAGCCAGGCGGCCGCGTTCCTGCGCTGGATGGCCGACAACCACTTCACCTTCCTCGGCTACCGCGAGTACGCCCTCGAGGACACCGCCGAGGGCGACGTCATCCGTCCGCTGAGCGGCACGGGCCTCGGCATGCTCAAGCAGGACCCGCCGGCCGACAAGAAGCTCGTGCCACTCTCGCCGGAGTCGAGCCGCAAGGCCCGCGAGCGGGGCGTCCTCGTCCTCACCAAGGCGAACTCGCGTTCCACGGTGCACCGCCCGACCTACCTCGACTACGTCGGCATCCGCACCTACGCACCCGACGGCAGCACGGCGGGGGAGAAGCGCTTCCTCGGCCTCTATGCCTCGACGGCCTACACCGAGTCGGTGCTGCGCCTGCCCGTCGTCGCGGAGAAGGTCCAGTCGGTCCTCGAGCAGTCCGGCCTCGCGCCCGACTCGCACACCGGCAAGGACCTCCTCGAGGTGCTCGAGACCTACCCGCGCGACGAGCTCATCCAGGCGACGCCGGAGGACCTCTACGAGACGGCGATGGCCGTCACCCAGCTCCAGGAGCGCCGCCGCACCAAGCTCTTCCTGCGCGAGGACGACTTCGGCCGGTTCGTCTCCTGCCTGGTCTACATCCCGCGCGACCGCTACAACACCGGTGTCCGCACCCGCATGGCCGCGATCCTCAAGGACGCCTTCGGTGGCGAGAGCGTCGAGTTCACCGCACGGGTGAGCGAGCGCGCCCTCTCCCGGCTGCAGTTCGTCGTCCGGGTCCCCGTCGGCGAGCGGGTCCGCCACCTCGACGAGGACGAGCGCGAGCAGCTCGAGCGCCGGCTCGTCGAGGTCAGCCGCACCTGGGCCGACCGCCTCGGCGACAGTCTGCGCGACCGCCTCGGTGAGGTCGAGGGCGACCGCCTGCTCGACCGCTTCGGGCGTGGCTTCCCCACGGCATACGAGGAGACGTTCTCGGTCGTCCAAGGCGTGGCCGACCTGCACCACCTCGACGGTCTGAGCGACGAGCGTCGCACGAGCGTCGCGCTCTACCGCCCCGCCGACTCGCCCGAGGGCCTGCGCCGCTTCAAGCTCTTCCGCGTCGACCCGTTGTCGCTCACCGACATCCTGCCGATCTTCACCGACATGGGGGTCGAGGTCGTCGACGAGCAGCCCTACGAGGTGAGCCGGTCCGATGGTGCCCAGCTGCACGTCTACGACTTCGGACTCCGCGTGCAGGACCAGGAGATCTGGGCGGGCATCGCGCACGAGGACCTGCGCGACCTCTTCGAGGGCGCCGTCCTCGCCGTGTGGGACGGACGTGCCGAGTCCGACGGCTTCAACCAGCTCGTCCTCGCGGCGCGGCTCACGTGGCGTCAGGTCGTCGTGCTGCGGACGGTGGCGAAGTACCTCCGCCAGACACAGGCGACGTTCAGCCAGTCCTACTTCGAGGACGCACTCGTCGGGAACCCGTCGATCGCGGCCGACCTCGTCGCCTTCTTCGAGGCGCGCTTCGACCCGGACGCCTTCGGCCCGGACGAGGCCGAGCAACGCCAGGAGCGGCAGGACGAGATCGCGGCGCGGATCACCGCAGCCCTCGACGACGTCAGCTCGCTCGACGAGGACCGCATCATCCGGTCGTTCCTCGCGGTGATGAGCGCGGCGCTGCGCACCAACTTCTTCCAGCCCGCCGCCGACGGTGAGCCGCGGGCCTACGTCTCGCTCAAGCTCGACCCGACGGCGATCCCCGACCTCCCGGCGCCGCGACCGGCATACGAGATCTGGGTCTACAGCCCGCAGGTCGAGGGCGTGCACCTCCGCTTCGGTGCGGTGGCCCGCGGTGGTCTGCGCTGGAGCGACCGGCGCGAGGACTTCCGCACCGAGATCCTCGGCCTCGTCAAGGCGCAGATGGTCAAGAACGCCGTCATCGTGCCGACCGGCTCCAAGGGCGGCTTCTATGCCAAGAAGCTGCCCGACCCCGCGGTCTCGCGTGAGGCGTGGCTCGAGGAGGGCCAGTCGGCCTACCGGACCTTCATCTCCGGCCTGCTCGACATCACCGACAACCGCGTCGGCTCCGAGATCGTGCCGCCCGAGCGCGTCGTGCGCCACGACGGCGACGACCCCTACCTCGTCGTCGCCGCCGACAAGGGCACGGCGACGTTCTCCGACATCGCCAACGGCGTCGCCCAGTCCTACGGATTCTGGCTCGACGACGCGTTCGCGTCGGGCGGCTCGGCGGGCTACGACCACAAGGCGATGGGCATCACGGCCCGCGGGGCGTGGGAGTCGGTCAAGCGGCACTTCCGCGAGATGGGCGTCGACACCCAGACCGAGGACTTCACCGTGGTCGGGGTCGGCGACATGAGCGGCGACGTCTTCGGCAACGGCATGCTGCTCTCGGAGCGCATCCGCCTCGTCGCGGCGTTCGACCACCGCCACGTCTTCATCGACCCCGATCCCGTTGCGGCCGAGTCGTTCCGGGAGCGCAAGCGCCTCTTCGAGCTCCCACGCTCGTCGTGGGACGACTACGACCGCTCGCTCATCTCGGCCGGCGGGGGCGTCTTCTCGCGCTCGCTCAAGTCGGTCACCGTCACGCCCGAGATGCGAGCGGCCCTCGGACTCGACGACGGCGTCACGTCCATGACCCCGACCGAGCTCATCCACGCGATCCTCCTCGCGCCCGTCGACCTGCTCTGGAACGGCGGCATCGGCACCTACGTCAAGGCGACGAGCGAGGACCACCTCTCGATCGGCGACCGCGCCAACGACGCCATCCGCGTCAACGGCAGCGAGCTCCGGGTCAAGGTGGTCGGTGAGGGCGGCAACCTCGGGCTCTCGCAGCTCGGGCGCATCGAGGCCTCGCTGTCCGGCGTCCGGGTCAACACCGACGCCATCGACAACAGCGCGGGCGTCGACACCTCCGACCACGAGGTCAACATCAAGATCCTCCTCGGCGACGTCGTGCGCCGCGGCGAGCTGACGACCGAGGAGCGCAACACCCTCCTCGCCTCGATGACCGACGACGTCGCCGCGCACGTGCTGCGCGACAACTACGAGCAGAACGTCCTGCTCGGCAACGCCCGAGCGCAGGACCTCTCGATGGTTCCGGTCCACCAGCGCCTCATGCGGTGGCTCGAGGAGCGTGGCGAGCTCGACCGGTCGCTCGAGTTCCTCCCGACCGACGCCGAGATGGCCAAGCGCGCCTCTGAGGGCCACGGGCTCAAGTCGCCCGAGTTCTCGGTGCTCGTCGCCTACGCCAAGCTCGCGCTCAAGAAGGACATCCTCGCGAGCGACCTCCCGGACGACCCGTACTTCGCGGCCACCCTTGCCCACTACTTCCCGAAGGCACTGCGCGAGCCGTATGCCGCCGAGCTGGGTCAGCACCCGCTGCGCCGCGAGATCATCACGAACTCGGTCGTCAACTCGATGGTCAACCGTGGTGGCATCACCTTCGCCTTCCGCGCCGCGGAGGAGGTGACGTGCACCCCCGACCAGGTGGCCCGCGCGTTCATCGTCTGCCGTGAGGTCTTCGACCTGCGTGGCTACGTCAAGGCCGTCGAGGCCCTCGACAACACGCTCCCGACCAAGGTCCAGACGGGGCTCTACCTCGAGTTCCGGCGCCTCCTCGACCGTGCCGTGCGCTGGCTGCTCGCGGCCCGGCCCGGGGGTCTCGACATCACGACCGAGGTCGAGCGCTTCGCCCCGGTGGTCGCCGACCTCGTGCCGCGCATCCCCGAGCTGCTCCAGGGCGGCGAACGCGAGCGTGTCCTCGCCCAGACCGCCGAGTGGGAGGAGGCCGGGGTGCCGAGCGCACTGGCCGCCCGCGCCGCCTCGCTGCTCGACAGCTACTCGCTGCTCGACGTCGTCGAGATCGCCTCGGACGTCGGCCGCACGGCCCACGAGGTCGCCGAGGTCTACTTCCGCCTCTCCGAGCGGTTCGGGATCGACGGGATGCTCAACCGGGTCGCCGGGCTGCCGCGCGACGACCGGTGGGATGCCCTCGCGCGTGGCGCGCTGCGCGACGACCTCTACTCGGTCCTCGAGTCCTTCACCCGCAACGTCTTCGAGTTCGCCAAGGACCTCGACGGTGACGGCGTCGTCACGGCCGACGAGCGGATCGAGGCCTGGAACGAGGCGTGCGACGGAGCGGTGGAGCGGGTCGGCAACCAGCTGGCCGGCATACGGTCACTCGAGAAGCCCAACATCGCGGCGCTCTCGGTGGCTCTGCGCACGCTCCGGTCCGTGGTCCGACAGGGAGGCTGACGCGGTCACGCCCTAGGCTCGCCGGGTGAGCACCCTCGCCGAATCCCTCCGGGCGTCGACGACCCTCGAGGACCACGACATCGAATGGGTCCACCTCGTCGTCGGTGACTGGCAGCTCATCGCGGACCTCTCGTTCGCCGACCTCGTCCTCTGGGTGCCGACGGGGCTCGACGGGTGGCGGGCGGTGGCCCACGTGCGGCCCAACACCGGTCCGATGGTCTTCTACGAGGACATCGTCGGCCGGACGTCGGGGCGCTGGCGCGAGCCGATCCTGTCCGAGGCCTACCGGCACCGGCGGATCGTCAACGGGCGCGAGCCCGAGAGCCAGGGCGAGACCGCGGTGCGCGAGCAGGCGATCCCTGTCGTCCGTGAGGGGCGGTCGCTGGCCGTCATCACGAAGCACAGCAACGTCGTCACCGGGCGGACGCCGAGCCGCCTCGAGCTGACCTACCGGCTGCTCGCCGAGTCGATGACGACGATGATCGCGGCGGGGGAGTTCCCGAGCACGGCGGCGCCGACGGGTGCCCGGCGAGGGGCGCCGCGCGTCGGTGACGGCGTCGTGCACCTCGACCTCGAGGGGACCGTGCTCTATGCCAGCCCCAACGCGATCAGCGCGATCCACCGGCTCGGCCATCGCGGCGACGTCATCGGCGAGGTGCTCGCGACGGTCGTGGCCGACCTGCTGCAGGGGTCGGGCTCGACGGTGGACGAGTCGCTGGCGGTCGTCATCACCGGCCGGGCACCGTGGTGGACCGAGGTCTCCAC
Organism: Rothia sp. ARF10; assembly: GCA_031844405.1. GTDB lineage: Bacteria > Actinomycetota > Actinomycetes > Actinomycetales > Dermatophilaceae > Knoellia. The sequence continues at coordinate 1,512,842 of JAUZVC010000001.1, forward strand.
GCAGTCGGCGAGCGTGAGCCTGAGGGCCATCCCGCTCACGCAGAACGGGACCCGGACCAGTGCCCTGCTGCTGCTCCGCGACGTGAGCGAGCTGCGGCGGCGCGAGCAGGAGCTCATCACCAAGGACGCGACGATCCGGGAGATCCACCACCGGGTCAAGAACAACCTCCAGACCGTGGCGGCGCTGCTGCGACTGCAGTCACGTCGGGTCCCGGACCAGACGGCGCGCAACGCCCTCGACGAGGCGGTGCGGCGCGTGGGCACGATCGCCCTCGTCCACGAGACGCTGAGCCAGGGCATCGACGAGACGGTGGACTTCGACGAGATCGCGCTGCGCGGGCTGCGGGCGGTCGTCGACGTCGCCGTCACCGAGCACCGCGTCGACTCCTCGCTCACCGGGTCCTTCGGGCGGATGCGCGCCGAGGATGCGACGTCGCTGGCGATGATCGTCTCCGAGCTGGTCCAGAACGCCGTCGAGCACGGGCTGGCCTCGCGGGGCGGGACGATCAACGTCCACGTCGACCGCACCGAGGTCGAGCCGGGCGTCGACGGCCTCACCGTGGCGATCACCGACGACGGCACGGGGCTGCCCGCGGGCTTCCGTCCCGTCCTCGCCGGTCTCGGCACCCGCATCGTCACCTCGCTCGTGCAGGACCTCCAGGGCAGGATCCGCTGGGAGCCTGCCACGCCGCACGGGACGCGGGTGGAGTTCACGGCCCGGCTGCGTCCGCTCACCCGCTGAGCGACGGGCGGGGCGGGCAGGGCCGGCCGGGCAGGGCCGGCCGGGCAGGGCCGGCCGGGCAGGGCCGGCCGGGCAGGGCCGGCCGGACAAAGCAGAACGGCCCCGCCGAATGGCGGGGCCGTCGTGTCCGGGCTGCGATCAGCCTGCGCGGCGGGCCCGGGCGTTGCGACGCTTGAGAGCGCGGCGCTCGTCCTCCGAGAGTCCGCCCCAGACGCCTGCGTCCTGTCCGGACTCGAGCGCCCACTTGAGGCAGGTGTCGACGACTTCGCAGCGGCGGCAAACGGCCTTGGCCTCCTCGATCTGCATGATCGCCGGGCCGGTGTTCCCAATGGGGAAGAACAGCTCGGGATCCTCATCGAGGCAGGCAGCGCGGTCGCGCCAATCCATGGGTGGTGCTCCTTGTCCGTGGAGTTCAATGGTGCTGGCCGCTAGCGGGGGTGGAGCAGGGCCAACAATGAGGTTGCGCCCTTGCAAACCACTGGACGTCAACACGCAGACGTCCGAAGTGTCAGTCTAGACCCTGCTACCCAATTTGGACAGGGTCATCGGCGCAAAATCTGCGACGAACACCGCGTGTCGAGCGGCTTCCGTCAGGCGCAACGAGTGGCCGGCCGCAGACGTTCCGCGGCATCCGTGGGGGGCTTCCCGGACGAGAAGCTCCGCGATGGGACCCCACGTCGCTCGCTTCCTCGGCGACCCCGGTGGCTATCGCACCGGAAGGGAGCCCGCGCCGGTCATCGGGCCTGAGTCAGCGGGCGTGGGTGTGCCGCACGGTCGAGCGGTGATGGCGACCTGGAGCTCACGCGTCTCGCGACCAGTCACGTGGAGGGCGCGCCCCGGCACGGGCGCCGTCCCACGAGGTGCCCTGACGCCGAACGCCTCACCGTCTGACGGCGTGCGTGGCGAGAGCAGCAGACCACACTGTGCGCGGCCCACCGCGGGTACGACGCCCCGGAACTGCGCAGCGACCGAGGTCGTGGCACATGCGGCGACGACGAGCCCGCCGTCGCGGTCCACGAGCGAGGTCAGCTCGAGCAGGGAAGCCTCGACGGGTGTGCCCTCGAGGCGGTCCGCGTCGTCGACGAGGACGACGAGGTCGGGATGTGTGCCTCGCGCGTCCAGCAAGGGCTGGGGGTCCCACGGGTCGATGCGCAGCCACAGGCGCGTGCCGACAACGCCCGCACCTGTCACGGCTGCGGTGGCGGCTGCATCGATGGCCGCGGTGACCGACCCGCCCCGTCCCTCGACGACGGCGACGACGCGCCCGGCCTCCACTGCGGCGGCACCGATCGTCGCGAGGGTGGTCGAACGGCCGGTCCGCGGGTGGCCCGCGACGAGGACCCGGCGTCCGTCCCGGGCAGGGTCGAGCAGGGCGACCCCGCCGGTGTCGGCCGAGAGGCCCACCGCCAGCGCCTCGGGTCCGGCGGCCGGGCGGGGCAGGAGGGCCAGCTCGGCACGGTCGATGCTCACCGGCAGGCTCGGCACCGCGAAGGGCAGGTCGCCCGCTGCTTCCGGTGTGAGGGCGGGTGATCCAACGGCGTCAGGTCCGGCGGTGGGGAAGGTGGGCCGCGGCGCGCCGGACGCACCCGGCGCACCGGACGCACCGGACGCACCCGGCGCACCGGACGCACCGGACGCGCCCGACGTGCCGGACGCGCCCGATGTGCCGGACTCGGCAGCCTCGGCCACCGGGTCGCGGAGCGCGAGCTGCACCTCGACCCGGTCGCGCAGACGCAGCGCCCGGCCGGGCACCCGGCTGGAGGGAAGGTCGCGTCGGGAGAGGCCGGCATACGTCGCGTCGGCGGGGTCGGCGAGGGGGAGCAGCAGCGTCTCGGTGACGACGGCGCCGAGCCGGCTCGAGAGGGCGGTCCGGTCCCCGGTGACGACGACGCGCAGGGTCGGGTCGCCGCCGCGGAGGAGGTCGAGGAGGTCGTCCTGCAGCCCGCCGAAGCCGAGGTCCGACGTGGGGTCGAGGCGGTCCCAGCCGTCGACGAGGAGCAGTCCGGGTGGAGTTGTGCCGCCTGCCGAGGCGGCACGAGCACGCAGCCCGGCGAGGAGGCGGCGCACGCGTGAGCCGTCGTCGCTGCGCACGACGGCGCCGACCCGGGGCAGGGACTCGAGGTCGGTGAGCTCGCCGGTCGTGTCGAGGACCCACGCGTGTCGCGTGCCCTCGACCGCGAGGTGGGCAGCGAGCACCGTGCGGAGCGCCGCGGTCCGACCGGACCGCGGACCGCCGACGACGAGCCAGTGCCCTTCCGAGCGACCGGTGAGGACGCTCTGTCGCTGCGTCGAGGGCAGGTCCACGAGCCCGAGGCCGTCCGCTCCCACGCGCGGCAGGTCGACGCGCTCGGGCAGCGGCGGCAACCAGGGGCGGTGCGGCGCGGCCACCTGGGCCGCGGAAGCGGCAGCTCGCAGGAGACGGACGAGGGGTGCGAGTCCCGAGTCGGCGCCCTCGGCCGCGGCGCCGTCGCCGGAGGGGGTGCACCCGGCCCCCGCCGCGGCGGCCTCCCGGTCGGCGCCGAGCCGGACGGACCCGGTGGGCTCCCCGTCGGCGCCGAGGACGGAGACCCGAACCCCGGCGTCGTCGCTCGCGCAACGGACACGAGCGGCCTGGAACTCGACGAGCGCACCGTCGCCCCCACGGGCGAGGCCGCGACCGGGCGTGGCGGGTGGGACGGCAGCGGCATCGGCGGCGCCGATGACGTCGTGGGAGTCGGCCGCGTCTCGCACCCGCATGGCGATGCGCAGGTTGACGTTCGCGGCGATGTCGGGTGTCACCGCACCTGCCGGACGCTGGGTCGCGAGCACGAGGTGGACGCCGAGCGACCGTCCGACAGCGGCGAGGGCGACGACGCCGTCGACGAAGTCGGGCAGCTCCTCGGCCAACAGCCGGAACTCGTCGACGACGATGACGAGCCGCGGGAGCGGCGCCCTCGAGGCCGAGGCCGAGCACGACCTCGAACCCGAGTCCGAGCCGGCCGTCCGGTGGTAGTCGTCGTAGTCGCGCGCACCGGCCTCGGTGAGGAGCCGTTCGCGGCGCGTGATCTCGGCCTCCAGGCTGACGAGTGCCCGAGCCGCCAGTCCCTCGTCGAGGTTGGTCACCGAGCCGACGGTGTGCGGCAGGTCGGCGCACTCGCCGAAGGCCGACCCGCCCTTGTAGTCGACGAGGACGAAGGAGACGTCTTCGGGCGAGCACTCGAGGGCGAGCGAGGTGACGAGGGTCCGCAGCAGCTCGGACTTGCCCGACCCGGTCGTGCCGCCGACGAGGAGGTGGGGGCCGTCGCTCGCGAGGTCGACGACCCACTCGCCGCCCGTCCGACGACCCAGCCGGGCCAGTGGTCGACCGGTGCCGGAGCGCCAGTGCGTCAGGACGGCGTCGACCGCCTCGCCGGAGCCGGCCCGTGCCGACTCGGCGTCCAGCCAGTCGACGAGGTCGAGCAGGTCGACGTCGTCGGGCAGCACCTCGCCGCCGCCGGAGGTGTCGACGAGCGGTGCCAGGGCCCGCCCGACGCGCTCGCCCCACCACGACCCGACGAGGTCCGGGACGAACGCGAGCACCGGCTCGGCGCCGTCGACGTCGAGCCGAGCGGACCCCTCGAGGCCATGACCGAGCCCGACCACCGCGTGGCACGAGCCGGGCAGGGCCCCGACGTGCCCGGCCCCCACGAGGCAGCGCACCCCCACGCCACGGCCCCGGTCGACGAGGTCGAGCAGCTCCCGGTCGGCGTCGCCGGCGTGCGGCAGGACGACGACGACCCGGGACCCGGCCACAGGAGTGCCGCGATCGCGCTCCTCCTCGCGTGCCGCCATCACCTCGCGGACCACGTCGACGCACCTTGCGACCGACCCGTATGCCGTGGTGTGCGGCAGCCACCTCGCCCACCCGAGTGTGGGGTCGCCGGCCGGGTCCGGCACGACGAGCCACAGGTCGCGCGGCGAGTGCAGGGTGGCGAGCTGGCCGACGAGGTGCCGCACGACCGCCTCGACCTCCGGCCCGGGGCCGGCGATCCCGAGACCTCCGACGTCCTCGAGGTCGACCTCGACGGGCAGGTCACGCAGCAGCGGGTGCTCGACGTCGCCGTGCACCGGAGCCCACGCCGTGCGGGCGGGCAGCTCACCGACGCCGACCCGGAGGCGGCCGAAGTCCGAGGCGGCCGGTCTCCGCTCCCACAGCCGCGTGCCGGGTCCGCTGGCGACCGCGAGAAGCGTGGCGGGGTCCAACCCGGCGTGCCAGCGCTGCCGTCGTTCGATGGCGAGGAGGCGGTCCAGCTCCTGCCGTCGCGTGGCCAGGAGACGCTCGTGCGCCGCGACCTCGCGCGCGTGGTCGCGCCGGGATCCGAACCGGTCGGTGACGACCGACCCCACGACCATGAGCGGCGAGAGCAGCGCGAACACGAGCATCTGCGGACCGACGACGAGGGCGAGCAGTGCCGCGAACGGCAGGGGAAGCAGGGCCGCGAGCCAGGGGATGCGCACGCGCCGCGGCGGGCTGGGTGGGGCAGGGGAGCGGACGGTGGTCGCGACCTCCGGTGGACGCGTCCGCGGCGACCGGTTGACGGCGAGGCGGCCGCTCCCGTCCGGACGGGTGGGGGCGCAGGCGCCGCCCGCGCGGTCCAGACGGAGCAGCGACGACCCGACCGCCACCAGGTCGCTGCCGTCGACCACGGTCTCGTGGGAGTTCGCGCCCAGCGACCTGTCACCGCAGCGAGTGCCGTTGGTCGAGCCGAGGTCTGTGATGCGAAAACCGTTGTCGGCAGGCGTGATCGACACATGACGACGGCTGAGGCGGTCGTCGCCGAGGCTGAGCCCGAGGCCGGCCGAGCGACCGACGACGAGCCCGTCGACGGGCAGGGCGTGGCGCCGTCCGGCGTCGGGGCCGCCGACGACGGCGAGGTCGGTCGGGGTGGCCCGGCCCGGCGCCGGGCGGGGTGGCTCCCCGAGGACGAGGCTCGCGCCGTGCAGGAGTGGGGGCAGGCCGATGAGCGACGTCGCCGCCACCTCGACGCCACGCGAGGTCACGTGGTCGACGTCGGTCCCGACGGCCTCGGCGAGAAGCGGCAGGACCTCGGCGAGGGTCGTCCCGGCCGGCACCGCGACCCGGACGTCGATGGCGTCACCACGACGGGTGGGCAGGAGGACGGTGAGGTCGAGCTCGACGGCGGTCTCCATGCCGAGAGGCTAGGAAGAAGCCGACGAACCGCCGCGGCGTTTTCCACAGCCCTCGCCGGCGACCCGGCGACAGCCACGGCGAGAACCCACGTACGCACGCGACCGCGCGGCAGCACCGAGGCGAGCGGCCTCAGGTCGCGTCGGTCACGGCATACGCGCGCATGCTCAAGGGCGCCATGGCGAGCTGCTCGCCGGCCGGGGTCGGCTCGGTGTGCTCGGGTCGCTCCCAGACGCTGTCCCAGAGCAGGCGGTAGGCGGACAGGCCCGGCGCCTTCGGCAGCACGACCTGCTGCTCCTCGCGCCCGCCGTGCAGCACGACGAGCACCGACTCGTGCCCGAGCCACGCGCCGTTGACGAGCATCTGGAGCGTCCGCTGACCGGGAGCCGACCAGTCGCGCATCGCCTCACCGTCGGCGGCGTACCACGCGAGGTCGATCGACCCGTCCGCGTGGACCTCCTTGCCCTCGGCCCAGGTCCGCTGGCGCAGCGCCGGGTGCTCGCGGCGGATCGCCGTGAGGTGCCGGGTCGTCGCGAGCAGGTCCTCCTGCCACGGCTCGAGGTCCCAGTCGAACCAGGTCGTCGGGTTGTCCTGGTTGTAGGGGTTGTTGTTGCCGCCCTGGCTGCGGCCGAGCTCGTCCCCGGCGTTGATCATGGGGATCCCCGACGACAGCAGGAGCGTGCCGAGCAGGTTGCGCATCGACCGCCGCCGCAGCGCCAGCAGCTCCTCGTCGTCGGTCGGTCCCTCGACCCCGTGGTTCCACGAGCGGTTGCCGTTCGAGCCGTCCCGGTTCTCCTCGCCGTTGGCCTCGTTGTGCTTCTCGTCGTATGCCGTGAGGTCGGCGAGCGTGAACCCGTCGTGGGCGGCGACGAAGTTCACCGAGGCCGTGGGGCCGCGGTCGCGGGTGCCGAAGAGGTCACGCGACCCGGCGAGCCGGGTGGCGAGGTCCTGCACGCCGTGCGCGACCTGGCCCGGCCCCGACGACCGGTGGTCACCGAGCCAGAAGTCACGCACGGAGTCCCGGAAGCGGTCGTTCCACTCCGAGAAGGGCGGCGGGAACTGGCCGGTGCGCCAGCCGTGCAGGCCGACGTCCCACGGCTCGACGATGAGCTTGGTGCGGGAGAGGACCGGGTCGGTGCGCATGCCGACGAGGAAGGGGTGGTCGGGGTCGAACTCGTCGGTGCGGCCGCGGCCGAGCGCGACGGCCAGGTCGAACCGGAAGCCGTCGACGTGGCACTCCTGCACCCAGTAGCGCAGCGAGTCCAGCGCGAGCCGGCACATCACGGGGTGGCGCAGGTCGAGGGTGTTGCCCGTGCCGGTGACGTCGATGTCGCGCCCGCGCTCGTCGAGGCGGTAGTAGGCCCGGTTGTCGAGCCCGCGGAACGAGAGCGTCGGACCGGTGCCGTCGGCCTCGGCGGTGTGGTTGTAGACGACGTCGAGGATGACCTCGAGCCCGGCCTCGTGGAGCAGCTTGACCATGCCCTTGAACTCGTCCACGACGCCTTGCGGGTCGGTCGCCGCGGCATAGGGCGCGTGCGGGGCGAAGAAGCCGAGAGTGTTGTAGCCCCAGTGGTTGGCCAGCCCCTTGCGGACGAGGAACGGCTCCGAGGCGAAGGCGTGCACTGGTAGCAGCTCGATCGCCGTGACGCCCAACCCCACGAGGTACTCGACGGTCGCGGGGTGGGCGAGGCCGGCATACGTCCCGCGGAGCTCCTCGGGCACCCCCGGGAGGGTCTTGGTGAGGTTGACGACGTGGGTCTCGTAGATGACGGTCTCGCTGCGGGTCGTGGCCGGTGGCCCGTCGTCGCCCCAGTCGAAGGACGGGTCGACGACGACGGAGCGCGGCATGTCGGGCGCCGAGTCCGAGTCCGACGGTGCCGTCCCGTCGCCCCGCCAGTCCTCGTCGTCGACGACGTGGCCGAAGACCGACGGGCCCCATCGGACCTCACCCTCGATCGCGCGGGCGTAGGGGTCCATGAGCAGCTGCGCCGGGTTGTGCCGCATGCCCTGCTCGGGGTCCCACGCTCCACCGACGCGGAAGCCGTAGCGCTGGCCCACCCCGACGTCGGGCACGAACCCGAACCACCACCCGTGGGCGTGGTCGACGAGCGGCACCCGGCGCTCCGTCGTGCCCTCGGTGTCACCGGTGTCGAAGAGGCAGAGCTCGACGGAGTCGGCGTGTCCGGCGTAGACGCAGACCTCGATCCCGCCCTCGTGGAGGGTGACGCCGGGAGCCGGCGGCAGGTCGGGCGCGACCCGCAGCGAGGGGGCGGCGGCGGCGGACGTCACGGGCCTCATGCCCGGCAGCCTATTGACCGTCCCCGCCCCGCCGCAGCGTCCAGTCCTCCCGCGCGAGTCGTCCGGGGACCGTGACAAGGTGGACCCATGAGTGATCCCACCTCCCTCCCGAACTTCCCGCCGCCGGCGAACGAGCACCCCCTGCGCGGTCGCGTCCTCGACGTCCTCGTCGACGCCGGTGCCCAGCCCAACATCGACACCGACGGCGACGTGGCCTACCAGGCCAACGACCAGACGATCTTCGTGCGCGTCACCGAGGGTGACCTGCCCGTCATGCGCGTCTTCGGCCAGTGGACCCTGCCCGAGGAGGTGGCGAGCGACGCCGAGAAGGTGTCCGCGACGTGCAACGAGGTCAACCTCTCGCTCAACTGCGTCAAGACCGGCGTCGCCAACAACACCCTCGTCGTCACGAGCGAGCACCTCGTCGTCCAGGGCGCCGACGTCGCCACGCTCGTCCAGGTGAGCACGTCGATCATCCTCTCGGCGGTCCAGCTGTGGCACGAGCGCGCGCTCGGCCTCGAGCCCGGCCAGGGTTCGCAGGGCCGGCAGGGCCAGGCCGAGCAGGACGGCGGCCAGCCAGGCCCCGACGCCAACGGCTCCACCCCCGGCCAGGGCAGCTGATGTCCGAGGTCGTCCGTCTCGAGGTCGAGGACGGCATCGGCGTCATCCGGCTCGACCGCCCGCCGATGAACGCGCTCGACGCCGACGTGCAGCGCGGCATCATCGCCGCCGCCGAGGAGGCCTCCGAGCGCAAGGACGTCTCCGCCGTCGTCGTCTACGGCGGTGAGAAGGTCTTCGCCGCCGGAGTCGACATCAAGCAGATGGCCGACTGGTCCTACACCGACATGGTCGACCACTCGCACCTCTTCCAGGACTTCACCCGCGCCCTCGCGCGGATCCCGAAGCCGACCGTCGCCGCAATCACCGGCTACGCCCTCGGCGGCGGGTGCGAGGTCACGCTGGCGTGCGACTTCCGCATCGCGGCCAGCAACGCGAAGCTCGGCCAGCCCGAGGTGCTCCTCGGCGTCATCCCCGGCGCCGGCGGCACGCAGCGGCTCGCCCGCCTCGTCGGCCCGGCCAAGGCCAAGGACCTCATCTTCACCGGACGCTTCGTCGACGCCGAGGAGGCGCTCGCCATCGGCCTCGTCGACGCGGTCGTCGACCCCGGTGAGCGGGGCTCCGAGAGCGTCCTCGCGGCCGCCAAGGAGATGATGAAGCGGTATGCCGGCGGGCCGGCCTACGCGATCCGCGCGGCCAAGGAGGCGATCGACTCCGGCCTCGAGGTTGACCTCCAGAGTGGGCTCGAGATCGAGCGGCTGCTCTTCGCGTCGGTCTTCGCGACGAAGGACCGCGACGCGGGCATGCGCTCGTTCATCGAGAACGGACCCGGCAAGGCGACCTTCGAGGGCGCCTGAGGCTCGTCCTGACCTCGACTGAGCGTGGTCCGACCACGAGCGGCTCGGTGCATCCGGCCGGGTGCGCCGAGCCCTTCGGCTGTGAGCCATCCGCCGTGAGCCGTCCGCCGTGAGCCGTCCGCCGTGAGGCGTCCACCATGAGCCGTCAGCGGTGCTGCGTCAGCAGTGCACCTTCGTGGACTGCACGATCTCCTCGACGAAGGTCTCGAGGCCCTCGACGCCCTGGTAGTGGTGGGCGCGGATCCCGAGGATCTCGGCCGACGCGATGCTCGACCGCGAGGTGTCGACGAAGGCCATCTGGCTGAACAGGAGCTGCGTGCGCAGCGCGGCCCGGCTGAAGACGTCGGGGTCGGGCTTGGCGAGGCCGATGTCGGCGCTGCACACCCAGCCGTCGACCTCGTCGGCCAGGCCGAGTCGCTCGAGGTCCGTCTCGAGCCGGCTCGTCGCGTTCGCGAGGATGATGACCTGCAACCGTGACCGGACCCGCCGCACGACGTCGAGCGCCTCGGCGTCGACGGAGCCGGAGGGGGCCATCCACTCCTCGACCGCCGCTCGGGCCGCCTCGCCGTGGTCGTGGGCGATCTCGTCCGCGACCACGCGCCGCCAGTCGCGGTCGTCGAGCTCCCCGGTCAGCGCCCGCTCGAGCCCACCGTGCGCAGCGGCTGCCGCAGCGAGCGCACCGGCGGGAAGTCCGTATGCCATCTCGACCGAGGGGGTGAGGGTGGGGTCCCAGATCCTCAGCACCCCGTCGAGGTCGAGAAGCAGTGCGGTGATCACCGTCTTGCCTCCCGGCTTCTTCGGGTTACCTGACCCGATCGATCGTCCCCTACTCGTGGCGCCGGACGGGGGTTTGGACACCGGGCAATCTGCAGCCCTTCGGGGTTCGCGCTGTGCCCACCATCACGCCGGGAGGATTCTTCGGCAGGGGAGGACCCGGCATACGCTCGGACGTGGACCATTTCTCGGTCCGCACGCCACCCCAGAGAAGAGGACGAGGCACGCATGAACATCGTCGTCTGCGTCAAGTACGTGCCCGACGCACAGTCCGACCGCACCTTCAACGAGGCCGACAACACGACCGACCGCGAGGGCGTCGAGGGTCTCCTGTCGGAGCTCGACGAGTACGCCGTCGAGGAGGCGCTCAAGCTCGCCGAGGCCGGCGAGGGTGAGGTCACCGTCGTCACCGTGGGTCCCGAGCAGGCCGTCGCCGCCGTGAAGAAGGCGCTGCAGATGGGGGCCGACAAGGCCGTCCACGTGAGCGACGAGGCCATCCACGGCTCCGACGCCGCCGCGACGTCGCTCATCCTCGCCGAGGCCGTCAAGAAGGCCGCCGGCGGCGAGACGCCCCAGCTCGTCCTCACCGGCATGTCCTCGACGGACGGTGTCATGGGCGTCGTGCCCGCGATGCTCGCCGAGCGCCTCGGCCTCCCGCAGGTCACCTACGCCTCCGAGCTGACCATCGACGGCGACAAGGTCTCGATCCGCCGCGACGGCGACGCCGCGTCCGAGACGATCGAGTCGACGCTGCCCGCGCTGGTCTCGGTCACCGACCAGATCAACGAGCCGCGCTACCCCTCGTTCAAGGGGATCATGGCCGCCAAGAAGAAGCCGGTCGAGACGTGGACCCTGGCCGACCTCGGTGTCGACGCCGGCCAGGTCGGGCTCGACGCTGCGTGGACCAGGGTGACGTCGTTCGCCAAGCGCCCGCCGCGCGAGCAGGGCCAGCTCGTCACCGACGAGGGCGACGGTGGCACCAAGCTCGCCGAGTTCCTGTCCGCCCAGAAGTTCCTCTGAGGAGTACGCACCCATGGCTGAAGTTCTCGTCCTCGTCGACCACGCCGGCGGCAAGATCCGCAAGGCGACCGCCGAGCTGCTGACCCTCGCCCGCCGCCTCGGCGAGCCCTCCGCGGTCTACGTCGGCCCCAACGCCGAGACCGCGCAGGTCACCCTCGCCAAGTACGGCGCCCACAAGGTCTACGTCTACGACGCGACCGACGCCCTCGAGTACCTCGTCGCCCCCCAGGTCGAGATCCTCACCTCGGTCGTCGAGAAGACCTCCCCGCTCGCCGTGCTCATCCCGAGCAACGCGGCCGGCAAGGAGATCGCCGCCCGCCTGGCGATCCGCACCGAGTCCGGCGTCATCACCGACGCCGTCGACGTCAAGCCCGGTGGCGAGGGCGTCGAGACCACCCAGTCGGTCTTCGCCGGCTCCTACACCGTGACGTCGACCGTCACCAAGGGCACCGCCATCGTCGCGGTCAAGCCGAACTCGGTCGCCATCGAGCCGGCCCCGGCCGCGGGCGAGGTCGAGAAGGTCGACGTCACCCTGTCCGACGCGGCCAAGGCCGTCCGGATCGTCGAGTCCAAGCCCAAGGCCGCGACCGGTCGTCCCGAGCTCACCGAGGCGGCCATCGTCGTCTCCGGTGGCCGCGGCACGGGTGGCGACTTCGGCCCGGTCGAGCAGTTCGCCGACAGCCTCGGTGCCGCCGTCGGCGCCTCGCGCGCCGCGGTCGACGCCGGCTGGTACCCGCACAGCAACCAGGTCGGACAGACCGGCAAGCAGGTCTCGCCGCAGCTCTACGTCGCCGCGGGCATCTCCGGGGCCATCCAGCACCGCGCCGGCATGCAGACGTCGAAGACGATCGTCGCGGTCAACAAGGACGAGGAGGCCCCGATCTTCGAGCTCGTCGACTTCGGTGTCGTGGGTGACCTCTTCACCGTCCTGCCGCAGGCGACCGAGGCCGTGAAGAAGGCCAAGGGCTGACCCACCGCACCCCCGACTTATTGCCCTTTCCAGCGCGTCGTCGGCACCGTACGCCGGTGCTCGTAGCCGCTGGAAAGGGCAATAAGTCGTTCTGTGGGGACGAACGTAGGATTTGCCCGTGAGCGCGTACCTGGACCATGCCGCGACGACTCCCATGCGGGAGTCGGCCCGCGAGGCGTGGTCCGAGCAGGCACAGCGGGGCGGCAACCCGTCCTCGCTCCACACCTCCGGCCGCGCCGCCCGCGCGGTCGTCGAGGAGTCGCGCGAGCAGATCGCCGACGCCCTCGGCGCACGCCCGTCCGAGGTCGTCTTCACCTCCGGGGGAACCGAGGCCGACAACCTCGCCGTCAAGGGCTCGTATGCCGCCCGCCACCGGTCCGTGGGCGCCTCCCGTCTCGTGGCCAGCGGCATCGAGCACCACGCGGTCCTCGACCCGGTCCAGCACCTCCTGCGCCGTCAGGGCGCCGAGGTCACGTGGCTCGAGCCCGACCGCTGCGGCCACATCTCCGTCGACGACCTCCGCGCCGCGCTCGCCGGCACCGACCCCGACTCGGTGGCGCTCGTCAGCGTCATGTGGGCCAACAACGAGGTCGGCACGGTGCAGCCCGTCGCCGAGCTCGCTGCCGTCGCTCGTGATGCCGGAGTGCCCTTCCACACCGACGCGGTGCAGGCCGTCGGCCAGCTGCCCGTGGACTTCGCGCAGAGCGGAGCCGACCTCCTGACCGTCTCGGCGCACAAGGTCGGTGGTCCGGTCGGCGTCGGCGCCCTCCTCGCCCGCCGCGACGCCGCCCTCGTGCCCCTCGTGCACGGCGGTGGGCAGGAGCGGCACGTGCGCTCGGGCACGCTCGACGCGGCCGGCATACGGGCGTTCGCGGTGGCCCTCACCGAGGCGGTGGCCGAGCGGGAGACCGCGGCGGCACGGCTCACGGACCTGCGCGACCGGCTCATCACGGGAGCCCTCGGCCTCGATCTCGGCATCTCGGTGAGCGGCTGCTGGACCGCGGGCGACGCGACCGGCAGGCTGCCGGGCAACGCGCACCTCCTCGTGCCCGGGTGCGAGGGCGACTCGTTGCTCTACCTCCTCGACGCCGCCGGGGTCGAGTGCTCGACCGGGTCTGCCTGCCAGGCGGGCGTGCCGCAGCCGAGCCACGTGCTGCTCGCGATGGGCTACCCCGAGGTCGAGGCACGGGGGGCGCTGCGGCTCTCGCTCGGCCACACCTCGACCCAGGTCGACGTCGACGCGTTCCTCGCCGCGCTGCCCGCCGTCGTCGAGCGCGCCCGTCGGGCGAGCGGGGCGGCCTGATGCGGGTCGTCGCCGCGATGAGCGGGGGAGTCGACTCGGCGGTCGCCGCGGCCCGGATGCTCGACGCCGGGCACGAGGTCGTCGGCGTGCACCTGGCCCTGTCGCGCTCGGCGGCGACGCTGCGGGAGTCGGCCCGCGGCTGCTGCACGATCGAGGACGCCGGCGACGCCCGCCGCGTGGCCGACCGGCTCGGCATCCCGTTCTACGTCTGGGACATGGCCGAGCGGTTCCAGCGCGACGTGATGGACGACTTCGTCGCGGAGTACGCCGCAGGGCGCACACCGAACCCCTGCCTGCGCTGCAACGAGTCGATCAAGTTCGCAGCGCTGCTCGACAAGGCGCTGGCGCTCGGGTTCGACGCGGTGGCGACCGGTCACTACGCGCAGGTCGTCGAGCGGGTGGGACCGGACGGCGAGGTCGTGCGCGAGCTGCACCGGGCGGTCGACGCCGACAAGGACCAGTCCTACGTCCTCGGCGTGCTCGACGCCGACCAGCTCGCCCGGGCGTTCTTCCCCCTCGGCGACACGACGAAGCCACGGATCCGCGAGGAGGCCGCCGCGCGCGGGTTCTCGGTCGCGAAGAAGCCGGACTCCTACGACATCTGCTTCATCGCCGACGGCGACACCCGCGGGTGGCTCACCTCACGCCTCGGAGAGCAGCCAGGAGAGATCGTCGACGCCGACAGCGGGGAGGTCGTCGGCACGCACCAAGGGGCCTACGGCTTCACCGTCGGGCAGCGGCGCGGCCTGGGGCTCGACCGCTCGGCCCTCGACGGCGACCCGCGCTACGTCGTCGGTGTCGACGCACCCACCAACCGCGTCCTCATCGGCACCTCGGACCTCCTCGGCGTCGACCTGCTCACCGCTGACCACGCCCGCTGGTGCGGCCCGGCGCCCACCTCGGACGTCCGCGTCGGCGCGCAGGTGCGTGCGCACGGCGAGGAGGTCGCGGCGTGGGCCCGCGTCGACGACACCGACCCCGAGGTCGTCCACGTGCGGCTCGACTCGCGGCTGCGCGGCGTCGCGCCGGGCCAGTCGGTCGTGCTCTACGAGGGCACCCGGGTCGTCGGGTCCGCGACGATCGCCGCGACCTCCCGCCAGCGGGTCGGTCAGGGCGCCGGGTAGCTCTGCGTCCCGTAGCCCTTGCGCATCGACGCACGGGTGAAGAGGAGCCAGTTGGCGCGCGGCGCGCTCGTGAGGCTGCCCGAACCGCCGGCGGCCGCTATGACGCGCGAGGTGTGGCTCGCCGTCTGGCTGCCCCACTGGCTGTCGAGGGTCGTCGGCAGCCCCCAGACCCAGCGGCAGATCTCCTGCGCGGCGCGCACCTGCGCCGACGAGCCGGTGCTGAAGCTCACCGTCGACGGGCCCGCCACCTCGTTGTCCACGTGGATGTGGTTGCTGTGGTCGCTCGGGTGCGAACCGTAGGTGAGGACGTCGCGGAAGTAGCGGTGCACCGAGGCCGCCGTCGCCCAGTAGCGGCGGCGCTCGGGCGCCTTGTCGGCCTCGGCCCAGTTCATCCAGATGTCGCGTCGGGCGAAGAACCGTCGCACCGGGTTGCCGCCGCTCGTCTTCGTGTAGACGTGAGTGAGGTCGAACCCCACGCCGTTGTTGTGGGCGGACGTGACCCGTCCGTCGTAGTGCACGCCGAGGCAGCCGACCCGGTAGGGCGCGCCGAAGGAACTGGGCACGTTCGCGGCCCAGAAGTCCATCCACTGCCCCATCTGGTCGTGGAAGCTCGGCCGGTAGCCGAAGGACGTGAGGTCGCCCAGGTTGATGTAGAACGTCGGCACGCCTCCGACGCCGGGGTAGCTCGTGATCGTGCCGTGCGCCGCGGCGGGCCCGGCGCCGGCCACCGTGAGACCGGTGAGGCCGAGGGCGGCGCCACCGGCGAGGCCGGTGACGAGGCTGCGGCGCGAGGGGGCGCCGAAGGGGGTGGAGCCGTGGTCGGTTGCCATGACGGGGTCCTTTCCGTATGCCGGCCGGCCCGGTGTCGGTCGGTCCTCACCACGGTGGTCCGCGCCGCTGCCGAACCGCTGCGGTTCCGCTGCGACCCCGCTGCGGGTCAGGACTCGTTGCGTCCGGCGAGGTGACGGTGGGGCAACCACAGTTGCGGACGCACGCAGCGCGATGGGTCAGGTGAGACCGCGGGCGAGGGCGCGGACGGCGAGGTCCGCGCGCGACTCGGGCAGGCCGGCATACCCGATCACGAGGCCGCGCCGCTCCGACTCGACGGCGTAGGCCGAGAGCGGGCCCACTGCGACGCCGTGGCGCAGGAGCGACATGGCGACCTCGTGGTCGTCGACGTCGTCGCCCAGGGTCAGGACGAGGTGGAGGCCGGCGTCGACGCCGCTGAGCCGGTGGTCGGGGAGGTGGCGGGCGAGGGCGGCGACGAGGCGGGCGCGTCGGCCGGCATACGTCCGCGCGGCGCGCGCGTGGTGCGCCGCGAGCGAGCCGTTGGCGATGAACTCGGCCAACGCCTCGCCGGTCATCTCGTTGACGAGCAGTCCGCGCCGCTCGAGCTCGGTGCGGATCCGGTCGCGCAGGTGTCGCGGTGGTGCGAGCCACGAAACGCGCAGGGTCGGCACGAGGATCTTCGAGGCCGTCCCCAGATAGAGGACGTGGTCGTCGGCGCCCTCGAGCGAGCGCAGGGCGGGCAGCGGGGAGACGTCGTAGCGGAACTCGCCGTCGTAGTCGTCCTCGAGGACGAGGGCGTCGGAGCTGCGTGCCCAGTCGAGCAGCGCGGTCCGGCGAACGACCGGCATACGGGCTCCGAGGGGGTACTGGTGCGACGGCGTGACGTAGACCGCGGCGTCGGTGCGGCGCAGCATCGCCGGGTCGAGCCCGTCGTCGTCGACGGGGAGGGCCCGCACGCGACATCCGCTGTCGGAGAACGCCGTCCACGCCTCGACGTAGCCCGGGTCCTCGACGGCGACGCTGCGACCGCGCAGGCCGAGCGCCTCGGGCAGCGCCTGGACGGTGGCGCTCACGCCGGGGGTGACGAGCAGGTCCTCGGGGTCGAGGGCGATGCCCCGGCTGCGCCGGATGTGGTCGGCGAGGACCGTCCGCAGCCGGGTGTGCGAGGGGCCGCTGTCGAGGTCGTTGGTCGGCACGAGCGAGGCCGCGTGCCGCCACGCCCGGCGCCACGCCGTGCGGTCGAGGAAGCCGATGTCGGGTCGCCCCGGCCGCAGGTCGTACTGCACCTCCGCACGGGCGGGCCGGGAGGGCGCCGCGCGGCAGGGAGCCATCGGCTCGACCGACGAGAGCGCGCCGGCGCGGGCCGCCCGGTCGGCGCCCGCGGCCACGGTCGCGCCCGACCCCGGGCGGGCCTCGATGAAGCCGGCCGAGGCGAGCTCGTCGTAGGCCGCGACGACGGGTCCGCGTGACACCCGGAGCTCGGAGGCGAGCACCCGCGTGGAAGGGAGCGGGTCACCCGGACGGAGCCGTCCCTCGCGCAGCTGGGTGACGAGGGCGTCGGCGATCCGGTGGCGCAGGGGCCGGTCGCCGTCGTCGAGGACGAGAGGCAGGTCGACCGAGCGGGCGGAACGCGGCATGCGGCGAACCATACTGGTCCTTCATCAGTGGCGATAGTGGTTCTGGATCGAGGTCCACTTCACGCCGAGGATGGTCCGCATGACGTCCCTCGCCCTGCACCGGCACAAGGAGCGCGGCAGCACCGAGCGCGCCGTCCTCGACGCGATCCTCGACGACGTCCTCGCCGGCACGCTGAGCACGGTCGTCGACGGGCAGCCGTGGGTCGTGCCCATGCTCTTCGCGCGTCAGGGCGACCGCGTCCTCCTGCACGGCAGCACGGGCGCGGGCGCGCTGCGGCACGTCGCCGCCGGCGCACCCGCCGCCCTCGCAGTCGTCGCCGTCGATGCGCTGGTCGTCGGCCACACGACCTTCGACTCCTCCGCGAACTACCGCTCGGCCGTCGTCCACGGACACCTCGAGCCGCTGCCCGACGACGAGCGGGCGGCCGCGCTCGACGCGCTGTCCGAGCGGATCCTGCCCGGTCGCACCACCGAGGTGCGCCCGATGACGCGGCAGGAGATGGCCAGGACCCTCGTCATGGCGATGCCGATCACCGAGGGAGCCTTCATGACCAAGACCCGCACGGGCACGGCGAGCGCCCCGGACGAGGAGACCCGCGCCTGGCACGGGGTCGTCGAGCTGCGCACCGTCGCCCTGCCGCCGCAGCCCGCACCGACCTCCGTCACGGCCGAGGTCCCTGCGTCGGTGCGCGAGTTCGCGAGTGCGAGAGTTCTCGCGTGACACACGTATCCGGAGTCGGTTCCTGGCCGGGGGAGTCCGCACGCGAGGCCATCGTGACCGTGCGCGACCTCCTCACGGACGCCGACGGACTCGGCCTGCCCTACCTTCCCGAGCTGCCCGCCCGCGGGCCCGGAGCCGACGTCATCGGCCGGTCCGCGGCACTGCTCGCCGACCTCGCCGTCGACCTCCAGCCGTCGGGCTGGCGCTTCACCGACCGCCCGGGCCGCGACCACGCGCGCGCCGCCTCGCTGTGGCGCCAGGACCTCGACGAGCTCGCCGAGGCCTACGACGGGTATGCCGGCCCGCTCAAGATCCAGGTCGCCGGCCCCTGGACGCTCGCGGCGTCGATCGAGCTCAACCGGGGCGAGCGCTCCGTCACCGACGAGGGCGCCCGGCGCGACCTCGTCGCCTCGCTCGCCGAGGGCGTGCGCCGGCACGTCGCCGAGGTGCGACGCCTCGTGCCCGGTGCCGTCGTCACCGTGCAGGTCGACGAGCCGTCCGTGCTGTCCGTCCTGCGCGGCGAGCTGCCCACCGCCTCCGGCTACGGCCGGGTGAGGGCGGTCGACCGCGTCGAGGTGGCGGCCGGCATACGGGAGGTTCGCGAGGCGCACGACGGTGACGTCGTCCTGCACTCGTGCCACCCGGCTGCGCCCGTCGAGCTCCTCGCGTCGACCGGGGTGAGCGCCCTCGCGCTCGACCTCACCGAGGCCTCGCCACAGCGTTGGGAGCAGGTCGCCGAGGCCGTCGAGTCCGGGACGAGGCTCTGGGCCGGGGTCGTCCCGACGACGGTGCCGGCCTCCGCGGCCGACGCGGTCCGGGCAGCGACCGCCCGCGTCCTCGACGGGTTCGCCCGGGTCGGCCTGCCGGTCGCGGCCCTCGCCGACGTCACCGTGACGCCGGCCTGCGGACTGCCCTCGCTCACACCCCGGGGGGCCGTCGACGTTTCACGGGTGGCGGTCGCCACCGCCCGCGAGCTCACCGAGAAGGAGCAGGACTGATGTCACCCGTGCCCAGGGTCCCGTGGCAGGCGAAGTACCTCGCGCTCGTCCTCATCTGGGGCTCGAGCTTCCTGCTCATGAAGGTCGGGCTCGAGTCGCTCTCGGCGGTGCAGATCGCCGCGCTGCGGCTCGTCACCGGTGCGGCGACGATCCTCACGCTGCTGTGGATGCGCGGTGGCTCGCTGCCCCGTGAGCGCTGGGTGTGGGGGCACCTCGTCGTCACCGGCCTGCTGCTCGGCACCATCCCCTTCACTCTCTTCGCGTTGTCGGAGACGCGGGTCAGCTCGGCGCTCGCAGGCATCGGCAACGCGACGACGCCCATCGCCACCGTGCTCGCGACCATGGCCTTCCTGCCCGGCGCCCGGGCGACCCGCCCCAAGGTCGTCGCCGTCGTCATCGGCTTCCTCGGCGTCGTGACGATCATGCAGCCGTGGACCTCGGCGCGGCCCGACCTCGTCGGCTTCGGCATGGCCCTGGCCGGCGGGGTCTGCTACGGCCTCGGCTGGACCTACAACCGCCGCTTCCTCGCGCGGGCCGACCTCGGCGGGCTGAGCCAGCCGGCGGCCACGCTCCTCATGGGCTGCCTGCTCATGGTGCCGGTGACGCTCGTCTGGGGGCTGTTGCAGCCGGGGGGCGTCGGGTCGATCTGGGCCTACGACACCGCACGCCTCGGCACGTCGACGATCGAGGCGGGCAGCGACGGCGGCGGGTGGGCCTGGCTGCCCCTGCTCTGCATCCTCGCCCTCGGCATCGTCGGCACCGGCGCGGCCTACATCCTCCAGTTCGACGTCGTGCGCGGCGCCGGGCCGGTCGTCGGCTCGACGATCACCTACCTCATCCCGATCGTCTCGGTGCTCCTCGGGGTTCTCGTGCTCGGTGAGGCGCTCGGCGTGTGGGAGGTCGTCGGCTTCGTCATCGTCCTCGCCGCCGCCGCGGTCATCAACGCCCCGGCGCGACGGGTGGCCACGCCGGCGCCCGCGGCGGCGCCGGCGGTTCCTCGCGCCTGACCGAGGAACCGCCGACCGGTCAGGCCGAGGTCGGGGCCTTGACCTCGCGCCGCAGGATCTTGCCCGTCGGGCCCTTGGGGAGCTCGTCGAGCAGCCAGACCTGCCGCGGGTACTTGTAGGCGGCGATCCGCTCCTTCGTGAAGGCGATGATGTCCTCCGGCGTCGCCGTCGAGCCCTCGCGCAGCGCGACCCCGGCACCGACCTGCTCGCCGAGGAGGTCGTCGGGGACGGCCACGACCGCGACCTCGAGGACGTCGGGGTGCTGGTAGATGACCTCCTCGACCTCGCGCGGGTAGACGTTCATGCCGCCGCGCAGGATCATGTCCTTCTTGCGGTCGACGATGGTGAAGTAGCCCTCGTCGTCGCGGGTCGCGAGGTCGCCGGTCCGGAACCAGCCGTCGGGGATGGCCTCGGCCGTCGCCTCCGGGTTGTCCCAGTAGCCCTTCATGACGTTGTCGCCGCGGATCGCGATCTCGCCGACCTCGCCGTTCGCGACCTCGTGGCCCTCGAGGTCGACGACGCGCATCTCGCAGCCGGGGATCGCCAAGCCGATCGTGCCGGGCTTGCGCTCGCGGTCGGGCATGTTGAACGAGGCGACCGGCGACGTCTCGGACAGGCCGTATCCCTCGAGGATGACGCAGCCGAACTTCTCCTCGAAGGCCTTCATCACCTCGAGCGGCATCGCCGACCCACCGGACGCGCAGGTGCGCAGCGACGAGGCGTCGAGCGAGTCCGAGTCCGGGTGGTTGAGGATCGCGGCATACATCGTCGGGACGCCCTGCATGACGGTGACCTTCTCGTCGCCGATGACCTTGATGGCCGCCGCCGGGTCGAAGCGCGGGATGAGCGCGAGCGAGGCGCCGACCCGCACCGCGGCGTTGAGCCCGACCACGAGCCCGAAGACGTGGAAGAGGGGAAGGCAGCCCATGATGACGTCGTCGGGGGTGATCTGCTGGATGACCTCGGCGCAGCGCATCGCGTTGAGCGAGACGTTGTCGTGGGTGAGCTCGGCGCCCTTGGGGCGGCCGGTCGTGCCCGAGGTGTAGAGGATGATCGCGGTGTCGTCGCCCTCGCGCTCGGTGGGCTCGGTGATCGGCTGGCCGCCCTCGAACGAGCCCTCGACCGGGCCCATCGGCCCGCACGGGACGACTGTCGTGCCGGACGTCTGCGCGCCCTTGGTCGCCTCGTCGACGAAGTCGGGCCAGACGAAGGCGACCTTGGCGCCCGAGTTCGTGAAGAAGAAGTCGATCTCGCCGGCCTTGAGCAGCGGGTTCATCGGGACGACGACACCGCCCGCGAGCAGCGTCCCGAAGAACGCGACGGGGAAGGCGGGAACGTTGGGCAGGATGAGCGCGACCCGGTCGCCGGGCTGGATCCCGTTGGCGCGCAGCGCTCCTGCCAGCTTCGCCGCCATGGCGTGGAGCTGGCCGTAGGTGACGTCCTGCCCACCCACCTTGAGGGCCGGGCGGTCAGGGCTCGACGTGGCGGTGCGGACGAGGTGCGATGCGAGGTTGGACTCTGCGCTGCCCATGGGCTGGCTCCTTTGCCGTGACGGGGTCGTCGGCCATTGTGGTCCGCCGCGCCGTCGCGTGGGGAGAGCGCCGCCTGAAAGACTCCTGAGCGTGATCACCCGCGACTCCTACCTCGCCTTCTGCGACGCCGCCCTCGACGCGTATGCCGTCCTCACCCGTGAGCTGGGCGACTCCCATGTCAACGCGGTCGCCCCCGGTGTCGCGGGCTCCAACTCGGCCTTCGCCCTCGTCGCGCACGTCGTCGGCGTCATGGGCCGGTGGGGCCGCACCGTCAACCGCGGCATCGTCGTGCCGCGCGACCGCGACGCGGAGTTCACCGCGACCGGCACGGTCGAGGAGGCGCTCGCGCTGCTCGAGGCCGGGCGCGTCCGGCTCCACGAGGACGTGCGCGCGTGTGACCCGTCGGCAACGCCCGTGAACCCGCCCACGGACCGTGACGGCCCGGCATACACGACGCAGGGTGACGTCCTGCTCCACGTCTACGAGGAGCTCGCCCAGCACCTCGGCCAGCTCGAGGTGACCCGCGACGTGCTGCTGTCCGCCACCGAGGCGCGTTGACCGACGCGGGGGCGCGTGGCGAAGCCGGGGTCCGGACCGGCGGTCGCGAACTAGGATCGGCGATCATGACGACGACGGCGCCCACGGAGGCCGGGGCGGCCTCCCTCACCGTCAACGGCACGTCGGTGCCGTTGGGTGACCGCGCCACGCCGCACACGACGACGCTCGACTGGCTGCGTGACCGGGGGCTCACGGGGTCCAAGGAGGGGTGCGCCGAGGGGGAGTGCGGCGCGTGCGCCGTCCTCGTCGCGCGTCCGGCCGCCGACGGGTCGGGCTCCGACTGGGTCGCGCTCAACTCGTGCCTCGTCCCCGTCGCCGCCCTCGACGGCCAGGAGCTCGTCACGGTCGAGGGGCTCGGCGAGCCCGGACGGCTGCACCCGGTGCAGCGCGAGCTGGCGGAGCGGGGCGGGTCGCAGTGCGGCTACTGCACACCGGGTTTCGTGTGCGCGATGGCGGCCGAGTACTACCGGCCCGGCCGTGTCGAGGCCAGGGGTGAGGCTGCCGCCGCCGGTGGGATCGCGAGTGGTCCGGCCGGGAACGGTCGGGGCGAGGGTGACGGCTCCTGCGGCCCGAACGGGTTCGACCTCCACGCGATCTCGGGCAACCTCTGCCGCTGCACGGGCTACCGGCCGATCCGCGACGCGGCCTGGGCCCTCGGCGCCCCCGACGAGTCCGACCCGCTCGCCGAGCGGCGCCGGTCCGCACCCGCACCCGCGGCACGCACCCACCTGGAGGCCGACGGCGCGGAGCTCGTCCGGCCCGCCGACCTCGTCGAGGCGCTGGAGCTCCTGCGGTCGCGGCCGGAGGCGGTGCTCCTCGCCGGTGCCACCGACGTCGGCGTCGACGTCAACCTCAAGGGCGCGCGGCCCTCGCTCCTCGTCGCCGTCGACCGGCTGCCCGAGCTGCGCGGTCTCGATGTCGGCGGCGACGAGATCCGGATCGGCGCCGGGCTCACGCTCACCGAGGTCGAGCGCGGGCTCGCCGGCCGTGTGCCGCTGCTCGCGCAGCTCTTCCCCCGGTTCGCCTCGCCCCTCATCCGCAACGGCGCCACCATCGGCGGCAACCTCGGCACCGCCTCGCCCATCGGCGACGCCGCTCCGGTGCTGCTCGCCCTCGATGCATCGCTGGTGCTCACGAGCGCCGAGGGGGAGCGGGTCGTGCCGCTCGTCGACTACTTCACCGGCTACCGGCAGAGCGTCCGCCGGCCCGGCGAGCTCATCCGCGAAGTGCGGATTCCCTTGCCCCTGGCTGGAGTCAGCGACTTCCACAAGGTGGCGAAGCGCCGCGTCGACGACATCTCGAGCGTCGCGGTCGCCGTCGCGCTCGACCTCGTCGACGGGTCGGTGGCGCGGGTGCGCATCGGCCTCGGCGGCGTGGGTCCCACGCCGTTGCGCGCCCTCCGGACGGAGGAGTCGCTCGTCGGCCGGCCGTGGACGCGCGCCACGGTCGACGCCGCGGCCGCCGTCCTCGCGACCGAGGGCACCCCGCTCTCGGACCACCGCGCGAGCGCCCGCTACCGCAGCGCAATGCTCGGCCAGTCGCTCCTGCGCCTGTATGCCGGTCAGTCCCCTGAGCGGGAGGCGCAGCCGTGAGCAGGCTCTCGCAGCGGCCCGACGGCGCTGTCGTCGGGCAGGCGCTGCCACACGAGTCCGCCGAGCTGCACGTCACGGGTCGGGCGCTCTACACCGACGACCTGCACCCCCGGACCAAGGACGTGCTCCACGCGTGGCCGGTGCAGGCGCCGCACGCGCATGCCCTGGTGACGGGGCTGCGGGTGGCGCCGGCCCTCGCCGTGCCCGGTGTCGTGCGGGTGCTCACCGCCGAGGACGTGCCGGGCACCAACGACGCGGGCAACAAGGGCGACGAGCCTCTCTTCCCCAGCGAGGTCTGCTTCCACGGCCACGCCGTCTGCTGGGTGCTCGGCGAGAGCGCGGAGGCCGCGCGCCGGGGCGCCCTCGCGGTCGAGGTCGACTACGACGTCCTACCCTCGACGCTCACCCTCGCCGAGGCCATCGCCGCCGAGAGCTTCCAGGGGGCCCAGCCGACGGTGCAGCGTGGTGACGCGCAGACGGCCCTCGAGGGTGCGGCCCACGTCTTCCACGGCGAGACGGAGATGGCGGGGCAGGAGCACTTCTACCTCGAGACCCATGCCTCGCTGGCGCGGCTCGAGGACGACGGGCGGGTCTTCGTCGAGAGCAGCACGCAGCACCCGACCGAGACGCAGGAGATCGTCGCCCACGTCCTCGGCCTGCAGAGCTCCGAAGTCACGGTGCAGTGCCTGCGGATGGGTGGCGGGTTCGGCGGCAAGGAGATGCAGCCGCACGGGTTCGCAGCCGTCGCCGCCCTCGGCGCGCGACTCACCGGCCGGCCGGTCCGGGTCCGGCTCAACCGCACCCAGGACCTCACGATGTCGGGCAAGCGCCACGGGTTCCACGCGACGTGGCGGGTCGGCTTCGACGACGCCGGGCACCTCCTGGCCCTCGAGGCCACGCTCACCTCCGACGGCGGCTGGAGTCTCGACCTCTCCGAGCCGGTGCTCGCCCGGGCCCTATGCCACGTCGACAACGCCTACTGGATCCCCGACATCAGGGTCACCGGACGCGTGGCCCGCACCCACAAGACCTCGCAGACCGCCTTCCGCGGTTTCGGTGGACCGCAGGGGATGCTCGTCGTCGAGGACATCCTGGGTCGGTGCGCGCCGCTCCTCGGCATCGAGGCGCACGAGCTGCGGCGCCGCAACTTCTACGCCAACGGCCAGACCACCCACTACGGCCAGGTCATCACCCAGGCCGACCGCCTCGAGCGGGCGTGGGAGCAGGTCGCGGTGGACGGCGAGCTCGACCGTCGGCGCGCGGAGGTCGCGGAGTTCAACGCCACCCACGAGAACGCACGCAGGGGGCTCGCGGTCACGCCCGTGAAGTTCGGGATCTCGTTCAACCTCACCGCCTTCAACCAGGCGGGCGCCCTCGTCCACGTCTACAAGGACGGGTCGGTCCTCGTGAACCACGGTGGCACCGAGATGGGCCAGGGCCTGCACACGAAGATGCTCCAGGTGGCGGCGACGACGCTCGGCGTGCCGCTGGGGATCGTGCGGCTCGCGCCCACCCGCACCGACAAGGTGCCCAACACGTCGGCGACCGCGGCGTCCTCGGGCGCCGACCTCAACGGCGGGGCGGTCAAGGACGCGTGCGAGCAGATCCTCGGGCGGCTCGCCGTCGTCGCGGGGGAGCGGCTCGGGGTGCCCGCCGAGGACGTGTCCTTCGTCGACGGCGTCGTCTCGGCCGCGGGGGCCGACGAGACCCTCACCTGGCCCGATCTCGTGCACACGGCCTACTTCGCGCGGGTCCAGCTCTCGGCCGCCGGGTACTACCGGACCGAGGGGCTGCGCTGGGACTCGAGCGTCATGCAGGGAAGCCCGTTCAAGTACTTCGCCCACGGGGTCGCCGCGACGGAGGTCGAGGTCGACGTGTTCACCGGGATGCACCGCACCCTGCGGGTCGACATCGTCCACGACGTCGGCGACAGCCTCTCGCCGCTCGTGGACATCGGCCAGATCGAGGGCGGCTTCGTCCAGGGGGCCGGCTGGCTCACCCTCGAGGACCTGCGCTGGGACACCGGCGACGGCGAGCAGCGTGGTCGGCTCGCGACGGCATCGGCGAGCACCTACAAGCTCCCGAGCGTCGCCGACCTGCCGGAGGTCCTCAACGTCGCGCTGCTCGCACGGGCCCACGAGGAGGGAGCCGTCTACGGGTCGAAGGCCGTCGGCGAGCCGCCGCTCATGCTCGCCCTGTCGGTGAGGGAGGCGCTGCGCCAGGCGTGCGCGGCCTTCGGTCCTGCGGGGACGAGCGTCGACCTGCCGAGCCCGGCGACTCCCGAGGCGGTCTTCTGGGCCGTGCAGGAGGCGCGCGCCGGTGCCGAGCCCGACGGCGACGTGGACCCCGGCGCCGGTCGCACCCCACCGCCGCCCGACCCCGAGGCGCCCGTCCGGCGCCCCGAGTCCGAGGCCGCCCTCGACGACCTCGCGCAGGCTTGACCGTGCGCTGGCTGCGAGCCCTCGAGCAGCTCCGGGAGACACGTGAGCCCGGTGTCCTCGTCACCGTGACGTCGGTGCGTGGCCACGCGCCACGCGAGGCCGGCGCCAAGATGGTCGTGGGTCGGACGCGGTCCTGGGACAGCATCGGCGGCGGCAACCTCGAGGCCGTCGCCGTCGCCCGGGCGCGCGAGATGATCGCCGACGGCCGAGCCGCCCCCGAGTCGTTCACGTCGTCGCTGTCCGACAAGGCGCCGTTCCAGCACGGCATGCAGTGCTGTGGCGGTGAGGTGAGCGTGCTGCTCGAGCCGATGGCCGTCCCCCCCGTGGTCGCGATCTTCGGGATGGGCCACGTCGGCCACGAGCTCGCCCGCATCCTGGCCCGGCACGACCTCGACCTCCACCTCGTCGACACGCGTCCCGAGGCGCTGACCGAGGAGGCCCTGGCACCCCTCGACGACGCGGACGCGCGCGTGCACGTCCACCGGGTCCCCGTGCTGCCCGAGCTCGTCCTGGGCGAGCTGCCGCTCGGGGCGCACGTCCTCGTCATGACGCACGACCACGCCGAGGACGCCGCGATCGTCGACGCGGCGCTGCGCACCAGCGGCATCGGCGACCTCGGGCTCATCGGATCCCGCGCCAAGTGGGCCCGGCTGCGGCACCGGCTCGAGACGGAGGGCGGATTCGGCGAGGAGGAGCTGGCCCGCGTCACGACCCCCATCGGGCTGCCGGGCCTCGTCGGCAAGGAGCCGGCCACCATCGCGGTGGGGGTGGCCGCCGACCTCCTGCTCCGGTGGAGCCGCGACCGGGTACCCGCGCCAACCGAGGAGTCGCCCACCTCGCGCTGAGCGTGCCGGACGGCGTCCGTATGCCGGTCACCCGGCATACGGACGAAGAGGCGGGACGTCTGTACAAGGTTTGTCCAATGTTTCCCCTACCATGGTCACGTGACGACCACGTGTGCCGCAGCGACGCTCGCGATGCTCGACGAGGTCCGCTCGGCCCCGTCGATCCTCGATGCGCTCGAGCTCGTCGACGAGGTCTCGCGAGCGGCGGCAGGTGACGGCGACGGGGCCGTACGCGCACTCGCCGACGCGATCGAGGACGGGACCGACCAGGTCACGGCGATCGTCGCGGTGCACGCGGCGGCCGCGGGGGGCGCCGCCACCGCCGCGGCGCTCGTCGTGCGGCTGCTGGGCTCACCCGTCGGCCACCTTCGCGAGCACGCCGCGTGGGCGCTGCGCTCGAGCACGCCGCTCCTCGACGCGGTCGAGCCACTGCGGGCAATGCAGCAGGAGGGCGGCTTCGGAGGAGTGCTCGCCGAGTCCACTCTCGAGGCGTGGGGGCTCGCGGAGGCCGAAGGGTCGGCGGAGGAGTGCGGCCCCGACGCCCGCTCCGACGCCGAACCCGCTGGGGCGCGCAGCGACGCGCCCGCTGACGTGCGGTCCGGCCTCACGGTCGCCCAGCTCTTCCTCCACGCCGACGTCGACGGCAGCCTGCTGCAGAGCGGCAAGGGGGACACCGGTGGGATCGCGACCCTGCTCGTGCACCTCGGCGACGCCCTCGTCGAGGACCCGCGCGTCGATCGGGTGCTCACGCTCTCGCGCCGGCACGGTCCCGATGCGCTGGGCCCCGATGCGGGCGTTGCCGAGGATGTCTCGGCACCGGGCCACCACTACGTCGGGGTTCCGCTGCCCGGACCGGTGCGCTCCGCCGCGGACGCCTGGCCACTGCACGCCGCCGTCCGCCGTGGGCTGCGGCGGGTGCTGCGGGCGGTGGGCCCGGTCGACGTGCTCCACCTGAGGATGGCCGAGGTCGGGTCATGGGCCGCGGCGGAGGTGGCCCTCGAGCTCGGCATCCCCACCGTGCTCACGCTCGCGCCCGACCCGCATGCGCTCGTCGCCGCCCGTGAGGCGTCGGGCTCGCTCACGCGGGCCACGTTCGGCGTCGCCGACGAGGTGGAGCACCTCGTCTTCCGGATCCGGCTGCTGCGCGACCTCGCGGCGGGGGCTGCAGCTCTCGTGGCCTTCCCGCGTCCCCGGTTCGAGCACGACCTGCGCACCCTGCTCCACATCGACCCCGACGAGCAGTCGGTGGTCGTCGTCCCCGAGGGCATCGACCTCGAGCCGCTCGACCGGGCCGTGGCGGAGGTCGCCGCGCGTGGAGCGGACGGGGAGGCCGACGGTTCGGTCCGGCGGGCACTCGGCGAGCTCGACGCCCTCCTCGAACACCTGCCGCACGAGCGGCGGACGCTTCCGCTCGCGGTCACCGTCGGACGGCTGCACCGGGTCAAGGGCATGGCGACGCTCGTCGAGGCGTGGGCGGACGAGCAGGTCCGGCAGAGGTGCAACCTGCTCGTCGTGGGGGGCGACCTCGGCGACCCTTCCGGCGACGAGGCCGAGCAGCTCCACCGGATCGACGCGATGGTCCCGCGCGCCGAGGCCGCCGGACGGGGTCTGCTCCTCGCCGGACACCGGCCGAACGGCGTGGTCGCGGCCTGGCTGGCGGCGGTGCGGTTCGGCCGGCCGGGTCTCAGCGCACCCGGGGGCGTCTACGTGTCCGCGAGCCTCAAGGAGGAGTTCGGCATCGCCATCCTCGAGGCCATGGCCGCGGGGCTCGTCGTGGTGGCGCCGGATGGGGGTGGCCCGGCGACCTACGTCGACGACAATGTGACCGGGCTGCTCGTCGACACGACGTCACCGGCGCAGCTCGCGGAGGCTGTCGGGGCCGCGTTCGACCTCGCCTCGTCACCGGATGCGCCCGTGCGCGCCGAGAAGGCGCGCGACGCCGTCGCCCGCGACTTCGGCATCGCGACGATGGCGGCCTCGCTCGTCGAGGTCTATGCGGAGGTCGCGCGATGACCCTGCTCGTCATCAGCCCCGACTACGCCTCGCACCTGCTCCCGCTCGCGACGCTGGCCACGGCATGGGCCGACGCCGGCGAGCGCGTCGTCGTCGCCACCGGGCCCGCGACCGATGCGATCGTGCGACGGTTCGGGTTCGAGCGTCAGGAGCTGCGCCTCGGCCGTGGCTCCAACCCGGGGGTCATCCGGGCGGAGCAGCAGCCGCGCGGTGAGGACGACGCCCTGCGGGGCTTCTTCGAGGCGACGCGCCGCGGTGCTGTCCCCACGCTCACCTTCCAGGCCGACGCGCGCGGCAACGACCTCCTGTGGGAGCCGCTGCGCGTGGCGCGCGCGGTTCACGACGTCGTGGAGCGCGTCCGCCCCGACCACGTCCTCGTCGACCACCTCGCCTTCGGCGCGCGTCTGGGGCTGTCGGGCACAGGGGTGAGCCACGCCGACGTCGTGCTCGGGCATCCTTCGGCGCTCACGGTGGGTGACGAGGTCTACGGCCACCCCCCGGCGTGGCCGAGCCGGCTGCAGCCCGACCCCGACGCCCTCGCCCACCTCAGGCGTCGGTGCGAGGTGGTGCGCGACGCCTTCACCGACCAGTGGAACGCCGTCCTGTCGGTCCTCGACCGGTCGGCGACGCCGAGCGAGGACGCCTTCGCCGAGACGGGCGACGTGCTGCTCCTCAACTACCCCGCCGAGCTGCACCCGCCCGAGCGGACGACGCTGCTGCCGCGGCACGCCTTCCTCGGGTCGGCGGTGCGGACCGAGGAGCCCGACGCGGAGGTCGACGACTGGCTGGCCCGGGAGGACGCCCCCGTCGTCTACGTCAGCCTCGGAAGCTTCCTGTCGGTCCGCGGGGACGTCCTGGCGCGCGTGGCCGAGGCGCTCGCCGGCCTCGACGTCCGGGTCGCGCTCGCGTCCGGCTCGACGCCTCGCGAGGAGCTGGGCACGGTCCCGACCTCGTGGCTCGTGCGTTCGGAGCTGCCGCAGGTGACTCTGCTCGGACGCGCCTCGCTCGCGGTGTCGCACGGTGGCAACAACAGCGTGACGGAGGCGATGACAGCCGGGGTCCCCATGTTGCTGCTGCCGCTCTCCACCGACCAGTTCGCCGGGGCGGCCGCACTCGAGGAGGCCGGGCTGGGCGAGGCACACGACCCCAACGGTGCGACCGTCGCAGAGCTGCGCGACGCGGCCCGCCGGCTGCTCTCACTCGCACCCGAGGCGTCGTCGCGACTCGCACGGCTGTCGGACGACCTGAGGCGCACGCCCGGGCCGATGCGTGCCCGTCGGGCACTGGAGCAGGGTACGAGCGCCGGGGGCCCGTGGGCCGACGTCGTCGGTGCGCCCGTCCGCTGACTCCGGCGACCGGCCGGTCACGGACCTCCGATGTCGGTGTCCTGCGGCAGGATGGGCGTGTGAGCGAGAGCGACGTGACCGACGAGATCGACGCGAACGGCGAGCCCGCCGCAGAGGTGCCCGAGGAGGTCCGCCACGCGTGGACCGACCTCGCCGAGCAGGCGGCCGCGCACCAGTTCGCCTACCACGTCAAGGACGCGCCGACGATCAGCGACGGCGAGTACGACACGCTGATGAAGAGGCTCAACGCTCTCGAGGAGGAGTACCCCTCGCTGCGCACCCCCGAGAGCCCGACCCAGTCCGTCGGCGGCGCCATCTTCTCGACCGACTTCCAGGCGGTCGACCACCTCGAGCGGATGCTCAGCCTCGACAACGCGTTCTCTCCGGAGGAGATGACGGAGTGGAACGCGCGGGTCACCCGTGACGCCGGCACCGGCTTCCACTACCTCTGCGAGCTGAAGATCGACGGCCTCGCCGTCAACCTCCTCTACGAGAAGGGCCGGCTCACCCGCGCCCTCACCCGCGGTGACGGCCGCACCGGCGAGGACGTGACCCTCAACGTGCGCACGGTGCACGGCATACCGACCGAGCTCACGGCGACCGACGACCACCCCGTGCCCGACCTCGTCGAGGTGCGTGGGGAGGTCTACTTCCCCATCGAGGCGTTCGGCGAGCTCAACGCGCAGCTCGTCGAGGCGGGCAAGCCGCCCTACGCCAACCCGCGCAACACGGCGGCGGGGTCGCTGCGCCAGAAGGATCCCCGCGTCACGGCGACCCGCGACCTGCGCATGCTCGTCCACGGCCTCGGCAAGCGTGAGGGCTTCGAGCTGACCCGCCAGAGCGAGGCCTACGACGCGCTGCGCGCGTGGGGTATGCCGGTCTCGAGCCACTACCGCGTCGTCGACACCATCGAGGAGGTCAACGCCTTCATCGTCTCGACGGGGGAGCACCGCCACGACGTCGAGCACGAGATCGACGGCGTCGTCGTCAAGGTCGACGAGATCGCCGTCCAGCGCCAGCTCGGTGCGACCTCGCGCGCCCCGCGGTGGGCGATCGCCTACAAGTACCCGCCGGAGGAGGTCAACACGAAGCTCCTCGACATCCAGGTCAACGTCGGGAGGACCGGCCGGGTCACGCCGTTCGGGGTCATGGAGCCGGTCGTCGTCGCCGGCTCGACCGTCGAGCGGGCGACGCTGCACAACGCGACCGAGGTCGTCCGCAAGGGCGTGCTCATCGGTGACACCGTCGTGCTGCGCAAGGCCGGCGACGTCATCCCCGAGATCCTCGGCCCGGTCGTCGACCTGCGCGACGGGACCGAGCGCGAGTTCGTCATGCCGACCGAGTGCCCGGCCTGCGGCACGACGCTCGCCCCCGAGAAGGAGGGCGACAAGGACATCCGCTGCCCCAACAGCAGGTCGTGCCCGGCGCAGCTGCGCGAGCGGCTCTCCGGACTCGCCGGGCGGGGCGCCTTCGACATCGAGGCGCTCGGCTGGGAGGGCTCGGTCGCGCTGCTCGAGTCGGGCGTGCTCACCGACGAGTCGACC
The DNA here is from genome assembly GCA_031844405.1 of Rothia sp. ARF10. Lineage (GTDB taxonomy): Bacteria > Actinomycetota > Actinomycetes > Actinomycetales > Dermatophilaceae > Knoellia. The sequence continues at coordinate 1,544,678 of JAUZVC010000001.1, forward strand.
CTCTTCGGGCTCGGCGCCGAGGACATCGCGCGGGTCCCGCTCTACACCCGTGCCGCGAAGAAGACCGACCCGCCGGAGTCGGTGGTGGACGGCCGCGTGCTCTCGGCCAACGGCGCCAAGCTCGTCGCCAACCTCGAGTCGGCGAAGTCGCAGCCGTTGTGGCGCGTCCTCGTCGGGCTCTCGATCCGCCACGTGGGGCCGACCGCCGCACGCGCCCTCGCGCAGCACTTCGGCTCGATGGCGGCGATCCGTGCGGCGAGCGTCGAGGAGCTCTCGGGTGTCGAGGGCGTCGGCGGCGTCATCGCCGAGTCGGTGCGGGACTGGTTCGACCGCGAGGGCAACGAGTGGCACCGCGCGATCGTCGACCAGTGGGCCGCCGACGGCGTGCGCATGGAGGACGAGCGCGACGAGTCGGTCGAGCAGACCCTCGCCGGGCTCACCGTCGTCGTCACGGGCTCGCTCGACGGGTTCAGCCGCGACGAGGCCAAGGAGGCGATCCTCGCCCGCGGCGGCAAGGCGTCGGGCTCGGTGTCGAAGAAGACCGACTACGTCGTCGTCGGCCCCGGTGCCGGGTCCAAGGAGGCCAAGGCGCGTGAGCTCGGGCTGACGATCCTCGACGAGGCCGGCTTCGCCACGCTCCTCGCGACCGGCGCGGCCGAACCGGCAGTCGAGGGCTGAGAGCACGGCCCCCGGTCCGCAGCCCCTTGGGGCCATCCGGCCGGGTGTGCCCCGGTCGGAACCTCGCCGGGTCGGAGAGCCGTCGAAGCGTGACGGGCCGGGGGCGTCAGCGGCGGTCGCGCCCGTCGCCCCACTGCACGGAGTCGCCGAAGTCGGTCTCGAGAACCGATGCCGAGCGCCCGAAGCGCTGCGCGCTGCCCTCGCTCACCGTGCGGACCTGCGCCGAGTCCTCACCGAAGGTCAGCGTGGCCGAGCGACGGATCTGCTCGGCGAGGTCGTCCTGGGCGGCGCGCACCGCGGCGATGACGCGTCGGCTCAGCTCCTCGCCGCCGTCAGCGCAGGCAGCGTCGCTCACGTCGAGGTGCGAGACCGCGCCGCTGCCGGTCACCGAGGCGGACACGCCGTCGGCCTCGCCGGTCCCGGTGAGCCGGTCGACCTCGGCACGCCAGCGGAAGGCCGCCTGGGCCTGCTCCATGAGGCGGGCGAGGTCGCCGGACGCGAGGGGCGTGTCCTCGAAGAGGTGCGGGTCGAGGTTCGTCACGTCACCACGTCCCTTCGGTGCGCGGGTGGGCGCGGGGAGGGGTGTCGTCGGAGGGGTGGAGCGAAGGGTTGTCGGCGCGGACCTCGGCGCCCAGCGCACTGGTCGTCGGGGTGTCCGCGCCCCACATCTGCGCCGAGGAGGCGTCGACCTTGGCCCTGACGTCCTCGTGGGCGGCGGTGATCGCGGCGAGCACGGCGGGTCCGGCGACGCGTCCACCGCGCGCGGCGACGATGTCGCTCACGGCCAGGCCGGTGAGCACGCCCTGGAGGTCGACCTCGGCGACCACCCGGCCGGCGGCGGCGGTCCCGCGGCCGGTGGTGGTCAGCACCTCGTCGCGCCAGCGGTCGACCGCGGCGGGCCGCTCCTGCGCCTCCGCCGTCTGGGCCTGGATCCGCGCGAGGATCTGCTGAGCGATGTCGTCGGAGCTCATGGCATCATCCTGACATCAGCACGGCGGGAGACCCTGCCGGAGGTCGTCGACACGAGAGGTCCCCGCATGGAGCCGGCCCCGGGGGGATCGCTGACCATCTTCTTCTCCTCCCTCGCACTCTTCGGAACGGTGTGGGCGCTCTTCGCGCTTCCCTTCGCCTTCCACGTCGTGCGTGCGGCGCGGGCAGGCAACGCGTGGCTGCCGTTCGAGCGCAAGCCCAACGGGCGCTACACCTTCATGGCGCAGCACCGGTGGTTCTCCGCGTTCCGGGCGCCGGTGCCCGAGCGCCGCACGACGGGCGGGCTCGGCGTCCGCTACGCGATCTGGCTGGCTGTCATCGCGATGCTGTCCTACCTGCCGATCCGCGACCTCACCTACATCCTCACGCACTGACCGCGAGGACCGTGGCCCGAGTCAGTCGTCGTCGGGGTCCGCTGTCGCGTTCTTGACCGACTCGTTCGTCGAGTTGATGGCACCGTCGCGCCACGGCAGGTTCGGCGGGATGTCGGCGAGGTCGTCCCACGGCGTGGTGGCGTGCTGGCCTCGAGGTGGCGTCCAGCCGGGCGGCGGTCGCCACGGACCGATCGGCACGGGTGCACCGGGTGCTCCCGCATGCCTGGGCGTGTAGAGGTTGGGGTTCGGCGTGATCTTGTTCAGCAGCCGCAGGATGTCGTCGCCGAAACCCTTGAGCGAGCGCAGCAGCGAGGCGAGCTGCGTGCCCGACCTCGTCAGGCCGGTGATGTAGCGCGAGCACGTGCCGACGACCGACGCGATGCGCGTGCCGATCTGGCTGACGACCCACGGGATGAGCGTGCCGAGCGAGAGGACGGTCTCGGCCACCCAGCTGAGGATGGCGCCGACGAGGGAGGCGAGGACGTCGCGCAGGAAGTTGTGGACGAAGGTGACGATGAAGGCCACGCGGTCCATCGCCGCGGCGGCGCCGTCGCTGCTGCCCTTGAGCCGGCGCAGGGTCGTGATCCGCACCTCCGCCTGCGCCTTGTAGGACGAGATGGCGTCACCCGTCATCCACGACAGCGAGTTGAGCGAGTGCCGCCACGTCTGGGGGAGCGAGTCGAGGCCCTGGGCGATGTTGTCCCAGCTCTCCGCCTTGGCCGTGACCGACTCCGGGTTGCCGGTGACGTCGTCGAACCAGTCCTTGATCGGGTTGAGGTGGTCGATGGCCCAGCCGATGCCGGCGGCGAGCAGTGAGCCGAGCGGATCGGCGGCGGTCGCCGCGGCGTCGAGGACGGTCGAGACACCGGAGAGTGCGGCGTCGACCCAGTTGCCCTCGCAGAGGTTGGAGATGACCGACGAGCCGCTGTCGAGGATCCCGGCGCCGGCGAGGGCGCTGCGCTCGTCCGGGACGGCGGCGAACGGAGCCTGCTGGATGCTCGCGCCACCGCCACCACCACCGCCACCGCCACTACCGGAGGACGGAGCGGAGAGGACGGGCACGCTCGGGCGGAGCATGAACGCCGCCATGTCGTCATCGGCGTCGTAGCGGTTGGCCATGTGCTCGAGCCCGGACTCCACCTGGCCGGTGCCCGTGTGCGAGGTGTTGATCGCCTCCCAGACGGAGTCGACGGAGTCCGACACCGCGCCCGGGAGACCGAGGAGCCCCAGCAGCTCGCCGTAGGCCTCCGCGTCCGGCGCCCCGGCGTCGCTCATGAGACCGAGGCTGCTCTGGATGCTCCCGACCATCGTCGCGTGCGTCCGGATCTGCTCCGTGTCGACGTTGAAAGTCATCCGCGCCTTCTCTTCCGGGTCCCGCCGGCCGCACCCGATCGGTGTGCGCCCCCTCGCCGACCAGACGATACTGAGGCGGTGACGGACGCTCAATGGGGAGGACTCCCCACGCCGGTCGTGCTGCGACCGCCGCCGTGGGTGAGGTGGCTCGGCCCCCCGGTCCTCGCGGGCACGTGGGTCCTCTTCGTGTCGCCCGTCGCGCTGGCCGTCCACGAGAAGGACTGGATGGCCCCCGTGCGCGGGTCCGGGCTCGGTGTCCTCGGGGCGCTCGTGGGCTGGGTCATCGTGGCCGTCCTGCTCGTGTCGATCCCACCGGCGATCCGCGTCATCCTCACCTACCGCACGGTCCTCGACGCCGAGGGCGTTGAGGCGCCCTTCCACCGAGGGCGTTTCGACCTCGCCCGGGTCACGCAGGTCCGCTGGGTGCCGCAGGGCGGACCGGTCAACGCGGGCGCCCGCCCCGAACGCTTCGAGGTGCTCGCCGGCGACGCCGGCCTCGTCGCGCGCGTCCCACGCGGGGAGACCGACTGGGACGGCACCCGTGCAGTGCTGGCGCACTGGGCCACCCGCCGTCCCGAGATCGTCCGGGACGAGCGCACGGCCGAGGCCCTCGCGGATGGGAGCATCGACTCGTGACCGCACCCCTCGACCTCGCCCCCACAGGCGCGCTGCGCGCCTCGATCAACCTCGGCAACGCGGTGCTCACCAACGGCTCCTCGGAGTCGCCCGGGGGCATCAGCGTCGACATCGCCCACGAGCTCGGGCGTCGGCTCGGCGTCCCCGTCGAGCTCGTGCTGTGGGACGCCGCGCGCAAGTCGGTCGACGCCGTGCGCGACGGCGAGGCCGACGTCTGCTTCCTCGCCGTCGACCCGGTCCGTGCCGAGGAGCTCGCCTTCACCTCGCCCTACGTCCTCATCGAGGGCGCGTATGCCGTCCGCGACGACTCGTCGCTGAGGGCGGCGGACGAGGTGGACCGGGACGGCATACGGATCGGGGTGAAGACGGGCTCGGCCTACGACCTGCATCTCACCCGCGAGATCACGTCGGCCGAGATCGTCCGCGGCTCCGACGGCGTCGACGTCTTCGAGGAGCAGGGTCTGGAGGTGGCGGCCGGGGTCGCACAGCCGATCGCGGCCTATGTCGAGGCGCACCCGGGGCTGCGGGTCCTCGAAGGGGCGTTCATGCAGATCCCGCAGGCGGTCGCGGTGTCGCGCCGCCACGACGAGGCGACCGTCGCGTGGGTGCGCGGCGTCGTCGACGAGCTCATCGACAGCGGGTGGGTCGCCGAGGCGCTGGCGCGGCACGGTCAGGACGCCGGGCTCGCCGCGCCGGCCCGCGGTCACTGACCGCACCGGCGCACCTCCTCGCGCGGGGCTGACGACGTGCGTGTGCCCGAGGGCCGCTCGTTGTCGTGACCGTCGAGACCTCGGTCGAGGTCGAGCTGCTCAGGAGCGGGGAAGTGATCCCGATGATCCTGCGTCGCTGGACGGAGCGAGGCTGACCTCGAGCTCTGCCACCGTCGCCTCGCGCGCGGCGAGGACGTGCTCCTCGGCCCGGGTGCCGGCGGCGGCGGGGTCGCCGGCCGCGACCGCCTCGATGATGCCGCGGTGCTCAGCGAGGGCGGCCTCCCGGCGCTCGGGTGAGGCGTTGCTGAAGCGCCGGTAGCGCGCGAGCTGGCCCTCGATCTGGGCCAGGACCCGTGAGGCCCAGGCGTGGTCGGCGATGCGCTCGAGCTCGACGTGGATCGCGTGGCCCGACTCCATCGCCCCGTCGGCGAGGCCGGCAAGGGCCTCGTTGCGGTGCAGCAGCGCCGTGAGCCGCTCGACGTCGCCGGGCTCGGCGCGCTCGGCCGCAGCCGCGGCGACGAGACCCTCGAGACGGGCGCGGACGGCATACAGCTCGGCGGCGTCGCGCGGCGTGAGGCGGCGCACGACCATGCCGCCGGTGGGAAGCTGCTCGAGCAGCTCCTCGGCGAGGAGCAGGCGCAGCGCCTCGCGCAGCGGGGTGCGGCTCACCCCGAGAGACGTTGCGAGCTCGGTCTCGTTGAGTCGGCGTCCGGGCTCGAGCCGCATGTCCTGGATCCGGGCGAGCAGCTCCTCGTAGACGAACTGGGCGCCACTGCGGCGGCGGGGGCTGGCGTTCGTCGACATGGGGGAATCCTGCCGCGCGCAGGGCCACTTGTCTACTTGTATACAAGTATGCGACGATGTTCACATGACCTCGCGAACCGTCGAACCACCGGCCCTCGCCGCCTTCCTCACCGACGTCACGCGCGCTCACGGGGTCCCGTGGGACGACGCCGCGCTGCTCGCCGACACGCTCGTCGTCGCAGAGCTCTGGGGGCACCCGTCCCATGGCGCGATCCGACTGCCGTGGTACCTCGCACGCATCCGCAGCGGCGCGATGCGGGCCGTGACCGAGGTGGAGACCGTCCGCGACACGGGCAGCGTCGTCGTCCTCGACGGCCACGACGGCCTCGGCCAGGTCGTCGCCCAGCGCGCAGTGGAGCTCGGGGTCGAGCGCGCGCGCTCCCACGGCATCAGCGCTGTCGCCGTGCGCAGGTCGGGCCACTTCGGGACCGCCGCCTACTTCACGAGGTATGCCGCGGAGCGGGGTTGCGTCGCGATCCTCGCGACGAACGCCTCGCCTGCCATGGCGCCGTGGGGTGGGCGCACCAAGCTCGTCGGCACGAACCCGTGGTCGATCGCCGCGCCCGGACCCGACGGTGACGTCCTCGTCATGGACATGGCGAACACGGCCGTGGCCCGGGGCAAGGTCTACGTCGCGGCCGACCGCGGCGAGCCGATCCCGGAGGGCTGGGGAGCGCGGGCCGACGGGACGCCGACGACCGACCCGCGCGAGGCGATCGAGGGGCTCATCTCGCCCGTCGGTGGTGCCAAGGGCTACGTCATGTCGTTCATGTTCGACGTCCTCGCCGGGGTGCTCACCGGGAGCGCGTTCGGGTCCGACGTCGTCGGGCCCTACCGGCCCGAGGGTGCGAGCGGTGCCGGCCACCTCCTCATCACCCTCGACGTCGCCGCCGTCGCCGATCCCGAGGACTACGACGCCCGGGTGGCCGCGCTCGTCGCGCAGGTCCGCGGTAGCGACGCTGCCGCCTGGTCCGACGGCGTGCTCACCCCCGGCGAGCTCGAGGACCGGAGCCGACGTCGCGCCGAGGTGGACGGCATACGGGTCTCGGAGCAGACCTGGTCCGAGCTCGCGACTCTCGCGAACGCCACGGGGGTCCCCCTGCCACCTGCCTTCGACACCACCACGACCAAGGAGCACGCATGATCTCGCTCGTCGTCCGCCTGGACGTCATCCCGGAGCGCCGCGAGGAGTTCCTCGACGCCATCACCGCCAACGCGGCCTCGACCTTCGCGAACGAGCCGGGGTGCCTGCGCTTCGACGTCTGCCGGTCGCAGGCCGATCCGGACCACTTCGTCCTCTACGAGATCTACCGCGACGAGGCCGCGCTCGCGGCCCACCGCGAGGCGCCGCACTTCGCGAGGTGGCGCGAGGCCGTCGCGCGCACGGTCGTCCCGGGCAGCCAGGTCAACACCGTCACCGAGCTCGTCGTCGCGCACCGCGAGACCGACAAGGCCGAGGTGGCGTCATGAGGATCCTCGTCCTGCCCGGTGACGCCATCGGCCCCGAGATCGCGGCGGCCACCGAGCGGGTGCTGCGGGCCGCCGACGACGCGTTCGGCCTCGACCTCGAGCTCGAACACCGTGACATCGGGTGGGCTGCGCACGAAGCCGTCGGCGAGACGATGCCCCGCGACGTCCTCGACCGCGTCGGCGAGGTCGACGGCACGATCCTCGGGCCGGTCTCGCACCTCGACTACCCCTCGCGCGCCGAGGGTGGCTGGAACCCGTCGGCGGCGATCCGCACGACCTACCGCCTCTACTCCAACATCCGCCCGGCGCGCAGCATCCCGGACCTCACCGTCCTACCCGAGCCGCTCGACCTCGTCATCGTCCGCGAGAACACCGAGGGGTTCTACAGCGACCGCAACATGGTCGCCGGCAGCGGCGAGTTCATGCCCGACGAGGACCTCGCCCTGTCGGTGCGCAAGGTCTCGCGCCGGGCGTGCCACGCCGTCGCCGAGGAGGCCTTCCGGCTGGCCGTGGGCCGGCGTCGTCGGGTCACCGCCGTGCACAAGGCCAACGTCCTCAAGCTCTCGGACGGGCTCTTCCTCGACGAGGTCCGGGCCGTCGCCGCGCGCCACCCCGACGTCGAGCTGCGCGAGCTCATCGTCGACGCCGCGACTGCCCACCTCGTGCGCTCGCCGGGGGAGTTCGACGTCGTCGTGACGACGAACATGTTCGGCGACATCCTCAGCGACCTCGCCTGCGCGCTGTCGGGAAGCCTCGGCCTCGGCGGGTCGCTCAACGCCGGTGACGGTGTCGCGGTGGCCCAGGCGCAACACGGCTCCGCTCCGGACATCGCCGGCAAGGGGATCGCCAACCCGACCTCGCTCATCCTCTCGGCCACGATGCTGCTCCGCTGGTGGTCCCGCAAGAGCGGAGCCGAGCAGTTCGAGCGGGCCGCCGACGCGGTCGACGCCGCCGTCGACGCCTGTCTCGCCGATCCCGCCACCCGCACCCGCGACCTGCGGGGGAGCCTCGACACCGACCAGTTCACCTCAGCCCTCCTCACGAAGCTGGAGACCACTCGATGACCGACCGCACCACGCCCGCCGCCCCCGAGACGCCCAACCTGCTCGTCCGTCCCGGCGAGGTCGAGCCCTTCGACCGCGGCAACGGCGTCCGCACCATCCCCTACGTCGGGAAGTGGAACTGCGAGACCAACCGGGTGACGACCGGGCAGACGCAGTTCGCCGAGGGCACCGGCCTGCCGCTGCACAGCCACAACGTCGAGGAGTCGGTCCTCATCCTCGAGGGCGAGGCCGTCGCCGAGATCGACGGCGAGGAGTTCGAGCTCGTCGCCGGAGAGGCCACGTGGGTCCCGGCCGGTGTGCCGCACCGGTTCTACAACCGCGGCACCGGCACCATGCGGATCTACTGGGTCTACGGCGGCCGCGACGTCACGCGGACGATCACCGCGACCGGCGAGACCTTCGAGCACCTCTCCGAGTCCGACCGTGGCGGGCTGAGCACGCCGTGACGACCGTGGACACCGCCATCGAGACGATCAACCCGACGACGGGGAAGCCGCTGGTGACCTACCCCGTCATGGACGATGCCGCGATCGAGTCCGCCGTCGCCGAGGTGGACGAGGCCTCCCGGACCTGGGGCGGCTCCTCGGTCGAGGAGCGCGCCGCCCTCCTCGTCTCCATTGCGGACTCGCTTCTGGCACAGCGGGACTCGCTGGCCGAGCTCATCACGTCCGAGATGGGCAAGCCCCTTCGCGAGGCGCGTGGTGAGGTCGACAAGTCCGCGGCCACTGCCCGCTGGTACGCCGAGAACCTCGAGCGCCTGCTCGATCCCCAGCAGGTCGACGTGGGCGACGGCGCGCAGGCCTGGGTGACCCGCGAGCCCATCGGGCCGGTCCTCGCCGTCATGCCGTGGAACTTCCCGCTGTGGCAGGTGATGCGCTTCGTCCTCCCGGCGCTGGGAGCCGGCAACACGGTCCTGCTCAAGCACTCACCCAACGTCACCGGGTCCGCGCTGGCCATCGAGTCGCTCGTCCGCGGCACCGCTCGAGCCGACGACGCGCCGCACGGCGTCCTGCGCACCCTCGTCGTCGGCGAGCCGCGCGTGCCCGAGGTGACCGAGCGGCTCGTCGCCGACCCGCGCGTGGCCGGGGTGACCCTCACGGGCAGCAACCGGGCGGGCGCGGCCGTCGGCGCCGCGGCCGGTCGAGCGGTCAAGCCCTCGGTCCTCGAGCTGGGTGGCTCGGACGCGTTCGTCGTGCTCTCCGACGCCGACGTGCCGGCGGCCGCCGACGCCGCGGTGCGGGCGAGGTTCCACAACGCCGGCCAGTCCTGCGTGTGCGCCAAGCGGTTCGTCGTCGCCGCGGAGGTCGCGGACGCCTTCGTCGACCGTTTCCTCCTCGGCGTCGCGGGGCTGCGCGTGGGCGACCCCACCGACGACTCCGTCGACGTCGGACCGCTGGCACGCGACGACCTCCGGACGGCGATCCAGCGCCAGGTCGACGAGTCGGTGGACGGTGGCGCGAGGCTGCTCGCCGGCGGCTCGGCGATCGAGGGGGAGGGCTGGTTCTTCGAGCCGACGGTGCTCACCGTCGACGGGCCGGGCGTCCCCGCCTTCGACGAGGAGACGTTTGGTCCGCTCGCCGCCATCGTCGTCGCGAAGGACGACGAGGACGCCGCACGCCTCGCCGGCGCGACGGCATACGGGCTGGGTCTGTCGGTCTGGAGCGGCTCGACCGAGCGCGCCGTGGCGCTGGCGCAGAAGGTGACCACGGGAGCGGTCTTCGTCAACGCGGTCGTCGCGTCCGACGTGCGCGTGCCGTTCGGCGGGACGAAGCAGTCGGGCTACGGCCGCGAGCTCTCGGCCGAGGGCATGTATGCCTTCATGAACCAGCGGACCTACTGGGCCGCGCGCTGATAGCGGCGCTCGGGTCGGCCGGCCGAGCCGTAGCGGTGGCGGACGTCGGCCGCGCCCGACTCGACGAGGTACTCGAGGTAGCGGCGGGCACTGCTCCGGGCGATGCCGACGGCCTCGCCGCACTCCGTCGCGGACAGGCCGTCATCGCCTGCGGACGCCAGGGCGCCGCTGACGAGCTGGACCGTCTCGGCGCTGATGCCCTTGGGCAGCGAGGTCCGTGAGCGGCTGCCCGATCCCGTGCGGAAGAGGCGGTCGGCCTCCTCCTGCTCGACGGTCGTGCCCGGGTCCTGGCCGCGCATGCGGGCGCGGTGGCGCGCGTACTCGTCGAGGCGCCGGCGCAGCTCGTCGAGCTCGAACGGCTTGACGAGGTACTGGTAGACGCCGGACTGCATGGCCTGCCGGAGCGAGTCGAGGTCGCGGGCGGCGCTGATGACGATGACGTCGCAGTCGACGCCGATGCCGCGCAGCCGGCGGAGCACCTCGAGGCCGGTGAGGTCGGGGAGGTAGACGTCGAGCAGCACGAGGTCGGGCCGCTTGTCCTTGACCATCGCGAGCGCCTGCGCGCCGGTGCTCGCGACGCCGACGACCTCGAAGCCGTCGAGCCGCGCCACCGTGCTCGAGTGCAGGCGAGCGACCATGAAGTCGTCGTCGACCACGACGGTGCGGATGGGGAGGCTCTCGGTCGTCGTCATGGTCAGGCCGTGGGGAGGCTGACCGTGAAGACGGCACCCTCGTCGTTGCTCACGCTCACCTCTCCTCCTCGCTTGCTGCAGACCATACGCACGAGGGCGAGGCCGATGCCGCGCGAGGACCCGGGTTCGGCGTCCTTGGTCGAGTAGCCGCGCACGAAGAGGGTGCCGGTGTCGTCGGTCGGGACGCCGGGACCGTTGTCGCGCACCGTGAGCCGCACGGCACCGTCGTCCGGACCGAGCAGCGCCACGCGGACGCGCCCACTCACCTCGGGGACGGCGTCGAGGGCGTTGTCGACGAGGTTGCCGAGGATCGTGTTGAGGTCGGTCGAGAGGTCGCCGTCGAGCCGGGCGAGCCGGGAGTCGTCGTCGAGGTCGAGGGTGATGCCGCGCTCGGCGGCCTGGCGTGACTTCGCCATGAGCATCGCCGCGACCGCGGGGTCGGCGACGGCCGTCCCGACCCTGGCGGTGAGCTCGGCCTCGTCGGCGGTGATGTGGCGGATGTAGTCCTGCACGTCGTCGTACTCCTCGAGCGCGATGAGCCCGGCGACGACGTGCATGCGGTTGCTGAACTCGTGCGCCTGCGCGCGCAACGAGTCGGTCGTCGCCCGGGTGACGTCGAGGTCGCGCTGCAGCTCGAGGAGCTCGGTCCGGTCGCGCAGGGTCGCCACGTGGCCGACGAGCCGGCCCTGCTGGCGCACCGGCATGACGTTGGCGGTGACGAGCCGGCCCCGCACGAGGAGGACACGGTCGACCGAGGTCACCTCGGACTCGTCGGTCACGCTCACCGTCGGCCCGCTGCGCAGGCGTCGGTCGGGGAAGAGCGAGAGGAGCGCGCGGTCCGCTCCGAGCTCGGCGAGCGAGTGCCCCGTCGAACCTGCCTGGGGGATCGAGAGCAGGGTCGCGGCCTCGTCGTTGAGGAGCGTGACCCGTCCGGCGAGGTCGACGGCGAGCAGTCCCTCCTTGATCCCGTGCAGCACGGCCTCACGCTGCTCGACGAGGCCGGCGATCTCCCGCGGCTCGAGGCCCAGTGTCTGTCGCTTGAGCTTGCGGGCGAGGAGCAGCGACCCGAGGACGCCGATGACGCCGGCGAGCCCGAGGTAGGTGAGCAGGTTGGGCGTGATCGTCGCGAGGTCGTCCCACACCGAGGGGGAGGGCCGGGTCACGGCGACGACGCCGACCGGCTCGAGCTCGCCGGCGACGATGACCGGCGCCATCGCCATGATCGTCTCGGGGTCGTCGTCGTCGTTCTCGCCGCCGAGCCACGAGCTGCCCTCGAACGCGTCGGTCCGGGGGAGTCGTCGCAGCGGGTCGTCGGCCGCGGCGGCGACGACGCGACCGTCGCTCGTCCGGGCGAGGTAGACGCCCTCGGAGTCGGACAGGGTGCGCGCCGACTCGAGGGCCGCCACCGCCTGCGACATCCAGGCCTCGCCCTGCGAGCCGAGCACCTGGCGGACGCCGGGCTCCTGGGTGACCTGCTCGGCGACCTGGCGTGCGCGGCGCACCTCGCGGTCAGTGACACCCTCTCCCTGCTGGGCGACGGAGAGCGCACCCACGCCGACGAAGACGATGCTCACGATGAGCATCTGGGTGGCGAGCATGCGACCGGCGAGGGTCTGCGGCCACAGACGGCGCAGCACCGTCCGCACCCGCGCCGCTCGTCCTCTGACCACAGCACGATTGTGCCGGTGACCGGCGTGAGGCGGTCGCGAGGCCGTGAGCACAAAGAACTCAACGGCGTCTGTGCCCGCAACCGTGACACCGCGGGCCACAGGCGCGACCGTTGTCTGCGACGCACCTGCCGACGCATCCACGCCGACGCATCCCCACGCAGCACCGACGCACCCACCCGACAAAGGAGTCCCCCGTGCGCATCACCTCCCTGGTTCGCAGCGCCGCCCTCACGGCGGCCGCGGCCCTCGCCCTCACCGCCTGTGGCGTGAGCAAGACCGACGACGCCGAGTCGGGTTCCGGCTCGAGCGGCAGCGCCTCGGCCGAGAAGCTCTCGGGCCTGCGCATCATGGTCCCGAACTCGCCCGGCTCGGGCTACGACCAGACGGCCCGCGCCGTCTCGGCCGACCTCCAGTCCGCCGGCCTCAGCGGCTCGATCGAGGTCTTCAACCAGGCCGGTGCCGGTGGCACCGTCGGCCTGTCGCGCCTCGTCAACGAGAAGGGCAAGGGCGACCTGCTCATGCAGATGGGCCTCGGCGTCGTCGGCGCCTCCTACAGCAACAAGACGGAGGCCAAGCTCACCGACACCACGCCCATCGCCAAGCTCATCGAGGAGTCCGAGGCGATCGTCGTCCCCAAGGACTCGCCCTACAAGACGCTCGACGACCTCATCAACGCGTGGAAGGCCAACCCGGGCGCCGTGCCCGTCGGTGGCGCCTCCAACGTCGGTGGCCCCGACCACCTCACCCCGATGCTCCTCGCCAAGGCCGTCGGGCTCGACGCCAAGAAGGTGAACTACGTCGCCTACGACGGCGGTGGCGAGCTCATGACCGCCGTCCTCGGCAAGAAGCTCGGCTTCGCGGCGACCGGTGTGGGCGAGGTCGTGAAGCAGGCCGAGTCCGGTGACGTGCGCGTCCTCGCCGTGACGAGCGACAAGCCCGTCGAGGGCCTCGACGCCAAGCCGCTCAAGGACCAGGGCGTCGACCTCACCTTCACCAACTGGCGTGGCCTCGTCGCCGCCCCGGACATCTCCGAGGCCGACAAGAACAAGCTCATCGCCGCGGTCACCGCCCTCCACGGCACCGAGGAGTGGAAGAAGACGCTGGCCGACAAGGGCTGGACCGACGCCTTCGTCCCCGGCGCCGAGTTCGAGACCTTCCTGACCTCCGAGAGCGACCGCGTCGCCGGTGTGCTCAAGGAGCTGGGTCTCGCCTGATGAGCGACCAGGTGCAGAAGCGGGGGGAGGGGCGCTCCGAGTATGGAGTGTCCCTCCTCCTGCTGGCCCTCGGCGTCGTCGCCATCGTCGACGCCCTCGGCCTGATCGAGCGGGGCGCCCGCGGCTTCATGACCGCGCGGACCGTCCCCATGTTCGTCGGCGCCCTGCTCATCCTCTGCGCCGTCCTCCTCGCGGTCGACATCGCCCGTGGCGGGCGCGGCGAGCAGGAGGAGGGCGAGGACGTCGACCTCAGCCACGGCTCCGACCTCAGGACGGTCGGCCTGCTCGCGCTGGCCTTCGCCTTCAACGCCGCCTTCATCGACCGGCTCGGCTGGCCGATCACCGGCGCGGTGCTCTTCTTCGGCGCCGCCTTCGCCCTCGGCAACCGCCACTACGTGCGGCTCGCGGTGATCTCGGTCCTGCTGTCGCTCATCACGTGGTACGGCTTCTTCCTCGGCCTGGACGTCATGCTCCCGGCCGGGCTCCTGGACGGGATCCTCTGACATGGACGGCATCAACGCCCTGCTCGAGGGCATGTCGTCGGCCCTGACGCCGATGAACCTCCTCTACGCCTTCCTCGGTGTGCTCCTCGGCACCGCCATCGGCGTCCTGCCCGGCATCGGTCCGGCCATGGCCATCGCCCTCCTCCTGCCGCTCACCTACACCCTCGAGGTCCAGCAGGCGATCATCATGTTCGCCGGGCTCTACTACGGCGGCATGTACGGCGGCTCGACGACCTCGATCCTGCTCAACACCCCGGGCGAGAGCGCATCGGTGATGACGGCGATCGAGGGCAACAAGATGGCCAAGGCGGGTCGTGGCGCCGCCGCCCTCGCCACCGCGGCCATCGGCTCGTTCGTCGCCGGCACCATCGCCACGCTCTGCCTCGCACTCCTCGCGCCCCAGGTCGTGAAGTTCGCGATCCAGCTCGGCGACCCGGACTACCTCGCGGTCATGGTCTTCGCCTTCGTCGCGGTGACGACCGTCCTCGGCAGCTCGAAGATCCGCGGCTTCGCGAGCCTCGGCCTCGGGGTGTGGATCGGCCTCATCGGCATCGACCAGACCTCGGGCCAGCAGCGGCTCACCTTCGGCATCGACCAGCTCTCCGACGGCATCGACGTCGTCGTCGTGGCCGTCGCCGTCTTCGCGATGGGTGAGGCGCTGTGGATCGCGGCGCACCTGCGCCGGGCTCCCGCACGCATCATCCCGATCAAGGGCCGGCTCATGACGCGCGAGGACCTCTCCCGCTCGTGGAAGCCGTGGCTGCGGGGGTCGGTGATCGGCTTCCCCTTCGGCGCGATCCCGGCCGGAGGCGCGGAGATCCCGACGTTCCTGTCCTACATCACCGAGCGCAAGCTCGCGAAGAAGCCGGAGGAGTTCGGCAAGGGCGCCATCGAGGGCGTCGCCGGACCCGAGGCCACCAACAACGCCTCGGCGGCCGGCAGCCTCGTCCCGCTCCTCACCCTCGGCATCCCGACGACCGCGACCGCGGCCGTCATGATCCTCGCCTTCCAGACCTACGGCATCCAGCCCGGTCCGCGCCTCTTCGACGAGCAGGGCCCGCTCGTGTGGACGCTCATCGCGAGCCTCCTCATCGGCAACGCGATGCTCCTCGCGCTCAACCTGCCGATGGCCGGTCTGTGGGCCAAGCTCCTGCTCATCCCCAGGCCCTACCTGTATGCCGGCATCCTCATGTTCGCGTCGCTCGGCGCCTACGCGGCCAACGGCACGGCGTTCGACCTCTGGCTGCTCCTGCTCATCGGCGGGCTCGGCTTCGCGATGCGGCGCTACGGCCTCCCGGTCGTGCCGCTCATCGTCGGCCTCATCCTCGCCCCGCGAGCCGAGGTCTTCATGCGGCGAGCGCTCCAGATCAGCGACGGGCACCTCTCGGGCCTCGTCAACACGACCTTCTCGAAGGTCGTCTACACCCTCGTGCTGCTCGTCGTCCTCGTCCCCCTGGTGTGGGCGCAGGTCCAGAAGCGCCGCACCCCGCCGGAGGACCCGACCTCGGGCCCTGATGGCACCCGCCTGCAGCAGCACGCCAACAGCGAAGGAGCCTGACATGCCGGTCATCGTGGGGTTCGTGCCCACCAAGGAGGGTCGTGCGGCGCTCGACGCGGCCGTCGTCGAGGCCCGTGGCCGCGGCAGCCGGCTCCTCGTCGTCAACGCGAGCACCGGGGCGGCGTCGGCCGACAACCGCTACGTCGACGACGCCCAGCTCACCGACCTGCGGGCCGAGCTCGACGCGTCGGGTCTCGACTACGAGATCTCGCACGCCGTGCACCGCAAGGACCCGGCGGAAGTCCTCGTGGAGCTCGCCGAGCAGACCAACGCCGAGCTCATCGTCATCGGGGTCCGCCGGCGCACGCCGGTCGGCAAGCTCCTGCTCGGCAGCCAGGCACAGAAGGTCCTCCTCGACGCCGAGTGCCCCGTGCTCGCCGTCAAGGCACCGCGCTAGCCCACGCCCGCTCCGTCGCGGCACCCCCTGCCAGGCCGCGGCGCACGGCGCGAGCACCGCGCGGCCCGGAGCCGCCCACGACACCCGTGGGCGGCTCCGTCGCGTTCCCGGCAGCCGCCGCTGGGCAGCCGCCACGGCTGCCGGAGCGGTGACCGGGGCCCGACCCGCGGAGTCCTAGACTGGCGCCCATGGCTGAACTCACCCGCGACGACGTGGCGCACCTCGCCGGTCTCGCCCGCATCGACCTCTCCGACGCCGAGCTCGACAGGATGGTCGGCGAGCTGGGCGTCATCCTCGAGTCGGTCGCCGTCGTCCAGCAGGCGCCCATCGAGGGCGTCGAGCCGATGAGCCACCCGATGCCGATCGTCAACGTCACGCGACCCGACGTCGTCCGGCCCAGCCTCGGCGCCGAGGCGGCCCTCGCGGGCGCCCCCGAGGCCGACCAGCAGCGCTTCTCCGTCCCCCGCATCCTCGACGAGGACTGACGACGCGACCGTATGCCGTGAGGTGAGCTCCCGGCATACCCCACCGTTCCTCCCCCGCACGACGCAGACCCAGACCGCAAGGACCGACGTGACCACAGACCTGACCCGCGCCAGCGCCGCCGAGCTCGCCGACCTCCTCACCTCCGGGGCGACGAGCTCGGTCGAGGTGACGCAGGCGCTGCTCGACCGGACCGACGCCGTCGACGGCGACGTCCACGCCTACCTCCACGTCGACCGCGAGGGTGCCCTCGCGACCGCCCGCGACATCGACACGCGGCGCGCCGCCGGGGAGCAGCTCCACCGGCTCGCCGGCGTCCCGATCGCCGTCAAGGACGTCATGACGACCAAGGGCCTGCCGACGACGTGCGGCAGCCGAATCCTCGAGGGGTGGATCCCGCCCTACGACGCGACCGTCGTCACCCGCATCAAGGCCGCCGGCATGCCGATCCTCGGCAAGACCAACATGGACGAGTTCGCGATGGGGTCCTCGACCGAGCACTCGGCCTACGGCCCGACCCGCAACCCGTGGGACCTCGAGCGCATCCCCGGTGGCTCCGGTGGTGGCTCCAGCGCGGTCGTCGCGTCGTTCCAGGCGCCGCTCGCGACCGGCACCGACACCGGCGGCTCGATCCGTCAGCCCGCGGCCGTCACCGGGACCGTCGGGACCAAGCCGACCTACGGCGGGGTCTCCCGCTACGGCCTCGTCGCGCTCGCCTCGTCGCTCGACCAGGCCGGCCCGTGCACCCGCACCGTCCTCGATGCCGCGCTGCTCCACGAGGTCATGGGCGGTCACGACCCGATGGACTCGACGTCGATCGACGCGCCCGTGCCCGCCGTCGTCGAGGCAGCGCGCCGCGCCGACGTCTCGGGGATGCGCATCGGCATCGTCCGCGAGCTCACCGGCGAGGGCTTCCAGGCCGGGGTGCAGCAGCGCTTCGAGGAGTCGGTGCAGCACCTCGTCGACGCCGGCGCCGAGGTCGTCGAGGTCTCGTGCCCGAGCTTCACCTCGGCCCTCGCGGCCTACTACCTCATCCTCCCGTCGGAGGCCTCGAGCAACCTCGCGAAGTTCGACGCCATGCGCTACGGCCTGCGCGTGCTCCCCGAGGGGATCGACGACCCGAGCGCGGAGCAGGTCATGGCCGCGACGCGCGACGCCGGCTTCGGCGACGAGGTCAAGCGCCGCATCATCCTCGGCACCTACGCCCTCTCGTCGGGCTACTACGACGCCTACTACGGCTCGGCGCAGAAGGTCCGCCGCCTCATCGCCGACGACTTCGCCAAGGCGTTCGAGACCGCCGACGTCCTCGTCTCGCCGACCGCGCCGACGACGGCCTTCCGCTTCGGCGACAAGCTCGACGACCCGATGGCGATGTACCTCAACGACATCGCGACGATCCCCGCCAACCTCGCCGGCGTCCCCGGCATGTCGCTTCCGAGCGGCCTCGCGGACGAGGACGGCCTGCCCGCGGGCTTCCAGATCCTCGCGCCCGCCGCTGCCGACGAGCGCCTGTATGCCGTCGGCTCGGCACTCGAGCAGCGGCTCCACGCCGCGTGGGGCGGGCCGCTGCTCGACCGTGCCCCCGACCTCTCCGCCGCCACCTCGAAGGAGGCCTGACATGACCGTTGTGGACACCGAGGCGACGATCGCCTGGGACGACGTCCTCGCCTCCTACGACCCCGTGCTCGGGCTCGAGGTCCACGTCGAGCTCGGCACCAACACGAAGATGTTCTGCGGGTGTGCCACCGAGTTCGGGGCCGAGCCCAACACGCAGGTCTGCCCGGTCTGCCTCGGCCTGCCCGGCGCGCTGCCGGTCGTCAACGAGAAGGCCGTCGAGTCGGCGATCCGCATCGGTCTCGCGCTCAACTGCGAGATCGCGCAGTGGTGCCGGTTCGCTCGGAAGAACTACTTCTACCCGGACATGCCCAAGAACTTCCAGACCTCGCAGTACGACGAGCCGATCGCCTTCGAGGGCTACCTCGACGTCGAGCTCGACGACGGCTCGACGTTCCGCGTCGAGATCGAGCGGGCGCACATGGAGGAGGACACGGGCAAGTCGCTGCACGTCGGCGGGTCGACCGGGCGCATTCACGGCGCGACGCACTCGCTCGTCGACTACAACCGCGCCGGCATCCCGCTCATCGAGATCGTCACCAAGCCGCTGCGCGGTGCGGGGGAGCGCGCACCCGAGGTGGCCCGCGCCTACGTCGCCACCCTGCGCGACCTGCTCAAGGCGCTCGACGTCTCCGACGTCAAGATGGAGCAGGGCTCGATGCGCTGCGACGTCAACCTCTCGCTCATGCCCAAGGGCTCGACGACGCTCGGCACCCGCACCGAGACCAAGAACGTCAACTCGTTGCGCTCGGTCGAGCGCGCCGTCCGCTACGAGATGTGCCGCCACGGAGCGATCCTCCAGGCCGGGGGCTCGGTCCTCCAGGAGACGCGGCACTGGCACGAGGACACCGGCATGACGACGTCGGGCCGCCCGAAGTCCGACGCCGACGACTACCGCTACTTCCCCGAGCCCGACCTCGTCCCGGTGGCGCCCTCGCGCGAGACGGTCGAGGAGCTGCGCGCCACGCTGCCCGAGCCGCCGGCCCAGCGCCGCAAGCGTCTCCAGTCCGACTGGGGCTTCAGCGACCTCGAGATGCGCGACGTGCTCAACGCCGGGCTCGTCGACCTCATCGGCGAGACCGTCGAGGCCGGCGCGACCCCCGCGGGCGCACGCAAGTGGTGGTCCGGCGAGATCGCCCGTCGCGCCAACGCCGAGGGCACCGACGTCGCCTCGTATGCCGCAGCACGCTCGATCGTCCCGGCGCACGTCGTCGAGCTCGAGGGCCTCGTGACCTCGGGCCGGCTCAACGACTCGATGGCCCGTCAGGCCTGGGAGGGCGTGCTCGACGGCGAGGGCACCCCCACCGAGGTGGCCGACGCCCGTGGCCTCGAGCTCGTCCAGGACGACGGCGCCCTCGAGGCGGCCGTCGACAGGGTCATCGAGGCCAACTCCGACGTCGCGCAGAAGGTCCGCGACGGCAAGGTCCAGGCCGCCGGCGCGCTCATCGGCCAGGTCATGAAGGAGATGAAGGGTCAGGCCGACGCAGGCAAGGCCCGCGAGATCATCCTCGCCAAGCTCACCAGCTGACCCACCCCTGCTCGCTCGTCCGACTTCTTGCCCTTTTCGTCCCGTCGTCGCTGCGCTCCTCGGGACGAAAAGGGCAAGAAGTCGGCCCTTCAGCGGCGGCCGCCTCCGAGGAGGCCGCCGAGGATGTCGATGATCGACCCGCCGGCCGAGCCCTGCCCCTGCTGCGTCGGCGCGGGCGCCTGCTGAGTCGTGCCACCACCGAGGGCACCGCCGAGGACGTCCTGGAGCATCGAGTCGAGTGATCCGGGTCCGCCCTGGGCCGAGTTGTCGGTGGTCGAAGGGGCGGTCGCGCCACCTCCGCCGATCCCTCCGCCGCCGCCCTTGAGGACCCTCTGGGCGAGGTAGGACAGGACGATCGGGGCGAGGATCGGGATGAGGCGCCGGACGAGCCCGCCGCTCGCGCTCGACGACGATCCGAGGGCGGAGTAGACCTGCTCCTCGTTGGACCCGAAGATGTGCGACGCGATCTTCTCGCCGTCCTGCTGGTCGACCTGCCCGAGGTCGACCCCGCCCTGCAGCAGGTCGTCGTCGTGCTGGCCGAGCGCCTCGACGATCGAGCTCGCGCCGCCGGGGTCCTGTGCGTTGGCCTGCAGCCCGCCGAGCAGGGCGGGCAGCGCCGCCCGGGCGGCCTGCTGGACCTCCTGCGGGTCGGCGCCGACCTGCTGGGCCAGCTGGTCGATCGGAAGGTTCCGGAGGATGTCGTCAACTGCAGCCATGGGTGGTGCCGCCTCTCGTGGGGTGGTGGGCGACGGTGCCCACCGCTGTCTGCCAACGTACTCAGGCCCGGACGGGCCGGGAGGGTTGTCACCCCACGGGCACCCGCAGCACCCGGTCGTCGCCGCGCTTCGGGTCGCCGCGGAAGGTGTTGCTCGTCAGCACCCACAACGTGCCGTCGGGTGCGGCGACGGCATCCCGCAGACGGCCGAACCTGTTCTCCAGCAGGCGAACCGGCTCACCGGTGCGCCTTGCCCCCGACACCGGCACCTTCCACAGCGACTCCCCGCGCAGGGCGGCCATGTAGACCGCGCCGTCGGCGCCCACGGCGATCCCGCTCGGCGACGAGTCGTCGGTCGACCACTGGGCGATCGGTGCGACGAAGCCGTCCCTCTGCTCGATGCCCTCCACCTCGGGCCAGCCGTAGTTCGCGCCGGGGGTGATGACGTTGAGCTCGTCCCACGTGTTCTGCCCGAACTCGCTCGCATACATCGTGCCGTCCGCGCCCCATGCCAGGCCCTGCACGTTGCGGTGCCCCATGCTCCACATGCGGCTCCCCGCGACGGGGTTGCCCGGCGCCGGCTTCCCGTCCGCGGTGACACGCAGGATCTTGCCGCCGAGGTTGCGCCGGTCCTGTGCCCGGTCGGGCTGGGCGGCGTCGCCGGTCGCGACGTAGAGGAAGCCGTCCGGTCCCCACGCGATCCGTCCTCCGTTGTGGTTGCGGGCCTTGGGTATGCCGGTGAGCACCGGTGTCATCGGCCCGAACCCGCCTGCCCCAAGGGTCGTCCGCACGACGCGGTTGTCGTCCGCCGAGGTGAGGTAGAGGTGCACCGTCGAGTCCTCGGCGAAGGTCGGAGAGACGGCCACGCCGAGCAGGCCGCCCTCGCCGCCGGGGTCGACGCCGGGCACGGTCCCCACGCTCGTGCGCCGTCCGGTGGGGGAGACCCTCACGACCTCGGCCTCGTCGCGCAGGGTGACGAGCGCGTCGCCGCCCGGGAGGAAGGCGACCGCCCACGGCACGTCGAGCCCGGTGACGACGTCGCTCGGTGCCCCAGCCGGGACCGTGCGGCTCGGCGTCGTGGTCCCCGTGGACGACGCGCTCGGGGACGGCGAGGCGGACGACGGGGACGCCGAACCGGAGCTCGCCGAGGGAGCTGTCGTCGCACCATCGGGCGCGTCGTCGTCGGCTCCGCCGCACGCCGTGAGGGCACAGGTGAGCCCGAGGGCGACGAGAGCGGTCAACGGGCGGCGAGGGGACGGCATACCCGATCGTGCCCCGAAGCGGCTGCCGAGGGCGAGGCCGCGACATGGACTCCCAGCAAGTCCGCAGGAGACGGTCACCTAGGGTCGTGGCCATGGTCGTCGTCTCGTTCCCCGATCCCGTCCTGCGCGACGCCGTCGGCGAGGTGCCCGGCGTCGAGACCGTCCTCTGGGACCCGGCCGGCGACGAGGCCCCCGACGGCAGGATCGAGGTCGTCGTGGCGCCCTACCTCGGAGCAGCGTCGGCGCTGGGATCGGTGACGCAGCTGCCCGACCTGCGGCTCGTGCAGCTCCAGTCGGCCGGGTTCGACGGGGTGCTCGAGGTCGTGCCCGAGCAGGTGGCGGTCGCCAACGCGGCCGGCGTCTACGACGCCGCCACCGCCGAGCTCACCGTCGGCATGGTTCTCGCCTCCCTCAGGGGCATCCCCGACGCCGTGCGCTCGGGTGACGAGGCCCGGTGGGTGCCGCTCGGCACGCGGACCTCGCTCGCCGATCGTCGCGTGCTCGTCGTCGGATACGGGTCGGTCGGCAAGGCGATCGCGGTGCGGCTCAATGCCTTCGAGGTGTCGCTGACCGCCGTCGCGTCGCGTGCGCGGGCCGGTGACGAGATCGTCGACACGGTGCACGGGATCGACGAGCTCGAGCGGCTGCTGCCCGAGCACGACGTCGTCATCGTCATCGTCCCGCTCAACGACGCGACCCACCACCTCGTCGACGACGCCTTCCTCTCGGCCATGCCCGACGGGGCCCTCCTCGTCAACGTCGCACGCGGACCGGTCGCGGACACGGACGCCCTCGTCGCCCACGCCGGACGCCTCTCGCTGGCCCTCGACGTCACCGACCCCGAGCCGCTGCCCGACGGTCATCCCCTCTGGACCGCGCCCGGCGTCCTCATCACCCCGCATGCCGGTGGCAACACGACTGCGCTCCTCCCGCGGATGTCGGCGCTGCTGCGAGACCAGCTCACGCGGCTCGCCGCGGGCGACGCGCCGCACCACCTCGTGCGCCCGGTTGTCAAGACCTGACATCGGGCCCGTGCAGGGGCAAGATCGGGTCATGACCTCCGCTGCTGAGGACCGGACGCTCGTCCTCGTGCGCCACGCCAAGGCCGAGCAGGGTGGCTACGACGCGGACCACGAGCGAGAGCTCACCGACCGCGGCCAGCGCGACGCGGTCGCCGCAGGGCGGTGGCTGTGCGACCAGGGGATCGGCGTCGACGAGGTGTTCTGCTCGACCGCCGTCCGGGCGGTGCAGACGTGCGAGGGAATCTGGAGCGCCGGCTGCTCCGAGGCCGACATCCGGGAGGAGCACCGGATCTACGACGCATCGGCCGACCGGCTCCTCGAGGTCGTGCGCGAGGCCGACGACGACGCCAACGTCGTCATGCTCGTGGGCCACGCGCCGGGCATCCCGGCGCTCGCGTCGATCCTCGCCGAGGGCGACGGCAGCGAGCAGGCGCACGAGCTCATGAGCCGGGGCTACCCGACCGCCGGGGTGGCCGTCCTGCGGTTCTCGGGCCGATGGGGCGACCTCGCCGCGGGCATCGCGCGGCTCGACCGCTTCCACGTCGCCCGCGCCGAGCGCGCGCCGGCCGAGGGCTGACGCCGCCGGCCCGGTTCCGCCGGAGCCCGCAACAGCGTCACATCACCGAGCGCAGGGCGGCGATGGCGCCGCGCAGGTAGCGCTCGACGACGACCCGCTCCTCGGCCGTGAGGGCGTTGTCGGTCTCCGCGAGCGAGGTGAACATCGGCGCGAGGAGCGCGAAGATCTCGCGGCGCCCGGACTCGGTGACGACGACCTCGGTGCGCCTGCCGTCGTCGGCACGTGGCCGGCGCTCGGCGTGCCCGCGCGCGACGAGCCGGTCGACGACGCCGGACGAGGCGGCGGACGTCACCCCGAGGACCCGGGCGAGCTCGACGGGTCCCATGGGCGTCGAGGAGAGGTGGCGCAGCGAGTGCAGCTCGGAGACCGAGAGCCCACCGCGGCGCGCCACGGCCTGCGGCGTCTGCGCGGCGAGGGCGACGAGCTCCTCGAGCGCCTCGAGCGACGGGGAGTGCTCGTATGCCGGGGCGACCGACCGCGCGGTCGTTCGCTCCTCGGGGGCTCGCGCGTCCGGGCGCGCGACATCGTCGGCAGACGCCTGTTGCCGGGTTGTCGACGGGTCTCGACGTTCGCTAATATCGCTCACCTACTTAGTAACTTGATGAGTTACCGACCGAACCACTCTATCGAAGGACGGCCATGCGCGCGTTCGCTGCACTCGTCACCCGGCGGTGGGTCGCCGGGATCGTCGCCCTCCTCGCCCTGCTCGGCGCGGGTGCCGTCATCGGCGCCGTCGGCCAGGCGGAGCGGGGGCCGACGGCCAACGTCATGCTGCCGCTCGGTTCGGACAGCCGGGCCGCGGCCGAGCTGCGGGAGCAGCTCCCGGAGGACCAGGGCGCGGCCGCCGTCGTGCTCTTCAGCAGCGATTCCGCACTCACCCAGGAGCAGCTGGGCGCGGTGCAGCGCATCGCCCGCGAGCTGCCGGGCGCGACGGGTGCGCCGCCGGTCGTGGCCGAGGACGGCACCGCCGCCATCGTCGTCGTGCCCGTCGTGGCACAGGACAACGACGAGAACATCGAGGTCGTCGCCGACCTCCGCACGGCGGCCAGGGCCGGCCTGCCCGACGGCGTCACCGCGCAGGTGACCGGGCCCTCCGCCATCCAGGCCGACCTCGGCGCAGTCTTCGACGGTGCGAACTTCCGCCTGCTGGCGGCGACCGCGTCGGTCGTGGCGCTCCTCCTCATCGTCACCTACCGCAGCCCCGTGCTCTGGCTCGTGCCCCTCACCGTCGTCGGCGCGGCCGACCAGCTCGCCGCGACCCTCGCCACACGCACCCTCGCCGCCTTCGACGTCCGGTGGGACGAGTCGACGATCGGCATCCTCTCGGTGCTCGTCTTCGGCGCCGGCACCGACTACGCGCTCCTGCTCATCTCGCGCTACCGCGACGAGCTGCGGGTCATCGAGGACCGTCGCGAGGCGATGGCGCACGCCCTCGCCCGCACCGCGGAAGCCGTCCTGTCCAGTGCCACCACCGTCGTCCTCGGCCTGCTCACCCTGCTCCTCTCCGTCTTCCCGACGACCAGGGGTCTCGGGCTCGCCTGTGCCGTCGGCGTCGTCGTCGCCGCCGTCTTCGTGCTGGTCGTCCTGCCGGCCGCCCTCGTCGTCTTCGGCCGTTGGATCTTCTGGCCCAAGGTGCCGCGCACCGGTGAGGCGAGCCTCGCCGACTCGCGCTCGCTGTGGCGCCGCGTCGGTGACGCGGTGAGCCGCCACCCCGCCCGCTTCGCCGGCGTCACCGTCGTCCTCCTCGCCCTCGCGGCGGCGGGCCTGACCCAGATCCGCACCGGGCTCGACGGGCCCGACCAGTTCCTCGAGAAGCCCGAGGCGATCGCCGCGGGGGAGCGGCTCGCCGAGTCGTTCCCCGCGGGTTCGGCCGACCCCGTCATCGTCGTCTCCCGCGGCGTCGAGGCGAGCACCCTCGACTCCACCGTCAAGGGCGTCGAGGGCGTCTCCTCGACGCGGATCGTCGCAAGTGCCGGTGGGGTGAGCGAGGTCCAGGCCGTCCTCGAGTCGGACCCGGGATCGGACGCCGCCGAGCAGTCGGTCCGTGACATCCGGGCCGCGGTCGCCGACCTCGGCGACACCCACGTCGGCGGGACCGACGCCGAGGCGATCGACGAGGCCGAGGCGTCCGGCCGGGACCGGCTGCTCATCTTCCCGCTCATCCTCGGGCTCGTCCTCCTCGCCCTCGGTGCGCTGCTGCGCTCCGTCGTCGCCCCCGTCGTCCTCGTCGGCACGGTCGTCGCCACCTACCTCGCGAGCCTCGGCATCTCGTGGGTGCTCTTCACCCAGGTGTTCGGGTTCGAGCGCCTCGACAACAGCGTCCCGCTCCTCGCCTTCGTCTTCCTCGTGGCCCTCGGTGTCGACTACAACATCTTCCTCGTCACCCGGGCCGCCGAGGAGGGCCGCTCGCACGGGCCCCACGAGGGCATGCTGCGCGCCCTCGCCGCCACGGGCGGCGTCATCACGAGCGCGGGCATCCTCCTCGCCGCGGTGTTCGCGGTGCTCGGCGTCCTGCCGCTCGTCGTCCTCGCCCAGCTCGGCGTCGTCATCTGCGTCGGCGTCCTCCTCGACACCCTCGTCGTCCGCACCGTGCTCGTGCCGGCCATCGCGCTCGTCCTCGGCGACCGCTTCTGGTGGCCGCGCCGCATCGGCGGGACGCCCGCCCGCTTCGCGCAGCGCGACGCCAGCGGGGAGCCGGACCTCGCCCTGGCCGAGAGGTGAGATCGGCGTCCCACCCCGTGGACGCGCGTCCTAGAGTTGCCGCATGAGCGACGCGCCCGACATCAAGCCCCGTTCACGCGACGTCACCGACGGCCTCGAGAAGACCGCAGCACGCGGCATGCTCCGGGCTGTCGGCATGGGTGACGACGACTGGGTCAAGCCTCAGATCGGGGTGGCGAGCTCGTGGAACGAGATCACGCCCTGCAACCTCTCGCTCGACCGGCTGGCCAAGGCGGTCAAGGACGGTGTGCACTCCGGCGGCGGCTACCCCCTCGAGTTCGGCACGATCTCGGTCTCCGACGGCATCTCGATGGGCCACGAGGGCATGCACTTCTCGCTCGTGTCGCGCGAGATCATCGCCGACTCGGTCGAGACGGTCATGAACGCCGAGCGGCTCGACGGCTCGGTCCTGCTCGCCGGCTGCGACAAGTCGCTGCCGGGCATGCTCATGGCCGCCGCGCGCCTCGACCTCTCGTCGGTCTTCCTGTATGCCGGGTCGATCCTCCCCGGTATCGCGAAGCTCTCGGACGGCTCCGAGAAGACCGTGACGATCATCGACGCCTTCGAGGCCGTCGGGGCCTGCGCCGCGGGCAAGATGTCGCGCGAGGACGTCGACGCCATCGAGCGCGCCATCTGTCCCGGCGAGGGCGCCTGCGGTGGCATGTACACCGCCAACACCATGGCCTCGGTCGCCGAGGCGATGGGCATGTCCCTGCCCGGCTCGGCCGCCCCGCCGGCGACCGACCGCCGCCGTGACGGGTTCGCCCGCAAGTCCGGCGAGGCCGTTGTCGAGCTGCTCCGCAAGGGCATCACCGCCCGCCAGATCATGACCAAGGAGGCGTTCGAGAACGCCATCGCCGTCGTCATGGCCTTCGGCGGCTCCACCAACGCCGTCCTCCACCTCCTCGCCATCGCGCACGAGGCCGAGGTCGACCTCACCATCGGCGACTTCCAGCGCATCGGCTCGCGGGTGCCGCACCTCGCCGACGTCAAGCCCTTCGGCCAGTTCGTCATGACCGACATCGACCGCGTCGGCGGCGTGCCGGTCGTCATGAAGGCGCTGCTTGACGCCGGCCTGCTCCACGGCGACGCCCTCACCGTGACCGGCCGCTCCGTCGCCGAGAACCTCGCCGACATCCGTCCGCCGGACCCGGACGGCCACGTCGTGCGAGCCATGGCCGAGCCCATCCACCGGACCGGCGGCCTCACGATCCTCAGCGGTTCCCTCGCGCCCGAGGGGGCGGTCGTCAAGTCCGCCGGTTTCGACACCGACGTCTTCGAGGGCACGGCCAGGGTCTTCGACGGCGAGCGCGCCGCGATGGACGCCGTCGAGCAGGGCTCGCTCAAGCCCAAGGACGTCGTCGTCATCCGCTACGAGGGACCCAAGGGCGGTCCCGGCATGCGCGAGATGCTCGCGGTCACCGGCGCCATCAAGGGTGCCGGCCTCGGCAAGGACGTCCTCCTCCTCACCGACGGCCGCTTCTCCGGCGGTACGACCGGTCTCTGCGTCGGGCACGTCGCCCCCGAGGCCGTCGACGAGGGTCCGATCGCCTTCGTCCGCGACGGCGACGGCATCCGCCTCGACGTCGCGAACGGCACGCTCGACCTCCTCGTCGACGACGACGAGCTCGCCCGCCGTCGCTCCGAGGGCGTGACGCACCCGGCGCCGAAGTACACCCGCGGCGTCCTCGCGAAGTACCGCAAGCTCGTCGGCTCCGCGAGCCGGGGCGCCGTCTGCGACTGACCGCAGCGGCACGGCACTCTCACGACGAGGCGGGCACACGGCATACGAGAAGGTCCTCCGTATGCCGTGTGCCCGCCTTCGTCGACGAGGTCCGCCCTCAGCGGACGACCGGGAGCCCGTTCACCCAGTCGAGCTTCGCGGTCTTGAGGATGCGCTTGCCCGGGGTGCTCGGCGTGGGCTTGCTGTCCTTCCAGACGTGGAACGCGATCCAGGTCGAGCCGTCCGCGGCCTTCTCGACCTCGGCGCCGCCGGGGCCGTAGCCGTAGCCCTGGCCGGTCTTCATGAGGTTCTTGCGGAAGGTGAAGGTGCCGTGGATCGTGTCGGCCGAGTAGACCGCGGTGTAGTAGGCGTTGGTGTCGTATCGGTTGCGGGAGACGAAGAGCCAGACCTTGCCGCCGTGGCGCACGAGGCTCGGTGCCTCGTAGACCTCGTCTGCCGTGCGGTGCAGCAGGTTGTCGTTGCTCGACCCGGAGGCGAACGACGCCGAGCCGCCGCTGAAGGTGAGCCGCCTCGCGAGAATGTCGTAGTCGCCGCGAGGGAAGCCCAGGTTGTGCACGCCGCTGCGCCACACGAGGTAGGTGTTGCCCTCGGTCGTGACGTAGGTCGAGGCGTCGATGGCCTCGCGTCCGCCACCGCCGCCGCAGGTGAGCAGCCGCGGGGCGGAGTAGCCGCCGGCGACGCGGGTCGAGGAGGCGTAGTAGACGCACGGCTTCGCGCCGTCCTTGCTCGCGCTGAAGAACGCGAAGTACGACGTGCCGCGCTTGACGATGTGCGGCGCCCAGTACTTGCTGAAGCCGGCGCGGTTGGCGTCGACCCGGCCGATCTTCGTGTAGGTGCCGGTGGGCGAGGTGCGGCTGAGGACGGGCATGATCCCCGAGTCCGAGCTGCCCGTGCCGGTGAGGTACCAGGTGGAGCCGATGCGCGAGTAGCCCGGGTCGGCGATGCCGAGCGGGCTCGCGACCGTGGCGGCGTTCGCCGGGACAGCGGTCGTGACCGTGAGGCCGACCGCCGCGAGCGCCCCCACGAGGGCGATGCGGACCTTCATGACGAGTTCCCCTCTGCCGTGAGTGGTGCTGTCCGCGCAGCGTCCGCGCGTCCGCTGCGGTTCCGCTGCGGAACGGCTGCGAGCGCGCGGAGCGACCGCATCGTGGGATGTGTCGTCTCACACGTTGACACAGGCACGGGCGGGCGGGAGAGTCGTCCTGTGTCCCGACTCCTCGTACTTCCCCCGGCGCCCGGCCCCTCCTGACAGGTCCGGCCAGGCGCCTCCCTCCGTCGTCCCCACTCGGGGGACGGGAGGGTTTTTTTGTGGCCACACGCAGCACCCCAGACCGACAACGACACAACTCCGATCGAAGATGGTGACGACGTGAGCGAGACCCAGGCAGCGCCCTCCCCGGCGCGGCTGGCCCAGCAGGCACGGGCGAAGGCGCCCCTCCAGGTGACGGGGGCCCAGAGCCTCGTCCTCTCGCTCGAGTCCATGGAGGTCGACACGGTCTTCGGCATCCCCGGCGGCGCGATCCTCCCCGCCTACGACCCGCTGCTCGACTCGGTCAAGGTGCGCCACATCCTCGTGCGCCACGAGCAGGGCGCCGGCCACGCCGCCGAGGGCTACGCCTCCGCGACGGGCAAGGTCGGCGTCTGCATGGCGACGTCCGGCCCGGGTGCCACGAACCTCGTCACCGCGCTCGCGGACGCCCACATGGACTCGGTCCCGATCGTCGCCATCACCGGACAGGTGGCGAGCGCCGCCATCGGCACGGATGCCTTCCAGGAGGCCGACATCCGCGGCATCACGATGCCGATCACGAAGCACAACTACCTCGTCACCGACCCGGCCGAGATCCCGCGCGTCATCGCCGAGGCCTTCCACATCGCCTCGACCGGCCGGCCCGGCCCGGTGCTCGTCGACATCAGCAAGGACGCACTCCAGGCGAGGACGACCTTCGCGTGGCCGCCGCGGATCGACCTGCCCGGCTACCACCCGGTGACGCGCCCGCACGCGAAGCAGATCCGCGAGGCGACCAAGCTCATCGGCGCAGCCGAGCGCCCGGTGCTCTACGTGGGTGGCGGGGTCATCCGCGCCGACGCCTGCGAGGAGCTGCGCCAGTTCGTCGAGCTCACCCGCATCCCCGTCGTCACGACCCTCATGGCCCGCGGCGCCCTGCCCGACAGCCACGAGCTCCACCTCGGCATGCCCGGCATGCACGGCTCGGTCGCCGCGGTCACGGCCCTGCAGAAGGCCGACCTGCTCATCACCCTCGGCGCCCGCTTCGACGACCGGGTCACCGGTCAGCTGTCGACGTTCGCGCCCGAGGCCAAGGTCATCCACGCCGACATCGACCCCGCCGAGATCTCCAAGAACCGCAAGGCCGACGTGCCGATCGTCGGCTCCTGCAAGGACGTCCTCGTCGACCTCATCGAGTCGGTCGACAGCGAGATCGACGCGGGCCACGGTGGCGACTACGCCGAGTGGCGCGAGCGGACCCAGGGCTGGAAGCGAGACTTCCCCGTCGGCTACACCGAGCCCGAGGGCGGCACGCTCGCCCCGCAGTACGTCCTCGAGCGGCTCAGCGCCCTCGTCGGCCCCGAGGCGGTCTACGTCGCCGGCGTCGGCCAGCACCAGATGTGGGCGGCCCAGTTCGTCCAGTACGAGCGTCCGCGCGCCTGGCTCAACTCCGGTGGCCTCGGGACGATGGGGTATGCCGTCCCCGCCGCCATGGGTGCCCAGGTCGGCGAGCCGGACCGCACCGTGTGGGCGATCGACGGCGACGGCTGCTTCCAGATGACGAACCAGGAGCTCGCCACCTGCGTCATCAACAACATCCCGATCAAGGTCGCCGTCATCAACAACAGCAGCCTCGGCATGGTCCGCCAGTGGCAGTCGCTCTTCTACAACGAGCGCTACTCCAACACCGACCTGCACACGTCGGCCGACGGCACGCGCATCCCCGACTTCGTCAAGCTCGCCGACGCCTACGGCTGTGCCGGACTGCGGTGCGAGCGCCCGGAGGACGTCGACGAGACGATCCGGCAGGCGATGGCGATCAACGACCGCCCCGTGCTCGTCGACTTCGTCGTCCACCGTGACGCGATGGTGTGGCCGATGGTGCCCGCCGGCGTGAGCAACGACGCGATCCAGGTCGCGAAGGACACCGCGCCACAGTGGGACCGCGAGGAGTCCGAGGCGATCCCGCAGGACGAGGACGCCGACCACAGCGAGCCGGACGGCGCGCGGGGCAGCGACGCCGCGACCGACGGTGAGGAGAAGTGATGTCCCAGCACACCCTGTCGGTGCTCGTCGAGAACAAGCCCGGTGTCCTCGCCCGCATCGCCGGCCTCTTCTCGCGACGCGGCTTCAACATCCACAGCCTCGCCGTGGGCCAGACGGAGCACGACGAGATCTCCCGCATCACCGTCGTCGTCGACGTCGAGGACCTCCCGCTCGAGCAAGTGACCAAGCAGCTCAACAAGCTCGTCGAGGTGCTCAAGGTCGTCGAGCTCGACGCGGCCTCGGCCGTCCAGCGGCAGGTCATGCTCATCAAGGTCCGCGCCGACGCCGCGACCCGCAGCCAGGTGCTCGAGCTCGTCCAGCTCTTCCGCGCCAAGGTCGTCGACGTCGCCACCGAGTCCGTGACCATCGAGGCCACCGGCCACGCCGAGAAGCTCACCGCGCTGCTCGGGGTGCTCGAGCCCTACGGCGTGCGCGAGCTCGTCCAGTCCGGCATCGTCGCCATCGGGCGCGGCCCCCGCTCCATCACCGACCGCGCGCTGCGCGGCGCCTGACCACCCACGCCGAGCACCCGGCATACGCCGTGGTGATCCCCAGACCACATCGCACGACAACCCAAGGAGAAGTCCGAACCATGGCCGAGATGTTCTACGACGACGACGCCGACCTGTCGATCATCCAGGGGCGCAAGGTCGCCGTCATCGGGTACGGCAGCCAGGGCCACGCCCACGCGCTCAGCCTGCGCGACAGCGGGGTCGACGTGCGCGTCGGTCTCGCCGAGGGCAGCAAGAGCAAGGCCAAGGCCGAGGCCGAGGGCCTGCCGGTCAAGACCGTCGCCGAGGCGACGGCCGAGGCCGACCTCGTCGTCATCCTCACGCCCGACCAGGTGCAGCGCACGGTCTACGCCGAGGAGATCAAGCCCAACCTCAAGGAGGGCGCGGCGCTGCTCTTCGGCCACGGGTTCAACATCCGCTTCGGCTACATCACGCCCGAGCCGGGTGCCGACGTCGTCATGGTCGCGCCCAAGGGCCCGGGTCACCTCGTGCGCCGTGAGTACGTCGACGGCCGTGGCGTGCCCGTGCTCGTCGCCGTCGAGCAGGACGCGTCCGGCTCGGCCTGGGACCTCGCGAAGTCCTATGCGAAGGCCATCGGCGGCCTGCGCGCCGGTGGCATCAGGACGACCTTCACCGAGGAGTGCGAGACCGACCTCTTCGGTGAGCAGGCCGTGCTCTGCGGCGGCGCCTCGCAGCTCGTCATGTACGGCTTCGAGACGCTCGTCGAGGCGGGCTACCAGCCCGAGGTCGCCTACTTCGAGTGCCTCCACGAGCTCAAGCTCATCGTCGACCTCATGATCGAGGGCGGCATCGCCAAGCAGCGCTGGTCGGTCTCCGACACCGCGGAGTACGGCGACTACGTCTCGGGCCCGCGCGTCATCGACCCGTCGGTCAAGGAGAACATGCAGGCCGTCCTCGCCGACATCAAGAACGGCGCGTTCGCCAAGCGCTTCATCGACGACCAGGACGCGGGCGCTCCCGAGTTCAAGGCGCTGCGGGAGAAGGGTGCTCAGCACCCGATCGAGGCCACCGGCCGCGAGCTCCGCAAGCTCATGTCGTGGGTCAAGAGCGACACCGACAGCGACTACGTCGAGGGTTCCGCCGCCCGCTGACCGTCCGCCGGCTCGGTCCTCCTGAGTCGACGAGGCACGACACGCCGTGTCCCCGGATGGGGCACGGCGTGCCGTGCACTGTCGACCCCTCGGCGCCTGCGAGCGTCGTCGTGCGGTGGTCGGTATGCCGTGACTCGGGTCGCGTGCTCACGCCGGGTGGGCGTGGCGGCGGTGGCTCGCGGAGACCGCTGCGGCCGCTGCACCGAACAGGGCGACACCCGTCAGCGCGCCGAGGCCGATCTGGAGGTACTCCACGGCGTCGTCGTCGACGCGGATCACCGCCGCGGGGCCGGGGGCGGAAGGCGCCGTGGCCCTCCGCCGGTCCTCGAGGTCCCACAGGTTCTGCTGGATGATGCTGCTCTCGTAGGTCCGGTCCGGCGGGGCCTCCGTCGTGCCCGCCCCGCTCCGGTCGTTGTCGAGGCGCGAGCCGTCGGCGGGGGTCCCCGCGCTGGGCAGCGGTGTTCCGGGGTCGGTGCGGGCGTGTGCCGGGGCGAGCGTCACGAGGCTCGCGAGGCCGATGGTGGCGACGGCGGTGGCCGCTCGCCGGCTGGTGCTAGTGCTGGGGCGCATGGCGCGTCCTTTCGGTGGGGGACCGGTCTCCCGGTCGGTGGAAGCCGACCCGGCCGGGTGCGGCACACGACCATGGGAGCGGGACGCGGTATCAGGCCGTAACCGGTCCTCACACGACGTCCCGGATCGGGTATCAGTCCGGTGTCGGCCGCCGAAAGGCCTCAGCCGTCGAACGGTGGCACGACCTGGTCCGAGACCATGACGGACGTGCTCGTCACGACGCCGCGGATCGCGGAGGTGACCTGGACCGGCATACCGGCTCGTGCCTTCGCGAACCAGAAGGTCGTCACGTCCTCGCCCTCGCGCACGACGTAGCGCCAGCACGCCTCGCGCCCGAGCGGCAGGTCGAGCGTGACCTCGTCGCGGGTCGTCGCCGCCTCGGGGAACGACGCGTGGCGCTGCAGGTCGAGCCATGTCACCGGCATCGCGGCGAGGTCGCCCACGACGACGCCGTCCGCGTCGCAGGTGGCCCGCTCGTAGGTCGCCCCCTCGGCGGTCACCGCGGCGAACCGGCTCCGGCGGTGGTGCACCCCGTCGGCGTCCTCGACCCGCACGACGACCGTGCGCCCGGCCGGGCAGCCCGCGCGGATCTCGGCCGCGGAGAACGGCGTCGGCGCGGTCCCGGGCGACAGGACGTGGTCGTCGCTCATGTCGGTGAGTGGAAGCGCCGGGGGAGGGGGACCGGCTGCGTCACGAGCCACTCCTCGA
This sequence comes from Rothia sp. ARF10, assembly GCA_031844405.1. Classification (GTDB taxonomy): domain Bacteria; phylum Actinomycetota; class Actinomycetes; order Actinomycetales; family Dermatophilaceae; genus Knoellia. The sequence goes on from JAUZVC010000001.1 coordinate 1,578,485, forward strand.
ACGTGCGGCCGCCGGTCTCCGCGTCCGGACCGGGGAGGATCGCTCCCTCGGAGAAGCCCTTGAGCACCGGCAGCACCGGTGGCACCCGCACGACCCGCGGGGCGGGCCGACCGTCGTGCACCGCGAGGAGGGCCGCCACCTCGGGAGCGGTGTATGCCGTCGGCCCGGCGAGGTCGGTCGCGCGCCGGTAGCCGCTCGGGGCAGGGCCGGTCGCGTCGTCGGCGAGGCGCCGGGCGACCCAGTCGATGTCGACCGGCTGGACGCGCATGTCGCCGATGGCGAGGGAGAGGCGGCCGACCCGGCCGGCCGCTGCGAGGAACGCGGCGAGGGAGTGGAACTGCGTGGCGCGGACGACGGTGGCGGGGACGCCCGCGGCCTCGAGGGTGCGCTCGGCGTCGACCTTGGCGCGGTAGTAGGGCCAGGCCACGCGGTCGCAGCCGACGATCGAGACCGACACGACGTGGGCCGGCGAGCTGAGCCGGCGCAGGCTCTCTCCGACGCGAGCGGCGCCCGCCACGTCCACCGACTGCGGACGCGCCTGCGAGGTCGCCGCGTGGACGACCGCGTCGGCACCCTCCAGCACGGCGTCGAGCCCCGACCCGGTAGCGAGGTCCACGCCGGTCCGGCGGCTCGCCGCCACCGCCTCGTGGCCTCGACACCGCAGCTCGCGGACGACGCGGCCGCCGAGGTCGCCGGACCCACCCGTCACCACGATGCGCATGTCGTCATCCTCCTCCGCGTGCGGGGACCGTCTCCACCGGCTCCGCCGGAGCTCCGTCCGAGCTCCGTGCGAGCTCTGTGCGAGCTCGCTGGGACCCTCACGCGACCACTGTGGCGTGTCACATACCGGGCGACACCATCCACATGCTGAACGCAGCCCTAGACTCGGCCTGCGCACAGCGAGGTGCCCGACCACCCATCCCGCAACCCCCAAGGACCCCACGTGAGCAAGCCGATCGTCCTGATCGCCGAGGAACTCAGCCCGGCCACCATCGACGCCCTCGGGCCCGACTTCGAGATCCGTCAGACCGACGGCTCCGACCGCTCCCAGCTCCTGCCGGCCCTGTCCGACGTCGACGCCGTGCTCATCCGCTCCGCCACGAAGATGGACTCCGAGGCCATCGCGGCCGCCAAGAACCTCAAGGTCATCGCCCGCGCGGGTGTCGGCCTCGACAACGTCGACGTCCCCGCCGCCACCCAGGCCGGCGTCATGGTCGTCAACGCCCCGACCTCCAACATCACGAGCGCGGCCGAGCTCGCCGTCGGCCTGCTCCTCGCCACGGCCCGCAACATCGCCCCGGCCAACCAGGCCCTCAAGGGTGGCGCGTGGAAGCGCAGCAAGTACGGCGGTGTCGAGCTCCTCGACAAGAAGGTCGGCGTCGTCGGCTTCGGCCGCATCGGCCAGCTCGTCGCCGAGCGGCTCAAGGGCTTCGGCATGGAGATCCTCGCCTACGACCCCTACGTCTCGGCCCAGCGCGCCGGCCAGCTCGGCGCCCGCCTCGTCTCGCTCGACGAGCTCCTCGCCGAGTCCGACTTCATCACCGTCCACCTGCCGAAGTCGCCCGAGACCCTCGGCCTCCTCGGCAAGGACGCCTTCACCAAGGTCAAGCCGACCGTGCGGATCATCAACGCCGCGCGTGGCGGCATCGTCGACGAGGAGGCGCTCGCCGAGGCACTCACCGAGGGCCGCGTCGCCGGCGCCGGCATCGACGTCTTCGCCACGGAGCCGACGACCGAGAGCCCGCTCTTCGAGCACGAGTCGGTCGTCGTGACGCCGCACCTCGGCGCCTCCACCGAGGAGGCCCAGGAGAAGGCCGGCGTCGCCGTCGCCAAGTCGGTGCGCCTCGCCCTCGGCGGCGACCTCGTCCCCGACGCGGTCAACGTCTCCGGCGGCGCCGTCGCCGAGGAGGTCCGCCCCGGCATCGACCTCGTCGAGAAGCTCGGGCGCATCTTCACCGGCCTCGCCGGCTCGGTGCCCGTCCAGCTCGACGTCGACGTCCGCGGCGAGATCACCGAGCACGACGTGTCGGTCTGGGAGCTCTCGGCGCTCAAGGGTGTCTTCACCGACATCAGCGAGGACCCGGTGACCTACGTCAACGCCCCGCTGCTCGCCAAGGAGCGCGGCTGCGAGGTCCGCCTGCTCACCGACCCGGTATCCGACGAGTTCCGCAACGTCACGACGCTGCGCGGCACGCTTGCCGACGGCACGACGGTCTCGGTCGCGGGCACCCTCACCGGACCCAAGCTCGTCCAGAAGCTCATCGGCATCAACGGCTTCGACCTCGAGGTGCCGATCAGCGACCACATGGCCTTCTTCTCCTACAAGGACCGCCCGGGCGTCGTCGGTGTCATCGGCCGTCTCCTCGGCGAGGCCGACGTCAACATCGGCGGCATGCAGGTCGACCGTGACGACGCCGCCGGGGCCGCGCTCGTCGCCCTCACGGTCGACAACAAGATCCCCGCGGACGTCGTCCAGGCGATTGCTTCCGAGGTCGACGCGGACGTGCGAACCGTGGACCTCGTCGACTGAGCTCCGCTGTGCCACAGCGTCGCTGACGCAACCCCCGTATGCCGTGCGCTCACCTCCCGAGGTGGGCGCACGGCATACGTCTGCGCGGGTCGGTTGCGCGTTCGACGCCGGACTGTGCTTAGGGTTGCCCGTCAACAGCACCAAGACTCAGGAGGGTTTGTGAACCGTTCGGACCTCAAGAACAAGGTCGCCGAGAGCACCGAGCTCAGCGGCGCCGACGCCGACCGCGCCATCGGCGCCGTCCTCGACGCCATCACCGAGGCGCTCGTCGCGGGCGACAAGGTGTCGCTGCCGGGCTTCGGCATCTTCGAGACGCGTGAGCGCGCGGCCCGCACCGGCCGCAACCCGCAGACGGGTGAGGCCCTCGAGATCGCCGCGAGCACCGCTGCCGCGTTCAAGCCGGCGGCCGAGCTCAAGCGCAAGCTGGCCAAGTGAGCTGAGGTCCTCGGACCTCGACGGATGCCGTGCCTCCCACCTCGGTGGGGGCACGGCATCCGTGCGTCCGGGGACGTGTCGGGATGCGGGGCAGGTGGCTGGGTTGAGACGCCGTCTCAGTGCGTGGTCAGTGCCTTCCGGATAGTTGGACGTCCTCATAACCTCGAAGGCATGCAGCGGCAGGTACTCCTCATCGCCAGCCGCGGCGGGGTCCGGTAGTCAGCACCCTCGCCGCGGAGACCCCGCGACGCCGCTGACCGGCTCGCCCGCACCAGGGCTCGAGCCGACCGATCCGCCCACACCCGAGAAGTCGAAGGACGAGTGTTTTCCATGAGCGAAGAAGCGAAGCAGGCCCGTCAGGCGCTGCAGGAGTCCCTGGACCTGCGCGACCAGGACCACACCGACGCCTGACCCCAGAGGCCCACGACTCATTGCCCGTTCCGGCTCTTCCAGCGTTGCCCACGTCGCGCGGAGGTGCCGGAACGGGCAATGAGTCGTTCTGGGGCGGTCCGCATGCTGGGCCGGATGTCCCGGATCGCGAGATGACTTCCTAGGGTGAGGACATGACCGAGAGCAGCGCAGCCGAGCACGGACGGACCGACATCGACCTCGCCGTCATCGCGGGGGACGGCATCGGCCCCGAGGTCGTCGCCGAGGGTCTCAAGGTCCTCGAGTCGGTCACCGCCGGCAGCGGCGCGAAGGTGAGCTCGACGGCATACGACCTCGGAGCGAAGCGCTGGAACGCCACCGGCGAGACGCTGCCCGACAGCGTCCTCGACGAGCTGCGCGGCCACGACGCGATCCTCCTCGGCGCCATCGGCGACCCGACCGTGCCGAGCGGCGTCCTCGAGCGCGGCATCCTCCTGCCGCTGCGGTTCGCGCTCGACCACTTCGTCAACCTGCGCCCGGCCAAGCTCTTCCCCGGCGTCGAGAGCCCGCTCGCCGTCGAGCGCGTCGCCCCCGAGGGCATCGACTTCGTCGTCGTCCGCGAGGGCACCGAGGGCCCCTACGTCGGCAACGGCGGCTCCTTGCGCGCCGGCACCCCGCACGAGATCGCGACCGAGGTGAGCGTCAACACCCGGTTCGGCGTCGAGCGCGTCGTCCGCGAGGCCTTCGCTCGCGCGCAGGCTCGCCCGCGCAAGCACCTCACCCTCGTCCACAAGCACAACGTCCTCACCCACGCCGGCCACCTGTGGCGGCGCACCGTGGAGGAGGTCGGCGCCGAGTTCCCCGAGGTCGAGACCGCCTACCAGCACGTCGACGCCGCGACGATCTTCCTCGCGACCGACCCCGGGCGCTTCGACGTCATCGTCACCGACAACCTCTTCGGCGACATCATCACCGACATCGCCGCCGCCATCGCCGGAGGCATCGGCCTCGCCGCGAGCGGCAACATCAACCCCTCCGGTGAGGCGCCGAGCATGTTCGAGCCGGTCCACGGCTCCGCGCCCGACATCGCCGGACAGGGCAAGGCCGACCCGACGGCGACGATCCTCTCCGTCGCGATGCTGCTCGACCACCTCGGCCGCACCGACGAGGCCGAGCGGGTCGAGGCGGCAGTCGCCGCCGACCTCGCCGAGCGGGGGAGCGCGGTACGCACGACGAGCGCCATCGGTGACGCCGTCGCCGAGCGCCTGTCATAGGCTCGGCTGCAGCCGCAGCGAGCCCGTACCGCCCCGGAAGGACCCCCGACATGACCGACCTCTCGTTCACCGTCGAACGACGTCAGGACCCGGCCAGCGACGAGCGTCGCGCCGAGATCCACGCCAACCCCGGCTTCGGGGTGCACTTCACCGACCACATGGTGTCGGCGACGTGGACCAAGGACGGTGGGTGGCACGACGGTCGCGTCATGCCCTACGGCCCGATCCAGCTCATGCCGAGCGCGGCAGTCCTGCACTACGCGCAGGAGATCTTCGAGGGCATGAAGGCCTACCGCCACGAGGACGGCTCGGTCTGGACGTTCCGCCCCGAGGCCAACGCCGCCCGCATGGCGCGCAGCGCCCGCCGGCTCGCCCTACCCGAGCTCTCCGAGGCCGACTTCGTCGGGTCGCTCAAGGCGCTGCTCGCGGTCGACGAGGCCTGGGTCCCGCCGGCCGACGGCAGCGAGGCCAGCCTGTACCTCCGCCCGTTCATGTATGCCTCCGAGGCGTTCCTCGGCGTGCGCCCGGCCAACGAGGTGACCTACTCGGTCATCGCCTCGCCCGCGGGACCCTACTTCGCCGGTGGCCTCAAGCCGGTCACGCTGTGGATCTCGCAGGACTACGCCCGCGCGGGAGCCGGTGGCACGGGCGCGGCCAAGTGCGGCGGCAACTACGCCTCCTCGCTCGCCGGCCAGCTCGAGGGCATCGAGAACGGCTGCGACCAGGCCGTCTTCCTCGACTCCGCCACCCACGAGCTCATCGAGGAGCTCGGCGGCATGAACCTCTTCTTCCTGACCAAGGACGGCGAGCTCGTCACGCCGGAGCTCTCGGGCTCGATCCTCGAGGGCATCACCCGCAGCTCGATCCTCGAGCTCGCCAAGGACGAGGGCCTCACCCCCGTCGAGCGCAAGGTGCCGATCCAGGAGTGGAAGGACGGTGTCGCGTCGGGTGACATCGTCGAGATCTTCGCCTGCGGCACGGCAGCCGTCATCACGCCGGTGGGCGAGCTCCGCTGGGCCGGCGGCACGGCACCGGCCGTGGGAGGACCCGAGGGTGGCGAGGTCACCCGCGCGATCCGGTCGCGACTCCTCGACATCCAGTACGGGCGCGCCGAGGACGCGCGGGGCTGGCTCACCCGCCTCGTCTGAGCGGACGGCATACGGCCCGTCAAAAAGGTTCATGGACGAACCATTGACGGCATACGGCGTAGGGGTGTTGTCTGTCCGTCACTGACGTCCTCGGACCAAAGGGTCCGGGAACAGACCTTTGATGGAGAGTGCCATGGCGTCTCAGGTGGGCAGGACTTCCGGATCCGCGCAGGGTGACCAGCACGACGACGAGGCGATGCTCGCCGAGCTCGGCTACAAGCAGGAGCTCCACCGTGGGATGAGCGGCTTCAGCAACTTCGCCGTCTCGTTCTCGATCATCTCCGTGCTCGCCGGGTGCATCACGACCTACTACCTCGCGATGGACGCCGGCGGCCCGGTCGCCATCTCCATCGGGTGGCCCCTCGTCGGCCTCTTCGTGCTCTGCGTCGCCATGGCGATGGCGGAGATCTGCTCGGTCTACCCGACCGCCGGCGGGCTCTACTACTGGGCCGGCAAGCTCGCGCGCCGCAACAAGCGCGTCTGGGCGTGGTACGTCGGCTGGTTCAACTTCCTCGGCGAGGTCGCCGTCACGGCCGCCATCGACTACGGCGCCGCGGTGACGTGGATGGCGCTGCTCAACCTCGTCTTCGGGGTCGAGGTCTCGCTCGCGTCGACCTTCGTCGCGTTCGTCGTCATCATCGTCCTGCACGGCCTGCTCAACACCTTCGGCGTCGACCTCGTCAAGCTCCTCTCCAACGTCAGCGCGTGGTGGCACCTCATCGGCGTCGCCGTCATCGTCGCCATCCTGTGGCTCGTGCCCGACCAGCACCAGAGCCTGTCGTGGACGTTCACCGAGTACCGCAACGCCACCGGCTTCGAGGGGGAGATCTTCGGGATCCTGCCCTACGCCTTCCTCGTCGGCCTGCTCATGGCGCAGTACACCTACACCGGCTACGACGCCTCCGCGCACGTCGCCGAGGAGACCAAGAACGCCTCGACCGAGGCGCCCAAGGGCATCGTCATGTCCGTGTGGGTCTCGATCCTCGCCGGCTGGGTGCTCCTCGTCTCGGTGACCGCGGCGATCCAGGACTACGACGCGCAGCGCGCCACCGAGACCGGGCTCCCGCCGGCCCAGATCTTCATCGACGCGGCCGGCGCGGGCCTCGGCAAGACGATGCTCTTCATCGCCGCCGTCGCCCAGTTCTTCTGCGGCATGGCCTCGGTGACGGCGAACTCGCGCATGTCCTACGCCTTCTCGCGCGACAACGCCCTCCCCGGCTCGCGCCTGTGGTCACAGGTCAACCCGCGCACCGGCACGCCGACGAACTCGATCTGGCTGTGCGTCGTCGGCTCCATCATCGTCGCCCTCCCGGCGCTGTGGAGCATCGTCGCCTACGCGGCGGTGACCTCGATCGCCGTCATCGGGCTCTACATCGCCTACGTCGTGCCGGTCTTCCTGCGCCGCACCAACCCCGACTTCCGGGTCGGTCGATGGAACCTCGGCCGATGGAGCGCACCCATCGGCTGGATCGCGATCGTCTGGGTCGCCATCATCGTCATCCTCTTCATGCTCCCCGCCTACGCGCCCGGCACGTGGGGCGACGCGACCTTCAACTACGCCCCGGTCGCAGTCGGTGCCGTGCTCCTCTTCGCGACGGTGTCGTGGTTCGTCGGCGGGCGCAAGCACTTCATGGTCGACGTCCCCGAGGGGCACGACACGATCCCGCCCGCCGAGATCTTCCGGTGAGCGCAGACCGATGACGTATGCCGTGGAGCCGGTCGCGTGACCGCGCCCCAGCCGGACGCGGGGCGGCTTCCCGAGGCCGTCCTCCGGCCGGCGACGGCCAACGTCTTCGAGACGACGGTCGAGCAGCTGGCGACGGCGATCCGCCTCGGGGTCTTCGTCGACGGTGAGCAGCTGCCGCCCGAGCGCGAGCTGTCGGAGCGGCTCGGCGTCTCGCGCAACACCCTGCGCGACGCCATCGCCGCGCTGCGCGACAGCGGGCTCGTCACGACCCGGCGGGGAAGGGGTGGTGGCACCGTCATCACCTACGTCTCGCCCGAACCGGGGTCGGCGGCGACCGCGGTCCCGGTGCGACGTGGGGCCGCGCTGGCCGACGCCCTCGACTTCCGCCGCATCGTCGAGCCCGGGGCGGCCTGGCTCGCCGCCCGCCAGGAGCTCGCCGGGGACCAGCGGGCGTGGCTCGCCGACTCGGCGGCGGAGGTCTGGGCGGCGGTCGACACCCCGGGCCACCGCATCGCGGACAGCCGCTTCCACCTGGCCGTCGCGACCCTGTCGGGCTCGCCCATGGTCATCGAGTCGGTGACCCGGGCCCAGTCCGCCCTCGGGGAGCTGCTCGCCGCGATCCCGGTGCTCCCACGCAACATCACCCACTCGTGCGAGCAGCACGACGCCGTCGTCGACGCGGTCCTGCGTGGCGACGCGGAGGCCGCGCGTGCTGCCATGGAGGAGCACTGCGACGCGACCTCGGCCCTGCTCAGGGGACTTCTCGGATGACGTTACGGACGACGAAGGAGAACGACACATGACCGGAACCATCCATGCCGGGGGGCCGCGCCAGCTCACGCTGGACGACGTGCGCGCGGGGACGGCGAGCGGCGAGATCGACACCGTCGTCGTCGCCTTCACGGACATGCAGGGCAGGCTCACGGGCAAGCGGCTGCACGCCGCCTACTTCCTCGAGCACGTGCTCGAGGGCGGGGTCGAGGGGTGCAACTACCTCCTCGCGGTCGACGTCGACATGAACACCGTCGACGGCTACGAGATGTCGTCGTGGGAGAAGGGCTACGGCGACTTCGAGCTCGTCCTCGACCTCGACACCCTCCGGCGCACGCCCGGGGCGCCGCACTCGGTGACCGTGCAGTGCGACCTCGCCTGGCTCGACGGGTCCGGCCCGGTGCGGCAGTCGCCACGCGGCATCCTCAGGGCGCAGGTCGACCGGGCGGCCGAGCAGGGCTGGAGGGCCATCGCCGGCACCGAGCTCGAGTTCATCGTCTTCGAGGACACCTACGCCTCGGCTTGGGACCGGCGCTACGTCGGGCTCACCGGCGCCAACCGCTACAACGTCGACTACTCCATCACCGGCGGCACGGTCGTCGAGCCGCTCCTGCGCGAGATCCGCAACGAGCTGTATGCCGCAGGCGTCACCGTCGAGGGCGCGAAGGGGGAGTGCAACCTCGGTCAGCACGAGATCGGCTTCCTCTACGACGAGGTCGTGCGGACCTGCGACAACCACGTCATCTACAAGACCGCCGCCAAGGAGCTCGCCGCCAAGCACGGCATGTCGCTGACCTTCATGGCGAAGTACGACGAGCGCGAGGGCAACTCGTGCCACATCCACCTGTCGCTGCGCGGGCCCGACGGGGAGGTGGTGTTCGCCGACGACGAGCGGGACGGCGGCCAGAGCGAGCTGCACGACCAGTTCCTCGCCGGGGTGCTCGCGACGCTCCGCGAGCTCACCTACTTCTATGCGCCGAACATCAACTCCTACAAGCGTTTCGCCGCAGGGTCGTTCGCACCCACAGCGGTGGCGTGGGGCCGCGACAACCGCACCTGCGCGCTTCGCGTCGTCGGCCACGGCGCCGGGCTGCGGATGGAGAACCGCGTGCCGGGCGGTGACGTCAACCCCTACCTCGCCGTCGCCGCGATGCTCGCCGGCGGGCTGCACGGCATCGAGCAGAAGCTCGAGCTCGAGCCGATGTTCGAGGGCAACGCCTACAAGGCCGATGTCGACACGGTGCCGACGACTCTGCGTGAGGCCCGCGACCTCCTCGCCGGGTCGGCGGTCGCGAGGGCCGCCTTCGGCGACGACGTCGTCGACCACTACGTCAACGCGGCCGACGTCGAGCTCAGGGCGTTCGACGCCGCCGTCACCGACTGGGAACGCATCCGAGGCTTCGAGCGACTCTGACCCAGCGACTTCTTGCGACTTCCGGCGCCGACCGCGGTCGAGCCCAGACCGTGAAGCCGCCGAAAGTCGCAACACGTCGCACCAGGCCGAAAGTCGCACCACGTCGAAAGGAAGATCGACACCCATGAGCACCACCACGCACGACGTCATCAACCCCGCCACCGAGGAGACGGTGCGCAGCATCGACCTCGTGGGTGTCGAGGAGACCGACGAGGCGGTCGCGCGCGCCGTCGAGGCCGGCCCGGCCTGGCGCGCGCTCGCCCCCGCCGACCGGGGCCGGCTGCTGCGCCGGTTCAGCGAAGTCGTCGACGACCACCTCGAGGAGCTCGCGCAGCTCGAGGTCGAGAACGCCGGCCACACGATCGGCAACGCCAGGTGGGAGGCCGGCAACGTCCGTGACGTCCTCGCCTACTACTCCGCCGCGCCGGAGCGCCTCTTCGGTCGGCAGATCCCGGTCGCCGGCGGCCTCGACGTCACGTTCAAGGAGCCGCTCGGCGTCGTCTCGGTCATCGTGCCGTGGAACTTTCCGATGCCGATCGCGGGCTGGGGCTTCGCCCCGGCGCTCGCCGCCGGCAACACGGTCGTGCTCAAGCCGGCCGAGCTCACCCCGCTCACGGCGATGCGACTCGGCGAGCTCGCCCTGGACGCCGGCGTCCCCGAAGGCGTGTTCTCCGTGCTGCCGGGCAAGGGCTCGGTCGTGGGGGAGCGGTTCGTCACCCACCCCGACGTGCGCAAGGTCTGCTTCACCGGCTCGACGGCCGTGGGCCAGGGCATCATGCGCAAGGCCGCCGACCAGCTCAAGCGGGTCACCCTCGAGCTCGGCGGCAAGTCGGCCAACATCGTCTTCGCCGATGCCGACCTCGACGCGGCCGCCGCAGCCGCCCCCATGTCCTTCCTCGACAACGCCGGCCAGGACTGCTGCGCGCGCACGCGGATCCTCGTGCAGCGCAGCGTCTTCGACGCGTTCATGGAGCGCTTCGAGTCGGCGATGCGTGACGTGCGCGTGGGCGACCCGCACGACGAGGACACCCAGATGGGGCCGCTCGTCAGCGCCGGTCAGCGCGACACCGTCCGCGGCTTCGTCGAGGAGTCCGACGAGACCGTCGACGTCGCGTTCCGCGGGAGCGCTCCCGAGGGCGCCGGCTACTGGTACCCGCCCACCGTCGTCCTCCCCGGCTCAACGAGCGACCGCGTATGGCAGGACGAGGTCTTCGGCCCGGTCGTCGGGGTCATGCCCTTCGACGACGAGGCGGACGCGGTCGCGAAGGCCAACGACACGGCATACGGGCTGTCGGGGTCGATCTGGACGCGCGACGTCGGGAGGGCCATCCGTGTCTCGCGTGGGGTCGAGGCGGGCAACCTCTCGGTCAACAGCCACAGCAGCGTCCGCTACTCGACACCCTTCGGCGGCTTCAAGTCGAGCGGCATCGGCCGCGAGCTCGGCCCGGACGCGCTCGACGCGTTCACCGAGGTCAAGAACGTCTTCATCAGCACCGACAGCTGACTCTCACCACCACGGAAAGGCTTGGCACACATGGGAACTCGTCTCGAGGGCATGGTCGCGGTCGTCACCGGGGGCTGCTCCGGCATCGGTCTCGCGACCGTGCGGCGCTTCGCCGAGGAAGGCGCGAAGGTCGTCATCGGCGACCTCGACGACGCGAACGGCGCGACCATCGCCGAGGAGGTCGGCGGCGCCTACGTCCACTGCGACGTCACCGACAAGGACCAGGTCGACGCCCTGTTCGCGACGGCCAAGGAGAGGTTCGGCAGTGTCGACATCGCCTTCAACAACGCCGGGATCAGCCCGCCCGAGGACGACTCGATCCTCGACACCGACCTCGACGCCTGGCGCAAGGTGCAGGAGGTCAACCTCACGTCGGTCTACCTGTGCTGCAAGGCGGCGCTGCCCTACATGCTCGAGCAGGGCAAGGGGTCGATCATCAACACCGCCTCGTTCGTCGCGGTCATGGGGGCGGCGACCTCGCAGATCTCCTACAGCGCCTCCAAGGGTGGCGTGCTGTCGATGTCGCGCGAGCTCGGCGTGCAGTTCGCGCGCCAGGGTGTGCGGGTCAACGCGCTGTGCCCGGGACCGGTCAACACACCGCTGCTGCGCGAGCTCTTCGCCAAGGACGAGGAGCGCGCCGCGCGTCGGCTCGTGCACGTGCCGATGGGCCGGTTCGGTGAGCCCGAGGAGATGGCCAACGCGGTGCTCTTCCTCGCCTCCGACGAGTCGAGCTTCATCACGGCCAACACCTTCCTCGTCGACGGCGGCATCTCCGGCGCCTACGTCACGCCCCTCTGAGCCCGATGGCAGCGCGACCGCGTCGGCCCGTCATCGGGGTCACGTCCTACGTCGAACCCGTGGTGCGCGGTGACTGGACCGACCAGCACAGCGCCGTCCTTCCGCACGGCTACGTCGAGCACCTCGAGCGAGCCGGCGCGCTCGTCGTCGTCCTCCCGCCGCGGGTGGACGCCGACAACGACCTCGTCGGATCGGTCCTCTCGCGCCTGGACGGCGTCGTCGTCGCCGGCGGTGCCGACGTCGAGCCCAGCCGGTATGCCGCCCTCCCGCACGAGAGCGTGCAGGACCCCCGACCCGACCGCGACGCCTTCGAGCTCGCGGTCGCGCGGGTGACGGCCCGCACGGGCATGCCGCTGCTCGGGATCTGCCGCGGCATGCAGGTCATGGCCGTGGCGGGAGGCGGCACGCTCGAGCAGCACCTGCCCGATCGGGTCGGCCACACGGCGCACAGCCCGTCGCCGGGTGTCTACGCCTCGCACCACGTCGCCGCCGTCGAGGGCACGCGGCTCGCGTCGGTCCTCGGCACGGACGTCCTCGACGTCCCGACCTACCACCACCAGGCCGTCGCGACCCACCCCGGCTACGTGCCGGCCGCGTGGCACGAGGACGGCACGCTCGAGGCGATGGAGGACCCGGAGCAGGCGTTCCGGCTCGGCGTCCAGTGGCACCCGGAGGCCGGTGACGACGGCCGGCTCTTCGACGCGTTGGTGGACGCGTGCCGGAACTTCCGGGCAGTTGGGGTGACACTGGAGCGGTGAGAGTTCCCGGACTGGCAGTGGCGGCAGGTGGCGTCGGCCTCGCGGCATGGCTCGTGAAGGCCGGCCGCCCGATCCCCGAGGCGATGGGCGGACGTGCCACGGGGTCGCGGGCCGCGCGGATGGCTGCGTCGCCGGAGTGGTCGAACGGCCGCTTCCACAACCAGCAGCTGCGCTTCGAGCCCTCCTCGCGCACGCTCGCGGCGAGCGTCAAGGAGCTCGTCGCCGGGCGGCAGGAACGCCACCCGGTCGGCGACGTCCCGCTCGTTCGCGAGCCGCTCGACGCCCGCCCGGACGGGACCCACGTCACGTGGCTCGGGCACTCGACGGTGCTCGTCCAGGTCGACGGCGCCGCCGTCCTCCTCGACCCCGTGTGGAGCGAGCGGTGCTCGCCCTCGCAGCAGGTCGGCCCCAAGCGGCTGCACCCGGCGCCCGTCGCGCTGCGCGACCTGCCGCCGATCGACGCCGTCGTCATCTCGCACGACCACTACGACCACCTCGACATGGACTCGGTCAAGGAGATCGCGGACCTGTGGCCCGAGGCCCGGTTCGTCGTGCCGCTCGGCGTCGGGGCCCACCTCGAGAAGTGGGGCGTCCCCGCCGAGCGCACCGACGAGCTCGACTGGCACGAGGACACCAAGGTCGCCGGGGTCCGTCTCGTCGCGACCCCCGCGCAGCACTTCTCAGGTCGCGGGCTCTCGCGTGACGGGACGCTGTGGGCCTCGTGGGTCCTCGAGGGCGAGACCGGCAAGGTCTTCTACTCGGGCGACACCGGCTACTTCATCGGGTTCGCGCAGGTCGGTGAGCGCTACGGCCCGTTCGACATCGCCCTCGTCCAGGTGGGCGCCTATGACGACGGCTGGCCGACGATCCACATGACGCCGGAGCACGGCGTCGAGGCGGCCGCCGACGTCGGCGCGCCGGTCATGGTGCCGGTGCACTGGGCCACGTTCAACCTCGCCTTCCACCCGTGGGGCGAGCCGGTCGAGCGCGTCCTCGTCGAAGCGGAGCGGCGCGGCGTCGACGTCGTCGTCCCGCGACCGGGTGAGCGGCTCGACGTCTCCGCGCTGCCGACCGAGCCGACCTACTGGTGGCGCTCCGTCACGTGAAACCCGCTCGTGCCAAGGGCCCGGCGCTGGTTGACTTCACGCGATGAGTGACGCACCCGGCTTCTACGAGCACCTGACCTTCAACGCGCCCCTCTCGGACGCCCGAGCCGACGCGCTCGCCTCGCGACTGGCCGCTCGCTCGCCGAGTGACGTCCTCGACCTCGGGTGCGGGTGGGGGGAGCTGCTCGTCCGGGTCGTCGACCGCGCGCCAGGTGCCCACGGTCTCGGCGTCGACACCGACGAGCGCCACCTCGACCGCGGCCGGGCCCGCGCTGCCGGGCTCGGCCTCGCTGAGCGCGTCACCTTCGAGAACCGGCCCGCCGCCGAGGTCACCGAGCCCGCCGACGTCGTGGTCTGCATCGGCTCCTCGCACGCGTTCGGGGAGTCGGTGGCCGACGCGCTGCCCGCGCTGCAGCGGCTCGTCCGGCCCGGGGGCTGCCTCGTCCTCGGCGAGGGGACGTGGGAGGTGCGTGGCCCGAGCGAGCCACACCGCGTCTGGGACGACGTGGTCGCCCTGCCGTCCGTCGCCGCGCTCACCGACGTCGCCGTCGCCACCGGCTACCGGCCGCTGTGGATCGAGACGGCGAGTGAGGACGAGCTCTTCGCCTTCGAGTCGGGCTATCTCGCCGACCTCGAGGAGTGGCTCCTCCACCACGACGACGCGGAGGTCCGCGCCCGCGCGGACGAGCACCGCACGCGGTGGCTCCACGGCTACCGCAACGCCTTCGGGTTCGCCTACCTCACGCTCGGGGTGCCCACGTACTCCTGACGCCCACCTCCCGCCGTCCACAGGCCCGGAGCCCGTATGCCGTCGTCCACAGCGTCGCTCGAGCGCGCGCGTCGGCGTCGTCCGCCGATGCGATGCTGGACGCTCACCAGGACCAGCCGGGGGGAGACATGGACAACAGCACGGAGACCGATCTCGTCGCGCTCGCGGTCCGGGCACTGGGCGCAGGTCGAGCCCGCGCCTTCGACGACGTCACCGTGGCGCTGGCACAGCGCTGCGACAGCCCGGAGGGCGCGCGCTCGGTGACCAGCGCGGTGGTCGAGTCACTCCGTGCCGCGACGACGGGCGCGTGGGAGCGCGGGTGGCAGCCCGCCGACGTCCACCGGATGGCCGCGCGCGGACTCGCCACGGACGAGCAGGCAGTCGTCCTCGACGTCGTGTCCGACGAGCTCGGTCGCTACGCCCCCACCACGGTCGACCCGCACTGGTGGTCGCAGCTCGAGGCGCTGGGGGCCCGAGTGTGGTGGCCCGCCTCGCTGTCCTGGCTCGAGGCGCGACGCCGGCGCGGCACCGACTGGCTCACCCTCGTGACGACCGCCCTCACGGTCCTGCACCTCGTGCAGACCCTGCCGGGCATCGAGCGCCTGTCCCCGCTGCCCGGCACGGCGACGCCGACGGCGGCCAGGTCGTCGGCGTCGGGACCGACGGCTTCCGGTGCCGGGGGATTCGGGGCTGGGGGATCCGGGGCCGGCGCACCCGCGTCGGGTCACGCGGACTCCCGGGTCCTCGAGCGTGTCCGCATGCTGCTCGCCAAGGCCGAGTCGACGACCTTCGAGGCCGAGGCCGAGACCTTCACTGCCGGCGCCCAGGCCCTCATGTCACGACACAGCATCGACGTGGCCCTCCTGTCCGAGCGTGACGCCGGCGCGGGTGAGGGTGCGCCGCGGGGGCGGCGGATCGGCATCGAGACTCCCTATGACGGACCCAAGGCATCGCTCCTCACCGCCGTGGCGGCGGCCAACTCCTGCCGCATGGTGTGGACGAGGGCGCTGGGCTTCGGCACGGTCGTGGGCTTCGAGAGCGACCTCGAGTCGGTCGAGCTGCTCTTCACCTCCCTGCTCGTGCAGGCCAACTCCCGGATGCTGGCCGAGGGGTCGCGCGCCGACCAGCGGGGGCGCAGCCGGACGAGGGCATTCCGGTCCTCCTTCCTCACCGCCTACGCGCAGCGCATCGGTGAGCGGCTGCGGGAGGTCCGCGACGCCGAGACGGAGGCGGCCGCACCGGGGGCGAGGACGCACGGGCAGGAGCTCGTCCCGCTGCTCGCGGCCCGGACCGAGAAGGTCGAGGCGACGGTGGGCGAGTGGTTCCCCACGGTGCGCACGAGGTCGGCGGGTTCGGTGCGGGACGCCGAGGGGTGGCACGTCGGCCGGGCGGCAGCGGACCGCGCGAGCCTCGACGGGGGCGCGGTGCGTGCGGGCGTGGGTCGGCGCCGGCGCGGTTGACGTCGGGTGCCGGCGACGCCGGTCCCTCTCCGCCGAATAGGTCCCTCTCCGTCGCACGGGTGCCTCGGCGTCGGTCGGTCCGAGGCCAGGGGCCCCCTCAGCGCGTGAGGCCCTCGCGCACCATCTCGACGGTCTTCGCGACCCGGTCGGCCCGGGTCCGCTCGCGCCTGGCGTCGGTGACCCAGCGGACGTACTCCTTGCGGTGCGAGTACGCCATCGCCTCGAACGCCTGCGCCGCGGCGGGATCCGCGGACGGCATACGTCGCAAGGTCCCGACCCGACTGGAGGATCGCGGGGACCCGGGCGCCGCGGATCCTCCACCCGAGCCGCGCAACACCACTGCGCCCGGGATATGGACGGTCCTTCCCACATGCTGGCCCCGCGTGCCACGCTTCCCCCGTGACTCCCATGAGCGTGGCCACCGCCACCGTCATTATCGACTAGCGCGACGAACACCCGTTCGTCGCGCAGACCTCCCACACCCGGGGGGTCTTTTTCGTGTGGTCGACGACGGGGAGCCGGAGTCGCCCCGCGGAGGGGTCCGGCAGCTCCACCCATGGCCGCCGGGCAGCACGCGCCGGTCGAGGGCGACACTGGGACACGCGAACGCACGACACGAGAACGATCGAGGCGAGACACGAATGAGCGACCTGCACGTCTACGACACCACCCTGCGCGATGGTGCCCAGCAGGAGGGGCTCAACCTCTCGGTGGCCGACAAGCTCACCATCGCGTCGCACCTCGACGAGCTCGGCGTGGGGTTCATCGAAGGTGGCTGGCCCGGGGCGAACCCGAAGGACACCGAGTTCTTCGCCCGGGCCGCCACCGACCTCACCCTCAAGAACGCGACGCTCGCGGCGTTCGGCGCGACGCGACGGGCCGGGGGTGCCGCCTCGACCGACCCGCTCGTGCGCGCGCTGCTCGACAGCCAGGCACCGGTCGTCACCCTCGTCGCGAAGTCGCACGTCGGCCACGTCGAGCGCGCGCTGCGCACGACGAAGGCCGAGAACCTCGACATGATCCGCGACACCGTTTCGTTCCTCCGGGGCGAGGGGCGGCGCGTCTTCGTCGACGCGGAGCACTTCTTCGACGGGTATGCCGTCGACCGCGCCTACGCGATCGAGGCGCTGCGTGCGGTCTTCGAGTCCGGTGGTGAGGTCGCCGCGCTCTGCGACACCAACGGCGGCATGCTGCCGGGTCAGGTGTGGGACGTCGTCACCGACGTCACCGCCGCCCTCGGGCTCGGCTCCGGCCCGGACGGCGGGGCCACCGGCGACGCCCGACTCGGCATCCACTGCCACAACGACACCGGCTGCGCCGTCGCCAACTCGATGGCCGCCGTCGACGCCGGCGCGACCCACGTCCAGGGGACGATCAACGGCTACGGCGAGCGCACCGGCAACGCCAACCTCGTCACCGTCGTCGCCAACCTCCAGCTCAAGGTCGGGCAGCAGGTGATGGAGCCTCATCGACTGCAGGAGGCGACGCGGATCAGCCACGCCATCAGCGAGATCACCAACGTGCCCGCCTACAGCCGCCAGCCCTACACCGGCGCGAGCGCCTTCGCGCACAAGGCAGGGCTGCACGCGAGCGCGATCAAGGTCGACCCCGACCTCTACCAGCACCTCGACCCCAAGCACGTCGGCAACGACATGCGGATGCTCATCTCCGACATGGCCGGTCGCGCCTCGGTCGAGCTCAAGGCTCGTGAGCTCGGGCTCGACCTCGACCCGCTCAACGACGAGGACAGCGCCCTCGTGCAGCGCGTCCTCGCCACGGTCAAGGACCTCGAGCTGCGCGGCTACACCTTCGACGCCGCCGACGCCAGCTTCGAGCTGCTGCTGCGACGCGAGATCGCGGGTGCGCTGCCCGACTTCTTCGAGGTCGAGTCGTGGCGGGTCATCACCGACAGCCAGTCCTCCGGCGCCGCCCTGTCCGAGGCCACGGTCAAGCTCACCGCCGGCGGCAAGCGGGTGCTGCGCACGGGTGAGGGCAACGGACCGGTCAACGCGCTCGACCACGCCCTCCGGCTCGCGCTCGCGACGGCATACCCCGAGATCGAGCACCTCGAGCTCATCGACTACCGCGTCCGCATCCTCGACGCCGCCCACGGCACCGACGCCGTGACACGGGTGCTCATCGAGACGAGCGACGGAGAGACGACGTGGGAGACGATCGGCGTCGCGGCCAACATCCTCGAGGCGAGCTGGATGGCCCTCGTCGAGAGCGTCACCTACGGCCTGCTCCGCGCGGGAGTGCCTGCTCGCTGACCTCCCAGCAGGTCGCTCGCCGGCGGGGGGAGTCCTCCCCGGCGCGAAGTGCTGCGCCACCGCACGCGGCGTCCTAGCCTCGGTCCGGGGGGTCGACCGGCCCCACGACCGGGCACGGAGGGGATCCACAGCATGAGCACACGACCAGGAACACGCACGCGCGACCTCGCCAAGGTCGTGCTCGCGGCCACGGCAGCGGCCGTCACCATCGGTGTCGCCGGAGCGGGCGCCGCACACGCGGCGAACGCCATCTCGACGTCGGGCTTCAACCTCACCCGCTCGAGCACGTCGACGTCGGTGCTCGGGGCGCTCGACACCGCCCTGCCCAACGTCAGCCTCGACACCGTCGCCGCGGACGCCAACCGCGTCGGCCCGACGGGCTCGTCGTGCACCTCGGTGCTCCCGAACGTCACGAAGAAGTACTGCTGGGCGAGCGACGACAACAACACCGAGCAGTGGTACGCGCAGGGCGTGTCGAGCACCTACGACGCCTACGGTGGCGCGGGCACGACGGCCGGTGGCCGGTCGCTGCTCGCCACGTCCTGGTACGACCACGACGGCGGCACCGACAAGGGTGCGCGTGTCTCGCTGCTCGACCGCGCGAACGCGAAGTACCGCCACGTCCTGCTCGCCGTCCCGACGGGCACGTCGTCGTCGCCGTCGTTCACGATCGCGAACACCCACGCAGGAGGCCTCGCCTGGTACGGCCGCTACCTCTACGTCGCCGACACCACCGGCATCCGGGTCTTCGACATGGCCCGCATGTGGCGCGTCGACACCGCCATCACCGGGTCGATCGGCCGCACGTCCTCGGGCTACGGCGCCTACGGCTACAAGTACGTCGCACCCCAGGTCCACCGCTACGCGCGCCAGGGGACCTTCCGCTACTCGTCGGTGGCCATCGACCGCACGACGTCCCCGGACACGCTCGTCGCGACGGAGTACCGCAAGCCGGGCGACACCTCACAGGCGTCGCCGCGGACCGTGCGCTACAACCTCAACGAGTCCACCAAGCTCCTCGTTGAGAACTCCTCGAAGGTGGCCGGAGCCGACGGCGCGTGGAACATCGGCGTCGACAGCCTCCAGGGTGGCGTCTTCGTCAGCGGGCGCCTCTACCTCAGCCAGAGCGACGGCGGCCCGACCGGTGGCACCGACAACGACCGCGGCGACCTGTACCGATACACGCCCTCGTCGGGCTCGCTCGTCCGCTGGGCCAACCACCTGCCCATCGGCACCGAGGACTTCAGCCACTGGGGTGGCCGCGGTGAGCTGTGGACCACCGCGGAGTACCCGACGCTGCGCGGGCTCTATGCGCTGGACCTGGGCGCGTACAACGGCTGACCGTCGGCCGTGGTGAGACCATGGCCGGCATGAACGGACCGGGCGGCAACCTCGTGGTGCGGCCCGGTCCGGGCCTGCCCGGCGGACTCGTCCTCGACGCCTCCGAGCTCGTCGAGCGCTTCAGCCGCGCCTCTGGTCCCGGGGGCCAGGGCGTCAACACGACCGACAGCCGGGTCGAGCTCGAGTTCGACCCGGCGTCGTCGACCTCGCTGTCGGCGACCCAGGCGGCACGGGTCGTCGAGGTGCTCGCCGACTCCCTTGTGAGGGGCCGGGTCGTCGTCGTCGCGTCCGAACACCGCTCGCAGCTGCGCAACCGGGCAGCCGCCCGCGAGCGGCTGGCCGCCCTGCTGCGCGAGGCCCTTGCACCGCCGCCGCCACCGCGTCGACCCACTCGGCCGACCAAGGGCTCGCAGCGTCGCCGCCTCGAGACGAAGCGGCGACGCGGCGAGCTCAAGTCGGGCCGGGGGAGGCTCGGCCCGGAGTGACGCCGGGCACCGCGGAGACCCGTCAGCGGCCGGAGAGCACCCTCACGTCCTCGGCCTTGACATAGCCGAAGCGGTGCCCGACCCAGACCTGGACGTACTCCTGCTTCCCGGTGATCACGGTCTTGTCGCCGGGGATCGAGTTGTCGAAGGACTTCGCGTAGAAGTAGTCGGTCGGCACCGTCCTGTCCGCGATGACGTAGCGCTGCCCCGGCTCGAGGGTGAGGACCGAGCCGTCGGGCGCGGTGACCGTGGGCTGCCCCTGGTAGGGAACCGGCGTGCCGGCATACGCCGAGGCCTCGGGGTAGGCGCGGGCATAGACCGGGACCGACGGACGCACGGCCTCGACGACCTCGCCCTGGGACGGGACCACGGTGGCCTCGTCGCCCTTGGGGCTCCTGATCCACCCGACGGAGCCGTCCCACCAGACCTTGAGCCAGTCACCCTGGCGTCCGGCGACGTAGAACTTGTGGCCGGCGACGGCGCGGGCGTCGCGGTCGGAGACGAGGTCGGTGGACCCCCACGCGAGCGGCGCCGAGTCGCTCGGGGCGGTGCGGACGTCGACGTAGTTCGTGCCGAAGGACGGGCAGGCACGGCCCGGCTGGGTCTCCGTCGCGAAGCAGCCGTCGAGGGTGCGGGCGTTGTCCGCGAACCCGGGCTTCACCGTGAAGACCTGGCTGGGGCCGCTGCGGCGGTCGGGCCGTATGGGGGCGCCGAGCAGGTCCATGTAGTGCTCCCAGTCCCAGTAGGGCCCCGGGTCCCACTTGTAGTTGCTCGACATGAACTCCTCGTGGCCGACGATGTGCGCTCGGTCGAGCTCGATGCCCTTCTGCGCGGCGAGGTAGGAGACGAGCTGGGCCGACGACCGGTAGAGCGCCTCGGTGTACCACGTGCCGGGCTCGCCGGCCTTGCCCTCGTGCTCGACACCGACGGAGTGCATGTTGAGGTACCAGTTGCCCGCGTGTGCGGCGACGTTGCGGGTGGCGACGTGCTGGTCGACATGGCCGTCGTCGGAGCGGACGGTGTAGTGCCACGACACGAACCGGTTCGGCTCGGCCTCACCCTTGATGAGCCTGGTGCAGACGTCGTAGGTGCACTCGGTGTTGTGCACGACGAGGTAGTCGATCGAGAGGTCCTTCTCGCGGTCCGCGAGGTCGTAGTTGACGTACTGCGTGGGGGAGGGCCCGGTGCTGCGGTACTGCGCCTCCACGACGTCGCACTCGATCGTCGAAGGGCACTCGAGCTCCTGGACGCCGGGCTGGAGGACGCGGTCGTCCCGCACGGCGGAGGTGTCGAGGGTCGCTCCCGGGTCCGCCGCCAGCGTCACGGTGTCACCGAGGTCGGTGGTCGCGGTGGCGCCGGACCGGAGCACGTCGAAGACGAGCCCGGCGTAGTGCAGCGCCTCCTTCCGGTCGGCCGTGCCGGCATACCGGGCGACCGCCCTGCTCCACTCGGCCGGGTCCTGCGCGACCGTGCCGGGCTGGTAGGACGCCAGCACCGCCGCCGCCCCGCAGATGTTGGCGACCGGGTCGGTGCGCAGCTGCTCGGCCGACAGCCCGGTCTGCTGACGTGCGACGAGCAGCGTGCCCGCACGGTTGGGCAGGCCGACGTCGGTGTCGCCCTTCGCCGGTGTGGACACCGGCTCCACCGCCCTGTCGGTCAGGTGCATGACTCCGTAGCCGCCGGACACGCTCGGCTGCCCGGCGTGCTGGCTCCACCGTCCGCCGAGGTAGCCGACGGCGAGCAGCACGTCCTCGGGGACCCCGCTCACCCGCGCGGCCCGGGCGAAGGCTGCCTGCGTGTCGTCCGGACCGTCGAGGCAGGCGCCCCAGTCCGTGGCCGACGCTGCTGAGGTGCTGCTGAGAGTGAGTCCGGCCGCGGCGAGTGTCGCCACGAGCGCTCCCGCCCCGAACCGTGAAAACCTGCGCGCCATCGTCGCGACCCTTCCGGCAAGGTCCCGGGGGAGTCCCGGGCTGTGGGACTATCCAACGCTGTCGGTCCTTCCAGCGTCAATGGTTGACGAAGCAAGGCCGACGCGGCCGACTCACCCGACGGCGGTGTCCAGCACCTCGAGGAGCCGCTGACGCAGGGCGTTGGAACGCTCGGCGAACGCTCGCTGTCGCTCGACGTATGCCGTCCGCCCGGCCGCCGTCTCGATCCTCACCGGCTCGACGCCCCAGGCCGACAGGTCGTAGGGCGAGGCTTCCATGTCGAGCCGGCGAATCTGTGAGGCGAGGTCGAAGCAGTCCATGGTGAGCTCGCTCGGGACCAGGGGGGTGAGCTTCGTCGCCCACTTGTAGGTGTCCATGCCGGCGTGCAGGCACCCGGGCTGCTCGAGGGCGACCTGCGACTCGCGCGTCGGCTGGATCGCGTTGCGGGACACCGCCTCCGGCGTGAAGAACCGGAAGGCGTCGAAGTGGCTGCACGTGATCCGCTGGCGCTCGACGACCTGGTCCGTGCCCGCTCGCCCGAGGCGGAGCGGCACCCGGTCGTGGCGGACGTCGCCGTCGTCCGCGCGGTAGACCATCGCCCACTCGTGCAGCCCGAAGCAGCCGAGGCGGGCCGGCCGCGAGACCGTCGCCGAGAGCAGCCGCCTGACGAAGTCGAGGGCACGCCCGCGTGCAGCGACGAAGGCCGCGACGTCGAGCTCGACCGCCCCGTCCACGACGCGGTAGTGCTTCCACGCGGCCCGGTCCAGGGTCGCGGCACCATCGAGGCGCACACCGGGACCGGGATGCCAGCGGCGCAGCTGCGCCGGTGTCGTGCCGTAGTAGGTGAAGAGGAAGTCCTCGACCGGGTGGGCCTCACCGCGGGCGCGGCGCTCCCGGTGAGCAGCGGTCGCCGCGTCCACCCGGGCCGCGTGCGACTCCTCGCGCGAGGTCCAGGACGCGCGGTCCAGACGCGGGGCGACGGCGGTGGTCTCGACACTCATGGCCCGACCAGCGTAGGCGAGCGTCCCGCCCCTCCTTCCCCTGTCGGGGGCGCGCCGGCTGTGCGACGATCCATGAAGGTCCGCGACGAGGCGGGCCACGACCTCCGGGGGAGTCCCACCGTGCGCCGAGTCCTCATCGCCCTGCTCGCCACCCTCGCCGTCCTCGTGACCCCGGCCTCCGCGGGTGCGGCGCCGGACAGCAGCGCCGGGAGGGCGACGACCTGGTACCTCGCGCTCGGCGACTCGCTCGCCGCCGGCTACCAGCCCGGCGTGGGCGACGACCGCGACGGCGGCTACGTCGGCGGAGTCCTCGACGCCCTCCAGCAGGACGCGCCCAAGACGAAGCTGCGCAACCTCGCCTGCTCGGGCGCGACGACGACGTCGATGCTCGGCACCGACCGGTGCACCTACGACGAGGGCTCGCAGGTCGACGCCGCCGTCGAGTTCCTGAGGGCGCACAAGGCGAAGGTCGATCTCGTGACCATCGACATCGGCGCCAACGACGTCACCCCCTGCGCCCGCGGGACGGTCGACGTCGCCTGCGCGATCGGGGCCGTCGGCACGGTCGAGCGCAACCTGACGAGCATCCTCGGCCGGCTCCGGGCCGCGACGGGCCCGGACACCCAGATCATCGTCCTCGACTACTACAACCCGTTCCTCGCCGCGTGGCTCACCGGCCCCGCGGGGCAGCAGGTCGCCGGTCTCACGACGGTGCTCCAGGGCATGCTCAACGCCGCGGTCGCGCGCGCGGCCACCACCGCGGACGCCGACGTCGCCGACGTGGCCACGGCGTTCCGGTCGACGGTCACGACTCCGGTGGCGACGGCATACGGGACGATCCCGACGAACGTCGCCACGATCTGCGCGTGGACGTGGATGTGCAGCCGGGGCGACATCCACGCGAACGACGCAGGGTATGCCGTCCTCGCCGGCACCGTCGTCGCTCGCCTCGAGTGAGCGCACGGTCGCACGCGCCCTAGAGTGGGCGCGTGCGCATCGCGAGATTCACGACAGGTGAGGACCCGGCATACGGGCTGGTCGACGGGGCGGGCGAGAAGATCGCCGAGATCACGGGCGATCCGCTCTACCAGCGGATCGAGCTCACGGGCGCGACCCACCTCGTCGAGGACGTGCGGCTGCTCGCACCCGTGATCCCCCGGAGCAAGGTCGTCGGCATCGGCAAGAACTACGCCGACCACGCCAAGGAGATGGGCGGCGAGGCGCCGACGACCCCGCTGATGTTCCTCATCCCCAACACGGCCGTCGTCGGCCCGGGCGACCCCGTCGTCATCCCGAAGGTGACGCAGGAGGTGAGCTACGAGGGCGAGCTCGCCGTCGTCATCGGCCGCCTCGCCAAGGACGTGTCGGTCGAGCACGCGCTCTCGACCGTCTTCGGATACACCGTCGCCAACGACGTCACCGCGCGCGACCTGCAGCGCACCGACGGCCAGTGGGCGCGCGCCAAGGGCATGGACACGTTCTGCCCGCTCGGTCCCTGGATCGAGACCGACCTCGACCCGGCCGCCTGCCGGATCCGCACCACGCTCGACGGCGAGGTCGTGCAGGACGGACCGACGTCAGACATGGTGCACGACGTCGCGCAGCTCATCGCCTTCGCCTCGCAGGCCTTCACCCTGCTGCCCGGCGACGTCATCCTCACCGGCACCCCTGCCGGCGTCGGCCAGGTCGTCGCCGGCCAGCGTGTCGAGGTCGACATCGACCAGATCGGTGCGCTGAGCAACCCCTTCGTCGCCGCCGAGTGACGCCTGCCGCCGAGGTGGGAGGGCTGCATGTCGGCCACCCCAGCCCGGCGCACGGGTAGGTTCCTGAAAAAGTTCCGGACGAGGTGTCGTATCCGTCGTCGCCCGTTCGTGGAGGAGATGAGCGACACCGCAGGACGCCACCGACGGCGACCGGTCGCTCACCCGTGAGAACCACATTCGAGGAGAACCACCATGGCTCAGTACCTGCTCTCCGTCCCCGGCAGCGTCGACGACGAGATGCCCTCGGACGAGGCCATCCAGCAGATGTTCGCCGACGTCGAGAAGTTCAACGACAAGGTCCGTGCCGCCGGCAAGTGGGTCTTCGCCGGTGGTCTCGAGCCGATCAGCAGCGCGACGGTCGTCGACGCGACCGGCGAGAAGCCGATCGTGACCGACGGACCCTTCTCCGAGTCCAAGGAGTTCCTCGGCGGCTTCTGGGTCATCGAGGCCGACGACCTCGACGAGGCGCTCCAGTGGGCCAAGGAGGGCTCGGCCGCCTGCCAGGGGCGCGTCGAGGTCCGTCCCTTCCAGGGCGAGTGACGACCTCGGACCACGTGCCGCAGCCCGACCCTGCCACCGGGCTCGGTGCGGACGCCGTCGCCGACGTCGTCCGCGCCGAGTACGGCCGGGTCGTGGCCGGCCTCATCCGTCGCTTCGGCGACATCGGCCTCGCCGAGGACGCCCTGGGCGAGGCGCTCGTCATCGCGCTCGAGCGGTGGCCGCAGGACGGCGTCCCGCCCAACCCGGCGGGCTGGCTCACGACGACGGCCGCGCGCAAGGCGCTCGACCACGTGCGCCGCGAGAAGGTGCGCGACGAGAAGTACGCCGAGGCCGCCATGCTCACCGACACGACCCCACCCGAGCCCACCGGACCCGTCGCCGACGACCGGCTCCGGCTCGTCTTCACCTGCTGCCACCCGGCCCTCGCCGAACCCGCCCGCGTCGCCCTCACCCTGCGTCTGCTCGGCGGGCTCACCGTCGCCGAGATCGCGAACGCCTTCCTCGTCCCCGAGACGACGATGGCCCAGCGCATCACCCGCGCCAAGGCCAAGATCGCCAAGGCACGGATCCCCTACCGCATCCCCGAGCAGTCCGACCTCGCCGAGCGGCTCGACGGTGTGCTCGCCGTGCTCTACCTCGTCTACAACGAGGGCTACCTCAGCTCGGGACCCGATGACGCCGACCGGCCCGGCCTCGCCGAGGAGGCGATCCGGCTCACCCGGGCGCTGCGCTCGGTCGCGGACGGCATCGGCTCGCCGCCCGAGGTCGACGGCCTCCTCGCCCTCATGCTCCTCGCCCAGGCCCGCCGCCCCGCCCGCATCGGGCCGGACGGCTCGCTCGTCACGCTCGACGAGCAGGACCGCTCGCGTTGGGACTCCGCGCTCATCGAGGAGGGGCATGCGCTCGTACGTGGCTGCCTCGCTCGCGACCGGCCCGGCCCCTACCAGCTCCAGGCCGCGATCCAGGCGGTGCACACCGACGCCCCGGAGGCCTCGCTCACCGACTGGGCGCAGGTCGTCGCGCTCTACGACCAGCTGCTCGTCGTCTCGCCCTCGCCCGTCGTCGCCCTCAACCGCGCCGTGGCCGTCGCCGAGCTCGACGGACCACACGTCGCGCTGAGCATCGTCGACGGCCTGGGGCTCACGGCATACGGACCGTGGCACGCGACCCGAGCGGACCTCCTGCGCCGTCTGGGACGCGACGAGGACGCGAGACGCGCGTATGCCGCCGCGATCGCGACGACCGAGAACCCCGCCGAGCGTGCGTGGCTGGCTCGGCGGCGCGCAACGTTGGGCTGAGCTACTTCTCGACGCGGAAGCCGAGCTTGATGCCGACCTGCCAGTCGGCGACCCGGCCGCCGTCCGCCAGGTGGCCCCGGATCTCGGTGACCTCGAACCAGTCGAGGTTGCGCACGCTCTCGCTCGCCGAGCTCACGGCGTTCTCGATCGCCGCCTCGAGGCCGTCGGGGGAGCTGCCGACGAGCTCCGAGATCGCATAGACGTGGTTGGCCATAGTCCGCCTCCGGGCGTCGCGGCCGGGCGCCGGTCGCCCGGTCCTCCCGCCAACGTAGACCCGGGGCAGGCACCGGCACGAGGGCCCGGTCGGAGGGGAGTCCCTAGAATCGGCCCATCATGAGCGAACAGCCCGCACCCGCAGCCCGCAGTCCCCGCCTCCGCGTCGCCCCCTCGCCGACCGGCGACCCGCACGTCGGCACCGCCTACATGTCGTTGTTCAACCTCGCGTTCGCGAGGCAGCAGGGCGGGCGCTTCCTCCTCCGCATCGAGGACACCGACCGGGCGCGGTTCCGCGAGGACAGCGAGCAGCAGGTCTACGACACCCTCCACTGGCTGGGCCTCACCTGGGACGAGGGTCCGGACATCGGCGGTCCCTACGCTCCCTACAAGCAGAGCGAGCGGCTCGACACCTACCGGCCCTACGTCGACCGGCTGCTCGCGGAGGGCAAGGCCTACCACTGCTGGTGCACCGGCGAGCGGCTCGCGCAGATGCGCGAGATGCAGCAGAAGACGAAGCAGCCCACCGGCTACGACCGCCTCTGCCACGGCAAGACCCGCGAGGAGCGGGCCGAGCTGCCCGGATTCAGCGAGACGCCGGTCGTCCGCATGTTCGTCCCCGACGACGTGCCGCTCACCTTCGACGACCTCATCCGCGGAACGGTGTCGGCGCCGCGACCGGACGACCAGGTCATCCTCAAGGCCGACGGGTTCCCGACCTACCACCTCGCCGTCGTCGTCGACGACCACGAGATGGGCATCACCCACGTCGTGCGCGGCGAGGAGTGGATCAGCTCGACGCCCAAGCACGTCCTGCTCTACCAGTGGCTCGGGCTCGAGCCGCCGCGCTTCGCGCACATGCCGCTGCTGCGCAACGCCGACAAGTCCAAGATCAGCAAGCGCAAGAACCCGGCCGCCCGGCTCACGTGGTTCCGCGAGGAGGGCTACCTCCCGGAGGCGCTCGTCAACTTCCTCGCCCTGCTGGCCTACCCGCCCGTGACCGAGGACGACGGCACGGAGCGTGAGGTCTTCACCTTCCGCGAGTTCAGCGACGGGTTCGACTGGCGCAAGGTCAACCCGGTCGGGCCGATCTTCGACCTCAAGAAGCTCGACTGGCTCAACGGCGTCTACATCCGCGAGCTCGCCCTCGGCGACTTCACCTCGCGCCTCCTGCCGTTCCTCGAGCGTGACGAGGTCCTCTCGGGCAACCCGTCGCTCGGCGAGCTCGGCCGGCTCAAGGCGGTCGCCGAGCTCATCCAGACCCGCATCGCGCACCTCACCGAGGCGTCGGCGCTCGTCCGCCCGTTCTTCGTCGCCGACGACGCGCTCGAGATCGCCGACGACGCCCGTGGCCAGCTCAAGGAGGACGCCGGCCAGGTGCTCGACGCGGCGCTCACGGCGCTCGGCGACCTCGACGACACCGGCACCGGTGTCCTCGGGACGGACAGCGGCTGGAACGCCGCGGCGATCGAGGCCGCCCTGCGTGAGGCGGTCGTCGAGGGGCTCGGCATCAAGCCGAAGTTCGCGTTCGGCCCGCTGCGCACGGCGGTCTCGGGAGCGCGGATCAGCCCGCCGCTCTTCGAGTCGATGGAGATCCTGGGCAAGACCTCCACGCTGGCGCGCCTGCGGTCGCTGCGCGACTCCATCTGAACCTGCGGGAGGCCAAGGCGGTCGTGGGCCGAGAGGCGCGGAATCCCGGTCGTCGCCTCGCTCGCCGAGCTGCCCGACCTGCTGCGGCCCAGCCCCTGACCGGTCGATTTGGGCGGCGGGGAGCGGACGGGTAGTATCGCTCCTCGGTTCACCGGTGTGGACGACTTCGGTCGGAAGCGCCAGTGATACCCCCTTGGGGTATGGTGTAATTGGCAACACTACGGTTTCTGGTACCGTCATTCTAGGTTCGAGTCCTGGTACCCCAGCTTGGTCAATGTCCTTGTGGCACAGGCCGATTCGGAAGATCTGCTGTTCTGCGGTAGGCTTCCACCCGCTGTCCGGCTCGCGCCGAGCAGCAGCTAGGGCCCCGTTGTGTAGCGGCCTAGCACGCCGCCCTCTCAAGGCGGTAGCGCGGGTTCGAATCCCGTCGGGGCTACTCGCACCGAAGTCCCCGCCACCTCGAAGGTGGCGGGGACTTCTGCGTGTGCGGACGGCACACGGCCGCGACGCCGTCAGGCGGAGTGCTGCTCCTCGGCCTGCTTGGCGTGACGCGCGAGGACCTCGGTGAGCTTGTTGGCGCCGGCGATGACCGTGGCAGCGTGCAGTCGTCCGGGCTGGCGCGAGAGGCGCTCGATCGGGCCCGAGATCGATACGGCGGCGATGACCCGGCCGGAGGGGGAGCGGACGGGGGCGGACACCGACGCGACGCCGGGCTCGCGCTCACCGACGCTCTGGGACCAGCCGCGGCGCCGGACGCCCGAGAGCGTCGTCGCGTTGAAGGCGGCGCCCTGGAGGCCGCGGTGGAGGCGGTCGGGCTCCTCCCACGCGAGCAGGACCTGGGCCGCCGAGCCGGCCAGCATCGTCAGGCTCGCGCCGATCGGGATGGAGTCACGCAGGCCGACGGGGCGCTCGGCCGCGGAGACGCAGATGCGGTGGTCGCCCTGGCGGCGGAAGAGCTGCGCGCTCTCGTTGGTGTGGTCGCGCAGCGCACCCAGCACCGGACCCGCCGCGGCAAGCAGGCGGTCCTCGCCGGCGGCTGCGGCGAGCTCGCCGAGGCGCGGGCCGAGGACGAAGCGGCCCTGCATGTCGCGGCCGACGAGCCGGTGGTGCTCAAGGGCGACGGCGAGACGGTGGGCCGTCGGGCGGGCCAGGCCGGTGGCCGTGACGAGCTGCGCGAGGGTCGATGGGCCGGCCTCGAGGGCGCTCAAGACGATGGCAGCCTTGTCGAGAACGCCGACCCCACTGGTGTTGTCCATGTCTTGATATTGCCGTCCCAAGCGGTGAGACGCAAGTTCCACGTTCCGGACGGCGTGCCAACCTCGGTCTGAGCGACGTCGCCGACGACCGGTCGACGACGTCCCGAACTCGTCTGTGGAGGTGTTGGCCGTGGGGAAGACCCTGGCGGAGAAGGTGTGGGACGCGCACGTGGTGCGCCGTGGTGAGGGCGAGCCGGACCTGCTCTACATCGACCTGCACCTCCTGCACGAGGTGACGAGCCCGCAGGCCTTCGACGGGCTGCGGCTCTCCGGTCGCCCCGTCCGCCGGACCGACCTCACCCTCGCCACCGAGGACCACAACGTCCCCACGACGCCGGGGCCGATCTCGGACCCGGTCAGCCTCACCCAGGTCCAGACCCTGCGGCGCAACTGCGAGGAGTTCGGGATCCGCCTCTACCCGATGGGCGACGCCGAGCAGGGCATCGTCCACGTCGTCGGGCCGCAGCTCGGGCTCACCCAGCCGGGCATGACCGTCGTCTGCGGCGACAGCCACACCTCGACCCACGGCGCCTTCGGCGCACTGGCCTTCGGCATCGGCACGTCCGAGGTCGAGCACGTGCTCGCGACGCAGACCCTGCCGCTCAAGCCGTTCCGCACCATGGCCGTCACCGTCGAGGGCGAGCTGCCCGCCGGCGTGACGTCGAAGGACATCGTGCTCGCCGTCATCGCCAAGATCGGAACCGGCGGTGGCCAGGGCTACGTCATCGAGTACCGCGGCAGCGCGATCCGGTCGCTGTCGATGGAGGCCCGCATGACGGTGTGCAACATGTCGATCGAGGCCGGCGCCCGCGCCGGCATGATCGCACCCGACGAGACGACCTTCGCCTACCTCGAGGGCCGCGACCACGCCCCCAAGGGAGCCGACTGGGACGCCGCCGTCGCGAGCTGGCGCGAGCTGCGCACCGACGACGACGCCGAGTTCGACGCGGAGGTCGTGCTCGACGCAGCGTCGCTCACGCCGTTCGTCACGTGGGGCACCAACCCCGGCCAGGGCGCGCCCCTCGGCGACGCGGTCCCGGACCCCTCGCTCATGGAGGACTCCGACCGGCAGGCGGCCGAGCGCGCGCTCGAGTACATGGGTCTCGAGGCCGGCACGCCGCTGCGCAACATCGCCGTCGACACCGTCTTCGTCGGCTCGTGCACCAACGGCCGCATCGAGGACCTGCGCGCGGCCGCCGAGGTCGTCAAGGGCCGCCGCGTCGCCGACGGCGTCCGCATGCTCGTCGTGCCGGGCTCGGCACGGGTGCGGCTCCAGGCCGAGGCCGAGGGCCTCGACGCCGTCTTCACCGAGGCCGGTGCCGAGTGGCGCCTGCCTGGGTGCTCGATGTGCCTCGCGATGAACCCCGACAAGCTCGCACCGGGGGAGCGCAGCGCCTCGACGTCCAACCGCAACTTCGAGGGCCGGCAGGGCAAGGGTGGCCGCACCCACCTCGTGAGTCCGCTCGTCGCCGCCGCCACCGCCGTGCGCGGCACCCTCTCCAGCCCGTCCGACCTCGAGCCCGTCGCGGCCGGCTCGCTCGCCACCCAGGAGGCCTGACATGGAAGCCTTCACGACCCACACCGGCATCGGCGTCCCGCTGCGCCGCAGCAACGTCGACACCGACCAGATCATCCCGGCCGAGTACCTCAAGCGAGTCACGAAGTCCGGCTTCGAGGACGGGCTCTTCGCGGCCTGGCGCACCGACGAGACCTTCGTCCTCAACGACCCCACGTATGCCGCCGGGTCGGTCCTCGTCGCCGGTCCCGACTTCGGGACGGGCAGCTCGCGCGAGCACGCCGTGTGGGCGCTCATGAACTACGGCTTCCGGGTCGTCATCTCGTCGCGGTTCGCCGACATCTTCCGAGGCAACAGCAGCAAGGCCGGCCTGCTCGCGGCGCAGTGCAGCCAGGACGACGTCGAGCTGCTGTGGAAGCTCCTCGAGAACGAGCCGGGCACGTCAGTCACCGTCGACCTCGAGTCGCGGACCGTGACAGCCGGCGACCTCACCGCCGCCTTCCAGGTCGACGACTACGCTCGCTGGCGGCTGCTCGAGGGCCTCGACGACATCTCGCTCACGCTGCGCCACGAAGGCGACATCACGGCATACGAGGCAACTCGACCGGCCTGGAAGCCCGTCACGACCTGAGTCCGGCGGCGCGACACGCCGTCTGCGTGTGGCCAGTTGACGATGCCTTGTCCAGGGTCGACCTGTGACTGGTGTGACTGGTGGGATGTCATGTCCACGTCCTGCCCGCGACCCCATCGGCGCCGTCGGGCGGGCGCTGCGCCTCAATCCGACTGTGCGGCAACGGTTTTCGCCTCCCCTAGTTGCTCGGGTCCGGTCGCTCCTGCGAGCGGTCGCCTCATTGGGCCTGCGCGGGGCAGCTTCCCAAAGCCCTTGTGGGACAACGGAACACGCTCCAAGGGTGGTGGACGTGCCCTCTGAGCAGGCATAACGTCGTCGGCAGGTCAGGGAACCGCCTGGTCACACGCACATCGTCGGGTCGTCCGACGGCACACACGATGGAGTCACAGTGAACAAGGGAGAACTCGTCCGGGAGCTCGAGAAGCGTCTCGGCAGCCGCAAGGCAGCGACCGAGGCCCTCGACGCGGTCCTCGACACGATCGTCCGCGAGATCACCAAGGGCGGCAAGGTCGGCATCACCGGCTTCGGCACCTTCGACCGCGTCGAGCGCGCCGCTCGCACCGGCCGCAACCCGCACTCGGGCGCGAGCGTCCGGATCCCGAAGGCCAAGGCTCCCCGCTTCCGCGCCGGTGCCGCGTTCAAGGCCTACGTCAAGAAGCCCTCGACCCTGCCCAAGGCCTCGCCCGCGGCCCAGCGCGCGAGCGCGGGCACGGCCACCACCGCCAAGAAGGCGACGACCGCGAAGGCGGCGTCGCCCGCCAAGAAGGCGGCCGCGAAGTCGACGGCGACCAAGGCCACCGCGTCCAGGGCGACGACCGCCAAGAAGGCGACGACGAAGGCGACCGCGACCAAGGCCGCCGCCAAGACGACGGCGACGAAGGCCGCACCGGCCGCGAAGACGACGGCGAAGAAGGCGTCCACCGCCAAGACGGCGACGAAGGCGGCTGCGAAGAAGGCGCCCGCCACGAAGGCGACGACCGCGACGAAGGCGACCGCGACGAAGGCCGCCGCCAAGAAGGCCCCGGCGAAGAAGACCGCCACCAAGGCCGCGGCGACGAAGACGGCGGCGAAGAAGGCTCCCGCGACGAAGGCGACGGCGAAGAAGGCTCCGGCCAGGAAGCGCTGAGCAGATCCGACGCGAGAGGGCCGGCACCCTTGGGGCCGGCCCTCTCCGCTGCCCGCGACCGGGCGTGCCTCTCAGGAGGTCAGCGGATGACCTCGCCCTCGCCGATGCCGACGATCCAGAGGCGGGACACCTCGGTGCCCTCGACCTCGACGCTCACCCGCTGGCCCGGACGCACGTGCCGCAGGGCGCTGGCGGCGAAGACCTCGCCGGGCCAGGTCACGAGGCGGCCGTCGTCGAGCAGCGCAGAGCCGGAGCCGTCCTCGGCGAAGGTGTGGATGCTCGCTTGCACCCTCCGACGCTATCGCCCCAGGGCCGCCAGCGTCCGCGGACCCGGCGTGAGGTGCTCGACGGCCCAGCGCAGGGAGACCTCGTCGTCGACGTCGTGGCGCAGCCCGGGCGCCTCGACGTCGAGCGCCACGTGGCCGAGGTCGCGGTGTCGCCCAGCACTGCCGGCACCGAAGGCGAGGGCGGGTCCGCGGCCCGTCGTCGTCCCCACGAGCGCCGTCCCCGTGCCGTCGGCGTCCGCGACGAAGAAGCTCGGGTGCGCGCTCCCGCGGCGCAGGGCGTCCCCGAGCTCGCGGGCCGTGAGGGCCGGGTGGTCGCCGAGGAGCACCGCGACGTGGGTGCCGCCGCGCTGCAGCACCTCGCGCACTCCCGCGGAGCATGCGTCGTCGAGACCCGTTCCGGGGTCGCCCACGACGACGAACCCCTGCGACAGCGCGTATGCCGTCTCGCCGGGTTCCGCGGTGACGACGACGACGTGGTCGGTCCCGACGACGTCGGCGGTGACGGCGAGGGTGTCGTGGGCGACGGCCGCGACGAGCGCGCCGTCGTCGAGCCCACCGTGGTCGAGGGCGCTGTCGTCGAGCGAGCTCCGCAGCCGGGACTTGGCCGTCGGCCCGCCCTTGACGGGGACGACGACGTGCCACCGGGGCTCGGGGACCTGCTCCATGTCCCGATCCTCTCCCGCGTGGCCAGTCTGCTCGACATCACCCCCGGTGGCGACCAAGATGTGCGCAGACCGCGCGCCCTGACCTCCCGGGTGCGCCGGCGCACCTGCGCGGACGGACGGAAGGACTGCATGAGGATCGGGCCCCGACACTCACCACCGGCATACCGGTTCGCGGTCACCGTCCTGCGGCCCCTCCTCATGTCCCTGACCCGGCGCGCGTGGACCGGGGCCGAGCACCTGCCGCGCGACCGGGGCTTCGTCGCGGTGTCGAACCACATCTCGCACGTCGACCCGTTCGTCTTCGCGCACTTCCTCAACGACTCGGGGATCGTGCCGCACTTCCTCGGCAAGGTGGAGGTCTTCCGGATCCCGCTCATCGGGATGGTGCTGCGCGGGGCCGACCAGATCCCGGTCTACCGGGAGACCGGGCAGGCCTCGGACGCCTACCGCGCAGCCGTGCAGGCCGTGGAGGACGGTAAGTGCGTCGCCATCTATCCCGAGGGCACCGTCACCCGAGAACCCGACCTGTGGCCGATGCGAGGCAAGACCGGTGCCGCCCGGATCGCGCTCGAGACCGGGTGTCCGGTCATCCCGGTCGCGCAGTGGGGCGCCCAGGAGATCCTCGGCCCCTACTCGCACCGCCCGAGCGTCCTGCCCCGGCACACCATGCAGGTGAGCGCAGGGGAGCCGGTCGACCTCGACGACCTGCACGGCCGACCGGTCACCACCGAGGTGCTGGCCGAGGCGACCGAGCGGATCATGGTGGCGCTCACCGCCCAGCTCGAGCCGCTTCGTGGCGAGACCGCTCCCGAGGGACGCTTCGACCCGCGCGAGCACGGCATCACCGTCACCGGCCGCCCGCGTGCGGTGAGGCCGAGCGAGCGTTCGGCCGCGACGAGGACGTCCGACGCCGCACAATGGGCCGACGACGCTGCCGATGCACGCCGCGGCAGCGACGTCGCGGCCGGCGGTCAGCACGACAACGGCGGCACCCCTGGCACCACCCCCGACGACGAGAGGGACCCCGCGTGAGTACTGCAGCGGTCTTCGGCACCGGCAGCTGGGGGACCGCGTTCGCGGCGGTCCTCGCCGACGCGGGCACCGACGTGCGCATGTGGGGGCGCCGCCCCGAGGTCGTCGACGCGATCAACGCGGGCTGCAACGACGAGTACCTCCCCGAGCTGCCCCTGCCCGACCGCATCTCGGCGACGTCCGACCCGGAGGAGGCCGCCTTCGGCGCCGACATCGTCGTCCTCGCGGTGCCGTCGCAGACGTTGCGCGACAACCTCGGCACGTGGGGTTCCGTCCTCCCGTCCGGCGCCGCCGTCGTCTCGCTCATGAAAGGGGTCGAGCTCGGCACGACGAAGCGCATGAGCGAGGTCATCGCCGAGGCCGGTGGCGTCGACCCGTCGCGCATCGTCGTCGTCTCCGGCCCCAACCTCGCCCGCGAGATCGCCGTGAAGCAGCCGGCGGCGAGCACGGTCGCCTCATCCGACGAGGCGGCGGCCCAGCAGGTCGCCGACGCGTGCGCCGCGGCCTACTTCCGTCCCTACACGAGCACCGACGTCGTCGGCACCGAGATCGCGGGCGCGACGAAGAACGTCATCGCGCTCGCGGTCGGCATGGCCGAGGGCCTCGGGATGGGCGACAACTCCAAGGCGTCGATCATCACCCGCGGCCTCGCGGAGACGACCCGGCTCGGCATGGCGCTCGGCGGCTCGCAGGCGACCTTCGCCGGGCTCGCCGGCGTCGGCGACCTCATCGCGACGTGCATGTCGCCGCTCTCGCGCAACCACAGCTTCGGCGTCCGGCTCGGCCAGGGCATGACGGTCGAGGAGGTCGTCGCCGTGACGAAGCAGACCGCCGAGGGCGTGAAGTCGTGCACCTCGATCCTCGACCTCGCGCGCCAGCACGGCGTCGACGTGCCGATCATCGAGCAGGTCGACGCGATGATCACCGAGGGCAAGTCCGCCCAGGACGTCGTCGGTGCGCTGCTCTCACGGCCGCGCAAGGCCGAGACCGGCTGACGCAGGCCCTCCCGAAGCGCAGGCGCTCGGACCGGGCTGACGCGCCCAGCGGGTCGGCCCGGCTGACGCGCTAGCGGCCGGTCGCCGTGTCGAGCGCGGCCGACAGGTCGCGCCAGAGGTCCTCGACGTCCTCGATGCCGACCGACAGCCGGAGCAGGTCGTCGGGCACGGCCTCCGGCTCACCGGGCTGGCGACGGCGCCGCTCCACCTGGCTCTCGACCCCGCCGAGGCTCGTCGCGTGCACCCAGACGCGCGTCGCCGCCGAGACGCGCTCGGCGGTCTCGGCGTCGCCGTCGAGCTCGATCGAGACCATCGCCCCGAACCCGGGGTAGCGGACCCGCGACACGGCCGGGTGCCCGGCGAGGCGCTCGGCCAGGTCGGCCGCGTTGGCGCTCGCCCGCTCCAGCCGCACCGACAGCGTCCGCAGCCCGCGCAGCGCCAGCCACGTCTCCATCGGCCCGGCGATCGCACCGTGGAGCTGGCGGTGCCGGCGCACCCGCTCGTGCAGCGCGCGGGCCGCGTCGTCGCGGCCGGTGACGACGGCGCCGAGGAGCAGGTCGCTGTGCCCGGAGAGGTACTTCGTCACCGAATGCACGACGAGGTCCGCACCGAGGGCGAGCGGCTGCTGGAGCAGAGGGGTGGCGAAGGTGTTGTCGACCGCCACGAGAACCCCCCGCTCACGGGCCGCAGCGGCGAGCACGTCGACCTCGGCGACCTCGAGCAGCGGGTTCGTCGGCGACTCGAGCCAGAGCATGGCGGCCCCGTCGAGGGCGGCGACGACCGCGCCGGTGTCCGTGACGTCGACCTGGGTGACGACGACCTCCCCCGCCTCGGAACGGTCGGCGAGGGTGACGAGCGTGCCGTTGTAGGCCGCGGTCGGCACGACGACCCGGCCTCCGTGGGGGACGAGCGAGAGGGCTGCCGCGACCGCCGCCATGCCCGAGGCGAAGACGAGCGCCTGGCCGTCCTCGAGGGAGCCGAGCGCCTCCTCGAACGCCGACCAGGTCGGGTTGGCGACGCGGGCATAGCTCGCGGCGCCGTCCGCGTGGTAGGTCGAGGTGAGCGTGAGCGGAGCGCCCACCTGCTCGCCCGGCTGGCGCGCCACGCGGCCGAGCGCGACGAGGCGGGTGGCGGGGCTGAGGTCGTCGTGGTCCACGACCGCGAGCGTATGCCGGGTGCTCGCCTCCCCGGGATAGGGTCTCTCGCGATGGACACCGACTCCCAGACCCCGGACCCCGCCCCCGAGTCCCGCCGCCTGCGGGTCGCCCTCGTCTTCGGTGGCCGCTCCTCCGAGCACGCCGTGTCCTGCGCGACCGCGGCGAGCGTCATGTCGGCCCTCGATCCCGAGCGCTACGAGGTCATCCCGATCGGCATCGCCAAGGACGGCAGCTGGGTGCTCGCCCCCGCCGACCCCGAGCCGCTGCGCCTCGCCCCCGGGCACGTCCCCGAGGTCGACGCGAGCGGTCCGGCGGTCCTCGTGCCGACGAGCATGTCGGCCCGCCACCTCATCGTCCAGGAGCCCGGCGCCGCCCCGCGCGAGCTGAGCGACGTCGACGTCGTCTTCCCGCTGCTCCACGGCCCCTTCGGCGAGGACGGCACGATCCAGGGCCTGCTCGACCTCGCCGACGTCCGCTACGTCGGCTCCGGCGTCACCGCCTCTGCCGTGATGATGGACAAGCACATGATGAAGGTCGTCTTCCAGGCGGCCGGGCTGCCGGTCGGCCCCTACGTCGTCATCTCCGACCGTCAGTGGCGCCGCGACCCCGAGGCCGCGCTCGACGCGGTGGGTGCGCTCGACTTCCCCGTCTTCGTCAAGCCGGCCCGCGCCGGCTCGAGCATGGGCATCAGCAAGGTCGACTCGCCCGAGGGGCTGCGCGAGGCCGTCGATGCCGCCCGCGAGCACGACCCCAAGGTCGTCGTCGAGCAGGGCATCGCAGGACGCGAGATCGAGTGCGGTGTCCTCGACGGCCACGGCACCGACGCACCCCGCACGAGCCCGCTCGGCGAGGCCATCGTCGTCAAGGGGCACGCCTTCTACGACTTCGAGGCGAAGTACCTCGCGGACGACGACATCCGGCTCGAGTCGCCCGCCGACGTCTCACCGGAGGTCGCCGAGCAGGTCGCGCAGATGGCTCTGACCGCCTTCGAGGCCGCCGGGTGCGAGGGTCTCGCGCGCTGCGACTTCTTCCTCACCGAGTCGGGCGAGCTCCTCATCAACGAGATCAACACCATGCCGGGCTTCACGCCGAGCTCGATGTACCCCCGCATGTGGGCGGCCGCCGGCCTCACCTACCCCGAGCTCGTGGACGAGCTCATCGCGCTCGCGATGGAGCGCCGCGTCGGCCTGCGCTGAGAACCGCGACTTCTTGCGACTTCCAGCGGTGAGGAGCGCAGCGACGAGCCGCTGGAAGTCGCAAGAAGTCGCAAGAGGGGGACGTCAGCGGCAGGCGAGGCCGTTGGTCGGCAGCCTCTCGGCCGCGGCGCTGAACGCCGGCAGGAGCAGCGGCTCGGGTGCGTAGTCCTTGGGCACGAGCACCTCGATCGCCGGGTCGCGCCCGAACGTCGTGAAGCGGGTGCCGTCGCTCAGCGGCTGCGCGACCCAGCCCAGCCCGTCGACCTCGATGCAGTCGTCCGTCGTCGGCCCGAGCGCCGGCACACCGCACCGTGCGATGACCGGGGGATCCCCGTATGCCGTCCCCGCACTCGCGTCGGACACCTCGCGTCGCGCGTGGTCACCGACCTCGGCGGGCCACGCGGAGGCGACCGCACGGCATACGTCACCGTTCGCGAGGGGAGCGGGCGCGACCTCGACGGCGGACGAGCAGCCCGACAGTACGACGACGGCGGTGGCGCAGAGCGCCACCGCCGTCGTGCGAGTCCGTGCGACCACGCTCAGACGTGGACCACCGTGCAGGTGAGGGTGCGCGTGATGCCCTCGACCTCCTGGATCTTGGCGATGACGAGCTTGCCGAGCTCGTCGACCGTCTCGGCCTCGACGCGCGCGATGCAGTCGTAGGGGCCGGTGACGTCCTCGGCGAGCGCCACTCCCGGGATCGCCGCGATCGCCTCGGCCACGGCGGCCGCGCGACCGACCTCGGTCTGGATCAGGATGTAGGCCTGGACCACTGGATGCCACCTCACTGTCATGGGAGCGTCGCCGCTCCGGGGATGTCGTTCTCGTCCTGCGACCGTCGCCGGGGCGACGGTGACTGCACGGTACCGTGCCGGAAGTTCATGCGTCTCGGGGTGCTCAGGAGGTGGCGGTGTGGTGCCGCACACGACGATCGGCTCGGTGAGCGAGTCCGACGTGCTCGCGCGGATCCTGCCCCTCTTCGGCGCGAGCCCGCACGCCAGGTCGGGTGTCGTCGTGCCGCCCGGGGACGACGCGGCGGTGCTCTCCACCGGCGCCTCGGTAGTCGTCACGACCGACACGATGGTCCGCGGACGCGACTGGCGCGACGACTGGTCGACCGGTCACGACGTCGGCACCAAGGTCGTCGCACAGAACGTCGCCGACGTGGCGGCGATGGGGGCGGTGCCGACGGGCCTGCTCGTGTCGGTCGCGGCAGACCCCGCCACCGAGCTCGACTGGGTCCTCGACCTCACCCGCGGGATCGCCGACGCGGCGGAGAACGCCGGCTGCCCGGTCGTCGGCGGAGA
Source organism: Rothia sp. ARF10 (assembly GCA_031844405.1). GTDB lineage: Bacteria > Actinomycetota > Actinomycetes > Actinomycetales > Dermatophilaceae > Knoellia. Next base: position 1,618,126 of record JAUZVC010000001.1, read on the forward strand.
CCTGTCGTCGGCGCCGGCCGGGGTCGTCGTCGTGGCGGTGACCGCCTTCGGTGACCTCGAGGGCCGCGCCGCCGTGCTGCGCTCGGGCGCGCGAGCGGGAGATGTCGTGGCGGTCTGCGGCTCGCTCGGGTGGTCCGGCGCCGGTCTCGCGCTGTATGCCGGGGGAGCGGAGGACCCGATCTCGGACCCCGAGCACAGCCGGCCCCTGGCCCGGGTCGACGCCGCGGCCTCGCTGCTCATGTGGTTCCACCGCACCCCGTGGCCGCCGCTCGAGGCGGGTGTCGCGGCTGCCCTGGCCGGGGCGACCTCGATGATCGACGTCTCCGACGGGCTCGTCCGCGACGGGGGTCGCATCGCCGCCGCGAGCGGGGTCGAGCTCGCGCTCGACGAGGAGGTCCTGCGGACGGCCTTCCTCGCCGGTCCGGTCGAGCTCGCCCTGGGCGCGGAGGCCGGATGGCGCGAGGTGCTGTCCGGCGGCGAGGAGCACTCGCTGCTCGCGACGTTCCCCGAGGATGGAGTGCCCGACGACCGGCACGCGCCCTGGACGGTCATCGGCCGCGTCGTCGAGGCTGGCCCGGACGGTCCGCGCCTCACCGTCGGTGGAGCCGTGCCGAGCGTCACCGGCTGGGACCACTTCGCCGGCTGACCGGCATACCCCTCCCGCCCCGTCACTCCCGCCCCACGTTTCCCGCCCGAAGTGGGTTGGTCGCACTGGAGGCGGGAACGGTTGTGCTGCGAAGTGCGCGGTTCCCACCCGAAGTGGCCGGCCGTGCGTCGCGAGCCCGGGCATGCGAGAGGGCGCCGACCGGAAGTCCGGACGGCGCCCTCTCGGGTACGGCTAGGGGGTCAGCGCTTGACCTTGCCGGCCTTGAGGCAGGAGGTGCAGACGTTGAGACGCTTCGGGGTCACGCCCTTGTCGCCGACGAGAGCCTTCACGCGCTGGATGTTCGGGTTCCAGCGACGCTTGGTGCGGCGGTGCGAGTGCGAGATGCTGTGGCCGAAGCCGGGTCCCTTGCCGCAGACATCGCAGTTGGCAGCCACGGTGGATCTCCTTGAAGTCAGGTGTCATACGAAACGGCTGGGTCGCCAGCCGTCTCAGGTCGAGGTTCTCCGGTGTCCGCCCCATGCGGGGCTCACGCGGAACCGTCCAAGCGTAGCCGAGTTCGGGTGTGGCTCCAAAACGCGTAGGAGCCGCCCGATAGCCTGCCACCGTGCCAGCCGTCCTCGATGCCGACGCAGCCCGTCTCTGGGGTGCCCTGACGCGAGCCGCCTTCGCCGCACGGCGCACCGAGATCGACGACCTCAACGTCTTCCCGGTGCCCGACGGGGACACGGGCACCAACCTCTATCTCACGATGGACGCGGCCCTGGGCGAGGTGCGGCGCGAGCACGGAGAGCGCGGCATCCTCGGCACCGCCTCGCTCGTCGACGAGGCGCGCACGCTCTCGCGGGCCCTGCTCATGTCGGCGCGCGGCAACTCGGGAGTCATCGTCAGCCAGATCGTCGCCGGCGTGACCGCCGTCGTCGTCGAGGAGGATCGCACCGAGCTCGACGGGCCGGCGCTCGCCCGAGCGGTGACGCGCGGCGCCGAGATGGCTCGCGTCAGCGTCGCTCACCCGCAGGAGGGCACGATCCTCAGCGTCGCGGACGCGCTCGCGGAGGCGGCCCGGAGTGCGGCCGACGGGGGAGGCGACGCCGTCGCCGTGGCTGCCGCGGCCGTGTCCGCCGCCGAGGAGGCGCTCGCCCGCACCCCCGAGCAGCTGCCGTCGCTCGCGCAGGCCGGGGTCGTCGACGCCGGTGGCGCCGGGTGCCTGCTCATGGTCGAGGCGCTGCACCGCGCGCTCACCGGGGCGTGGACCGACGAGGGCACGCTCCAGCAGGCGACCGACGACCTGCTCCTGCCTCGCGCCTCGTGGCACCACACCTCGCCGGCGGGGGAGGGCGGCGCTCCCACCAGCCCCACCCCGCGGCGGCCGCACGGCGAGGACCCGCTCGACGCCCTGCCTGTCGGCATCGACGGCCCCGCGTTCGAGGTGATGTTCCTGCTCGACGGCAGCGACGCCGACCGGGTCGCAGAGCTGACGAGGACCCTCGACGGACTCGGCGACTCGCTGCTCGTCGTCGGCGGCCCCGAGCTGTGGAACGTCCACGTCCACGTCGACGACGTGGGTGCCGCGATCGAGGCGGGCATCGCGGCCGGACGTCCGCATCGCGTCAAGGTCACCCACTTCGCGACGCAGGTGGCGGCCAAGGAGCCGCAGCGCTTCGCGGTCATCGCCTGCGCTGCCGGACCGGGCATGGCCGCGATCCTCGAGGACGCAGGCGCGAGCGTCGTGCCGAGCGCCCCCGGCGCGCGCGCGTCCGCCGGCCAGCTCCTCGCCGCGATCCGCGAGACCGGCGCCGCCTCGGTGGTCGTGCTGCCCAACGACAAGGACACGCTTCTGGCGGCCGAGGTCGCCTGCCGCGCCGCCGAGGAGGACGGCATCGTCACGGCCATCGTCCCGGCTCGCACCGCGGTCCAGGGGCTCGCCGCGCTCGCCGTCGTCGACTTCGACCGGGGACTGCGCGAGAACGCCATCGCGATGACCGGGGCTGCGGTCTCGACCCGGCACGGCGCGGTCTCGATCGCGTCGCGCGAGGTGCTCACGTGGGCCGGCCCGGTCTCCGTCGGTGACGTCCTCGGCATCGTCAGCGGCGACGTCGCGCTCATCGGCGACGATCTCGCCGCCACCGCCAACGAGGTCCTCGACCGGCTGCTCTCCGGCGGCGGCGAGCTCGTCACCCTCGTCTCCGGCGCCGACGCCGACGAGGCCCTCGTCGACGCCGTCGCGGCCCACCTCGCCAAGGAGCACGCGGAGGTCGAGGTGGTCCGCATCGACGGGGGCCAGCAGGTCTACCCGCTGCTCCTGGGGGTGGAGTAGCCCGGTGTACTCGGAGTCCACCCCGCTGAGCAAGGTCCTCGGCAAGCGGGAGGCGACGAAGTTCAGGACCGCCCGCGACATCACGACCGTCGGCGACCTCCTGGGCTACTGGCCGCGTCGCTACCAGTCGCCCGAGAGCAACCTCGCCGCCGCGACGATCGGCTCCTACATCGTCGCCGTCGCCGAGGTGAAGTCGGCGACGACCCGCACGATGAAGGCCCGCCGCGGCCGGATGCTGCAGGCCGTCATCACCGACGGCACCAAGGACCTCGAGATCACCTTCTTCTCGGCCCACGGCCACGAGGGCAAGCTCCTGCCCGGCACGCGAGCCCTCTTCGCGGGCAAGGTGTCGTCCTTCAACAACCGGCTCCAGCTCGCCCACCCCGGCTACTCGCTCCTCAGTGACCTCGACCGCGGCGAGAGGCGCGATCTCATCCCGATCTACCGCGCCGTCGGCAACCTCCACACCTGGACGGTGACGGAGTGTGTCCGGGTGGTCCTCGACCTGCTCGACGAGACGCCCGAGGCGATCCCGGACCAGGTGCTCGACCGACGCGACCTCATGGACCGCACGTCCGCCCTTCGCGGCATCCACACCCCGGAGTCCATGAAGGAGGTGGCCGCGGCCCGCCGGCGCATGTCCTACGAGGAGGCGTTCGTCCTCCAGGTCGCGCTCGCACAGCGCCGGGCCAGGCAGTCGCAGGAGTCCACCCTCGCCCGCGTGCCACGCCCCGGCGGGCTTCTCGACGCCTTCGACGCCCGGCTGCCCTTCGAGCTCACGGCGGGTCAGCGCGACGTCGGCGAGACCCTCGCCGCAGAGATGGCCCGGAACGTGCCGATGCACCGCCTCCTCCAGGGCGAGGTCGGCTCGGGCAAGACGGTCGTCGCGCTCCGGGCCATGCTCACCGCCGTCGACTCCGGTGGGCAGGCGGCCCTGCTCGCACCCACCGAGGTCCTCGCCGCCCAGCACCACCGTTCGATCACAGCGATGCTCGGTGAGCTCGCCGAGGGCGGCATGCTCGGCGGCAGCGAGATCGGCACGCGCGTCACCCTCCTCACCGGCAGCATGCCGACGGCGTCGCGCCGCAAGGCGCTCCTCGACATCGCCAGCGGCGACGCCGGCATCGTCATCGGGACGCACGCGCTCATCCAGGAGCACGTGAGCTTCCAGGACCTGGCGCTCGTCGTCGTCGACGAGCAGCACCGCTTCGGCGTCGAGCAGCGTGACGCCCTGCGGGGCAAGGCGACGCACCCGCCTCACGTCCTCGTCATGACCGCGACCCCGATCCCGCGCACGGTCGCGATGACGGTCTTCGGCGACATGGAGACCTCGACGCTGAGCGAGCTGCCGGCCGGCCGCGCGCCGATCACGACGCATGTCGTCCCCGAGGACCGGCCCGGCTGGCTCCAGCGGACGTGGGAGCGCGTCGCCGAGGAGGTGGCGCAGGGGCGCCAGGCCTACGTCGTGTGCCCGCGCATCGGCGACGACGACGAGCCGGACGCCGACACCGAGATCTTCGACGCGGACCCCAGCAGCGGCGTCGGCGCCGACGGGGACGACGGAGCCGACGACGGCGGTCCCGACGACGCGGCCGACGAGGCGCCGCCGCCGCGTCCGCTCGCCTCCGTGCACCGCGTCCACGCCGACCTCGTCGCCAACCCGGCGCTCGCCGGCCTGCGCGTCGAGGTCCTCCACGGCCGCCTCCCTGCCGAGGAGAAGGAGGCCGTCATGCGCGACTTCGCCGCCGGCGACATCGACGTCCTCGTCTCGACGACCGTCATCGAGGTCGGTGTCGACGTCCCCAACGCCAGCGTCATGGTCGTCATGGACGCCGACCGCTTCGGCGTCTCCCAGCTCCACCAGCTGCGTGGTCGCGTCGGCCGTGGCGGGCTGCCGGGCCTCTGCCTGCTCGTCCACCCCGGCGTCGGCGAGGCTCCGCACGAGCGGCTCGACGCCGTCGCGGCGACGACCGACGGCTTCGAGCTGTCCCGCATCGACCTGCGCCAGCGCCGCGAGGGCGACATCCTCGGCTCCTCGCAGCACGGTGTGCGCAGCCAGCTCCAGTTCCTCCACGTCCTCGAGGACGAGGACCTCATCGAGGCAGCCCGCGAGGACGCCCTCGAGGTCGTCAGCGAGGACGTCGACCTGTCCGCCCACCCCCGGCTCGCGGCGCTCGTCTCGGCGCGCGTCGACGCCGAGCAGGCGGCCTACCTGGAACGAGGGTGAGATGACGAGGATCATCGCGGGCACGGCGGGCGGCCGCGAGCTGCGGACCCCCGGTGGGCGCGGCACGCGACCGACGAGCGACCGGGTGCGTGAGGCCCTCTTCTCGGCCCTCGAGGCGCGTGACGCCCTCGCGGGCGCCCACGTCATGGACCTGTATGCCGGCTCCGGCGCCCTCGGTCTCGAGTCCGCGAGCCGCGGCGCGGCCGAGGTGACGCTCGTCGAGTCCGACCGTGCCGCCGCGACGGTGATCCGCGACAACGCCCGTCGGCTCGGTCTCACCGTCACCGTTCTGCCGACGTCGGTCTCGTCCGCCCTCGCCGGGTCCGCTCGCCCGCTCGACCTCGTCTTCCTCGACCCGCCCTACGACCTCGCCGAGACGGCGCTCGGCGGCGACCTCGCGGCCCTCGTGACCCGAGGCTGGCTCTCCGCGGACGCCCTCGTCGTCGTCGAGCGCTCGAAGCGCTCGCCCGAGCCGACGTGGCCCGAGGGCCTCGAGCCCGAGCGTCGCAAGGCCTACGGCGAGACCGCCCTCTGGTATGCCGTCCGGTCCGGTCCCTAGCACCCCGAAAGCCCCGCTGATCAGCCAAGATTGCGGCATGACCGACTACGAGATCCCCCGTCCGACCAGCGGTGACGTCCTCGACCTCATCCTGGCCGACCACCGTCAGTTCGAGGACCTCATTCGCGAGGCCCGCCGCAACGACTCCGACCGCGCCGCCGCCCGCGAGGCCCTCGCCGAGCTCATCGTGGCCCACGGCGAGGCCGAGGAGGAGAAGGTCTATCCGACGCTGCGTCGCAAGGGTGCCATCGGCGAGCACGAGAAGGAGCACGGCGAGGAGGAGCACGCGGAGATCAACGAGGCGCTCGTCGCCTTCCTCGAGGCCAAGGGCACCGACACCGAGAAGTACGACACCGCGCTCGAGGAGCTCGCCACCGTCCTCAACCACCACGCCAACGAGGAGGAGCAGACGATCCTCAACCCCGCGCGCGAGGAGGTCTCGATCGACGCGCGCGAGGAGCTCGGCGTCGCCTGGGCGACTCGCCGCAACGAGCTGCTCGAGCAGGGCTGCGCGAGCCTCGAGCAGGTCCAGGCGCTCGTCTCCCGAGCCGAGAAGGAGGGCGTCCTCGCCTCTCCCGAGGCGCGCGAGGAGGCCGACGAGATCAAGGAGGAGGCCAAGGAGAAGGCCAAGGAGGTCGAGGAGGCCTCCAAGGAGGAGGCGCAGGGCTGAGACCCTCCTCGCCTCCCGACACACCCTGACGGCCCCGGGCGCGCGCCGAGCGCCCGGGGCCCTCCCCTGTCAGTAGGGTGACGCGCGTGAGCGCAACGAGGCGGGCCGTCTGTCCGGGGTCGTTCGACCCGATCACGATGGGGCACGTCGACGTGCTCGTGCGCGCGGCGGCGCTCTACGACGAGGTCGTCGTCGCCGTGCTGCACAACCCCGCCAAGAGCGGCACGTTCACGGTCGAGGAGCGGATCGGCTTCATCGAGAGCTCGCTGCCCGAGTCGGTCGCGGCGCACGTGCGGGTCGAGGCGTTCGCCGGCCGGCTGCTCGTCGACGTCTGCCGCGACGTCGGCGCGGACGTCATCGTCAAGGGGCTGCGCGGCGGGACCGACTTCGCCTACGAGCTGCCCATGGCGCTCATGAACCGACACCTCACCGGCGTCGAGACGGTCTTCCTCCCCGGGGCGCCCGAGTTCGAGCACGTGTCGAGCTCGCTCGTCAAGGAGGTCGCCCGCTTCGGCGGGGACGTCGCCGGGCTCGTCCCGGACCAGGTCCTCGGCGCCCTCAAGGAGAAGTTCCCTCCTGGCGCCTGACGGTGCTCGGGTGGGCCGCCGGCACACGACAGCGTCCGTAGGGGTGGTCGAGAAGGTGACCACGGCCGCGGACGGGGGCGGACGGCATACGGCAGCGACTGCAAGAATGGCCGGGAAGGTGACCCTCGTTCGCGGCGCAGGGAAGGGGCGACCGACCGCATTTGGGCAGGCGGCGCACCTCCGGTACCTTTGATCTTCGGTCTGCGTCAGCCGTGACGACCGACCGAACCACCGACCAAGGCAAAGGGCAATGAACCGTCTCGATCCTCGGTCTCCGATGGTGCTCGACACCAAGGAGGTCGGCCGGCGACCCGGCTCGATGGCGGAGCTTGTCCGCGAGGTCGGCGCGCCAGCCGACTTCGGCACGGAGGTGCTGCGCGTCGCCGAGGGGGACACCCTCGACATCGACGTGCGGCTCGAGTCCGTCGTCGAAGGAGTCCTGGTCACCGGTTCGGTCCGAGGCACGGCGACCGGCGCCTGCGTGCGGTGCCTGGACCCGGTGAGCCACGACGTGGACGCCAGGTTCCAGGAGCTGTTCGCCTACGCCGATCGCAACGCCCACCACCAGGAGGTGGGCGACGAGGACGCAGCCGAGGAGTACCTCATCGAGGACGGTCTCATCGACCTCGAGCCGGTGCTCCGGGACGCGGTGGTGCCAGCACTGCCGTTCCAGCCCGTGTGTCGTCCGGACTGCCCGGGGTTGTGTTCCGAGTGTGGGATGCGCCTCGTGGAGGACCCGGACCACGCACATGACGTGATCGACCCCAGGTGGGCGGCTCTCACGGACCTCGCGTCCGAGCCGACCACGACGCAGACTTCAGATAGGAATTGACATGGCCGTTCCGAAGCGGAAGATGTCGCGCTCCAACACCCGCTCGCGCCGTGCCAACTGGAAGGCGACGCCGGTCACCCTGACCACGTGCCCGCAGTGCAAGGCCCCGATGCAGCCGCACGTGGCGTGCCCGTCGTGCGGCAGCTACAACGGCCGCCAGTACGGCGTGGCCGAGCGCACCGAGCACCAGGGCTGAGCCCACCCTCATGGGGAGGGGCTCGCAGGGCCCTGCGGCCCTGACGCCGCGGCGCCCCGTCGGTGAGCTCCACCAGCACCTCCTTGAGGTGACCGGTGGGGACATCGACGAGGCGCTGCTCGGTCGTGCCCTCACCCACCGCTCCTACGCCTACGAGGCCGGTGGCGTCCCGCACAACGAGCGCCTCGAGTTCCTCGGGGACTCCGTGCTCGGGCTCGTCGTCACCGACACCCTCTACACGACGCACCCGGACCTCACCGAGGGCCAGCTCGCGAAGCTGCGGGCTGCGGTCGTCAACATGAAGGCCCTGGCCGCGGTCGGCCGCACCCTCGGGCTCGGCGACTACCTCCTGCTCGGACGGGGCGAGGAGTCGACCGGTGGACGCGACAAGGACTCGATCCTCGCCGACACCGTCGAGGCCGTCATCGGCGCGACCTACTCCAGCGCCGGCATGGCCGCCGCGAGCGAGCTCGTCCACCACCTGCTCGACCCGCTCATGGCGCGGTCGGCGACCCTGGGTGCGGGTCTGGACTGGAAGACGAGCCTCCAGGAGATCTGCGCCCTGCACTCCGCCGGCCCCGTCGAGTACGTCGTCGAGGAGGAGGGCCCCGAGCACTCCAAGACCTTCACCGCTCAGGTCCTCGTCGACGGCGTCGTCCACGGCACCGGCAGCGGCCGGACCAAGAAGGATGCCGAGCAGGAGGCCGCTGCCACCGCGTGGCAGACCCTGCGCGACCGGCACGGCGACGGTCTCTCCACCGCCCCGCTGCCCGACCTCTCCTGACCACCGGCTGACCGCACGTGCCCGAGCTGCCCGAGGTCGAGGTCGTCCGTCGCGGTCTCGCCGTTCACGTCGTCGGCCGCCGCATCACCGCGGCCTCCTTCACCGGAGCCCGCGTCGCCCGCCGGCACGTGCCCGGCCCCGATGACCTCGCGGGCCGCATCGCGGGCTCGACCGTCGTCGAGGCGCGCCGTCGTGGCAAGTACCTCTGGCTCGTCCTCGCGCCCGGCGGTGACGGTGTGCCGGAGCCGCCGATGGGCCTCATCGCCCACCTCGGGATGAGCGGCCAGCTGCTCGTCGAGGCCTCCGACGCCCCGGACGAGAAGCATCTGCACGCGCGCTTCACCTTCGCCGACGGCGACCCCGAGCTGCGCTTCGTCGACCAGCGCACCTTCGGCGGGTTCGCGCTCGACGACCTCGGCGACGACGGTGTGCCGCACCAGATCCGGCACATCGCACCCGACCCCTTCGAGCCGGCCTACGACCAGGCCGGCGTGGTCCGGCGCATCAAGGCGAGCGACAGCGCCGTCAAGCGGATGCTCCTGCACCAGGGTGTCGTGTCGGGCATCGGCAACATCTATGCCGACGAGGCCCTGTGGCGGGCGCAGGTCCACGGCGAGCGCCCCGGCAGCAGCCTCACCAAGCCCGCGATCTCACGCATCCTCGACCACGCCCGCGACGTCATGGCCGCGGCCCTGCTCGAGGGAGGGACGAGCTTCGACGCGCTCTACGTCAACGTCAACGGCGCGTCCGGCTACTTCGACCGCTCGCTGCACGCCTACGGCCAGGAGGGCGAGCCGTGCGACCGCTGCGGCACCCCGATCCGGCGCGAGCAGTTCATGAACCGGTCGTCGTTCAGCTGCCCTCGGTGCCAGCCGCGTCCACGTGGTTCTCGGACCAGGACAGGGCGATGAGCTCGCGCAGGACCCCCTCGTCGACGTCCGCGAGCCGCTTGACGTAGAGGCAGCCCTTGCCGGTCGTGTGCGGGCCGAGCCGCTCGAGCACGTCCGCATGGGAGCCGTAGGCGGTGAGGCCGTAGAACGTGAGCGCGGCCTTGCGCGCAGCGAGCCCGACGGCGAACCACTCCCGCTGCTTGCCGTCGGCGGTCGTGTAGGGCTGGCGGCCGAACCCGACCATCGAGCTTGCCCCACAGCACCGGCTCGGCGCCCGTCACCTCGCGCATGAGGTCGAGGACGACGAGGGCGTCGTCGCGCCGGGCCGCGGGCTCGATACTGCGCAGGTGCTCCTCGACGTCGTCGGCGACGGGGCGCGTCACGCGGTCGCCGTGGTCGGGTGGGGGAGCGGTCGTCATGGCAGCGGGAGCTCCTTGAGCGCAACGGCCTTGCCCGTATGCCGTTCGCTCAGGTCCGCGAATGCCTGCCGGATGGTCTTGGCATAGAGGTGGGCGCCCTCGAGGGAGGGGTGGATGCCGTCGGACTGGAGCTGGCCGCTCGTGTCCTCGAGTGCGGCGTCCCAGTCGGCGACGGCGACGTTGTCGCGGCCCTTCGCCAGCTCCTCGAGTGCGGCGTTGTCGGAGGCGATGCGGCTGATCCGGCCGTGGAGCGTGACGAGGACGACCATGCGGTCCGGTCCGAGGGCGTCGAGCGTCGCCCGGGCCGTGTCGATGTCTGTGCCGGCGTTGGTGCCGAGGGCCAGCACCACGGCGCGACGGGTGCCGGCCCCGCGCGCCTTGACGACCGAGAGCCCCTCGGCCCACTGGCGGTTGGAGCGCGCGTCCATCCGGATGCCGGGGAAGTAGTAGCGCAGCGCGTGGACGCTGCCGACCATCATCGAGTCGCCGACGCCGTCGATCTCGGCGCCCGTGGGCATCGCCCACGTCTGGGCGAGCCTGCCCGTCGCCGCCGGTGTCGCCGCGCCCGGTGCCTGCGGCGTCGCCGTCGCGCCGGCGGGAAGGGGCGCGGACGCGCTCGCGGTCGGAGCCACCCGGGCCGCGGCCGCGTTGGCGTCGAGGAGTGCCTCGACGCGCGTGCGGGTGGGAGCCGTGAGCAGGACGGCGGTGAGGGCGATCGTGAGGACGGCCACGGACGACCACACGATGCGGGCGGTGCGCGTGCCGGCATACCGGATCGTGTGGAGCGCGTGCCGCGCCGTGCCGCGGAAGCCGCGCCGACGGACGGGCGACTCGATGATGCGGTAGGAGAGGTCGGCGAGGGCGACGGTGACGACGACGCACCAGAGCCGCGACCAGAGGTAGCCGTCGGACGAGCGCTCCGCCCATGAGAGGTCGGCCTCGACGATGAGGATGACCGGCCAGTGCCAGAGGTAGAGGCCGTAGGAGCGCTCGCCGACCCAACGGAGCAGCGGGGCGTCGAGCACCGAGCGCAGCGGCGAGGGTCGCTCGACGACGGCGAGGACGAGGACGCTCGTCGCGAGCGAGGCGAGCAGGATGCCGCCGCGGAAGGTGAACGGCGTGGCCTCGTCGAGCAGTGCGACGAGGGCGACGAGCACGAGGGCCGAGGCCGCCACGACGGGCACGCGCACCCTCTGCCACCGAACGCTGGAGGTCCACGCGCGGTGCGGGGCGGCCCAGGCGAACGCCAGCGCGGCGCCGAGCATGAGGCCCATGAGGTGGGTGTCGGTGCCGTAGTAGACCCGGGTCGCGCCGAGCTCGGGGTCGTAGCGGACGGCCATGAGGACTGCGGAGGCGAGGGCGAGGACGACTGCCACGCCCGCCCGGGCGCGGGACGACGGCGCCAGGCGGAGCAGCGCGAGGGCGACGAGCGGCCACACGAGGTAGAACTGCTCCTCGACCGCGAGCGACCACAGGTTCATGAGGAGCTGTGGTGCGGTGCTGTGGAAGTAGTCGGAGCCGGCGCCGATCTCGAGCCAGTTGCTCGTGAAGGTCAGCGCGCCGACGGCCTGGCGGCGGATGCCGACGAGGAGGTCGGCCTCGACGAGCCGGGCCAGGAGGATGACGCTCGGAACGAGGACGAGCAGCGCCGGGAGCAGGCGTCGCGCCCGACGGGTCCAGAACCCGCGCAGGTCGACCCGGCCCTCGCGGGCGTGCTCGCGCACGAGCAGGGTCGTGATGAGGAAGCCGGAGATGACGAAGAAGACGTCGACGCCGAGGAAGCCGCCGGGCAGCCAGCGGGGGTCGAGGTGGAAGACGAGGACCGCGACGATCGCGGCCGCCCGCAGGCCGTCGAGACCCGGCAGCCGGCCGCGTGGGCGCGTCGCCGTGCTCCCGGGCGGGGGTGCTGAGGTCGCGGCCCCGGGCCCGAGCGAAGGGCTCTCCACGCTCATGCCCTCAGGCTATGGAGGTGTGCCGACAGGGACGTGGAGGCGCGCTGGGGGAGGGGCAACCTACGATCGGCGCCATGGAGACGAGTCTCGACCCCGACGCCGACGGGGTGCAGCCCGTCCGCGTCACCCTCAACGTGCGGGGGCGGGTGCAGGGCGTCGGCTTCCGCTGGTGGACGCGCGCCCGTGCGCTCGAGCTCGGGCTGGCCGGCCACGCGCGCAACACCGTCGACGGCCGGGTCGAGGTGGTCGCCCAGGGCCCGCGCGGTGCGGTGAACCGGCTCGTGCGGCTCCTCTCCGAGGAGCCGTCGACGACGCACCGGCCCGGCGCCGTCGTCTCGGTCTCGACGCCGCTGGAGAGCGAGCCCCGCCCCGACGTCACCGGCTTCGTCGAGAGATGAGCCGGGCGCGGTCGTGGGCGCGGGTCCCATGGTCTGCATGGGCCGGCATACCGGGTCGTGGGACGGGCGGCCCGCACGCGGGAGGCGTTCCTACGATGGGGCGATGAGCGACGTCCCCCCGGAGCTGGCCCGCCTCCGCTCGAGCATCGACAACATCGACGCGGCGCTCGTGCACCTGCTCGCCGAGCGGTTCAAGTGCACCCAGCAGGTGGGCGAGCTCAAGGCCGTCGAGGGGCTGCCGCCGGCCGACCCCGCGCGCGAGGAGCGGCAGATCGCCCGGCTGCGGGCGCTCGCGGACGAGAGCGGGCTGGACCCCGAGTTCGCCGAGAAGTTCATCAACTTCGTCATCGCCGAGGTCATCCACCACCACGAGTCGATCGCCAACAGCTGAGCCTGGCGACACCACCAGCACCACTGGCCCCACCGGTCACAGGCAACGCAGCCCGGTTCTCGCGTCCCCGGCCGCTGGGGCCCGCGCCGGTACAGTGACGGCGTCGATCCCATCCCGATGCCCCCAGAAGAACCGAGAGCCACCGCGTGTACGTCAAGAGCCTGACCCTCAAGGGGTTCAAGTCCTTCGCCTCGGCCACGACCATGCGCCTCGAGCCCGGCATCACCTGCATCGTCGGCCCCAACGGCTCCGGCAAGTCCAACGTCGTCGACGCGCTCGCGTGGGTCATGGGGGAGCAGGGCGCCAAGAGCCTGCGCGGCGGCAAGATGGAGGACGTCATCTTCGCCGGCACCGCAGGCCGCCCGCCGCTGGGTCGTGCCGAGGTCAGCCTGACGATCGACAACACCGACGGCGCGCTGCCCATCGACTACACCGAGGTGACGATCACCCGGACGATGTTCCGCAACGGCGGCTCCGAGTACGCCATCAACGGCACCCCGAGCCGGCTCCTCGACATCCAGGAGCTGCTGTCCGACAGCGGCATCGGCCGCGAGATGCACGTCATCGTCGGCCAGGGCCAGCTCGACGCCGTCCTGCGCGCCACTCCCGAGGAGCGACGCGGCTTCATCGAGGAGGCCGCCGGCGTCCTCAAGCACCGCAAGCGCAAGGAGCGCGCGCTGCGCAAGCTCGACGCGATGGAGGCCAACCTCACCCGCGTCCACGACCTCACCGGCGAGATCCGGCGCCAGCTCGGACCCCTGGGTCGTCAGGCCGAGGCCGCGCGCAAGGCCGCCGTCATCCAGGCTGAGGCGCGCGACGCCCGCCTGCGGCTCGTCGCCGACGACCTCGTCCAGCTGACCTCGACCCTCGAGCAGGAGGTCGCCGACGAGACCGCGCTCATCGAGCGCCGCACCACGGTCGAGAACGCGCTCGAGTCCCTGCGTTCGAGGATCGCCGAGATCGAGCGCCAGGCCGCCGACGCCGCACCCGAGCTGGGTCGCTCGCAGGAGCGGTTCGTCCGGCTGCAGTCGCTGCGCGACCGGCTCGAGTCCACCGCGTCCGTGGCCCGCGAGCGGGTGCGCCTGCTCGGCCAGGACGACGTCGACGAGACGACCTCGGGGCGTGACCCCGAGGAGCTCCGCGCGCAGGCCGCTCAGGCCCGCGAGGCCGAGCAGAAGCTGGCCGCCGAGGTCGCCACGGCGGCCGAGCAGCTCGCCGCCGCCGTCACCGCCCGCGAGGAGGCAGAGAGCGCGTATGCCGTTGAGCAGCAGCGCTTGTCGCGCCTCGCTCGCGCTGCTGCCGACCGTCGCGAGGGTCTGGCCAAGCTCGCCGGCCAGGTCGGCGCCCGGCGCAGCCGGATCGAGGCAGGGGAGGCCGAGATCGGGCGGCTGCGCGGCATCATCGAGGCCTCGCTCGCCCGGGCCTCGGAGGCGGAGAGGGAGTTCTCGCGGCTCGAGGGCACGGTCGCCCACGACGAGGAGGGCGAGGAGGGCCTCGACAGCGCCTACGAGACCGCCGCAGAGGAGCTCGCGACCGTCGAGACCCGCATCGCCGAGCTCGAGGGCGTCGAGCGCGAGGCCGAGCGCGACCGCGCGTCCGCCGCCGCCCGCGTCGAGGCGCTCGAGATGAGCCTGCGCCGCAAGGACGGCGCGGCCGCGCTGCTCGCCGCCTCGCAGAGCTCCGAGTCCGGTGACGGCCACGGGATCGTCGGGACCGTCGCCTCGCTGCTCCAGGTCAGTGGTGGCCACGAGGGAGCCGTCGCCGCGGCGCTCGGCTGGGCCTCCGAGGCCCTCGCCGTCGGCACGGCGCAGGACGCCGCCCGCGCCGTCGCCACACTGCGCTCGGACGACCACGGCCGCGCCACCCTGCTCGTCGGCGACACCGCCGCGCCGTCCGACCGCGCGTCGTGGCCGTCGCTCGACGGGTCGGCCGTCTGGGCGCGCGACGTCGTCGACGCCCCAGCCTCGGTGCGACCAGCGGTCGACCAGCTCCTGGACCTCGTGGCCCTCGTGCCCAGCGCCGAGCACGCCCTGGCCCTCGTCGCCCGTGGGGACGGCATCACCGCCGTCACGGAGGACGGCGACGTCTATGCGCCCGGGTGGGTGCGTGGCGGGTCGAGCAGCGGCCAGTCGCTCCTCGAGATCCAGTCGGCGCTCGAGGACGCGCAGACGGCCGTCGCCGCAGCGACCACACGCGGGGAGCAGGCCCGGTTCGCCCTCGTCACCGAGCGCGAGAAGGCGGCCAGGGTGACGGAGCGCGTCGAGGCGGCGCTCGAGGCACTGCACGACAGTGACGCCCGCATGGCCGCCGTCGCCGAGCAGCTCGGCGGGCTCCAGTCGACGATCCGGTCGAGCCGCTCTGAGGTCGAGCGCACCGAGCGCACCATCGCCGACGCCGAGGCGGCCCTCGAGGCCGACCGGGCCGAGCTCACAGCCCTGTCCGCGCGCCTCGACGAGGCGGGCGCCGAGCCGACCGAGTCCGAGGAGCCGTCGACCGACGAACGCGACGCCCTCGAGCTCGCCGCGAGCCGCGCCCGCACCGCCGAGACCGAGCTGCGGCTCACCCTGCGCACCAAGGAGGAGCGGGCCCGCTCGCTCAAGGGCCGCGCCGACTCGCTCGAAGGAGCCGCCCGCAACGAGATCCAGGCCCGGGAGCGGCTACGCCAGCGCCAGGAGCGGCGTCGCCGCGAGGCGTCCATCGCCGACGCCGTGAGCCAGGCCGCCGCCTACGCCACCGAGAAGATGGCGACCGCCCTCGTGCGCGCCGCCCGGCTGCGCGACGAGGCCGAGGCCGAGCGCACCCGCCGCGACACGGTCGTGCGAGGTCTGCGCGAGGAGATGGCCACCCACCAGGACGAGCTGCGCGAGCTCACCGACTCGGCCCACCGTGACGAGGTTGCCCGGGCCCGCCAGGTCGCGCGCATCGAGCAGCTCCAGGCCAAGGCCGTCGAGGAGCTCGGCATGGACCCCGACGTCCTCATGGAGGACTACGGCCCGCACCAGCCGATCCCGTTCCTCGCCGGGCCCGACCACGAGGGCGACGTCCCGATGCCGTCGGCGTTCGTGCGCGACGAGCAGGAGAAGCGGCTGCGCAAGGCCGAGCGCGGCCTCTCTGCGCTGGGCCGGGTCAACCCGCTCGCCCTCGAGGAGTTCGCGGCGCTCGAGGAGCGCCACAAGTTCCTCGTCGAGCAGCTCGAGGACCTCAAGAAGTCCAAGCGGGACCTCCTCGACATCGTCAAGGAGGTCGACGAGCGCGTCGAGCAGGTCTTCACGCAGGCCTACCACGACACGGCCGAGCAGTTCGAGCGCGTCTTCCAGCGGCTCTTCCCGGGCGGCTCCGGCCAGCTCGTCCTCACGGACCCGGGCGACATGCTCACGACCGGCATCGAGGTCGAGGCCCGCCCGCCCGGCAAGAAGGTCAAGCGCCTCTCGCTGCTCTCCGGTGGGGAGCGCTCGCTCGTCGCCGTGGCCCTGCTCGTCGCGATCTTCAAGGCCAGGCCGAGCCCGTTCTACATCATGGACGAGGTCGAGGCCGCGCTCGACGACACCAACCTCGGCCGGCTCATCACGCTCTTCGAGGAGCTGCGTGACAGCAGCCAGCTCATCGTCATCACGCACCAGAAGAAGACGATGGAGATCGCCGACGCGCTCTATGGCGTGAGCATGCGCGGCGACGGCATCACGACGGTCGTCTCGCAGCGCATCCGCGACGTCGCCGCCACCGCCTGAGACCGGGCGTCAGTCGGCGTTGACGCGCCCGAACGTGTCGAGCGGCCAGATCCGGAACACCACCGGACCGATGACGCGGTTCATCGGCACGAACTTCGCGCACCCCTCGGACTCCGTCCCGCCGCGGCAGCTCGCGACCGAGTCTGCCGACTGCGAGCGGTGGTCGCCGAGCACGAGGAGCCGGTCCGAGGGCACCCGGATCTCGGGGAAGCACCGCGAGGACCGCGGCGTCGTGTCGCAGGTGAGGTCGGGGGAGCGGAACGTGTGGTCCTCGAAGAGGTAGTCCTCGTCCAGCGCGTCGCCGTCGACGAGGACGTGCCCCGAGCTGTCGCAGCACCGGACCCGGTCGCCGGGCATGCCGATGACGCGCTTGACCGTGTAGGCGGTGCTCGACGGCCCGATCCCGGTGAGGTCGCCGACCTTGCGGACGCTGTCGGTGAGGACGTTGCCGGTGGGGCGCAGCCTGCTCTCCTGCCACGTCTCGCCATGGGCGAAGACGACGATGTCGCCGCGCTCGACGGTGCTGTCGGTGCGGTCGACGACGATGCGGTCGCCGATGCGCAGGGTCTGCTCCATCGACTGCGAGGGGACCCCGAAGGGCTTGGCCACGAACCCCTGCACCAGCGCCACGACGACCACGGCGAAGATGACCTCGACGCCGACGGGAAGACGGCGACGGCGACGATCGGAAGCCCTCTGCGCGGTCGTCACGGTCACTCGCCGAGCCTACGCGGTGAGGGTGACCGATGCCCGCCGGCGTCCACGGGGCGGGGTGTCGTTTTGAATGCGCGCGTCCTCTAGGACACCCTTGGGACATGGTCGCGCTCATTCTCGGCATGCTCGTCTGTGTCGTCCTCGCCCTCGCCGTCGTCGCCCTCGTCGCGATCCCGGCGCGCCGGGACGGCCGCGGGGTCCTCACACCCAAGGGCGAGGAGGTCGTCATCGCCCTCAAGGAGCGCCAGCAGTCCGCCCGCCAGCGCCTCGAGCGCGGCGACGACGAGGCGCCGGCGGACGGCGCCGCCGCGTCAGCGACCGACGGACCCGTCGACGACGAGCACACCGACTCCTCGACCCCGGCCGACGCCGGCGCGCGCTCCTGATGCGGTCGGGAATCGACCGGTCCGCAGGCGACGCCGCGGTCCGGCCGCAGGACGATCTCTTCGGGCACGTCAACGGCGGCTGGGTCGCCCGCACGGAGATGCCCGCGGATCGAGGGCGCTACGGCAGCTTCGACCGCCTCCGCGAGAGTGCCGAGGAGCAGGTCCGCGACATCATCACCGGGGTGGCCGAGGGTGAGCCCGAGGCCGGCACGGTCGCCCGCAAGGTCGGCGACCTCTACACCTCCTTCATGGACGAGGCGCGGATCGAGGAGCTCGGGGCGACGCCGCTCGCGCCGCTGTTCTCCGCCATCGACGAGGTGGCGACGCCGAGCGACGTCATGTCCGCGCTCGGCCGCTTCCTGCGCGCGGGCGTCGACGGACTCGTCCATCCCATCGTCAACACCGACGACCGCGACTCGACCCGCTACGTCGTCTACCTCGAGCAGGCCGGCATCGGCCTCCCCGACGAGGCCTACTACCGCGACCCGCAGCACTCCGCCATCCGCGGTGCCTACCCCGGACACGTCGCGCGGATGCTCACCCTCACAGGCGTGTATGCCGGTGACGCGGCCGCCGCTGCCGCCGAGCGGGTCGTGGCCCTCGAGACCCGGATCGCGGCCTCGCACTGGGACCAGGTCGCCAACCGCGACGCCGTGAAGACCTACACGCTCGTCGACCGTCAGGAGCTAGAGGAGCTCACGCCGGGAGTCGACTGGACGGCATACCTCGTGGGCGCGCAGGCGCCCGAGGGGGCCTTCGACCAGGTCGTCGCCCGCCAGCCCGACCACCTCCGGTCGATCGCGGCCGCGCTCGCCGAGGTCGACATCGCCGTCTGGCAGGACTGGCTGCGCTGGCGCGTGGTGCACGCGCTCGCGGCCTACCTCGCCGACGCGGTGGTCGCCGAGAACTTCGACTTCTACGGGCGCACCCTGTCGGGCGTCCCCCAGATCCGCGACCGCTGGAAGCGCGGCGTCGGCCTCGTCGAGGACGCCCTCGGTGAGGCCGTCGGCCAGCTCTACGTCGAGCGGCACTTCCCGCCGCGCGCGAAGGAGCGGATGGTCGAGCTCGTCGCCAACCTCGTCGAGGCGTTCCGCCGTGACTTCCTCGGCCTCGAATGGATGGGTCTGGAGACCCGCCGCGAGGCGCTGGCCAAGCTCGAGTCCTTCACTCCCAAGATCGGCTACCCCGAGAGGTGGCGCGACTACTCCACGCTCGAGGTCGACGCCGGTGACCTCGTCGGCAACGTCGCCCGCGCCTCGGCCTTCGAGATCGACCGCAACCTCGCCAAGCTCGGCGGCCCCGTCGACCGCGACGAGTGGTTCATGACACCGCAGACGGTCAACGCCTACTACAACCCCGGCCTCAACGAGATCGTCTTCCCCGCGGCCATCCTCCAGCCGCCGTTCTTCGACGTCGAGGCCGACGACGCGGTCAACTACGGCGGCATCGGTGCGGTCATCGGCCACGAGATCGGCCACGGCTTCGACGACCAGGGATCCCAGTACGACGGCGACGGCAACCTGCGCAACTGGTGGACCGACAGCGACCGCGCGAACTTCGACGGTCGTGCGCAGCGTCTCATCGCCCAGTTCGACGCGCTCGAGTCGCGCGACGCCCCCGGCCACAAGGTCAACGGTGCGCTCACGGTCGGTGAGAACATCGGCGACCTCGGCGGGCTCACGATCGGGCACGCGGCATACCGGATCTCGACCGAGGGGAGCGAGGCCCCGGTCCTCGACGGCCTCACCGGAGACCAGCGGTTCTTCTTCGGGTGGGCCCAGGTGTGGTGTGGCATGGCGCGCGAGGCCGAGGCCGTGAGGCTGCTCGCGATCGACCCGCACGCGCCCATGGACCTGCGCGCCAACGCGGTGCGCAACCTCGTCGAGTTCCACGAGGCGTTCGACGTCCAGCCGGGTGACGGCCTGTGGGTCCCGGAGGACGAGCGGGTCCGCATCTTCTGAGCCCGGGTGCGAGGATGGCGACGTGAGTGCCATCGACACCTTCTGGGAATTCCTCGCCGTCGCGATCGGCCTGCTGGTCGTCCTCGGCGGGCTCGCCGCCACCTTCCTCCGCGGGAGGGGCGGGGCGACCGAGGAGCTGCCGCGCGAGCGGCCGACGACGCCGTCCGCGCCGCCCCCGTCGGCCGACGAGGAGCGTGATGAGCGACCCGAGGGGTCGGTCGACACGCTGCCCGCGCCGACCGACGAGGGCACGGTCGAGGAGACCCTCCCGCCGGTCACCGTCCCCGAGGTCGAGCGCCCGGAGGCGCCGCAGACCCGCCTGCAGCGGCTTCGCGCCCGCCTCGCCCGCTCGAACTCCGCCCTCGGCCAGGGCCTGCTCGCGCTGCTCTCGCGCGGCGACCTCGACGAGGAGGCGTGGGAGGACGTCGAGGACACCCTGCTCACCGCCGACCTCGGCGTCGAGGCCACGACCGAGCTCGTCGACTCGTTGCGCACCAGGGTCAAGGTGGCGGGGAACGCCGACGAGGCCGCGGTCCGCGGATGGCTGCGCGAGGAGCTCGTCGCGCTCGTCGACCCGTCGATGGACCGCACCGTCGCCTCGTCGCGCGTCGACGGCCGCCCCGCCGTCGTCCTCGTCGTCGGGGTCAACGGCACCGGCAAGACGACGACGGTCGGCAAGCTCGCCCGCGTGCTCGTCGCCGAGGACAAGGACGTCGTCCTCGGCGCCGCCGACACCTTCCGGGCCGCGGCCGCGGACCAGCTGCAGACGTGGGGCGAGCGCGTCGGCGTGCCGACCGTGCGCTCCGACCGCGAGGGCGCCGACCCGGCGGCCGTCGCCTTCGACGCCGTCAAGGGCGCCGCCGAGATGGAGGCCGACGTCGTCATCGTCGACACCGCCGGACGCCTGCACAACAAGGTCGGGCTCATGGACGAGCTCGGCAAGGTCAAGCGGGTCATCGAGAAGCAGAGCCCCATCGACGAGGTCCTCCTCGTCCTCGACGCGACGACCGGCCAGAACGGCCTGCGCCAGGCCGAGGTCTTCAGCCAGGTCGTCGGCATCACCGGCATCGTCCTCACCAAGCTCGACGGCACCGCCAAGGGCGGCATCGTCGTCGCCGTCCAGCGCAAGCTGGGCGTGCCCGTCAAGCTCATCGGCCTCGGTGAGGGTCCCGACGACCTCGCGCCGTTCGACCCCGAAGGCTTCGTCGACGCGATCATCGACTGACGATGGCCCTCGCTGCGCTGCACGACCGCGCCCGGCTCACGGACGCGCTCGTCGCCTGCACCCGCACGAGCATCGACCTCGCCGCCCGCACCGAGGTGCGGGACGCGTGGGAGCGCGACAGCGCGTGCTCCGGCATGACGGTCGGAGGGCTGACGCACCACCTCCTCGCCCAGACGGGGCACATCGTGCGCGGCCTGCTCGTGCCGGCCCCCGCGGACGCCCCCGTCATCGCGCTGCTCGACCACTACTCGCAGGCGCCGTGGGTCGCCGCCTCGCGGAACGGCGAGACCGACCCGGACCAGGACGAGAAGGACAACGCCGCGGCCGCCGCCGGTCACGAGGCCGTGGTGGCGGGCGCGCGGGAGGCGCTCGCCGACCTCCCCGACGCGCTCGCCCTGCCGCGCGACCCCGACGTCGTCCACATCCCGTGGCAGGGCTGGTCGCTGCCGACGCCCGACTTCGCGACGACGCGGATGATGGAGATGGTCGTGCACGGCGACGACCTCGCCGCAAGCGTCGGCCTGCCCACCCCCGAGCACGACCCGCTGGTCGCCGACGCGGTCCTCGACCTGCTCGTCCACGTCTCGCTGGCGCGCCACGGTCAGGTCGCGCTCGTCCGGGCGCTCAGCCGTCCGCAGCGCTCGGGCGCAGACATCTCGGCGTTCTAGCCTTGCACGGACGCGGCCGACCGCAGCGAGTGTCGGAGATCCGGGCCCTCGCGGTGTCCCGTGACCCCGGAACCCCGACACTCGTATGCCGGCCGACCCGCCTTTCGCGTGCCCGGCTTTCGCGCGCCCACCCTTCGCGTACCTGAGGTCCGCGTGCGGACGGCATACGCGGGGTCAGGGGCGGACGGCATACGCGCGTGAAACACACTTCTTACGCGCGACGGCGACGTGCAACGTGGCTGTAACACGACGCGCGGCGAGGTGAAACGGCGCGCTCCCAGACTCCTTGGTCATGAGCCCAACTCTCCTCCCCGTCGCGGCCGAGCCCGCAATCGACGCATCGGCGACGGCCTTCGTCCTCATCTGCGCCTCCCTGGTCCTGCTGATGACGCCCGGCCTCGCCCTCTTCTACGGCGGCATGACGCGCGCCAAGTCCGTCCTCAACATGATGATGATGTCGTTCGGCGCCATGGGCGTCGTCGGCGTCGTCTACGTGCTGTGGGGCTACTCGATGTCCTTCGGTGGCAGCAACATCGGCGGCATCATCGGCAACCCGTTCGAGAACTTCGGACTCAAGGGCGTCGTCGGTGACGCGGCCGGCGCCACGGTCGACGCCAACGGCACCGCGATCGTCGACGTGTTCGGCGCGGACGTGTGGATCCCCGAGGTGCTCTTCGTCGGGTTCCAGCTGACCTTCGCGATCATCACCGTCGCCCTCATCAGCGGTGCCATCGCCGACCGCGCCAAGTTCTCGACCTGGCTGCTCTTCAGCGGGCTGTGGGTCACCCTGGCCTACTTCCCGATCGCCCACATGGTGTGGGGCGGCGGCCTGCTCAGCGGCTCCGAGGACGGCCTGTCCGCGATGCTCTTCGGGGCGACCGACGGCGTCGCCGACGTCCTGCCGATCGACTTCGCCGGCGGCACGGTCGTGCACATCAACGCCGGTATCGCCGGTCTCGTCCTCGCCCTCATCGTCGGCAAGCGCCTGGGCTTCGGCAAGACCGCCATGCGCCCGCACAACGTCCCGCTCGTCATGCTCGGCGCCGGTCTGCTGTGGTTCGGCTGGTTCGGCTTCAACGCCGGCTCCGAGCTCGCGGCCGACGGCCTCTCGAGCCTCGTCTGGGTCAACACCACCGTCGCGACCTGTGCGGCGATCCTCGGCTGGCTCGTCGTCGAGAAGGTGCGCGACGGCCACGCCACCTCGGTCGGCGCCGCCTCCGGTGTCGTCGCCGGCCTCGTCGCCATCACCCCGGCCTGTGGTGCTCTTTCGCCCGTCGGCTCGATCGTCCTCGGCGCCGTCGCCGGTGCGCTCGCGGCCCTCGCGGTCGGCCTCAAGTTCCGCTTCGGCTACGACGACTCGCTCGACGTCGTCGGCGTCCACCTCGTCGCCGGCCTCTGGGGCACCGTCGGCGCCGGCCTGCTCGCCACCGAGGGTGGCCTGTTCTACGGTGACGGTGTCCGCCAGCTCGTCGTCCAGGTCGTCATCGCCCTCGCGTCGCTCGTCTTCTCGGCGATCGTCACCGCGCTCATCGGCCTCGCCCTCAAGGCGACCGTCGGATGGCGGGTCAGCGACGACGACGAGGTCGCCGGCATCGACCAGTCCGAGCACGCCGAGTCCGGCTACGACCTCGTGGCCCGCGGTGGACGCCTCGGCGTCACCTCGACCGGTCCGCAGACCGACGCCCGTCACGCCGACGAGCTCACCTCAGAAGGAGTCAAGGCATGAAGCTCATCACCGCCATCATCAAGCCCCACCAGCTCGACGCGGTGAAGGAGGCCCTCGAGGCCTACGGCATCTCGGGCATGACGATCAGCGAGGCGTCCGGCTACGGCCGCCAGCGCGGTCACAGCGAGGTCTACCGCGGTGCCGAGTACACCGTCGACTTCGTCCCGAAGATCCGCCTCGAGGTGCTCGTCGACGACATGGACGCCTCCAGCGTCGCCGACGTCGTCCTCAAGTCGGCCCAGACGGGTCGGATCGGCGACGGGAAGATCTGGATCCAGCCGGTCGAGGACGTCGTCCGGGTCCGCACCGGAGAGCGCGGCTCGGACGCCATCTGACCCGCCCGACCGCCACAACATTCCCGCCCGGAGTGGGTTCGGTGCACTGCACAGGGGAACCGTTCCCACCGGCAGTGACCGGATTCCACTCCGGGCGGGAAAGGTGTGACCGGCTGACCAGAGACACCAGATCCAGGGGAGGAATCGCATGACCGACATCGCCGACGTGGCCGCCCGCCGGCTCGACCTCGCGGGGACGCGGGCGTTCGAGCAGGCCGGCTCCGGCACCGAGCGCCGTCGCCGGCTGGCCGAGTTCAACGAGCAGTGGCTCGGCGAGCTCTGGGACGAGGCGGTCCGGGGCCAGCGGGTCGACGGGGTCGCGCTCGCAGCCGTCGGCAGCGTCGGACGCGGCGACGCCGGCCCGCTCTCGGACTACGACCTCGTCCTCCTCCACTACGGCCGCACCCTCTCGGCCGACGAGGTCACCCGGCTCGCCGACCGGATCTGGTACCCCATCTGGGACGCCGGGGTCCGGCTCGACCACAGCGTCCGCACGGTCAACCAGTGCCGGACCGTCGCCGCCGACGACCTCACCGCCGCCGTCGGCCTGCTCGACATCGCGCCGGTCGCCGGTGACCCCGAGGTCGTCGCCGCGGCCCGGGCGACGGTGAGCCACGACTGGCGCGCCCACGCCCGCAAGCGCCTGCCGCAGCTCACCGAGGCGATCGCCGTGCGCCACCACCGCCACGGCGACCTCGCCCAGTCGATCGAGCCCGAGCTCAAGGAGGCCCACGGCGGCCTGCGCGACATGACGATCCTCAGCGCCCTCGCCGAGGCCTGGCTGACCGACCGCCCGCGCGGCGAGGTCGACACGGCATACGGGCTGTTGCTCGACGTCCGCGACGCGGTCCACGTCGTCACCGGCCGTGGGCGCGACCGGCTCGGTCGCGAGGACCACGACGCCGTCGCGGCCCTGCTCGGCTACGGCGACCCCGACGACCTCCTCGCAGACGTGTCCGACGCCGGGCGGGCCATCGCCTACGCCCTCGACGGCACGGTCCGCCGCGCCGGGCAGTCCCAACGGGCGAGGGTTCTGCGCGTCGGTCCTCGCCGACCGCAGATGGCGCCGCTCGGCTACGGCCTCTTCGAGAGCGACGGCGAGGTCGTCCTCGGCGCCGGGCGCACGCCCGAGTCCGACCCGCACCTGCCGCTGCGCGCCGCCGTCGTCGCGGCCCGCGCCAACCTGCCGATCTCGCCGACGACCCTCGAGAACCTCGCGACACGCTGCGCCGACCTGCCGACGCCGTGGACGCCGCTGGCCCGTGGGCTCTTCAGCGACCTGCTCGCCGCCGGCCCCGGCCTCGTCACCGTCTGGGAAGGACTGGACCAGCAGGGCATCATCGAGCGCTGGCTGCCCGAGTGGGCCGCGGTGCGGTCGCGTCCGCAGCGCAACGCCGTCCACCGCCACACCGTCGACCGCCACCTCATCGAGACGGTCGTCCACGCCACCGGGCTCGTGCGCGGTGTCGGACGGGCCGACCTGCTCCTGCTTGCGGCGCTGCTGCACGACATCGGCAAGGTGCCGGGCGCGCGCGACCACTCCACGGCGGGCGCGCCGATCGCCGAGGCCGTCATGCGCCGCCTCGGCCACTCCGAGGCCGACGTCGAGGTCGTCACGGCGCTCGTCCGCGAGCACCTCACCCTCATCGAGCTCGCGACCCGGCGCGACCACTCGGACCCACGGACCATCGACGCGGCCGTCGCCGCCGTCGGCGGGGACCGGTCACACTTCGACCTCCTCCTCGCCCTCACCGAGGCTGACGCCGTGGCAGCCGGTCCGAAGGCGTGGACCGACTGGCGCGCAGCCCTGCTCGCGCAGCTGGCCACCGAGGTGCGGGACCGGCTCGACCACGCGGGTGCCGCTGCCGGCCCCACCCCTGCGGCACCGCCGGCGGACATCGGCCAGGGCGTGGTGCCCGAGCACCTCGTGCGGGCGCTCGCGACGGGAGAGCCCCACGTCGAGGTCGTCTCGCACGGCGGGTCCTACCGGATCGACATCGCCGACCGCGACCGGCTCGGTCTCTTCGCGGACACCGCGGGCCTGCTCGCCGCCGAGGGCCTCGTCGTCAGGACCGCGATCCTGCGCACCGTCGACGGGGTCGCCGTCAACGAGTGGCACGTCGAGTCCCCGAGCGGCAACGAGCCCGAGCACGACCGCCTCCACCGCGGTCTGGCGCGGCTCTCCACCGGCGACCGGGGACCACTCGGGCTGCTCGACCGCCGCCGCCAGTTCGCCGCGAGGCCCAGCCGGGAGTCGACGATCGGCACCCCCGGACAGCCGCGGGCGCTCGTCGTCCCCGGCGCGAGCGACGACGCCACGGTGCTCGAGGTCAGGGCGGAGGACCGACCGGGTCTCCTGCACGAGCTCGGCATGGCCCTCGCCAAGACCGGAGTCTCCGTGCGCTCCGCGCACATCGCGACGTATGCCGGCCAGACCCTCGACACCTTCTACGTCACCGACTTCTCGGGCCGCCCCCTGGGCCCGGCCAAGGTGGCGCAGGTCGTCGCCGTCGTCATCGACACGTGCGACGGGAGCACCTGACCACGGCGGTTAACCTTGTGCGGTGTTCACGAGCCTCTCCGACCGCCTGACGTCGACCTTCAAGAACCTGCGCAGCAAGGGACGACTGTCCGAGTCCGACGTCAACAGGACCGTCCGCGACATCCGGATGGCCCTGCTCGACGCCGACGTCGCGCTGCCGGTCGTCAAGGAGTTCACCTCGTCGGTCCGTGACCGCGCGCTCGGGGCCGAGGTCTCCGAGGCCCTCAACCCGGCCCAGCAGGTCGTCAAGATCGTCAACGAGGAGCTCGTCGACATCCTCGGCGGGCAGACTCGCACGATCCGGTTCGCCAAGAGCGGCCCGACCGTCATCATGCTCGCCGGCCTCCAGGGTGCGGGCAAGACGACCCTCGCCGGCAAGCTCGCCTACTGGCTCAAGGAGCAGGGCCACACGCCCATGCTCGTCGCGGCCGACCTCCAGCGGCCCAACGCCGTCACCCAGCTCCAGGTCGTCGGCGAGCGCGCCGGCGTCCCGGTCTACGCCCCCGAACAGGGCAACGTCGGCGGCCACGACGCCGTCGGGCCCACGGGGGAGGGGACCCGCAGCTTCGGCGACCCGGTCGCGGTGTCGCGGGACGGCATACGGGAGGCGGTCTCCAAGCAGCACGACGTCGTCATCGTCGACACCGCCGGACGCCTCGCGGTCGACGAGAACCTCATGAAGCAGGCCGGCGACATCCGCGCCGCGATCAACCCCGACGAGGTCCTCTTCGTCATCGACGCCATGATCGGCCAGGCGGCCGTCGAGACCGCCGAGGCGTTCCTCGAGGGCGTCGACTTCACCGGTGTCGTGCTCTCCAAGCTCGACGGCGACGCCCGCGGTGGTGCCGCCCTCTCGGTCGCCGGGGTCACCGGACGCCCGATCATGTTCGCGAGCACCGGCGAGGGCGTGCGCGACTTCGAGGTCTTCCACCCCGACCGCATGGCCTCTCGCATCCTCGACATGGGTGACGTCCTCACCCTCATCGAGCAGGCCGAGAAGGCGTTCGACCGGGCGCAGGCCGCCGAGATGGAGCGCAAGTTCCTCGCGGCCGAGGACTTCACGTTCGACGACTTCCTCCAGCAGATGTCGGCGATCAAGAAGATGGGCTCGCTCAAGTCGATGCTCAAGATGATGCCGGGCATGGGCCAGATGTCGGCCCAGCTCGACAACCTCGACGAGCGCGAGTTCGACCGCGTCGAGGCGATGGTCCGCTCGATGACTCCCTTCGAGCGCAACCACCCCAAGCAGATCAACGGCTCGCGCCGCGCCCGCATCGCCGGCGGCTCCGGCGTCACCGTCTCCGAGGTCAACCAGCTGCTCGAGCGGTTCGGCGAGGCGCAGAAGATGATGAAGCAGCTCGCCCGCGGCGGCGGGCTTCCCGGCATGCCCGGCATGGGCGGTGGCAAGAAGGCCCGCCAGCAGCAGCAGCAGGTCCGGGGCAAGAAGTCGAAGTCCGGCAACCCCGCCAAGCGCGCGGCCGAAGCCCAGGCGGCCGCCCAGCGTGCCGCGTCGAAGCCGGCGGGCTCCTCGTTCGGCGGCGGCGCGGGCGCCCCGGGCGGGTTCGACCCGGCGGCGATGGACCCGGCGCAGCTCCCCAAGGGCTTCGAGAAGTTCCTGGGCAAGTGACCTCGGCGGCCGCCGGCGCCGTGGGGCCGCTGCACACGCTGTCGGTCGGGACCGCCGGACCGCGCGTCGCGTTCCTCCACGGGCTCTTCGGGCAGGGCCGCAACTGGTCGACGATCGCCAAGGCGCTCGCCGGACCGTCGGGTGAGGGCGCGCGCTGCACCCTCGTCGACCTGCCGGACCACGGCCGCTCGCCGTGGACGCAGTCCTTCTCCTTCGAGGCGTATGCCGCGTCGGTCGCGGCCACGCTGCGGGCCGTCGACGAGGGGCCGTGGGTCGTCGTCGGGCACTCGCTCGGTGGCAAGGTCGCGATGACGCTCGCGCTCACCGACCCCGCGCTCGTCGCCCGGCTCGTCGTCGTCGACATCGCACCCAAGGGCTACGGCAACCTCGACCGCTTCTCCGGCTACATCGAGGAGATGCAGCGGCTGCCGCTGTCCGAGCTGCGCGACCGGGGCGACGCGGAGGCGCGCTTCGAGGAGCCGGACCCCGGCGTCAAGGCCTTCCTCCTCCAGAACCTGCGCCGCGAGGGCACGTCGTGGCGCTGGCAGGCCAACGTCGAGCTCTTCGCCGCGGACGCCGCCCGGGGGAGCGACTCTCTCATCGCGCACTTCCCCTTCGAGCCGGGCTCGGTCGAGCCGTATGCCGGCCCCGTCCTCTGGGTGGCCGGCGCCGAGTCCCGCTACATCAAGGACGCGGACGCGGAGCGGATGCGCGCGTTCTTCCCGCGGACGCGCCAGCTCACCGTCAAGGGCGCGTCGCACTGGGTGCACAGCGACGCGCCACAGGTCGTCATCGAGGCGCTCCGCCGCGTCCTCGCCGCGCCTCCCGCCTGACCTCGCCCCAGCTTTCGCTCCTGGGGAGGGAAGGTTGAGCATCCGGAGGGCACTGTTCCCTCCGGACCCTCAACCTTCCCTCATGGGGAGCAAAAGCTGGGGTGGGCGGCCGGGTCGCTAGGGTCGGGTGGCATGACGGCATCGGTGCTGCACCTGGTCGGTGAGGTCCTGGTCGGACCCGAGGACGTGCGCCCGGAGGCGTGGGTCGTCGGGGGTCGGATGACCTACGAACGCCCCACCGGCGCCGGCCACGACGTCGAGACCGTGCGCGGCTGGTTCGTCCCCGGGCTCGTCGACGCGCACTGCCACGTCGGCCTCGACCGCCACGGCGCCGTGGACGACGCCACGGCCGAGCAGCAGGCGACCACCGACCGCGACAACGGCACCCTCCTCATCCGCGACGCCGGCTCACCGGCCGACACCCGCTGGATCGACGAGCGAGACGACCTGCCCAAGGTCATCCGCGCCGGCCGGCACATCGCGCGGACCAAGCGCTACATCCGCAACTACGCGTGGGAGGTCGAGCCCGAGCAGCTCGTCGAGCGGGTCCGCATCGAGGCACGCGCCGGCGACGGTTGGGTCAAGCTCGTCGGAGACTGGATCGACCGCGACACCGGCGACCTCATGCCGTGCTGGCCCGCCGACGTCCTCAAGGAGGCCGTCGCGGCGGCTCACGAGGAAGGGGCGCGCACCACCGCTCACTGCTTCGGCCCCGACTCGCTGCGCGACTTCGCCGCCGCGGGCACCGACTGCATCGAGCACGCCACCGGGCTCGAGGCCGACACGATCGAGTCGTTCGCCGCGCAGGGCATCGCCATCGTCCCGACGCTGGTCAACATCGCCACCTTCCCGTCCATCGCCGAGCCCGCCCGGGAGAAGTTCCCCGACTACCACCGGCGGATGCTCGACCTGCACGCCCGGCGCTACGAGACCTTCGGCGCGGCGAGGGAGGCCGGCATACCCATTTATCTCGGGACCGACGCGGGAGGCTCGATCGCCCACGGTCTCGCCGCACAGGAGGCCGTCGAGCTCTCACGCATCGGCTTCAGCAACACCGAGGTGCTCACGGCGGCGACGTGGGGAGCACGCGAGTGGCTCGGACGACCGGGTCTGGAGGAGGGGGCGGACGCCGACCTGCTCGTTTTGCCCCGCGACCCTCGCACCGACGTCACGGTGCTGGGAGAGCCGGACGCGGTCGTGCTGCGGGGTGTGACGTGGTGAGCCATCCATCATGCGAGACATAATGTGACGTTGTTTGACGGATAACTTCGGCTTATCCAAGACTTCGACATGTCCGACAGGAAGTGCGGCCGCACGGCCAGCTCTGACGGACCCGAGCGAAGGAGCCTCCCCATGAGCCGTCATCCCCGCCTCGCCCTGGCCGCCGCCGCGACCGCTGGTGCGCTGGTGATGTCGGCGTGTGCCGGTGGAGGCGCGAGCGACACGGCGGGCGCCGCGGAGGCCCAAGGCGCCGACCAGGCCTCGACGAGCACCCTCAACCTCTTCGCGTATGCCGTGCCCAAGGTCGGCTTCGACAAGGTCATCCCGGCGTTCAACGCCACCGACGAGGGCAAGGGCGTGACCTTCCAGCAGTCCTACGGCGCCTCGGGCGACCAGTCCCGCAAGGTCGCCGCGGGCGCCGCGGCGGACGTCGTCAACTTCTCGGTCGAGCCGGACATCACCCGCCTCGTCGACGCGGGACTCGTCGCGTCCGACTGGAACGCCGATGAGCACAAGGGCGTCCCGTTCGGGTCGGTCGTCACGATCGTCACCCGCAAGGGCAACCCCAAGCAGATCAAGGACTGGGACGACCTGCTCAAGCCCGGCGTGGAGGTCGTCACGCCGAACCCGTTCAGCTCGGGCTCGGCGAAGTGGAACCTCCTCGCGCCCTACGCCGCCAAGAGCGACGGCGGCAAGAACTCCGCCGCGGGCCTGGCCTTCATCGAGAAGCTCGTCACCGACCACGTCAAGGTGCAGCCGAAGTCCGGGCGGGAGGCGACCGAGACCTTCCTGCAGGGCACGGGTGACGTCCTGCTGTCCTACGAGAACGAGGCCCTCTTCGCCGAGCGCAAGGGCGACCCGGTCGAGCACGTCACGCCGCCGACGACGTTCAAGATCGAGAACCCCGTCGCCGTCCTCACCAAGGGGAAGAACGTCGAGAAGGCCACGGCCTTCCGGGACTACCTCTTCACCCCCGAGGCGCAGAAGCTGTGGGCCCAGGCCGGGTTCCGCCCGGTCGACGAGAGCGTCGCGGCGCAGTTCGCGAAGGACTTCCCGGAGCCGACGAAGCTCTGGACCATCGACGACCTCGGCGGCTGGAAGACCGTGGACGGGACCCTCTTCAAGAAGGACACCGGCTCGATCGCGGTCATCTACGACAAGGCCACCTCCTGACATGACGGCCACGGCCACCGGCGGCCAGCCGGACCTCCGAGCGCACCAGCGACCTGACGGGACCGCACCCGCGGCCCCCGGGGTCGCTGGTGCGCAGGAGCCGGGTGCCCACGGGGCGGGCGACGGGCAGGCGCCGCGTCCCGTCGGCGGCTCCCGCGCCGGACGGCTCGGCCGGCCTCTCGGCGTCGGTGTCGTCGGCCTCTGGCTGAGCGTCATGGTCCTCCTCCCGCTGGCCGCGCTCACGACGCGGTCCTTCGAGGAAGGGCTCGGCGGCTTCTGGGAGGCGGTGACGGCACCGGTGGCCCTCGCGTCGCTGCGGGTGACGCTCGTCGCGGCCGTCGTCGTCGCACTCGTCAACGCGGTCATGGGCACCCTCATCGCCTGGGTGCTCGTCCGCGACGACTTCCCGGGCAAGCGGGTGGTCAACGCCCTCATCGACCTGCCGTTCGCCCTGCCGACGATCGTCGCGAGCATCGTCCTGCTGTCGCTCTACGGCCCCAACAGCCCGATCGACCTGCGGCTCAACGCCACCCAGCCCGGCCTCGTCGTCGCGCTGGCCTTCGTCACGCTCCCGTTCGTCGTGCGGTCAGTGCAGCCCGTCCTCCTCGAGGCCGACCGGGAGGTCGAGGAGGCCGCGGCGTCGCTGGGCGCCTCGAGCTGGGTGACGTTCCGCCGGGTCGTCCTGCCGACGTTGCTGCCGGCGATCGTCAGCGGCACCGGGCTCGCCTTCGCCCGGGCGATCGGGGAGTACGGCTCGGTCGTGCTCATCGGCGGCAACATCCCGCGCGAGACCCAGGTCGCCTCGCAGTACATCCAGCAGCAGATCGAGATCGACCGGCCGGTCAACGCGGCCGCCGTCTCGGTCGCACTGCTCGCCATCGCGTTCGTCACCCTCGCGCTGCTCCGGTGGTTCGCCGGGCGGTCCCTGCGTCGTGAGGAGGAGTCGTCATGAGGACCTCGACCACCGCCCGGCTGGGCCTGCGCGCGCTCGCCCTGGGCTACCTCCTCGTCCTCGTGGCGGTGCCGATCGTCCTCATCCTCTGGCGCACCTTCGAGCCCGGGCTCGGAACGTTCGTCGAGTCGGTCCGGACACCCGCCGCCATCTCGGCGCTCAACCTCTCGCTGCTCATCGTCGCCATCGTCGTGCCGCTCAACGTGGTCTTCGGCGTCGCGACGGCGCTCGCGCTCGTGCGCGGGCGCTTCCCCGGCAAGGGCCTGCTCCAGGCCGTCGTCGACCTGCCCTTCGCCGTCTCGCCGATCGTCGTCGGCGTCGCGCTCATCCTCCTGTGGGGCGCCGGCGGATGGTTCGGCGGCGTCGAGGGCCTCGGCTTCCAGGTGATCTTCGGCCTGCCGGGCATGGTCCTGGCGACGCTCTTCGTCACGCTGCCGTTCGTCGTGCGCGAGGTCGAGCCCGTGCTCCACGAGATCGGCACCGAGCAGGAGCAGGCGGCCTCGACCCTCGGCGCGAGCTCGTGGCAGACGTTCTGGCGGATCACGCTGCCGGCCATCCGATGGGGCCTCACCTACGGCGTGGTCCTCACGATCGCCCGCGCGCTCGGCGAGTTCGGGGCCGTGATCATGGTGAGCTCGGGCTTTCCCGGCGTCTCGCAGACCCTCACCCTCCTCGTGCACTCGCGCTACATCGACGACCACAACACCTACGGCGCGTATGCCGCGGCGACCCTCCTCATGGGCCTCGCCGTCGCGACGTTGCTGGGGATGACCCTGCTCGACCGCAAGAGGAGCACACGATGATCAGCGTCACCGGAGCCCGCAAGACCTACGGCGACTTCGTCGCGCTCGACGGCGTCTCGCTCGACATCCCTGCGGGCAGCCTCACGGCGCTGCTCGGCCCGAGCGGGTCGGGCAAGTCGACGCTGCTGCGCGCCATCGCCGGCCTGGAAGGTCTCGACGGCGGCACGGTCGTCATCGGCGGCACGGACGTCACCGGCATACCGCCCCAGAAGCGGGGGATCGGGTTCGTCTTCCAGCACTACGCCGCCTTCAAGCACATGACGGTGCGCGACAACGTCGCCTTCGGGCTGACGATCCGCAAGCGCCCCAAGGCCGAGATCGCCCGCAAGGTCGACGACCTGCTCGGAATCGTCGGGCTCGACGGCTTCCAGCACCGCTACCCGGCACAGCTCTCCGGCGGTCAGCGCCAGCGGATGGCGCTCGCCCGGGCGCTCGCGGTCGACCCCGAGGTGCTCCTCCTCGACGAGCCGTTCGGCGCCCTCGACGCCAAGGTGCGCGCCGACCTGCGGCAGTGGCTGCGGCGCCTGCACGACGAGGTGCACGTCACGACCGTCCTCGTCACGCACGACCAGGAGGAGGCGCTCGACGTCGCCGACCGGATCGCGGTCCTCAACAAGGGGGCGATCGAGCAGGTGGGCGACCCGGTCTCGCTCTACGACCGCCCGGCCAACGACTTCGTCATGTCGTTCCTCGGCTCAGTTGCGCGGCTCGGTGGTCAGCTCGTGCGCCCGCACGACATCGCCCTGCACCGCAGCCGGGAGAGGGCGCAGCTCCTCGACGCCCGGGTCGGTGGCGGACCCGGCGTCATCGAGGCCGTCGTCGAGCGCGTCGTCCGGCTCGGCTTCGAGGTCAGGGTTGACCTGCGGGCCGACACCGGCGAGCGGTTCGCGGCGCAGCTGACCCGCGCCGAGGCGGACGCCCTCGCGGTCGGGGCCGGCGACACCGTCTTCGCGCACACCGTCGCGCCCGTCAACCCGGCGGAGGCGGAGCCGGCGCTCGCCATCTGAGAACGGCCCGCGGTGGTTCGTCCGACCTCCCGTATGCCGTGCGCGGACCTCGCGATTCGGGCGCACCCGCCGTGGTGGGACAGAATGCACGCCGTGGAGCGCAGCGGACCCGTCGAGGAGCACCCGACGGACAACGACCCCGAGAACTTCGGCCCCGGGGTCGACCCCGAGGACATGGCCACGGTCCTGCGCGTGCTCTCCCAGCTTCCCGAGCTCGAGGCGGGCCACCCCGACGTCCAGACCGTCAAGCGCGCCACGGGCCGCATGTACAAGCAGGTCCGCAAGGCCCGCCGCCGCGAGGCGAAGCAGCCGCAGATCGACCACGACGAGGCGATCCTCGCGCGCACCGCCACCGGGTCGCCCATGCGGATCGACGACGAGACCAAGGGGATCCTCCTCGAGGTCCCGCCGGTCGGCACCACCGCCGGCGAGCTGCTCAAACCGCGCGGTTGCTACATCTGCAAGGCCGACTACACGACCGTCGACGCGTTCTACCACTGGCTCTGCCCGACCTGCGCGGCCAAGAGCCACCTCAAGCGCGAGCAGCGGGCCGACCTCACCGGCAAGCGCGCCCTGCTCACAGGGGGACGAGCCAAGATCGGCATGTACATCGCGCTCATGCTCCTGCGCGACGGCGCCCACCTCACGATCACGACACGGTTCCCGCACGACGCCGCCCGCCGCTTCGCCGCCCAGGAGGACTCGGCCGACTGGATCGACCGGCTCAAGGTCGTCGGCATCGACCTGCGCGACCCCACCCAGGTCGTCGCCCTGGCCGACGAGGTCGCCGCAGCGGGCCCGCTCGACATCCTCATCAACAACGCCGCGCAGACGGTGCGCCGCAGCCCCGGCGCCTACTCGCACCTCGTCGACGGTGAGCAGGTGCCGCTCGAGCAGCACGTCCGCTACCCCGAGCTCGTCACGTTCGACCGGATCAGCGAGGCCCACCCCGCGAACCTCCTCGGCACGCTGCGCGACACCAAGGTCGCGCACCACGAGGGGGAGAGCGAGGAGGACGCTGCCCGCGCCCTCGCCCAGCGCACCGCAGCCTCGATGACGGAGATGGCGCTCACGGCGGGCAGCGCGAGCCTCGAGGCGCACCTCGCCGGGACCGCGGTCGACGCCGGCGGGCTGCTGCCCGACACCCAGCGCAACAACAGCTGGACCCAGGTCGTCGACGAGGTCGACCCGCTCGAGCTCCTCGAGGTCCAGCTCTGCAACTCCACCGCGCCGTTCATCCTCATCTCCCGCCTGCGCCCGTCGCTGCGGGCGGCCGTGGCGGCTGGTGCCCGTCGTGCCTACGTCGTCAACGTGTCGGCGATGGAGGGCCAGTTCTCGCGTCGCTACAAGGGCCCTGGCCACCCGCACACCAACATGGCCAAGGCCGCGCTCAACATGCTCACGCGCACGAGCTCGGGCGAGATGTTCGAGACCGACCGCATCCTCATGACCGCCGTCGACACCGGCTGGATCACCGACGAGCGGCCGCACCACGAGAAGCTCCGCATCGCCGCCGAGGGGTGGCACGCCCCGCTCGACCTCGTCGACGGCGCCGCACGGGTCTACGACCCGATCGTGCGCGGCGAGGCCGGCGAGGACGTCTACGGCTGCTTCGTCAAGGACTACGAACCCAGCCCGTGGTGAGCCGTCGCAGCACGAGGTAGCCGGCCGCGGTGAGGACCGCGACGACGACCGCCGCGACGAAGCACGGTGCCGCCCTCGCCCACGCGAAGGCGTCCGGGTCGAGGGCGGCGCCGCCCGAGGTGCACGTCACCACCCCGTCGGACGTCGCGCTGCACGACCCCGACGACGGTGCGGCGGACCCGAGCGTCGCACCGAGCGCGCCGAGCGCCGCCGACAGCGCGAAGCCCAGCCCGGCGACCGCCGGCCAGCTGCCGGGGCGGCGGGCGGTGAGCACGACGGCGGTGACGAGTAGCAGGGCCGCGAGTGGTGCGACGAAGAGGCCGATGCTCAGCAGTCCGGCGACGGAGACGACCGCGGCGACACCGCCCGCGGCCCACAGCGCGAGGAGCGCGAGCGACTCCGCGGCCGGGGACGTGCCGCGGTGCGGCAGGGATGTCACCCGACCACGGTAGGCCCGGGAGCCGCGTGCGCGAGGGGCTTCACGGCATACGAGGAAGGGCTCGTCGTATGCCGGCCGCCTGCCGTTCGTCGTCCCGCCGCCCTCCGCTCGTGGTCGGGACCACCCTTCCGGGTCTGGCAGAATGGTCGGCTGTACACCTTTCGGCCGGCAGACCGGCCGGATGCCTACCCCGGGCATCGGTACCCCGCGTGAATCCTGACCGCGGTCTCGCCGTGCCCACAACAACCGGAACGGAGACCACACTCGTGGCCGTCAAGATTCGTCTCAAGCGGATGGGCAAGATCCGCACCGCCATCTACCGTGTCGTCGTCATGGACTCGCGCACCAAGCGCGATGGCCGCGCGATCGAGGAGATCGGCAAGTACGACCCCAACCAGGAGCCGTCGCTCATCGAGATCGACATGGACCGCGCCAACTACTGGCGTGGCCAGGGTGCGCAGCCGACCGAGGCCGTCGCCGCGCTCCTGAAGATCATGGACGAGGGCACCCTCAAGGTCGCCGAGCCCAAGGCCAACAAGAAGGACCTCTACGAGGCCGCCCTCGCCGCCGCGGGCAAGTCCGAGGGTGCTGACACCTCCGGCGCGACCACGGCCCGCAAGAAGGCCGCCAAGAAGGCCGACGCCGAGGCCCCCGCGGCCGAGGACAAGGCCGAGGAGACCGCTCCGGCTGCCGACACCGACTCGAGCGCCGCCACCACCGAGAGCGCCGAGGCGCCCGCCGAGGGTGCGGACACCGAGGCCCCCAAGGCTGACGAGGCAGGGGCCTGACCATGCTCGAGGAGGCGCTGGAGCACCTCGTCACGGGGATCGTCGACCACAAGGACGACGTCGCCGTGAAGCGCAAGGAGCTCCGTCGCGGCGAGATCATCGAGGTCCGGGTGCACCCGGACGACCTTGGTCGCGTCATCGGCCGCTCCGGCCGCACGGCCAGCGCCCTGCGCACCGTGATGACCGCCCTCGCGGGTGGCCGCCCCGTCCGGATCGACATCGTCGACACCGACCGGGTGCGCTGACCCACCACGCACGTCACTCGAACGCGCCGCGTCCCCACCGAGGGGCGCGGCGCGTTCGCGTGCCCGCCGTCCTGAGAGGATTCGACCCATGGCCAGCACCGACTCCCTGCTCGTCGCCCGCATCGGCAAGCCCCACGGCCTGCGCGGCGAGGTCACCGTGCAGACCCACACCGACGACCCGGAGGGGCGCTACGTCCCCGGGACGGTCTTCGCGACCGAGGCGGCGACAGGCACCGGGGTGCCCCGTGCCCTCACCCTCGCCAGCGCGCGCAAGCACCGCGAGATCTGGCTGCTCGGCTTCGAGGAGATCCCGGACCGCACCTGGGCCGAGTCGCTGCGCGGCACCCGCCTCCTGCTCGACCCCGAGGAGCTCGACGACGACGCGGACGACGACGAGGGCTGGTACGAGCACGACCTCGTCGGCCTCGCCGTCGTCGAGCCGTCCGGTGCCGCGCTCGGGGAGGTGACCGGTCTCGTCGTCGGCGCCGCGCAGGACCTTCTCGAGGTCCGCCTGGCCGACGGGCGCGAGGCACTCGTGCCCTTCGTCGAGGCCATCGTCACGTCGGTCGACGTCGAGGGCGGCCACGTCGTCGTCGACGCCCCCGCGGGCCTGTTCGACCTCGACGAGGCCTGAGGACGACATGGGCCGGCAGCGACTCGACGTCGTCACGATCTTCCCCGAGTACCTCGCGCCGCTCGACCTCTCGCTCATCGGCAAGGCCCGGCGCGACGGCCTGCTCGACCTGCACGTGCACGACCTGCGCGACTTCACCCATGACCGGCACCGCACGGTCGACGACTCGCCGTACGGCGGTGGGGCCGGCATGGTGATGAAGCCGGGCCCGTGGGCCGAGGCGCTCGAGCACGTCGTGGCCGAGGGGAGTGCGGGCGGCGGGGCGGGCGGGGCGGGCACGCCCGGCGCGGCGGGGGTGTCCGGCGCGACGGGTGCGACGCAGCCCTCGCGCGTGCCGACCCTCATCATCCCGGGTCCCGGTGGTGAGCGCTTCACCCAGCAGGTGGCGCGCGAGCTCGCCGAGGAGCCCTGGCTCGCCTTCGCCTGCGGACGCTACGAGGGGATCGACGAGCGCGTCTACGAGTGGGCCGGTGAGCGGATGCCGGTGCGGGTCCTCTCGCTCGGCGACTACGTCCTCAACGGGGGAGAAGTCGCCGTCCTCGCCATGGTGGAGGCGGTCGCGCGGCTCCTGCCCGGCGTCATCGGCAACGCCGAGTCGCTCGTCGAGGAGTCGCACGAGGACGGGCTGCTCGAGTACCCCGTCTACACCAAGCCCGCCGAGTGGGACGGCCGCCACGTGCCCGACGTCCTCCTCGGCGGCAACCACCGGGCCATCGCCGAGTGGCGCCACGAGCAGCGCGTCCAGCGCACTGCCGAGCGGCGCCCGGACCTGCTGCCCCCGGCCGCGGCCTCGACCGCACTCGCCGACCTCGAGGAGCGGGTGGCGACCCCTGCCGACGCCCCGGACCTCCAGGTCCTCACCCGGGCCTGCTGGGCGCCGGAGTTCGCCCGCTACGGCATGTTCAGCGCCGGCGAGGAGGATCTCGAGACGGTACGGGCCGGCATACAGGAGTGGGACACACGGGTGTGGCGGCGGGATGGGCAGCTGCTC
This sequence comes from Rothia sp. ARF10, assembly GCA_031844405.1. GTDB lineage: Bacteria > Actinomycetota > Actinomycetes > Actinomycetales > Dermatophilaceae > Knoellia. The sequence continues at coordinate 1,656,594 of JAUZVC010000001.1, forward strand.
GCCTCGGTGCGCGTGCGGCCGCACCCCACGCAGGAGGCGACGTGGCAGATCGGGCGGCTCATGGTCGCGCCCTACCTCCAGGGCCGGGGTCTCGGCCGCGAGCTCCTCTCGTATGCCGAGTCGCTGGCTCCCGAGGACGTCCGCACCTACTGGCTCAACACCGGTGCGAAGAGCACCGAGAACCTTCGGATGTACAAGAAGGCGGGCTACCGGGTGCGTCCGGGGGAGGGCGAGTTCCCGGGCACGGTCGACCTCACCAAGCGTCGCGGTCCCGCCTGAGCGCAGCCTTGGTGACTGGGTGGCGACCGGTGCTGCTCCGAGGACGTCCGTGCGCGGTGACGGGGCCCGAACGGGTTGGCCCGGACCGGGCCGTCCGGGGGTCGCGGCGGCCCCCCGGACGGCGTGCCCCGTATACCCCATGAACCGCAGCTGACCTCCTCTTTCACCAAAGAGGTCCGGGTCGCGTCCCCGATAACTAGCCTCCGGAACGAGGGCCGCACCCGGGCCCTCGGAGTCCTGAAGAGAGGCCATCACCCCATGCACGTCCCTGACCCTGCCTCGCGCGCCTCCGCCCGACGCGCCGCCCTCCTGCTCGTCGCCCCCGCGACCTTCGCAGGCATGCTCCTCGTCGCCGGTCCCGCCCAGGCGGCCACGGCCGCCCCGACCGCCGAGAAGGGCATCTGCAACGGCGTCGTCAACCAGCTCGCGCACCGGGGGAGCGTGCAGGAGAACCTGCTTCGCGCCGCAGCCCGCAGGAACGCCGACGCAATCGCCGCCCTCACCGCGCAGCGCGACGCGCTCAGGGCCCAGGCGGGTGCGCTCCTCGCGGACATCACGGCGATCGACGGCCAGATCGCGGCGCTCGACGCCGAGGGTGCGCGCCTCACGTCCGAGCTCGAGACCGCCCAGGCCTCGCTCGCCGCCCTCGAGTCGCAGCGAGCAGCGGCGGCCGACGCCGTCGCGGCCGCGACGAAGTCGCTCGCCGACGTCATGGAGGACCGCGACGCGACCCAGCAGCAGGTGGACGAGCTCGAGGCTCAGCTGACCTCGGCCAGGGCCGCCAAGTCCGAGCTCGAGACCGCGAGGTCCGAGGCGGCTGCGACGCTGAGCGACACACAGGAGGCGCTCGACACGGCCAAGACGGAGCTCGCGTCACTCGAGGCCGACGCGACCAGGGCCGCCGAGGCGCTGGCCGCCAAGAACGCCGAGATCGCCGCGGCGAAGGTGCAGCTCGCCGACCTCGAGACAGCCGCCGGTGCGGCCGCCGACGAGGTGGACCGCGCTGCGCAGGCCGTGGCCGACGCCGAGGCCGAGCTCGCCCGGCTCGAGGCCGTGGGCGAGGCCGCACAGGCCGAGCTCGACGCCCAGAAGGCCCGCGTCGCCGACGCGCGGTCGACGCTCACCGGTCTGAGGGACGACGCGGCTGCGGCCGAGGCCGCTGTGACGGCGAAGCAGGGCGAGATCTCGACGGCGCAGGGCCAGCTCGCCTCGCTCGAGGACGCGGCCGGGACCGCCGCGAAGGCCCTTGCGGCGAAGGAAGCCGAGGTCGCCACCGCCCAGGCCGCTCTCGCCACGCTCCAGGGCCAGGTCGAGCAGACCCGTGCGGCGATCACCGCGAACGAGAAGTCGCTCGCCACGCTGTCGGGCCAGATCACCGCGCTGGAGGGTTCGATCGCCACGCTGACCTCCCAGGTGACCGCGAAGCAGGCGGCGCTGGCGACCGCACAGAGTGAGCTCGCCGCCCTCGTCCAGTCGAAGGCGACCCTCGCGTCCGAGATCGCCGCCCTGCAGGCCCGGATCGACACCGAGTTCCCGCCGAACTCGAACTCGAATGCCAAGCGGCAGCTGGAGGCCCAGCGAGACGCCAAGAAGGCCCAGCTCGCCACGCTCGACACCCAGATCGCTGACAAGAACACGGTCATCAGCGGCCTGCAGGGTGACCTCGCGACGCTCCAGACACAGGTCAACACCCTCAACGGTCAGCTCCAGGCCAAGCAGGCCGAGAGCAGCGCCCTCCAGACCGAGGGGGCACGCCTGCAGGCACAGCTCGCGAACCAGCAGGCCGCTGTCACCCAGAAGCAGTCCGAGATCGCGACTCTCAAGGCCCAGCTGCCGGCGCTGGTCACCGCCGTCGGCGACGCCGATGCCGCGGTCACCGCCAAGCAGGGCGAGCTCTCCGCGCTGCGGGCCCAGCTGCCGCCACTCGAGGCCGCTGCGTCCGCCGCCGCAGCCGCCGTGAGCGCGCAGGAGCAGGTCGTCGCCGACCTCGAGGCCGCCCTGCCCGGCCTCACCGAAGGTGTGGAGCAGGCCCAGCGCGACGTCGCCGCACAGCGCGACGTGCTCGCCGGGCGCCGCGACGAGCTCGCCGGTGCCGAGGAGGCCCTCACCACGGCGCGGGCCGCCGTCGACGCGAAGAAGGGCGAGATCTCCTCCCTCGAGGGCCAGGTCCCGGGGCTCGAGGCCGCGGTCCGTTCGGCGGAGGCCGCCGTGGCGGTGAAGCTGGACGAGGTCACAGGGCTGAACGGCGAGGTCGACGCGCTCGTCGCCCGGCTCGCCACGCTCAACACCCAGATCACGGCCAAGGAGGCCGAGGTGCTCGCCCTCCAGGCACGGGTCGCGCCACTGCTCGACCAGCTCAACCGGCTCAACGAGGAGGTCAGCGCCACCGAGGCCGAGCTCAAGGCACTCCAGGGGCAGCTGACCACCCTCGACACGAAGATCACCGACGCCCAGACGCTCCTGCGCTCGCTCGAGTCGCAGAAGAAGGCCAACAAGGACGCGATCACCGCCCAGAAGGCCGTCGTCGTCGGTCTCCAGGGCCAGCTCGCCGAGGTCCAGAAGCAGGTCGCCGCCCTCGACGCGACGATCGCCCTCGGCGGCTGCGTCGTCTGACCTGTGCGCCCTGCGGGCACGAGAGCACGGGAGGTCCCGGACCCACGAGGGTTCGGGACCTCCCGTGCTGGGGAGTGACCGACCGCTAGCGTTCGGCGTGTGACCACCCAGCCGCTCAACCCACCCGACCTGCGCCGGGCCCACGAGTCCCAGACGCGCCAGTTCCGGGTCGGCCGGATCGCCGCCGTCGCTGTCCTCGCCGGGGTCGGTGTCCTCACGGGTCTCGTCGTGTGGGCCGGAGTCGGTGGGGTGTCCGGCTTCGTCACCGGCCTGCTCGCGCTGCTCGGGTTCCTCCTGCTCCTCGGGGTGCCGATGGCGATCTCGTCCGCCAAGGAGCAGAAGCACGACGGCCCCGCGGGCAGGGGCCCCTCCGCCTTCGGGCAGGTCACGACGACCGCGCCACCCGCGCAGGTCTGGGAGTCCGTGTATGCCGCCTTGGCCGCCCAGGGGTTCGGCCCACCTCGTCCGACGGACCCGCAGACGGTCGTCTCGTCCCGCTCGCTGTCGATGGCGAGCTGGGGTGAGAGCGTCACCGTGAGGCTCCAGGCCCACGACGGCAGGGGACTCGTCACGGCATGGTCGCGACCGGCATACCCGCTGCAGTGGCTCGACTACGGACGCAACCGCCGCTACGCCAACGCCGTCCTCAACGCCGTCCCCGGAGCCACGCCCGTCGCCTGACCGGCGAGGGGCGGCGACGGTCCTCACGAAGGCGTGACGGGTGACGCCTTTCCGAGGACGGGGTGGTGGGCCGACGAGTGACTCAGGGGCGGAGGCGGGCCTGCAGGTCGTCCGGGAGCAGCCGGGCACCTGCGATGAGCCGTCCGGCCACGACCGCCGTCGTCGTCTGCGCCGCCATGATCCCGAGCAGCACGAGCACCTGCGCGGCGGCCGCCTGAGCCGGTGAGCCGCCGCCGAGGAGCACTCCGATGAACGCGCCGGGCAGCGTCACGACCCCGGCCGTGCGCACCTGGTCGAGGCCGGGGATGAGCGCCTCGGGCAGGCGCCGGTGGACGACCTCGTCGATCGCCTGGGCGCGGGTGAGCCCGAGGGAGAGGGCGGCGTCGTACTGCCCGGTCTCCTCGCGCAGGGCGGCGAAGGCGCGCCGGCCGACCAGGGTGTGCCCGTTCATCGTGTTGCCGAGGATGATGCCGACGACGGGGATGAGGGCGATTCCCTCGAGCGGCACCGTGCGGGTGAGCAGGACGATGGCGACGACCGGCAGCAGCCCGGCGAGCATCGCGACCGTCGACCAGGGCCAGGACGCCGTCGCCTCCACTCGCCGGGTCGTCGTCACCACCGCGACCGCGAACATGAGGCACAGCAGCAGCACCGACAGTCCGAGGTTGCGCGCGACGGCCGTGATGACGAGCGCCGCGATGCCCAGCTGGACCACGGCCCGCCCGGCCGCGAGCAGGGTGGAGGCCGGCTTCGGGAGCCGCCCCACGGCATACATCGTCAGGGTGAGGGCGAGAAGCGCGACGCACGCCAGCGCGACGGGCCAGCCGGGATCGATGCTCACGCCGCACACCGTATGCCGCGCGTCCGACGGGCGTGTGTCGGCGTGCCTTGGCATCCTTGCGCCATGACCGGGGAGTGGCTCGTGGCGATCCTGGCGTTCGTCGGTGCGGCGATCGGCTCGGCCGCGAGCTTCTGGGCAGCCCGTCGCGACACCGAGGCCGAGTCGCGGGCGGCGGCCGACGACCTCAGCCAGCGCGAGCGGGCCAGCGCCCGCGAGGAGTGGGGACGACGGTTCACGGCTGCGCTCGCGGACCTCAACTCCGACGAGTCGTTCCGGCGTCGGCACTTCGGCCGCATCGTGCTCGGCGCGATGGTCGACAGCGACCTCACCTCGGCGGAGGACCGCCGGCTGCTCGAGGAGGTCCTGCTCGCTCATGCCCGCTTCGACCAGGAGGGCGACGAGGTGGGCCTCGGTGGCGAGGGAATGCTCGTGGACGACGTCCGGGTTGTGGAGGATGATGGAGACGAGCCACCCGAGAGGAGCCGCAGATGAGCGAACGCATCGTCAAGGTCACCCGTGACCAGATCGAGTCCGCCAAGCTCCTCATCCGGCTGCGTGGCGGTGAGGACAAGGTCGACCCCGACATCGTGCTCATCGCGAACGCCCGGCGGCGACCACGGTCCACCCCTCCGGAGCCGGTCACCCCCTAGCAGCGTCGCCCGGCCCGATTTCTCGGTATGCCGGGTGCTCTGGCAAACTTGCTCCTTGCGTCCGTCGACACAACGCCCCCGCCACAGGGGGAGTGCCCGGCACCCGACCTTCCCGGTCAGCCGCGCATGAGGCCACGACGCGCGCACCACCACCAGACAGAGCACGACATCACCGTGGGTGACCTGTGGCACCGCACAAGAAAGCGAAGCAGTCATGCAGCGTTTCGACGAGATCGACAAGGCCTCCCTCCGCGACGACATCCCGGAGTTCCGCGCCGGTGACACCGTCAACGTCCACGTCAAGGTCATCGAGGGCACGCGCTCGCGCGTCCAGGTCTTCAAGGGCATCGTGATCCGTCGCCACGGTGGCGGCCTCGGCGAGACCTTCACGGTCCGCAAGGTCTCGTTCGGCGTCGGTGTCGAGCGCACCTTCCCGCTCCACACGCCGGTCATCGACCACATCGAGGTCGTCACCCGCGGTGACGTCCGTCGCGCGAAGCTCTACTACCTGCGCGACCTTCGCGGCAAGGCCGCCAAGATCAAGGAGAAGCGCGAGACGACCCCGGCTTCCTGAGCCGCGGCACGACGCACTCGGCCCGGGCGACTAGCATCGCCTCGATGACGTCCCCGGCCACCCACGACACCGACCCGGTCCCCGCCTCCACGGCGGCGGCCGGGTCGCGTCGTGCCCGGGGGGTTCCGGTGCTCCTCGGCGCGGGAGTCCTCGCCGTCCTGCTCGTGCGCGCCTTCCTCGCACAGCCGTATGCCGTGGCGAGCGACGCGATGCACCCGACGGTCGTCGAGGGGGACCGGGTGCTCGTCGGCAAGGTCGGGACACCGGACGTGGGGGACCTCGTCGTCGCCGACGTCACGTCCGCGTGGCCCGGTCCCGACCGCTCGACCCACACCGACGACGGCGCCATCGGCCGCGTGCTCTCCTCGGCCTCGGCCGCCGTGGGCATCGACCTCGGCGAGAAGTCCGTCCTCGCGCGGGTCGTCGCCGGCCCCGGTGACGAGGTCGAGTGCTGCGACGGAGGGCGGGTGAGCGTCGACGGCACGGCCGTCGGTCCCCGGCTCTCCGCCGACGCCGCGCCGTTCCGGCTCACCGTGCCGTCCGGACGCGTCTTCCTCCTCGGCGACAACGCCGCCACGGCGATGGACTCGCGCACCCACGTCGGTGCGGGGTCCGAGACCACCGACGGGACGGTGGCCGAGGACGCGGTCATCGGTGCCGTTCTCACACGCATCTGGCCGCCCGACCGGCTCGGCGCCCCGACATCCTCCTCCTCCACCACCCAGCCCCGAGAGCGCGGACACCAGTGATGACGAGCCACGAGGCCCGGTTCGAACCGGGTCAGTACGACCCCGATGCGCCTCAGGGGACGCTCGACGACGGCCTCGGCGCCGACGACGGCGGCCACGCCGGGGTCCCGGGTCCGGGTGGGCGGGGTCGCGGACGAGCCGCCGCCGGTGCGGCCGGCGCGGCCCTGCGCGAGTTCGTCGTCGTCGTCGCGATGGCGCTCGCGCTGTCCTTCGTCGTCAAGACGTGGCTCGTGCAGGCGTTCTACATCCCGTCGGGATCCATGGAGGACACCCTCATCCTCAACGACCGGGTCGTCGTCAACAAGCTCGTGCCGGACGTCGTCGACGTCCAGCGCGGCGACGTCGTCGTCTTCCAGGACCCGGGTGAGTGGCTGTCCTCGGTGCCCGAGGTGAGCCACGGGCCGCTGCGCGACGGCGTCGAACGGGTGCTGTCGTTCGTCGGCCTCCTGCCGGACACGTCCGACAACCACCTCATCAAGCGGGTCATCGGGCTCCCGGGCGACCACATCGTCTGCTGCGACGCCCAAGGCCGCCTCACCGTCAACGGCGTCCCGCTCACCGAGCCCTACGTCAAGCCGGGCGACGTCGCGAGCTCGATCACCTTCGACATCACCGTCCCCGCGGGCAAGGTCTGGGTCATGGGCGACCACCGCAGCGACTCCGAGGACTCGCGCTTCCACGACCCCGACGGGACGGGCGAGCAGGGCTCGGTGCCGATCGCAGACATCACCGGCCGCGCCGTCGCCAAGGTCTGGCCCCTGGACCGCGCCGGGTGGTTGAGTCGTCCCGAGTCGACGTTCTCGGACGTCCCCGCTCCCGGTGCCTCGTCGGGCACTCCCCACGGGTCGTCCGGGACCGCCACCCCGAGCACCTCGACGAGCCCCTGACCGCTCCACGACCGAAGGACCGCACCACCCGCCATGCCCGCACCTCCCCGCTCCCGAAAGCCGAACCTCAGGGTGGAGCGAGCCCTCCAGCGTGACGGCTACCGCCTCCTCGCCGGGATGGACGAGGTCGGTCGTGGGGCGCTGGCCGGTCCGGTGACCGTGGGCGTCGTCGTCATCGACGAGACCTGTCGATCGGCCCCGCAGGGCGTCCGCGACTCCAAGCTCCTGCCGCCCCACGTCCGCGAGTCGATGGTGCCGCGGATCCGGCGCTGGTCGCTCGCCCACGCCGTCGGGCACGCGTCCCCGGCCGAGATCGACGAAGTCGGCATCATCGCGGCCCTGCGGCTCGCGGGGCGTCGGGCGCTGGCCTCGCTCGACGTCGTGCCCGACCTCGTCATCCTCGACGGCAACCACGACTGGCTCACCGCGCCCGACGAGGTGGGGCTCCTCGCCTTCGCCGCCGAGGAGGTCCACACCCCGCCGGTGACGACGATGATCAAGGCCGACCTCAAGTGCTCGTCGGTGGCCTCGGCGAGCGTGCTCGCCAAGGTCGAGCGCGACCGGATCATGGTCGACCTCTCACCGGAGCACCCGGCATACGCGTGGGAGCTCAACAAGGGCTACTCGGCACCGGAGCACCTCGACGCGCTGCGCGAGCACGGTCCCTGCGACCTGCACCGACGCTCGTGGCGGCTGCCCGGGACGATGACCGATGATGGAGGGGCCTTCGCCGGACTCGAGGATGCCGAGGTCGCGCCCGAGCTGGTGCCGGCGAGCGCGGGACCAACCACGGACCACCACGGAGATGGAGCTGTCAACGCATGAGCGCCGAGGACCTCGAGAAGTACGAGAGCGAGATGGAGCTCGCCCTCTATCGCGAGTACCGCGACGTCGTGGGGCTGTTCTCGCACGTCGTCGAGACCGAGCGGCGCTTCTACCTGTGCAACTCCGTCGACGTGAAGGTCCGCAGCGACGGCGGGGAGGTGTTCTTCGACGTGACGATGCAGGACGCGTGGGTGTGGGACATCTACCGCCCGGCGCGCTTCGCCAAGCAGGTGCGGGTCGTGACGTTCAAGGACGTCAACGTCGAGGAGCTGGCCAAGTCCGAGCTCCAGCTCCCCAAGGGCGACTTCTGAGCGTCTGAGCACGCGGCGCCGTCCACAGGCGGCGACGGCGACGCCACCCGTCCACAGACGGTCGGGTCCGCCGTGGCCCGGTGTCCGGGTAGGGGTCGATGCTCCTCGACATGGATGCACACCTGGCCCTGGGCCGATACGGCGAGGAGCTCGCGGCGCGCTACCTGCGGGAGCGCGGGTTGCGGGTCCTCGAGCGCAACTGGCGCTGCCCCGACGGCGAGATCGACATCGTCGCCCTGGACGGAGACTGCCTCGTCGTCTGTGAGGTCAAGACCCGCGCCGGCACGGGGGTCGGTGACCCGGTCGAGGCGGTGACCTGGGAGAAGGCGATGCGCCTGCGTCGTCTGTCCGCGGCCTACCTGCGGACGCGGACCAGCCCGGTGGCCAGCGTGCGGGTCGACGTCATCGGGGTGCTCGCCCGGCGCGGCCGGCCCCCGGTCGTCCGCCATGTCGTGGCAGTGGGCTCGTGAGCGCCAAGCTCGGTCGGACCCTCGCCGTCGCCCTCACCGGGCTCGAGGGCCGGCTCGTCGACGTCGAGGCGCACATCTCCGCCCAGCTCCCGCACTTCAGCGTCACCGGCCTGCCCGACAAGGCGTGCGGCCAGGCTCCCGACAGGGTGCGCTCGGCAGCGGCCACGACCGGTGTGCCGCTGCCACCGCAGCGGATCACCGTCAACCTCTCACCCGCGTCGATCCCGAAGCAGGGCACCGGGTTCGACGTCGCCATCGCCCTCGCCGTGCTCGCTGCGGCCGGCGTGGTCGACCCGCGCCGGATCGCGGGGACGGTCCACCTCGGCGAGCTCGGGCTCGACGGTTCGGTGCGCGGCGTGCGCGGAGTCCTCCCGGCGGTGCTGGCCGCCGCACGCGCCGGCGTGCGCCACGTCGTCGTCCCACCCGAGAACGTCGCCGAGGCCCAGCTCGTCGACGGGGTCACCGTGCACTCCGCGCCGACCCTCGAGACCCTCGTCGGCTGGTATGCCGTCCGTGCCGGTGTCGACCCGCTCCCGGTCGCGGCCCGGGCCGTCGGCGACGAGGCGCGGCCCCTCACCCGCGAGGTGGACCTAGGAGACGTCATCGGCCAGACCGAGGCGCGCCTCGCGCTCGAGCTCGCCGCGGTGGGGGAGCACCACCTCCTGCTCAACGGGCCGCCGGGCGTCGGCAAGACGATGCTCGCCGAGAGGCTCGTGACGATCCTGCCGCCGCTGTCGCGCGAGCAGGCGCTCGAGACCCACGCGATCAGGTCCCTCACCGGCGACGTCGTCGGCACGACTGAGCTCGACCGCACCCCACCCTTCGTCGCGCCGCACCACAGCGCGTCGATGACGTCGATCACCGGAGGTGGCTCCGGAGTGGTCGTGCCAGGCGCGATCTCCCGCGCGCACGGCGGAGTGCTCTTCCTCGACGAGGCCGCGGAGTTCAAGACCTCGGTCCTCCAGCAGCTGCGCCAGCCGCTCGAGTCCGGCGAGGTGGTGATCTCGCGGGCGAAGCAGATGGTCCGCTATCCCGCGCGGTTCCAGCTCGTGCTGGCCACGAACCCGTGCCCCTGCGGGCGGGCCTACGGCAAGGGGGTCGACTGCGTGTGCTCGGCGCTCGAGCAGCGCAGCTACGCCAACCGGCTCTCGGGCCCCCTCATGGACCGCATCGACATCCAGGCCGACGTCCCACCCGTGTCGCGTGCCGCGTTCGCCGACGAGCGGGGGGAGTCGAGCGAGGTCGTCCTCGCGCGGGTGCTCGCGGCGCGCGCGGCGCAGCAGGAACGCTGGGCGTCCCGGGGATGGCAGACCAACGCGAGGGTGCCCGGTCACGCGCTGCGGCGCAGCCCGCTCCGGCTACCCGGGTCCGTCACCGCCCCCATCGACCGGGCTCTCGACCGCGGCCTGCTCACGTTGCGCGGATACGACCGCACCCTTCGGCTCGCCTGGTCCTCGTCCGATCTCTCCGGGCGCGTCCGTCCGACCGTCGACGACGTCGGTCTGGCTCTGACCCTGCGCCGTGGCTCTCTGGCGGCGGCATGAGCAGTCGTCGGTCCGTGAGCATCCCCGGCGGGGGAGCACTGGCGGACGAGCGCTGGGCCCGCCTCGCGTGGAGCCACATCGTCGAGCCCGAGAACGAGAAGGTGGCGAGGTCGATCGCGGCGCACGGGGCAGTCGGGGCACTCGACCGCTTCCTGTCCGGCCCCGAGGCCCGGGGCGACGCGCACACCGCACGGGTCGAGGCCCTCGACATCGACCGCGCCCGGCACGTCCTCGAGCGGCTGCGCGTCCGCGTCATTGTTCCCGGCGACGACGAGTGGCCGACCGGGCTCGACCAGCTGGACGTCCCTCCGGTGTGCCTCTATGCGCGCGGCGACTGCGAGGTGTCGGTCGCCGAGGGGAGCGTGGCCGTCGTGGGCTCCCGGGCCGCCACCGCCTACGGCCTGTCCGTCGCCGCGGACCTGGGCGAGGGGCTCGCCGACCGAGGTGTCACCGTCGTCTCCGGGGCGGCCTTCGGGATCGACGCGGCGGCCCACCGTGGCGCGCTGGCCGGTGGCGGTCCCACGATCGCGGTCCTTGCCCGTGGGCTCGACCGCGCCTACCCCCAGGCGCATGAAGGCCTCCTGCGAGAGGTCTCCGGCCACGGCGTCGTCGTCAGCGAGCTGCCTCCCGGGTGGGCGCCGCACCGGCACCGGTTCCTCGCCCGCAATCGGCTCATCGCCGCGATGACCGTCGGCACGGTCGTCGTCGAGGCAGGCCTGCGTTCCGGGTCGCTCAACACGGCGAAGGTCGCGCGCGGGCTCGTCCGGCACGTCGCAGCGGTCCCCGGCCCGGTGACCTCGGTCCAGTCCGCCGGGTGCCACCAGCTGGTGCGCGAGCACGGCGCCACGCTCGTCACCGATGCGGCCGAGGTGCTCGACCTCATGGGCCGGCTGGGTCTCGACGCGGTCGGCCCTGTCCGCGCACCCGAGACTCCGGAGTCCGAGCTCGACCCGGTGGCCCGTGCCGTCTTCTCGGCAGTGCCCGTCCGGGCCGGCGCGGACCTCGCCCGTCTCCAGGCGCACACCGCCCTCGACGCCAGGACCCTCCTCGCCAACCTCGGACGGCTCGGCCTGCTCGGTCTCGTCACCCGCGACGGCGACCGCTGGCGCAAGGCGCCGACCCCACGGCCCGGCTCCGGTCGAGGATGAGCCCGGTGACGGGTACCCGCCCGACCTGCGCGTTCGCGGGCCGGTTCGACGGGAGTCGGCTGACCCGCCGCCCCGGTGGTTGATCGGGCCTGCGGGTGATGAGACGGTGCTGGGTGTGAGTCTCAGCCGCCAGGCCACGGTCGCCGCCTTCGAGCGTCACCTGCGCGCTGAGCGGGGACGCTCACCCCACACCGTCAGGGCCTACCTCGGGGACCTGCGCGAGCTCTTCGACCACGTCGACGGTGTCGGGGGCGCCGACGCTCCACGTCGGCGGGAGACCCCGTTGGCCGACATCCGACTCGCCGACCTGCGGGAGTGGCTCGGTGCGCTGGCGTCGGCCGGCGCTGCCCGAGCCACCCTCGCCCGACGGTCGGCCTCGATGCGGACCTTCTTCGCCTGGGCGGTCCGCGAGGGGCACGTCGACACCGACCCGTCGCTGCGCCTCGTCGCGCCCAAGCGCCATCGCACGCTGCCCCCAGTGCTCGCGAAGGACGACGCCGCGGGGCTCCTCGACGTGGCCGCGGTGGCCGCGGACGACGGGGACCCGGTGCACCTGCGCGACCGCGCGGTGCTCGAGCTGCTCTACGCGACCGGAGTGCGGGTCGGTGAGCTCACGGGCCTCGATGTCGACGACGTGGACGACGAGGCCGGTGTGATCCGCGTCATCGGCAAGGGCGACAAGGAGCGCCGCGTGCCCTTCGGCCGTCCTGCCGCCGCGGCGCTGCGCGAGTGGCTCCAGCACGGACGCCCGCGCCTCGTCACGGCCAGAAGTGGCGCAGGTCTCTTCCTCGGGCGGAGGGGTGGGCGACTCGACGCTCGACAGGTGCGTACCCTCGTCCACGACATGTTGACCCACGTTCCAGACGCGCCGGACCTGGGACCCCATGGGCTCCGCCACAGCGCGGCGACCCACCTCCTCGAGGGCGGGGCGGACCTCCGGATGGTGCAGGAGCTGCTGGGTCACGCATCGCTCTCGACGACCCAGATCTACACGCATGTATCCATCGAACGACTCACTGCCTCCTACGCGCAGGCGCACCCGCGTGCCTGACGACATCGACCTCCCCGACTGGGTGAGCGAGCCGCGACCGAGCGCCGCTCCCCATGAGGAGGGTGCTCCCATGCGCCGTGCCGACCTCAGGCGCGTCGCCGAGGACCAACGACGTTCCGCGGCGCGGCGTGCGACGCGGCACGACTCCAGCCGGCACGACGGCCGGGCCCCGGGCCGCGCCGACCTGTCGCCAGGACGCAACGAGCACCACGAGGCCGTCGCGACGACGCGCGCCGAGCGTCGCCGCATCGTCCACGACGGCGTTCGCCGGAGCGCGCCCGAGCAACGACGGACGACCGTCGAGATGGTGCCCCCGGAGTCCACCGCGAAGACCCGCCGAGCGGCCCGAAGCGCGACTCCTGCGATGGACCGGCGCCGCCGCGCATCCACGACGACCATCGCGCGGCGACGGGCGGTCGCCGCCCTCGCCATCGCCTCGATCCTCGGGCTGGCGCTCTGGACCCTGTGGCCCAGCGAGGAGTCGAGCAGCCCCGCGCGACGGACTGCGGACCTCAGCGCATCCGTCGCGGGCTCCGGATCCGGCCCGGTCCCTGCGGCCGAGGACCTGCCGCCCAGCCCGTCGGCCGCGGCGTCCGCCGCGGGCCCCACCGTGCGCAGGGCCGGGTCGGGCAAACGCGTCCCGGTCGCCCTTCCCGCCATAGCGGCACCCACGGTCAACCCGAACCGCACGATCCGCGTGGCGTTCGAGGTCGAGGAGGGCGCCGGCGTCGACGCCCAGGAGGCGGCCAAGGTGGTCTCCGCGACCCTCGGCGACGCCCGCGGCTGGCAGACCAGGGACCGCGTGCGGTTCCGCGCCGTGGACGCCGAGGCTGTGTCCCGGGGCGACGTCGACATCACCATCGTCCTGGCGAGCCCGACGATGACCGACGCGCTGTGCAAGCCACTGCGGACCAACGGCCAGGTGTCGTGCTTCAACCTTCGCCGGGTCGTTCTCAACACGGCTCGCTGGACGCTCGGTGTCGCGGGCTACGAAGGTGCGCTCCCGGCATACCGGCAGTACATGGTCAACCACGAGATCGGGCACGGCCTCTACCACGGTCACGTCGAGTGCCCCGGGGACGACGAGCTGGCGCCGATCATGCTCCAGCAGTCCAAGGGCCTCGACGGGTGCCGGCCGAACGCGTGGCCGACCCTGCCCTGACCGGTCAGCGGCGCGCGCCGAGGGGCAGCAGGATGACCGGGGCACCGGCGAGCAGTGGTCGCGGGTCGACGTAGCCCGCGCCGCGCACGGCCCCGAGGTGCAGGCAGGCGCCGCCACAGTGCGTCCGGCCCGCCACCACGCCGAGGGCCGCAGCGCGACCGACGTGGGTCCCCACCGCGACCTCTCCGTTGACCGGCTCGTAGGTGCTGCGCAACCCGCTGGCATGGGTCACGCTCACGGTGCCCCGGCCCGCGACCACGCCGACGTGGGTGACGACGCCGTCGTCGACGGCCAGCACCTGCTGACCCTGCGTGGTGGCGAGGTCGAGACCGCGGTGGCCGGCGCCCCACGTCGACGCGGGAGCCACGAACCGTGACGTCACCGCCGGCCTCGGCTGCAGCGGCCACGCCCAGGTCCGCCGCAGCCCGTCCACGTCGGGCGACGTGGACCGCAGGTCGACCGCGGGCGGCGCCGCAGCCCTGGGACTCGGGTCACCGACGGTGGGCGCCAGGGGAGCGGCCACCCCGGGCACCAGGCTCCCGGTGACGCCGAGAACGGCGAGGGCGCGGCGGAGGGCTGACGAGGTCGACATCACCCCAGCATCGTCTGCGCCCAAGCCCGGAGCCACCCGCACCCGCGCGAGCTGTGGACGACCGCCACCGGAACCGGGCGCTGTGGACGAGTCGACGAACCGGGCGAGCTGGACGAGCCGCCGGGCGGCTCGTGGCGCACCCCACGTCCCCGCCACGCCGGCCATCCACACCAGCGCTGCCAGAATCGCCGCCATGGCCTACTCCGTGAAGCAGCGCCACCGCGCGCCGGCCGTCACCTCACCCGTCCCGGTCGACCCGACGCTGCCCCGGGCCTGCGTCATCGGCGCCGGCTCCTCCGGCATCGCGGCCGTGAAGGCGCTCGCGCAGGCCGGGGTCCCCTTCGACTGCTTCGAGCAGGGCAGCGTCGTCGGCGGCAACTGGGTCCTCGACAACCCCAACGGCCAGTCGGCCTGCTATGACACGCTCGAGATCAACACCTCGTGCCCGCGGATGGCCTACTCCGACTTCCCGATGCCCGCCGACTACCCCGCATACGCTCGCCACGACCAGGTCGCCGCCTACTTCGAGGCCTACGTCGACCACTTCGCCCTGCGCGACCGCATCACGTTCGACACGACCGTCACCAACGTCACGCCCGCCCCCGACGACACGTGGTCGGTGACCGTCGAGGGCCCGGACGGCCGCCGGACCCGGACCTATGACGCGGTCCTCGTCGCCAACGGGCACCACTGGGACCCCCGCTGGCCCGAACCGCCCTATCCCGGCACCTTCGACGGCCAGCAGATCCATGCGCACGACTACCGCTCGGCCGCCCAGCTCGAGGGACGCGACGTCGTCGTCGTCGGCTCGGGCAACTCGGCGCTCGACATCGCCGTCGAGGCCGGTCGCGTGGCCCGCTCGACGGTGCTCTCGCAGCGCCGCGGCCAGTGGGTGCTGCGCAAGTTCACCCTCGGGCGCCCGTCCGACCAGGTCGCGCTGCCGGGCTGGCTGCCGTGGTGGGCGACCGCCCTGCGGCTGCGGCTGGGCGCCCTCACGTCCGGCAACGTCGCGCGGCTGGGCCTGCCCCAGCCCGCCCACAAGCCCGGCCAGTCGCACCCGGTCCAGTCCGAGGGCATCCGCGACGCGCTGCGCTCGGGGGCCGTCAGCCCGAAGCCCGGCATCGAGCGCCTCGACGGCGACCGCGTCGTCTTCGTCGACGGATCGAGCGCGCCCGCCGACCTCGTCGTGTGGGCCACGGGCTACCGCGTGACCTTTCCCTTCCTCGACACCTCGCTCGTCTCCGCCGAGGACAACGACCTGCCGCTGTGGAAGCGCACCGTCCACCCCGACCTGCCGGGTCTCTTCTTCATCGGACTCCTCCAGCCGGTGGGCGCGGTCATGCCGCTCGCCGAGGCGCAGGGCACGTGGGTCACCGAGATGCTCGCCGGTCGCTACGCGCCGCCGCCCGTCGACGAGGTGCGGCGCCAGATGGCGGCCGAGCACGAACGCAACCGGCGACAGTTCTACGCCTCGCCGCGCCACACGATGGAGGTCGACTTCGACCACTACCTGTGGGACCTCGAGCGCGAGCGTCGCCGTGGTGCTGCCCGCGCGGCCCGGCGCCGTATGCCGTCCGCCCCCGCGCCCGGGGTCGCGCACGACGCGTCGGAGGCGGGTTCGTGAGCCCCCACGGCGGCGCGGTGGTCACCGGCGCCGGCGGAGGGCTCGGGAAGGAGATCGCCGTCCGGCTCGGTGCCGCGGGGTTCCACGTGATCGTCACCGACGTCGACGAGGCTGCCGCTCACGTCACTGCGGCCGAGATCACCGGCCACGGTGGCAGGGCGACGGGACGTCGGCTCGACGTCCGCGACCAGGACGCGGCCCGGGACGTCGCACGGGTCGCGGTCGAGCGGGCCGGGTCCCTCACGCTGTGGGTCAACAACGCCGGGATCCTCGTCACCGGCCCGGTGTGGGACCAGGACGACGCGCAGCGCCGGTCCATGTTCGAGGTCAACGCCCTGGGCACGATGCACGGCACCGTCGCGGCGCTCGAGGTGATGCGACCGGCCCACTGCGGGCACATCATCAACGTCGCCTCGCTCGCCGGCCTCGTGTCGGTACCCGGCGAAGGCGTCTATGCCGCGACCAAGCACGCCGTCGTGGGTCTGAGCACCTCGACGCTGGCCGACCTCCGCGCAGCGGGGGAGCGCGACATCCACATCAGCTGCCTCTGCCCGGACGGCATGTGGACGCCGATGCTCCACGACCGGCTGGACGACCCGGGTGCCTCCATGTCGTTCTCGGGGCAGCTGCTCCAGCCGACCGACGTCGCCGATGCGGTCCTCGCGCTGGTCGACCGGCCCCGACCGGTGCTCGCCCTGCCCCGGTGGCGCGGCGTGGAGGTCCGGCTCTTCGACCTCTTTCCGGGCCTGGCCATGCGCGCCGTACCCCTCGTCGTGCGGCTCAGCCGCGTCCAGCAGCGAGCAGCCGCCAGACGTCTGCGTCGCCAGTAGGGACGCAGGTCAAGCGCGCAGTGCCGACAGTCGCACTGCGGCTTCACGCAGCACGTCGTCCTGTTTGCAGAACGCGAACCGCACCAGGGTGCGCGCCGCGCCGACGTCGTCGTGGAAGACCGAGACGGGCACGGCGGCCACGCCCGCGCGAGCCGGCAGCGCCCTGCAGAACGCGAGCGCGTCTGTGGCGCCGAGGGGAGCTGCGTCGGCAACGACGAAGTAGGTCCCCGACGGCACCGCCACCGACAGCCCGATGTCGCGCAGCGCCGTGACGAGCAGGTCGCGCTTGCCCTCGAGCGAACGCGAGAGGCCGGCATACACGTCGTCGGGCAGACCCAGCCCGACCGCGACCGCAGGCTGGAACGGTCCCGACCCGACGTAGGTGAGGAACTGCTTGACGGTGCGCACCGCGGCGACCGCCTCGGCGGGGCCGGTCACCCAGCCGACCTTCCACCCGGTCGTCGAGAACGTCTTGCCCGCGGACGAGATCGTCAGTGTCCTCTCCCGCATGCCCGGCAGCGTCGCGACCGGCACGTGCTCGACGCCGTCGAAGACGAGGTGCTCGTAGACCTCGTCGGTGACGATCCACGCGTCGTGCTCGCGCGCCAGGGCACAGATGAGGTCGAGCTCGGCGCGCGTGAAGACCTTGCCGGTCGGGTTGTGCGGCGTGTTGAGCAGGACGAGCCGGGTCCGTGACGAGAACGCCGCCCGCAGCGACTCCTCGTCGACCGCGAACTCGGGGAACCGCAGCACCGACGTGCGTCGCACGGCACCCGCGAGGGCGACCGAGGCGGCATACGAGTCGTAGTAGGGCTCGAAGGTGACGACCTCGTCGCCCGGCTCGCAGAGCGCGAGGATCGTCGCCGCGATGGCCTCGGTCGCGCCGACGGTGACGAGGGCCTCGCGGCGCGGGTCGACGTCGAGCCCGTAGAAGCGCTTCTGGTGTGCGGCGATCGCGTCGAGCAGCTCGGGGACGCCGGCGCCCGGCGGGTACTGGTTGCGTCCGCCGTCGATGGCCGCCTTCGCGGCGTCGAGCACCTCCTGCGGCCCGTCGGTGTCGGGGAAGCCCTGCCCGAGGTTGAGGGCACCGTGCTCGACGGCGAGCGCCGACATCTCCGCGAAGATCGTCGAGCCGAAGCCCTGCATGCGGTGCACGAGAGGCGAGTCCATGTCTCGCAGGCTAGCCGTCAGAGGTCGGCCCTACGCTCGGCGACATGACCGACCCGGGACCCGAGCTCGTCGACGCCTTGCGCGCCGTGCTGCGCACCGGCGCCGACCCCGAGCGCGCCGCGGGGCAGCAGCGCTACATGAAGAGCTCCATGCCGTTCCTCGGTCTCACCTCTCGTCGTCGCCGAGAGCTCGTCCGCCCGCTGCTCGCCGACCCGGGCCTGCGGCTCGAGACGCGCGGCGAGCTCGAGCGAGCGGTCCGCTCCCTGTGGGACGGCGCACGCTTCCGCGAGGAGCGGTATGCCGCCCTCGACCTCCTCCGCCACCGCGCCTATCGCGTGTGGCGCGACCCGGACCTCATGCCGCTCGTCGAGGACCTCGTCGTCTCCGGCGCGTGGTGGGACGTCGTCGACGAGCTGTCCAACGTCGTCGGGGAGGTGCTGCTGGTCGACCCCGAGGGGGAAGGGCTGCGGATGCGCGGCTGGGCCGAGCGCGACGACCTCTGGCTGCGGCGCTCGGCGATCATCAGCCAGCTCCGGCACGGCGAGAAGACAGACACCGACCTGCTCGCCGAGGTCATCGAGCCCAACCTCGACGACCACGAGTTCTTCGTCCGCAAGGCGATCGGATGGGCCCTGCGTCAGTACGCCCGGACCGACCCGGCGTGGGTCCGGGCCTTCGTCGACCGGCACGCCGACCGCATGTCCGGCCTGAGCCGGCGCGAGGCGCTCAAGCACCTCTGACCCGTCGCACGGCGTCGACGGGAGCGAAGTCCGGCGTCAGTCGCGCCGCCGGCCGAGGTCCACGCCGGAGTCGACGAGCACCCGACGCGCCCGTGCCACCCGGAGGGCGAAGAGCACGGCTGCCCCCACCACCCCCGCGTCGTCGACGAGCCCCAGAGGTCCGAGCACGGCCTCGGGGACGACGTCGACGGGCACGACGAGGTAGAACCCCGCGGTGGCGAGGGCGACGAGCCCTCGCGGCGGGATCCTGAACCGCCACATGAGCAGTCCGACGACGAGGAGGAACAGCCCGAGGACCACGCCGACGGCGATGAGCACGACCCGAACGACGTCATCCATGACCCCAGTGTCGGGCACGGCGTCGACCATCGCCGGGTCAGGCCACGTCCGGGTCGTCGTCGCCGGCGTGTGCGATCGAGTCGAGCTGGCGCCACACGAGCGCGAGCATGAGGGCCGTGCCGACGAAGGCGAACCAGAACGGCCCGGTGAGGCCCCACTGCGCAGCGATGGGTCCACCGATCGCCTGGCCGACGACGAGGCCGAGGAACAGCCCGGTCATGTAGACCGACCCCACCCGACCCTGGTAGGCCGTCGGCACGGCGCGCTGCCGGACCGTGTTGCTCACCGTCCCCCACGTGAACGCGTAGGCGCCGAAGACGAACATGATGACGATGGCCACCGCCCCGTTCGGAGCGAGCGCGAGCGCGAGGTGGGTGAGGACCTCTGCGAGCAGGCACACCTTCATGAGCAGCGCGAGCGTGAACCTGCTCGAGACCCGGTCGAAGGACAGGGTGGCGAGCACGCCCCCGACGGCGCTCGCGGTCGTCAGCAGGCCGAAGCCGACCGCGCCCATGTCGAGATAGTCGAGCGAGTAGAGGACGAGCACCGACCACGCCGCGCCCCACGTGACGTTGAAGGTGAGGATGACGAGGGCGAGCGTCCGCATCGCGGCGTGGTGGCGGATCCACCTCAGCCCCTCGCGGATGTCGGCCCGGACATGGGTGTCGACGGCACCTCGGACGCCGCCGCGGGGGAGGTCCACCCGCGACACGAGCCCGATGGCGAGGACGACGAGGAGGACCTGGGTGACGAACGGCCACGCCATTCCCGCGGCGAAGAGGAAGGCCCCGACCGGCGGCCCGACGAGCTGGTTGGCGGTGAGGAAGCCGGCCTGCAGGCGCACCTGCCCGGTGCGCAGGTCGTCGCGCCGGACGAGCATCGGCAGGAGGGTGCCGGCAGTCGAGTCGGCGAAGACCTCGCACACGCCGTAGAGGAACATCGTCACGAGGACGACGGCGATCGACACGTGGTCACTGACGATGAACCCGCACAGGGCCACGACGACGAGGACCCGCAGCGCGTTGGCGGTGACGATGATCCGCTTGCGGTCGAGCCGGTCCGCGATCGCGCCGGCCCACAGTCCGAGCAGCAGCCACGGCAGCCGCTGGAGCAGGGCGGCCATCGCCACGAGGGTGGGGTTGCGGGTCTGCGACGCGACGAGAAGCGGTCCGGCGGCGAGCGCGATGCCGTCACCGATGTTGCTCGTCCAGGACGCCGACACGAGCCAGCGGAACGGTCGTCCCAGGCGCGACGGCGCGAGCACTTCCCCCAGACCGGACACGAGGGACGACCCTAGCCCCGCACGACCCTTTGCGCGGCCCCTCGTGCGTCGCGCCCAGCCCTCCGACCCCGTATGCCGGCCCACGCGGGGCGTGGGACCCGCGCACCCCGGGAGTGGTCGCGCGGGTCGCGTGTGCGGGCCCTCGGATTTCTCGATCCCAGCTCGCCACCCGTAGGATGGGCTGCGGTTCTCGTGTGCTCGCACCCGGAACCAAATTCGCGCGTTCCACCGCCGCTGACTGGATCACCACGAAGCGGGGACGCACCACGACAGTCCGGAGCCACACGGCATACGGCGGGGTGTGTCAGGACGCCAGGCAGGTGCCCACGACCCGTGGGTCACCGACGCAACTGAAACCACGCACAAGGAGAACACGGCATGGCCGTCGTCACCATGCGCCAGCTCCTCGAGAGCGGCGTCCACTTCGGGCACCAGACCCGTCGCTGGAACCCGAAGATGAAGCGCTTCATCATGACCGAGCGCAACGGGATCTACATCATCGACCTGCAGCAGTCGGTGACCTACATCAACAACGCCTACGAGTTCGTCCGCGAGACGGTCGCCCACGGTGGCTCGATCCTCTTCGTCGGCACGAAGAAGCAGGCGCAGGAGCCCATCGCCGAGCAGGCGACGCGCGTCGGCATGCCCTACGTCAACCACCGCTGGCTGGGTGGCATGCTCACCAACTTCCAGACGATCTCCAAGCGTCTCACCCGCCTCGTCGAGCTCGACGAGATCGACTTCGACGACGTCGCCGGCTCGGGCCGCACCAAGAAGGAGCTCCTGCTCCTCAAGCGTGAGCGCGACAAGCTCGACAAGACCCTCGGTGGCATCCGCGGCATGTCCAAGGTGCCGTCCGCCGTGTGGATCGTCGACACCAAGAAGGAGCACCTCGCGGTCGACGAGGCGCGCAAGCTCGGCCTCCCGGTCATCGCGATCCTCGACACCAACTGCGACCCCGACGAGGTCGACTACAAGATCCCCGGCAACGACGACGCGATCCGCTCCGTCACGCTGCTGACGCGGGTCATCGCCGACGCCGTGGCCGAGGGCCTCATCTCCCGCTCGGGTGGCAACGCCGCCGCGGACACCGAGGGCGCCGACGAGCCGCTCGCCGAGTGGGAGCGCGAGCTCCTCGGTGGCGACGCCGAGGCTGCTGCCGAGACCGCTGAGGCCGTGGCCCCCGAGGCCGGCGCGACCGCTGCCGCGGACGCCACCGAGGCCGCTCCGGTCGAGGCCGACGCCTCCGCCGAGTCCGCTCCGGCCGAGGCTGCTCCCGCCGAGCAGGCCTGAGCCTCTCCCTCCTTCCTGTCCGTCTTTCCACAGAAAGAAGCGCACATCCACATGGCGAACTACACCGCCGCTGACATCAAGGCGCTCCGTGAGTCCACGGGTGCCGGCATGCTCGACGTCAAGAAGGCCCTCGACGAGGCCGACGGCGACCAGGCCAAGGCCACCGAGATCCTCCGGGTCAAGGGCCAGAAGGGCGTGACCAAGCGCGAGGGTCGCACCACCTCCAACGGTCTGGTCATCGCCAAGGCCGAGGGTGGCGTGGGCACGCTCGTCGAGGTCCTCTGCGAGACCGACTTCGTCGCCAAGGGTGAGAAGTTCATCGCCCTCGCCGACCAGGTCTTCGCCCAGGCCGTCGAGACCAAGGCGTCCACCGCCGAGGAGCTGCTCGCGAGCACCCTCGCCGACGGCAAGACCGTCAAGGAGCTCCTCGACGACGCCAACGCGACGATCGGCGAGAAGATCGAGGTCAAGCGGGTCGCCCGCGTCGAGGCCCCGGTCGTGGCTGCCTACCAGCACAAGACCAGCCCGGACCTCCCCGCCCAGATCGGCGTCCTCGTGGCGACCGAGGGTGGCGACGAGCAGGTCGCCCGCGACGTCGCGATGCACGTCGCGGCGTTCAGCCCGACCGTCCTCACCCGTGACGAGGTCGACGCCGAGACGGTCGAGAACGAGCGTCGCGTCGCCGAGGCCACGGCCAAGGAGGAGGGCAAGCCCGAGGCTGCGCTCCCGAAGATCGTCGAGGGTCGCGTCAACGGCTACTTCAAGGAGAACGTCCTGCTCGAGCAGCCGTTCGCCAAGGAGCCGAAGAAGACCGTCGCCAAGGTCCTCGAGGAGGCCGGCGCCAAGGCCACGTCCTTCGCCCGCTTCCGCGTCGGTGGCTGACCCCCTGGTCTGAACCACGCACCACCGGTATGCCGTCCGCTTCCTCGAGCGGGCGGCATACCTGCGTTTCCGGCACCTCACGGACGACTGATTGCCAGTTCCAGCGGTCGTCGCTGCCCTCCTCCCCGCTGGAACTGGCAATCAGTCGGGGGTGAGCCACGGCTGGAACTGGCAATCAGTCGGGGTCGAGGCCGCGGGTGAGCCACGGCTGGAAGAGCCGCGTCATCCTCGGCAGGATGAGGTAGGTCATGAGCGGCGTCGCGACGAGCGTCGAGAGCAGCACCCGGGCCCACGTCGGCCAGCCGCCGGTGACCGGCGCGAAGAGGTAGCCCAGCGCCACCGACGTCGGGAAGAACGCGAGCCAGATGACGACCATCTGCTTCCACCGCAGGGGAGCGGGCGCCGCTGCTGGTGCGGCCTCGGACAGCATGTCGGTGGTGTCCGTGTGGTGGGGCTCGTCGAACCAGCCCTCGATGCCGGTGCGGTGCTCGATCCGCGTGTCCTCGACGAGGTTGCTGCCGGCGGTGAGCCAGCGGTTGCGCTCGGTGGACCCCTGCCAGGTGGCGAGGGAGTCGCGCGAGTCGAACCGGTAGAGCATGTGCCAGTCCGTCGACTGCGGCGAGGGGCGCACCCAGCCCGATCCGAGGAAGCCGGGGAAGTGGCTCGCCATCTGGGTGCCGGCGTCGGCCCAGGCCCGCATGAGCAGCTCGTCCTCGGGACGCACGCGGCGGGTGATGGCGACGGTCACGGGACCGGTGCTCGGCGTCGGCGGTGCTGGGGTGTCGGTCACGGCCTCCAGTGTGCCAACCCGGACGCATCGGCCCGTGTCCCGGTGTGCGAGGATTCGGGGCGCCAGCAGACACTGCCGAGGAGGCACGGTGACCACTGACGTCCAGACGCAGCTCGCTCCGACGACCACCGCAGGACGGCCCCGACGGGTCCTGCTCAAGCTCAGCGGTGAGGTGTTCGGCGGTGGCCGCATCGGCGTCGACCCCGAGGTCGTGCGCGGCATCGCCCGCCAGATCGCCGAGGCGATCCGCCAGGGCACCCAGGTCGCGATCGTCGTCGGCGGCGGCAACTTCTTCCGGGGCGCCGAGCTCCAGCAGAAGGGCATGGAGCGCTCGCGCGCCGACTACATCGGCATGCTCGGCACGGTGATGAACTGCCTCGCCCTCCAGGACTTCCTCGAGAAGGAGGGCATCGACACCCGGGTCCAGACGGCCATCGCCATGGGTCAGGTCGCCGAGCCCTACATCCCGCGCCGCGCGATCCGCCACCTCGAGAAGGGGCGTGCGGTGATCTTCGGTGCCGGAGCCGGTATGCCGTACTTCTCCACCGACACGGTGAGCGCGCAGCGGGCCCTGGAGTGCCAGTGCGACATGGTGCTCATGTCCAAGAGTGGCGTCGACGGCGTCTACGACTCCGACCCGCGCACCAACCCCGACGCCCGCAAGCTCGAGACGGTGACCTACGCCGACGCACTGCGACGCGGCCTCAAGGTCGTCGACGCGGCCGCGTTCAGCCTCTGCATGGAGAACGGCCTGCCGATGATGGTCTTCGGGATGGAGGGTGCGGGCAACATCACCCGGGCCATCCAGGGTGAGCGGATCGGCACCCTCGTCACGGCCTGAGGCCCGGCCTCTGCGGCGTTCGCGCCATTGTTTGACAGACTGGACCCTGCCGCCCCACCGGGCGGCACGGCATACCGAAGGAGACCTGCGCCCATGATCGACGACACGATGCTCGAGGCCGAGGAGAAGATGGAGAAGGCCGTCGAGGTGGCCAAGGACAACTTCGCCGGCATCCGCACGGGCCGCGCCCACCCCGGCATGTTCAACAAGGTCGTCGTCGACTACTACGGCGCGCCGACCCCGCTGCAGCAGCTCGCGTCCTTCCAGACGCCCGAGGCGCGCACGATCCTCATCTCCCCGTTCGACAAGGGCGCGATGTCCAACATCGAGAAGGCCCTGCGCGACGCCGACCTCGGCGTCAACCCCTCCAACGACGGCAACGTCATCCGTTGCATCCTCCCGCAGCTCACCGAGGAGCGGCGCAAGGAGTACATCAAGATGGCGCGCGGCCAGGCCGAGGACGCCAAGGTCGCCATCCGCAACATCCGGCGCCAGGCCAAGGAGTCCATCGAGCGCCTCGTCAAGGACGGCGCGGTCGGCGAGGACGAGGGCTCCCGCGCCGAGAAGGACCTCGAGGGCGTGACGAAGAAGTACGTCGACACGGTCGACGAGGTGCTCAAGAGCAAGGAGACCGAGCTGCTCGAGGTCTGACCTCGGGCAGACGTTGCGCGCATGAGCGACTCCTCCACGACCGAAGGGCCCGCGGCCGCACCGGCCTCGACGGAAGCTGCCGCCACTGCCACGCCTGCCGCCACCGCCGCGCCTGCCGGCACCGACGGCAAGGGCAAGACGAAGGCCGGACGCAACCTTCCGGCGGCGATCGGCGTCGGTGTCGGCCTCGCGCTCCTCGTCATCGGCTCGCTCGTCTTCCGCCGCGAGCTCTTCCTGCCCGTCCTCGTCGTCGCCATCGTCATCGGGGCGTGGGAGATGCGGCGGGCGGTGCGCCAGGCCGGGGTCGAGGTGCCCTTCGTCCCGGTCGTCATAGGCGCGGTCTCGATGCTGCTGTCGGCGTTCTACCGCGGGCCGGAGGCGCTCGTCCTCACCTTCGGGCTCACCTGCGTCGGCATCCTCGTCTGGCGTGTCGCCGACGGGCTCGACAACGCGATGCGCGACATCTCGGGGGCGCTCTTCGTCTCGCTCTACCCGTGCTTCCTCGGCGGCTTCGCCTCGCTGCTGCTCGCCGCCGACGACGGGCACCTGCGCATCATCTACTTCGTCCTCGTCACGGTGGCCTCCGACATCGGCGGCTACGCCTTCGGCGTCTTCCTCGGCAAGCACCCGATGGCACCGTCGCTGTCGCCGAAGAAGTCGTGGGAGGGCTTCGGCGGCTCGGCGTTCACCTGTGCGCTCGTCGGCGCCGTCGGCCTCGCGACCCTCCTCGGCGGCGTGTGGTGGCACGGCGCGGTCATCGGCGTCGTCGTCGCCGCTGCGGCCACCATCGGCGACCTCATCGAGTCGAGCATCAAGCGCGACCTCGGCATCAAGGACATGGGACGGCTCCTGCCGGGACACGGCGGTCTCATGGACCGGCTCGACTCGCTCCTCGTCTGCATCCCGGTCGTCTGGGCCCTGCTCCTCTGGGCCGCCCCGGTCGCCTGACCCTCGCGCCTTCGCCTGCCGCTCGTAGTCCGGCCCGCGCGCTCGGGTTCGGAGCCAGCGCCACACGAGTGGGACACTGGACCCGATGACCTCCCTCCCAGAACCCACCGTCGGCCGACCCGTGCCCGGCCAGCTGACCTTCCAGGCACCTCGTCGGGGCAAGCCGCCGCGCCACCTCGCCGACCTCAGCCCCGCCGAGCGCAAGGCCGCCGTCGAGGAGCTCGGCCACAAGGGCTTCCGCGCCAAGCAGCTCTCGACGCACTACTTCGAGCGGCTCGTCGAGTCGCCCGACGAGATGACCGACCTGCCCAAGGCCGTGCGCGAGCAGCTCGTCGCCGACCTCCTGCCGCCGCTGCTCACGCCGGTCCGCACCCTCGAGGCCGACCGTGGCGCGACGCTCAAGTCGGTGTGGCGCCTCCACGACGGTGCGCTCGTCGAGTCGGTGCTCATGCGCTACCCGAGGCGCGTGACGATCTGCATCTCCAGCCAGGCCGGCTGCGGCATGAACTGCCCGTTCTGCGCCACCGGGCAGGCCGGGCTCACCCGCAACATGTCGGCCGGCGAGATCGTCGAGCAGGTCGTCGACGCCAACCGCCGGCTGCGCCACGGCGCACTCCCGGCGATCGGCGCGACCCACCCCGCCGAGGCGGGGCTGGGCGACGAGTCCGACGAGCACTACGGCGACGACGAGCCGGCCTCCGGGCCCGGGCCGCAACGCGTGTCCAACGTCGTCTTCATGGGCATGGGCGAGGCGCTGGCCAACTACAAGGCGGCCATCGGCGCGATCCGCCGGCTCACCGACCCCAGCCCCGACGGGCTCGGCATGAGCGCGCGCGGCATCACGATGTCGACGGTGGGCCTCGTGCCCGGCATCGACAAGCTGGCCGCCGAGGGGATCCCGGTGACGCTCGCGCTCTCGCTGCACGCCCCCGACGACGAGCTGCGCGACGAGCTCGTGCCGATCAACACCCGGTGGAAGGTCGACGAGGCGCTCGACGCGGCGTTCCGCTACTACGAGACCACCGGCCGCCGCGTGAGCATCGAGTACGCCCTCATCAAGGACATCAACGACCACGCCTGGCGGGCCGACCTCCTTGGCGAGAAGCTCGTCGCCCGCGGCAAGGGCTGGGTGCACGTCAACCCGATCCCGCTCAACCCGACACCGGGCTCGAAGTGGACCGCCTCGCGCCGCGGCGTCGAGCAGCAGTTCGTCGAGCGGCTGCGCGCCCACGGCATCCCGACGACCGTGCGCGACACCCGGGGCTCCGACATCGACGGCGCCTGCGGCCAGCTCGCGGCCACGACCGCCTGACCGGGCGGGGTCAGGAAGGGGAGCGAACGGCATACCGGCTCGTTGTCGTATGCCGTTCGCCCACCTCCGTCAGGCCGGGTTCCCCCGCTGGTCGCGGAAGACCACCGGGTCGGGAAGGTTCTCCCGGGGCACCCTCCACACCTCGACCTGCACCGGCGCCCACCCGCAGACCGCGTCCCCGCTCTCGACGACCAGGCGCAGCACGCCGTCGTCGAGGACGAGGCTCGATGTCTCGTCGCAGTCGTTGTAGACCGCGAGGACGAAGACGGACGCGTCGAGCCCGACGGCGCGCACCCGCTCGACGTCCGCGGCCGGGACGGAGGAGGGCAGTGTGGCGACCGCCTTCTCCCACTCTCCGTCGGCGTCGACGACGTCTCGTCCGCAGCTGCGGGTCTCGCCACTCGTCTCACTCCGCCTGACTGTGGGCGGTCGACTCGCTCCACCTCGTCAGCCGTGTGGCGCCCGGATCGGACGTGCCGCTGCCCGCGACGCCACAGGCTGACAGCGACAGGGCAAGGGCGACGAGGACACCGGCACGATGCGAGCGCTGTGCGGTGGTCACGCCACTGTGACGTGCGCCGGTGTCGTCCGGTTCCGCCCGGGGTGCGCAGAGGGCGCGGCTACTCTGGAGCGATGCGCCTGCGTCTCGTCGCGGCCGGCGTCCTCGCCGCCCTCACCCTCACCGCCTGTGGCGGCACGCTGCCCGACAACCTCCGTGGCGAGGACACGCACGGCAGCAGCCACGCGGCGTCGTCGTCGCCGGAGAAGGCCGCCGCGAGCTCGAAGCCGACCAAGCCCGAGAAGCCGGACGTCGCGCTGCGCAAGGGCGAGACCTTCCAG
This sequence comes from Rothia sp. ARF10, assembly GCA_031844405.1. Taxonomy (GTDB): domain Bacteria; phylum Actinomycetota; class Actinomycetes; order Actinomycetales; family Dermatophilaceae; genus Knoellia. The sequence continues at coordinate 1,684,513 of JAUZVC010000001.1, forward strand.
GACATCTCGATGGCGGCGAAGTACACGCCCAAGGCGCCGTTCGGCAGCGGCACCGACGACTACCGCTGCTTCCTCGTGGACCCGAAGTTCGCGCAGGACATGATCGTCAGCGGCGTCAAGGTCATGCCCGACAACCCCGATGCCGTCCACCACGTCATCCTCTACAAGGTCGAGCCGCAGGACGTCGCCGCGGCGAAGGCGCAGGACGCGCAGGACGAGGGCGACGGCTGGACCTGCTTCGGCGGCACCGGCATCAAGGGCGGCGCGGCCTCGCAGATCAACAGCGCCGAGTGGGTCGCGGCCTGGGCGCCCGGTGGCGGCGAGCGGGTCATGGCCGAGGACATCGGCATCCCGCTGGCCAAGGGCTCGCAGCTCGTCATGCAGATGCACTACAACCTTCTCGTCGGCGACGGCCCCGACCAGAGCAGCGCCCGGCTCCGGCTCACCCCGGCGTCAGCGGGCACGAAGACCCCGCTCCAGACGATGCTCCTGCCGGCGCCCGTCGAGCTGCCCTGTCGCAAGGGCACGCCCGGCGAGCTCTGCGCGCGCACTCCCGCGGTCGCCGACATCCGCGCGCGCTTCGGCGAGCAGGTCGCGACCGCCGACCTGCTGCACCTGCTCTGCGGCGAGCTCAAGCCCGGTCCCACGCAGTCGTGCACGCGGCCGGTGACCCAGGCCGGTGAGATCCGGGCCGTCGCCGGGCACATGCACCTGCTCGGCAAGTCCATCACCGTCGACGTCAACAAGGGCACGCCGCAGGCGAAGCGGGTCCTCGACATCCCGGTGTGGAACTTCGACGACCAGGACGCGATCCCGCTGCCCAAGCCGCAGCCGATCAAGCAGGGCGACACCCTCACCGTCACGTGCACCCACGACCAGGCGATGCGCGACGTGCTGCCGGCCTACGAGGGCACGCGTGAGCGCTACGTCGCCTGGGGCGAGGGCACGACCGACGAGATGTGCCTCGGCGTCGTCCTGTTCACCCGCGGCTGAGCACCACCTCGGCGGCCTCGTCGACGGTGTCCACGAGGTGCACGACCTCACCGAGACCACGGTCGCGACCGAGCGCCTCGATGGCGTGCCACACGGGGACGTCGCGCGACCAGTGGTCGACGCCGACGAGGACGAGTGGCGGCAGGGTGCGCTCCGCCTCGGCGTAGTAGAGCGGCGTGACCGACTGGAAGATCTCCTGCACCGTGCCGGCCGCGCCGTGGAGCACGACGAGCCCGGCGGTCGAGCGCGCGAGCAGTCCGTCCTCGCGCACGGCGTTGCTGAAGTACTTCGCGATCCCGTTGCAGAAGACGTTGGGCGGCTCGTGTCCGTAGAACCATGTCGGGATGCCGATCGAGCGCACGCGGCTGTCCGCGACCGGCTGCCGCAGGACGTCGTCGTGGACCTCGAGGGCGATGCCGGCCCAGTCGTCGATGGACGGACGGAACGACGGTATGCCGGCCAGTCGCCCGAGCGCGTCGCGCAGGACGTCCTCGGTCGGGCACAGCGCACCGAGGTTCGCGGCCTCCATCGCCCCCGGCCCGCCGCCGGTGGCGACGACGAGCCCCGCGGAGGCGAGCCGGTGGCCGAGACGGGCGGCGCCGGCATACGCCTCGCTCTCGCGCGAGAGCGCGTGCCCGCCCATGACGCCGACGACGGGCGAGTCGCCGAGGAACTCGGTGAGGGCGTCGCTCACCGAGTCGTCGTGGATGGCGCGCAGCAGGCTGACGAAGACGTCGTGGCGGAGGGTGGCGTCGCGCGACCAGTGGTAGGCGAGGGCGTCGGGGGTCCGTTCGTAGCCGCGCTCGGCCAGGCCGGCGTAGAGCTCGTGCGGCTGGTAGAGCGTGGCGCGGTAGGGGTTGACCGGTGCGTGCGGGTCGGTCGGGAAGACAAGGGCTCCATGCAGCCGGAGGTGGGCGTCGAGCGCGGGGGACAGGCGGCCGCCGAGGACGACGAGCGCCTCGAGGTCGGTGCGGCCGAGCAGCTCGTCCTCGTGGCCGGTGAGGTCGAGGTCCTGGATCCGGCGGCCCGCGAGGGGTGCGCCGCTCGACAGCGCCGCGTCGAGGTCGCCGAGGGTCTCGATCTCGTCCATGCCGTTCATCCTGCCTCGCGGTTAGGGTCGAACCATGTCTCCCGTGACGCAGAAGTCCGTCCTGTCCACCGTGCCGACCCAGCTGTTCGTCGGCGGCGAGTGGCGCGACTCGCTCAGCGCGACGACCTTCCCCGTGCACGACCCGGCGACCGGCGGCGTGCTCGTCGAGGTGGCCAACGGGACGGTCGCCGACGGTGAGGCCGCCCTCGACGCAGCCGTTGGGGCACAGGCCGACTGGGCGGCGAGGCCCCCGCGCGAGCGCGGCGAGATCCTCCGCCGGGCCTTCGAGATGCTCACCGAGCGCACCGACGAGTTCGCGATGCTCATGACGCTCGAGATGGGCAAGCCGCTGGCCGAGTCGCGCGGAGAGGTCGCCTATGCGGCGGAGTTCTTCCGGTGGTTCTCGGAGGAGGCCGTGCGCATCCACGGCCGGTATGCCGTGAACCCGGCCGGCGGGTCACGCCTCCTCACGATGCAGAAGCCGGTCGGTCCGACCTTCATGATCACGCCGTGGAACTTCCCTCTGGCGATGGGGACGCGCAAGATCGGACCGGCCGTCGCCGCCGGCTGCACGATGGTCGTCAAGCCGGCCCAGGAGACGCCGCTGTCGATGCTCGTCCTCGCCGCGCTGCTGCAGGAGGCGGGCCTGCCCGACGGCGTCCTCAACGTCGTCACCACCTCGGACACCGCCGTCGTCTCCGAGCCGATCATCCGCGACCCGCGGCTGCGCAAGCTCACCTTCACCGGCTCGACCGCCGTCGGACGCAGGCTCGTCGAGCAGTCCGCCGAGCAGCTGCTCCGGGTCTCGATGGAGCTCGGCGGCAACGCGCCCTTCCTCGTCTTCGACGATGCCGACCTCGACGCCGCAGTCGAGGGGGCGATGCTCGCCAAGATGCGCAACATCGGCGAGGCGTGCACCTCGGCGAACCGCTTCCTCGTCCACGAGTCGGTGGCCGAGGACTTCGGGCAGAGGCTCGCGAAGCGCATGGGCGGGCTCACCGTCGGCAAGGGCACGAGGTCCGGTGTCGAGGTGGGGCCCCTCATCACGGCCAAGGCCCGCGACGGTGTCCACGAGCTCGTGCAGGAGGCCGTCGACAAGGGCGCCCGGCTGCTCACCGGGGGCGAGCCGGTGGCCGGCCGCGGCCACTTCTACGCCCCGACCGTGCTCGTCGACGTGCCGGCCGACGCGCGGGTCCTCGCCGAGGAGATCTTCGGACCCGTCGCGCCCATCACGACCTTCTCCGACGAGGCGGACGCGGTGCGGCAGGCGAACTCGACCGAGTACGGCCTCGTCGCCTACGCCTACACCCGCGACCACGCCCGCGTGCTCCGGGTGAGCGAGGGCCTCGAGTTCGGGATGGTCGGCATCAACACCGGGATCGTCTCGAACGCTGCCGCTCCCTTCGGTGGCGTCAAGCACTCCGGCTTCGGCCGCGAGGGTGGGTTCGAGGGCATCGCCGAGTACCTCGAGACGACCTACGTCTCGCTCAACCCCTGAGGGTCAGGTGTCGATGCGCAGCGCCTCGACGGGGGCGACGGCGACGGCCCGCAGGGCCGGACCCTGCGACGCGACGAGGACGAGCACGACGCCGGCCGCGGCGATCGCGAGAAGGGCACCGAACGGCATACCCCAGACGAGTCCCTCGGTGGGCGCCCCGACGAGTGCCTGCGCCCCGGCCGACCCGTAGACGAGCCCGAGCACCGCGCCGAAGACGACGGCCGATGCCGACAGCGCGACCGACTCCTTCGTGATCATCGTGCGGACCTGGCGGCGCGTGAACCCGAGCGAACGCAGCAGGCCGATCTCGCGGTGGCGCTGGATGACGCTGAGCGACATCGTGCTCACGAAGCCGACGGCGGCGATGACCGACGAGATGACGATGATGCAGACGAGCACGGTCGAGGTCACGGCATAGACCTGGTCGGCCTGGGCGCGCTGGGCGGCGTCGACGTCCCACGAGGCGACGCTGTCGCGCAGGGCCGACATGCCGGAGGTGAAGGTCGTCACGAGCGCGACGCCGATGACGAGCCCCATCGTCGACCGTGTCGTACGCAGCGGGTCGAGCAGCGCGTTGCGGCGGGCCACGACGCTCGCCGGGTCGCGACCGAGCACCCGGCTCAGCGCCCCGACGACGCCGGGGATGACGAACCGTGCACCGACGAGGAACCCCGTGCCGGAGCCGGCGGCGCCGACGAAGGCGAGGACGAAGCCGGCCGCCGGGTTCGACTCGCCGAGGACCGCCCCGAGGGCGAGGACGAGCAGTCCGCCGACGATGCCGACTCCTGCGATGAGCGCCCGCCACACCGACGCCGACCGCGGGGGAGGGGTGTGCGCGGCGGTCCCGGCGAGGGCGGCTGCGGGCGACACCCGGAGCACGCCGCGCGACCCCAACCAGCCGGCGACGGTCGCCGACGCGACGATCGCCACGAGCGCGCCGCCGAGCTGCCACGTCGCCCACGGGTAGTCGGCCTCGGGCAGCGTGCCGCGGGCGACGAGCACGACCCGGACGACATGGGTGAGCGACGTCCCGAGGGCGACACCGGCGAGCGCCCCGAGCGCCCCGACAGCGGCGGTGCCGCGCATGACCGACGACCTCAGCTCCCGGCCGCGAGCACCGAGGAGCCGGAGCAGGGCGATGTGGCGCAGCCGACCGGCGACGACCGTGTCGACGGCGCCGACGATGACGATCGCGCCGACGTAGAGCGCGATGAGGACGAAGACCCCGGCCACGATCCCGAGCAGGAGCCCGACCGAGCCGCCGGACTCGCGGCTGACCGTCGAGAGGACCGACGAGGTCGTCATGAGCGTCGCGGCATAGGCGCCGCAGAGCCCGCCGACGAGCCCGACCGTGCCGAGCTCGCGCAGGCTGCCGAGGACGAGGTTGCGCCTCATGCCGCGCCCACCTCGAACCCGATGAGCAGGTCGGAGATCTGCTGCGGCGACAGTGGTCCGTGGTCGCCGACGAGCCGCCCGTCGGCGATGACGAGGATGCGGTCGGCATAGGAGGCGGCCACCGGGTCGTGGCTCACCATCGCGATCGTCTGGCCGTACTCGCGGGCCGCCGTCCGCAGGAGGGTGAGCACCTCGCGCGACGAGCGCGAGTCGAGGTTGCCCGTGGGCTCGTCGGCGAAGATCACCGACGGCCGCGAGGCGAGCGCGCGGGCGATCGCGACGCGCTGCTGCTGGCCCCCGGACAGCTCGCTCGGCCGGTGCCCGATCCGCTCTCCGAGCCCGAGCGTGACGACGAGGTGGTCGATCCACCGCTGCTGCTCGGCGCCGACCCGCCGACCGGCGAGCTCGAACGGCAGCAGGATGTTCTCGTGCGCCGACAGCGTCGGGACGAGGTTGAAGGCCTGGAAGACGAACCCCACCTCCTCGCGCCGCAGCCTCGTCCGCGCGTCGTCGCCGAGATGGCTGAGCGGGCGCCCGGCGAGCACGACCTCGCCGCTCGTGACGTCGTCGAGCCCGGCGGCGACGTTCATGAGCGTCGACTTGCCCGAGCCGGACGGACCCATGATCGCGGTGAACCCGCCGCGCGCGATGTCGACGCTGATCTCGTCGAGGGCTGCCACCCTGCCGGTGCCCTCGCCATAGACGCGTGACACGCGCCGCAGCGAGACGACGGCAGAAGGGGACGGTTCCTGGTGTGGTGTCGATGTCATGCGGACGACGCTAGGAACGGGACCCCACCCACCACATCCGGCTCGAGAGGCATCCGGGTCCGTCCAGCGATGTATCCCTGCTCCTTACCCGTGGGGGACGACCGACGCGTATGCCGTGGAGCGACCGCCGCTCGGCCCCCACCACGGCGGTCCGTAGGGTGCGGGGCATGAGCGAGACCCCCTCGGCCTTCACCGACCCGGCGACAATCGACGGGCTGTCCCACGCCGTCCGCGAGTCCGGCGGCGCCCTCGGCCCGCAGACCGCCCTCTGGCGGGCGATGTTCGGACTCGAGCGCTGGTTCTTCGTCGCCCGGGGGACCATGCCCGACGTCGGGCCGCTCGTCGGCACCGTCGACGGCGTGCCCTCGCTTCTCGCCTTCACGACGGGCGGTCGCGCCCGCGGGTTCGCGCTCGCGAACGGGTTCAGCGAGGAGCAGGCCAACCACCTCCTCGCCGTGCCCAGTGACAACATCCTCGCGATGTGCGACCAGTTCGCCGAGCACGGCGTCCAGCGCGTCGTCGTCGACCAGGGCGTGCTCGGCTTCTTCGCGCCCCTCGCTCAGCTCCGTCCCATCCACGAGTTCATCGAGCAGCACCCGCCACAGGGATGACCCGGCGCGTCGGCTCGGGCCGGCCCTCAGAGCAGGCCGTGCTCGTAGGCATAGACGACGAGCTGCACCCGGTCCCGCAGCGCCAGCTTGGTGAGGATCCGCGAGACGTGGGTCTTGACCGTCGCCTCGGAGAGGAACTCGGCCGCCGCGATCTCGGCGTTCGACAGGCCCTGGGCCGCTCGCAGCAGGATCTCGCGCTCCCGCGGCGTGAGGCGCTCGAGCTCCGGACCCGGGGTTGCGGTCGTGCGCTGCCGGAAGCGCTCGAAGACCGCGCGGGTCGCACCGGCGGCGACGACCTGGGTGCCCTCGGCGACGGTCCGGATGGCGGCGAGAAGCAGCTCGGGCCGGGTGTCCTTGAGGACGAAGCCCGAGGCGCCGGCCTCGATCGCGTCGGCGGCCAGCTCGTCGAGGTCGAAGGTCGTGAGGACGAGCACCCGCGGCGCCTCCTCGCCGAAGCGGGCGAGCAGCCTGCGGGTCGCCTCGACGCCGTCGACCCGGGGCATCCGGACGTCCATGAGGACGACGTCGGGCCGGCACTGCTCGACGAGCGCGACGACCTCGTCGCCGTCGCCGGCCTGGCCGACGACCTCGAGGTCGTCCTGGCTCGACACGACCATGGCGATCCCGGCGCGGAAGAGGGCCTGGTCGTCGACGAGGGCGACGCGCACGCTCACCCGCGGGCCTCGCCGTCCGACGACGTCAGCGCGTGCAGCGGCAGGTGGGCCTCGACGACCCAGCGGTCTCCGTCCCGGACCGACGAGAGCGTCCCCCCGGCGACGTGGGCCCGCTCCGACATGCCGGTGATGCCGTGCCCTCCGACCGGGTGGGCGGACTCGGCGTTCGCGACGGTGTTGACCACGCTGAGACGGTAGCCGTCGGTCCAGTCGACCCGGACCTCCACCGGCCGGGTAAGGTCGCCGTGCTTGAGGGCGTTCGTCAGGGACTCACCCAGGAGCCGGTATGCCGTGAGCACGACGAGGGGAGACGCCTCGCCCGAGCCGGTCTCGGACATCCTGAGGTCCATGCCCGAGGCCCGCATGCGGTCGAGCAACGCCTCCTGCTGGGCGGGCCCGGGTGTCGTCGGCTGGAGCTCGCGGTCGCGCAGGCGGGCGACGAGGGTGCGCAGGTCGCCGATCGCGGTGCGGGCCGTCTCGCCGATGACCTCGAGGGCGCGCTCGGCCTCGGCAGGCCTGTCCCGCAACGCATATCGCGCGCCGTCACTCTGTGCGGCCACGACCGCCCACGAGTGCGCGACGACGTCGTGCATGTCGGCCGCGATCCGGCGACGCTCCTGCTCGAGGTCGTAGAGCTCGGTCACACGGCGCACCTCGAGGGCCTCCAGCTGCGCGTCGACCCGGGCCTGCACGGCCTGTCGCTGCTGCCACCGGACGTAGCCCCAGCCCCACCCACCGAGGCACACGACGGCTGCCGCCGACCCCAGCCCGACGGCCGCCGCTGCGCGCTGGAGCCCGCCGAGGTCGAGCCCACCCCGAGTGGCGCCGTAGGTCGCCGCACCGAGGACGGCGATGCCGGCCGCGACGAGCCCGAAGCGCCGGACGCGAGCCTCGCGGTGAGCGCCGAGCGTGAGGAAGAGGACGGCATACGCGACGTTGGCGAGGTAGGCGATGTCGTCACCGACGACCTGCGCGACCGACCCGGCGACGGCGAAGACCGACATGAGCGGCCACGACACCCGGCGCAGCCCGAGGGCCACCGCGAGCAGCACCGCAGCGAGAGCCGGCCACACTCCGAGCGCGACGTGGACAGCGAGCATGAGGAGACCGAAGGCGACGGCCACGGCGACGTCGGCGAGGACCTGTCGCCGGGTCGGCCGCTCGTCGCCCCACACGTCGCTCACGGGTCAAGGCTAGGCGCGGCCCCCGCTGCCCGCGTCCGCCTCAGGGCGGACCCGCCTCCACCGCACGGCGTATGCCGTCCGCCCACGGCACAATGGCGGCGTGACCCCACCCGTGGCCGGACGCCGCTCGAGCCTCATGTGGCTCGTGCCGCTCGCCGTGGCCGTGCTCGTCGCGGTGCTCTGGTGGACGGGGAGCCACGGACCCACCGGCGGGGGCGGTGACGACCGCGGCGCCCGGCCCACGGCGACAGCGCGCCCCAGCCCGACGGCATACCCGACGGTTCCCGCGACGCCCGACTCGGGGCTGGCCACAATCCCGGAGTCGGCCCTGCCCGCCGAGGCGCGGACGACGCTCGACCTCATCCGCATCGGTGGGCCCTTCCCCTACGAGCAGGACGACAAGACGTTCCAGAACCGTGAGGGGATCCTGCCCGAGCAGAAGCGCGGCTACTACCGCGAATACACCGTCGAGACACCGGGATCCGACGACCGCGGTGCCCGCCGGATCATCAGCGGCACCGCCGGCGACCGCTTCTGGACCGACGACCACTACGCCAGCTTCCGTCAGATCAAGGAGGGACAGTGATGCGCGTTCTCGGAGACCGGGTGGACCTGGAGGGGCTCGTCGCCGACGCCGTCGAGGAGGGTCGCCAGGTGCAGGTCGTGCACGGCAGGGCGACGAAGGAGGAGACGCTCGAGGCGTTCTCGGAGGCGCTCAACTTCCCGGAGTGGTTCGGCATGAACCTCGACGCGCTCGCCGACTGCCTCGACACGATCGCCCGCGAGAGCGGGAGCGACTGGGAGATCGTGTGGGACGACGCCGCCGAGCTCCGGCGCACCGACCCGCGGGCGGCGACCGGTATCGAGTCCGTCCTCGCCGAGCTCGACGAGGTCCACCCGAGCGTCCACGTGACGATCATCGACCGCTGACGAGCGTCTCGAGGGCTTCCCCGGGCCGCTGGCAGGATGGGCGCGTGACGACACCCAGCGAGACCCGCGTCAACCTCTCCGAGATCATGCGCGCCACCGAGGCCAACCTCCTCGGCACCGTGCACGGCGGCAACATCATGAAGGCGGTCGACAGCATCGCCGGCGTCGTCTCGAACCGCTACGCCGGAGGGCCGGCCGTCACCGCAGCCATCGACGAGATGACCTTCCTCACCCCGGTGCGGGTCGGCGACATCCTCCACTCCAGCGCGCAGCTCAACTGGGCCGGACGCAGCTCGATGGAGGTCGGAGTGCGCGTGGAGGTCGACCGCTGGGACTCCAACACCGACCGGGTGCACGTCGCCAGTGCCTACCTCGTGTTCGTCGCCGTCGACGCCGACGGCCGTTCCAAGCCGGTGCCACCCCTCGACCTCGAGACGCCGGAGGAGAAGCGGCGCTTCCGCGAGGCCGAGATCCGCCGCGAGCACCGGCTCGCCATGCGCGCTGCCATCGAGGCGTCCCGCGCGGCCGAGGAGCGCCACGAGTCCGCAGGGGAGGGCGCATGAGCGCACGCACGGTCGCGCTGCTCGGGTCGACGGGATCCATCGGCACCCAGGCGCTCGACGTCATCGGGCGCAACCCCGACCGCTTCAGGGTCCTCGCGCTGAGCGCCGGCGGCAACGTCGACCTCGTCGCCCGCCAGGCGGTCGACTTCGAGGTGCCCCTCGTCGCTGTCGCGTCCGGTTCCGCCGAGGACGTGCGCGACGCCATCGCTGCGTATGCCGGGGAGCGAGCCCGCGGGTCCGACGTTCTCCGTGGGCCGGCATACGCGCCCGAGATCGTCGTCGGTGACGAAGCCGCGGTGACGGCCGCCGGGTGCGGTGCCGACGTCGTCCTCAACGGGATCACCGGCTCGATCGGGCTGCGCCCGACGCTCGCCGCGCTCGCCGCCGGGTCGACGCTCGCGCTGGCCAACAAGGAGTCGCTCATCATCGGCGGCGACCTCGTGCGCAGCGCGGCGGGGCCCGACCAGATCGTGCCCGTGGACTCGGAGCACTCGGCCATCGCGCAGTCGCTGCGCGGCGGTCGTGCCGAGGAGGTGCGCCGGCTCGTCGTCACCGCGAGCGGCGGGCCGTTCCGCGGGCGGACGCGCGAGGAGCTCGCCGGCGTCACGCCCGAGCAGGCGCTCGCGCACCCGAACTTCTCGATGGGGCGGGTCATCACGACGAACTCGGCGACGCTCGTCAACAAGGGCCTCGAGGTCATCGAGGCGCACCTCCTCTTCGACATCCCGTTCGACCGGATCGACGTCGTCGTCCACCCCCAGCAGCAGATCCACTCGATGGTCGAGTTCCGCGACGGCTCGACCATCGCCCAGCTCGGACCGCCACGCATGCTCGTGCCCATCGCGCTCGGGCTCTCGTGGCCCGAGCGGCTCGACGACGTCGACGAGCCGTGCGACTGGTCGCTGACCCAGTCGTGGGACTTCGCCCCGCTCGACGACGACGCCTTCCCGGCGGTGCGGCTCGCGCGCCGGGTGGGGGAGGCGGGAGGCACGTTCCCCGCCGTCTACAACGCGGCCAACGAGGTCGCGGTCGACGCCTTCCACGAGGGGCGGATCGGCTTCGTCGACATCGTCGACTCGGTGGAGCGGGTCGTCGACGCCCATGCGGACGCGCATACTGGGAGTGATTTCGACGCGTCGACCGTTGAGGGAGTGCTCAGCGCAGACGCGTGGGCCCGGGGGCAGGCCGCCACCGAGCTCGGCATCTGAGCCCGTCGTCCGAGCACGTCGACGCACGCACCACCGAAAGGCCCCGAAGGTTCACCTCATGACCGTTGTCGCGTATCTCGTGGGAGTCCTCGTCCTCGCCGTGGGCGTGGGCGCGTCGATCGCCCTGCACGAGATCGGCCATCTCGTGCCGGCGAAGAGGTTCGGCGTCCGGGTGACCCAGTACATGGTCGGCTTCGGACCCACCCTGTGGTCGCGCCGCCGCGGCGAGACCGAGTACGGCATCAAGGCGATCCCGCTCGGTGGCTACATCCGGATGATCGGCATGTTCCCGCCGCGCCCCGGGGAGGACCCGACGAAGGTGCGGGTGTCCTCGACGGGCCGGTTCAGCCAGCTCGCCGACGAGGCCCGCAAGGCCTCGCTCGAGGAGCTGCGTCCCGGCGACGAGAACCGCGTCTTCTACAGGCTGCCGGTGCACCGCAAGGTCGTCATCATGCTGGGCGGCCCGTTCATGAACTTCGTCATCGGCACGGTGCTGCTCACCGTCCTCGTCACGGCCCACGGCATCCTCTCGGTGCAGGAGGGCGCCCGGGTGGCCGCCGTCGCCGAGTGCGTCAAGACGGTCGACGAGGCTCGCACCGACCCCAGCTGTGCCGGTGCGCCCGAGACCCCGGCCAACGCCGCGGGCATCCTGCCCGGCGACGAGATCCGCACGATCAACGGCGAGCCCGTCCTGACCTCCGCCGACGTCGGCCGCCTCGTCCGCCCCCGCGTCGACCAGCCCACCGAGGTCGTCGTCCTGCGTGACGGCGCCGAGCGCACCCTGTCGGTGACCCCGATCCTCAACACGCTCCCGGCCTACGATGACCAGGGCCAGCCGATCCTCGGCGCCGACGGCACCCAGAAGGTCGTCGAGACCGGCTACCTCGGCATCAGCTCGTCGTCGATTCTCGACTACGAGGCCCAGCCGGTGACCGCCGTGCCGGGCATCATCGGCGAGAACCTCTGGCGCACCGCCGGCGCGATCGTCCGCATCCCGCAGAAGATGGTCGGCGTCTGGAACGCCGCCTTCTCCGGCCAGGAGCGCGACATCGAGAGCCCGATCTCGGTCGTCGGCGTCGGCCGCGTCGCCGGTGACGTGTCCTCCGGCAAGCTCGACGACGTCGTCGGGGAGTCGTGGGGCGACAAGGCGTGGTTCCTCGTCATGCTCCTCGCCTCGCTCAACTTCATGCTCTTCGTCTTCAACCTCATCCCGCTGCTGCCGCTCGACGGCGGCCACGTCGCCGGGGCCCTCTGGGAGGGGACGAAGAAGGGCTGGGCCCGCCTGCGCGGCCGCCCCGACCCCGGTCATGTCGACGTCGCCAAGGCGCTCCCCGTCGCGTATGCCGTCTCGCTGGGCCTGCTCGTGATGTCGGCGCTGCTCATCTACGCCGACATCGTCAACCCCATCGACCTCGGCGGCTGACGGACGAGGTGAGGGTGCCCGGGAAGGCGCGCTCCCGGCATACGGGATACTGGGTCGTATGACTGTTGGTCTCGGTATGCCGTCCCTGCCAGCTCCCGTGCTCGCGCCGCGCCGGAAGACGCGCAAGATCAAGGTCGGCAAGGTCGAGGTCGGCGGCGACGCCCCCATCTCGGTGCAGTCGATGTGCACGACCCCGACGACCGACATCAACGCGACGCTGCAGCAGATCGCCGAGCTCACCGCGGCCGGGTGCGACATCGTGCGCGTCGCGTGCCCGAGCCAGGACGACGCCGAGGCGCTGCCGGCCATCGCGCAGAAGTCACAGATCCCGGTCATCGCCGACATCCACTTCCAGCCGAAGTACGTCTACGCCGCGATCGACGCCGGCTGTGCCGCCGTGCGCGTCAACCCGGGCAACATCCGCCAGTTCGACGACCAGGTCGGCGAGATCGCCAAGCGCGCCAAGGCCGCCGGCGTCTCGATCCGGATCGGCGTCAACGCGGGCTCGCTCGACAGGCGGCTGCTCGAGAAGTACGGCAAGCCGACGGCCGAGGCGCTCGTCGAGTCGGCCGTGTGGGAGGCCTCGCTCTTCGAGGAGCACGACTTCCACGACTTCAAGATCTCGGTCAAGCACAACGACCCGGTCGTCATGGTCAAGGCCTACGAGCTGCTCGCCGAGCGCGGCGACTGGCCCCTGCACCTCGGTGTCACCGAGGCCGGCCCGGCGTTCCAGGGCACGATCAAGTCGGCCACGGCCTTCGGCGCGCTGCTCTCCAAGGGCATCGGCGACACCATCCGCGTCTCCCTCTCGGCCCCGCCGGTCGAGGAGGTCAAGGTGGGCAACCAGATCCTCCAGTCGCTCAACCTCAAGCCGCGCAAGCTCGAGATCGTGTCGTGCCCGTCGTGCGGTCGCGCACAGGTCGACGTCTACAAGCTCGCCGACGAGGTCACCGCCGGGCTCGAGGGCATGACCGTGCCGCTGCGCGTCGCCGTCATGGGCTGCGTCGTCAACGGACCCGGCGAGGCCCGCGAGGCCGACCTCGGAGTCGCGTCGGGCAACGGCAAGGGCCAGATCTTCGTCAAGGGCGAGGTCATCAAGACCGTCCCCGAGAGCCAGATCGTCGAGACCCTCATCGAGGAGGCGATGCGCATCGCCGAGGAGATGGGCGAGCCGGTCGACGAGGAGTCCGCAGGCGTCCCGAGCGTCACCGTCGGCTGACCTGCCGCTGGGCGTCGCGTCGCGGGGCGCGACGAAATGGCTCGTGCGCCGGGTGGCGTGCAGGGTTGACGCCTAGGCTGAGCGGGTGCTTCGCACCCGCAGCCCGGTGAGGACCCTCACCCGCACCGACGTCGACGACGCCCTCGAGCTCTGCTCGCGCAATGTCGCGGCGCACGTCTTCGTGGCCGCGCGCATCCTCGAGACCCTCGCCTCCGGCTCGGCAAGCGCGGCGATGGGCGTGCGCGAGGACGGGCGGCTCTCGTCCCTCTGCTGGGCGAGCTCGAACGTCGTGCCGGTGGAGACCACTGCTGCGGACCGGGTGTTGTATGCCGAGCGGATGCGTCGGTGGCGGGGCCGCATCGCCTCGCTGCTCGGCCCGCGCGAGGAGGTCGTCGACCTCTGGGACGTCCTCGAGCCGCACTGGGGCCAGCCGCGCGCGGTCCGGGCCCACCAGCCGATGCTGTCGACGTCGACCCCACCATCCGCGCTCGGCGTCGAGCTCGACACGCGGGTGCGCCCGGCGCGGGCCGACGAGGTCGACATCGTCCTGCCCGCCGCGGCGCACATGTTCACGGCCGAGATCGGCTACCCGCCCTACACGGGGTCATCGCGCAGCTATCGCGGGTCGCTCGCGGCCCTCATCGCCCGCGGGCACACCTGGGTCGTCGTCGAGGACGGCGAGGTCGTCTTCAAGACCGACATCGGGTCCCTCGCGCTCGGGTGCGCCCAGCTCCAGGGGGTGTGGCTCGCGCCGCACCTGCGCGGCCAGGGGCTGGCCGTGCCGATGATCGCGTCGGTCATGGAGCAGGTCATGGCCGGGCCGGCGCCGCTCGTCTCCCTCTACGTCAACGACTTCAACGCTCCGGCGCTCGCGACCTATGACCGTCTGGGTTTCGCGCCCGTCGGGGAGTTCACCACCGTCCTGCTCTGACGGACTCTCCCGGTCAGGGGCAGCGGGTGACGATGACCGGCGGGCCGTTGCGCGGGTCGGGTGTGTAGGTCCGCGTCTGCGGTGAGGCGCACGTCGGGCTCGGGGCCGGGCCGCTCGTGCCCCTCGGCGGGGGCGGGCCCGTCGGACTCGGGGTCGTCGTCATGGGTGCGGGGACCGGGTCGACGGGGAAGAGCTGCACCTGGGGATCCGGGGTCGGCGGCGGGTCGGCCGACCGCGCGAGGTCGTCGAGCGACACTCGTCGCCACTGGCCATCCGGGCTGCGCAGGAGCAGCCCCGTGTTGGATGCAGCCGCCGCGACGAGCGGACCCTCCCGGCCGTCGAGGACGACGACGTCGGAGACGCCGAGCGGAGGCTCGGACCCGCATCGCCGGTCGCCGACCTCCTCCCGCACCGCTGCGAGCTCGCGCTGGTCGACGGCGAACTCGAGCTGCCACGTGGCGCCACCATCGGAGCTGGCCTCGACGGCCGCCGGGGTGCCCTGGGCGCGGCGCCAGCAGAGGCGGGGGGCGCTGGTCGAGCACGCCACGGTGCTCACCGCACGGGCACCCTCTGCGAGACGCTGGTGGTCGAGACCGCTGAGCTGCTGGAGCCGCCCTGCGCCGTCGATCGTCACGGCCGACCAGTCGCTCGTGACGACCCGGCGTTCGATGCCGCCGTCGCCGCCGGTGAAGACCCCTTCGTAGACCGTGACCTCGCGCAGCCCGTCGGCGGGGGAGCACGATGTCGCCGTCGTGGCCAGGACCGCGCCCGGCAGAACGAGCGCGCCGACCGCGAGCGACGACCGCCGCCGACCGGTCGGCACCTCTCGCCCGGCACGTCCCCCGGCCCACCACGCCAGTCCGAGGGCGGGGAGCGCGACGAGGTCGGTGAGGTCCTGACGCACGAGCGAGGGCAGGGCGAGCGACCACGCCTGTGATGCCACCTCGCTGCCGACGAGCGTCGCCTTGGCGACGGCGAAGAGGACGCCTGTCGACCCGACCGCCCACGCACGGGCGTGGGGCACCCGCGCCACGGTGAGAGCGAGGGCGAGCAGTGGGGGAGCGACGACGAGCCCCGCGACGTCGCTCAGCTTGCCGGTGACCAGCCCCGGCCATGCCTCCTTGAGGACCCGGTCGTTGAGGACGAGCACGACGAGGGCGAGCAGCGTCGCCGGTGCACCGACCCAGCGCACCGCCCACGCCACCCCGGACCCGCGCGCTCCCTCCATGCGCAGCCATGATCCGGGCTCGCCGGGCCTGCCGTGCGGGATTTCGCTGGAAGCACCGGTCACGATCCAGCCACGGGCTCGTCCACTCCCCAGTCGACGTCCGGGTCCTCACGAAGGCGTGACCGGTGCCGCCCTTGGCAGGACCGGGCAGTCCACAGCAGTGCGCACCACCCATCGGCGTCCACAGGTCGACCTGTTGGGTGCAGCGCGCCGAGGCACCGACCGGCCACTCTCACCTCATGGGCGCACGGGAAGACAGGCACGGGGTGGCCGCCGCCATCGCCGGCCATCAGGGCGGGGTGATCCATCGGGCCCAGCTGCGGGCACGAGGTGTCGGCAAGGAGGGCGTGCGCACCGAGGTCCGAGCCGGTCGCTGGCAGCGGTGGGGCGTGCACACCGTCCGGGTCGCCACCCTGCCGGTCGAGCCGGTGGCCTACCACTGGCGAGCGGTCTGGGAGTCCGGCGCCGGAGCAGTGCTCGACGGCGCAGCAGCGCTCGTCGCCCACGGCATGACGGGTTATCGGCCGGCGACGATCGACGTGAGCCTGCCGCGGTCGGCGACCGTGCGACGGGTCGACGGCGTGACCACCCACCAGCGTCGCGTCCTCGAACGGCACCTCGTGGCCGGGGTGCCTCGGCTGGCACCCGAGTGGGCGACGATCCACGCGGCCCAGTGGGCGTCCACCGACCGGCAGGCCGCCTTGTTGGTCTGCCTGCCGGTCCAGCAGCGGCTCGTCCCGCCGGCGAGGCTGCTGGAGACCTGGCTCGGGGTGTTTCGTTCGCGTCGACGGACCCTTCTGGGGCTGGTGATCCAGGACGTCTGCGACGGCGCGCACTCGTTGGGCGAGCTCGACTTCGGCGCGCTGTGCCGACGCCGCGGACTACCGTCCCCGGTGCGACAGAGCCTCCGCACGGGGCCCTCCGGCCGGGTCTACCTCGATGTCGAGTGGGAAGGGTTGGTCGTCGAGATCGATGGGGGACACCACCTCTTCGGGCTCAACCCGACCGACGACGCCCTCCGGGCCAACGAGGTCGCACTCGGTTCGAGCCGGGTCCTGCGCATCCCCCTGATCGGCCTGCGCCTGGAGCCCGACCGCTTCATGGCCCAGGTCGCGCGGGGCCTCGGGCTGCCGGTCCTCGCAAGCGCGTGACGGATGACGCTTCCGCCTGGACCGGGAAAGAGCCCGGCAGGGCGCCGGCGAGGGTCAGCAGCCGCCGCAGTTGTAGTAGAGGATGTCCCAGTGGCTGCCCTCCTTGGCATAGAGGTTGCCCGCCCCGGAGCGGTAGAGCGCGGCACCGTCACTGCGGGTACCGGCATACGCGAAGGTGTTCGTGATGTAGCTGCTCACGCACGAGTAGAGCGAGATGTCGACCTTGTAGCCGTTCCAGTGGCTGTAGGTCCCCGAGGCGTGCCCGGTCTCGGTGCCGCCGGTGATGTTGACGGCGCACCCACTGGCACGCTTGAGCGTGATGACGCCGTCGATCGTCGTCGAGTTGATCTGGTCGAAGGAGGTGCACGTCGAGACGTTGCGGTTGCTGCACCCGCCCGACGACGACCACGTGATGCCCGCCGCGGAGAGCTTCGAGGTGGCCTGCGCGTGGGTGAGCTTGGTGACGGCCGAGGCCGAGGGTGCGGTGCCGAGGACGGCGGCGAGCGAGACGGCGGCGACGGCGGCCGTCCGCGCGCCTCGGGTGGCGAGCATGGTCATGGTTCCTCCTGCATCGGGTGCGTGCCGGTTCGTGGCCGGCACCTTCGACGCTAGGAAGACGTCGGCAAGGGCCCGGTCAGCAGCGCGTCAGGATCGTCTCAGGAGTTGGTCAAGCCACGAGACCCCATCAACGGGAACCCTGCGGCAGGCTGACGAGTTGCCCCCACAGGACCAACCCCAACCCCAGGAGGACCCATGGCTCGTGGCGTCATCAAGCTCGCCGCCCTCGCCGGCCTCGCCAAGCAGGCCCGTGAGTACGCCCGCAAGAACCCCGACTCCGTCTCGTCGGCGATCGGCAAGGTCGAGTCCGCGGTCGGCCGCAAGGTGGGCCCGAAGTATGCCGGCCACGTCGGCAAGGGTGGCAATGCCCTGCGCTCCGGCCTCGGCATCTCCTCGGCGCGCCCCGTGACCGGAGGGACGACGACCGCGCACGACGACCTCACCTCGCGCACCGACGGGACGACCCCGCCGCCCCCGCCGCCGGTCTGACCGACGGCAGGACCCAGAACGCGCCTCCGCTGCCCCGGCAGCCGGGGCGCGTTCTGCGATGCTGGCCCGTATGCCGCACACGACCCCGCCGCTCGACAAGGCCACCGTGGGCCTCGCCACCCTCTTCCTCACCTCGGGTGCGACGCACCTCGCGCGTCCGCAGGTCTTCGAGGGGATCGTGCCCCACGTGCTGCCACGCAAGCGCGCGCTCGTCCACGTCAGCGGCGTCGCTGAGATCGTCTGCGCGCTCGGCCTGCTCCACCCCCGCACCCGCAAGGCCGCCGGGCTGGCGAGCGCCGCGCTGCTCGTCGCCGTCTTCCCGGCCAACGTCCAGATGACCGCCGACCACGCGAAGCGGGCGCAGCGCAGGCAGGACACCGGCTCGAAGGCCTTCCTCGCGGGCACCCTGGCCCGGCTACCGATGCAGTGGCCGATGATCCGCACGGCGCTGCGGGCGGCCGGACGTCTCTGACCGCCCTCGCGGCGGGCCGGCCACGCCCTACCCTGTCGCCATGGCCGCCTTCGAGTTCCGCCGCAGCACGACCATCGACGCCCCGCCGGCGGTGGTCCATGCCCTCGTCGACGACTTCCACCAGTGGGAGAGATGGTCGCCGTGGGAGGACGTCGACCCGGACCTGCGCCGCGCCTACTCCGGCGCCGACTCGGGCGTCGGTGCCCGCTACGAGTGGCAGGGCAACCGCAAGGCCGGCGAGGGCTCGATGGAGATCACCGGCTCGACCCCCGAGCGCATCGCCATCGACCTGCGCTTCCTCAAGCCCTTCAAGGCCGACAACGACATCGAGTTCGTGCTCACGCCCGCCGGCGAGGGCACGAAGGTCGACTGGGTGATGCGGGGCAACAACACCGGACTCGCCGCGCTCTTCGCCAAGGTCATGCCGACCGAGAAGCTCGTCGGCAAGGACTTCGAGAAGGGCCTGGCCCGGCTCAAGGCCGCGGCCGAGTCACGCCCGACCGGCTGACGTCAGCCGCGACGGTCCGGGCGCTCGTCGACCTTCACGGCTTCCACGCCAGACCGGCGTCGCGCAGCGCCTCGTCGAGCATGCCGAGCGCCTTCGGCCCCATCCCGTGCAGGGACAGCACGTCGGCCCGCCGCCGTTCGCCGAGCTCCTCGAGGGTCGTGATGCCGGCCGAGGCGAGCGCCCTCGAGGCCGGGTTGCTCGTCTGCGGGATCGCGGTGCCCGTGCGTGCGAGCGTCTCGGCGATGCGGACCCGGTATGCCGTGGCGAGGGCGTCGAGGTCCGCGCGGTAGTCGGCGATCCGGCAGCCGAGCCCGTTGCGCTTGGCGAGGATGCCCTCGTCGGCCCAGTGCGGGCGGGCGCGGTCGAGGAGGTCGCGCGGCAGGTCCCCGGACGCGTTCGTCACGCGCCACCACGGAAGGCCCTCGCTGTGGCGCGACATGATCGACCCGACTTCGCGCGGCCCGATGCCGACGATCTTCGCGAGGTCGCCGTAGCTGACGACCCGTCCGCGCGGCACGAGCTCGACAAGGGTGAGCACCCGCTCGATCGTCAGCTCGCTCGCCATGCCGCCAGCGTAGGGCGGGCGCCCGACGGTGCCGCGGACCCGGCTCCCTCCGCCCGATGACGCCGGAGAACCGGTGGGCTTGTGCGACATCGTCGACGCGAGCAGAGTGGGACATGACGACGCGCCGGACGCGGCCTCGTCACCCGACCGCCCAGTGCGCCGCCCCGGAAGTCCCCACCACCGAGGAGGTTCACCATGACGACGGCTCGAGACGTGATGCACGTGGGCACGCAGTGCATCGGCGAGGACCAGACGCTCGACGAGGCCGCGCGGATGATGCGCGACATGGGGGTCGGGTCCCTGCCCATCTGTGGCAACGACGAGAAGCTGCACGGGATCATCACCGACCGCGACATCGTCATCAAGTGCGTCGCGGAGGGCATGGACCCGAGCACCTGCACCGCGGCCGAGCTCGCACAGGGCACGGTCACGTGGGTCGACGCCGACACCGACATGACCGACATCGTCGAGATGATGGGTCGCGAGCAGATCAAGCGCCTGCCGGTCATCTCGGACCACCGCCTCGTCGGCATGATCAGCGAGGCCGACCTCGCGAGGCACCTCGACGACGCGCAGCTCAGCACGTTCGTGGAGAAGGTGTTCGCAAGGCCCTGACCCCGGCCGAGGCCGGTCGTGCATCTCGCCCGGGACGGTCCGGGGCGACCGTCCGGGCGAGGTGCGCGGGATCGGCCGGGAATGCGCGTGAACGGCATACGGGGTCGTCGTTATCCTTGGCGGGTTGCCCACCCCTCACACCTGGAGACCTCCTGTGGCCATGCGCATGTCCTCGCTGTTCCTGCGAACCCTGCGCGAGGACCCGGCCGACGCCGAGCTGCCCGGTCACCGGCTCCTCGTGCGCGCCGGCTACATCCGTCGCGCCGCCCCCGGCATCTACACGTGGCTGCCGCTCGGGCTCAAGGTGCTGCGCAAGGTCGAGGCGATCGTGCGCGAGGAGATGGACGCCATCGGTGCGCAGGAGCTGACCTTCCCGGCGCTCCTGCCGCGCGAGCCCTACGAGGCGACGAACCGCTGGACCGAGTACGGCGACAACATCTTCCGGCTCAAGGACCGCAAGGGCGTCGACTACCTCCTCGGGCCGACGCACGAGGAGATGTTCACCCTCGCCGTCAAGGACATGTTCAGCTCCTACAAGGAGCTGCCGCTCAGCCTCTACCAGATCCAGAACAAGTACCGCGACGAGGCGCGTCCGCGTGCGGGCCTCCTGCGCGGGCGCGAGTTCGTCATGAAGGACTCGTACTCGTTCGACGTGAGCGACGAAGGACTGGACGCGTCCTACCAGGCCCACCGCGACGCCTACATCAAGATCTTCGACCAGCTCGGGTTCGAGTACGTCATCGTCTCCGCGATGTCCGGGGCCATGGGCGGCTCGGCGAGCGAGGAGTTCCTCGCCGTGAGCGAGATCGGCGAGGACACCTTCGTCCGCAACGACTCCGGCACGTATGCCGCGAACGTCGAGGCCGTCGTCGTGCCGCAGGCCGCGCCGGTCGACGCCTCCGGCGTCCCGGCCGCGCACGTCGAGGACACTCCCGACACCCCGACGATCGAGACGCTCGTGACCTCGCTCAACGCCAACCACGCACGCGAGGACGGTCGCGAGTGGACGGCCGCCGACACCCTCAAGAACGTCATCGTCATGCTCGTCCACCCGGACGGCACGCGTGAGCCGCTGGCCGTCGGGGTGCCCGGCGACCGTGAGGTCGACGCCAAGCGTCTCGAGGCGCAGGTGAGCCCGGCCGAGGTCGAGGCGTTCGAGGAGAAGGACTTCGCGGCTAACCCGGTGCTCACCAAGGGCTACATCGGCCCCGGCGTGCTCGGCGAGGAGCGCTCGTCCGGGATCCGCTACCTGCTCGACCCCTCGATCGCCGAGGGGTCCGCGTGGGTCACCGGCGCCGACGAGCACGGCAAGCACGTCCTCGACCTCGTCCACGGCCGCGACTTCACCGCCGACGGCACGATCCAGGCCGCCGAGGTGCGCGAGGGCGACCCGAGCCCCGACGGCGACGGGGTCCTGCACACGGCGCGCGGCATCGAGATGGGCCACATCTTCCAGCTCGGCCGCAAGTTCGCCGACGCGCTCGATCTCAAGGTGCTCGACGAGAACGGCAAGCTCGTCACGGTGACGATGGGGTCCTATGGCATCGGCGTCTCGCGCGCCGTCGCAGCGATCGCCGAGGGCAACCTCGACGAGTCCGGGCTGTGCTGGCCGCGCAACGTCACGCCCGCCGACGTCCACGTCGTCGCGACGGGCAAGAACCGCGACCGTGACGGCGACGTCTTCGCCAAGGCCGACGAGCTCACCGCCGCCCTCGAGGCGCAGGGGCTCGAGGTCCTCTACGACGACCGCGAGAAGGTGAGCCCCGGCGTGAAGTTCAAGGACTCCGAGCTCATCGGCGTCCCGACGATCGTCGTCGTCGGGAAGTCCCTCGAGAACGGTGTCGTCGAGATCAAGGACCGGCGCAGCGGCGAACGCCGTGAGGTCGCCGTCGACGCGATCGTCGACGAGGTCGTGCGCGAGGTCCGCGGCGCCGACCAGGCGGCCACTGCGGCCACCGCGCCGACCCCGGCCACGGCCGAGGCGCGCGCATGAACGGGTCCCGCCCCATCGAGGCCGTCATCTTCGACTGGGGCGGGACGCTCACGCCCTGGCACGACGTCGACCTGCCGCAGCAGTGGCGGGTCTATGCCCGCGAGGTCCACGGCATCCCCGTCGACGCGAGCGAGATGCCCGCCGACGAGCTCGCCGAGGCCGACTCGCTCGCGCTGCGCATCCTCGAGGCGGAGGACCGCGCCTGGCAGCGCGGCCGCACCGACCACTCCAGCGCCACCCTCGAGGACATCCTCGACGACGCCGGCATCGACCCGGCGCACGACCGACACCACCTCGCGCTGGCCGCCTACCGGGGGTTCTGGGAGCCGCACACCCACACCGACGAACAGGTCAAGCCGCTCTGGGAGGGCCTGCGCGAGAGGAACATCCGCATCGGCGTCCTCTCCAACACGATCTGGTCGCGCGACTACCACCGCGAGGTCTTCGAGCGCGACGGCGTGCTCCACCTGCTCGACGCCGACGTCTACTCCTCGGAGATCCACGTCGTCAAGCCGCACGCCGACGCCTTCCTCGCGGCGTGCAAGGCCGTCGGCGTCGACCCCGAGGCCGCGGCCTACGTCGGTGACCGCCCCTTCGAGGACGTCCACGGCCCGCAGCAGGTGGGCATGCGCGCGATCTGGGTTCCGCACTCCGACATCCCCGTCGACCAGCAGGTGGCGGTCGAGGTCACGCCGGACGCCGTCGCCCACGAGCTGCTCGACGTCCTCGACATCGTCGACGGCTGGTCAGGGTCCTGACCGCGGCATGACCGACACCCTCGGCGACGTCGGCCTCACCACGCTCGCGCTCATGGCCCTCGCCGGGTTCGTCGCGGGCTGGATCGACGCGGTGGTCGGCGGGGGAGGGCTCATCCAGATCCCGGCGCTGCTGCTCGGCTTCCCGGGAGCGACCCCGGCCCAGGTGCTCGCGACCAACAAGATCGGCTCGATCGCGGGCACGGTCGCCAGCGCGACGACCTACTGGCGGCGGGTGAGACCGGACCTGCGCACCGCCCTGCCCATGGCGGGCGTCGCCTACCTCGGCGCCATCGGCGGCGCGCTTCTCGGGCTGCACATCCCGAAGTCGGCGTTCAACCCGATCATCCTCGTCATGCTCGTCGCGGTCGGCGCCTACACCCTCTTCAAGCCCTCGCTCGGCACGAGCACGGCGCTGCGTTGGGACGGCACGCGCCACACCGTGACCGCCATGGCCGTGGGCTTCGTCATCGGCATCTACGACGGAGCCCTCGGCCCGGGCACGGGCTCGTTCATGGTCTTCGCCCTGGTCGGCCTCATGGGCTACGCCTTCCTCGAGGCGAGCGCCAAGGCCAAGATCGCGAACTTCGCCACCAACCTCGGCGCCCTCACCGTCTTCGCGCCGGGCGGTCACGTCATGTGGAAGGTCGGCGCGGTCATGGCCGCGGCCAACCTCCTCGGCGGCTACGTCGGTGCCCGCACGGCGGTCTCTCGCGGGAGTGGTTTCGTCCGCGTCGTCTTCGTCGTCGTCGTGGCGGCGTTCATCATCCGTATCGGAGGGCAGGTGCTCGGTGTCTGGTGACGTGACTGGTGACGACTCCTCGGAGCAGCAGGTCGAGGACCTGCTCGACCGCCTCGCCGACCTCGTCGACCGCGTGGCCCCGCGCCGCGCCGTGCTCGGCATCGCCGGCCCGCCCGGAGCCGGCAAGACGACCCTGGTGACGCGTCTGCTCACGGCCGTGACGGCATACCCACGCCTGTCCGGGCGGGTCGCGCACGTGCCGATGGACGGCTTCCACCTCACCAACGCGGAGCTGGAGGTGCTCGGGAGGCGCGACCGCAAGGGGGCGCCGGACACCTTCGACGCAAGCGCGTATGCCGGCCTGCTCGCTGCCGTGCGCACCGAACCGCGAGCGGTCGTCACCGCGCCGAGCTTCGACCACGTCGTCGGTGAGCCGGTGCCCGACTCGCTCGTCGTCCCGCTGACCGCCGACCTCGTCGTCACGGAGGGCAACTACCTGCTGCTCGACGACGCGGGGTGGACCGCCGTGCCGCCGCTGCTCGACGAGGTCTGGTGGTGCGCGCTCGCCCCGGCCGCCCGTGTCGAGCGGCTCATCGCCCGCCATGTCGAGACCGGCCGCGAGGTCGCGGACGCGACCGAGTGGGTGCTCCGCTCCGACGAGGCCAACGCGCGCGCCGTCGCAGAGGGCGAGGCCCGCGCGGACGTCGTGCTCCTCGACGGCGTCGTCGTCAGCTCTCGGCGACCGGAGTCGTGAGCCAGAGGACGGCGTAGGGCTCGAGCAGGACGTCACCGTCGTCGCTCCAGCGCAGGGGTGCACCGGTGATGGCGTCCTCGGACGCGTCGACCCCGAGCTCGTGGGCTCGCTGGCCCGGCCACCGCCGCCACGTCGGCGTGACGTTGTGCAGCGCGACGAAGCGCCCGAGCGCGTGCTCGCGCACGGTGACGAGGACGCCCGGGTCGTCGACCGGACCGACGCGGGACTCGATGCTGCCGTGGAGGTGGGGGAGCGAGGCGCGGGCACGGACGAGCTCGCGCAGGTCCTCGAAGACCCGCGCCGCGGTCGTGGTCGGGTCGTGCCGCGCGTCGTGGCGCTCGCGGTCGAGGCGCGGCCGGTGCGCCCACCGGTTGTCGTCCTCGTGCCCGGGCTCCTCGGCCCAGTCGGGGTCGTTGGGCTGGCCGAGCTCGTCACCGCTCCAGATGACCGGGATCCCGCCCCAGCCGAGGACGACGGCGTGACCGAGGCGCAGCGCGCGCGCCGCCAGGTCGCGCTCCTCGTCGGTGCGGGCCGTCGAGAGGCCGACGAGGCTGGCGGCCGTGCCGCTGGTGCGCCCGTCGTCGGTCTCGGGGTTGTACTGGAAGACGAGGCCGTCGGCGTTCGAGCCCCACTCGTCGCCGGCGTACCACCGGGTGAGGAACCGGCGGTGCGCGTGGCCGTCGAGCCCGACCGCCGCCGCGTCCTCGTCCTGGATCGCCCAGCCGATGTCGTCGTGGCAGCGCAGGTAGGTGAGCCACGTCGACGTCGTCGGCTTCGTCGGCAGCCGCCCGAGGGCGTGGGCGGCGAGCCGGACGTCCTTCGTCGCGAGCATCGACCAGACCTGCACCATGAGGCTGTTGTGGTAGGCGAGGTCGCTCACCTTGCCGGAGTAGCGGCCCTGCCCGAGGTAGGCGAGCAGCTTGCTCGGCGCGACGATCGCCTCGGCCTTGAACGCCACTGCGGGACAGGCGATCCGGGTCACGGCGCGCAACGCCTGGGTGATGGCGTGCACCTCGGGCTCGCCCTGGCAGTCGGTGCCCATCCGCTTCCACATGAAGGCGATCGCGTCGAGCCGGAAGACGTCGACGCCGCGGTTGGCGAGCTCGAGGATGATCGCGGCGAACTCGCGCAGGACGGCGGGGTTGGACCAGTTGAGGTCCCACTGCCACTCGTTGAACGTCGTCCAGACCCACCCGTCCAGCTCGTCGTCCCACGTGAAGCTGCCGGGCGCGAAGTCGGGGAAGACCTCTGGCAGGGTCCGTTCGTAGGCGTCTGGCAGCGTCCGGTCGGGGAAGACGTGGAAGTACTCCCGGTATGCCGTCTCGCCGGCCCGCGCTCGCGCGGCCCAGTCGTGCTCGCGCGCGACGTGGTTGAGGACGAGGTCGAGCACGAGGCTCACGCCCTGCTCGTGCAGCGCGGCGGCGAGGTCCGCGAGGTCGTCCATGTCGCCGAGGTCCGCGCGGACGGCGCGGTAGTCGGCGACGGCGTAGCCCCCGTCGTTGTCGCCCTCGCGTGGCTGGAGCAGCGGCATGAGGTGGAGGTAGGTCACCCCGAGGTCGCGCAGGTAGGGGATCTCCGCGACCACCCCGCGCAGGTCGCCCGCGAACCGCTCGGTGTAGGCGGCATACCCGACCATCGACGGGTCCTGGAGCCAGTCGGGACGCAGGATGCGCTGGAGGTCGCGGCGTCGCAGCGCGGGGGAGCGGTCGCGGAACGCCTGTGCCGCAAGGGAGACGAGCTCCTCGGCGAGCGCGGTGGCGCCGGTGCCGTGGAGGGAGACGAGCGCGTCGCGGAGGTCGGGCCACCAGCGCTCGAGGCGCAGGTTGAACATCTCGCGCAGCTCGGGCGCGACTCCGGCGAGGTCGACGGGAGGCGGCGGGGACGTCGTCACGAGCGCCATTGTGGACCCTTCGTGATGGGATGTGTCGGTGCTGCCCTTCCGCCAGGTCGACGTCTTCTCCTCCGAGCCGTGGCTCGGCAACCCGCTCGCGGTGGTCCACGACGCCGACGGGCTGACCGACGCGCAGATGGCGGCGTTCGCGCGCTGGACCAACCTGTCCGAGACGACGTTCCTCGGCGCGCCGACCGACCCGCGCGCGGACTACCGCGTGCGCATCTGGACGACCGGCGGCGAGCTGCTCTTCGCGGGGCATCCGACGATCGGCAGTGCGCACGCCTGGCTCGAGGCCGGGGGCGAGCCCCGGGGTGATGTGGTCGTCCAGGAGTGCGGCGCGGGGCTCGTCGACGTGAGGCGATCGCCGCGGCTCGGGTTCGCGGCACCGCCGCTGCGCCGCTCCGGACCCGTCGACGACGACCACGCGTCTCGCATCCTGCGCGGGCTGCGGATCGAGGAGTCCCAGGTGAAGGACATGGCATGGGTCGACAACGGGCCCGGCTGGGTGGGTGTCGACCTCGGCACCGCGTCGGCGGTCGTCGACGTCGTGCCCGACCTCGCCGCCTTCACCGACCTCAAGGTCTGCCTCCTCGGGCGCTGGGACGAGACGAGCGCATCGAACCTCGGCGCGGACGTCGAGGTGCGCGCCTTCTATGCCGACGGCAACGAGTTCGCGGAGGACCCGGTCACCGGCAGCGCCAACGCGGGGCTCGCCCAGTGGCTCATCGGCACCGGCTCCCTGCCCGACTCCTACGTCGCGCGGCAGGGATCGGTCATCGGGCGCGAGGGCCGGGTGCACGTCGAGGCCGCCGACGGTGAGGTGTGGGTCTCCGGCGACGCCGTCACCCGCATCGAGGGCAGCGTCACGCTCCAGGCCTGAGGAGGGCCGCTCGCAGCGCGTCGACGTCGGTTACCGGTGCGTCGCAGACGAACCCACGGCACACGTATGCCGTCGGCTCACCTCCCACGAGCGGTCGCGCCTCGAGCAGCGGGCGGCCGGGGGAGTCCGGGGCGCCGTGCGAGAGGACGAGCCCGGGAGAGGTGCTCCACCGCGCGACGGCGAGCATCTCGTCGGCGGCGGGACCCTGTCCGACGAGCGCCACCTGGAGCGGGCCGGCCAGCGCTGCCTCGGCGACCGCGAGGCTCCACCCGGCGAAGCGGGGGTCGCGCCCGGCGAGCGGGCCCGCCGCGGCCAGGGCCGACTCCGCGGCCTCGCGGTGGGTCGTCGAGCCGGTGAGGGCGGCGAGGGTGAGCCACGCACCGGCGAGCGAGGACAGCCCGCTCGGCTCGGCGTTGTCACCCTGGCTGCGCGGGCGGGTGAAGAGCTGCTCGGCGTCGTCGGCGGTGTCGTGCACCGCCCCGTCGGCGTCGCGGAAGTGGGTCAGGGCGACGTCGAGGACGTCGCCTGCGACGACGAGCCACTCCGGCTCGCCCGTCGCCTGGTGCAGCGCGAGGAGGCCCTCGGCGAGGTTGCCGTGGTCGTCGGCCACCCCCGCCGCGGAGCCGACGACGCCGTCCCGCGAGGCGCGTCGCAGCCGTCCGTCGACGACGTGGGCGTCGACGACGAAGCGGGCGCACCGCGTCGCCGCGTCCACCAGGTCCGGCCGGTCGAGCAGGACGCCGGCGTCCGCGAGTCCGGCGATCGCCAGGCCGTTCCACGACGTGACCACCTTGTCGTCACGGGCCGGCTGCGGCCGAGCCTCGCGGGCCGCGAGCAGGCGGGCGCGCACGTCGGCCCACCACGCCTCGTCGTCGGGGTCCTCGCGCAGCTGCAACGTCGACGAGCCGTGCTCGAAGGTGCCCCGCTCGGTCACCGAGAGCAGCCGCGCGGCCCGGCGTCCGTCCTCCTCACCGAGGACGTCGACGAGCTGTGCCGGGGTCCAGGCATAGGTCGCCCCCTCGACCGAGACACCGTCCACGACGGTGTCGGCATCGAGCGCCGAGGCGAAGCCGCCCTGCGCCGTGCCGAGGTCGCGCACGATGAAGTCCGCTGTGCCAGAGGCGATCCGGTGCCAGAGGGGTTCGCTGGTGGCCCTCCACAAATGGGCGTAGACGCGCAGCAGCTGGGCGTTGTCGTAGAGCATCTTCTCGAAGTGTGGGACGACCCAGTCGGCGTCGACGGCATACCGGGCGAAGCCGCCGTCGAGCTGGTCGTGGATGCCGCCGCGCGCCATCGCCTCGCACGTGCCGCGGGCCATGGCGAGGGCGTCTTCGTCGCCGGTGGCGGCGTGGTGGCGCAGGAGGAACTCGAGAACCATCGAGGGCGGGAACTTCGGTGCACCACCGAAGCCGCCCCGCGCGAGGTCGTAGTGACCGCGGAGGGCGCGGACGGCATACGAGGTCGTCTCGCGGGTGATGGGCGCGGACGGCCCCGGCGCGGTGACCTCACGCAGGCGGGCGGCGATGTGCGCGCCGGAGGCGAGGACGTCGGCGCGCTGCTCGGACCACACGCGGGAGACGTTGGCGAGCAGGCTGAGGAACTGCTCGCGCGGGAAGTAGGTCCCGGCGAAGAAGGGGTCGCCGTCGGGGGTGAGGACGCACGTCATCGGCCAGCCGCCGTGGCCGGTGAGCGATGTCGTCGCGTTCATGTAGACCGCGTCGACGTCCGGACGCTCCTCGCGGTCGACCTTGACGGCGACGAACCCGGCGTTGACGACCTCCGCGACGCGCTCGTCCTCGAACGACTCGTGCGCCATGACGTGGCACCAGTGGCAGGCGGCGTAGCCGACGGAGAGCAGGACGGGCACGTCGCGTCGGCGCGCCTCGGCGAAGGCGTCCTCGCCCCACTCCCACCAGTCCACGGGGTTGTCCGCGTGCTGGAGGAGGTAGGGGGAGGTCGAGGAAGCGAGCCGGTTGGCCATGCCTCCACCCTGACACGCGGGCCGACCTGACGGCGGTGTCGGGGATCCGGGGCCACCACGGTGGCGGAAGGCCCGGATCCCCGACACTCGAGGAGCGTCAGTGCACCAGCGGGGTCAGTGACCCACGGTCTGCGACTGCGGGTCGCCCACGAGGTCGCGCTCGGTGCGCTCGACGCCCTCGTCGTCGTGGTCGAGCATCGACGCCTCGTCGAACGGGTCGTCGCCGGCGAGCACCCGGTCCAGCTTCGGACGGTCGAGCTCGCCGACCCAGTGCCCGATAAGCACCGTCGCGATGGAGTTGCCCGCGAAGTTCGTCAGGGCCCGGGCCTCGCTCATCATGCGGTCGATGCCGACGATGAAGCCGACGCCGTCGACGAGGTCGGGGCGGTGTGACTGCAGCCCTCCGGCCAGGGTCGCGAGCCCGGCGCCGGTGACACCGGCGGCGCCCTTCGACGCGATGATCATGAAGAGCAGCAGCGAGACCTGCTCACCGATCGAGAACGGCTTGTCGAGTGCCTCGGCGATGAAGAGCGAGGCCATCGTCAGGTAGATCGCGGTGCCGTCGAGGTTGAACGAGTAGCCCGTCGGGACCGTGATGCCGACGACGGGGCGCGAGACGCCGGCGTGCTCCATCTTGGCGATGAGGCGGGGGAGGGCGGACTCCGACGACGACGTCGAGAGGATGAGGAGGAACTCGCGCGAGAGGTACTTGAGCAGCGCGAGGACGTTGATGCCGGTGACGGCCTTGAGCAGCGCCCCGAGGATGACGAAGACGAAGAGGAAGCACGTCACGTAGAACGCGACCATGATGAGCGCGAGCGACTTGAGCGCCTGCCAGCCCGTGGCGCCCACGACGGCAGCCATGGCTCCGAACGCACCGATGGGTGCGGCATACATGATCATCGCCATGAGGCGGAAGACGAGCCGCTCGAGGTGACGGATGCCGCCGAGGATCGGCTCGCCCGCGCGGCCCATCTTCTGGAGCGCGAAGCCGACGAGCAGGGCGACGAGCAGCGTCTGGAGCACCGAGCCGGCGGTGAGCGCCGACACGAGGGTGTCGGGGATGAGCCCGAGGATGAAGTCGACGGTCGTCTCGTGCTCCTCGCCGACGGCCTTCTGGCCGCTCGCCGCGAGCTCGTCGGTGAGGTTGAGCCCGGCGCCGGGCTTGACGATGTTGCCGACGAGCAGACCCACGGCCAGGGCCACGGTCGACATCGTGAGGAAGTAGCCGAGGGCGAGCCCACCGACCTTGCCGACCTGCGCGGCGCGACGGACCGAGCCGATGCCGAGGACGATCGTGCAGAAGATGATCGGGCTGATCATCATCTTGATGAGGTCCACGAACGCGGTGCCGAGCCACTTGAGCTTGACGCCGAAGTCCGGGGCGATGATCCCGACGGCGATGCCGAGGACCATGGCGATGATGACGGCGATGTAGAGCCAGTGCGTGCGGTCCCGGCGCGCGGGCCGGTCGACGACGACGTTGTCGGTCACGGGTGTCTCCTGGGTGGGCGGGCCCGGGTGGTCCCGGGTCTGGGCGACCCCGATTCTGGTGTCGCGACTGGCTAGGGTCACCGTTGTGTTCATTGAGTTCCGCGGGGACGTGCGCGAGGTGCCCCGCGCGCACCCCCGTCCCGTATGCCGGCGGGCCGGGTGAGCTCCCGGCGCTCGCCGTCGCGGTGGAGCGTGGCGACCCAGACGTTCGTCCTCCAGGTCGGGGTCGCGCTCCTCGTCGTCACCGTCGGGCTCGCGGCTGCCTACGTGCAGGCCAGGCGCGCCCAGACGCAGGAGGCGACGAGCCGGGCCATGTCCGTGGCCCGCACGGTCGCCTCGACACCGGCCGTCGTCGACGCGCTCTCCTCGGCCACCCCGACGCCGGCGGTGCAGGACTACGCCGAGGACGTGCGCCGCGGGACCGGCACCGACTTCGTCGTCGTCATGACGACCGAGGGCGTGCGCTACTCCCACCCCGACCCGGCGCAGGTCGGGCAGAAGTTCATCGGCCACATCGCGGCCGCCGTGCGCGGCGGTGAGGTCGTCGAGGACTACACCGGCACCCTCGGGCCCTCACGCCGGGTCGTCGTGCCCGTCCAGTCCGACTCCGGGACCGTCGTGGGGCTCGTCTCGGTGGGCATCCGGCGCACCGCCCTGTCGCGCGCGGTGAGCGAGCAGCTGCCCGGTCTCCTCCTCGCCGGGGCTGCGGCCGCGCTGCTCTCCGGCCTCGGCACCGGCCTCGTCTCGCGGCGCACCCGCCGCCAGACGCTCGGGCTCGGCGAGGAGCAGCTGCGCGAGATGTACGAGTACTACGACGCCGTCCTCCACGCCGTCACCGAGGGCCTGCTGCTCGTCGACCAGGACGGCCGGCTCCAGCTCGCCAACGACGAGGCGGTCCGGCTGCTCGGGCTGCCCGAGGCGGCGAGCGGCCGACCGCTCGCCGACCTCGGCCTCACCCCGGGGCTCACGGCCGCGCTCTCCGACGGCGAGCGTCGCGAGGACGAGCTCCACGTCACGGACGCCCGGGTCCTCGTCCTCGGCACCGCCCCCGCGATGTGGGAGGGCCGTCGGCTCGGCACCGTCGCGACCCTGCGCGACCGCACCGACCTCGAGCACCTCACCGGCGAGCTCGACTCCGCGCGCGGTGTCACCGAGGCCCTGCGCTCGCAGGCGCACGAGTCGGCCAACCGGATCCACACGATCGTCTCGCTCATCGAGCTCGGCCACGTGGAGCGCGCGCTCGACTTCGCCACCGACGAGCTCGCCGTGACCCAGCAGCTCACCGACGACGTCGTCGCGGCCGACACCGAGCCTGCCCTCGCCGCCCTCCTCGTCGGCAAGAGCGCCCAGGCGAGCGAGCGGGGCATCGACCTGCGCATCACGCCCGGAGCCCAGTGGCCGACCGGCGCCGTGCCCGTGCGCGACGTCGTGACGATCGCCGGCAACCTCATCGACAACGCCTTCGACGCCGTGGCGAGCCTGCCACCGGGCTCGGAGCGCCGGGTCGAGGTCGACGCCCGCGTCGACGACGACCACCTCGTCCTCGAGGTCGCCGACTCCGGCCCCGGGCTGCCCGAGGCAGGGGTCGACGCCGTCGTCCGGCGCGGGTTCAGCACCAAGGGGGAGGGCCGTGCGGGCCGGCGCGGCATCGGGCTCGCGCTCGTCGCCCAGACGATCGACCGGCTCGGTGGGACCCTCGACGTGACGGGCCCGCCCGGTGCGCGCTTCGTCGTCAGCCTGCCGCTCGTCCCGCGCGAGGAGGAGTCCCGTGCCTGACCCGCTGCGCGTCCTCGTCGTCGAGGACGAGCCCGTGGCCGCCGAGGCCCACGCGACATACGTCGGTCGCGTCCCCGGGTTCGTCGTCGTCGCCGTCGCGTCGACGGGGCAGGAGGCGCTGCGGGCGCTCCAGGGCACCGAGGTCGACGTCGTCCTGCTCGACATGAACCTGCCCGACCGGCACGGGCTCGAGGTGGTCCGCGCGATGCGCGCGGCCGGCCACGCCGCCGACGTCATCGCCGTGAGCTCTGCGCGCGACCTCGACATCATGCGGTCGGCCGTCTCGCTCGGCGTCGTCCAGTACGTCCTCAAGCCCTTCGCCTTCGGCACCCTGCGCGACCGGCTCTCGGCCTACCTCGACTACCGCGCCACCCACGTCGCCACCGCCGAGGTCGGCAGCCAGGCGGAGGTCGACGAGGTCTTCGCCGCCGCCCGCCCGACCCGCCCGGTGAGCCTGCCCAAGGGGATGTCCGAGGAGCTGCTCGGCCGTGTCGTCACGACACTGCGGGAGTCACCGTCGGCGCTGTCCGCCAGCGAGGTCGCCGGCCGGCTCGGGGTCAGCCGGGTGACGGCCCGGCGCTTCCTCGAGCACCTCCACGAGAGCGGCGTCGCCACCCGGCGTTCGCGCTACACCGGTGCGGGCCGGCCGGAGGTCGAGTACGGCTGGCGCAGCTGACGCCGTCCGGCTCAGTCCTCTAGCGCCTTGAGGAGCGTGAGGTTCTTCGACAGCTCCGCGTCGTCGCCGTCGACCGCCGCCCAGAGGATCTCGACGCCGCAGCGGACGATGCACCACAGCCGCCCGAGCTCCTCGTCGAGGCCCCCGGCGCCGCATGCCAGCTCGAGCCGCTGGCGCACCGACCAGCGCAGCGACGACCCGGTGCCCATCTCCTCGATCCGGTTGCGCAGCAACGGATGCAGCTCGTAGGCCGCAGGTCCGGCGAGCGGCTTCGGGTCGATGGCGAGCCACGGCGCCCGGTCGGCGGCGAGGACGTTCTGGAAGTGCAGGTCCGTGTGCAGCAGGACCCTCGGCCCGGGTTCGGCGAGCAGCTCGCGGGCCAGCCCCGTGACGCGGGTGACGACCCGTCGGGGCAGGTCGGTGCGCTGGCGCAGCTGGGTGAGGTAGGGGTCGAGGTATGCCGGAAGAGTCCGGATCGTCGGCGGTGCCGGCACGTGCAGCTCGCGGTAGAGCCCGCCCACGACGGAGCAGGCCTCCTCGATGTCGACGGGGTCGAGGTCGCGCCCCGAATCAAGCCGTTCGAGGAGGAGGGCACCGCGCGACGGGTCCGCGGCGACGAGCCGCACCGCGCCGTGTCCGTCCCACGCCCGCAGCGCGAGGTGCTCCTGGGCCGACTCGACGTGCGGCCAGCCGACCTTGAGGACGAGCGGGCCACCTTGGCCGCCGCGACGCACGACGGGGTGGACGACAGCGGTCCAGCCGGTCATCGGCGCGCCGGTCAGCTCGAGGTCCCACGCCTCCAGGCACTCGCGGGCGAGCCGGTCGACGGTCGTGACCCAGTCGGCGCCCGTCGGTCCACCCTCGGCCGGCAGCCGGCTCATCCAGGTGAGCCACTCGGCCGGGGCGCGCGGGGCCCGCGGGTCGCTCGGCTCGCTCACGGCCGTCTCGCTCACGCGAGTCCCCTCACGCGAGACCCGGGAACGCCGTGAGCCGGATGCCGTGGCGGTGCGCCACTGCCGCGACGGTGCCGAGCCAACCGGGCAGGGCGGCGAACGCGGCCTCGGGGTCGGCGTCGATCGCCGGGCGCAGTGCGGCCCCGGTTTCGGCGAGCAGGGTCGTCATCGCCTCGGTCGCGAGCGTCGCGGCCTCGGCGGGCGTGGTCACCGGGCGGGGGAGCGTCTGGCCGAGGTCCGGCTCGGGCGCGGACGGCCCGGCGGCGTCGACGAGGTCCGACGTGAGGCCCTGCAGCGCGGCGATGTCGCGCAGCCAGGCGGAGCGCACCGCCTTCGTCGAGCGTGCGGCCGCGACCTCGAGGAGCCAGGTGGCCCGGCGGGTGGCGACGACGAGGGGGACGAGAGCGGCAGGGCTCGACCACGACGGCGGCACGGACGGACTGCTCGATCCCGAGGCGGACGGGCTCGCCGACGCGCTCGGGGTCGGCGTGGCCGCGGGCGCGGGCGCCGCGACCGGGGCCGCCAGCTCGACGGCGGCGTGGGCCTGGCCGAGGACGGCGACGAGGGTGGGCCGCAGGTCGGCCTCGGCCGCCTCGAGCCCCCTGCCGGCCGCGACGACCTCGCCCTCGACCTCGGCTACCGGCCTGCGCACCACGGCCGGCGCCGTCGGGACGGGAGCTGCCGACGCAGGCGAACCGCTGGGGGAGGACGTCGCCGACGCAGTGGCGGAGGTGGCCGGGGAGGCGGTCGGCGTCGCGGACGGCGTCGCCAGCTCGCTCTCGGGGACGCCTCGCTGGCGCAGGGCGTCGTGGAGCACCGTCGCCTGGCGGGCGTGCAACGGCGGCAGGAGCGGGGCGAGCGGGTCGGTCGCGACGAACGAGGCGGTCGAGGCGGTGACGACGGCGGCGTGCAGGCGCAGGAGAGCCTGCTCGGCCTCGATGGGCTCGCGGGTCGGGACGAGCGGCACCCGCGGGGCGTCGTCCTCGAGACGGATGCCGCAGCCGGCGAGAGCCACCACGACTGCACCCAGCGCCCCCGCGGTGACGAGTCGCCGGGTCGGACCCGGGGCCGACGGGGTCGCGTCACGCATGCCGGCATCCTCGCACGCGTGGAAGGCCACCTCCGCGCCCGGCTAGAGTGGACGTCGCCGCAGGTGCAGGACGCGGACCGAGAACTACAGAGAGGGAGATCGATGACCCGGGACACCGCAGTGCAGGAGCTGCTCGCAGGTGCGTTGGACGGATCGGGAGTCGTCCTCGAAGAGGTCAGCATCACCCCCGCCGGCCGCCGCCGCGTCGTCAGGGTCGTCGTCGACCGCGACCTCGACACCACCGGCGACGTCACCGAGACCGTGGACTCCCTCTCGCTCGACGAGATCGCCGAGACGACCCGCACCGTGAGCGAGGTCCTCGACGACTCCGACGTCCTCGGCGAGCAGCCCTACACCCTCGAGGTCACCTCGCCCGGCGTCTCCCGGCCGCTCACCGCGCCCCGTCACTTCCAGCGCAACGTCGGCCGCCTCGTCACCCTCGCCGTCCGTGACGGCGCGCCCGTGACCGGCCGCATCACGCGGGCCGGCGCCGACGACCTCACCCTCGCGATCCCGGCCGTCAAGAAGACGCCCGGTCGCGACGAGACCTTCCCGTATGCCGTGCTCGACCGTGCCGAGGTGCAGGTCGAGTTCTCGCGCAAGGACGACACCACCCCGGCCCCGGCCGGCCCCACCGACGACGCCGACGCCGACGCGTCGGGCCACAAGGAGAGCTGACCCATGGACATCGACCTCGCCGTCCTGCGAGGTGTCGAGCGCGAGCGCGACATCTCGCTCGACGTCCTCATCCCCGCCATCGAGCAGGCGCTGCTGCTCGCCTACCACCGCACCGAGGGCGCCTACCGCAGCGCCCGGGCCGAGCTCGACCGCAAGACCGGTCACGTGACGATCTGGGCCCGCGAGGAGTTCGAGGTCCCCGTCGAGGACGAGCCCTCCGCGGACAGTCCCTCCCCAGCGTCTGCGGACCCGGCGGTTCCAGCCGCCGAAAGCGCAGACGCAAAGGGTGACGGCGCCGACGGCACCACCGACGCACTCGCAGCGTCTGCGGATGCGGCCGCTCCCGCCACCGCAAGCGCGGACGCAAGCGGTGGGGGCAGCGGCGCCGAGACTGCCGAGCCGGCGCGTCCGCGCACCCGCCGTGAGTACGGCCCCGAGTTCGACGACACCCCGCGCGACTTCGGCCGCGTCGCCGCCGCGACCGCCCGCCAGGTCATCGTCCAGCGCCTGCGCGACATCGAGGACGACGCGATCATGGGCGACTTCAAGGGCCGTGAGGGCGACATCGTCGCCGGGATCATCCAGCAGAGCCCGGACCCGCGGCACGTCACCGTCGACTTCGGCACCGTCGAGGGCATTCTCCCCCTCGCCGAGCAGGTCCCGGGCGAGAAGTACGTCCACGGCCAGCGGCTGCGGACCTACGTCGTCAGCGTCAAGCGCGGCATGCGCGGGCCGCAGATCGGCCTCTCCCGCACGCACCCCAACCTCGTGCGCAAGCTCTTCGCCCTCGAGGTCCCCGAGATCGCGGACGGCAGCGTCGAGATCGCCGCGCTGGCCCGTGAGGCCGGGCACCGGACGAAGATCGCCGTCCACACCAAGGTCGCCGGGCTCAACGCCAAGGGCGCCTGCATCGGCCCGATGGGCGCGCGCGTGCGGGCCGTCATGGCGGAGCTGCACGGCGAGAAGATCGACATCGTCGACTACAGCGAGGACCCGGCGACCTTCATCGCGGCGGCGCTCAGCCCCTCGCGCGTGCAGTCGGTCGAGATCGTCGACCGCACACTGCGCGCGGCCAGGGTCGTCGTCCCCGACTACCAGCTCTCGCTCGCCATCGGCCGCGAGGGTCAGAACGCCCGCCTCGCCGCCAAGCTCACCGGCTGGCGCATCGACATCCGCTCGGACAACCCGGGCTCGGGCGCGCCCCGCGAGGGGTCCTC
Source organism: Rothia sp. ARF10 (assembly GCA_031844405.1). Classification (GTDB taxonomy): domain Bacteria; phylum Actinomycetota; class Actinomycetes; order Actinomycetales; family Dermatophilaceae; genus Knoellia. Next base: position 1,721,471 of record JAUZVC010000001.1, read on the forward strand.
GGGCCCCTCGGGGGCGTCCGGTGACACTCCGGACCCCCGCTAGGCGCTACCATGGGTGGGACCGACCGGGCTGGACTCCGGACTCGGGCGTTGCACGCGAAGGCGGGCACACGGCATACGTCGACAGTGACGGGACCGGTGCGCACCTGTGTGGGGTGCCGGGTGTCGGATAGCCGGTCGGCACTCCTGCGAGTGGTCGTCGGAGGCCACGGGGACCTCGTTCCCGACCTTCGGCGGTGTCTCCCGGGGCGCGGCGCCTGGCTGCATCCCACCGGAGAATGTTTCGACCTCGCCGTCCGACGACGGGCGTTCGGGCATGCGCTGCGAGTCAGCGTGCCCCTGGACACCACCGCCGTGGCGGAGGAGATCGCCACCCACGAGCAGACCTGTCCGTCCCAAGAAACCGACCGTGGCTCTGAACAGAGAGTGGTTCGACGCTGATGAGCACCCGATGAGCAACCGATGAGTACTCAGTAATGAGCTCCCCCCAGCACTAAGGGTCCGTGCCTGCTGCTTCGTCAGGTCGCACGGACCAGATGAAGGAGAAACGTGGCAAAGGTCCGAGTCAGCGCACTCGCCAAGGAAGTCGGAGTGACCAGCAAGGTCCTCCTCGAGCGCCTCAACGACATGGGCGAGTACGTCAAGTCGGCGTCCTCGACCATCGAGGCGCCGGTCGTCCGCCGGTACCAGGAGAAGTTCCCCGTCGAGAAGGCGGCTCCTGCCGAGGCTCCCGCCAAGCCGGCGGCCAAGAAGGCTGCCCCCAAGCCCGCTGCCGCTGCCCCCGCAGCGACGCCGGGCCCGAAGGCTCCCGCTGCGCCCGCCGCACCGGCCGAGCCCGCCCCCGCGGCGCCCGCGGCCCCCGCGGCCAAGGCCACCCCGGCCCCGGCTGCGCCCGCCCCCGCGGCGCCGGCCCCGGCTGCGCCTGCAGCACCCGCCGCCAAGGCGACCCCGTCCGCCCCGGCACCCGCGGCCCCCGCCGCTCCCGCCGCCAAGGCGTCCCCGTCGGCACCGGAGTCCGGTGCCCGTCCCGCCCCGCGCCCCGGTGCGGGTGCACCGCGTCCCGGCAACAACCCGTTCGCTCCGAGCCAGGGCATGCGCCAGGGCCGCGACGGTGGTCGTGACGGCGGCCGCGAGGGTGGTCGTGAGGGCGGCGGCGCCGCCCGTCCCGGCAACAACCCGTTCGCGTCGAGCCAGGGCATGCCCCGTCCGCGCAGCGCACCCCGCCCCGGTGGCGCCGGTGCCGGTGCGGCCGGTCCGCGCCCCGGTGGCCCGCGTCCCAGCCCCGGCATGATGCCGAGCTCGAGCGCCGTCGCGCGCCCGGGTGAGCGTCCCGGCGGTGCCGGCGGCCGTGGTGGCCGTCCCGGCGCCGGTGGAGGCGGGCGTCCCGGTGGTGGCGGTCCCGGCGGTTTCGCCGGTCGCCCCGGTGGCGGTGGCTTCCGCGGTGGAGCCGGTCGCGGCTCGACCGCCGGTGCCTTCGGTCGCGGTGGCGGTCGTCCGGGCCGTGCACGCAAGTCCAAGCGCGCGAAGCGCCAGGAGTTCGAGGAGATGCAGGCGCCGTCGATCGGCGGCGTGAGCGTGCCCCGCGGTGACGGCTCGACCGTCATCCAGGTGCGCCAGGGTGCCTCCCTCACCGACTTCGCCGACAAGATCAACGCCAACCCGGCCTCGCTCGTCACGGTGATGTTCCACCTCGGCGAGATGGCCACGGCGACGCAGAGCCTCGACGAGGACACCTTCAAGGTCCTCGGCGCCGAGCTCGGCTACGACATCCGCATGGTCTCGCCGGAGGAGGAGGAGCGCGAGCTCTTCGACGCCTTCGACATCAACCTCGAGATCGGTGTCGACTCCGAGGACGAGGACGACCTCGCGGCCCGCCCGCCGGTCGTCACCGTCATGGGTCACGTCGACCACGGCAAGACGCGCCTCCTCGACGCCATCCGCAACGAGAACGTTGCGGGTGACGAGGCCGGTGGCATCACCCAGCACATCGGTGCCTACCAGATCCACAAGGAGCACGAGGGCGTCGACCGTCCGATCACCTTCATCGACACCCCGGGTCACGAGGCGTTCACCGCCATGCGTGCCCGTGGTGCGAAGGTCACGGACATCGCGATCCTCGTCGTCGCCGCCGACGACGGCGTCATGCCGCAGACCATCGAGGCGCTCAACCACGCCCAGGCGGCGGACGTCCCGATCGTCGTCGCGGTCAACAAGATCGACGTCGAGGGCGCGAACCCGGCCAAGATCCGTCAGCAGCTCACCGAGTACAACCTCGTGGCCGAGGAGTACGGCGGCGAGACGATGTTCGTCGACGTGTCCGCGAAGCAGGGTCAGAACATCGACCAGCTGCTCGAGGCCGTGCTGCTCACCGCCGACGCCGCGCTCGACCTGCGGGCCAACCCCGACCGTGACGCCCGTGGTGTCGCGATCGAGGCCAACCTCGACAAGGGTCGTGGTGCGACCGCGACGGTGCTCATCCAGTCCGGAACCCTCCGGGTCGGCGACGCCATCGTCACGGGCAGCTCCTACGGCCGCGTGCGCGCCATGCTCGACGAGCACGGCGTCAACGTCGAGGAGGCGGGCCCGTCCCGCCCGGTCCAGGTGCTCGGTCTCTCCTCGGTCCCGCGCGCCGGCGACACGTTCGTCGTCGCACCCGACGACCGCACGGCCCGCCAGATCGCGGAGCGTCGCGAGTCGGCCGACCGCCAGGCGAGCCTGGCCAAGGCCCGCAAGCGCATCTCCCTCGAGGACCTCAACGAGGCGATCGCGCAGGGCAAGGTCGACACCCTCAACCTCATCCTCAAGGGTGACGTGTCGGGTTCGGTCGAGGCCCTCGAGGACGCGCTGCTCCAGATCGACGTCGGCGACGACGTGGACCTGCGCATCATCGACCGCGGCGTCGGTGCGATCACGATGAACAACATCAACCTCGCGGTCGCGTCCAACGCGATCATCATCGGCTTCAACGTCCGGGCCGAGGGCCAGAACGCTGACTACGCCGAGCGCGAGGGCGTCGAGATCCGCTACTACTCGGTGATCTACCAGGCCATCGAGGAGATCGAGCAGTCCCTCAAGGGCATGCTCAAGCCCGAGTACGAGGAGGTCGAGCTCGGCACCGCCGAGATCCGCGAGATCTTCCGCTCGAGCAAGTTCGGCAACATCGCCGGATCGATCGTCCGCAGCGGCGAGATCCGGCGCGGCACCAAGGCACGCATCACGCGTGACGGTGTCGTCGTGTCCGAGAGCGTCGAGATCGCCGGCCTGCGCCGGTTCAAGGATGACGTCACCGAGGTCCGTGAAGGCTTCGAGTGCGGCATCAACCTCGGCTCGTTCAACGACCTGCAGCTCGGCGACCTCATCGCCACCTACGAGATGAGGGAGAAGCCGCGGGCCTGAGTCCCGAGGCATCTCGCCTGCCGCGAGCGGCCGGCATACCGACACCCTCGGTATGCCGGCCGCTCGCCGTCCGTGTCCGGGTCGCCGTCGGTCGCCGTGGCTACAGTGAGCGCCACGACGGAGTGACCGAGGGGGAGCAGTGGCGCGGGACGACGGTGCGGCGGAATGGATGGGGCCGCTGCCCGCGGCTGCGGGCTGCGACTGCCACGTGTGCCGGCCGGCGGACTCGCTCGACGACCTCGAGCGCCGGTCGGTCGACACGGTCCTCGAGCACGGCTGGCAGGTGATGTTCGTCTCCGACGGGGTCGGGTGCGACCACGAGGACGACGGCCACCCTCACCACGACGACGAGCACGACCACGACGACCACGGTGAGCCGGGGCCCGCGTTCGCCTACACCGTGGGCCTGTTGCATCGTGCCGGCCACCCCGAGCTGCTCCTGTCGGGCCTCGACCCCGTGGTCATGCACCACGTGCTCAACGACGTCGCCCGCCGCGTCCTTCGAGGGCGGCTGCTCGACCCCGGCGACGCGCTCGAGGATGTCCTCGTCGGTGTCCCGCTCGCTGTCGAGCAGGTGGCGCCCGATGCCCTCGCCGACGCGGTGACCTGGTCGAGGTGGTTCCACCGCCGGGACGTCGACGCCCTGGCCCTGGTCTGGCCGACGACCGACGACATCTTCCCCTGGCAGCCCGGAGCGCCTGCCGTGCTCCACGAGCGGCAGCCTCCTGCGTGGCGCGTGCCCGTCGAGCACAGGGGTGGGCTCGCCGTCGACCCCGAGTGGGAGTTCCCGGTGCCACCGGACCGGCTCGCCTTCACCTGCACGCACGTCGCCGACGAGGGCGCTGCGGTCCTGTGGGTGGCGCGTGAGCCCGACGAGAGCCGCGGCGAGGACTGGAGCGTGCACTGCGGGGCCGGTGGGCACTCGAACGAGGAGATGCGGGTGCTCCACCTGGCGCACCTCGTGCGGTCCACACCGAGCCTGCACGCGCTGGGCGGGCTCGGGCTGGGGGAGCAGGCACACCGTGCCTCGTCCGACGACGACTGGTCCGTCGAGCCCCTGGCCTGACGCCGGGTCGCCGGGGGTGGCGGGTGGCCGGCAGGGCGCTGCTGCCCGCACCCCGTCCGGGCGCATAGTGTGTGCGGGCAGGACACCACACGGAGAAGGAGTTGTCGTGGCTGACGCCGCACGCGCCCGCAAGGTCGCCGACCGCATCAAGACCCTCATTGCCGCAGGGCTCGACCAGATCGTCAAGGACCCCGACCTCGGGTTCGTCACGATCACCGACGTCCGGGTGACCAACGACCTCCAGCACGCGTCGGTCTTCTACACCGTCTTCGGCGACGACGCCCAGCGCGCGAAGACCGCCGAGCTGCTCGCCGCCAACCGCGGCAAGCTCCGCAGCCACGTCGGCCGCAACCTCGGCATCCGGCTCACACCCTCGCTCGAGTTCATCGCCGACGCGATCCCCGAGACCGCTGCCCACCTCGAGGTCCTCCTCGCCGAGGCGCGCGAGCGTGACGCCCAGGTCGCCGCGGCGGCCTCCGGCGCGACCTACGCCGGCGACGCCGACCCCTACCGTCGCGACGACGACGAGGACGCCGAGAACGAGGACGGCGACGAGGCTCCGGCCACCGGCGCCACCTCCCCCGCCACCACCTCCCCGGCCATGGACGGCACCCCAGCCGCCACCGAGGGCGCCCGCGGCGCCGACGACACCGGCCGCGCGTGAGCGCGAGCGTCGACGGACTCCTCGTCGTCGACAAGCCGTCCGACTGGACGAGCCACGACGTCGTCGCCCGCGCCCGGCGGCTCTGCTCCACCCGCAAGGTCGGTCACGCCGGCACTCTCGACCCGATGGCCACCGGCGTGCTCGTGCTCGGTGTGGGCCGAGCCACCAAGCTGCTCACCTTCCTCGTCGGCAGCGACAAGGACTACGACGCGACGATCCGCCTCGGCCAGGGCACCCTCACCGACGATGCCGAGGGTGAGGTGACGAGCTCGCCCGGCGCCGCCGACGTCACCGACGAGGCCGTCGTGACCGCTGTCGCAACGCTCACCGGCGACATCGAGCAGGTCCCGAGCGCCGTGAGCGCGATCAAGGTCAAGGGGGAGCGGTCCTACCACCGCGCCCGGGCCGGCGAGGCCGTCGACCTGCCCGCGCGTCCGGTGACGGTCTCCCGGTTCGACGTCCACGACCTGCGACGCAGCGACGTCGGCGGGGTGCCCGTCGTCGACGTCGACGTCACCGTGACGGTGTCGTCGGGCACCTACGTCCGCGCCCTCGCCCGCGACCTCGGCAGCGCTCTCGGGTCGGCCGGGCACCTCACCGCGCTACGACGCACCCGGGTCGGCGGCTTCGGCCTCGACGTCGCCCACCCGCTCGTCGACCTCGAGGCGCGCCAGGGCGAGCCGATGCCGGTCGTGCCGCTCGCCGACGCCGCCCGGGCCGGCTTCCCCGCACGCGAGCTGTCGGCCGACGAGGCCCGCACCATCGGCTACGGCCAGCGCCTGCCGTCGGCCGAGCCGGGTCGCACCGAACCGGTCGCGGCCTTCGGACCGGACGGCTCGCTCGTCGCGATGCTCGACGAGAGCAGGCCCACGGCCCGGAGCCACGTCGTCTTCGCCCCGGCGAGTTCGTAGAGTGTCCACCGTGCACCGGTTCACCGACCCCGCAGCCACGCCCGACGAGCTGCGACCCTGCGTCGTCACCCTCGGCAACTTCGACGGCGTCCACCGGGGCCACCGGGCGGTGCTCACCCAGCTCGTCGAGACCGGGCGCGAGCTCGGGCTGCCCGCCGTCGCCGTGACCTTCGACCCGCACCCCGTCGCCGTGCTGCACCCCGAGCGCGCCCCGGAGCTCATCTCGCCCGGGTCGATCCGCGACGACCTCCTCGAGACGACCGGCATCGACGGTCTCCTCGTCCTGCCCTTCACCGCGGAGTTCGCCCAGCAGTCGCCGGAGGAGTTCGTCCTGCGGACCTTCGTCGAAGGCCTCGGCGCCAAGGCCGTCGTCGTCGGCGTCGACACGAAGTTCGGCTACCGCAACTCCGGCAACGTCGACACCCTGCGTGAGCTCGGTGCGCAGCACGGCTTCGAGGTCGTCGCGATCGAGGACGTCGGCGAGGACCACCGTTGGTCCTCGACCTCGGTGCGCCAGGCCCTCTCCGTCGGCGACGTCGCGGCCGCAGCCCGCACGCTCGGACGCCCCCACCGCGTCGTCGGCACCGTCGTCCACGGCCACCACCGAGGCCGCGAGCTCGGCTACCCCACGGCCAACCTCTCACCCGACTCGCTGGGGCTCGTCCCCGCCGAGGGCGTCTACGCCGGCTGGCTCACCCGCCTCGACCTCGAGCAGGGCGAGCCCGACCGCACGATGCCCGCGGCCATCTCGATCGGCACGAACCCGACCTTCGACACCGAGGACCGCCGCACCGTCGAGGCCTACGTCCTCGACCGCGACGACCTCGACCTCTACGACGAGCGGGTCATGGTCGAGTTCGTCGAGCACATCCGCCCGACCCTGCGCTTCGAGAGCATCGACGACCTCCTCGTCGCCATGGCCAAGGACGTCGAGCAGTGCCGCACGGTGCTCACCCAGATCGTCCACTCCTGAGCCGCTGGCTCCGGCAGGACCTCGGCCTCCTCGTCGGTGCCGCCGGGACCTCGGTCGTCGGTGCCCTCCTCGTGTGGTCCGCGACCCACGAGGCCGCGGGGACGGCATACCTCGTCCGCCACCTGCTCAACACCGCGATCGGCATCGGGCTCGCCCTCGGCGTGGCCCGGCTCGGGCACCACGGTCTGCGGCTCGTCGCCCCGTGGATCTATGGCCTCTCGCTGCTCGGGCTCGTCGCCGTGCTCACCCCGCTCGGGGTGACCATCAACGGCTCCCGGTCGTGGATCCCCGTCGTCGCGGGGTTCACGGTGCAGCCCTCGGAGTTCGCCAAGCTCGGGCTCGCGCTCGTGCTCGCCTTCGTCCTCGCCGACCGGTGGGAGCGGAGGGTCGCCCCCGGCAACCGCGACGTCGCGCTCGGCTGGCTGCTCGCCGCCGTGCCGGTCGCGCTCATCATGCTCCAGCCCGACCTCGGCTCGGCCGTCGTCCTCGGGGCACTGGCCTTCGTCGTCATCGCCGTCGCCGGGGCACCTCGTCGCTGGGTCGTGGGGATCGGGGTGGCCGCCGTCGGGCTCGTCGTCGCCGCACTCACGACACCCCTGCTCAGCGACTACCAGCGCGACCGGCTCCTCGCCTTCGCCGACCCGAGCGCGGACCCGCAGGGCATCGGCTACCAGACGCGGCAGGTCCGGCTCGCGATCGGCTCGGGTGGCTGGACCGGCCAGGGGTTCATGGAGGGGCGCCAGACCCAGGGCGGCTTCGTGCCCTACCAGCTCAACGACTTCATCTTCTCGGTCGCGGGGGAGGAGCTCGGGTTCCTCGGGGCGGCCGGGCTGCTCGTCCTGCTCGCGTTCATCGTCATCCGGGTCCTCGTCGTCGCCGGCCGCTCGGGTGACGCGTTCGGCCGGTTCCTCGGTGTCGGGGTCGGGACGTGGCTCGCGTTCCAGGTCTTCCAGAACGTCGGGATGAACCTCGGCGTCATGCCGGTGACGGGGCTGCCGCTGCCGTTCGTCTCCTACGGAGGCTCCTCGATGTTCGCCTCGTGGCTGGCCGTCGGTGTGGTCAACGCCGCGTATGCCGCCGCGCATCGCGACCGCGTCTGAGGACTTGCCGACCCGGCCCGGGGCTCGGCCGGATTACTCGTCGGTCACATTTGCCGCGAGGTGCCTCCCGGCGGGGTGGGTCATGTGGGAGCATTCCGGCCACGAGCTCCCCAATGACGAGGAACCCAGATGCTTGCAGCGACCCCGCAGATCCACTCGCCCGCCGACGAGCCGGTCGACATCCAGCTGATCGAGGAGCGTGCCGCGAGCGTCGGCCACCTCTTCCGCGACCGGGTGGCCGCCACACCGGACGCGACGGCCTTCCAGTACGCCAAGCAGTCCGCCTCCGGCGACGAGTGGGTGAGCGTCACCTGGGCCGAGGTCAAGGAGGTCGTCTACGCCATCGGCGCCGGCCTCGTCGAGCTCGGCGTCGGACCCGAGGAGCGGGTGGCCCTCGCCTCCTCGACCCGCTACGAGTGGGCGCTCGCCGACCTCGGCGTCATGGTGAGCGGCGGTGTGACGACGACGATCTATCCGACGACGATCGACGACGACGTCGCCTTCATCCTCGCCGACTCGCAGAGCAAGGTCGTGTTCGCCGAGGACGCCGAGCAGGTCGCCAAGCTCCGCCGGATCGCCTCCTCGGTGCCCGGCATCACCAAGGTCGTCACCTTCGAGGCGGACGCCGCGACCGGTGAGGACGACTGGGTCATCAGCCTCGACGCCCTCGCCGACCTCGGCCGCGCCGCCCTCGAGCGCGACCCGGGACTCGTGGACGCGCGCATCGACGGCCTCACCCCCGACCGCCTCGCGACGATCATCTACACCTCGGGCACGACCGGTCGACCCAAGGGCGTGCGGCTCCTGCACAGGACGTGGACCTACGAGGCCGCCGCCTCCGACGCCATCGGCATCCTCCGGTCCGACGACCTCCAGTACCTCTGGCTGCCGCTCGCCCACGTCTTCGGCAAGCTGCTCCTCACCCTGCCCCTGCAGATCGGGTTCCCGACGGCCATCGACGGTCGCATCGACAAGATCGTCGACAACCTCGCTGTCGTGAAGCCGACGTTCATGGGCGCCGCGCCCCGCATCTTCGAGAAGGCCTACAACCGGGTCCAGATGATGATGGAGTCCGACGGCGGCGTGAAGCTCAAGCTCTTCCGATGGGCCGAGGGCGTCGGCCGCGAGGTGAGCGACCTGCGTGCTCAGGGCAAGGACCCGAGCGGCATGCTCGCCCGCAAGTACGCCATCGCCGACAAGCTCGTCCTCAGCAAGGTGCGCGAGCGCTTCGGCGGCCGCGTGCGCGTCTTCATCTCCGGCTCGGCCGCGCTCAACCAGGACGTCGGCCGCTGGTTCGACGCCATGGGGATGCAGGTCGCCGAGGGCTACGGGCTCACCGAGTCGTGCGCCGCGACGGCCGTCGCCCGCACGAGCGCCTACCGCTACGGCACCGTCGGCTGGCCGCTGCCGGGCACCGAGGTCAAGATCGCCGACGACGGCGAGGTGCTCCTGCGCGGCGAGGGGATCATGGACGGCTACCACAACAACCCCGAGGCCACCGCCGAGGTCATCGGCCCCGACGGCTGGTTCCACACCGGCGACATCGGCGAGCTCGACGACCGCGGCTTCCTCAAGATCACCGACCGCAAGAAGGACCTCTTCAAGACCTCGGGCGGCAAGTACGTCGCGCCCTCGGTCATCGAGTCGCAGTTCAAGGGCATGTGCCCGTTCGTCAGCCAGTTCGTCGTCCACGGCGCCGACCGCAACTTCGTCTCCGCGCTCGTCACGCTCGACCCGGACGCGATCGAGGGCTGGGCGGCCGACAACGGCCTCGGTGGCAAGAGCTACGCCGAGATCGTCACCTCGCCGCAGGCGCACGAGATGGTCCAGGGCTACGTCGACGAGCTCAACTCGGGCCTCAACCGGTGGGAGACGGTCAAGAAGTTCACCATCCTCGACCACGACCTCACCGTCGACAGCGGCGAGCTCACCCCGAGCCTCAAGCTCAAGCGCAAGGTCGTCGCCGAGCGCTACAAGGACGCGCTCGACGCCCACTACGCCGGAGCCTGACGCACCCCCTCGACTTCTTGCGACTTCCAGCAGTGAGGAGCGCAGCGACGAGCTGCTGGAAGTCGCAAGAAGTCGTTCCCCGTATGCCGTCGTGCTCAGTCCTCGACGAGCGGCACGAACCGGTAGGCCCCGTGGACCTCGACGTGCGCGTCCCCGGTCGGTGCGCCAGCGGCGTCGAACCCGGAGTCCCGGACGACCCGGTGCATCCGCCCCCGCACCGGGACGACCATGACCCCGCCGGGCACGAGCTGGTCGAGCAGCGCCCGGGGCAGCGACTCCGCCTCGGCCGAGACGAGGATCCGGTCGAACGGCCCCTCGCCCGGCGCCCCGAGCACACCGGGGGAGGCGAGCACGAGGCGAGCCCACGGCATACCCGTGCGTTGGAGGTTCGCCGCTCCGGCCAGCGCGATGTCCTCGATCCGCTCGACCCCGAGCACCGACCCGCCCGGTCCGGTGAGGTGCGCCAGCAGTGCCGTCGTCCACCCCGACCCGGCGCCGACGTCGAGCACCCGGTCGCCGGGGCGGACGTCGAGCAGCTCGAGCATCGCCACGACCGTCCGCGGCTGGGAGTTCGTCTGGCCGTGCCCGATCGGCAGCGGCCCGTCCCGTCCGGCGTGCCGTCGCTCGCGTCGTGGCAGGAACCCCTGGCGCGGCCACGCGGCCATCGCCTCCGCCACCCGCTGTGCGGCGTCCATGCCCCCATTGTGGCCCCGTGCATGAGGCCGGACCGTGCGACTTTGGGGACTTCGCGCTCGCGAACGTACCCTTGACGGATGCATCCCCGTCCCGCCGGCACCTCGCTCTTCCCTGACCTCGAGCCCCTGCTCGAACAGGTGAGCAAGCCGATCCAGTACGTCGGCGGCGAGCTCAACTCGACCGTCAAGGACTGGCACGTCGGCGGTGACGCGACCGTCCGCTGGGCGCTCATGTACCCCGACGCCTACGAGGTGGGTGTGCCCAACCAGGGCTCGATGATCCTCTACGAGGTCCTCAACGAGGTCCCCGACGCGCTCGCCGAGCGCACGTATGCCGTGTGGCCCGACATGGAGGCCCTCATGCGCTCCGCCGGGGTGCCGCAGTTCACCGTCGACGGCCACCGCGCGGTCGGCGACTTCGACGTCCTCGGGGTGTCGTTCTCAACCGAGCTGGGCTACACCAACCTGCTCACCGCGCTCGACCTCGCCGGCATCCCGCTGCACGCCCGCGACCGCGTGGACGGCGACACCATCGTCATCGCCGGTGGCCATGCCGCCTTCAACCCCGAGACGATCGCCGACTTCGTCGACGCCGCGATCATCGGCGACGGCGAGGAGGCGGTGCTCATGGTCACCGACCTCGTCCGCGCCTGGAAGAGCGAGGGTATGCCGGGTGGTCGCCGCGAGCTGCTGCTGCGCCTCGCGAGGACCGGTGGCGTCTACGTGCCGGCCTTCTACGAGGTGACCTACCTGCCCGACGGACGCATCCAGCGCATCGCGCCCACCGAGCACGGCGTGCCATGGCGCGTCTCGAAGCACACGGTCATGGACCTCGACGCCTGGCCCTACCCGAAGCAGCCGCTGGTGCCGCTCGCCGAGTCGGTGCACGAGCGCATGTCCGTCGAGATCTTCCGCGGGTGCACCCGCGGCTGCCGCTTCTGCCAGGCCGGGATGATCACCCGTCCCGTGCGCGAGCGGTCGATCACGGGCATCGGCGAGATGGTCGAGAAGGGCCTCGCCGCCACCGGGTTCGAGGAGGTCGGGCTGCTCTCGCTGTCCAGCGCCGACCACTCCGAGATCGCCGACATCACCAAGGGCCTCGCCGACCGCTACGAGGGCACCAACACCGGTCTCTCGCTGCCGTCGACCCGCGTCGACGCCTTCAACATCGACCTCGCCAACGAACTCACCCGCAACGGGCGCCGCTCCGGCCTGACGTTCGCGCCCGAGGGCGGCAGCGAGCGCATCCGCAAGGTCATCAACAAGATGGTGACCGAGGACGACCTCATCACGACCGTCTCCGCGGCCTACGGCGCGGGCTGGCGCAACGTCAAGCTGTACTTCATGTGCGGCCTGCCGACCGAGACCGACGAGGACGTGCTCCAGATCGCCGAGCTCGCCAAGCGGGTCATCGAGACCGGCCGCCGGGTGAGTGGGCGCAAGGACATCCGCTGCACCGTCTCGATCGGCGGGTTCGTGCCCAAGCCGCACACGCCGTTCCAGTGGGTCGGGCAGCTGTCCGCCGACGAGACCGACGCCCGCCTCGAGAAGCTCCGCGACGCGATCCGCTCCGACCGCCGCCTCGGCTCGTCCATCGGCTTCCGCTACCACGACGGCAAGCCCGGGATCGTCGAGGGACTGCTCTCCCGCGGCGACCGTCGGGTCGGCGCCGTCATCGAGCAGGTCTGGCGCGACGGCGGTCGCTTCGACGGCTGGAGCGAGCACTTCTCCTACGACCTCTGGATGGAGGCGGCCGAGAAGGCCTTCTCGCGGAGCGAGTGGCCGATCGACGTCGACTGGTACACCACGCGCGAGCGCGAGGAGTCCGAGGTCCTGCCGTGGGACGTCGTCGACTCCGGCCTCGACAAGGAGTGGCTCTGGCAGGACTGGCTCGACGCCATCGACGAGACCGAGGTCGACGACTGCCGCTGGACGCCGTGCTTCGACTGCGGCGTGTGCCCGCAGATGGGGACCGAGATCGAGATCGGGCCCACCGGCAAGGTCCTCCTGCCGCTCACCGTGCTGGGCTCGGGCCGCGCCGCCATGGCCGAGCACTCCCACGCCCACGTCTGACCCCGTCCGCCAGCCCGAGCGAGCCAGAGGCTGGCGAGCCGGCCACCCACGAGTGGTCCGTTCACCAGTTTCTGGCTCGCTCGTCACGAGCGGCGCGCATCATGGCCGTCGGCGCACACCTGCCTGCGCCGGTCGTCACGCGCTGCGCCGTTGGCGCCCACGGCGCAGAAACGGGCTGATGCGGCTGTCGGGGGTCGGTGCCACGCTGGCTCGCATGAGCCGCACGATCCAGGTGACGTTCGACGCCCACGACCCGCGCGCCCAGTCGAGGTTCTGGGCTGCCGCGCTCGGCTACGCCATCCCCGGCCCGCCGGGCGTCGAGGTGCCCGAGGGCGGCGACCCGCTCGCCGCCTGGGACGACTTCCTCACCCGGGTCGGCGTCCCCGAGGACCAGCACAACTTGCGCTCGGCGATCGAGGACCCCGGCGGCACGGGACCGCGGGTCTTCTTCCAGCAGGTCCCCGAGGACAAGATTGCGAAGAACCGGGTCCACCTCGACGTGCGCGCTGCTCCGGGTCTCGAGGGTGACGACCGGATGGCCGCGCTCGAGGCCGAGTGCGAGCGTCTCGTCGGGCTCGGCGCCCGCCGGTTGCGCCGGGTCGAGCCCGAGCCGCCGATGGAGGCCGGGTTCATCGTCATGGCCGACCCCGAGGACAACGAGTTCTGCCTCGACTGAGCGCCACCCGGGGGTCACGGCACGCGGGTTCGCGCAGCGTTCACCTGCGAAGGGACATCCCGACGTCGTCCGTGGCTAGGTTGGGGACACCCCCCCGCACACCGACCAAGGACCGCACGATGAACCTCGCCCGAGCCGCCATGACCTGCGCCGCAGCGCTCCTCGCCCTCGCTCCCAGCGCCGGAGCCCAGGCCGCGCCCTCCGACCCACCCGCCGACGCGCGCGGCGAGTCGCTGCGGGTCGCGACCTACAACCTCTCGCTCAACCGCAACACCGCCGGGCAGCTCGTCACCGACCTGTCGACGCCGGACAACGCCCAGGCCAAGGCGGTCGCCGAGGTCATCCAGCGCGCGAACCCCGACATCGTCCTGCTCAACGAGTTCGACTACGTCGAGGGCGGCCGGGCGGTCGACCTCTTCCGTGACAACTACCTCGAGGTCGGCCAGAGCGGTGCGTCGCCGGTGGACTACCCGTACTCCTTCGTCGCACCCTCCAACACCGGTGTCCCCACCGGGTTCGACCTCAACAACGACGGCACCGTCGGCGGGGGCGACGACGCCTTCGGCTTCGGTCTCTTCCCGGGCCAGTACGGCATGGTGGTCCTCTCCAAGTACCCGATCCGCACCGACGAGGCTCGCACCTTCCAGCACTTCCTCTGGAAGGACATGCCCGGCAACGTCCTGCCCACCGACTGGTACTCGCCGCAGGAGCAGGCGATCCTCCGCCTGTCGAGCAAGTCGCACTGGGACGTCCCGGTGACCGTCGGCAAGCGCACCGTCCACGTCCTCGCCGCCCACCCCACGCCGCCGAGCTTCGACGGCCCCGAGGACCGCAACGGACGTCGCAACCACGACGAGATCCGCTTCTGGGCCGACTACGTCACGCCGGGCCAGGGCTCCTACATCTACGACGACGCCGGCGCCCGCGGCGGGCTCAACCCCAGCGAGAGCTTCGTCATCCTCGGCGACTACAACGCGGACCCGTTCGACGGCGACTCCTACGACAACGCCATCCACCAGCTGCTCGGCAACAAGCGCATCGTCGACCCGCAGGCCACCTCCGAGGGTGCGGTCGAGGCGGCCAGGCTCCAGGGCGGCGCCAACCTCACCCACCGCGGCGACCCGAAGTACGACACCGCCGACTTCTCCGACAGCGCGCCGGGCAACCTCCGCGTCGACTACACCCTCTTCTCGCGCCACTTCACCGTCCGCGACGCCCACGTCTTCTGGCCGGTCCGGAGCGACCCGCTCTTCCGCCTCACCGGCGTCTTCCCCTTCCCGACGAGCGACCACCGACTCGTCTGGGCGGACGTCACCCTGCGCTGACCCCACCCAGCCGAACGACCACGTATGCCGTGGCACCCGCCGGTGCCACGGCATACGTGCGTCGTGACCTGGGGGAGCGCTCCCCATCGTCAGGAGGGTTCTCGCACGCCTAGCGTGGCCGCGAACGGGTGCGACGGGGGACGTCGCCCCACCGGCGGAGGGAGGCGACGCATGGGCGACGAACGGATCAGGGTGGTCCCGGCCGACATGGGCTCGGACGCGGCGCAGTGGAGTGCGGCGTCGGAGTCGTTGGGCCGGGCGCACCGCGCGGTCCCGGCACTGGGGGTCTCGTTCGGCGGGTTCCAGTCCGTCGTCGGCACCAAGTACGCCGCCGCCGACCTCGCCGTGCAGAACATGCTCGAGCTGGGCGCGTCGCGGCTCAGGGCGACGGCGACCAACGTCACGAGCAACAACGCCCAGACGACCGGGGACGACGACGACGCGAGCACCCGGGTGCGCACGGCCGCCTCGGGCGGCGCGGGTGGGGGCAGCGGTGCTCGCGTGGATGGCGGCGCCGGGGGAGCAGGCGCTGGGAGCCGCGGAGGCAGGGGCGAGGGTCACTACACCGACCTGCTCGGTCCGCAGCAGCCCACGCACCCGGTGCCCACCGACCCCGTGCCGACCGACCCCATGCCCAGCGACCCCAGGGACCCCGACATCACCTTCGACCGCACGGTCGACCCCGAGACGGGCGAGGTCACGTGGACCCCGCGGGTCATGGAGCCGGGGGAGGGTCGGGCGGTCGACGGCCGCGACGTCGAGCGCATCCCGGAGCGTGCCGACCGCATCGTCGTGACGATGGTCGACGGCGAGCCACGGATCACCTACGTCGACACCGACGCGCAGCCGCCCGACGGTGCGGCGTGGCAGTCGCACGGCGGACGCCCGGTCGCCGTCGCCGAGCCTCTCGACCTCGCGCAGGACCCGCAGTCGCGGGTCGTCGCGGGCAGCGGCGCGACCGAGCCGACGGCTCAGCCCGCCCGCACCGAGTGGAGCCGGCCGCTGCCCGAGGGCGCCGACTACGCCGTCGTCGAGCTGCGCGACGGCGAGCCCCACCTCGTCCTCCTCGACGTCGACGGCAAGGACGTCACGCAGGTGGCCGACGACCGGCTGCCGACCGGCCGGGTCCGGCCCGAACCGAGCGGAGTGCAGGCATGAGCACGGTGAGCGCATCGGTGAGCACCCTCCGCACGAGCCTCGCCACGCTGCGGACCTACGTCACGGGCATCGACAGCGAGTACATGGCCTACGTCAACAGCCACAACCTGCACACGTGCGGGCCGCAGGGGGTGCACTACATCGACGGCTTCCGGCCCGGCTCCGGGCACTCGTGGCACGAGTACCGCGACAAGGTCTCCGCCGTCGTGACGTGGGCCGAGAAGTACGTCGACGACTCGGCCTGGGTCGACGCGCTCGACACCCGGGCGGCGAAGTGGCAGACCGCGACCGGTCACGCCTCCGACGCGTGGGACGACGTCGACTCCAAGAACCTCCCGGCGCTCGAGAGCTGGCGCGGACCCGCCGGCCGCGCCTACCGCGAGGTCGTCCCGAAGATGCAGGCCGGCACCTCGTCCGCCTACTTCGGCGCCATGCACATGAAGAGCGCCTCGGAGTCGATCTCGACCGCGGGCGAGGCGTTCTTCACCGACGTCGCCGCGGCCGTGTCGACCCTCGCGAGCGGCCTCACCCACTACACGCCTGCGCCCCCGCCGCGTCAGGAGGGCGATCCGCCCTCGGTGAGCGCGCAGGGGTCCTACAGCTGCGGCCTGCTCCACGACACCGACGACGCGGGCAACCACCCGTGGACCGCGATGACGACGTGCGAGACGGCGCTGACCACGCTCGAGTCCGAGGTCGAGGAGGCGCTGCGGATCGCCGGCGCCGGCGGACCCGCCGCCGGCGGCTACCGGATGCCGGGCGAGTACTTCGCCGACGCGTGGCCCCCCGCGCCCGGACGCGGCTGACCGCACCTTCCTGCCGGGGGGCACCGACGCAGGACGACGTATGCCGTCCGCCGAGCCACGGCATACGCGCTCGAGGGCGGCGCACCGCTAACGCGGTGCGCCGCCCTCGCGACGGTGCGAGGTCAGCCGGCGGGCGTCTCGACCCGCTCGCGCTCCTCCTCGCGCCGGGCGGCGATGAGGCTCGTCGTCGTGGCGGTGGCGAGGATGGCGAGGATGACGCCGAGCGAGAAGAGCGTCGGCACCTCCGGCACCCACGTCCACACGCCGTGCGCCCAGTGCAGGACGAGCTTGACGCCGATGAAGGCGAGGATGGCGGCGAGCCCGTGACCGAGGTGCTTGAGCGAGCCGAGCGCGCCCTGCAGGACGAAGTAGAGCGCGCGCAGGCCCAGCAGGGCGAAGGCGTTCGTCGCGAAGACGAGGTAGGGGTCCTCGGTGATGCCGTAGACCGCGGGGACCGAGTCGATGGCGAAGACGATGTCGGTGCCCAGGATCGCGACGACGACGAGCGCCATCGGGGTGAGCATCCGGCGCCCGGCCTCGGTGACCGTCATCCGGGTGCCGCGGTAGTCGTCGGTCACCGGCCAGAAGCGGCGCAGGAGGCGGACCGAGCGCAGCGAGGCGATGTCGACCTCGTGGTCGGCCTCGGAGAGCGCGTCACGCAGGACCTTGACGGCGGTGACGAGCAGGATGACGCCGAAGAGGAGGAACGCCCACGAGAAGGTCGCGATGAGCTGGGCGCCGAGGGCGATGAAGATGCCGCGGAGAACGATGGCGCCGGCGACGCCGATGAGCAGCACCCGCTGCTGGTACTGCTTCGGCACCGCGAACGCGGTGAGCAGCAGCATGAAGACGAAGAGGTTGTCGACCGAGAGGGACTTCTCGACGAGGTAGCCGGTGTAGTACTCGACACCGGTCTGGCTGCCGTGCGCGTTCCACAGCCAGACGCCGAAGCCGACGGGGATGGCGACGTAGAACGCCGACCAGGCGACGGCCTCCTTCATCGAGACCTCGTGCGGCCGCCTCGTGACGAGGAAGTCGAGCACGAGCAGCCCGATGACGGCGCCGATGGTCAGCAGCCAGAGGGTGGGGGTGCCGACAGCGTCGGACGCTGCGGCAGGGGCGAGAGAGAGCATGAGCGGTCCTCACGACGTGGTGTCATGAGGTCTCCTTCACCTGCGGCGAACCGCTGGTGTCGTGCCGGAGCCACCGTCTGGGTGACCGAACTGACCGACACGAGCTCGAGAAGTACTCCCCTCGTGGACGAAGTGTACGAAACCGACGCGTCACGAGGCAAAACGCCCGGCCCCCTCGCGCTGCCGGGCCCTGCCGGCGGGTAGAACCGAGGTGATGCAGACCTTCCTGCCGTACGCCGACCCCCGCGAGAGCGCGGCTGCCCTCGACGACCGCCGGCTCGGCAAGCAGCGGGTCGAGACCTTCCAGGTGCTGCGCGCCCTCACCTGGCCGACCTACGGGTGGAAGAACCATCCCGCCACGCGCATGTGGCGCGGCTTCGTCCCCGGCCTCGTCGCCTACGGGCTCGCCTGCGTCGACGAGTGGCGCGCTCGCGGCCGCGCCGACAGCACCCGCGCGTCGCTCCTCGAGTTCTCGGGCGGGCAGGAGCCCGACTGGGACGAGCTCCACGACTCCGGTCGGCTGCCGCCGTGGGTCGGTGACGAGGCGCTGCACCTCAGCCACCGGTCGGCGCTCGTCCGCAAGGACCCCGAGCACTACCGGCCGCTCTTCGGCGACGTCCCCGACGACCTGCCCTACGTCTGGCCCGACCCGACCTACCCGCGGTGGCCGCTGCCCTCGACCGTGGACGCCCCGCTCTCGGTCTCGGACGCGGCCGCCCACCTCGGGCTCGACGCACCGCCACCGCGTGCGGAGGACGTCGTCGCCCGGCTGACTGCCGGCGACGACGTGGTGCTCGACGACGTGGTGCTCGACGACGGGGTGCTCGACGACGCGGACGCGCCGCAGGCGTCCACGCTCGGTCTCCTCGCCGGACTGTGCACAGCGGGGACGACGCTCTGGGTGGTCGACCGGGCTCCGCTGCCTGCACTGGCCGCGGCGCCTCCGGCGCGCGAGAGCACCGGGTCGGTGAGCTCGTCGATCGCGCGCGAGCCCACCGAGGCCGACCGCGCCGCCATGGTGGAGGAGGCGGCGCACGGCCCGGAGTTCCGCTTCGTCCGCCGCGGCCTCGTGACCCGCGAGCTGGCCGACGACCTCGGCGCCGGTCTCGTCGTCACCCCGCGGGCGGCGGACCCGGGCCGGGAGCCGGGTCGGCCCAGGCTCGTCCTGCCCTGAACCCGGCGGCGCGCGCCCCCGCGGCGGGTGAGCGGACGGCATACGGGTGTGCGAGGGGGAGGCTCGACCTGAAATAGGCTGGGCGGACCATGGCACGTCGCACTCCCGAAGGTCCTCCGCCGCCCCCGGCGGTCCAGAAGCTCCGCATCCGCTACGCGAAGCGCGGACGGCTCCGCTTCTCCTCGACCCGGGACTTCGCCCGGGCGCTCGAGCGGGCCCTGCGCCGCGCGGGTGTGCCGATGGCCTTCTCCGCGGGCTTCCACCCGCACCCCAAGATCAGCTACGCCAACGCCGCGCCGACCGGCACCGCCTCTGAGGCTGAGTACTTCGAGATCTCGGTGACCGAGCGCGTCGACCCCGAGGCGCTGCGGGTGGCCCTCGACGCGGCGCTCCCGCCCGACCTCGACGTCCTCGAGGTCGTCGAGGCCGGCCCGGGCAGCCTCGCCGAGCGTCTCGAGGGCAGCGTCTGGCACCTCGAGATGCGTGGCGTCACCACCCAGACCCTCGCGTATGCCGTCGAGCGCTTCCTCGCGACCGAGGTCGCCGAGGTGACCCGGACGTTCAAGACGGGACCGAGGACGTTCGACGTGAGATCGGCCGTCGTGTCGATGGTCGTCACCGGGACCGGCGACCCGTCGTGTGCGATACTGCAGATGGTCGTTCGGCACACCACACCGTCCGTTCGCCCCGATGACATCCTGACCGCACTGCATGCCGTCTCCGAGCTCGAGCCGCCGGTGCCACCTCTGGTGACACGACTGGCCCAGGGCCCGCTGCGCACCGCAGAGGCCGGGGTGGCCGATCCACTGGCCGCCGACAAGGACGCCGTCGGTTCCTGAAGCGGTGCCGCAGCGGAGTTGACTCGCCGCGCGAACTGCCCCAGGGACAGCACATCTGACTTCCGTGGCGGGGACCTCCTCGCACACGATCGCTACTCCGAGCCCCACGGGGCCGGCAGGTCCGGACCTCCGGACGGTGTGGCTGACGGCTACGTGGCGCCAGAAGGGCCACCTCCATGGCTGACCACGACGAAACCACCACGTCCTCCGACGGTGGCGTCCCCACGCTCGACGTCCCCGGCGCCGAGGACGGCGCGGGCGCGCCCAAGGCCGCACCCCGCCGTCGCCGCGCGACGAAGAAGGCCGCCGCGCCCGCGGTGAGCACGGACGTCACCGGCTCCGACGCCGCGACGACCCCGGACGACGCTCCTGCGGAGGTCGTGGCCGAGCCCGCTCCCAGGAAGCGGGCGCCGCGCAAGACCGCCAAGAAGGCGGCCAGGACCGCGACGACCGACGAGGCTCCGGCCGAGGTCGAGGCGTCCACCGCGGAGACGGCCACGACGGAGGCGGCCACCACGGAGGCGGCCCCGGCCGACGACAGGCCCGAGAAGCCGAAGAAGGCCGGCAAGGTGGCCAAGGCGAAGAAGGGCACGAAGACCTCGGAGGGCGAGAGCGCCGACGAGGCCGCGCCCAAGAAGCGCTCGCGCAGCCGCAAGGCCGCCGCGGTCGACCCCGAGCCGCTCCCCGAGCCCGAGGCGGTCGATGAGACGGACGGCGAGGACGAGGTCGCCGACGGCGACACCGAGATCCTCCCCGAGGAGGTGCCCGCAGCCCCGGCCGCCATGTCGTCGTTCGGGCTGCTCTTCCAGGCGCCCGACGTGACCGCCGCGCCCCGCCGCCGCCGTGCCACCGCGCCCGCGCAGGCCCCGGCCGAGCGGCCCGCGGAGCCCGTGGTGCAGGACGAGCCGACCGACGAGACCGAGGACGAGTCGCGCGAGGCCCGCGACGAGGCCGCGGAGGAGTCGTCCGAGAGCGGACGTCGCCGTCGTCGCGGGGGCCGCGGTCGTCGCGGACGCGGCGCCTCCGACCGGGCCGAGCAGCCCGAGGGCAAGGGTGACGCCCCGTCCGACTCCAGGGACAAGGACGCGGCGCAGGACAAGGCTGCGAACGAGCCTGCCGACGCGTCCGACGAGGACGGCGGGACCGGTCCCGCCGACGACTCCGCCGACGCCGACCAGGGCGAGGGCGGCTCGAGCCGCCGTCGCCGCCGTCGCCGCCGCTCCGGTGGGTCCGGTGACAGCGACGACCCGCCCGGCACCGTGACCAAGGTGCGCGAGCCGCGCAAGGACCGCGACGAGCCGACCGCCGTCAAGGGCTCGACCCGGCTGGAGGCCAAGAAGCAGCGCCGCCGCGAGGGCCGCGAGGCCGGCCGTCGCCGCACGATCATCACCGAGGCCGAGTTCCTCGCCCGCCGCGAGTCGGTCGAGCGCGTCATGGCGGTGCGCGGCAAGGGGGACAAGACCCAGATCGGAGTCCTCGAGGACGGCGTCCTCGTCGAGCACTACGTCTCCCGCGAGTCGAACGCCTCGATGGCCGGCAACGTCTACCTCGGACGCGTCCAGAACGTCCTGCCCTCGATGGAGGCGGCCTTCGTCGACATCGGCAAGGGCCGCAACGCCGTCCTCTACGCGGGCGAGGTCAACTGGGACGCCGCGGGCCTCGAGCAGAACCAGGCAAAGCGCATCGAGAACGCGCTCGGCTCCGGCGACACCGTCCTCGTCCAGGTGACCAAGGACCCGATCGGCCACAAGGGCGCCCGGCTCACGAGCCAGATCTCGCTGCCCGGCCGCTACCTCGTCTACGTGCCCGAGGGCTCGATGACCGGGATCTCGCGCAAGCTGCCCGACACCGAGCGCGCCCGTCTCAAGGCGATCCTCAAGGAGGTCGTCCCCGACTCCGCCGGCGTCATCGTTCGCACGGCGGCCGAGGGCGCCTCGGAGGAGGAGCTGCGCGCCGACGTCGAGCGGCTCACCAAGGCCTGGGACAACATCCAGAAGAAGGCGAAGGCCGCCGCGTCCAAGAAGGCGAGCAACGGCGGGGCCCCGGTCCTGCTGCACGGAGAGGCCGACCTCACGGTCCGCGTCATCCGCGACGTCTTCACCGAGGACTTCAGCGAGCTCATCGTCTCCGGCGACCAGGCGTGGTCGGAGGTGAGCAGCTATGTCGAGGACGTCGCCCCGGACCTCGCGAAGCGACTCACGCACTGGACGTCCGAGAACGACCTCTTCGCGCACTACCGGGTCGACGAGCAGATCGCCAAGGCGATGGACCGCAAGGTCTGGCTGCCTTCCGGCGGCTCGCTCGTCATCGACCGCACCGAGGCCATGACCGTCGTCGACGTCAACACCGGCAAGTTCGTCGGCTCCGGCGGCAACCTCGAGGAGACGGTCACCAAGAACAACATCGAGGCGGCAGAGGAGATCGTCCGCCAGCTCCGCCTGCGCGACATCGGCGGCATCATCGTCATCGACTTCATCGACATGGTGCTCGAGTCCAACCGCGACCTCGTCGTCCGCCGCCTCCTCGAGTGCCTCGGGCGCGACCGCACGAAGCACCAGGTCGCCGAGGTCACCTCGCTCGGTCTCGTCCAGATGACCCGCAAGCGGGTCGGGTCCGGCCTCATCGAGGTCTTCTCCGAGCCCTGCGAGCACTGCGGCGGTCGCGGCATCGTCGTCCAGTCGGAGCCGGTCGACCGCTCGGGCTCGGGCGGCGACCAGGGCCACGCGCACGGCAACGGCGCCGGGAGCGGCGACAAGGGGCCGGGTCGCGGACGCGCCCGTCGCGGTGGCAAGGGCGGCGACGCCCACCACCAGCAGCCGGAGGTCGCACAGGACCCGACTCCGACACCCTCCGGCCCGACCGCCGCGCAGATCGCCGCCGCGGCCCACGCCGCCGCCATCAAGTCGATGTCCGGCGAGCACCACGACGACGACGTCGCCGAGCTCACCGGCCCGGCGCACGACGACGCGACGCCGCGCACGGACACTCCGGCCGAGGGCCGGCCCGAGCAGCCGGCCAAGGACGCGACGCCGGTCGCCGACACTGCAACGGAGGCGGCCGCGCCCGAGGCCGTCACCGAGGGCGCGACCGACGCGGACACCGCGCCCGCTGAATCGGTCACGGGCACCGCGCCCGCTGCGCCGGCCACCGTCATCGCCGAGGTCGGGACCTCCGACGAGGAGCCCGAGCCGGTCCAGGCGGTCGCTCGCCCCGCCCAGCTCGACGAGCCGGTCGTCCGGCCGCGCCGCAAGCGTGGCCGGGTCGTCGCCCCCGCCGGTCCGCCCCGCGCGGCCGAGACCTCCTCGACCCCCGCCCAGTCCGCGCCCGCGGATTTGGAGCAGGCCGAGGGCGACCGCTAAACTGGACAGTCGGTGCGCCCACCGAGCCGATGTCCTGTGTACTGGGGTAGCTATCAGCCGGTCACCCGAAGGCGCGCATCCTCTTAACCGAAAGTGAGTCCCATCGTGTACG
The DNA here is from genome assembly GCA_031844405.1 of Rothia sp. ARF10. GTDB lineage: Bacteria > Actinomycetota > Actinomycetes > Actinomycetales > Dermatophilaceae > Knoellia. Next base: position 1,744,941 of record JAUZVC010000001.1, read on the forward strand.
CGATTGTTCGCGCAGGCGGTCGGCAGGAGAAGGTCTCCGTCGGAGACGTCCTCCTCGTCGACAAGGTCGGCCAGGCCGGCGACAGCATCGACCTGACCCCGCTCCTCGTCGTCGACGGCTCGACCGTCACCTCCGACGCGTCGAAGCTGGCCAAGGTCTCCGTGAAGGCCGAGGTCGTCAAGGCCGCCAAGGGCCCCAAGATCACGATCATGAAGTACAAGAACAAGACCGGCTACCGCAAGCGTCAGGGCCACCGCCAGCCGCTGACCCAGGTCAAGATCACCTCGATCGACGCCTGAGCGACCGTCCAAGACTCACGAAGGTAGGCAGACATGGCACACAAGAAGGGTGCGTCCTCGACCCGCAACGGGCGCGACTCGAACGCACAGCGACTCGGCGTCAAGCGCTTCGGCGGCCAGCTCGTCAACGCGGGCGAGATCCTCGTCCGCCAGCGCGGCACGCACTTCCACCCCGGTGACGGCGTCGGCCGCGGTGGCGACGACACGCTGTTCGCGCTCGTCGCGGGCAACGTCGAGTTCGGCACCAAGCGTCGCCGCAAGGTCGTCAACATCGTCCCCGCGGAGTCCGTCTCCGCGGAGTGACCTCCGCTTCACGACAAGGCGCCCGTATGCCGCGTGCTCACCACACGGCATACGGGCGCCTTTCCGTTCCGGACGGCTCCGGCCCCGGGACGGGCCCCCACCTAGACTGAACATCCTTCGCCAGAAAGAGGCACCCGAGAATGGCCGTCAACTTCGTGGACCGCGTCGTCCTGCACGTCGCGGCCGGTGACGGCGGGCACGGCGTGGCCTCGGTCAAGCGCGAGAAGTTCAAGCCCCTCGGTGGGCCCGACGGCGGCAACGGCGGCAAGGGCGGCTCGGTCGTCCTCGCGGTCGACCCGCAGTCGACGACGCTGCTCGACTACCACCACACCCCGCACCGCCGCGCGACCAACGGCAAGCCCGGCGCCGGCGACGAGCGCAACGGTGGCGACGGCGCCGACCTCGTCCTGCCGGTGCCCGAGGGCACCGTCGTCAAGGACGCGTCCGGCGAGATCCTCGCCGACCTCGTCGGCCACGACGCCCGCTTCGTCGTCGCCCAGGGCGGGCGTGGTGGTCTCGGCAACAAGGCGCTCGCCTCGGCCCGCCGCAAGGCCCCCGGCTTCGCCCTCCTCGGCGAGCCCGGTGAGGCCCTCGACATCGTGCTCGAGCTCAAGTCGCTCGCCGACGTCGCCCTCATCGGCTTCCCGAGCGCGGGCAAGTCCTCGCTCGTGTCGGTCCTGAGCGCGGCCAAGCCCAAGATCGCCGACTACCCGTTCACGACCCTCGTGCCCAACCTCGGCGTCGTCACCGCCGGCAGCGAGCGCTACACGATCGCCGACGTCCCCGGCCTCATCCCGGGCGCCAGCGAGGGCAAGGGGCTCGGCCTGGAGTTCCTGCGCCACGTCGAGCGCTGCTCGGTCCTCGTCCACGTCGTCGACTGCGCGACGCTCGAGCCCGGTCGCGACCCGATGACCGACCTCGACGTCATCGAGGCCGAGCTCGCCGCCTACGTCCCCGACAACAGCCTCGGCGGCCGGCCGCTGTCCGAGCGCACCCGCATCGTCGTCCTCAACAAGGCCGACGTCCCCGACGCCCGCGACCTCGCCGAGATGGTCAGGCCCGACCTCGAGGAGCGGGGGCTCGAGGTCCACATCGTCAGCGCCGTCGCCCACATCGGGCTCAAGGAGCTGACGTTCAGCCTCGCCAGGCACGTGGCCGAGGCCCGCGCCGAGATCGAGGCCCAGATCGTCGAGCGCCCGCGCGCGGTCATCCGGCCCAAGGCGGTCGACGACACCGGCTTCACCGTGCGCCGCGAGAACACCTCCGACGGCGAGATCTTCCGCGTCCTCGGTGACCGCCCGACCCGCTGGATCCGCCAGACCGACTTCTCCAACGACGAGGCCGTCGGCTACCTCGCCGACCGGCTCAACCGTCTCGGTGTCGAGGAGGAGCTCTACAAGGCGGGTGCGGTCGCGGGCTCGACGGTCGTCATCGGCCCCGAGGAGAACGCCGTCATCTTCGACTGGGAGCCGACGATGGCCGCCGGCGCCGAGCTGCTCACCGGTCCTCGCGGCACGGACCTGCGCCTCGAGGAGTCCGAGCGCAAGACGCGCAGCCAGAAGCGCGAGGAGTTCCACGGCCGCAAGGACGCCCAGACGGCCGCCCGCGAGACCCTCGCGGCCGAGCGCAAGGCCGGTCACTGGGCCACGGTCCGCGACGACGACGACGAGTGAGGTCCTGGGGTGGGCACTGAGGCGGTGCTGCGTGCCGCGGTCGGCGGCGCGCGCCGGGTCGTGGTCAAGGTCGGCTCGTCCTCGCTCACCGGTCCGGGTGGAGGCGCCATCGACGAGGCGCGCCTCGTCGCGCTCGTCGACCACCTCGCCTCGGTCCGGGCCCGTGGCGGAGAGGTCGTGCTCGTCTCGTCCGGTGCCATCGCGGCCGGTCTCGGCCCGCTCGGTCTGGGCTCACGGCCGCGTGACCTCGCGACCCAGCAGGCGGCGGCCTCGGTCGGGCAGGGCGCGCTCGTCGCGGCCTACGCCCGGGCGTTCGCCCGCCACCAGCTCACCGTCGGGCAGGTCCTCCTCACCGCCGACGACGTCACCCGGCGCACGCACTACACCAACGCCCGCCGGACCCTGACCCGGCTGCTCGACCTCGGCATCGTGCCGGTCGTCAACGAGAACGACACGGTCGCGACCCACGAGATCCGGTTCGGCGACAACGACCGCCTCGCCGCCCTCGTCTCGCACCTCGTCGGCGCCGACGCCCTCGTCCTGCTCACCGACGTCGACGCGCTCTACGACGGCCCGCCGTCACGCCCGGGCTCGTCCCGGATCTCCGCCGTCCTGCACCCCGACGACCTCGAGGGCGTCGAGATCGGCGGCACGGGCTCGTCCGTCGGCAGCGGCGGCATGGCGACGAAGGTGGAGTCGGCCGGCATCGCGGGGGCGGCCGGCATACCGACGGTCCTGTCACGCCTCGCGGACGCCGGGCGGGCGCTGGGAGGCGAGGACGTCGGCACCGTCTTCGCGCCGCAGTCACGATCGCGCGCGTCGCGACAGCTCTGGATCGCCCACGCGACGACGCCCCGGGGTCGCCTCATCGTCGACGAGGGCGCCGTCACCGCGCTCACCAAGCGACGCACGTCCCTCCTGCCCGCCGGGATCGTCGAGGTGCGTGGCACGTTCGTCGGCGGCGACCCGGTCGACGTCTGTGCCCCCGACGGACGCGCGGTGGCGCGCGGTCTCGTCAACTACAGCTCGGGCGAGCTGCCGCCGATGCTCGGCCGGACGACGCACGACCTCGCCCGCGACCTCGGCGCGGCCTACGAGCGCGAGGTCATCCACCGCGACGACCTCGTCCTCCTCTGACCGCAGCTTTTGCTCCCCGTGCGGGAACGTTGAGGGTCCGGAGGGACCATGCCCCTCCGGACCCGCAAGGTTCCCTCCGTATGCCGGCCGGCCCGGTGGGTGGGACCGTCAGAAGAGCCGCGTGACCTCGAACTGCATCCGTGGCTCGGCGATCTCCTGCTGCGACTGCACGAGCTGGAGCTCGCGCGCCCCCGAGTCGAGCGTCCGCTGCAGCAGGTCGAAGACGCTCGACACCGTGCGGCCCAGGGCGACGCCCGCGTCACCGGTGTCGAGCAGGTGCGCGGTGAAGAGCGCCGCCGTGACGTCACCCGACCCGTTGGCCTTCATCGGCAGCTGCGGCGTCCGGACGATCCACGCGCCGTCGGCATGGACGGCGAGCATCTCGATCGTGTCCGCCGGGCGGTCCGGTCGCAGCACCGACGTCACGAGGACGGTCGACGGACCCATGGCGCGCGCGGCCTCGACCGACGCGAGCGTGTCCTCGAGGCTCTCGGGCTCGGTGTCGGTGAGGAAGCCGAGCTCGAACTGGTTGGGCGTGATGAGATCGGCCTGCGGCACGACCCGTTCGCGCAGGAGCACCGGGATCGCCGGGTGGACGAAGCACCCCGACCTGGCGTTGCCCATGACGGGGTCGCAGGCATAGATCGCGTCCGGGTTGGCGCTCTTGACCCGCGCCACCGCGTCGAGGATGACGTCACCGATCTCCTCACCGCCCTGGTAGCCCGACAGCACGGCGTCGATGCCCGGCATCGCCTCGCGTTCCTCGATGCCGGTGATGACCTCGCGGACGTCGTCGGCGGGCAGGAGGGGTCCGCGCCACGCGCCGTAGCCGGTGTGGTTGCTGAAGTGCACCGTGTGCACCGGCCAGACCTCGACCCCGAGGCGCTGCAGCGGGAAGACGGCGGCGCTGTTGCCGACGTGGCCGTAGGCGACCGAGGACTGGATGCTGAGGATCGTCGTCACGCCGGCCATCCTCCCACCTCACGATGGATCGCTGAGATGCCCGTATGCCGTCCGCCCACCTCGACCTACGCTGGTTGCCATGGCTGCTCCCTCCGTCGCCGACCTCGACCCGGCCGACATCGCGCGCGTCTCGGACCTCGCGGCGAAGGCACGTGAGGCGTCACGACGTCTCGTCCTGCTGAGCCGCGCCGACAAGGACGACGCCCTGCGGGCCATGGCCGACGCCCTCGACGCCGAGTCGGAAGCGATCGTCGCCGCCAACGCCGAGGACGTCGAGCGTGGATGCGCGGGCGGCATGGCCGAGGGCCTCATCGACCGCCTCACCCTCGACCGCGACCGGGTCGCCGCGGTCGCCGACGCCCTGCGCGACATCGCCGCCCTGCCCGACCCGGTCGGCGAGGTCGTCCGCGGCTCGACGCTCGCCAACGGCCTGCAGATCCGCCAGGTCCGGGTGCCCATGGGCGTCGTCGGCATGATCTACGAGGCGCGGCCCAACGTCACGGTCGACGCTGCCGGCCTCGGCCTCAAGTCGGGCAACGCCGTCATCCTGCGCGGTGGCTCCGCCGCCGGGTCGACCAACCGGGCCCTCGTCACGGTGATGCGCGGCGCGTTGGACGAGCAGGGGCTGCCCGCCGACGCGGTCGGACTCCTCGAGGGCGGGCGTGACGCCGTGCGCGCCCTGCTCACCGCCCGCGGCCAGGTCGACCTCATCATCCCGCGCGGGGGAGCGGGGCTCATCCAGACCGTCGTCACCGAGTCGACCGTGCCCGTCATCGAGACCGGTGTCGGCAACTGCCACGTCTACGTCGACGCCGCCGCCGACCTCGACAAGGCGCTCGCGATCGCCGTCAACGCCAAGACCCACCGGCCGAGCGTGTGCAACGCCGCCGAGACCCTGCTCGTCCACGCCTCGCTCGCCGACGAGTTCCTGCCCAAGGTCCTCGCCGAGCTGTCCGGTGCGGGAGTCACGCTCCACACCGACGCCGCAGCCGGCAGCGCGGCGGAGGGGGCCGGCATACCCCACGTGGAGGCGACCGAGGAGGACTGGGACACGGAGTACCTCGCCCTCGAGATGGCCGTCGGCGTCGTGCCCGACCTCGACGCCGCCCTGGCGCACGTGCGCGCCCACTCGAGCGGCCACACCGAGGCGATCGTCACCGAGGACCGCGCGGCCGCCCGCCGGTTCACGACCGAGGTCGACGCGGCCGCGGTCATGGTCAACGCGTCCACGCGCTTCACCGACGGTGGCGAGTTCGGCTTCGGCGCCGAGATCGGCATCTCCACCCAGAAGCTCCACGCCCGCGGCCCGATGGCGCTGCCTGAGCTGACGACGACGAAGTGGATCGTCGAGGGCGACGGCCAGGTCCGCTGAGCCCCGCGGGCCCGGGTCAGCCGAGGTCCTGCAGCCTCTGGACCGCGTCGCTCGCGAGGAGGAGGCCGAGGAGGCCGAGGACCCACCCGAGCATCTCGTCCTTGGTTCGCTCGACCCAGCGGTGCACCTTCTCCAGAGCCGGGCGGGCCCGCTCGTGGGCGGCGAGGCGCAGGGCGAGCAGCACGAGCGCCGGCAGGACCATGACGACGACGTATGCCGCGAGGAGACCGGCGCTCGCGACCGTCCCCACGCCGCTGGCGGTGAGGATGCCGACGGCGGCGAGGTAGGGGAGCATCGAGGCTGCCTCGACGAGCCCGGCTCCCAGCGCGACCGCCGAGACGGTGCCGATGGTCGCCTCGGGACCGACGGCCCGTGCGGTCCAGCGCCGGATCCGGGTCGGGCGGTCGCCGCGACGCGCCCGACGCGCCTCGCCGCGCTTGCGCGTGAACGCGAAGCTCGCCACGAAGAGCGCCACGCCGAGGACGAGCTGGGCGATGACGACGGGCCGCGAGTCGGCCCAGTCCGACACCGTGCCCGCCACGTCGGTGAGCGCCTGCGCACCCAGGAGGAGCGCAAGGCCGAGCAGCCAGTAGAACACCGCGATGACCGCGAGATAGGCCAGCACCGCGACGGCCCGAAGTCGCGGCTGGACGAGCATCCAGACCGGGACTCCGAGCGTCCCGAAGCTCGTGCTGTCCACGAGGGCGAGCAGCGCGAGCCCGCCGATCAGTGCGACGTCGATGACGTGCCTCCAGGTCTGTTGTGACACAAGCGTCCGAAAACCGGTCCGGGTTCAGTCAACCACGAGATGACACACCTGTGCGAAAATCTCGCCGTGCCCAAGGTCGTCGACCACGCGGAGCGCCGAGCCGAGCTCGGCGCCGCGGTGCGGCGCGTCGTCGCCCGCGTCGGGGTCGAGGGCGCCACCGTCCGTGCGGTCGCGGCCGAGTCGGGCTGGTCGACCGGCGCGGTGCGCCACTACTTCGCGACCCAGTCCGAGCTGCTCGACTTCGCCTTCGATGCGAGCCTCTCCGACATCCCGCAGCGGATCCGGGACGTCCTCGAGCAGCAGGAGCCGGGTCTCGAGCGAGCCCAGTCTCTGCTCGAGCAGCTCCTCCCTCTGGACGACGACCGTCTGGCGGAGGTGCGGGTCTACCTCGCCTTCATGGCCCGCAGCCGCACGGTCGACACCCGCCCCGGCCTGGCCGAGCAGGCGTGGCACGGTGAACGCCACGTGTGCGCGATGGCCGTCGCCGACGTCACCGGCAGGCGACCGCCGGTCGAGCCCGGGGTCGTCCCCAGGGCCCTGGCCCGCGGGGTGGACGAGCTCCACGTCTTCCTCGACGGCCTCACCTTCCTCGGAGGCACGGTGCCGACGCTGCTGACGCCGACGAGGGCTCGGGCTCTGCTGCGCGGCCGTCTCGAGGCGCTGGCGCGTGAGGGCTAGCGGGTCACCTTGAGGGTGCGCACCACCTGGTCGCACACGTCGCGGGCGCGGTCGGCGTCGCCACCCAGGGGACAGACGACCATGAAGACGGATCCGGCCTCGACCCGGGCCCGGCCGGCGACGAGGATCGTGTCCTGACCGGCGTCGCCCGGGTCGAGCCGCATCGCCGGCAGTCCGTCGACGGTGATCGGGGTGCGGCCCGGCACGGCCGGCTCGGGGGAGAGCAGGGCGTCGACCGGCGTGCCCTCGACGGGGTTCGGCGGCAGGAACGACACCGTCGCCGCCTGCTCCTCGGCCATGTCGGGGGTCGCGACCCGCACGCAGTCGCCCTCGTCGGTCTCGCACTCCAGGGTGCGCCACGACTCGGGCAGCGTGAACGTCAGCGCACCACCGGAGGTGCGGGCCCGGGTGTCCGGCGACGCCTCGTCTCCCCGGCCGGCGAGGAACCAGCCGCCGAGGCCGAGGAGGGCGCCGACGAGCAGGCCGACGGCGGCCAGCCGAGCCCGGTTCACCGCTCCGCGTCCAGCGAGCCGGTGTCAAGCGTGTCGGCGCCCAGCGAGCCGGTGTCCACCGAGCTGGCATCCACCGAGCTGGTGTCCACCGAGCTGGCGTCCCGCGAGCTGGAGTGCAGCGAGTCGTGCGCGACGAAGTAGGTCGGGCGGGCCTGCATGACGGCATACATGCGCCCGACGTACTCGCCGAGGATGCCGAGTGCGAGCAGCTGCACCGCGCCGACCGCCGCGACGATGACGACCGTCGAGGTCCAGCCGGGCAGGACGTGGCCGAGGAGGCGGGCGACGACGGCATACACGAGGACGCCGAGGGCGGCGAGCCCGCCGAGGAGGCCGAGCCACGTCGCGAAGCGCAGGGGAGCGTGCGAGAACCCGGTGACCGAGTCGATCGAGAGCCGGACCATCTTGGCGAGCGGGTACTTCGACGTGCCCGCCGCGCGCACCTCGCGGGTGTAGCCGACCGAGCCCGAGGGGAACCCCAGGCCCGGCACGACGAACCGCAGGACGCGGTTGTGCTCGGGCAGCGAGTTCACCGCGTCGACGGTCGCGCGCGACATGAGCCGGTAGTCGCCGGCGTCGGCGGGGGCGTCGACGGCGCCGAGCCGGCGGATGGCCCGGTAGAACATCCGTGCGCTCCAGCGCTTGAACGCCGTGTCGGTCGAACGGTCCTCACGCACGCCGTAGACGACGTCGACGTGGTCCTCGCGTGCGATCCGCAGCATCTCCGGGATGATCTCCGGCGGGTCCTGGAGGTCGGCGTCGAGGGTGACGACGTAGTCGCCGCGGGCGCGCTGGAGCCCGGCGGAGATCGCCGCCTGGTGTCCGGCGTTGGCCCGCAGCCGGACGATGCGCAGCTCGGGCCACTCGCGCCGCAGCCGCTCGAGGACGACCGGCGTCGCGTCGGTGCTGCCGTCGTCCACCGCGACCACCTCGTATGCCGTGCCCATCCCGTCCGCGAGCGGGCGCAGCCGCTCGACGAGCAGGGGGAGGACGGCCTCCTCGTTGAACATCGGGATGACCATGCTCAGCGTGACGGCGGTGGCGGGCGCGGGCATGGGGTTCAGCGTAGGTGGCCGGTGCGGGCCGCGAGCCGGGACACCACCGAAGGCCCCCGATGTATGAGATCGGGGGCCTTCGGCGTTGGGGCTAGCCCTTACTGAGCCGGTCGTTCCCGACGGGGGGACCCGCCGAGGGTGCCACGCGACAGTGGCGTCGTCCCGGCAGCACCGGGAAGAACTTCGACTCTGGCCGTCGGCCGCGGCGTGCCCCGCGATGTCGCTCGCGACTGGGAGTGTGACCCCCCATCCGCCCCCTCAACCGGGTTCGGTGGCACTGCCGTTCTCCTTCGACCCGACTTCCGCCCTTGCCTCGGGTGCCCGAGCGGTTGTTCGTGGGCACCTGTCTATCGCCCAACACGGTTGCGGCGCAAGATGATCCGGCGCGTTTCTCGGCGAGTGTCGACACCCGCGCGTGTCGTCCACAGGATCGGCCCCTTCGCCACGCGTGTGTGCACAGGCCTGTGGACGGAGCCCGTGGACAACGGGACCGGTAGGCTGCTCGTCATGACGTCGCACGCCGCCCGTGTCCTGGCAGAGGAAGCCGCCACCCACGAGCTCCCCATGCCCCCGTGGGCCTTCGGGGTCCTCGCCCTCGTCGCCTTCGCGCTGCTGCTCGGCGTGACGTGGGCCTTCCGCGGCACCGCCCAGCGGCACACGCCGGTCGACGAGAAGAACGACCACCACTCGACCGAGCTCGCCCACGCCCACGGCGGGACGATGCACGACCAGGGCCACCACTGAGCACTGAGCGGCGTCGCCTGGGCGTGATGGGTGGGACGTTCGACCCGATCCACCACGGCCACCTCGTCGCGGCGTCGGAGGTGCAGTCGCTCTTCGGGCTCGACGAGGTCATCTTCGTCCCCACCGGTCAGCCGTGGCAGAAGGCCGACAAGGTCGTCAGCGAGGCGGAGCACCGCTACCTCATGACCGTCGTCGCGACCGCGTCCAACCCGCACTTCCTCGTGAGCCGCGTCGACGTCGACCGCGAGGGCCCGACCTACACGATCGACACGCTGCGCGACCTCAGGGCACAGCACCCCGAGGACGAGCTCTTCTTCATCACGGGCGCCGACGCCCTCGCGCAGATCCTGTCGTGGAAGGACATCGACGAGCTGTGGGAGCTCGCGCACTTCATCGGCGTCACCCGCCCCGGCTACGAGCTCTCGGAGTCGGGCCTCCCGCAGGACCGGGTCACCCTCCAGGAGGTGCCCGCCATGGCGATCAGCTCGACGGACTGCCGTGACCGCGTCGCCGACGGCGAGCCGGTCTGGTACCTCGTGCCCGACGGCGTCGTCCAGTACATCAACAAACACCACCTGTATGCCGGGAGGTCGGCTGCGTCGTCCGACGCACCGTCCGCCTCGGTGACGGACCAGGACGAGGAGTCCCGTGCCAGCCACTGACCGTTCCCTCGAGCTCGCTCGCTCCGCCGCGCACGCGGCGGCCGAGAAGCTCGCCACCACCATCGTCGGCATCGACGTGAGCGAGCAGCTCGCGATCACCGACATCTTCGTCATCGCCTCGGCCGAGACCGAGCGCCAGGTCGGCGCCATCGTCGACGAGGTCGAGGACTCGCTGCGCGAGCTCGGCGCCAAGCCGGTGCGCCGCGAGGGCCAGCGCGACGGTCGCTGGGTGCTCATCGACTTCGGCGACATCGTCGTCCACGTCCAGCACGACGAGGAGCGCGAGTTCTACGAGCTCGAGCGCCTCTGGAAGGACTGCCCCGAGGTCGACCTCGGCGCCGTCGGCACGGAGCAGGGCGGCCGGTGACCCCGGGCCCCAACGAGCGGGTCATGCGCGGCGACGCACCACGGCGCCTCATCGTGCTCCGGCACGGCGAGACCACCCACAACGCCGCCGGCGTCTGGCAGGGGCAGCTCGACTCGCCCCTGTCCGAGCGCGGGGTCGAGCAGGCGGCCGCCGCGGCGCGGGCGCTCGCCGCGTTCTCGCCGGTGCGCGTCGTCGCGTCCGACCTGTCCCGCGCGGCGGTGACGGGCGAGACGGTGGCGCGGGTGGACGGCATACCGTTCTCGACCGACGAGCGCTTCCGCGAGATCCACGCCGGTGCGTGGCAGGGGCTCACGGGGGAGCAGGTGCGCGCCGGCTACCCCGAGGACATGGACAGGCTGCTGCGCGGCGACGACTTCAGGCGGGGCGGGCACGGTGAGTCGGTGGCCGACGTCGCCGTGCGCTGTCGCGCGGGCGTCGAGGCGCTGCTCGCCGACCTCGCGCCGGGGGAGTGTGCCGTCGTCGCCACCCACGGTGTCGCCGGGCGTGCTCTCGCGGCCGACCTCGTCGGCATCGACCAGCGCACCTCGTGGCTCGCACTCGGAGGACTCGGCAACTGCCACTGGGCCGAGCTCGTCGAGGGCCGCGCAGGGTGGCGGATCCAGACGTGGAACCAGTCCGCGGCAACGGCTGTGGCCCGTGGTGACGGGCTCGCCTGACCTCGATTTGGTGGCACGGGAGCGACCGGTTTAGACTTCCGCAGTCCCCGCAAGGGGGCCGACCCACCGGGGCGACTCGGGGCATTGGCGCAGTTGGTAGCGCGCTTCCATGGCATGGAAGAGGTCAGGAGTTCGAATCTCCTATGCTCCACCGAACGACGAAGGGCCGGACACATGATGTCCGGCCCTTCGTCGTTCTGCCCATCCGCCGGGCCTCTCCGGAGGACACTCGACGTCATGGCCACGGATGACGAGGCTCCGGGTGACGAGGTGCGGCCCCGGCCGGAGCTGGCGACGCTGCTCGCCACGGAGCACTGGAGCCTGCTCGGCACCCGCTCGATGACGTGGAGCGAGGTCATGAGCCGGATCTCGATCCTGCTCACGGTCATCTCTGCCTTCCTCGTCGTCCTCGCCCTCGTGGCCCAGGGGGCGGGGTTCGACCGGTCGCTGCTCGGGCTCGCGATCGGCTTCGCCGCGGCGTCCCTGGTCCTCGGGACGCTCACCGCCATGCGCGTGGCGATGGCGAGCTCGGAGGACGTGCAGCTCGTCCGGGCGATGAACCGCCTGCGGGCGGCCTACGTCGAGCTGGCGCCCGAGATCACGCCCTACCTCACCGCGTCGACCCGGGACGACGACGCCGGTCTCATGGCGACGTTCGCGCTCGGAGACCGGCGCACACTGCCGGCCCAGGTCATCGGGAGCACAGGGTTCTTCGTCATGGTCATCAACACGCTCGTAGCCGGGGCGCTCGGTGGCCTGCTGGGCGTCCTGGCGAGCCTGCAGTCGTGGGGGACCGCCCTGTGCGGTGTCGGCGCCGGGTTGTCCTGGCTTCTGCTGCAGCTCGAGGTGGTCCGACGGCTCTTCGGCCGGCCGCTCGAGGACGTGCGGTTCCCGAGCGAGGGCTGAGGCGACCCTGCCGGGGGCTCAGGTGCCGGGCAGCAGCCGCGTACGGAAGAGGTCGAGCACCTGCTGGAGCGCCTCATGGGTCGGCTCGCCGGGGGAGTCGACGAGGTGCTCGGTGAGCGTCGAGTGCGCAGGCATGGCGCCGTGCGGGTCGGCCGCGGAGTCCGGCAGCTCGATCGCGACGAACGCGTCGCCGAGCGTCCGCTCGAGGAACGCGAACCGCTCCCTCGGCGCGAGCCGGTCGCCCGCGAAGCGCAGTCCGAGCACCTGCAGCCCGTGAGCGCACCGCTGTGCGACGACCGCCAGCTCGTCGGGTGAGACGTCGATCGACCTGCGCTGCCACGGCGTGAGCCCGAGCGGCAGCGACGGTTGCGCGAGGACCGGCGCGAGCACGCGCTCGTCGGTCGCCATTGCCAGCGCGAACCCGCCGGTCAGGCACATCCCGAGAGCTCCGACGCCGGGCCCACCGCACCGCTGGTGCTCCGCGGCGGCGAGGTCGCGCAGCCACGGGACGACCGGCGAGGTCCGGCCGGTCGCGAGCAGGGTGAACTCGCGGCTCACGCAGACCGACACCCCGGCGCGCGCCATCGCCGCGGCCGCCCCGAGGCGGCCGGCGGAGTCCGGGTGGGCGTCGTGGCCGACCCGCCCGAAGAGCACCGGCAGCACGACCGTGCACCCGAGGTCACGGACCTTCCGCGCGAGGTCGAGCACTCGCGGGGTGACGCCGGGGATCTCGGCGACGACGATGACGGCGGGCCCGTGCCCGGAGCGCAGGAGCTCGTGGGTGACCCCGCGCCGGGTGAAGCTCTCGCGGGCGAAGTCCTGGTGCGGGTCGTCGGTCACGGCGCGAGCCTCGCACGGGCCGCGGGGACGTGGCGTCAGTTCGGCCAGACGCCGGACGTCCCGCGCCGGTGCGAGTCGACAAGGTGGGTGTCGACGATGCCGATCGCCTCCATGAGGGCGAACATCGTCGTCGGGCCGACGAAGGTGAAGCCCTTGCGCTTGAGCCCCTTCGAGAGCGCCAGCGACTCGGGCGACGTCGTCGGGACGTCGGCGTGGGTGCGGGGCCGCGGCGTCCGCTCGGGGCGGAACGACCAGACGTATGCCGCGAGGTCGCCGTCCGCGTCCTCGCGCAGCGCCAGCGTCGCGCGGGCGTTCTGGATGGTGGCGAGCACCTTGGCCCGGTTGCGGACGATGCCCGCGTCGGCCATGAGGCGCTCGACGTCGTCGTCGCCGAAACCGGCGACGGCGTCCGGCGAGAACCCCGCGAACGCCTCCCGGAAGGCCGGCCGCTTGCGCAGGATCGTCGCCCAGGAGAGTCCGGACTGGAAGGCCTCCAGCGAGAGCCGCTCGAAGACCCCGCGCTCGTCGCGGACCGGCATGCCCCACTCGGTGTCGTAGTAGTCGCGCAGCATGAGGTCGACCGACGCCCAGACCGGCCTCGCGAGACCGTCCTCGCCGACGACGACGCCGCTCACGCGATGTCCTGGCGGGCGTCGACGACGGCCTCGACGAACTCGTGCGGGTCGGCCACGGACACCCCGAGCCGGCCGCCTCGGTGCACGAGGGTCGCCATCGGCCCGCCGACCCGGTAGGCCCACTTGCCGCGGCCCTCCCAGCGCACGCCCCAGCCGTAGCCGACACCGTCGACGTGGTCGCCGGCGCCGACATCGGTGACGTCCGAGATGCGGATCGTCCGCGAGGCGAAGGGGTAGCCCACCCGCACGGCGTCGCGCGTCACGGTGACCCGCACCGGACCGCGGGCGACGAGCCAGCCGAGCAGGACGAGGGCGACGAGCACGACGGCGCCGAGGGCGACCGACATCCCGCCCATGGCCGCGACGAGCAGGCCGGTGAGCACGCCGACGGCGGCCACTGCGGCGCCGACGACGACGAGCGGGGTGCTCGGCCGGACGACCGAGCGGTAGAGGGGCCCGTCCTGGGCCACGGGGTCGGACATGTCAGCCCCTCCTCAGGGTGACGATCGGGATCTCCGGAGCCGCGGCGACGCGCACGGGCGGGCCCCACGTGCCGGCGCCCCGGCTCGTGATGACCGGGACGCCCTCGATGACGGCGAACCCCTCGACCATCGGCTGCTGGAGCGGCACGAGGAGCTCGAAGGGCCAGACCTGCCCGCCGTGGGTGTGCCCCGACAGCTGGAGGTCGACGCCCCGGTCGGCCGAGACCTCGGCCATGACCGGCTGGTGCGCGACATACAGGGTGAACGCGTCGCCGGTGTCCGCGAGTGCCCGCTCCGGGTCGGGGGAGAACGTCCCGGTGCCCTCCCGGTCGTGCACGCCGGCGACGCGGATGGTGTCCGTGCCGCGGGTGACGACCTGCGAGGAGTTCGACAGGACGCTGATGCCGAGCCGCTCCCACTCGGCCACCCACTCGGCCGTCGTGCCGGTGTACATCTCGTGGTTGCCGGTCACCGCGAAGACCCCGAGCGGTGCCACGAGGTCGGCCAGCGGCGCGATCTCGGCCCGGTGCCGCTCGAAGGGTGCGTCGACGACGTCACCGGAGAGGATGACGAGGTCGGGCCGGGCGGCGTTGACGCGGTCGACGACGGTGCGCGCGAAGTCCTGGCCGTGCACGACCCCGGCGTGCAGGTCGGTGACGAGCGCGACGGTCGCCCCGTCGAAGGACGCCGGCAGCTCCGCCGAGCGGTGCGTCGTGCGCGTCACCACCGGGTCGGTCGCCTCGATGACCCCGTATGCCGTCGTGCCCAGCGCCGCGACCGTGACGACTGCCGCGACAGCCCGGTTGAACCCGCGAAGGACCGGGCGCCGGCGCTCCCTGGGGGTGGCGAGCCAGACGACGACGGCGGCGAGCTGGGCGACCGCGAGCCCGATCGCGAGATAGAGGGCGACGACGAGCCAGGTGAGCGCGACCGCTGCGGCCACCCGGGTGTCGTCGGCCGTGCCCCACCGCAGCCCGCCGGCGATGGCGACCACCGCGAGCGCGGTGAGGGCGACGATGAGGAGCGAGACGGCATACCGCCACCGCGTCTGCCAGCCCGGCGCCACGACGAGGCGCCGGTGCAGCCAGAAGGTGAGGAGCCCGACGACGGTCAGGGCGATGAGGGCGAAGAGCAGCACGCAGGGTCCCGGGAGGTCGGTGATGGGGCCTCATGCTCGCACGCACCGATGGACGCCGGCACCTCCGTCCCCGGCCCGTACGGTCGTCCGCCGACGTGGTTTCATGTGGCTGTCCGCGCCACCCAGGGTCAGGAGTGCGATGCGCAGCCTCGACGTCGAGGTCCTCGTCGTGGGAGCCGGCCTGTCCGGGGTCGGCGCAGCCTGCCGTCTGAGGCGGATGGACCCGGCGGTCTCGTATGCCGTGCTCGAGTCGCGTCCCGCGCTCGGTGGGACGTGGGACCTCTTCCGCTACCCCGGGGTGCGCTCCGACTCCGACGTCCACACGTTCGCCTACCCGTTCCGGCCGTGGGCCGGCAACGACGTGCTCGCCACAGGCGAGTCGATCCGCGATTACATCCGCGACACCGCCGCCGAGTTCGGCGTCGCCGAGCACGTCCACCACGACCAGCGCGTCATCTCGGCAGCATGGTCGTCGGGCACCGGCCGGTGGACGGTCAAGGCGGAGACGGTCGAGGGGCTCGTCGAGCACAGCGCCCGGTTCCTCTACGTCTGCACCGGCTACTTCTCCTACGACACCGGGCACGTCGTCGACTTCCCCGGTCGAGCGGAGTTCGACGGGCCGATCATCCACCCGCAGTTCTGGCCCGAGGCCTTCGACCCGGCGGGCAAGCGCATCGTCGTCATCGGGTCCGGCGCCACGGCGGTGACGCTCGTGCCGGCGCTCGCGGAGCGCGGAGCCGAGCAGGTGACGATGCTCCAGCGCAGCCCGACCTACGTCCTGCCGCTCCCGGCCGTCGACAGGGTCGGAGGGCTGCTTCGCCGCGTGCTGCCCGAGCAGATGGCGCGACGTGCCGTCCGGGGCAAGAACGTCCTCCAGAACGTCGGCCTCTTCGAGGCGTCGCGACGTTTCCCGCGGGCCGTGCGCCGCGTGCTCTCTCGCACCAACTCCCGGCTCGTCGGCGAGGACGTCGTGCGCGAGCACTTCACCCCGACCTACGACCCCTGGGACCAGCGGCTGTGCGTCGTGCCCGACGGCGACCTCTTCTCGGCGCTGCAGTCGGGGCGCGCCCGCGTCGTCACCGACACCGTCGAGACCTTCACCCGCACCGGGATCCGGCTGGGCAGCGGCGCCGAGCTCGACGCCGACGCCGTCGTCACGGCGACGGGCCTGCGCATCGAGGTGGCCGGCGGCATCGCCTTCAGCGTCGACGGGAGGACGTTCGCGCCGCACGAGCACTTCCTCTACAAGGGCGCGATGTTCGACGGCGTCCCCAACCTCGCGGTCTGCCTCGGCTACACCAACAACTCGTGGACCCTGCGCGCCGACCTCACGTCGCGGTTCGTGTGCGCGGTGCTCGAGCACCTGCGCGCGACCGGGACGGCGTCGGCGACTCCCCGCCCTGCGGCGCCGCTCGACGAGGGCACGCCGCCGTTCGAGCTGACGTCGGGCTACCTCGAGCGGTCACGCCACCTCCTGCCCAAGCAGGGCACGGCCGCGCCCTGGACGGTGCGCCAGAACTACTTCGCGGACCTCCGGCTCATGTCCGCAAGGCGTGTCGACGACGGCACGCTCGACTTCGCCCCGCTGCCGGTGCGGACCCCGGTACTCGCCGCCGCTGACAGGGGTCGTTCCTAGACTGGGCGGCATGTCGCTGACCATCGGTGCCCACGTCGACCAGACCGACCCGCTCGCCGAGGCGGCCGCCCGCGGCACGACCCTCGTGCAGTTCTTCCTCGGCGACCCGCAGGGCTACAAGGGCCCGGAGATCCGGTATGCCGGCGGAGCCGACGGCCTGCGGGCCGACGCCGAGGCGGCGGGAGTCGACCTCTACGTCCACGCTCCCTATGTCATCAATGTCGCGACGACGAACAACCGCATCCGCATCCCCTCGCGCAAGCTGCTCCAGCAGCATGTCGACGCGGCGGCCTCGGTCGGCGCCAAGGGCCTCATCGTCCACGGCGGACACGTCAACAAGGGCGACGACCCGGCGGTCGGGTTCGACAACTGGCGCAAGGCCGTCGAGGCGACCGACCTCAAGGTGCCGCTCCTGCTCGAGAACACCGCAGGGGGCGACAACGCGATGGCCCGCTACCTCGACCGCATCGCCCGCGTCTGGGACGCCATCGGCTCCGCGTCGCAGGCGGACCGGGTCGGCTTCTGCCTCGACACCTGCCACGCGCACGCCGGCGGCAACCCCCTCGAGACGGTCGTCGACGACGTCCTCGCCATCACGGGGCGGATCGACCTCGTCCACTGCAACGACAGCCGCGACGCCTTCGACTCCGGCGCCGACCGGCACGCCAACTTCGGGTCCGGCCAGATCGACGCGGACCTCCTCGCCGGTGTCGTCCGCTCGGCCGGCGCCCCGGTCGTCTGCGAGACCCCGGGAGGACCCGACGACCACAAGGCCGACTTCGCCTGGCTGCGCGAGCGGCTCTGAGGCGTGGAATATACCCCCCTAGGGTATGGTTGCCGACATCATGAACGCCTCGACCCCACACCACGCCCACGGTCAGCACACGTCGAGCCGAGCCTCCTGGTCCCAGGCGGCGAGTGCCACCCTCCACTGCCTCACCGGCTGTGCGATCGGTGAGGTCCTCGGGCTCGCCATCGGGACCGCCCTCGGCCTCTCGAACCTCGCGACGATCGTCCTCGCCGTCGTGCTCGCGTTCGTCTTCGGCTACGCGCTGACGATCACGCCCGTGCTCCGCGCCGGCGTCCCGTTGGCGACCGCGCTCGGGGTGGCCTTCGCCGCCGACACCGTGTCCATCACCGTCATGGAGGTCATCGACAACGCCATCATGCTCGTCGTCCCCGGGGCGATGGACGCCGGTCTCGGGACGTGGCTCTTCTGGGGCGCGCTCACCTTCGCGCTGGCGGTCGCCTTCGTCGTCACCGTGCCGGTCAACCGCTGGCTCATCGGCCGCGGCAAGGGTCACGCCGTCGTGCACGCGTACCACCACTGACGCCGACTCCTCAGGGTGTGGCGCCGGCGCGCGCCCCGGTCACCTGGGGGAGGACGAGCAGCTCGAGGGCCGACGCAGCGGCGACCTGGCCGGCATACGCGGCGGCGAGCACGGACTGGACCGGCATCTCGAGGTCCTCGACATGCGCTGCGTCCCCCGCGGCGAGGACCCCACGCAGACTGGTGTGCCCGTGCACGTCGATCGCGATGCAGCCGCTGGCGCGGAGCCCGAGTCCCAGCTGACCTGCGAACGGGGCGGCCTGGACGATGTCCGGCTGCGCGAAGAGCCCGTCCACCACCACCTCGCCGAGGCCCCCGGCGACCCGGAGGCCTTCGGGGGTCAGCTCGACCGCGCTCACGTCCGGAACGACCTCGACGCGTGCGGCGATGCCCTCGAAGATCGACACCAGGTGCGGCGCCGAAGGGCCGGCCTCGACGGCGACGCGCTTGCCCTCGAGCTCGTGTCCGTGGCAGAACGGGCAGACGTGCACCGTGCGACCCCACTGCTCCGCGAAGCCGGGCACGTCCGGCATGACGTCTCGGACCCCGGTGGCGAGGACGACGGTGCGCGCGGTGACCTCCGTGCCGTCGTCCAGCACGGCGACGAACCGGTCGTCGTCCTCACGCCTCACGGACGTCGCTGCGGCCCGACGAACCTCCACTGCCGTGTATGCCGTGACCTCGGCGAGCGCGTTCGCCCTCAGCTCCTGCGGCGGGTGGCCGTCGCCCAGCACGAGGTTGTGCACGGCCGCTGCCGGGGCGTTCCGGTAGGCGCCCGAGTCGAGCAGCAGGGTGGGGCGGTGCATGCGCCCGAGGGTGAGTGCGGCCTGGAGCCCGGCCGGCCCTCCACCGATGACGAGTGCGTCGTACATGTCGCTCCTTGATCGCGGGTGTCCGACCTGCCGTACCCCGTCGGGGGCCGGCCCATGTGAGCCGGGCGAGGGCGCGTCCCGTCTCCTGGTGGCCGGGCCGTCGCCGACCACGGCTGCGCTACTCTTCGGGCATGGCAGGGCTGCAGCTCCTTCCCGAGCCGCGCTGACCGTCCGACCCGGACGTCACCGCGGCCAACCCCTCCTGCGAGAGGGGTTTTTTCGTGGGCAGCCAGCCGCATGACTTCGAGAAGGCAAGGATGAGATGAGCGAGACGGCGCACCGCTACACGGCCGAGCTGGCCGACCGGATCGAGCTGGCGTGGCAGGACCGCTGGGAGGCGGACGGCACCTTCGACGCGCCGAACCCCTCCGGCCCGTTCGCCGACCCCGAGAAGGTCGCCTCGTACTCCGGCGGGCACATGCTCGTGCTCGACATGTTCCCGTACCCGAGCGGCGCCGGCCTCCACGTCGGGCACCCGCTCGGTTACATCGCCACGGACGTCTTCTCGCGCTACCACCGGATGCTCGGCAAGAACGTCCTGCACTGCCTCGGCTACGACGCCTTCGGCCTGCCGGCCGAGCAGTATGCCGTCCAGACCGGTCAGCACCCCCGTGTCACCACCGAGGCCAACATCGACATCATGGCCCGGCAGCTGCGCCGCCTCGGCCTCGGTCTGGACAACCGGCGGGCGATCCGCACGATGGACCCGGACTACTACCGCTGGACTCAGTGGATCTTCCTGCAGATCTTCAACAGCTGGTACGACACCGAGGCCGAGCGGCCCGACGGCGGGCGCGGCCGGGCCCGGCCGATCGCCGAGCTCGTCGAGGAGTACGCCGGCGGCGCCCGGCCGCTGCCCGCCGAGGACGGCCGCGAGTGGGCTGACCTCAGTGCGGTCGAGCGGGCCGACATCATCGACAGCCACCGCCTCGCCTACGCCTCGGAGGCCCCCGTCAACTGGGCACCCGGCCTGGGCTCGGTCGTCGCGAACGAGGAGGTCACCAACGAGGGCCGCTCCGAGCGCGGCAACTTCCCCGTCTTCAAGCGCAACCTGCGCCAGTGGATGATGCGGATCACCGCCTACTCCGACCGCCTCGCCGACGACCTCGACCGCGTGCAGTGGCCCGACAAGGTCAAGGCCATGCAGCGCAACTGGATCGGCCGCAGCCACGGCGCCCGCGTCGCGTTCCCGGTGGCAGGCGCACCCGAGGTCGACCCGATCGAGGTCTTCACGACCCGGCCCGACACCCTCTTCGGCGCGACCTTCATGGTGCTCGCGCCCGAGCACCCGCTCGTCGACGCGCTCGTGCCTGCGGGCGAGTGGGCGCCCGGGACGAACCCGGCGTGGACGGGAGGCGAGCCGACCCCGGCGGCCGCGGTGACGGCATACCGGCGTGCGGCCTCGCGCAAGAGCGACGTCGAGCGACAGATCGAGGGCAAGGACAAGACCGGGGTCTTCACCGGCGCGTATGCCGTCAACCCGGCCACCGGCGCCGAGATCCCGGTCTTCGTCGCCGACTACGTCCTCATGGGCTACGGGACCGGCGCGATCATGGCCGTGCCCGGACAGGACGAGCGCGACTGGCACTTCGCCGACAACTTCGACCTGCCCCGGATCCGCACGGTCCAGCCGACGGAGGGTCACCCGGAGGACGAGGCGTTCACGGGCGAGGGGCCGGCCATCAACTCGGCCAACGACGAGATCGACCTCAACGGCAAGCCGGTCGCCGAGGCCAAGGCCGCGATGATCGACTGGCTCGTCGAGCGTGGGCACGGCGAGGCGACGGTGAGCTACAAGCTGCGCGACTGGCTCTTCTCGCGACAGCGCTACTGGGGCGAGCCGTTCCCGATCGTCTTCGACGCCGACGGCGTCGCCCACGGCGTCCCCGAGTCGATGCTCCCCGTCGAGCTCCCCGAGGTGCCCGACTACAGCCCGCGCACCTTCGACCCCGACGACGCCGCCAGCGAGCCGGAGCCGCCGTTGGGTCGGGTCCGCGAGTGGGTCGAGGTCGACCTCGACCTCGGTGACGGGCGCGGGGTGCAGCGCTATCGGCGCGAGACCAACACGATGCCAAACTGGGCGGGTTCGTGCTGGTACTACCTCCGCTACCTCGACCCGGAGAACCGCGAGGAGCTCGTCTCCGCGGCGACCGAGGAGTACTGGATCGGTCCGCGTGAGACGCCGGTGCCAGGCGCCCCCGACGACGCGGTCGACCCCGGTGGCGTCGACCTCTACATCGGCGGCGTCGAGCACGCCGTGCTCCACCTGCTCTACGCCCGCTTCTGGCACAAGGTGCTCTTCGACCTCGGCCACGTGACGAGCGAGGAGCCGTTCCGGACCTACTTCTCCCAGGGCTACATCCAGGCGCCGGCCTACCGCGACGACCGCGGGCAGCCTGTCGAGGCGAGCGAGGTCGAGGAGGTCGTCGGCGACTCGGGCGAGGTGTCCTTCACCTGGCAGGGCCGGCCGGTGACGCGCGAGTTCGGCAAGATCGGCAAGTCGCTCAAGAACATGGTCTCCCCGGACGACATGTATGCCGCCTACGGCGCCGACACCCTGCGGCTCTACGAGATGGGCATGGGCCCGCTCGACCAGAGCAAGCCGTGGGACACCCGCGCCATCGTCGGCTCCCAGCGCTTCCTCCAGCGGCTCTGGCGCAACGTCGTCGACGAGGAGACCGGTGAGGTCCGTGTCGTCGACGAGCCGGTGGACGACGCCACGCTCCGGGTGCTCCACCGCACCATCGACGCGGTGCGCCGTGACTACGACGAGCTGGGCTTCAACACCGCGATCGCCCGGCTCATCGAGCTCAACAACGCGCTCACCAAGCTCGAGCGCGTGCCCCGCGACGCTGCCGAGCAGCTCGTCCTCATGGTCGCCCCGCTCGCGCCCCACATCGCCGAGGAGCTGTGGTGCCGGCTCGGGCACGCGGCGTCGCTCACGCACGCCGACTTCCCGGTGGCGGACCCGGCCCTGCTCGTCGAGGACACGGTGACGTGCGTCGTCCAGATCAAGGGCAAGGTGCGCGACCGCCTCGAGGTGGCGTCCGACATCACGGAGGACGAGCTCCGCGAGAAGGTGCTGGCGCTGCCCAAGGTCGTCGACGCGACCACCGGGGGAGTGCGCACGGTCATCGTCCGCGCACCCAAGCTCGTCAACGTCGTCCCCGTGTGACGCCAGAACGACGCCGTATGCCGGCCCCGCACCTCCGCCCTCGAGGCGGGGTGCGGGGCCGGTGTCGTTTCCCCAGGGCTGTGACCTGCGGAAATGCCTCGATTTGGAGTTCGCCGCACAGGTCGTCTAATGTTCTCGACGTCAGCCCGAGAGGGAGGAACGGACACCACGGTGCAGGGCTTGAGGCCCAGCGCGAAGTAGGCCGGTCCCTGGGTCTGACCCCGCAAGTCCATGTCGGTGAGAGTCGGTTTGGGAGGCAGTCGGAAGGCTGCTAGAGTGGGACCCCCGCGAAGATCCAAGCGTGATCGAGTCCGGTGCTGGCTGATGCTGGCT